>CAWKDX010000010.1:0-154198 GCA_963848485.1 uncultured Acidimicrobiia bacterium
CCGTTAGTTTTACTAGGTGAGTGGCTCGCGGACCACGTCGGCAGGGTGGCTGGCGCGGATGGGATTCGCGGATCCGGCGCGGGCCGAACGCCTGCTGCTCACCGATCTCGGCGTGAGGGCGGCCGAGCTGAGGACCGACCCGCTGGTCACCGCGATCGCCGCCGCGGCAGATCCCGACCTGGCCGTGGTCGGCCTGGCCCGGCTGTTCGGTGCCGCCGCCGGCCGGGACGCCCTGAGCCGGGACGCCCTGCGCGCCGCGCTCCGCGCCGAGGAGGACTTCCGCGACCGGCTCACCGCGGTGCTCGGCGTCAGCACGGGCCTGGCCGACCACCTGGCCAGGCACCCGGAGGACGCCGAACTGCTGCGCGGCGCCATCACCCGCCCCGATGAGGCCGAACTGCGGGCCGGCCTGCTGCACGCCGTCGGAGCGGGCCCCGGCGACCCGGGCCCTGGCGACCGGGCCCCGGCGAACCGGGCCCCGGCGGCCTGGACGAGCCGGTCGCCGCCGGCCAGGAGCCCACGGCGGCGCTGGCCGCGGCGTACCGGCGCCGCCTGCTGCACCTGACCGCGCGGGATCTGACCAGCGCCGTGACCGTGGACGAGGTGGGCGAGGAACTGGCCGACATCGCGGCCGCGGTGCTGGAGGCGGCACTCGCCGTGGCGCGGGCCGAACTTCCCTCCGGCGCCACCCCCGCCCGCCTGGCCGTCGTGGCCATGGGCAAGTGCGGCGGCCGCGAGCTCAACTACGCCAGCGACGTCGACGTGATCTTCGTAGCCGAACCGGTCAAGGACGAAGACGAGACCGCCGCGCTGGCCACCGCCAGCCGCCTCGCCGCCGGGATGATCGGGGTGTGCGCACGGTCCACCCCGGAAGGCAGCATCTTCCCGGTCGACCCGAACCTGCGGCCCGAGGGCCGGGCCGGGCCGCTGGTCCGCACGCTGGCCAGTCATCTGGCCTACTATGAACGCTGGGCCAAGACCTGGGAGTTCCAGGCGCTGCTCAAGGCCAGGCCGGTGGCTGGCGACATGGCGCTCGGCCAGGCCTACGCGGACACCCTCGGCCCGCTGGTCTGGCAGGCGGCCCGCCGCGAGCACTTCGTCGAGGATGTGCAGGCCATGCGGCGCCGGGTGGAGCAGTCGCTGCCGGCCAGGCAGGCCGGGCGCGAGCTCAAGCTGGGCCCGGGCGGGCTGCGTGACATCGAGTTCGCCGTCCAGCTGCTGCAGCTGGTGCACGGCCGTACGGACGAGGCGCTGCGCTCGCCCGCCACGCTGCCCGCGCTGGCCGCGCTGGCCGCCGGCGGCTACGTCGGCCGGGCCGACGCCGACGAGCTCGGCGCCGCCTACCGGTTCCTGCGCCGCACCGAGCACCTGCTCCAGCTGAACCGGCTCAGCCGCACGCACACCCTGCCCGAGGATCCCGCCGTACTTCGCCGGCTGGGGCGGGCGATGCGATTCAATGACGGGCCTAACGAGCCATGGTTCCCGCCTTCGGTGACCGGGATCCGCTCCGACCCGGCGGCCGACTTCGACGAGGAGTGGCGCCGCCACGCCCGGCAGGTCAGGCGGCTGCACGAGAAGCTGTTCTACCGGCCGCTGCTGGACGCGGTGGCCCGGCTGCCGTCCGAGGCGGCCCGGCTGACGCCGGCCGAGGCCCGGGCCCGGCTCGAGGCGCTCGGCTACGTCGATCCGGCCGGGGCGCTGCGGCACATCGACGCGCTGACGTCCGGCGTGTCCCGCCGCGCGGCCATCCAGCGCACGCTGCTGCCGGTGCTGCTCGGCTGGTTCGCCGACGCCGCCGAACCCGACGCGGGCCTGCTGGCGTTCCGCCAGGTCAGTGAGGCGCTCGGGTCCTCACCGTGGTACTTGCGGCTGCTCAGGGACGAGACCAAGGCGGCCGATCGGATGGCCCACGTGCTGGCGTCCAGCCGGTACGCGACCGGCCTGCTGCTGCGTGCGCCCGAAGCGGTCGCGATCTTCGGCAACGACGCCGAGCTGAACCCGCGGAGCCTGACCGGGCTGCGCGCCGAGATGATGGCGGCCATCCAACGGTACGAGGACGACGCCGAGGCCGCGGTGACCGCCGTCCGTTCGGTCCGCCGCCGCGAGCTCCTCCGCACCTCGGCCGCGGATACTCTGCTCTTCGCCCGGGGGGAGCGATCTCCCAGACCCCCCCTGCTCCTCCCGGGGGGACCCATCCCCCGGACCCCCCTTGGGAGGGGTACCCGCCCCCCCATCCCCCCCGGCCCCCCCGGAGGGAGGGTCCACTCGCCTGGCGGCGACCGGCGAGGCGCTCACTGATATCACCCGGGCTTCGCTGCAGGCGGCGCTGGCGGTGGCGCTGCGGAAGGTCTCCGCCGAGCTGGCCGCCGCCGCCGACCAGGTTCGCGGTGATCGCCATGGGCCGGTTCGGCGGGCACGAGTGCGGTTACGGCAGCGACGCCGACGTGCTGTTCGTGCACGATCCACTGCCCGGCCGGCCAGAAAGGAAGCCTCCGACGCCGCTCACGCGATGGCCGGCATCGGCGCGGCCTGGTACGACCGCGAGCATGCGGGCCTCGGCGTCCCCTTCCCGCCGGTGTCGGAGCGGTTCGAACGGCTCGAGGAGACGCTGCAGATCTGCCTTCAGATGTGGAGTGACGACGAAGGACCGTTCACCGGGAAGCACTACGAGCTGGCCGAGACGATCTGCCAGCCGCCCCCGATCAGCCGGCCCCGCCCGCCCGTGATGATCGGTGGAAGCGGTGAGCGCAAGACGCTCCGCCTCGTCGCCCGTTACGCCGACGTGTGCAACCTCTTCGAGCTGCCGCCCGCGGAGGTCGAGCACAAGCTGAACGTGCTCCGCGCGGCACTGCGCGGACGAGGCGCGCGACTACGACACCATCCAGAAGACGATGCTGACCCGGGCCGATGCGTTCACCGACACCGACGCGTTCGTCGAGAACATGCGCGATCTACGCCGACCTCGGGATCGACACGGCGATCTTCGTCCCGCACGGTGACCCGATCGAGTTCACGAAGCGCCTCGGCCCCGTCGGTGAGCGCCTGGCCGACCTCTCGTGACGCCGTCCACGCCGCGGACCTGGCTCATCACCGGTAGCGTCGACCGGTTTCGGGCGCGAGCTGGCTCGCGCCGCGCTCGAGTCCGGCGACAATGTGGTCGCGACCGCCCGCCGCCCGGAGGTGCTCGACGATCTCGTCGAGACGTTCGGCGATCGCGTGCGAGGCCGTCGAGCTCGACGTCACGGACGCCGACGCGGCGCGTGCCGCAGTGCAGACCGCGGTCGACCAGTTCGGGCGGCTCGACGTCGTGGTGAACAACGCGGGGTCCGTGAAGAGCTCGCCGATCGAGGAGACGACCGACCAGGACTTCCGGGCCCAGATCGAGACGAACCTGTTCGGGGTGGTCAACGTGACGAGGGCCGCGCTCCCGAGTGCTCCGCAACCAGCGCGCCGGCCACTTCGTCCAGTTCTCGTCGATCGGCGGACGGGTCGGCGGCACCCCGGGCATGGGCGCGTACCAGACCGCGAAGTTCGCGGTCGAAGGCTTCTCCGAAGTGCTCAGCAGCGAGGTGAAGCCATTCGGGGTCAAGGTCACCATCGTGGAGCCGGGTGCGTTCCGCACGCCGGTCTGGTCGATGGAGCGGCCACCGGTCGGAGCGGACTACGAGGAGACGGTCGGCGCGACGAACCGCCGCTCGTGCAGCCCTGGGCGCCACCGCGAACCGGGTGACCCGCCCGCGCCGCGAAGATCATCACGGACGTCGTCGCGCTCGACGATCCCCCGCTCCGGCTCCTGCTCGGCGCGGGCGCAGTCGAGGCCGCCGCCGCGGCGTCGAAGCGGCGCGCCGACGGAAGCCGAAGAGTGGGCCGACGTCAGCCGCTGCGCCGACTTCCCCCCGACTCCCTAGTCAGGAGCGGCGGTAGCAGCCACCGCCCCAAGGACCGTGGCCGTGGTGGCGGACGCCCGGCGGGCGGTGCTCGGGCGGTCCCGGGACCGGGTGCGGGTTCGGGTACGGCGGATGGGTCGCCGACCGGCGGCGCGAGCTCGAGCACCTGCTGGAAGGTCGGGCGGTTGACCGCGCGCATGGTGTCCGGGATCAGACCGGGAACGAAGGTGGTCCGCGTCGCCGCGGTCCGCCACACCGCAGGATCCGGGCCTTGGGCCGCGGCGAGGCTCGTCGCGACCTGATCGACGGCAGCCCAGAGCGACGCCCGGCACGCGGGGAGCGAGCCGTTGCCGCAGTAGCTCAGGTGGAACCGACCGTTGACCCGATCGTGCAGCAGCGTCCGCAGGTCCTTGTCGACGTAGGACTCGCCCGAGAGGCTGGCCAGGCCGCGGATGCCGTCGAGAGCATCGGTGAGATCGCCGAACACCGGACGCATGACCGCGGTCGCGATCGGGGTCCACAGCGCGTTCATGACCGCAGGCCCGGCGTCGTCGTCCTGGCCGTTGTTGTCCGCGTCGAGTACCGGTGCGTCACGGCGCACCCAGTCGTCGAGGAGGCTCACGACCTGCGCGTCCAGCTGGTTCGGTGCCGGACCGGTGTGGAGCACCTGGCTCACGACCGGCCAGACCGGCGAGCGGACGTCCTCCGTCGCGGCTCGGTTCATCACGCTGACGTCGTTCGCCAACGTGACCCGCGCCGGGAACTGGTCGAACAGCTCGACGCGATGGACCGAGCCGAACGGTGCGTCGTCGCCGTGCATGAAACCCGGGGCCGACTGGTTGTTCCAGTTCAACAGCAGGCCGTTCGGTCCCGCTTCGCGGTGCGGGTGCTGCCACTCGTCGAGGAAGCCGCGCCACTCGTACGCGCCGCTGCCGTCGGTCGGCAACCGGCGATCGAGGCCCGGCGCCCGCACCGGCAGCAGGCCCGACGAGAAGTACGCGGTCTTGGTGCGTGAGGCGTAGCCCCAGTTGAAGGTGAAGCCGAACTCGTTGGCCGCCTGGCAGAAGCGCTCCGGCGTCGTGGCCTTGTCCTCGGTCATGTCCTTCAGCGCCGCGAGGTTCAAGACCGTCGCGGCCGAACGTCGAGCGCTGACGGGTCAGCGCGACCGGGTGGCCGTTGGAGGTCGCGGTGCCGATCACCGGTCCGTGCACCGAGCGGGGGTAGACGATCGGCGTGCCGTTGAGCGTGCCCGCGTCGAACGTCTCGAACGGGCGGCACACTCCCTGGAACATGTAGTGGTCCGACGTGCGCGTCGGCGCCGAGCCGTCAGGGTTGCAGAGCTGCTCGACGAACACGTCGCGCACGTCCTGGTTCGCGGACGTCAGGCTCCACGCGTAGTCGGGGGTCCGGCCGATGAGGATGTACATCGCCGCGCCCGGAACCGCGACGCCCTGCGCCTCGATGCCCGGGCCGGTCAGATGGATCTGCTCGACGATCTCCGGGTAGTAGTAGCCGAGCTGCGGACCCATGACCGCGAGGGTCTTGGCGCTCGCCGAGCGGGTCGGGTCGACGATGAGGAAGTTCGACGCCTGCTTGGCCGGCACCGGTCCCGCGGCCGGGTACGTGGGCTGGTCGCCGGCGTCGGCCGACGCGGCGACGAGCACGCCGTCGGCGAGCGTCGGCGGCCGCGATGCCGGCGCGGCGTGCTCCGGGTCGGGTCGAGGGAGACGATCGAGCCGGCGTCGATCGCCCGGAGCCCGTGACCGGTCCGCCGGTGAAGATCCCGTAGTTGAACGGCTGCGTGATGGTGGTCGGCGCCTCGGGGTCGCCGAACAGCATCGCGTCCTCCCACGCCTTGCGCCCGGTGTCCGGGCCGAGCTCGTCCTGCAGCTTCGAGAGGAACTCCGCGTTCGACGCCTCGGCGCCGCCGCCGGCCCCGAAGATCGAGCCGATGAACGCGGTCACCGCGATGACGTCGTTGACCGTGGCCGGCGGCTGGTTGATGTTGTGCGCCTTGAAGTACGCGGTGATGCCGTCGGCTTCCGCCTGCATGTCGGCGATCATCTCGCGACCCTTGTCGCCGTAGGTCTTGACGATGAGGTTCGCCTGGTCGGTGAGGAGCTGCTCGGTCTGCGCGCTCGGCACGAACGTCTGACCGCTCGTGACGAGCCCGAACGCGTTGATGCCCGGGACGTCGGCGACGGCGGCACGCGCCGGGCCCGCGGCCCAGCTGGAGCAACAGTCCGCGATCGCGCGCGGTCACCCAGCCCGCACCGAAGGCCAGGTCGGCGCGCGTCTTGCCGGAGACGTGGGGCACGCCGTACGAGTCGTAGACGATCTTCGTGCCCGGGCGGCCGGTCGGTTCCTCGTGCGTCGCACCGACGGGCTTGAAGTCCTCGGGGATGAAGTGCGAGTCGATGTCGGCGTCCGTGACGTTGCCGCGCAGTGGCGTCAACCCGTCGTAGAGCGGGAGCTGGTCGCGCGACTGGGCCGTCGTGGGCAGACCGCCGTAGTTGCCCGGCGGCAGGATGTATCGCGCCCGGTCACCACCGGTCGGCGGTGCCGTGCTGTGTGCACCCGCCGGCGACGCGACGAACGCGGCGACGACGATGCCGATGCGGTGGCGACGACGACGACCGCTCCGGCGAAGGCTGACGTCCATGCTGGCCCCCCAAGCTGAACGAGCTCTGGTGTGGGGACCGTAACGGATGGCGGAAGCCGACACGAACCCGGGCTCAGCGCGGGGACCGAAGCGGGCGGGCTCGAGGGATTCGCAGGTTGGCCGCAGCGAGCCGCGGCGTCAGCGCCGACAGCGGGTTGCGCACGTCCGTAGAGGTACCCCTGGGCGAGATCGCCGCCGAGCTTCCCGAAGCCAGCGCGGCCTGGACCGGGGTCTCGACGCCTTCCGCCACCGCTCCTCGCATCCCGAGCGTCCGGGCGAGTGCGAGCACCGCGGCGACCATGCCCCGACTGTTGTCTCCAGGCCCGAGCGCCGCGAGCAAAGCTCTGATCGATCTTCACCACGTCCGACCGGGAGTCGATGAAGGTGCTTCAGGCGAGTTGTGGCCGGTCCCGAAGTCGTCGATCGCGATGCGCACCCCGAGTCGACTGGATCTCGCTCGACCTTCCGCCACGATGTGGTCGATGTCGGCGATCGCGGCGGTCTCGGTGATCTCCAGATACAACCATTCCGCCGGCGATGCCGGTCTCGGTCAGCAGTCGCTCGAGCTGGTCGACGAGGTCCTGGCGTCGACAGCTGCACCGCGGAGATGTTCACCGCGAGCTTGAACGACGCGACGTCAGCGAGGACCGTCGTACGCGATCGTCGGAGCTATCGGCACGCGGTCTCGAGCGACGTAGGCACCGAGCGGGCTGATGACCGCCGTCGGCTCCAGCGCTATCGATGGAACGTGCCCGGCGCGATCAAGCCTGCCGTCGGGTGGTTCCATCGCACGAGGGCCTCCGCCCCGACGATGTTCCCACTCCGGACGTCCACCACCGGCTGGTACCACACGACGAGATTCAGTGCGCGGCACACGCCGGGGCGAACGATCAAGGCCGTCGCTGTCCGGTGTCACCAGACCTGGTGCTGACCGCGAACGACATCGAGACGCCCCTGAGCCTACGAGGCGATGCTCGCGGACGGGCTCGCGGTCGAGCACCTGCGGGTTCACCGTCTACGACGATACCGGGACATGGCGGCGGTGGCCCGGATGGTGAGCCGATTCTTGAACGTCGAGCTCCTGCGGCCAGTGCCCGAGCCGGCAACGGTCGGCACCGGCGAGGTCACCGGCACCTCGAGAACATCATCAGCGGCGCCGGCGAGGACTACGACGGCGAGCTGAGCGGCACCAGCTCCAGACGAACAGCGACGCGAGCCGTTGCTTCCTCGATACGCAGGAACGCCGAGTGATCTCGAGCCTGTTGCGCCGGTTCCCCGAGGACTTCGTCGCCGGGCCGGAGCACCTAATGCAGGCGCCGCAAACAGCTCGACATCGTCGACGGCGTGGCGATCGACCGCGCCAGGAGCTCAAGCGCCCCGACTGGAGCTACATCGACGTCCCCGTCGTGACGGTCGCTCGAGTACCCGTGCACGTCGCTCATGGGCACGTCGACCTGCCGGGGACGCGACGATCATCGTAGTTCGAAACACCGAGCGATCGAGGCCCCAGCCCACGATCCAGAACCTGGGTACCCCACCGTGACCTGGTCGAAACAGAAGTTGCACCGCCGGCATCCCGCGGCATGTCGGCGATGCGCCGCAGACGCGTCAGCTGGTTGCGACGAGGAATCGTTCGCGTACTCGGGGGTCGAGGGGTGGTGGTTGGTAGGGCGTGACGGGTCGTGGTTCCGGTGGTCGGAACCGGAGGGTTTCGGGTTGGCTGGGACGACCGCAGATTTGCCAGTGTTCTTCGTGGACCAGGTGGTGGTGTCGGCTGCAGAACAGGACGAGGTTCTCGAGATCGGTGGTGCCGCCGTCGGCCCAGTGCACGAGATGGTGGGCGTGCAGGCCGATGGTGCGGCGGCAGCCGGGGGCTCGGCAGTGCCGGTCGCGGTGCTTGAGCAGGCGGAACAAGTACTTCGGAACCGTCCGAGTGCGCCGTCCGAGCTTGAGTGGCACCCCTTTGGCGTCTTCGAGGACGGTCTGGCGGATCGCGTCGCAGGCGAGGCGCCGGGCGGTGTCATTCGCGATGGGGATGCCGGTCTCGCCGGTGTCGAGGTACGCGCCCGGATCCGCGGAGTCTTGGTGGAGTGCGGCTTCGGGGGTGTGGACCATGAGCCCGGCCCGTCCGGTCTCGCTGGTGTCGGGCGTTTCGGTGGTGAGTGCGCCGACGAGGACGTCGGCACAACGCAGCGGGTAGGGCTCCCACTGGCCGTGCTCGTCGGCGCCGGCCTGGTCGGCGCCGCGTTCGAATGCGGCGACGACGCCGCGCCGTCGGCGTCGGGGATCCACCCCCAGAAGCGCAACCCGCCCCGCTGCTCGTCCCACCGGTAGCCGAGCTTGCGCTGCTGGTCGCGTGCGACCGCTTCGTCGCGGGTCACGGTCCGCTGGCTGCGGGCCGCGGCGAGCAGCGACGTGGCGGTCCAGCCGGGAGCGTCCGACCGCCCATGTGGCGTCGGTTTCGGGGGTGGCGACCTGGACGACCGCGCCGAGCTGCTCGCCCGACAGGCGGCCTTCGAGCGCGGCGGTGCCGATCGCGGGCCGGTCGGGCAGCGCACGGGCGGTCTCGACCAGCGCGCGGGCTCGGCTCTTGGTGACCCGCGCGGTCCAGGTGACCCAGCCGACCGGGTCGAGGGTGCCGTCATCGCGGCCGACGTCGCGTTCGTCGAGGACCGCCAACACGAGCAGCTTGTACGCACCCGTCGCGTTCTCGAGCGTGTCCAGCTCCCGGAACGATGCCTCGAGCTCGGAGGTCGGCGTGTCGCGCAGATGGGCAAGCACGGCCGCGGCATCCAACGGTTCCGGGCCGTCTCCTCGGTTCGCCTGCCCCTCGGGATCGAACATACGTTCGACTCTACCGGACCCCGCCGACCAACACAACGACCAAAGCCGAGATCTCCGTGGCCTGGCTCATCGTGTCGTCGCCGCGCTCCCTATGGGGAGCGAATTCGATCGGTCTTTTCCCAGACCGATACGTGCAACGTGCTCTCGTCGGTGAACGGCGAGCGGTCCCACCATGCCCATCGGTCACGCAGCGACAGACCGGAGAGTTGCGCCATGAGGTCGAGCTCAGATGGCCACACATACCGGAACGGCGTCGTGAGCTCGCGCACGCCCGACGTGTCGGCAACGAAGTGGTGCGACATCGCCTGCTGCGCCACGAGATCGGTGTAACGGTCATAGCCCACGTACCCCGGGGCGTGGGAGAACACGCGGGCGTCCTCACCGGGCGGGAGGCGCCGAAGGTCGGGAACGCCAACCTCGATCACGAAACAGCCACCCGGCTCGAGGTGGGCGGCTGCGTTGGAGAAGCACGCGACCTGTTGAGCCTGCGTGGTCAGGTTTCCGATGGTGTTGAAGACGAGATACACGAGCCGGAAGCGACGGTCGACTCGAGTCGTCGCCATGTCTCCGATCGTCACCTGGACGCGGTGAGCGTCATCCTTGGCTCGGAGCTGGTCTGCCATGGCAGTCGACAGTTCGATCCCGGACACCGGTACACCGCGAGCGGCGAGCGGTAACGCGACCCTTCCGGTGCCGACGCCAAACTCGAGCGCCGCGCCGTCACCGGCGAGCTCAGCCAGCAGATCGACCGTCCGGCCGAGTATGCCGGGGTCGAACATCGCGGCAGAGGTCTCGTCATAGCGGCCGGCGACGTCTTCGCCGAAGTGGTTCTCGGGCACGCCGACACTGTTGCACCGTGGCACCTCTGACATCGACGAATTGCTCCACATCCCCGGGGCCGCCACACTTCTCGGAGTCGCTAGGTGGCCGACCTGGCGTGCTGAACGCACCGTGGCCTGGCCGACGGTGAACGTGCCATCCGCGAACCCTTCACGCACCACAACCCCGTGACGTTGGTCGTGGTGGAGCCAGGGGTCAAGGGCTCGGAAGCTGGTCAGCAGTGGTGGTGGTGCTCGCCGAGTTGTCTTCGGACGTTTGGGGAGCCGACTGGCCGGGTCCTTCGCCCGCGCTTGCAGCACCCACATGGATCACGGCTACCTCACCGGCGTCGCGGTGTCCGGGGAGCCCGCAGTAGATCGTGTAGTCCCTTCCGGCTTCCAGGCGGACTTCGCCATGGCTCGGTGACTCTTCGGTCGCGGTGAGCCTGAAGTCCGCGAGCGCGGGGTCATCGAACTTGAGCGTGTGGGTGCCACCAGCGCTGGTGAAGTCGATCTCGTTGAGGCCGGGAGACGTGATGTAGGTCTTCGCTTGGAAGGTGAGGTTGGGCGTCGACACGATGCTCAAGTCCGCGACTGGCGTCGGCGCCTCCTCGCTTGGACTCACCGCTCCATCGTTCCCACGGAGCGCGAAGACGAGGCCGCCGGCGGCGATGAGCACGACGAGGACGGCCGCGGCGAGGACCAGATGGCGGGAACGCCCCTGGTGCTCTTGGATGTCCATGATCGTGATGTTTGGATCAAATGGCTCGACAACGTCGGGTACCTGCTCCGCTTTGGTGCGGAGCGCTTCGACAAGGAGCGGCTCGAGATCGGTCTCGGTGGGGTTCATAGCGTGAGTTACTTCCGAAGGTCTGCGAGTCCACGGTGGACGCGTGTTCGAGCGGTACCAACGCGGCAGCCCATGAGGTCGGCGATCTGGGCGTGGCTCAAGTCCTCGTAGTAGCGGAGGACGAGTGCCGCTCGTCGCTCCGGTTTCAATGACGAGAGCGCATCCCAGAGCGAGTCGATCTCGGCATCGCCCGAGGGGCCCGGCGACTGTCGAGTCTCAAGCTCGGCCGCCTCGACGGCCGCGTGACGGCGCCACGAGAGGCACAGCCTGACGACCGTCGTCCGCAAGAAGCCGCCAGGATTCGCAACATCATCGAAGTGTCGAAGCAGGCGGACGAACGCCTCTTGGCTGAGCTCCTCGGCGATCGCTTGCGAACCAACGATGAGAAAAGCGGTGCGGACCACCCGAGTCCGCGAAGCCTCATACACCTCGTCAAACGTTCCCGGGACCGTTGGCTGGTCAGTCGGCGTCAACCCTGTCACACACCTGTTGACGCACGGCCCGATCGGAACGTTCCCGACCATCCTCGCCTCCGCTTCCCCGAACGAGGCTGGGAGCGACGGCTGAGCAGCACGGCCGGCAGACGGAAGCACGCGAATCGCCAACAAGGCCCAGAGCCGGTCATTGAAGGGGTCAGACCCGGACCGGGGCACCCACACACATCATCACTGTCATTGACTAGCGTCCTGCGCATGGCAGGTCCTGCGGAGACCCAGTACGCGCAGAGCGGCGACTTGAGCATTGCGTACCAAGTGATCGGCGAGGGGCCGCTCGACATCCTCTTCGTGCCGGGGTTCGTCTCGAATGTCGAGCTCATGTGGGACCTGCCCGGCCAGGCGCACATGCTCAAACGGCTCGCGAGCGTTGGCCGGCTCATCGTGTTCGACAAGCGCGGGCACCGGTTGCTCGGACCGAAGCATGGGTACGGGGAGTGCCGAAGATCGCATGGACGATCTGCGCGCCGTGGCCGATGCCGCCGGGGTCGAATCGGCCCATCTGGTCGGGCTTTCGGAAGGTGGTCCGCTCGCCGTCTTGTTCGCGACGACGTTTCCCGAACGGGTCAAGTCCCTGGTGTTGTGGGGGACGTTCGCCCGGGCGCTGTGGGCGCCCGACTACGAGCGGGGGATGGATCCCGCAATCGTGGATGCGTTCATCGCAGACATCCGAGCGAAGTGGGGTACTGGTCACGCGCTTGAAAGTTTCGTCGGTCAGTTCGACGAGAGTCTGCTGCCGGATCTGGCCCGCTACGAGCGCCAGACCGCTTCGCCAGGTGCCGCGGCGACGATCCTGCACCACAACGTCAACATGGATGTCCGCCACACGTTGGGTGCGGTCTCTGCACCGACGCTGGTCATCCACCGGATCGACGATCCCATCGTCGGGGTCGCAGCTGGTGAGTACCTGGCGCGACACATCCGCGATGCGAAGATCAGCACGCTGCCAGGCGACTTCCACGTCGCGGGGTCGGTCGGTGACGATGACGACGTCCTCGACCTGATCCAGGAGTTCGTGACCGGTGCGCCGGTACCTCGAGACGACGATGTGGACCGGGTGCTCAAGACGGTGTTGTTCACGGACATCGTCGACTCGACGGTCCAGGCTTCGGAGCTCGGCGACCGCAAGTGGCGGGACCTCCTCGAGCGGCATGACACGTATGCGGCCAACGCGGTTGAGGGCCAACGCGGCGTTGTGGTCAAGCGCACCGGCGACGGGCTTCTCGCGACGTTCGACGGTCCGGGGCGAGGAGTTCGTGCGGCACGCGCAGTCCGAGACGCGGTACGGCCGCTCGGCGTCGAGGTTCGGGCCGGCCTGCACACGGGTGAGATCGAGCGTCGCGGCGAGGACGTCGCGGGCATCGGCGTGCACATCGGCGCGCGGGTGGGTGCGCTGGCGGGCCCGGGCGAGGTGCTCGTGACCAGCACCGTGAAGGATCTCGTGATCGGTTCGGATCTCGGCTTCGACGACCGCGGCACGCAGGTGCTCAAGGGCGTACCCGGCGAGTGGCACCTCTGGGCCTCGGTCTGAGCGACACCTTCACCCGGGCCGACGGCCTGCCGTCTTCAATCCGAACCAGCTCACGGAAGGCGGTGGCCCAGTACCGCGGCGGCTACACCGGCATGATCTCCGGGAGCACCTTCGACTCGATGAGCTCCAGGCTCTCCCAGGCGAAGTCGGGGTCGAGACCGCCCATGAGGGGTTTGAGGAGCAGACCGCCACCCGAGCGCGCGTGCGCGATGCACTCCTCGGGGGTGAGGACGAGGTACCGGCCCGAGGCGCGCAGCTCCTCGATGCTCTCGACGCATTGGTACGGGTGGTCGGGGTTGCCCTTGGACCAGCTCCCGTAGTCGTTCATCTCGTGCCGCGCGTGCGGCGCGATGCGTCGCCCACGCGCGTTCGGGGTCCTCGCTGACGTGCAGGAAGAGCGGACCGACGTCCTCCGATGCCATCGGCGGTGGGACCGGCTTGCCCAAACGGGCCAGCTCCTCGCGATAGGGCTCGAAGAACCTCGGTGCGGACGGCAGGAACCCGTCGGCGATGCGCGCGGGCGCGCCGTGCCGCGGCCTTCGAGGTGCCGCCCAGGATGATCGGCGGCCCGCCCGGCGTGTGCGGTCGCGGCAGGATCCGCACCGTTCGGCCTTCATAGTCGAACGCCTCTCCCGTCCAGGCCTGGCGCAGCGTCGCGACCGCGTGCTCGACGCGCGCGGGCCGGTCCTCGATCGAGAGCCCGAACTGGTCGTACTCCTCCTCCCGGTACCCGCCGCCGAAGATGAGGTAGAGCCGACCCTGGGCCACGAGGTCCAGGACGGCGAGGTCCTCCGCGAGCCGGAGGGGCTCGTACAGCGGCAGGATCATCAGGGCGATGCTGATGATCAGGTTCCGGGTGCGCGCCGCCGCGGCGGCGGCCATGACGACGGGCGACGGCAGGTAGCCGTCGGTCGATGCGTGGTGCTCCATGAACGTCACCGCGGCGAAGCCGACCCGGTCGGCCCACGCGCACTGCTCGAGCGCCGCCGAGTAGAGCCGGCTCGCGGGCGTCCCGAAGTCGGGAGCCCGCATGTCGTAGGCCAGGGTCAGGATCATGCGCCGAGAACCTAGAGGTCCCAGAAGCGCTCGCGCTCGGTACCTCACGAACGAGTCGCGCAACGCGTCTTCCTCTTCGCCGGTCCAGCACGTGGTACTCGGCGCTCGCCCCGGCCGCGGACGTAGACGGTGTCGCCGCCGACCCGGTCACTCCGCCACTTCTGGTGGACGAGCGTCCGCTTCACGATCTTGTTCGTGCCCGTCGTCGGCGGGTCGCGCAGCACCCGCACGTAGCGCGGCCGCCACTTCGGACCGATCTCGTCCTGCGCGTCCAGCCACGCCGCGAACGTCGACGGCTCGAGCACGGCACCCTCCCGGAGCACCAGCCCGGCCATCACCTGGTCGCCCGCCTGGTCGTCCGGTACGCCGTAGACCACCGCGATCACCACGTCGGGATGACGACCGATCGTCGTCTCGATCGGCTGGGCCGGGAAGTTCTCACCGTCGACTCGGAGCCAGTCGGCGTTGCGGCCCGCGAAGTAGAGGTAGCGGTCGGCGTCGAGGTACCCGAGGTCGCCGCTCCAGTACCAGCCGAAGCGCAGCGTCTTCTCGTTCGCCGCATCGTTGTTGTAGTAGCCCTCGAACGGTCCGGCGCCCGCGGTGTTGACGATCTCACCGACGCACTCGTCCGCGTTCTCGAGCCGACCTTCCCCGTCGAACCGGGCCACCGCGCAGCTCGTGGCCGTCACTCGTCGACGACCTGGACGTTGTCGCCGACCTGGCCGAGCGCGCCCGCCCGGCCCTCGACGTCGCGGTTCGACCGCGATCCCGCCTTCGGTCGCGCCGTAGGCGTCGATGACCTCGAGGTCGAAGCGCCGCGCGAACCGGTCCACGACGTCGGGCGATCCCTCGTTGCCGAACGCGACCCGCAGGGTGTTGTCCGCGTCGTCCGGCTGCTCCGGTGTCGACAGGATGTACGCGAGCGGCTTGCCCGTGTAGTTGGTGTACGTCGCGCCGTACTGCCGGACGTCATCGAGCCAGCCCGAGGCGCTGAACCGGCGCGCCGAGTCCGACCGACGCGCCGTACACGAGCGACGGTGCCCAGCCGACCATCAGCGCGCTCGAGTGGAAGAGCGGCATGCACACGTAGCCGATGTCGTCGGCGCCGAGATCCATGATCATCCCCATGCGGTTCCCGGTGACGAGGAGGCGGCGCTGCGTGCAGATCACCGCTTTCGGCGCGTCGGAGGTCCCCGAGGTGAAGATGAGGCCCCAGAGGGTGTCCGGCCCGGGCTCGATCCCCGCGTCGCGGCCGTCGACCGCCGCCGAGCGCGTCGTCGAGATCGGCGCCGAGCCGCGACCGGCGGGATCGGACTCGTCGGCGTGGCGGTTCGACACGAGCAGCTCGGGCAGCTTGCCCGCGATCGGGTCGAGCAGCGGCAGGTGGCGGGGCTCGCTGATCAGCAGGTCGCAGTCGGTGTGCTGCGAGGTCGCGCAGCAGGTGCTCCTCGCGGCGCGTGTGGTTGATGCCGACGACCGCGGCGCCGCACGAGCGCGGCGCCGCCCGAGCGCGAACAGGTACTCCGGCGTGTTGTCGAGGAGCACCCCGACGTGCACCGGCGCGCGCCCGACCCTTCGGACGCCGACGCGAGCAGCAGGTTCGAGAACCGGTGGCACTCGGCGACGTACTCGCGCGTGCGTCCACACCCGCGTCACCGAACCGGAGCGCCGGCCGGTCACGGACGATCGGGATCCGACGCGTTCCGCCGCAGCAGGGCGGCGGCGTCGGCAGCCGGCATCGGCGCCTGGCTCCGGGAGCCGGCGCCGAGCGGACCCGACGGTCCCGCTCCGCCGGGTCGCGACCGACGCGTGGCGCTCATCCTCGGGTCGCCTGCCCGGAAGGCCGCGACCAGCTCCGAGTACGACGTCCTGCGCGCCGGCGAGCGAGTCGGGGACCCGGACGTGGACGAGCAGGTCGGTGACGCCGGCCTCGACGAGCGCGGGCAGCCGGTCCATGCTCGCCCCGAGGTCGAGCGACCGGTCCTGCGGTCCGCGCCGAGCGGCAGCGGCGCGAGCACCGCGAGCGCCGCGCCGTCACCGCCGGCCGCGTCGACCGCCGCGCGCATCCGAGGGATGCTCGCCACGGGGTCGGCGGCGTCCTCGCCCCACGGGATCCAGCCACTGCCGAAGCGGGCCAGGCGTCGCGCCACCCGCTCGTTGCACCGCCCGCTCACCCAGATCGGCACCCCGCCCGGCTGGGCCGGCTTGGGCATCGAGTGGATGCCCGTCGAAGCTCGAGGTCGGGCGACGAGAAGCTCGCGCGCTGGCTCGCGCCACAGCGTCCGGCAGACCTCGAGCGACTGGTCGAGCAGGCGCCCGCGCGCCCGAAGTCGAGCCCGGCCGCCTCGTACTCCTCGCGCTGCCAGCCGATGCCGACGCCGAGGTCGACCCGACCGTGGGAGAGGACGTCGAGCGTGGCGAGCTGCTTGGCGAGCACGGCCGGCCGCCGCAGCGCCGCCAGCAGGATGTAGGTGCCGAGCCGGACCCGGTCCGTCTGGGCCGCGACCGCGGTGAGGACCGTGAGCGGCTCGAGCCAGTGACCGTCGGGACCGGTGGGTTGGCGCCCGCCCTCGACTCCCCCGGTTCCGGGTCGGCGTAGGCCTCGAGGTTCTCGCCGAACACGACGTGGTCGGAGACGACGAGCCGGTCGACCCCCGCGCAGGTCCGCGGCCCGAGCGACGTCGAAGACGTGGTCCCAAGCTGCCCGGGATCCTCGGCCGCGTAGGTCGGGAGGAAGACCGTGAGCCGCGGGTCGGTCATGGGCGCGGGAACCGGTAGAACGCGCGCGCGTTGTGCTCGGCGATGCGTCGCCGCTTCGTCGTCCGGGACGTCGGCGAGCGCGTCGGCCAGCACCTTGCGGCTGTTCGGCCAGTTCGAGTCGTTGTGCGGGAAGTCGGCCTCCCACATGATCTTGTCGACGCCGATCAGGTCGCGGTTCCGGATCGCGTACTCGTCCGAGATCATGCAGACCCACACGTGCTCGCGCGAACACCTCGGACGGCGGCTCGGTGTTCGTCGAGCCCGTCGTAGCGGCTGCGCTCCCACGTGTAGTCGAGCCGTTCGAGCACGTACGGCACCCAGCCCGGCGCCGCCTTCCGAGAGCGCGACGCGACAGTTCGGCAGGCCGTTGAACACGCCGCTGAAGATCAGGTCGCCGAGCGCGCTCATCGAGTTCATGCCGCACAGCGCGATGCCGACGGACGGGTTCGTCTCGGGCGACGGGCTGATGAGCCCCGACGAGGTGCCGATGTGCATCGACAGCGGCAGCCCGGTCGCGTTGCACGCCTCGAACACCGGACGCCAGTGCCCGGTCGGGAACGACGGGAGCCCGAGCGGGTACGGGTTCTCGACGAAGAGCACCGCACGCGAGCCCTTGTCGGCGCAGCGCTCGATCTCCGCGACTGCCGCGGGCACGTCCCAGAGCGGGATGAGCGTCTGGGGGATGAAGCGATCGGGGTAGGCCGCGCACCACTCGTCGAGCATCCAGTCGTTCCAGGCCCGCACCATCGCGAGCGCGAGGTCCTTGTCGTCGGCCGCGCAGGAACTGCGTGCCTCCGAACCGGGGGAACGTCGGGAACAGGAGCTCGGCCCACACCCCGTCCTCGTCCATCGCCCGCACCCGCTCGTGCACGTCGAACGCGGCCGGGATCATGTCCTCGTACCGCCGGGCGTAGAGGTCGTCGCCCCGGCCCTGCCTCGCCCGGTCGGAACCGGCGCGTGCTTCGCGTTGCCCTGGAACGTCAGCGGGTAGAAGCGATCCTCCCAGAGCCATCCCTCGGCCCCGTCCTGCTCGACGATGCGCGGCGCCCGATCCCGGAACTTCGGCTCGATGTGGTCGACGAAGACGTGCGGCGGCTCGACGACGTGGTCGTCGACGGAGATCGGCTGCACGTCAGCATCGAAGCATCGCGGCTCCCCTCTCGTCGTCACGACGTCGGAACTGCAGCGGGAGGTGCTTGATGCTGCCGTTGACGATCGAGCTCAGGCGCTCCACCGCTCCCGCGACCTCGAACCATTCCAAGCGCGTCAGCAGGTGGCGGAAGATCGTCTCGAGCTCGACGCGCGCGACGAGCGCGCCCATGCAGAAGTGCTCGCCGAAGCCGAACGCGAGGTGCGGGTTCGGGCGCCGATCGACGCGGAACACGAACGGATCCTCGAAGACCTCCTCGTCGCGGTTCGCCGACGCGAAGTACAAGCGCCAGCTGCTCTCCCGCCGCGATCTTCGTCCCGCGGACCTCGCAGTCCTCGGTCGCGGTGCGGGTGAAGTGGCTGATCGGGCTGGACCAGCGCAGGATCTCCTCGACCGCGTCGGTCATCAGCTCCGGACGCTCCGCGCAGCTTGTCCCACTCGTCGCGATGCTCGGAGAAGGCCAGCAGGCCGCCCGTGATCGCGTTGCGCGTCGTCTCGTTGCCGGCCTCCACCAGGAGCTCGCAGTACGACGACGAGCTGCCCGTCGGTCAACGGCGATCCGTTGATCTCGCCGCGGATCAGCTCGCTCACCAGGTCGTCCCGGGGATCCTCGCGGCGCTGGTCGATCAGGCGCTGGAAGTAGACGTGCACCTCGCCGCGCGCCCGCTTGATGGTCTGGCCGGCCGTCTCGCCCTCGCGCCGGTACTCCGGGATCGTCCTTGCCGATCACCTCGTTGGTCCACCGGAACAGCAGCGGCCAGTCCTCGCTCGGCACGCCGAGGATCCACGCGATCACCGCCAGCGGGAACGGCGCGGCGATGCGCTCGACGAAGTCGAGGTCGCCCTCGGCGCCTGCCGGGCGCGGCCTCGTCGAGGATCTCGAGCGCGATCCGATCGATGTCGTCGCGGCGTGCCCGCACCGCCCTGGGGGTGAAGCGACCGTTCGCGACCTTGCGCACCGGACCGTGCTCGGGCGGATCGAGCATGACCACCATGTCCGACGAGTAGACCGGGCGCACCGGCGCGCCGCAGCGTGATCCCCTGCGCGCTCGAGAACCGGAGCGGCTGCTTCGAGATCTCGAGGATGTCGGCGTGCTTCGTGATCGCCCAGAACGGCTCGAATCCCGGCGGTGCGAAGTACGCCACCGGCTCCTCCGCCCGCAGCCGGGTCCAGAGCTCGTGCGGGTAGCCGTCGCGCGCGTAGCGCGTCGGGATCGACGATGTCGCGTGCGTCCGCATCGGTCGTCATCGTCGCGTTCGGCTCCCGGGGCAGGCCGAGCAGCCGCTCGCCGATGATGTTGCGCTGGATCTCGCTCGTCCCGCCCATGATCGACGTCGCCCGCGACGCCAGGAACCCGAGCGCCCAGGCGCCGTCGTCGACCGCGTGGCTCGTCGGCGGGAAGGAGCAGCGCGTCGCTGCCCGAGCACCGCGAGCGCGGTCTCGTAGAGCCGCTGGCTCATCCCCGCCCAGAACAGCTTGACCAGGCTCGACTCCGCACCGATCTCCTCGCCGCGCTCGAGCCGCGCGAGCGTGCGCTGGTTGTGGAGGCGGAAGATCTCGACGTCGATCCACGCCGCCGCGAGCCGCTGGCGGGTGCGCGGGTCGTGCGAGCCGACCGCGCCGCGCACAGGCGCGCATCAGCCGCTCGATCGCCACCTGGTGGAGCACCTGCTCCTTCCAGACGAACGACGCGCCCCGCTCGTTGGCCAGCGTCGTGTTCGCGACGCGCCAGCCCTCGTTCTCCGGACCGATGACGTTGCCGACCGGGACCTCGACGTCGTCGAGGAAGACCTCGTTGAACTCGCTCTCCCCGGTGATCTGGCGCAGCGGCCGGATCTCCACGCCCTTCGCCGTCATCGGGACCGCCAGCATCGAGATGCCCTTGTGGTTCGGCGCGCTCGGATCCGTCCGGACGAGCGCGATGCCCCAGTCGGCGAAGCGCGCGTACGACGACCACACCTTCTGGCCGGACACGCGGTAGCACGTCGCCGTGCTGCTCCGCCCGCGTCGAGAGCGCGGCGAGATCGCTCCCGGCGTCGGGCTCGCTGAACAGCTGGCACCAGACGTCGTCGCCGGAGAGGATCCGCGGCATCCACCGCCGGCGCTGCTCCTCGGTCCCGTGCGCCATCAGCGTCGGTCCCACGAGGCTGATGCCGGCGCGACCGAGGAGCGGTGGCGCGTCCGCGCGGGCGAGCTCCTCGTTGTAGACCGCGACCTGCGCCAGCGACGCGCCGCGCCCGCCGTACTCGACCGGCCAGTGGATGCCGACCCAGCCGGCGGCGTGCAGCGTCCGCTGCCACTCGCGCAGCACGCTCGCGCTTCCTCGGGGGTCGTCGCGACGGCGACCGCGGGTGGCGGATGCTCGACCAACCACGCGCGCAGCTCGTCCCGGAGCTGCTGATCGGGCGCCGGCACCGCCGAGCCGCGCTCGCGGCCGCGTCGCTCGTGGAGCAACGCGGTCACGTCCGCCGACCGGCCGGTCGCGCGTCAGCGGCGTGAACTCGACCTGGAGCTGCTCCAGGCCGCGCAGCATGTAGATGGGCGTGTACTCGTAGTGGCGGGCGCCGGCCGGGCCGTGCGCCGGCGTCCGAGATCCTGATGTCGCCCATGCGGTCGAGGACGCGCTCGAAGGTCACGCGGGCCTCGGCCCGGGCGAGCGGCGCGCCGGCGCAGGTGTGGATGCCGAACCCGAACCCGAGGTGCTGGCGACCGTTCACGCGGTCGAGCCGGAGCTCGTCCGGGTGGTCGAACTCGCGCGGGTCGCGGTTCGCGGCGCGCGTTGAGCAGCATCACGGTGGTGCCCGGCGGGCAGGTCGACGCCGCCGACGGTCGTCGGCACGCGTGACAGCCGGAACTCGCCCTGGATCGGGCTCTCGAGCCGCAGCGCCTCCTCCATGAGGGGCGCGATCAGGTCGCGGTCGTCGCGGACCAGCTCCTGCAGCTCCGGGACGCTCGGCGAGGAACCGCAGCGCCTGACCGAGGAGGCGGGCGGTGGTCTCCTGCCCGGCCGCGAACAGGTTGCCGGCGATCAGCATCACGTCGTTGACCTCGGGCATCGAGCCGTCGGGGAAGGTCGCGGTCGCGAGCTCGGTCATCACGTCGTCGCGCGGCTGCGCGCCGGCACTCCTCGATGTACGCGGTGAACCGCTCGTAGAGGAACTCCGAGCGGCTTGTGCGCCATCCCCTCGCCGGCCTTGCCCCGCTTCCGGGTCGGGCGCGCCGTCGCCCTGCAGCTCCTCGCGGAACGCCGCGTGGTCCGCTTCGGGGACGCCGAGCAGGTCGGCGATGACGAGCAGGGTGAACGGGTTCGCGTAGTCGTGGATGAACTCGCACTCGCCGCGGTCGAGGAACTCGTCGATCTGCCGATCGGCGAGCCGCCACATGAACTCCTCGTTCTCCTTCAGTCGCTTCGGCGTGATGAGCCGCATCAGGAGCCCACGGTGCGCGGTGTGCCGCGGCGGGTCGAACGTGGGCAGCTGGTCGCTGAACGGCAGCTCGTCGCGGTACTCCTCGATCAGCGCGCGTGATGTCGTCGCCGACGAGCGGCACCGGGAACTCGGCGAACGGACCGCTGACCGTGTTGCACGACGAGAACGTCGCGCGTGTCCCGGTACACCGCCATCGCCTCGTGCGTAGCCGGTGACCATGAACACGCCGTGGTGCGGCTCGCGCCACACCGGACCCTGGTCACGGAGGTACTCGTAGTACGGGTACGGATCTTGATAGAGGGCCTTGGTGCGGAAGAAGTCGATCGCGTCGAACTCGGAGCTGCTCACCGTCGTGCTCCTCCGCGGAAGGCTCGAGGCCGAGCAGGCCGCGCTCGATGATCGAGCGCGGCGGCGTCGACCTCGGCCGCCGATCGTCGGCGGGCGCCGAACACACCGAGCAGCGCCACCATCACGACCGCCTCGATGTCGACGTCGCCGAAGCCCCGCTGGCCCAGGTACCGCGACATCCGCCGGCGGCCCCAGTCGAGCAACGGGCGCGGACTCGACCCGGATCGCGGGATCGGCCAGCGCGGCATCGATCCAGACCCGCAGCATCGCCGCCTCGTTGACGTGCGCGGCGTGGTACCTGCGCAACCAGCGGCGCAGGGCGCTCTTGCCCGTCGGCCTCCGAGCGTGGAGCAGGGCCGGGATCTCGGTCACCACCGGTCCGACGGCCCGCACCCCGCGCACGGTGAGGATGCGTGCGAGCTCCTCCTTGTTGCGGAAGTACCGGTAGAAGGCGCCGTGCGACACCCCGGCGGCCGTCACGAGGTCGTCGACCCGGGTGGCCTGGTAGCCCCGCTCGACGAACACGTCGCGCCCCGCGGCCAGGAGCGCGACGAGCGCGGCGTTGCCGGAGTCCGTCGGAGCCGGCCGGTCCGTCGTCGCCGGAGCAGCTCGACCAGCTCGGGACCGAACGTCGAGCGCGGGCGGCGGCGCGACCGTCGGGCGCGTGCACGTTGACGTCGACGTCGAGGCCGAACAACGTGCGGTGGATGACGTCGGTGAGCGCGAGCTCGACGCGGTCGCTCGGGGTACGCGCCGGACTCGGTGGCAGCGCAGGATGCCGCTGACGTCCAGCGTGTGGTTCACGGTCTCGAGCAGCAGCCGGATCACCGGGTCGAGCTGGCGCGGCGGCAGCGTCGCCGTCACCAGCCGCGCGTGGATCCGCGTGATGGTCTCCTCGCCGGTGTGGCGCGCCACGCTCGGCGAGCGCCCGGTCGCTCTCCAGCGAGTGGAAGACCGGCTCGTAGCGCGTGTGGATCGCGGCGTAGCGCGCCACCCACGCGCGCATCGCGTCCCATCCCGGCGCGTCGGCGGTGAGCGGGTCCAACGCCTCGGTCGACGCGCTCACCTGCCGGGCGACCTGGCCCGCGAGCTGGCGGAACACGTCTTCCTTGTTGGCGAAGTACTGGTAGAAGGACACCCGCGAGCACTCGGGCGAGCTTCGTGATCCGGTCGATGCTGCAGGCGTGGTAGCCCTCGTCGCCGAAGGCCCGCAGCGCGGCGTCGAGGATGCGCTGCTGCGCGCGCTGGCCCCGGGCGCCGACCCGGGGGTTGTCGGAGAACGGCGCCCGGCGGACCACCGCCACGGCGTCCGGGCGGCCGTCTTGCTCTTCGTCGGGCATCGTGGCCTCCTCCGCCGACTCGACGCTCCGCTCGCGCGTCCAACTCGCGAGTGACACTAGCGTTAGCAGACCGGCCTCGTCACCCGCGTGGCCACTGGGCGATACTGGCCTGCCCGGTGCTACGGTGCGGTGACACGGCTGTTAGTTGCCGAGCGCCGGGGGGTGGCATGAACATCGAACGAGATCTGGCAGCGACGACGCCGGTGGGGACTCCGCGCCTGCTCGACCCGATCTGCGACTCGCGAGAAAGGATCCCACGGTGGAGCTTCGACCATTCGGACGCACAGGGCTTGGAGGTGTCGGCCATCGGCTTCGGCTGCTGGGAGGTCGGCGGCGGCTACGGCGACGTCGACGAATCCGAGTTCGGCCGGGCCGTCGGCCGGGCGCTCGATCTCGGCATCAACTGCTTCGACACCGCCGAGGGCTACGGCACCTCGGAACGGGCCCTCGGTGAGGCGCTCGGCAGCCGGCGCGACGAGGCGATCGTCGTCACCAAGTTCGGCATGGCGTACCGCGACATGCCGAACCTGCGCGACAGCAGCCGCGACCGGGTCATGGCGTCGATCGACAAGAGCCTGAAGCAGCTCGGCACCGACTACGTCGACGTCTACATCGTGCACTGGCCCGATCCGCTCACGCCCTTCGAGGAGACGATGGAGCGCGCTCCAGGACGTCGTCGACGCGGGCAAGGTGCGCTTCGTCGGCGTCTCGAACTTCAGCAAGGAAGACATCGAGGAGTGCATGAAGACGCCGGCGCGTCGACGTCGCGCAGTACGGCTGGCACATGTTCGACCGCCGGATGCAGCAAGACGTCTTCCCGTACTGCGAGGAGCAGGGCATCGGCGTCATGGCGTACGGGTCGCTCGCCTTCGGCCTGCTGACCGGGACCTTCACCGAGGACATGGACTTCGGCTCGCAGGACTGGCGGGCCCGCCAGGGGAAGATGGGCTCGATCAAGCTCTTCGACTCGCTCTTCGGCGCGGAGTCGTTCCCGCAGCAACGTCCGCGCCGTGGACGAGCTGAAGGGCATCGCGGCCAAGTACGACCGGAGCCTGCCGCAGCTCGCGCTGCGCTGGGCGACCTCGCACCCGGCGATCAGCACCGCGCTCGTCGGCTGCCGGACCGTCGCCGAGGTGGAGGACAACGTCGGCGCGATCGGCTGGACGATCGCGGACGAGGACCTCGCCGAGATGGACGCGATCTTCGAGCCGGCACGGGGTCGAGACCGTCCCGGACTACTGGATCGAGGAATGACGTCGAACCGGAGCTCGGCCGGGCAAGGTCGCGATCGTCACCGGCGGCGCCGGCGGTCTCGGCCGGGCGACCGTCGGAGCTCTTCGTCGCCGAGGGCGCCAGGGTCGTCATCGCCGACACCGACGTCGAGCGCGGCGAAGCGCTCGCCGCCGAGCTCGGCGACGCGGTCGCGTTCAAGCCGACCGACGTCGCCGAGCCCGACGAGGTCCAGGCGCTCGTCGACTTCGCCGTCGCGCACTTCGGCGGGTTGCACATCATGTTCAACAACGCCGGGCATCTCCGGCTGCGTCGCGCCGCTTCCTCGCCGACGACCTCACGGACTTCCACCGGGTGATGGCCGTCAACGTCTTCGGCACGATGGTCGGGCAGCCAGTGCGCGGCCCGGCACATGGCCGAGCACGGCGGCGGCTCGATCATCAACACCACGTCGATCGCCGGGATCAACGCCGGGCGCGGACTGATGGCCTACCGCGTCGTCGAAGGCGGCGGTGATCCAGCTCACCCGGTCGATCGCGATCGACCTCGCGGAGCACGGCATCCGCGTGAACTGCATCGCGCCGGCCCACATCGCCACCAGCATCAACACGACGTACGACATCGGCGAGATCATCCGGCTCATGCAGCCGCTCCAACGCCAGGGCCGGCCGATCGACGTCGGCGAACGCCGTCCTCTTCCTGGCGAGCGAGCGCGCCGCGCAGATCACCGGGATCGTGCTGCCGGTCGACGGCGGGACGACGGCCGGGCCCCCCGGCCAACCAGCTCCGCAACCTCCTGGGGAAAGGAGAAGCGAGATGCCTGAGATCGTCATCCGCGGCGGAACGGTCCTCGACGGCACCGGCGCGCCGGGCCACGTCGCCGACGTGTCGATCTCGGACGGGCGTGATCGAGGAGATCGGCACCGACCTCCGCGGCGACCGCGAGCTCGACGCCACAGGCTGCGCGGTCGCGCCGGGCTTCATCGACATCCACACCCACTACGACGCGCAGGTCTTCTGGGACCCCGCGCTCCGGCCGTCGTCGTACCAGGGCGTCACCACCGTCGTGGCCGGCAACTGCGGCTTCGCCATCGCGCCCACCCGGCCCGAGCACCACGACATGATCGTGGGCACGCTCGAGAACGTCGAGGACATGGATCCCGCGACGCTGACCGAGGGCATCGTCTGGGAGTTCGAGACGTTTCCGCGAGTACCTGGAGTCGGTCCGCAGTCGCGGGACGGTGCTCAACTTCACCGCGTACATCGGGCACTCCGCGCTGCGGCTCTACGTCATGGGCGACGCGGCCTACGAGCGGACCGCGACGCCCGGACGAGGTCGACGCGCATGTGCGCAGCTCGTGCGGGAGGCGATCGACGAGGGTGCGGCCGGGTTCTCGACCAGCTTCTCGTACGCGCACCGCGGCGTCGACGGCAAGCCGGTCCCGAGCCGCTTCGCCGACCGCGACGAGGTGCACGCGCTTGTTCCCCGCCGCGGGCGAGGCGGGCAAGGGCGTGGTGCTCATCACCCCGGGCGAGCAGTGCACCTACGCGGACGTCTACGAGTGGCAGCCCCGCATCGGGCGACCGTTCACCTACCCGATGTTCGCGAGCCCGGGCGGGAAGCACCTCGAGCCGCTGGCGCTGCACGAGCAGGGCATCGCGGCCGGCGCGTCGGTCTGGCCCCAGGTCACTCCCCGCCCGCTGACGATGCAGTTCACGCTTGGCCGACCCCTACAGCCTCAACACCGGCACGGTGTTCGGTGAGCTCCTGCAGGGCGACCGGGACGCGCGCATCGCCGCCTACCGCGATCCGGCGTGGCGCGCCCGGGCGGCCGCGGACCTGGAGATCTCGCCGATGAAGCCGCGCTGGGAGACGTTCGAGGTATCGGAGTCGTCGCAGTTCCCGGAGCTGCAGGGACGGCGCGTGACCGAGCTCGCCGCGGAACGCGGATCGAGTCCGCTCGACGTGATGTGCGAGATCGCGGTCGCCGAGGATCTGACGACCCGATTTCGCGCGTACATCGCCAACGACGACGTCGACGCGGTCGGCCACCTCCTGAACCACGAGAGCGTGGCGCTCGGGCTCTCGGACGCGGGTGCGCACATCGACCAGCTCTGCGACGCGCCGCTGCCGACCGACCTGCTCGGCACCTGGGTGCGCGACCGCCAGGTGATGCCGCTCGAGGCCGCCGTGCGCAAGCTCACCGGTGAGCCGGCCGACATGTTCGGCTTCGATCGGCGCGGCTACCTGCGCGAAGGCAGCTGGGCCGACGTGTGCGTCTTCGATCCGAAGACCGTCGGGCCCGGCCCGACGCGACGCGTGCGCGACTTCCCGGCGAACGCCGAGCGCCTCACGGCCGAGGAGCCGACCGGAGTCCGGCACGTGCTCGTCAACGGCACGCCGATCCGGATCGACGAGACCCAGCTCGAGGGCCCGGCCCTGCGGCCGGGCATGCACCCCGAGCTGCGCTGACGTGCGCTTCGTCTGATCCACGGCGGGTTCCACGGCGCCTGGTGCTGGTCCGCGACCGTGCCCGAGCTGGAGCGTCTGGGCCACGAGGCGATCGCCATCGACATGCCCGGTCACGGTGAACGGGTCGACGAAGAGTCGACCGCCGCGAGCCGGCTCGACGCGGTGATGTCGGTGCTGCAGTCCCTGACCTTCGACGCCGACGGTGGGATGCGGTGGGTGGTCCCCGACTGACCTACCGCTCGCGATGCTGGCTCGGGCGGCCTTCGAGGATCACGGCCTTGGTCTCGAGGAACGGCAGCAGGCCCTCCTTGCCGCCCTCACGACCGATCCCCGACTGCTTGAACCCGCCGAACGCCATGCCGAAGTCGGTGCGGAACGCGTTGTGGCCGACGGTGCCGGACCGGAGCTCACCGCGCCACCGCGCGGGCCCGATCGACATCGTCCGTGAACACCGACGCGTTCAGCCCGTAGATCGAGTCGTTCGCGATCCGGACCGCGTCGTCCTCGTCGGCCGCCGCGATGACCGCGAGGACGGGCCCGAAGATCTCCTCCCGCCCGATCGTGGATCCGTTGTCGACGTTCCCGAACACCGTCGGCTCCACGAAGTAGCCGCGGTCGAGACCCTCGGGGCGGCCACCACCGGTCGCGAGCGTCGCGCCCTCGTCCACGCCCTTGGCCATGTAGCCGAGGACCCGGTCCCGCTGGCGATCCGACACGAGCGGCCCGAGCTGGGACTGCTCGTCGAACGGATCGCCGACCCGGGTCTTGCCGAACGACGCGGCGAGCGCGTCCACGAGCTCGTCGTGACGACTCTGCGTCACGATGACCCGCGTGAGCGACGAGCACACCTGGCCGTTGAGCCCGCACTCGGCCCGCGCGAGCGTCTTGGCCGCGGTCTCGAGATCGATGTCGTCGAGGACGACTGCGGCCGACTTCCCGCCGAGCTCGAGCGTGCACCGGGCGATCCGCTCGCCGCAGAGCGACGCGATGCGCCGGCCCGCCGCGGTCGATCCCGTGAACGTGATCTTGTCCACGCCGGGGATCGCGCACGAGCAGCTCCGAGACCTCGCGGTCCGCGGTGAGGACGTTCAGCACTCCGGCGGGCAGGCCGATCTGCTCGGCCGCCTCGGCGAACACGTAGCCCTCGCCCGGCGCCTCCGGCGCCGACTTGAGCACGACGGTGCAGCCGGCGAGGAGCGCGGGGCCGATCTTGTGGCAGATGAGCGCGACCGGCGCGTTCCACGGGATGATCGCGCCGACCACACCGACCGGCTCCCGCACGAGCAGCCCGAACTCGCCGCCGGCGGTCGGCGGGCACTCCTCCTCGAACGGGAACGTGTCGGCCGAGCGCGGCGTACGACGCCAGCGCGCCCGAGCCGATCCGTCCGGCGTACTGCGACATCTTGTAGAGCACGCCCGACTGGCGCGGCCACAGCTGGCTGAGCACGTCGCCGCGCTCCTGGACCGCGGCGCCGAGCGCGCGGAGGTAGTCGGCCCGCTCCGCGTGCGTCAGCCGCGACCACGGTCCCTCGTCGAAGGCGAGCCGCGCCGCCGCGACCGCCCGAGCCATGTCGTCGGGCGCGGCCGCCGCGATGCTGTAGTACGGCTCCTCGGTCCCCGAGTCGATCACGTCGAAGGTCGCGTCGGACGACGGCTGGACCCACTCCCCGCCGATGAAGAACCGGTCCGCGTGGCGCACCGGCGTCGTCGTTGCTCTGGCAGTGCTCATCTCACTCCTCCGTCTCGGATGCTTCCGTGATGATCTCAGTCGGCACGCACCGTCACGACGTGAACGTCGGGAGGGTCTCCCAGCCGCGGACCGTCGAGGTCGGCGAGAGCCTGGCGTTCGCCGTGTCGACCTCCCACTCGGGGAACCGCTTCAGCACCTCTTCGAGCGCGATGCGGCCCTCGAGCCGGGCCAGCGCCGCACCGAGGCAGAAGTGGATGCCGAACCCGAACGTGAGGTGCGGGCCGATCGTCGCGGTGGATGTCGAACCGGTCACCGTCGGCGTGGCGCCGGTCGTCGCGGTTCGCCGAGCCGATGAGGAACATCATGATGCTGCCTTCCGGCACCGCCTGGCCGTAGTGCTCGACGTCGCGCGCCACGTACCGCGCCACGTGCGGCGCCGGCGACTCGAACCGGAGGAGCTCCTCGATCGCGTTCGGGATGAGCGACGCGATCCTCGACGAGCTCCCGCCGCTGGTCCGGGTGCTCGGCGAGCACCTTCCCGGCCCAGCCGATCAGGCGGGTCGTGGTCTCGTTGCCGGCCCCGGCGATGACGGTCAGGTAGGTGAGGATCTCCTCGCGGGTCAGGCGGCGGGTCGTTCCCGTCTCGTCCTCGAACTCGGCGTTGAGCATCTCGGTCATCAGGTCGTCGGACGGGTGGTCGGCCCGCCAGTCGATGTAGTCCGCGAACATCTCGCCGTCGAGGAAGTTGTCCTGCGAGACCTTCATCGGCTTGCCGGCCTTGGTGCGCAGCGACGCGTCGACGTGGTGCCGGATCGACTCCTGGTCCTGCTCCGGGATCCCCATGAGCATGCCGATCGTCCGCATCGGCATCTGCGCGCCGAGGTCGGCGACGAAGTCGAACTGCCCCGTGCCGACCAGCGGGTCGAGGCTGGCCGCGCAGAACTCGCGGATCTTCGGCTCGAGCGCGTTCATCTTCTTCGGGGTGAACACCCGCGACAGCAACCCGCGATGCAGCGTGTGGATCGGTGGGTCCTCGAAGATGATGACGCCGGGCGGCATCTCCATGTTCGCCCGGATCACCTCGATGATCGCGCCGCGCCCGGAGATGTACGTCTCGCGCTCGGCGAGCCCTCGCTCGACGTCCGCGTAGCGGCTGAGCGCGAAGAAGTCGTGCTCCTCGTTGTAGTAGAGCGGTGCTTCCTCGCGCAGCCGGCGGAACGCCGGGTACGGATCGCGGTTGATCTCCACGTCGTACGGGTCGTACCGGAGTTCAGTCACGTCGGTGGTCCTCATCGGATGACTGGCCCTTCTCCTGGCTGGCGGCGTGCATCACCGCACCGTGCGGAAGAAGCTCCGCACGTCATCGGTGAAGAGCTCGGGCTGCTCCATCGCGGCGAAGTGGCCGCCGCGTGGCATGTCGGCCCAGTGCGTCACGTTGTAGCTGCGCTCGACCCACGAACGCGGGAAGCGCACGATCTCCTTCGGGTAGCGCGCGACGCCGGTCGGGACCCCGACGTACTGCTGCGCCGCGTCCGCCGGGGTCGGCGTGCTGGTGCTCCCAGTAGAGCCGGGCCGAGGACGTGATCGTCTGCGGTCACCCAGTACACCGTCACGTTCGTGAGCAGCTGGTCCCGGGTGAAGATGCTCTCGGGGTCGCCGTCGCAGTCGCTCCAGGTCCGGAACTTCTCCACGATCCAGGCGAGCAGCCCGGCCGGCGAGTCGTTCAGCGCGACCCCCAGGGTCTGGGGCTTCGTCCCCTGCTCGAGCGCGTACCCGGACTCCTCGCGCTGGAAGCTCCGCATCGCCGCGAGGTCCGCCTGGTCCGCGTCGGTGAGCGGCACCCGCGTCTTCGGGCGGGGTCGCGATCGGCATGTTCAGGTGGATGGCCGCGCAGTGCTCCGGGTCGAGCGCGCCGATCCTCGTCGCGATCTGGGCACCCCAGTCCCCGCCCTGCGCGCCGTAGCGCTCGTAGCCGAGGCGGCTCATCAGCTCGGCGAACGCCCGCGCGATGCGCGCCACGTCCCAGCCGCGCGTCCGTGTCGGCTCCGAGAACCCGTAGCCGGGCAGCGACGGCACGACGACGTGGAAGGCGTCCGCGGCCCGCCCGCCATGGGCTTCGGGCGCGTCAGCCGTGGGATGACGTCGAGGAACTCCAGGATCGATCCGGGCCAGCCGTGCATCAGCAGCAGCGGGAACGCGTCGGCGATGCTCCGAACGGGCGTGGACGAAGTGGATCGACTGGCCGTCGACCGTGGTGCGGAAGTGCGGGAGCTCGTTGAGCTGCTTCTCGTGCTTGCGCCAGTCGTAGTCGTCGCGCCAGTAGTCGACGAGCTCGCGCAGGTAGTCGAGCGGGATCCCGTACTCCCAGCCCGTGTCCTCGATCTGGTCGGGGATGCGCGTCAGCTCGAGCCGGCGTGCGCAGGTCCGCCAGGACGGCGTCGTCGACCTGGATCTCGAAACCGCTCGATGAGCGTCGCTCATCGTCGCTCGTCGGCATCAGCCGCGCGGCGACGTCACCGAGCTCGGAGGTCGGACCGTCGAACTTCACCTCGCCGTGCTGGAGCAGCACGACCGAGTCCGCGAACCGCAGCGCATGGCCGACGTACTGCTCGATGAGGAGCAACGTCGTTCCCTCTTGGCGCACGACCTCGAGCGTCGCGTACACGTCGTCGATCGCAATCGGCGCGAGACCGAGCGACAGCTCGTCGACCACCAGCAGGCGGGGCGGGCGGACGAGCACCCGCGGCGAGCGAGAGCATGCGCTGCTCACCGCCGGAGAGGTTGCCGGCCAGCTGCTTGCGCCGCTCGCCGAGCCGCGGGAAGAGCTCGTACGCCGCGCTCGAGCCCCGCGGCGACGCCGCGCCGACCCAGGTTCCGCCGGAAGTCGAGGGTGAGGTTCTCCTCGACGGTGAGCGAGCTGAACACCGAGCGGCCTTCGGGCGCCTGCACGATGCCGAGCGGCGCGATCCGCCACGGCTTCATGCCGCTGATCTCGACCCCGTCGAAGCGCACCGAGCCCGCAGTGATCGGGATCAGGCCCGAGACGACGCCGAGCGATGGTGGACTTCCCGGCGCCGTTCGCGCCGAGCAGCGCGACGACGTTGCCCTCGGGGATCGCGAACGACACCCCGAACAGCGCCCGGAACGGTCCGTAGCCGGCTTCGACGTCGCGCAGCTCGAGCACGGGCGCGACCGGAGCTGCGCACGGGCTCGCGGCGTCGTCGGGTGGCGCGGTGATCCGCGCGGCGACGGTTCGCCGTGGCCTTGATGTCGTCGGTGCCGGCGAGCTCGCCGAGGTACGCCTTGCGGACGGCGTCGTCGCTCATCACCTCCGCGGTCGGCTCCCGAAGCGATCAGCGTGCCGAAGTCGAGCACGAAGACGCGGCTCGTGAAGTCCTGGACCATCTCGACGTCGTGCTCGACCAGCAGCATCGCGGTGCCGCGCTCGCGCTGCACGTCCCGGAGCGTCCGCACCAGCGTCCTGGTCTCGTGCTGGTCGAGGCCCGACGACGGCTCGTCGAGGAGCAGCAGCCGCGGCTCGGTCATCAGCGCGCGTCCGAGCTCCACGAGGCGGGTCCGGCCGAGGCTCAGCGACTCGATCGGGATGATCGGCGACGTCCGTGAGCCCGAGCAGGCCCAGGGTGGTCTCGGTGGCGGCCAGCTCGTCCGAGGTCGGCCGCGCGAGGTTGAGGCAGTCCTTCCACAGCCGCCCGGTGCCGAGTCGCGATCGCCCCGCGACGATGAGATGGTCGCGCACGGTCATGCCGCCGAACAGCTCGATGCGTTGGAACGTCCGGCCGAGACCGAGGCGCGCCCGCTTGTACACCGGGTACCGCGTGATGTCGGTGCCGTCGAAGCGACGACGCGGCCGCGGTCCGGGTTCAGCATGCCGAGCAGGCAATTGAAGAACGTGGTCTTGCCGGCGCCGTTCGGACCGATGAGCCCGACCGCCTCGCCCGGCTCGACGTCGAGCGAGACGTCGTCGAGCGCGGTGATGCCGGCGAAGCGCTTCGAGATGCCGCGCGCGTCCAGCAGCGTCATGGCGTCGCGCTCTTCGTCGTCCCCGCGGGCTTCGGCGCGGTGAGGTCCACCGGGCCCGGCTGCGAGCTCTCCGCGGTCAGGGACGTCGGCCGTGCGGCGATCGATGCGTCGCTGGATCGCCCCGATGATCTGGCGCTTCTGCGCCTCGAGGATCCCTTCGGGGTGCCGTGCGTAGGTGAGCGCGCCGAGACCGAAGAGCACGTACTGCCACTCGAGCGAGATGCCGATCTCCTTCAGGAGCTCCGGGAGCAGGGCGAGCGCGAAGCCGGCGACGACCGCGCCTTCCACCGTGCGGGCGCTGATCGTGACGACGAGCACGAGCCACACCAGCCCGAAGAACGGTGAGTAGTTGGCCGCGTAGTTGGCCTGCGTGTCGAGCATCGCGAGCAGGCCGCCGCCGAGGCCGGCGATGCCGGCGGAGAGGGCGAACGCGAGCACGCGGCTGCGCGCCGGGTTGATGCCGATCGCGCCCGCGGCCGTCTCACTGCCGCGCAGCGCGTCCAGGAACCGCCCGGTCGTTCCGCGCCGGACGAGCATGACCAGCACCCCGGCGACGGCCAGCACCGCCACGCTGAGCAGGAAGAACGCGTGGTCGCCCTGGAAGAGCTCGGGACGCGGGACGTCGAGCGGGATCGGCCCGCCGCTGACCCAGTCGAGCGGCACGAAGATGCTGTCGAACATCAGCGCGAACGCGAACGTGGCCAGCGCCAGGTAGATGCCGCCGAGCCGCAGCGCCGGGATGGCCAGCAACGCGCCGACCGCCGCCGCGAGCACCGCGCCGATCAGCATCGTCAACAGCACGGGCAGGCTCCACTCGTGCACGAGCTGCGCGGTCGCGAACCCCCCGACCGCGGCGAAGGTCGCCTGGCACAGCGAGATCTGACCGGCCATGCCGGTGATCACGGTGATCGACAGGAAGATCACCCCGAAGATGACCGCCTTGGTCACGATCAGGAGCCAGAAGGTGTCGAGCGAGAACAGGCTGAGCAGGAGGAAGAGCGACGACGATCGCCGTGCCCAGCGCGTACGTGGCGATGGTCAGGCCGCGGCCGCGCGCCTGCGCGGCGAGCCCGGGCGGCGGCGGGTCGACGCCGGAGAGCGGGTCGGCGGCCTCCCGCTGCTGGCGCAGCCCCGGCCAGAAGAGGAGCAGCAGGAACAGGAGCACGAACGGCAGCGACGGCCGCAGCCCGTTGGCGATGACGCTGTTCAGCGGGAGGTAGCCGGCGAGGATCCCCTGGAGGATGCCGAGCAGCAGACCACCGAGCAGCGCCATCGGAATGCTCGAGAGCCGGGCGAACGCCGCCGCCGCGATCGCCGCGACGAGCAGGATCGTGAAGTTGTTGGCCGACAGCTGCGTGAAGAGCGGCGCCATCAGCACGCCGGCGAGGCCGGCGAACAAGCTCGAGAGCATCCAGGAGAACGCGCTCGACCCGATCGGAGTTGATGCCCGCCAGCGCGGTCATGCGGGGGCTCTCGACCACGGCCCGCATCCGCAGCCCGATGCTGGAGTACCGGAACAGCAGCGTCAGCGCCACGACCGAGACCACCGTCGCGATGACGGTCGCGGCCTCGTTGCCGTCGATCGCGTAGTCGCCCCAGCGGTAGATCCCGAACTGGTTGGGCCAGATCGTCGGCACGCCGTACTTGGCCTCGGAGCCGATCCACAGGTTCACGATCTCGGGCAGCGCCACCAGCAGCCCCAGCGAGGCGACGAGCTTGGCGACCGCCGGCGCGGTGCGCAGGTGGCGGAAGATCAGGCGTTCGAGGACGAGGCCGAGCAGCGGTGCGACGACGACGACCGCGACGAGGAACGCCGGAACGTTCGGCCACCCGTCCTCGACCCGGAGCTGGTAGTAGACCGCCGCCGACACGAACGCCTGCGCGGCGAAGGCGAGGTTGAACACCCCCGACGTCTTGTACGTGAGGACGAGCCCGATCGCGACCAGCGCGAACACGCAGCCGAACGGGATGCCCCGGATGACGTAGCCGATCAGATCGGTCACGTCACCGGGCTCCCGTTCGACTGCGCAGGGGGTATCAACGCAGGTCCGCTAGCTGCTGACCCGGGGGTTCGTCGGGCATCTTCTTGAGGTTGGCCGGGAAGCACAGGAACGGCTTGCCCTTCTTGCCGAACACCGGCTTGAAGCCCCCGTTGACCACCTTCTCGACGGCGAAGCACGTGACGTCCTGTCTGGTGGGCGGTCGTCCAGTTGATCGCCGGGACGATCCCGCCGGCGGTGTAGTCCGTCATCGCGTTCGTGCGCGTCGACGACCTTCTGCTCGGGTGAAGTTCGGGCCCGCGGCCTTGAGGCCGGTCACGAACTCGTCGGCGTTGATCCAGCCGACCAGCGAGTTCTCGTTGCGCTTCCCGCCGCTCTTCTTCATCCACTTCTGGTAGTGCTTCATGCCCGGTGCTCTGGGGCTTGGCCTCGAACGGTGCGTAGGTCGTGAACAGGTAGCTCCCGTTCAGCACCTCGGCGTTCTTCTTGATGAGCTCGTGGTTGTAGGAGTTCGGCAGGATCTGCACGGCATCCAGACCCTGCTTCTTCATCTCTCGCGCCGAGCGAGGCGGCACCGTTGCCGTCGACGCACGAGATGACGAGGTTGACGCCCTTGTCCTTCATCTGCGCGACCTGCGCGCTGTAGTCCGGGCTGCCGAACGTGAGGCTCTTGTCGAGGAACACGATCTTTCCGGTCGGGTACTTCTTGAAGCTCTTCTCCAGACCCTCCGCGCACGACGTCGACTGCGGGACGTCGAACGCGAGGACACCGATCTTGTGACGGTGCAGCTTCTTCGGCAACCAGGTCATCACCGACGGGGTCGCACACGTGAAGCAGTGGTAGCCGCCGATCTGGGTGAAGAAGTTCGCCGGGCCGGGCTTGTGGTTCTCCGACCCCCACTCCTCGTTGATGTCCCAGCCGAAGGTCGGGATCTTCGCCTTGGCGAGCAGGTCGGCACCGGTGTAGAGCTGCACCGCGAGGGGGAGGGCGGCGAAGACGTCGTCCTTGGTCAGCAGCCCCTGGACCTCGGAGCGGTTGTTCGCCAGAGCGTCGTCGCGCTTCGAGTCGAGAACGAGCTTGCGCCCGTAGACCCCGCCCTTGCTGTTGATGTAGGCGAAGTAGGCCTTCGTTCCGTCGAAGGCCGAGCCGAGCGACCCCCCAGTGGGGTCGTTGGAGATCGACGCGATGCCGCCGACCTTGATCTCCTTGGCCGTGACACCCGGCTGGTCCACCGCCGGGTAGCGTCTGCGCGGCACCTGCGGTCCCCGCCGCCAGCACCGAGACGAGCGACGTCGCGATCACCACCGCCACGTCCACGCCAGCCGCGCATCCGAGACCGTGACATCTGTACCCCCCGATACGACCGCTCGTCGGCCGGCGCTCGTGCGCCCGCCGCCTCCTCCTCGACCGAGGATGACCCCCTATTTAACATCTGTGTCGCTCCTTCGCTAGGTCAACCCAGCAAGTTATGCTCGATTTTGGCCAGTCCACCGGCGTGACGGAACTGGCCGTTCTCTAACAGTCACGTCATCTTGATGGGGGGAGCCCGAGTGCGAGCAGTCGTGGTAGGCGCGTCCAGCGGGCTCGGCCGCTGCATCGGAACCGGACTCGCGCGGCGAGGAGCGCGGGTCGCGCTGCTGGCCCGGCGCCGGGCGCGGCTCGAGGACGCGGCGAAGGAAGCGGGCCCCGGGACGCTGGTGATCGAGTGCGACGTCACCGACGAGGTCGTCGTGTCGGTCCGCGATCGCCGAGGCCGCCGCTGGGCTCGGCGGCATCGATGCACTCGTCTACGCGCCGGGGATCGGTCCCCTGGCCCGGCTCGTCGACACGGACGCGCGGACCTGGCGCGCCACGTTCGACACCAACGTCACGGGCGCGGCCATCGTGACGAGCGCGGCGATCCCCCATCTCACCGCCTCGGGTGGCACCGCGGCGTACCTGTCGTCGGTCAGCGCGTCGCTGACCCCGCCCTGGCCGGGACTCGGCGCGTACGCAGTGAGCAAGGCCGCGCTCGACAAGCTGGTCGAGGCGTGGCGCGCCGAGCACCCGAGCGTTGGCTTCACGCGCGTCGTGGTCGGCGACTGTGCTGGCGGCGAGGGCGACTCCCAGACCGAGTTCCCGATGCAGTGGGATCACGCGAGCTGGCCGCCGAGCTCGCGCCCATCTGGATCGAGCGTGGCTACCTGAGCGGTTCCCTGATCGATGTCGACCACCTCGTGAACGTGGTCGACGCGGTGCTCCGCGGCGGCGCGACCCTCTCGGTGCCGTCCGTGACGGTGGCCCCGCGCCCGCCCGCTCCGTCCTAGCCCGCCCACGATCACCCCGGCCCTCCTTCGAGCTGCTCGCGGCCGAGGAGGAGGTTCACGATGAACGTCGCGTTCGGGAACGACCCGGTCATGCCGGCGCTGAAGTATCCGGAGTCGGTGATGATCGTCGTTCCCGTGATCGCCGCCGCCGCGTCACTGCACAGGAACACGAGCGGGAACGCCTGCTCGAGCGGCGTTGCCGCGTCGACGCCCGCCTCGGCGCGGTAGTCCGATCCGAAGCCCAGCCACATCTCCTTGTTCGCCTGGGCGAGCGGGGTGTCGGTCGGTCCGGGGCAGATGGCATTGATGCGGATGCCCTGCTTGAGCAACGCCAGGGCGTCGCGCGCGACGTAGGCGCAGATCGCCTGCTTGCTCCACATGTAGTCGGCCTTGCCGTGCTCCTTCGCCCAGGTGGCGGCGGCATCGAAGTCGGCGATGTCGAGGTACTCGTTCAGCAGCGGGAGGTTCGCCTCCCAGCCGAGGCCGGCCGCCGACGAGATGAAGCCGATCGCGGCGCCGCGGCCGAGCAGGTCACGCGCCAGGAGCTGGTCGATCAGGTAGCGGTGGCCGATGAAATTGATCTTCTCGATGTTCGGCGTTCCGTCGGCGACGCCGGCACACGAGAACACCGCGTGCACCGGCCCGCCGCATTCCTCGATCGCGGCGTCGATCGATCCCGCGTCGGCCAGGTTGACGTGGATCGCCTTCGCACCCGGGAGCGTGACCTCGGCGAAGTCCATCGCCACGACCTCCGCGCCCGCGTCCTGAACGAGCTCCGCGACGGCGGCTCCCATCCCGCTCGCGCCACCGACGACGAGCACTCGCTTGCCGTCGTAGCGAAAGGCGCTGAATCCCGACATTCGCTTCTCCCCGTTCCTTCAGCTGAGCTTCGTGAGCAACGTTTCGCCGGCTACCTCGGGATCACCCGGAACCTGCCGGTCGCCACCGCGACCCCTCAGCTGGAGGCAAGCCTCGTGCAAGAAACCGAAGCCGTGCAGTCGCCCCGCCGACAATTGATTACCGTGCGTGTTCACCGGCAGGACGTCCACGCCCGGCCTCCAGAAGGACGCGCTCGGCTCGTCCAAGGTCCGCAGCACCCGGAACACCGGATCGGTCACCGGACTGCTCCGGCACGCGGCCGGGGCCCCGCCGGCGTGATCGGAGCCAGATCCGTCGTCGAGAGGATGCCGGGTGGGGCCGCACACACGTAGGGAACCGCGTTGACGGGCCGGTTCGCGGTGTATCCCGGCGTGAACGACCCGAGCTCCTCGAGCGGGACCGGGAACTCAAGGGTGAGGTCGAGCGGCGCATCACCCTGCACCCTCACCCGCCAGCCCGTCGGCTCGGAGGTCCCACGCGGGCTCGATGTCCGTCGTGCAGTACCAGCTCGCGGTGAAGCGCATGACCTCGGCCCCGTCTCGGGTCCCGACGATGGTGGTCCGCTGCGCCGCGACCGATCCGGCCGGGAGCTCGCCCGCGACCAGCACGGTCGTGCGGCGGGCGGCCGCGACCTCCCCGAGCAGCTCCAGGCATCCACGGCACGGTTCGCTCCGTCCGCGAGCCGGGCCAGCGGCGGCCCGAACTCCGCCAGCAGGTACTCGCGAGCGCTGCGGGTCGAAGGAGTCCACGGGCTGTCCGAACCCCATCTGGCGGAACAGCAGGTGCGGCGAGTCGCGCCGCGACAGGTTGGCGAACTCGTCGATCCGGACCGACTCGACCCGGCGCTGCAGCGAGAGCAACGTCAGCGGCAGCGCGTCCGTGATGAACCCGGGGCTGCCCCCGTCGCGTAGATCGACGAGCTTCCCCGCTCGCAGGCGTCGACGACTCGGGACCGGCCTTCGTCACCGAGGTGTTCGCCCGCACCGAAGAGCTCACCCCGAGTCGTCACGATGTTCGCTCCCGACTCGAGCAGGCCGACGACGTCGTCGAGGTCGAAGACGCGCGGCATGTAGATCACGCAGTCCGCATCGAGCCCGCGAATCGCCTGGCGGTCGTCGGTCGCCGCGATGCCGACCGGGGCCTCCCCGCACAGGACGCCCGCGTCGATGCCCGCCTTCTCCGGGTCGTAGACCAGGACTCCGGCGAGCTCGAGGTCGGGGTGACGGATCACCTCACGCAACGCCCGCATCCCGATGTTCCCCGTCGCCCATTGGACGACCCGATGCCGACGACTCACGTCGCGGGCTCGGCGAACGTCTTGCGCTCGAGGAACTCGTCGAGCCCGGCCGAACCCATCTCCCGTCCGATCCCCGATTGCTTGTAACCGCCGAACGGTGCGTCGGGCCCGTAGTACAGACCGCCGTTGACGCTCATCGTCCCGCAACGGATCCTCCGGCCGACGGCCAGCGCGCGGTCACGATCCGCGCTCATCACCGAGCCCGAGAGCCCGAAGATCGAGTTGTTCGCGATGCGCACCGCGTCGTCGTCTCCGTCGTGGGGCAGGACGACGAGCACCGGACCGAAGAGCTCGTCCTGGGCGACCTCGGAGTTCTCGTCGACGCCGACGAGCAGCGTCGGCTCGTAGAAGAAGCCGCGCGGGAGGTGCTCCGGGATGCGCCCTCCGACGACGGCCTTCGCCCCGTCGGCGACCGCGCGGTCGACGTAGCCGGCGACCTTCTCGCGCTGGCGGGCGTTGATCAGCGGGCCCATCATGTTCGCCGGGTCCGTGGGATCGCCGTAGGGAGCGTCGGCGAGCATCGTCCGGGCGACATCGACCGCCTCGTCGTAGCGGTCACGAGGCACGACGAGGCGCGAGGTGATCGCACACCCCTGGCCGGAGTGCGAGATCGACGCGTACGAGCAGAACAGCGCGGCCATCGTCAGGTCACCGTCATCGAGCAGCACGAACGCGGACTTGCCGCCCAGCTCGAGGAACACGCGCTTCACGGTCGCGCTCGCCGCCGCCATGATCTGACGTCCGACCGGCGTCGAGCCCGTGAACGACACGACGTCGACTTCGGGATGCGTCGTCAGCTCGACGCCCACCTGCGGCGTCGGACGAGGTGAGCACGTTCACGACTCCGGGAGGGATGTCCGTCGACTCCGCAATCAGCCTGCCGAGGGCGAGCGTCGCCCACGGCGTGTCGGGCGCGCCCTTCAGCACGACGGTGCATCCGGCCGCGAGCGCAGGCGCGAGCTTCGCGAGCGCGAGCTGGATCGGGTAGTTGTAGGCCGCGATCGCGCTGACGACGCCCGCGGCTTCCTTCTCCACCCAGCGGGAGTGCCGGCCGGCGAACGTGTCGCGCTCACCGAGGTCCTCGACGAAGTCGTAGCCCTCGAGCAGGTCGGCGTACCAGCCCACGACGTCGATCGGACCCTGGAGCTGCGGACCGCTCGGTGCTCGACACCGGCGCGCCGACCTCGCGGACGAGGATGTCGCGGAGCGCGTCGAAGCTGCTCGAGGAGCGCTTGGTGCAGCTGGCGCAGGCAGCGCACCCGGCAACGCGTGGTCGCGCGACCAGCCCGTCATGTCGAACGCTCGGCGCGCCGCGGCGATCGCCGCGCCGGGCGTCCTCGACGGTGGCGTCTGCGGCCACTCCGAGCACGGCCTCGGTCGCCGGGTTGACGGTCTCGTAGGTCGCGGCGCCGTCGGCCGCCACCAGCTCGCCGTCGATCAGCAGCCGCTCTTCGGGCCAAGTCGTCACGCTGATGCTCCCCCCGGAATGTATTGTACCGACCGGTCGGACCGGCACCCGACGCTTGCTCGATACGAGCGTTACGCTAGGCGAGAATCGCTCTCTCGCCAAGAGCATGTGGGGTTCTCAACCGAGGGGGACGGGATGGATCAGCCGGAGGGTCGACGCACCGTCGCCGAGTTCCGCGCGGCCCTCTGTGCATGGCTCGACGACCACGCCGGTGAGCTCGCCCCCCGCGACGAGCGCGCCGGGCACGCTCGACGACCACATCGCCCAGATGCAGCGCATCAAGTCGATCCTGTTCGATGCCGGCTGGATGCGGTACGGCTGGCCCGAGCGCGTCGGAGGACTCGGCTCGTCCCCGATGCTGCGCACCGAGCTCGGGGCCGCGCTCGCGGCACGCGATCTGGTCGATCCCGGGCTCTTCTCGCTCATCGAGGTGCTCGCGCCCACCCTCATCGAGTTCGCCCGGCCGGAACTCGCGGCCGAGGTGGTCCCGCGACTGCTCTCGGGCGCCGAGATGTGGTGCCAAGGGTTCTCCGAGCCGGGCACCGGCAGCGACCTGGCCGCCCTGAGCTGCACTGCGGTTCCCGACGGCGAAGCAGCCATCGGCGTCGAGGTGGGTGATCAACGGCCAGAAGGTCTGGACCAGCCTCGCCCAGTACTCGGAGCGGTGCGTGCTCCTCACCCGCACGGGACCGGCAGGGTCGCGCCACCGCGGCATCACGGCGTTCTTCGTGGACATGGACACACCCGGGATCACGGTCGCACCCATCGAGATGCTCAACGGAGTGCGCGAGTTCGCCGAGGTCTTCTTCGACGACGTCAGCGGTCCCGGCCGACCGCATCCTCGGTCGAGGTCGACGGCGGCTGGTCGGTCGCGATGAGCATCCTCCCGTACGAGCGCTCGTCGTGCTTCTGGCAGCGCATCGCGTACCTCTACCGCCGGCTCGAGCAGGTCGTCGAGGTGGCGCCCGACGACGACCGCGCGGCGGCGGTCCTCGGCGACGCCTTCGTGGAGCTCCACGCGCTCCGCGCCCGCTCGCGCGCCACGCAGCACCGGCTCGCCGACGGCGAGACGCTCGGCGCGGAGACGTCGATCGACAAGGTGCTGGTCGCCGACGGCGGAGCAGACCGTCTACGACGCGGCCCGCCGCCTGCTGCCCGGGGATCGTCGAGATGGACGACACGGCGCCGGGGGGCCGGCTGGCGCGCCGAGTACCTCTACTCACGCGCCGCCACGATCTACGGCGGGACCGCCGAGGTCCAGCGCAACATCATCGCCCGGCGACTGCTCGACCTCGGGGCCGAGGCGTGATGGACCCGGCGGACCGGGAGCTGCTGACGGTCGACGGTCGACGACGCGCTGGGCACCGGCGGCGGACCCGCGGAGGTCGACGCCGCGCTCACCGGTCTCGGGTGGCTCGAGATGCTGGAGACCGAGCCGCGTGACGCCGTCGACATCGTCTTCACCGCGCTCGGGCGGACGAACCGCGCCGCGTCGGTGCTCGACGACGTCGTCGTGTCGGCGCTGGGCATGACGCCGCGTCCGGACCTCGCCGTGCTCCTGCCCCAGTTCGGCACGTGGCGTGTGCCCGGGCACATCGGCGCCGAACGATGCGTCGCGGTCGGGCTCGCGACTTCACGCGCGGCCGTCGCCCGCGAGTTCGTCGTGGTGTGCAAGACGGGGCTGGAGGCCAGCGCGATCACCGTGGCCGGCTCCACCGCCGAGATCCGCAGCGTGGAGGGCATCGATCCGGACGCCGGCTTCCACCTCGTGCGCGCCGAGCACGCGCGTGGCGGTCGAGGCGAAGATCGACCCCGGCGGCTGGGACGCCGGCGGTCGCGGCGGGCCGACGGGCCGTCGCCCACCAGATCGCCGGGGGCTGTCGCCACGATGCTCGACCTGGCGCGCACCCATGCGCTCGACCGCGTCCAGTTCGGTCGCCCGATCGCGTCGTTCCAGGCCGTCCGCCACCGGCTGGCCGACGCGCTGGTCGCGGTCGAGGCCCTCGAGGCGACGCTGGGCGCCGCGAGGCGACACGACCGGGAGTCCTCACCGCGGCACTCGCGAAGGCCACGGCGGGACGCACCGCCCGGATCGTCGCGGCCCATTGCCAGCAGGTGCTCGCCGGCATCGGCTTCACCACGGACCACCCATTCCATCGCTTCCTCAAGCGGACGATGGCGCTCGAGGGACTGTTCGGCTCGGCCGACGAGATCGCGGTCGATCTCGGCCGCCACCTGCTCGACACCCGCCGGGTACCGACGCTCATCGAACTGTGAGACCCGACGACAAGGGGAATGCGATGCCTGAAGCCGTGACTGACTTCGACGGGACCGACTTCTTCGTCGACCATGCGTTCATCGAGGATCCGTATCCCTACTTCGAGTTCCTCCGGTCGGAGTGCCCCGTGCGGCGCGAGCCGCATCAGGACGTCGTGATGGTCACCGGCTACGACGAGGCGATCTCGGTGCTCCACGACACCGCGACCTTCTCCTCGTGCAACTCCGTGACCGGGCCCTTCCCCGGGTTCCCGGTGCCCCTCGCCGGTGACGACGTGAGCGAGCTCATCGAGCAGCACCGCGACGAGCTGCCGATGAGCGACCAGCTCCCGACGCTCGACCCGCCCATGCACACCGCGCATCGCGCGTTGCTGATGCGGCTGATCACGCCCAAGCGCCTCAGCGAGAACGAGCAGTTCATCTGGCGACTCGCCGATCGCCAGATCGACGAATTCGTCGCCAATGGCCGCTGCGAGCTCATCAGCGAGTTCGCGAGCCCGTTCGCAATGCTGGTGGTCGCGGATCTGCTCGGGGTGCCCGAGGAGGATCACGAGATGTTTCGAGCCGAGCTGGCGGCGAAGCGCCCCGGCACCGCCGTCGGGAGCAGCCAGCAGCCGCTGCGGCACAACCCGTTCGAGTTCCTCTACGCCCAGTTCACCGAGTACATCGAGGACCGACGGGCGAACCCGTCCGACGACGTGCTGACCGGCCTGGCGACCGCGACGTTCCCGGACGGGACGCTGCCCGAGGTCATCGACGTCGTGCGCATCGCCGCCAACCTGTTCGCCGCCGGCCAGGAGACCACCGTCCGCCTGCTCGCCGCCTCGCTCCTGCTCCTCGGCGAGCGGCCCGACCTCCAGGACCTGCTCCGCGCGCGAAGCCCGATCGCATCCCGGGCTTCGTCGAGGAGACCTTGCGCTTCGAGAGCCCGGTGAAGGGTGACTTCCGGTTGTCGCGGGTGCCGACGACCGTCGGCGGCGTCGACATCCCCGCCGGCACCACGGTGATGGTGGTCGCCGGCGCGGCGAACCGCGACCCGCGCCGCTTCGAGCACCCCGACGAGTTCCGACCCGATCGGGTGAACGCCCGCCAGCACATCGCGTTCGGGCACGGCATCCACACCTGCCCCGGCGCGCCGCTCGCTCGTGCGGAGGCACGCGTCAGCATCGAGCGAATGCTCGACCGCATGCGCGACATCACGATCTCGGAGGCGGAGCACGGCCCGCTCGGCGCGCGCCGCTACGACTACGCGCCCACGTACATCCTGCGCGGGTCTGACGCGCCTGCACCTCGAGTTCACCGCGGTCGGCTAGCGGCCGAGGAAGCGGTCCACGTTCGCGCGCAGGTCCGCCGTGTCGAACGACTCCGTCTCCGATGCCATGGCGAAGTCGATGGTGGCGAGGACCGCCCGCTCGACGTGGAGGTTGAGCACGCGCTTCGTCGCTTCGACCGCTTGACGCGGCTGACCGGCGATCTTGTGCGCCGCGGCGACCGCGGCCGCGAGCACCTCGCCCTCCGGACAAACATGGTTCGCCAGGCCGATCTCCGCCGCCCGCGCCGCGGTGATCCGGTCTCCGGTGAACGCGAACTCCTTGGCCAGCAGCAGGCTCGTGTGCAGCGGCCAGATGAGTGGCCCACCGTCCGCCGCGACCAGCCCCACGGTCACGTGCGGATCCGAGAGGTACGCAGACTCGGCCATGTACACCACGTCGGAGAGCGCGATCACGCTGCAGCCCAGCCCGACGGCCGGACCGTTGACCGCGGCGACGACGGGGACGCGACAGCGGACCATGTTGAGCACCAGCTCGCGGCCCTCGGCGATGACGTCGCGTCGCAGCGTGCGGTCGTCGGTCATCCGGTCGAGGAGATCGAAGTCACCGCCCGCCGAGAAAGCTCGTCCCTCCCCGGTGATGACCGCGACCCTGGCGTCGTCGTCGGCGCTGAGCTGTGGGAAGAGCCGGGTCAGACCGAGGTGCAGCTCCTCGTTGATCGCATTGAGCTGCTCGGGCGCGCGAGCCGCACGATCCGCACCGGGCCGTCGGCCTCGACGCGGATGACGTCGGGCAGGTCGTAATCCATGGAGCTCCTTTTGCTCGAGCGGTGCGCTCAGCCCGTCGGCAGGCCGAGGATCCGCGTCGCGACGATGTTCTTCTGGATCTGCGACGTGCCGCCCATGACGCTCTGCGCACGGCTGTAGAGATAGACCTTCAACGCATCGTCATCCGGGTCCGTGACCGCGTCCGAGCCCGAGACCGTGAGCGCCGCGCGGCCGACCGACTGCTCGACCCACGTCATCAGCAGCTTGTCGATGGAACCACCAGGTCCGTGCTGGACGCCGTCGAGCCGCTCCGAGAGCCGGCGACACACGTGGAGCCGCAGCATCTCCGTCTGCACGTGCGCCCACGCCACGGCTTCGCGCTGGTCGCTCGGGAACGCGGACGGATGCCGCGCGGAGTCGCTGCTCGAGCTGCGTCACGGTCTTCGCGTATCGAGCCACGTAGCCGAGCTCACCGGGTTCCCGTTCGTGGCTCACGATCGTCATCGCCAGCCTCCACCCCTCCCCTGGCTCGCCGACCATGTTCGCCGCCGGAACTCTCGCCGCGTCGAAGCGCACCTGGCCGAACTCGTTCGTGATCCCGTTCATCATGCGAAGCGGCCGCTGCTCGATGCCGGGCTGGTCCATCGCGATCACGAACGCCGACAACCCCTTGTGCTTTGCGACGTCGGGGTCGGTGCGCGCGAGCAGCAGGCACCAGTCGGCGACGTCGGAGTAGCTGGTCCAGATCTTGTGGCCCTCGATCACGTACTCGTCGCCGTCACGCGTCGCGCTGGTCCGCAGCGCCGCGAGGTCCGAGCCGGCGTCGGGTTCGCTGAATCCCTGACACCACCGCTCGCGCCCGCTGATCAGCCCCGGCAGGAACCGCGCCTGGATCTCGTCACTGCCGTGCTCCGAGAGGCCCTGCACCAGGTATCCGAGACTGGGTCGAGGTGGTGCGCCCGCAGCCGCGAGCTCATCGTCGAGGATGACGTCGAACACGGTCGGCAGATCATGACCGCCGAAGCGCGACGGCCAGGTCAGCCCGAAGAACCCGGCGTCGTAGAGCGCGGTGTGCCATTCGGCTTGGCGGGCCCAGTACTCGTCGTCGGTCGAAGATGACGGCAGACCTGGATTGTGGTCGACGAGCCACGCTCGGAACCGGGCGCGAAACTCCGCCTCGGCGGGTGAGTCACGAAAGTCCATCGGTCGCTCCCAGCCGGTCGTCCGCCAGATGACGGAGCTGATCGGCGTCGTCACCGAACCACCGCGACGAGAGCAGCGCTCGCCGTAGGTAGACATGGACGATGCACTCCCACGTGTTGCCGATCCCGCCGTGGACCTGCACCGCGGTCTCGCAGACGGTGCGCGCGCCACGCGGGCGCAGTAGGCCTTGGCCACGCGACCCGCCGCGAGCGCTTCGTCGGGCGGAAGGTTGTCGACCGCCCACGACGCGTGCAACGAGACGCTCAGCGATCCTTCCATCAGGCAGTGCGCCTCGGCGAGCAGGTGCTGGACCGCCTGGAACGACCCGACGGGGACGCCGTACTGACGGCGCTCCGCCGCATACGCAACCGTCACGTCGATCACCCCGCGCATGGTCCCGACGAGATCCGCGCTCGTCAGCGCCAGCCCCAGAGCAGTCCACGCCGCCAGGTCGTCGTCACCGATCAGACGCCGTTGCCCGGCGACGTTGCGCGCCGGGGTTCCCGGCGGGATCAGGCGCACCGCGCGGGTGAGATCCGCGCCGGGTGCGCCGGGCCCACGCGGCAGCGGCATCTCGGCGAGGCGATGGCCCGAGCCCTCGCGCACCAAGGCGTAGGCCACGTCGACGCCCTCACCGGCATCGACCGCGTACATCGTGTCGGTCGTCGGATTTCGAGCCACGACCGCCACATCACACAGCGACTGCGAGAGGGCGACGGCCGCGAGACGCTCATCGGCGACCCAGGCCCGCCGGGCGAGATCGCGGGCCAGGACCGGGCCGGAGAACGCGACGTCGGCCACCGCGGCCCCGAGCGCGTCGGCCAGAATCGCCGCTTCCTCGCCACCGGCAAGGGGCCCCCAGTGACCGTCGTCGTCGCGCAGCTCGAGCCATCCGGCGTCGCGCACGGCGGCACGGAGCCGGGCGGCGCGCTCCGTGTCGTCCAGACCCGGCACGGTTGCTGGCCCGAGCTCGCGAGCGAGCTGACGGGCAGAGCGTCGCAGCTCGGCCTGCTCCGCCGTGTCTCGCGTGTCCATCGTCAGCGCGCCCCCGTCAGGTGGAGAGAATCGAGACACCGGCCGTGCCGGGCGCGCCGTACAGCTGCGTGTATCCGACCTTCGGGCTCCCGGGCACCTGGCGGTCCCCCGCCTGCCCGCGCAGCTGGAGCACGACTTCGTGCACCTGTCGCAGGCCGGACGCACCGATCGGCTCGCCGTTCGCGATGAGGCCACCGTCAGTGTTGACCGGGAGCCGGCCACCGATCTCGAGCGCTCCGTCGGCGACGAGCGCCTCCTGGTCACCGTCCGCGCAGAAGCCGTTCTCGGCGAGATGGATGACCTCGGCGCCCGCGTCGGTGTCCTGCAGCTGGATCACATCGACATCTTCCGGGCCCAGCCCGGCGATCTCGTAGGCCGCACGGGACGCGTCGACGGTGGCGCCCGGCGTCTCCTCGACCGGGAGCCACGGGCTGTGCACCTCGAAGGCGCCGAGCCTCCGGGTGCGCACGGTGGTGGCGCGCAGGTAGATCGGCGTCTCCGTGTACCGGTGCGCCTGGTCCGCGCGGCACAGCACCACCGCCGCGGCCCCTTCGTCCGGAGCGCAGAACATGTACTGGGTGAGCGGGTAGTTGAGCATCGGAGATCCGAGGATCTCCTCCTCGGTCAGCGGCTTGCGCCGAAACGCGTCGGGATTGAGTCCGCCGTTGCGATAGCTCTTCGCCGCGACCTTCGCGAGGGTCTGGTGCGAGATCCCGTGATCCTGCATGTACTTGTTGATCTTCATCCCGAAGAACTTCGTCGTGAGGAACTGACCTACCTCGCCGTACCAGGACGGGCACACGTAGAGCCGTGGGTCGGCGGTGAAGGCGCCGGGAAGGTGCTTGTCCATGCCGACGGCGATGCCGAGATCGTCGTCGCCGAGCCGAATCGTGTTGGCGGCGAGCGTGAGCGCGCTGGCCGCGGTCGCGCACCCGTTGTACACGTCGGTGAACGGGATTCCGGTGAGCCCGAGCAGCGCAACGACCGCGTCCGGGTTGTCGACCTCGTAGCTCCCGGCGAAGGCGAACTTGATGTCGGGCCAGGCGACCCCGGCATCGGCCAGCGCCCGCCGGATCGCGATCGCCCCCATCTCGATGGCGGTCACGTCCGGGAAACGCCCGAAGGGGTGCAGCCCCACGCCGATGATCGCGACGTCGTCCATCCCTACGTCCTCCGTCTTCAGCCGACGGGCCGGAACGCGAACGTCACGACCTCGTTGCCGTCGTCGTCGGTGCGCAACGGCACGAGCACCAGCTCCATCTCCATGCCGGTCGCAAGCACCTCGGGATCGGATTCTGTCAGGCGTGATTCCACCTTGACCTCATCGCCGAGCTCCACGAAGCCGACGCCGAACGGAACGAAGTCTGGCCCGGTCGGGCCTGCGTACGGCGGCGACGGCGGCGGGAACGCCTGGGTGGTCCACGCCCACAGCCGGCCCCTCCGAGCGAGCAGATGCTCGGCCATCCCGGTCGCGGCGCAGCGCGGGCACGAGTCCTGGGTCGGGAACGTCACGATGCCGCACGCGGTGCAACGGCTGCCGATGAGCTGGGGCTCGTCGCTCGGCCACGTGAAGATGCCATCCGCCACGGGTACCTGTGTCATGACGCGCTCCAACTTCGAAGCTCGTCCTTCATCACCTTGCCGGTCGCGTTCACGGGCAGCGCGTCGACGAACTCGACCGAACGCGGCACCTTGAAGTTCGCCATCGCGTGCGCGCCCACTCGATCAGGGCGTCGGCTTCGACCCGCGGACCCGGGCGGGGCACGACGAACGCCCTGGCGACCTCCCCGAGCCGCTCGTCCGGCACCCCGATCACCGCGACCTGGGCGACGCGCGGATGACCCAGCAGGAGGTTCTCGATCTCCGCGGGATACGCGTTGAACCCGCCCACGATGAACATGTCCTTGATGCGACCGACGATCCGCAGGTACCCGTCGCTCTCGATGGTGCCGAGGTCGCCCGTGTGCAGCCGACCGTCCGCATCGATCGCGGCCGCCGTGGCCTCCGGGGCGTCCAGATAGCCATGGGTCACGGTCTCGCCGCGCACCACGACCTCGCCCGGCTCCCCCGACGTCGACCTCCCGGCCCGACTCGTCAACGATCCCGACCTCGAAGCCGGGCCACGGCACGCCGACCGTGGTCGCGATGTGCTCGAAGTCGTCGTCGGGCCGGCAACCCGTGACCGTGCCGGCCTCGGTCAGCCCGTATCCCGTGAGGATGCGCTCGAACGGCAGATCCTCACGGATCCGCCGGATCAGGTCGACCGGGATGTCGGCCGCGCCGGTTACCGCGACCCGCAGGCTCGAGATGTCGCGCCGGGTCCGGTCGGCGTGGTCGAGCAGCGAGTGGTAGATCGCGGGTGGGCCGGGGAGCACGGTGATCCGCTCTCGCTCGACGATCTCGAGCGCGGCTCCGGCGTCGAACACGGCCAGAGGAACGATCGTCGCGCCGCGCATCAGGCACGCGAGGCAGCCGGCCTTGTATCCGAAGATGTGGAAGAACGGGTTCGCGATCAGGTAGCGGTCGCCGGCGCGCAGGTCGGCCCAGTCGCACCAGTCGAGGTACGCCCGCAACGTCTGACCGTGCGTCATCACGACGCCCTTCGGTTGTCCGGTCGTCCCCGAGGTGAAGACGATGTCGCTCGGGTCGTCGGGGCCGAGCGACGCGACCCGCGCGTCGAGATCTGCATCGGAGACCCCCGCACCGCGCAGGACGAAGTCGTCCCAGCCGATCGATGCACCATCGGGCTCTCCGTCGAGCAGGATCATGTCGCGAAGTGCGGGAAGGGCGGCTCCGGTGCTCGCGAGCAGTGCGGGGTAGTCCGTGTCGAGGAACCCGCGCACCGTGAACAGCGCCCGGGCCCCACTACGTTCGAGGAGGTACGACGCTTCGGTGCCGCGGAACCGCGTGTTGATCGGGACGAGCGCAGCACCAGCTGTCGTCACCCCGAGTGCCGCGACGATCCAGCCGAGGGAGTTCGGCGCCCAGACCGCCGACGCGGTCCCCGCGCCCGATGCCGGAGGCGATGAGCGCCCGGGCCGCGGTGTCGACCATGGTGCGCAGCGTCGCGAAGTCGACGCGCCGGGAACCGTCCACCACGGCCTCGGCCGTGCGCGGCACGACTCGCCGCGTCGCGAACCATCGCCGGAATCGTCGGCCACGTGACCTCGCTGCGCACCCCGTATCCCCCGTCGCGGTGTTGAGAATGATCCTAACGTAGCGCGGATACGGCGTTCTCGCAGCGGGGCTGCGGTCAGCGGGGGACGTCTCCGGCCAGGCTGATGCGGTGCATCGTCCGGGTCCGGCCGTTGTAGTCGTTGATCGGGTTGTGCATCGTGCACCGGTTGTCCCAGAGCGCGACCGAGCCCGCCCGCCACTGGAACCGGCAGGTGAGCTCCGGGCGGACCGAGTGATCGAACAGGTATCGCAACAGCGGTCGGCTCTCGTCCTCGGTCATGCCGACGAAGCGGAGCGTGTGCGCGACGTTGACGTAGAGCGCCTTGCGCCCCGTCTCCGGATGGGTGCGGACGACCGGGTGCTCGGCGACGAACTCGCGCTCTTCCGCGCTGCCACTGTCGCGAATGCGGTCCTCCCTCGTCTTCGACACGTCCGCGAGCGCCGAGCTGTTCACGGCGCGCAGGTTGGCGAGCAGGTCCTGCATCCCCGGTGAGAGCGCTTCGTACGCGGCGTACATGTTCGACCACATCGTGTCCCCGCCGAACGGGGGGACCTCTCGAGCGACGAGCATCGTGGCCATCGGCGGCCGTTCGAGGTACACGGTGTCGCTGTGCCAGATCCCACCGAAGTTCACCGTCTCGTGCGGGAGCTTCGTGACCACGATGATCTCGGGGAAGCCGTCCATGCCATCGACGAACGGGTACTCGACCGGTTCGCCGATGCGGCGGGCCAGGGCCAGGAACTCCTCCGGGCCGAGGAACTGGTCGCGGAAGAAGACGACCTGGTGCGCCAGCCACGCGCGGCGGATCTCGGCCACCGTCTCGTCCACCAGATCCGTCGCGAGGTCGACGCCGGTGATCTCGGCGCCCAGCGCGCCGGCGATCGGCAGCACCTTGATCGTCTGGTACTGGTCCTCGGTCGTCATCGTGGAAAGGGTGTCGTCACTCGCCCCCGCCGCGCAACTGCCGCCGGAGATCGACCTTGCGGACCTTGCCGGACGCAGTGCGCGGGAAGTCCTCCACCATGAGGAGCTCCTCGGGCCACTTCGGGCGGGCGAGACCGATCCGCTCGAGCTCGGCGGTGATGGTGGGCAGGTCGATCGACGCGCCCGGCGCGAGCCGTACGACTGCACACGCGTGCTCGCCGAGCCGCGCGTCGGGTGCCGCCACCACTGCCACCTCGGCGACCTGCGGCAGCCGCGCGACGGCCTCCTCGACCTCGGCGGCCGAGATGTTCTCGCCGCCGCGGATGATGACGTCCTTGACCCGGTCGGTGATCGTGAGGAAGCCGTCGCCATCGACGACCCCCATGTCGCCGCTGCGGTACCAGCCGGACTCGTCGAATGCCTCGGCAGTGAGCGCCGGATCGGTGTAGCCGACGCAAAGGTCGGGACCTCGGGACCAGATCTCGCCGGGCTCCCCGACCGCGACCGGCTCACCGTCGCCGTCGACGAGACGGATCTCGACGCCGGTCATCGGGGGGCCGTCGGTCGTGTGCCGCTGGTCCACGGGGTCGTCGAACGAGCTCCCCGTCACCGACGGGTGCTCGGTCGACCCGTACGCCCGCACCATCACGATGCCGTGCGCCGCGGCGCGCTCGGCCAGCGCGATCGGCACCGGCGCGCCGCCCAGGCCGACCCGGCGGATCCGGGCCGCGTGCTCTGCGGTGAAGCCCGGGTGGTCGAGGAGGCTCGCGAGGAACACGGATGCCCCTGTCCCGCGCCGACATCGGCCTCGAGCATGATCTCGAGCACGCGTCCAGGATCCCACCGGTCGATCAGGTGGATGTCCTCGCCCAGCTCCATCGGGGCCAGGACGGCGCCCAGCATCCCCGTGGCGTGGGTGACCGGGGACCCCATGAGGTTGGGCGATCCGGGCGTGATCCAAGCGGCGATGTGCGCGACCTCCGCCAGCAGGGTGCGGTGGCTGTGCACCACACCCTTGGGGTCACTCGTCGTGCCCGAGGTGTACGCGAGCACGCTCACGTCGTCGCAGTCGGCGGCGCCCAACCCTGTGGCCGGTGGCGCGGCGCGGACCACGTCCCACGGCACGCGCTTCACACGGGAGTGCAGCGAGCCCTCGGCCGAACCGACCACAAGGTGGCGCTCCAGGTCCGGGAGCTCTTGCGGCGATGCACCGTCGACGATGTCGAGGTAGTCGACGTGCCCGTAGCGATCGGCGGAGACGTAACCCCGCGCGTGGCTCTGCCGGAGGATGAACCGGACCTCCTTGGCCCCGTAGGTGTGCACGATCGGCACCAGCACGTACCCGCCCAGGGCCAGGCCGTAGAAGGCCACGACCGCCTCCCGCCAGTTCGGCAGCTGGAACGCGATGACGTCACCGGGCTCGAATCCCGCCTCGGCCAAGGCGGTGACCAGTCGCAGCGCGTCCGCGTGGATGTCCGCGTAGGTGCCGTGCCACGGGCGCGACTCGGACCAGATGTGGATCCCGGCATCGGGCGCGGCGCGCAGGCTGGCGTCGACGAGCCCACCGAGCGTCTCGTCGCTCCACCATCCCTCGGCGAGGTAGCGCGCACGGAGGGCGTCGGGGACCGGCCGCCGCGGCCACCGCTCGTCCAGCACCATCCCTCCTCGCGCCGGCCCCACCCGGCGATCCGATTGGAGAACCAGACTAGCGTCTGGCGAGAGTGCAGTTATCATCCGTTGGAACCCGCCGATCGGTGAACCTCTGATGCTGCCCGATGCCAAAGCCGCCACCATTCCCGACGCGCTCGTGATCCGCCTCGAACGCCGGAAGCACACGATCCCGTACGTGGCCGGCGACACCGTGCTCGAGACCGCACGCCGGGGCGGGTTGCGCCCGCCGTTCTCGTGCGAGCAGGGCAACTGCGCGACGTGCATGGCCCATCTCGACGGGGGATCCGTTGCGATGCGCGCCAACAACGTCCTGTCGGTCGACGACCTCGAGGAAGGCTGGATCCTCACTTGCCAGTCGGTGCCGACGAGCGCCGAAGTGGTCGTGGACTACGACGCCTGACGGTCGCTCGGCGCCGGACGGCCGAGCAGCTCTTCCGTGTGCTCGTGCAGGCGCGGTGGCGGGCCGTACTCCTGTCCTGCACCGGTGCACCTGATCGGGTTCCCGACGACTCGCAGCGGACCGTCATCCGTTTCGATGGACACGACCATGCCGCGCGAGGCCACCAGATCGCCGTCCAGCGCATCGTCGAGATCGGTCACCACGCCGGCCGCGATGCCGAGCGGGCGCAGGCGCTGCTCCCACGCCTCCGCCGTCGCCTCCATCAGCCGGGCCGAGAGCGCGGTCACCAGCTCGGCGCGGTGTTCGAACCGCGAGTGCATCGTCGCGAACCGTGAATCCTCGGCCCACTCCGGGCGGCCGATCTCGCCGCACAGCCGGATCCAGAGCTCGTCGCTCGTGACGAACAGCGCCAGGTAGCCGGTGGCCGTCTCGAACAGCTGCGCCGGCACGTAGAAATTGTGCGCTCCGAGCGGCTGCCGTCGCGGCGCGGCGCCGCCGTTCAGATGGGCGGCGGCCTTGTAGTTGAGCTGCGAGAGCATGACGTCGAACAGCGACACGTCGACCTGCCCACCCCGGCCCTCGACCACCTTCGCCAGCAGGCCGAGCGCGGCCATGATCCCGGCCGAATTGTCGACGGCGGAGTATCCGACGAGCGCGGGCGGGGCGCCGGGCTCGCCGGTCAGGGCCGCGACTCCGAGCCTCGCCTGGATCACGTAGTCGAACGCCGGCCATTCCGCCGCGGGCCCGTCGAGCCCGTAGCCGGTCAACGCGACGCAAACGATCTTGGGGTTGTGCCGGCGCAACGACTCGTAGTGGAGTCCGAGGCGCCTGATCGTCGAAGGCCGCAGGTTCACGATCAACGCGTGCGCGGTTGCGGCGAGCTGGCCGAGCTCCCGTTGCCCCTCGGCTGAGGCGAGATCGATGTGCACGCTGCGCTTGTTGCGGTTGATGCTCGCGAAGTACACGTTGTGATCCGCGACCGTCTGCGACCCGACCTGACGCGACAGGTCGCCCTGGATCGGCTCGATCTTGATCACGTCGGCGCCGAGGTCGGCCAGCAGCATCGCCCCGTACGGCCCGGCGAGGATGTGCCCCACCTCGAGCACGCGGATGCCCGCGAGCGGGCCCACCGTGGCGTTCACAGCTCCGGGCAGAGCGAGGCCAACAGCGCGAGCGTCCGTTGCTTCGACACGATCCGCGCGTCACGATCGGCACCGAGTGGGAGCACCCGGACCGCGAGGTCGGTCACTCCTGCATCGCGGAAGCCCCGGAGGCGCTCGACGACGGACGACTCGTCGCCCGCCGCGAGGATGTCGCCGACGTCCGTGGCATCGCCGTGCTCGAGGAGCCGCAGGTAGTTCGGCGAGTACTCGGCGTGCCCGAGCGCCCGATTCGCCCACGCGCGCGCGCGTCGTCCACCTCGTCGTTGCCGCACAGCGCGACCGGCACCCCGGCGACGACGCGCGGCGCCGGACGACCCGCGGCGGCCGCGGCGCCGGTGATGCGCGGGACCACGTGCCCGCCGATCGCGCGCTCATCGGCCATCCAGAGGACCGTGCCCGACGCGAGCTCGCCGGTCACGCGGAGCATCATCGGGCGCGAGCGCGGCGACGAGGATTGGCATCGGGACGGCGTCCGCGACGTCGAGCGGGTTGTGCACGCGGAAGTCGTCGTTCTCGACGTCGACCGGCCCCGGCCCCGCGAAGGCGGCGTTGAGCACCTCGAGGTAGCTCCGCACCAGCGCCGCCGGCCGCTCGTACCCGAGCCCCAGCATGTCGGTGACGATCCAGTGGTGGGACGGGCCGAGCCCGAGCGTGAACCGGCCCTCGCACACCAGCTGGTTCGACAACGCCTGCTGCGCCATCGCGATCGGGATGGCGCGTCTGGATCGGCATCACCGCGGTGCCGAGCTCGATACGCGAGGTCACCTCGCCCATCAGCGCGGTCGCGGTCAACCCGTCGAAGTCGTCGGGGACCTGCGGGACCCAGATCGACGTGAACCCCGCGGCCTCGGCGGCGACGGCATCGGCCCGGAGCTTCGCCACCTTGTCGCGGTACTGACCCTTCTCCGGGCCGATCATGAGGCCGATCCGCACCTGGTGCTCCTTCCCCGAGCGCCGTCGACGACCGACCCTACCGACGTCTCGCCCGAGTGGCAATGCCATTCTCGTCTGACGAGAGTGTGCTTGCGCAGTGCTTCGCGGATGGGCCAAACTCGCCGAAACACCGTCGTCCGAGGGGGACAGGATGAGCCGGGTGGCCGTCATCACCGGCGCCGCATCAGGGATGGGGCTCGCCGTGGCCAGACGCCTCGCCACCAACGGCGACCGCGTCGCGCTGGTCGACCTCGACCGGCCCGCGGTCGAAGGGGCGGCCGACGACCTGCGGACGTCCGGCTCGGACGCGATCGCGATCCCGGTCGACGTGACCGACCGGGAAGCCGTCGACACCGCGATGGCGACGGTGCGAGACGAGCTCGGCCCCATCGGGATCATGGTCACGAGCGCGGGCTTCGACGAGTTCGCGACGTTCACCGACATCACGATCGAGGCGTGGGAGCGCATGCTCTCGATCAACCTCACCGGTACGTTCCACTGCCTGCAGTCCGCGATCCCCGACATGGTGGCCGCCGGTTGGGGACGGGTCGTCACGATCTCCTCGTCGAGCGCCCAGTCCGGTGCCGCCCGCATGGCCCACTACGTCGCGTCGAAGGGTGGTGTCGTCGGCCTCACGAAGGCCTTGGCGCTCGAGTACGCGCCGCACGGCATCACCGTGAACAGCATCCCGCCCGGGTTCATCGACACCCCGATGGTGCGCCGAGCCGAGGCCCGCGGTGATCTCCCCGACATCGACGCGGTCGTGGCCCGCACGCCCGTCCGCCGGGCCGGGACCCCCGAAGACATCGCCGCGGCCTGCGCGTTCATCTGCTCGGAGGACGCGGGCTACATCACCGGTCAGCTGATCGGCGTGAACGGTGGCTGGTACCTGTGAGCCGCGACGCCGCGCCCGCGCGCCTCGCTCCCCTCCCCCGGGACCGGTGGGGCGACGACGTCCGTGACGCCTTCTCCACCGCCTTCACGCGCGGACGTCGCGGCCCGCTTCTTCTCCACCGGCCCGGACGCCATCGCCATGCCGACCGCCCTCGCCACCTTGATGCACCACCCTGCCCTCGCCGGTCCCTTCCTCGCCTACAACAACGTGCTGTTGCAGAACCCGGTGCTCGACCCCCGTCAGCGCGAGCTGTTGGTCCTGCGCGTCGCGTGGCGCACCCGTGCACCGCTACGAGTGGGCACAGCACGTTCGCCTGGCGGCCCGGGCCGGCGTCAGCGCCGAGGAGATCGAGGCGATCGCCGACGGAGTCGACGCCGAGGCGTGGACACCGTTCGAGGCCGAGCTGCTCCGAGCGGCGGACCAGCTCATCGATCGCTATCGGATCGACGACGAAACGTGGACCACCCTGGCCGGAGCACCTGGACGAGCGCCAGCTCGTGGAGCTCGTCTTCGTCGTCGGCACCTACACCGCGCTCGCGATGGCGTTCAACAGCTTCGGGCTCCAGCTCGACCCGGAGCTTCGAGACATCGCGCTCCCATCACCTCCGGATCTCGAGGAGTAGCAATGATCAAGTTCGAAAAGCCCACGGAAGGCAGCTGGACCGAGCACTACCCGGAGCTCGGGACCGAGCCGGTCTCCTACGAGGATTCCATCTCACCCGAGATCTACCAGCTCGAGCGCGAGGCGATCTTCAAGCGCGCGTGGCTGAACGTCGGGCGGGTCGAGCAGCTCAAACGCAAAGGGAGCTACTTCACCAAGGAGCTCGCCGTCGCCAACACGTCCGTCATCGTCGTGCTCGACATGGACGGTGAGGTGCGCGCGTTCCACAACATCTGCCGACACCGCGGCAACAAGCTCGTCTGGACGGACTTCCCGCGCGAGGAGTCGAGCGGGAACGCCCGACAGTTCGTGTGCAAGTACCACGGGTGGAAGTACGACCTCGACGGAGCGTGCGCGTTCGTGCAACAGGAAGGCGAGTTCTTCGACTTCGACAAGGACGACTACGGCCTCGTCCCGGTGCACTGCGACGTGTGGGCAGGCTTCATCTTCGTGAACCTCGCCGCGGAGCCGAGCGAGACGCTGACGGAGTTCCTCGGGCCGATGGTGACCGCGATCGACGGCTATCCCTTCGACCAGATGACCGAGCGGTTCTCCTACCGTGCGACCGTCGGGAGCAACTGGAAGCTCTTCATCGACGCGTTCCAGGAGTTCTACCACGCACCCGTCCTGCACGCGAAGCAGACACCGGCGATCATCTCGGTGCCTGCGCAGGAGGCCGGCTTCGAGGGTCTGCACTACGAGATCGACGGTCCCCACCGCATGGTGACGACGTACGGCGGACGGGGCTGGAAGATGCCCGAAGAGATGCTCAAGCCGATGGAGATCGTGACGAGGAGCGGCCTGTTCGGACCTTGGGACCAGCCCGACATCGCGCTCGACTCGATGCCGGACGGCGTCAACCCGGGGAACAAGAAGCCCTGGGGTCTCGACTCGTTCCAGATCTGGCCGAACTTCGTGATCCTGATCTGGGAGCGCGGTTGGTACCTGACCTACCACTACTGGCCGACCGGCGCACGACAAGCACGTCTTCGAGTGCACGCTCTACTTCGTCCCGGCGAAGAACGCGCGCGAGCGGGTCGCGCACGAGATGGCGGCAGTCACCTTCAAGGAGTACGCGCTGCAGGACGCCAACACGCTCGAGGCGACGCAGCTGATGCTCGAGTCGCGTGTCGTCACCTCCTTTCCGCTCAACGACCAGGAGGTCCTCTGCCGTCACCTCCACAAGGTCGCCGCCGACTGGGTCGACGACTACACGCGTGAGCGCGTGGAGGTGGCCCGATGACCGGCGCGCTCCTGCCCACCGAGTTCTCCGACCTCGAGCCGTTCGCGACGACGTGGTGCCTCGCCACCGAGGGCGAGCGGTTCGCACAGCGGTTGGCCAGCTCGATGGACGAGATGCAGGCGTTCTACGACGCGTTCTACCCACGCGCCGAAGCCGCGATCGCCTACTGCGAGCAGCTCCCGCTCGACGACATGCCCGAGGACTGCGCAGCGGCTCCTGCAGCTCGTGTACTCGCTCATCATGGTGTCGTTCCCGGTGGAATCGTGGCGGCAGCCGCACGTCCCGGACTCCGGGGCGGCCTACCTCGACCTGCTGGTCGAGCCCATCCCGTGACCGGGCCCATCGTCGCTGCGCGGCGGCCCGCTGGGTCGATGTCGATGCCGGCGAGGTCCGTGGGCCCGTCGACCATCGTCGTCGAGGGTGAGCGCATCGCCGCCGTCGACCCGGCCGAGCTGCCGAGCGAGCGCCACCGAGATCGACCTGGGCGACGTCACGTTGCTGCCCGGCCTCATGGACATGGAGCTCAACATGCTCCTCGGTGGGCCGAGCGGCGGGAACAAGCGCAGCGACGTCCAGGACGACCCCGCGTTCCGCACGCTGCGCGGCCACGCTGAACTGCCGCACGACGCTGCTCGCGGGCTTCACGACCGCCCGCAACCTCGGACTGTTCGTGAAGACCGGCGGCTACCTGCTCGACGTCGCCCTCGCCCGGGCGATCGACAACGGCTGGATCGACGGTCCGCGGCTCGTGCCCGCGGGACACGCGATCACCCCGACGGGCGGACACCTCGATCCGACGATGTTCCAACGGCTCGCGCCCGACATCATGCCGCTCACCGTCGAGGAGGGCATCGCGAACGGCGTGCCCGAGGTGCGCAAGGCGGTCCGCTACCAGATCAAGTACGGCGCCCGCGCTCATCAAGATCTCCGCGTCCGGCGGCGTGATGTCGCACAGCGGCCTCGCCGGCGCGCAGCAGTACTCCGACGAAGAGCTCGAGGCGATCGTCGACGAGGCGCATCGAGCCGGGCTGAAGGTCGCGGCGCACGCCCACGGCGACGCCGGCATCAGAGCCTGCATCCGCGCGGGCGTCGACTGCATCGAGCACGGCTCGCTCGCGAGCGACGAGACGATTCAGATGATGGTCGAGCACGGCACCTTCCTCGTGCCGACGAGCTACCTGTCCGAGGGGCTCGACGTCTCACGCGCCGCGCCCGAGCTGCAGGCGAAGGCGGCCGAGGTCGTTCCCGAAGGCCCGCGCGATGCTCGGGAAGGCGATCGCCGCCGGCGTCAAGATCGCGTGCGGCACCGATGCGCCCGCGATCCCCCACGGCGACAACGCCAAGGAGCTGTGGGCGATGGTCGACCGCGGCATGACGCCGATGCAGGCGCTGCAAGCCGCAACCGTCATGAGCGCCGAGCTCATCGACGTCGACGACCGCGGCCGCCTCGCGCCGGGGCTGCTCGCCGACATCATCGCGGTGCCGGGCGACCCGTCCCAGGACATCACGGTGACCCAGGACGTGCGCTTCGTGATGAAGGGCGGCCGGATCTACAACGGCGTCTGAGCGTCCGCGGTCAGGGATCGCAGGCTCTCGACCAGCTCCTCGAGCGGCGTGCCCGTCGGGTACACCGCGGCCGCACCGGCTTCCTCGAGCCGGGCCACGTCCGCCTTCGGGATGGTGCCGCCGACGACGAGGAGGACGTCCTCGGCGCCGGCGTCGCGCAACGCAGCCGCGGTCTTCCGCGTGAGCGCGACGTGCGCACCGCTCAGGATGCTGAGCCCGACGACCGCAACGTCCTCCTGCACCGCGATGGACGCGATTCGGCTCGGGCCGCTGGCGGATGCCGAGGTAGATGACCTCGAAACCCGCGTCACGCAGTGCCCGCGCGACGAGCTTCGCGCCCCGGTCGTGGCCGTCGAGCCCCGGCTTGCCGACGAGGACGCGCACCGGCATCAGAAGACCGCCGGCTGCTGGAACTCGCCCCACTCGTCCTTCAGGACGTCGACCATCTCGCCAACGGTGCAGTACGCCTTCGCGCAGTCGACGAGCCGCGGCATGAGGTTGACGTCGTCCTGCGCCGCGGCCGCAGCCAGCGCCGCCAGCGGGCCCGCACGTCGGCGGCCGGAGCGATCGCGCTTCACCTCGGCGAGCCGCTCGAGCTGGCGGGCCCGACCCGTCTCGTCGAGCTCGTAGCCCTCGGCCTCCGGCGGCTCCTCTTCGGTCTGGAACGTGTTCACCCCGACGATCGGCCGCTCGCCGGACGCCACCGCGTTGTGGATGCGGAACGCCTGCTCGGAGATGAGCTGCTGCAGGTAGCCGTCCTCGACCGCCCTGACCATGCCGCCGCGGCGACTCGAGGTCGTCCATGATCTCGACGACGCGCGCCTCGACCTCGTCAGTGAGCGCCTCGACGTAGTACGAGCCGCCCAGCGGGTCGGCGACGCGGGTCACTCCGGTCTCGTACGCCAGGACCTGCTGGGTCCGCAGGGCGAGCGTGGCGGAGTCTTCCGCTCGGGATGGCGAACGGCTCGTCCCACGCCGCAGTGAACATCGACTGCACGCCGCCCAGGACCGAGGCCAGCGCTTCGTACGCGACGCGCACGACGTTGTTGTGCGCCTGGGGCGCGTACAGCGACGCGCCGCCGGCGACGCAACCGACCCGGAACATGCACGAGCGGTCCTCCTCGGCGCCGTACCGCTCGCGCACGATGTGGGCCCAGCGTCGCCGACCCGCGCGGTACTTCGCGATCTCCTCGAAGAAGTCGCCGTGCGTGTAGAAGAAGAACGACACCTGCGGCGCGAACTCGTCGATCGTCATCCGGCCCCGTGAGATGACCTCGTCGCAGTACGTGATGCCGTCCATGAGCGTGAACGCCATCTCCTGGGCCGCGTTCGCGCCCGCGTCGCGGAAGTGCGCGCCCGCAACCGAGATCGCGTTGAACCTCGGCACCTCCGCCGCGCAGAACTCGATCGTGTCGGCGATGAGCCGCAGCGACGGGCGCGGCGGCCAGATCCACGTGCCGCGGCTGACGTACTCCTTCAGGATGTCGTTCTGGATCGTGCCGCGCAGCTGGGCCCGGTCGACGCCTTGCTGCTCCCCCACCGCGACGTAGAACGCGAGCAGGATCGCCGCCGTGCCGTTGATCGTGAAGCTCGTGCTGATCGCGTCGAGGGGGATCCGATCGAAGAGGATCTCGGCGTCCGCCAGCGTGTCGAGCGCCACGCCGACCCGGCCGACCTCCTCCTCGACGTCGGGGTGGTCGGAGTCGTAGCCGCACTGGGTCGGCAGGTCGAGCGCGACCGAGAGCCCGGTCCCGCCCTGGTCGAGGAGATAGCGGTACCGCGCGTTCGACTCCTCGGCGGTGCCGAAGCCGGAGTACTGGCGGATGGTCCACGTGCGGCCGCGGTAGCCGTCGGCGAAGTTGCCGCGGGTGAAGGGGAACTCCCCCGGGGCGGGCACCGCCTCAGTCGCCGGGTCGGTCACGGGGGCCGTAGCTCGGCGCGAGCGGGATGCCGGCTTCGCTGTGCACCGGGCGATCCATGGTTCGGAGCGTAACGGAAACCATCTATGCAGAAAACCGAAAATGTTGCACCCAGGATTGAGAGCAGTATTATCGCGCCGACGACTGCGGAGAGAGGGAGCATGCCCGAGCGCACGGCGACCCGCTCCCCCGGTGGCGTGCACGTCGAGGTGGACTCCGGCGTCGCGGTCGTGACGATCGATCGTCCGGAGGTTCGCAACGCGATCGGGTTCGCGACCGCCGACGAGCTCGGCTCGGCCCTCGACCGGATCGAGCGGTCGGAGGCGGCAGTCCTCGTGCTGCGCGGTGGCGGCGACCGCGCGTTCGTCTCCGGCGGAGACCTCAAGGAGCTGGCGACGATCCGCTCGAACGATGACGCGGTCGCGATGTCGACCCGCATCCGACGGCTGCTCGACCGCATCGCCGACTTCCCGGTTCCGGTGATCGCCGCGCTGAACGGGCACGCGCTCGGCGGTGGCGCCGAAGTGGCGATCGCGGCCGACATCCGCGTCGCGGCCGACGACATCAAGATCGGCTTCAACCAGGTCGCGCTCGGCATCATGCCCGCGTGGGGTGGCGCCGAGCGGCTCGCGGGGGTCGTCGGCCGCAGCCGCGCGCTGCTGGCGATCACGACCGGCGAGCTCTACGAGGCCGAGCGGGCCGAGCGGCTCGGGCTCATCGACGTCGTGGTGCCACGAGCGACGTTCGCAGACGGATGGCAGTCGCTCGCGCGCCGAATGGCGGGCTCGGCACCGGGAACGACGCGCGCGGTGAAGTCGGTCGTCGCCGCGGCCGTCCCCGCCTCCCACCCCGACCTCGAGACGGACGCGGCCCGCGCCTTTGCCACGCTGTGGACCGCCGAAGCGCACTGGACGGCCGTCGACGCACTCGGCCGGCCGCGAAGATCCTCGTGACCCGCCCCTGGAAATGCCGTTCTCTCGTAGGTGCGCTGGTACGGTCTCCGAGTGTGAAGGGGATTTCCCGATGACCGAGCTCGGCACCACGGAGACCGGGAACGAGCCGGCCTGGCGGGCCCGGGCCGTCTCCCGCAGCCTCAACACCGCCCGCTCGCGGGCCGAGCAGCGCGTGCAGCGCTTCCTCGACGCGGCGTTCGAGCTGATCGACGAGAAGGGCACGACCGAGTTCACGATCCAGGAGGTCATCGACCGGTCGAAGCAGTCGCTGCGCGGCTTCTACCAGTACTTCGAAGGCAAGGACGAGCTGCTGCTGGCGCTGTTCGAAGAGACCGTCGGCGAGGCGACCGACGACCTGAGGAACGTGGTCGAGTCCGCCGAGGAACCCCTCGAAGGCCTGCGGGCGTTCACCATCCGCCTGCACGAGTGGTGCGATCCCTCGGAGAAGCCCCGGAAGCGGTCAACGCACAACCGCCGACCGATCATGGAGTTCGCGGTGCACCTCACCGTCGACCACTCCGTCCGGGTCGAGGCGGCGATGGCGCCGATCTCACGAATGATGCTCGAGCTCGTCGACGCCGCGAACGACGCCGGTGCGATCCACGTCGCCGACACCCACCGGGCGTCCGCGCTGATGCAGCAGACGGTGATGTACAGCTGGTTCGGCAACCGGATGGCGAAGACCACCCGCAAGCGCCTCACCGCCGACGCCACCTGGGAGTTCTGCCTCCACGGTCTGAGCGGCTGAACGCGACGGCGGCCTAGATTCGGTCGAGGTCGAGCATGCGGATCGCGTTGCCTCGCAAGACCTTGTAGCGCTGCTCGTCGGTCAGTGACGCGGTCATGCGCTCGGCTTCCTCACGGGCGAACGGCCACGTGGTGTCCGTGTGCGGGTAGTCGGTCTCGAAGCAGATGTTGTCCTCGCCGACCTGCGCGATCGACTCCACCCCGTGGACGTCGTTCGTGAAGCAGCCGAAGACCCGCCCCCGGTAGTAGGTCGACGGCGGTTCGGGGATCGTCGCCTTCGCGTTGGTCCAGTTCGAGTGGTACTTCCAGGTGTTGTCCGCGCGCTCGAGCGCGTACGGGATCCAGCCGATCTGCCCCTCGGAGTACGCCAGCTTCAGCTCCGGGAACCGCACGAGCACACCCGAGAACAGGAAGTCGGCGAGCGACGCCATCGAGTTGTTGCACGACAGCATGATGTCGGTCGACGGCGGCGCGTCCGGCGACGCGGAAGGCATCTTCGACGACGACCCGATGTGCATGCAGACCGCGGTGCGCGTGGCCTCGCACGTCGCGAACAGCGGGTCCCAGTAGCCGGTGTGGATGCTCGGAAGACCGAGGTGCGGCGGGATCTCGCTGAAGCAGAGCGCCCGGGCCCCGCGTGCGGCGTTGCGCTCGACCTCGGCCACGGCGAGCTCGACGTCCCACAGCGGGATGAGGCACAGCGGGATCAGGTGGCCGTCGGAGTCCGCGCACCAGTCCTCGATCATCCAGTCGTTGTACGCGCGCACGCACGCCAACCCGAGCTCGTGGTCACTCCCTTCCATGAACGTCTGCCCGCAGAACCGGGGGAAGGTCGGAAAGGCGAGCGAGCCGTCGACACCGGAGAGCGCCAGGTCGTCGATGCGGGCCTTCGGCTCGTAGCAGCCGGGACGCATCTCGTCGTAGGTGATCGCGGCGATGTACATCTTCGTCGGATCGAAGCGCGAGACGTCTCCGTCGGGCGTGGCGTCGAGCGGGATCGCGACATGGCGCTTGTGCACGTAGATCAGGCGATCCTCGTACAGCCAGTAGTCGCCCCACTCGCCGTCGTCGGTCATCTCCTGCTTGTACCGTGCGCCGACATCGAGCGCGAAGTCACCCCACCGGGCTCGCTCGACCCGTGGCCCCTGCTCGCGCAGGCGCGCCGGGAGCCGCTCCTGCCAGAGGTGCGCCGGCTCGACCACGTGGTCGTCGACACTGATGATCTTCGGGAGCTCGGTCATCGTGGTCCCCTCATTCGCGTCAGCAGCGGATCGTGCTGCACTCCGGAATCGAATCCACCGTGCTTGCGCATGAACGTCGTGGACCGGCGCCGGATGCGCCAGCCGTCTGCGGTGCGCACGTACTCGTCGCGGTACCAGCCGAGCCGCATCGCGTGGGTCTGCTGGTCGATGAACACGAAGTGCTGCATGCCGGTGGCGCGGTCGCCGTCGAGCTCGACCACCGGCATGTTCCCGATGAACTGGCCCCGGGGTGCCGCTTCGAGCAGCGCCGGGAAGCGGTCGAGCGCGTACGGAGTGCCGAACGCGGTGTACTCGACGTCGGGCGTGAACACCTCGAGCCACCGGTCCGAGACGAACTGGCTCGTCAACGCCATGTACCGGGAGCAGAGCTGGTGCAGCTCGACGAGGTCCGACGTGCGTTGCTGCGCTTCGGTCATTCCGCAGCCCCGCGGTGTGGAAGTCGAATACTCGGGAATTGAGAATGAGATTATCATTCGGCGCGTGGACGACGCCGCCCGACCTGACGTGCTCGTGGTCACCGGTGCGGGCGGCATGGGCCGGGCGGTCGCCCGCCGGCTCGGCAGTGGACGCGTGGTCGTCCTCGCCGACTCGAGCGAGGCCCAGCTCGAGCAGGCAGCCGACGAGCTCCGCGAGCAGGGCCACGAGGTCCACCCGATTCGCACCGACGTGTCGGCCGCCGGCGAGGTCGCCGCGCTCGCTACTGCGGCCGAACGACCTCGGCCGCCTGCGCTCGGTGGTGCACACCGCCGGCGTCTCCCCGGTGCAGGCGACGCCGGAGCAGATCGTCGCGATCGACGTGATCGGGACCGCGCGCGTGCTCGACGAGTTCGAGCCCTACGTGCAACCGGGCACGGTCGCGGTGTGCATCGCGAGCATGGCCGGCTCGATGACCGACCTCCCGAGCGATGTCCTCCGGCGTCTCGCCGCGACCCCGACCGACGAGCTCGCGTCGTTGACCGAGCTCGATCCCGGGTCGATGGTGCCCGGCGTCGCGTACGGACTCGCCAAGCGGGCGAACCAGGTGCGCGTCGAGGCCGCCTCGGTCATCTGGGGGCGACGCGGCGGACGGGTCGTGTCGATCAGTCCGGGCATCATCGCCACCCCGATGGGCGCGGCCGAGCTGTCCGGTCCGTTCGGCGACTGCCATGCGCGCCATGATCGAGATGTCGGCGTGCGGGAGGCTCGGCACGCCGGACGACATCGCGGCCGCGGTCGAGTTCCTGGTGAGCCCGGCGGCCTCCTTCATCACGGGCATCGACCTGCGCGTCGACGGCGGTGTCGTCGCCGCGGTGCGCACGCGGCCCCGTCCGGATCGACGTGAACCGGTTGGGAGAGGTCGATCCCGAGCTGGCCGCGCTCGATCGCGCCCGTCGCCTGGATGACCTACTCGGACGAGACGGTCGCGGAGATGTGCGCGCTCCTCACGGTGGCGCCACCGATGTCGTCCCCGGCGGTGGAACGCACCGATCGGGTCGTGTCCGTCGATCCGCCCATCGTGGTGCGCGTGCACCGACCGGCGAATCGCGCCGGCCCCGCTGCCGGCGATCTTCGGCATGCACGGTGGCGGCTACGTCATCGGCAACCGGAGCCTGGACGACCCCCGCTTCGAGCACTGGTGCGCGCACCTGGGATGCGTGGGGGTGTCGGTCGAATACCGGCTCGCGCCGGAACACCCCTACCCCGCCGCGCTCGACGACTGCCATCACGCGTTGCAGTGGTTGTTCGCGCACACCGACGAGCTCGGTGTGGACTCCCGGCGGATCGGTGTGGCGGGGTTGAGCGCCGGTGGCGGGCTCGCCGCCGCGCTCGCGCTCCGGGTCCGGGACCGCGACGAGCCCGGCCTCCGGTTCCAGATCCTCGAGGCGCCGATGCTCGATGACCGCCAGACCACGGTCTCGAGTCGTCGGGACGGCATGCCCGTGTGGAGCGCCGAGGCCAACACCTACGCCTGGCAGCGGTACCTCGGCCATCTCTCCGGGACGCGCCGACGTCCCCGCCGACGCGGCCGCCGCCCGGGCGACCGATGTCTCCGGCCTCCCCCGACGTTCGTGTCCGTCGGGTCGGTCGACGGTCTGCGGGACGAAGGGGTCGAGTACGCGACCCGCCTCAGCGAGGCCGACGTTCCGACGGAGCTGCACGTGTACGCCGGGCGCGCCCCACGGCTTCCAGCTGTTCGCGGGCACCAGGCTCGCCGAGCGGGCAAACCGAGACCTCGACGAATGGCTGCGGGCCGTCCTGACGGTGGACTGAGCCCCTGGCGGGGACAGCCACCTTCCGTTCGCCGTCAAGGCGGTGCGCAACGCGGTCGATAGGCACCGCGTCTCCCGCGATGTACCGGGTTGAAGCGACGCGGCAGGGCCTGCTGGGAGTCGGTCGATCGACGGCCGCGCTCAGGGAGTGACGACGGGGAGCGACTCCCAGCCGCGCACGGTGGAGGTGCGGGCCTGGACCGCGTGATCCCAGTCGATCTCCCACTCCGGGAACCGCTGCAGCACCTCGTCGAGCGCGACCCGACCCTCGAGCCGGGCCAGCGCGGCGCCGAGGCAGAAGTGGATGCCGTAGCCGAAGGTGAGGTTGTGCGAGATCTTGCGGTGGATGTCGAAGCGGTCGGCATCCGGGGAACTGGTTCGGGTCCCGGTTGGCCGACGCGACCAGCAGCAACATCGCGCTCCCCTCCGGGACCGTGTGGCCGTGGTGCTCGGTGTCGCGGGTGACGTAGCGCCCCTGCACCGGCGACGGCGCCTCGTAGCGGAGCAGCTCCTCGATCGCCTGCGGGACGAGGGCGCGGTCCTCCGCGATCTCGCGCCGCTGGTCCGGATGGTCGGCGAGCACCTTGCCGGTGAAGCCGATCAAGCGGGTCGTCGTCTCGTTGCCGGCGCCCGCGATCAGGTTGACGATCATGAGCACCTCCTCGCGGCGTGAGCGTGCGCGTCGTCCCGGTCTCGTCGACGAACTCGGCGTTGAGCAGCTGGGTCATGAGGTCGTCGGAGGGGTGCTCCGCCCGCCAGTCGATGTAGTCGTCGAAGACCTCGGTGGTGATCTCGGGGACGGCCATCTCCTCGCCCTCCTCGAGGTGCAGGCCCTGGTCGAGCTGGTCGCGGATCGCCTCCTGGTCCTCCTCGGGGATCCCGAGGAGGTACCCGATCGTGCGCATCGGCATCTGCGCGCCGAGGTCCTTGACGAAGTCGAATCGTCCCCCGGCGACGAGCGGGTCGAGGCTGCGCGCGCAGAACTCGCGCACCTTCGACTCGAGCTCGTTCATCTTCTTGGGCGTGAAGACCCGCGACAGCAGCCCCCGATGGATGTCGTGGATCGGCGGGTCCTCGAAGAGGATCAGTCCGGGCGGGAGCTCGACGTTCGCCTTGATGATCTCGAGGATGTCGCTGCGACCGGAGCTGAACGTCTCCCAGTCGATCAGGCCCTGCTCGACGTCCTCGAAGCGGCTCAACGCGTAGAAGTCGTACTTCTCGTTGTAGTAGAGCGGCGCCTCGTCGCGCATGCGGGCCCAGACCGGATACGGATCGGCATCGATCTCGAAGTCGTACGGGTCGTAGTAGACGTCGCTGCTGGTCGGTGAGGGTCATGCGTTCGACTCCGGTCGGTTCAGACTCGATCGAGCTCGAGCATCCGGATCGCGTTGCCGCGCAGCACCTTGTAGGTGGTCTCCTCGTCGAGCCCGGAGTCCGCGACCATCGCCTCGACGTACTCCTTCGAGCTCCGGCCACGTCGTGTCGGTGTGCGGGTAGTCGGTCTCGAAGCAGATGTTGTCCCGGCCGACGAGGTCGAGGTTCGCGAGCCCGACCCGGTCGGCGGTGAAGCAGCCGAAGATCCGCCCGTAGTAGTAGGTCGACGGGGGCTCCGGGATCAGCTCCTTGGAGTGCTGCCAGGCGTCGTGGTGCTCCCACACCGTGTCGGCCCGCTCGAGCGCGTAGGGGATCCAGCCGATCTGGCCCTCGGAGTACGCGAGCTTGAGCTTCGGGAACTGGATGAGCTTGCCCGAGAACAGGTAGTCCGCAAGAGACGCCATCGAGTTGTTGAACGCCAGCGTCCCGCCCACGCCGCCCGGCGAGTCGGGCGACGCCACCGGATCGCTCGACGACGACCCGATGTGCATGCACAGCGTCACGCCGGTGTCGTTGCACACGGAGAAGACCGGATCCCAGTGGCCGGTGTGGATGCTCGGCAGCTTCAGGCGGGTCGGGAGCTCGCTGAAGCAGAACGCGCGCACGCCACGCTCGGCGTTGCGGCGGATCTCCTCGACCGCGAGGTCGACGTCCCACAGCGGCATGAGGCACAGCGGGATGTTCACGCCGCCCGATGGCGCGCACCACTCCTCCACCATCCAGTCGTTGTACGCCTTGATGCACGCGAGCGCGAGGTCCTTGTCGCTCGCCTCGTAGAACGTCTGGCCGCAGAAGCGCGGGAAGGTCGGGAACGGCAACGAGCCGTCACACCAGTTGAGCGCGAAGTCCTTGACCCGCGCGTCGCGGTCGTAGCAGCCGTCGCGCATCCCGTCGTAGGTGACCGCGGTCATCACCATCTTCGTGCGGTCGAACTTGCTCACGTCGCCGCCCGGCGTGGCCTCGTTCGGGATCGCCACGAACTTCTTGTGCACGTAGATGACCTTGTCCTCGTAGATCCACGCACTCCCCCAGTCGCCCTCCGGGTCCTCGGGGTTGGAGTACTTCGCCCCCGGGAAGAGGCGGAAGTCGCCGAAGCGGCGCTCCTCGACCCGGGGCCCCCGCTCCCGGAGCTTCGCGGGGAGCCACGTCTGCCAGACGTGGCGAGGCTCGACGACGTGGTCGTCGACACTGATGATCTTCGGGATCTCCACTGCGCTTCGCTCCGTTTCGTCCACCTCGCGGTCGCTCCCGGCCGCGGCGGAGTGATACTAGTCTCAGTTCGCGCGCGGCAGGCCGGCCGTCACGTCACGAACTCGGCCGCGCGGCGGTGGAACCGCCAGGCCGTGCCCGTCGCGGTGCAGGGTGTCCCGGTACCGGCCGACGACCTGGATCGCCCAGCCGGCGTCGCCCTGGAGGATGAAGATCACGTCGCTGATCGCGGTCGCGTCGTCGTCGTGCCAATCCGTGACGAGCGTGTTGACGACGAGATGGCGCTGAGGGCGTCGTGGCGTCCAGCTGCGCGTACGCGGCGCGCAGCGCGTCGTGGCCTTCGTGGGTGCCCATGCCCGGGATCTCGCAGACGCCGTCGGGGCAGAAGGTCGCGACGACGTCGTCGGTCCGGCCGTCGTCCAGCGCGTGCGTGTACGCGGCGATCACCGCGCGCACACCTTCGACCACCTCGGCGTACGATCGTCGCGCTCACAGACCGACGTCCACGATCGGCATCTCGAGCGGGTTCACGTTGACGGCGCGCAGCGCCGGGAGCAGCCGCTCGTAGGGCAGGCCCGCGAGGAAGCCGTCGACGGTCCGTTCGAAGTTGGAGATGTGGCCCTCGGCCCGCTCGGAGAGCCGCAGGTACTCGAAGCCCCTCGCGTGCAGACCCTGCTGCTGGCGCGGCAGGTTCGAGAAGTCCTGCGACGGGATCGGCGGCCACCGGGGATCGTCGCTCTCCCACACCTCGGGCGGCGCGAGGTGCAACGGCTCGGCGCCCTTCGGGAAGCGCGCGAGCGACCAGATCTCCATCAGCGTCTCCTCCGGCCCGAGCGGGCGGAACCGGTACGACGACGCGCTGCTGTACATCGGCAGCAGGAAGAAGTGCGGGAAGCAGTAGCCCATCGGCTCGTTGAGTCCTGCTCGCTCGAGCTCGTTCAGGTCCGGGACGTCACAGCCCTCGCGCCCGGTACCAGCTCACGACCGCGTCGTTGAGCGTGCGCTGCCAGGTCGCCATCGCCGGGTCCGGATCGGCGGGCAGCTCGATGTCGCGCAGGCCCTCCGCGATGCGCACGTCGTTCGCGTGCACCATCCCGTCCATGCCGTCGCTCATCACGTGGAGGTAGTGGATCTCCGCGTCGACGAACGTCCGCGGGTCGAACGCCGCACCGTTGCGCGGCGGGAACCGCCCGGGGATCACGAGCTCGGGGTGCGTCTCGATCACGTGGTACTGCTCGACGAATGCCTCCTGCGCGAGCTTCCAGTTCACCGGGAGGCGCGCGGCGTACCACTTCTCGGCCCGCAGCGACTCCATCTTCCACGCGTCGGCGATGGACGCGAACGGCTCGATGCACTCGGCGCAGCGGTGGTGCATCGTCGTCGAGGTTGATCCACGCGCAACCACCCCACGTCTCGCACCGGACCGGCGTGAGGTCGATGTCCTCCGGCGCGAGGTTGTGCTCGGCGAACGTCTTGCGTTGCGTGACGTGGGTGTTCGCGCCGTCGAGGCCGTAGCACCAGCCGTGGAACGGGCAGGTGAACCCGCTCTCGCAGGATCCCGCGACCCTCGACGACCTTGACGCCCCGATGGCGGCACGCGTTCTGGAATGCGCCGCACCGTCATGTCGTCGTTGCGCACCACGATGATCGACTGGTCGAGGATCTCGTACTCGACGAAGTCGCGCGGCGCCGGGATCTCCTCGAGCCGGCACGCCATCTGCCAGACCCGGGGCCACAGCAGCTCGCACTCCATCGCGTAGAAGTCGGGGTCGAAGTAACGCTCCTTGGGCGCGCGGTCCGGGACCTCCATCGCGTAGGGCACCGGCCGCGCCGACCACTTCCGGTCCATGATCGCCACCCGCGGCCCCTTCCCTCTCCGAGTGGATTCCCGCGGACGGTATGCTAACCCGACCGGTCGGTACAATCGTGGGCCACCCCGGAGCAGCACGTGAGCGAAACCAACGCGGATCCGGCCGGGACCGACGTCGACGTGCTGGTCGTCGGCGCCGGGATCACCGGCATCTACCAGCTGTACCGCGCGCGTCGAAGCCGGGTTCACCGCCGCGCTGGTCGAGGCCGGCGGCGGCGTGGGCGGCACCTGGTTCTGGAACCGCTACCCCGGCGCCCGGTTCGACTCCGAGAGCTACACGTACGCCTACCTGTTCTCCCAGGAGCTGTTCGACGAGTGGGAGTGGCAGGAGCACTTCGCCGAGCAGCCCGAGACCGAGCGCTACCTCAACCACGTCGTCGACCGGTTCGACCTGCGCCGCCACATGCGCTTCGACGCCCCCGTCAGGTCGGCCGAGTACGACGAGGTCGTCGGGGACGTGGACACGTCGTGGTCGGCGACGGCTCGGAGCACCGGGCCCGGTTCCTCGTTGCCGGCGACCGGCGTCCTCTCGGTGCCGTTCTTCCCCGACGTGCGCGGGGCGTGACGACTTCCGCGGCGAGCAGCACCACACCGGGCGATGGCCGGCCACACCGGTCGACTTCGCCGGCAAGCGCGTCGCGGTCATCGGCACCGGTTCGAGCGGCGTCCAGCTGATCCCCGCCATCGCGGACGAGGTCGCGTCGCTGACGGTGTACCAACGCAGCGCCAACTGGTGCACGCCGCTCAACAACGCACCCATCACCGCCGCCGAGCAGGCCCAGCTCCGAGCGGACTTCGAGGCGATCCGCGAGACGCTCAACACGTCGGTCGCCGGGTTCCTGCACGTCGCGCACGATCGCGGCACATTCGATGACTCCGAGGAGGAGCGCCAGGCGTTCTTCGAGAAGATGTGGAGCAGCCCCGGCTTCTCGAAGCTCTCCAGCAACTACACCGACCTGCTGTTCGATCCCGCGGCGAACGCCGAGTGGTGCGAGTTCATCGCCGAGAAGATCCGCGGCATCGTCGACGATCCCGAGACCGCGGCGAAGCTCATCCCCGACGACCACCGGTTCGCGCGAGAAGCGGCCGCCGTTCGTCACCGGGTACTACGAGGCGTACAACCAGCCGAACGTCATCGCTCGTCGACCTGAAGCAGACGCCGATCCTGCGCATGACCGAGCACGGCATCGAGACGGTCGACGGCGTGCAGGAGCTTCGACATCGTCGTGTGGGCGACCGGGCTTCGACTTCGGCACCGGCGCGCTCACGCGCATGGGGATCCGCGGCCGCGACGGCGTCGCGCTCGTGGACCACTGGGCCGACGGACCGAAGACGTTCCTCGGCGTGCAGACCACCGGCTTCCCGAACTTGTTCTTCCCCGGCGGGCCCGCACGCCGCCGCGGGCAACAACCCGCGCTACAACGGCGACCAGGTCGACTTCGTCACCGACGCGCTCGACCTTCGTGCGCGACCACGGCTTCGACACGATCGAGGTCGACCCGGCGGCCGAGGACGAGTGGACCGCCATGGTGGACCGGGGCGCCGCGAGTCGCCGTTCGGTGAGAGCAGCTACTTCTTCGGCACCAACATCCCGGGCAAGCCGCGCAAGTACCTCCTGAACTCGGGCGGTCGGCCGAAGCTCTTCAAGGAGATCGCGAGGGTCGTCGAGAGCGACTACAAGGCGTTCCGCCTCTCGCGGTCGTCAGACGGTGGCGACGGGCGTACGGGTGACCCACCACTCCCGGGCATCCGCAGCGGCGGGGCGGTGAGCAGGAAGCGGCTCCGGTCGTGCTCGCGCAGCCAGCCCGCGAGCTCGTGCAGGTACCACATCTCCCCGAGCGGGACGCCGAGCTTGAAGAGGCAGAGGTGGTGGATCGGCAGGAACGAGTGCCGGCTCGGGTCGCGGTCCTTGCCGAGCAGCCCCTCGACCGCGTAGTTGTCGGCGACCAAGCGCGGAGATCTGCGACTCGGCGATCCACTCGAGCAACGACTCGTCGCGCGCGTCGAGGTACGTGCACATCGTGTGGATCTTCACCGGGTCCGGCTCGCGGTTCATCGCGAGGATCTCGGTGGCGAAGCCCGTGTGCAACAGGAGCATGTCGCCCGGCTCGACGACGACGTTGTCCGCCGCCATGATCTCCTCGAGCGTCGCGCGGTCGACGCCGCGCCAGTCGTGGCCGAGATGGTGCGCGAGGTCGACGAGGACGCCGCGTCCCTGCACGCCGTGGAAGGCCATGTGCTCCAGCCCGAGGTGGTGCGCGAAGCAGCGGTGGTCGCCACCGTCGCCCGCGGCGTCCGGCTGCGGCCCGACGAGGTCGACGCCGGCGCGGTAGCCGTTGTAGTAGACGGCCTCCTCGATCCCGTCGCCGTCGGCATCGAACTCGGCGCCGACGTGCGCGAGCGAGTCCCACTGCGTCGAGTACTGCAGCGACAGCGTCACCACGTCGTCGGCCCACACGTCCACGTAGCGCGGGTCGCCCCACGCCTCCATCTCGCTCATGTGGACGTTGTAGAAGGTCGCGGGGTTGCCCTCCATGTCCTCGGTCGGCGCGACGACCGGCGGGTGTCGCCGCTGGTTCAGCGCGGTCCCACCCGGGTAGTCGAGCGGCAGGCTGAGGCAGAAGCTGACGCCGGCCTCGACCTCGCGCACGCCCTCGAGCACCTTCTCGGGGGTGAGCAGGTTGATGCGGCCGAGCTCGTCGTCGTCGCCCCAGTCCCCCCAGGTCGAGCCGGGCGGGCGTTGCTTCCAGCGCTTCGTCACGGTCGCTTCTCCTTCACACCCCGGGCGCCGGGGACTGCCCGAGCATTGTATGTACCGACCGGTCGGGTTAGCCTCGGCTGCGTGGACCAGGACTTCGTCGTCTCCGCCGACGGGCACCTCCTCGAGCCCATCGATCTGTTCAAGACCCGCCTCCCGAAGCACCTGCGCGACCGGGCCGTCTGGGAGGAGGACTTCGAGATCGAGCCGTTCGTCGAGAACGGTGCCCGGATCTTCCGCCGGCTGCACACGCCGGGGTACGAGGGCTGGACGATCTCCCGGTACCGCCAGACCGGCGGGCGGATGCCGGAAGGCGATCCCGAGCACATCCTCGAGGACATGGACCTCGACGGCGTCGACGTGCAGGTGATGCACCCGAACCTGTCGCTGTTCGGGCTGTACTCCGACGACCACGAGCTGTCGATGGCGCACGCGCGCGTCTACAACGACTACGTCGTCGAGCGGTTCACCCCGCACTTCGATCGGCTCGCGCCGACGGCGCCCGTGCCCCTCACCGACATCGGCGATGCCGTCGTCGAGATCGAGCGTGTCGCCGCGGCCGGGTTCCGGGCGATCCTGCTGCCCGCCACCCCTCCCCTGCCGTACTACTCGCGCGATCTCGACCCGGTGTGGGCCGCGGCGCAGGCCAACGGCGTGCACGTGTTCATCCACACGCAGACCGGCGGCGTGAAGGTGGACGACCCGGAGGCGACGACGCTGAAGGTCGTCATGGAGTCGGCCGCGCAGGTCAACCAGCCGATGACCGAGAAGTCGGCGTCGAAGCGGATGATCACGCAGTGCGTCTACGGGCCGATCGTCCCGCAGCAGGTCATGTGCCAGCTGATCGGCGGCGGCGTTCCCGAGCGCTACCCCGACCTGCACTTCGCGCTGATCGAGTTCAACGCGCACTGGCTCGCGTCGCTGGTCGGCAGCATGGACAAGTGCTGGGTCACCGGCACCGGCCAGGACGCCGACTGGTGGCTCGGAGTCTGGGACGACACCCGGCCCGCCGACGACCAGCCGAACATGGCGCAGCTGTTCCGCCTGAACGAGAAGTGGCCGTACCCGCTGAAGCCGAGCGAGTACGTCCGCCGCCAGTTCCACGTCTCGTTCCAGGACGACCCGGTCGCCGTCGCGTGCCGGCACGTCACCGGGTTGTCGACGATCGTGTGGGGCAACGACTACCCGCACGCCGAAGGAACGTTCCGCGGCAGCCGCGAGCTCCTGGCACGCGAGCTCGGCGACCTCCCCGCCGACGAGCGTGCGGCCCTGGTCGGCGGGACGTTGGGCGGGCTCCTCGGGTTCGCGCCGAAGGTGACCGCGTAGCTCGCGCAGTCCTGACGCAGGACGCGATCCCGCGGATGAAGATGTCGGCGAACGGCTTCGCGACGTCGCGTGCGGACACCCGGCCACCCGCCTTGAGCCACAGGTACGTGTAGTTGTGCATGCCGAGCCACGCGAACGCGGTGAGCCGCGCGTCGATGTCGCGGAACTCCCCGGAGTCGATCCCGGCCTGCAGGACCGCCTCGACCCGGCGCTCGTACTCCCGCCGGCGCACGCGGAACTGCTCGGCGCGCTCGTCGGTGAGCGCCGGGAACTCGTGGAGGAAGACCCAGACGTGATCGGGATAGCGATGGATGACGTCGAGCAGCTCGTCACCCAGCATGGCCAGCTGCTCGGACGGTGACCCGCCCGCTTCCGTGACCCGGTCCGCGCCGAGCATCACCTCGTCCATCACCCGGTCGTGGATCGCGGCGAGGAGCTCCTCCTTCGACTTGATGTAGTAGTAGAAGGCGCCCTTGCCGAGGCCGTTGACCTCGCACAGCTCCGCGATGCCCGTGGCGTGGTAGCCGCGCTTGCGCGAAGACCAGGGCCGAGGTGTCGACGATCACGTCGCGACGCGCCTTCCAGTTCTCGCTGCGTCGGGGCTCGTCGGTCGGCGCGGGTCGCGGCATCGGCTGCGACCGTACTCGCGGGCGTTGCATCCATCAGCGGCCCTGCCATCGGGCCGGGCGCTTCTCGGCGAAGGCGAGCAGGCCCTCCTTGGCGTCCTCGGAGGTCGAGCAGCTCGTCCAGGAGCCTCGTTCGAGACCTGCCGCAGCCGGTCGTCGGGCTCGGTCGCGGCCGCGAGGACGACGCGCCGGCTGGCCCGCACGGCGAGCGGAGCCGCACGATGACGATCTGCTGCGCGACGCGCAGCGCCTCGCGCCGCGGCATCCCCGGCTCGACCAGCCGGCTGACGAGTCCGAGGTCGAACGCGCGGCGCGCGTCGATCGGCTCACCGGTGAGGATCGCGTCCATCGCCGTCGCGCGGCCGATCCGCGCGGGAGCCGGAACAGCCCACCGGCCGCGGCGATCAGGTTGCGTCGAACCTCGGCGAGTCCGAACGCCGATCGGGTGGTCGCCACGACGATGTCCGCCGCGAGGACGATCTCCAGGCCACCCGCGGTCGCGAGGCCGTCGACCGCGACCACGATCGGCTTCGTCCGCTCGCGGTACACGAACCCGCCGAACCCGCCCCGCTCGGTGTCGAGCGTCGCGGCGGAGCCCGTCTCCCGGATGACCTCGAGATCGGCGCCGGCACAGAAGACGGGACGGGCCTGGTCTGCGGTGTTGGCGCCCAGGACGCCGACCCGGACGTCGGGATCGTGCCTCGATGCGTCGACCGCAGCCTCGAGGCCGAGCGCCATCTCCCGGTCGACCGCGTTGCGCGCTCGGGCCGGTTCGAGCGTGATGACGCCGACGTGGTCGGAGGCCGAATAGAGGACGGCGGACACCAGCGCTCCCGCGTCGAGGTACGAAGCCCAAAAGTATAGTGACTGGTCGGTACACGACCTGAAGGGTCCCGGGTGGCCGAGCACAGCTTCGAGGGACGGGTCGCGGTCGTCACCGGCGCGGGACGCGGCATCGGCCGGGCGTACGCCCGCCTGCTCGCCGAGCGCGGCGCGCGGGTCGTCGTCAACGACCTCGGCGGCTCGATGCAGGGCGACGGCGCCGACGCCGAACCCGCGTCCGCGGTCGCCGCGGAGATCGGCGCGCGCCGGCGGCATGGCGATGGCGGACGGTAGCGACGTCTCCACCACTGCCGGCGCCGAGGCAGCTCATCGACGCGGCGGTCGAGCAGTTCGGACGCCTCGACATCCTGATCAACAACGCCGGCATCATGCGCTGGGCGGGCTTTCCCAAGGCCGATGCAGAGAACCTGGCCCGGCACCTCGCGGTCCACGTCGCCGGCTCGTTCAACACGCACGCGCGCCGCATGGCCGCACATGGTCGCAGCAGGGCTACGGCCGGATCGTCATGACGACGTCCACGGGGCTGTTCGGGCTTCCCGACGAACCTCTCGTACGCCACCGCCAAGGCGGCCGTGATCGGCATGACCCGCAGCCTCGCGACCGCCGGCGACGCGCTCGGCATCAAGGTCAACCTCATCGCGCCGGCGGCGATGACGCGCATGGCCGGTCAGCCGGCCGAGCCCGCCGGAGCCGCGCCGATGGCGCCGGAGCTCGTCGCACCGATCGTCGCGTTCCTCGCCCACGAGGACTGCCCGGTCAGCGGTGAGATCTATGCCGCGGGCGCCGGTCGCTTCGCGCGGATGTTCATCGCTTCGACGCCCGGGTACCTCCACGTGGACGGTGACACCGACGATCGAGGACATCGCGCAGAACTGGGCGACGATCAACGACGAGTCGGGCTACTCCGTCCCGATCGACCTCATGGACTGGTCGGCGACGTTCATGGCGCACCTGCGACTCAGACTGATCGGTCGCGCAGCTCTCGCTTGAGGACCTTGCCCGAAGGGTTCCTCGGGAGCGCTTCGATGAGCACCACGTCCTTCGGCACCTTGAACCGCGCGAGCTGGCGACGGCAGTGCTCGACGAGCACCTCGGACGTCGTCGGTCGCATCCTGGCCCACGCACGACGTACGCGACCGGGACCTCGCCCCATCGGTCGTCCCGACGCGCGACGACGGCAGCCTCGACGACCGCCTCGTGCTCGTAGAGCACCCGCTCGATCTCGGAGCTGGCGATGTTCTCACCGCCCGACACGATCATGTCCTTGAGCCGATCGACGATGAAGACGTACCCGTCGTCATCGCTGCACGCCGATGTCTCCGGTGTGGAACCAGCCGCCGGTGAACGCCGCAGCCGTCGCCTCCGGGTCGCGCCAGTAGCCCTTGAACACCTTGGGGCCGCGCAGGACGACCTCACCCCGTTCGCCCGGCCGGCACCGAGGTGCCGTGCTCGTCCCAGACGTCGAGCTCGAGGTAGAGGCACGGGCGGCCGACGCTGCCCAGCTTGCGCACGAGGCTGTCGCGGTCGAGGAAGGTGTCGCCCGAGACCGTCTCGGTGAGGCCGTACGCGTCGGCGAACCACGCCGACGGAGAAGGTCCGCTGGATCCGCTCGATGAGCGGGATCGGCATCTTCTCGCCCCCGTTGATGACGAGCCGCACCGACGAGAGGTCGCGCTGCTCGATGTCGGGCAGCGCCATGATCGCGTTGACCATGGCCGGGGCGAGCCACACCGTCGTCACCCGCGACCGCTCGATCTCGTCGACGACGGCACGCGCGTCGAAGACCCGGTGGATGATCGTGGTCGCGCCCGCGGCGATGAGCGACGTCGTCGTGAGGTCGAGCGCGCCGACGTGGTACAGCGGACCGCACGCGAGCCCGAGATCCGCGCTGGTGAAGCCGAACTCGACGATGTGCGCAAGGTTCTTCCACGCCAGGTTGGCGTGGGTGATCATGACGCCCTTCGGTCGGCCCGTGGTCCCCGACGTGTACATCAGCCGGTGCACGTCGTCGCCTGACGCGCGAACGCGCGGCGACGGTTCCCGCGGCCTTCCGGACATCGGCCAGCGCGGTCCACCCGTCGGGAGCCACCCGTGCGATGCACACACGGGCGATCTCGCGCTCCAGGCCCGCCGTCGCTTCGTCGGCGAGGCCGACGAGCGGGCTCGTCGCACACCAGCGCACGGGCCTCCGAGTGGTCGAGGATGTACCGCAGCTCGGGCGCGGCGAGCCGCCAGTTGATCGGCATCGCGATCGCGCCCAGGTCGTTGGCCGCGAAGATGGTCTCGAGGAACTCGGTGCAGTTGTACGAGAGCAGGCCGACGACGTCTCCGGCGCGGACGCCGCGCTCGTGCAGCCCGGCCGCCAGCCCGGCGGCACGCGTCGACATCTCGCCGTAGGTGACGGTCTCGTCGCCGAAGATCGCGAGCGGCTGCTGCGGCGTCCGGCCCGCATGGTGCTCGAGCACTGCGAGCCAGCTCAGGTCCGGATCCATCGACGGCCGCTCCACGGAGGTCACTACGGCGCCGAGTAGCCGCCGTCGACCACGATCGCCGACCCGGTCGTCCAGCGGGCCGCGTCGCCGGCGAGGTAGGAGTACGCGCCGACGAGATCGTCGGCGGCACCGAGCCCGAGGGGATGCTTCGCCGCGATCGCGTCGAGCGCTTCCGGCGGCAGCTCCGCGTGGATCCCCGAACGGAACGTCCCGGGGCACACGCAGTTGACCCGTATCCCGTCTCGCGCGTACTCGACCGCGGCGACCTTCGCGAGCTGGATCACCGCCGCCTTCGTCGCGCAATACGGCGCGGCGTGCGACCACGCGGTGAGCCCGGCGACCGAAGCGGTGAGGACGATGGAACCGGACTGCTGCGTGCGCATGACCGGAACCGCGGCCCGAATGCCGTTGACCGCACCGAGCACGTTGACCCGAAGTGATCGCTCCCAGTCCTCGGTCGCCAGGTTGTGGATGCGACCGTTGGGCGAGAGCACCCCGGCGTTGCTGATGAACCCGTCGAGCCGGCCGAAGCGCTCCACCGCCCGGCCGACGACGGCTTCGACCTCCGCGAGCGCACCGACGTCCGCCGGCAGCACCTCGACCGCGCCCCGATGCTCCGGCAGGCCGTCCACGGTGGCGTCGAGCGCCGCCACGCTGATGTCGCTCAGGACAACGTCCGTGTCGGGCTGGCCGGCGAAGTGACGGGAGAGCGCGCCGCCGAGCGCTCCGCCTGCGCCAGTGATCGCGATGACGCGTCGGGTCCCGTTCATACGAGCAGGTACCCGCCATCGACGTTGAGCACCGTGCCCGTGACGAACGCCGACGCGTCCGACGCAAGGAACTGGTACGCGCCGGCCAGGTCGCTCGACGTCCCCCAGCGCTTCTGCGCCGTGTGCCCGAGCACACCACCACCCAGCTCCGGGTTGTTCTTCCACCCCTCGGCCATCGGCGAGTCGAACCATCCCGGCGCGACGACGTTCACGGTGATGCCGGAGGCCGCCAGATCGAGCGCGAGGCCCTTCGCCAGGCCGACGAGACCGGCTTTCGAGGCGCTGTACGCGGTGAGCCCGGCACGCGGCCGCTCGCCCAGGACCGAGCCGGTGAAGATCAGGCGCCCGCCCTCCCCCACCACTCGGGCCGCGGCGCGAGCGCCGAGGAACGCGCCGGTCAGGTTCACCTCGAGGATCTGGCGCCAGACCGCAGGGTCCGTCTCGAGCGGTCCGGCCAGCACCGGCGAGATCCCCGCGTTGCAGATCCAGACGTCCAGGCCGCCCCATTCGGCCACCGCCGCATCGGCGATCGCGTCGTTGAAGCCGCGGTCGGTCACGTCGCCGCAGCAGACCACGGACGGTCCGGGCAGGTCGGCGGCCACCGCCTTGAGGTCCGTCTCGGTCCGCGCCGCCAGCGCCACGCACGCGCCACCCTGTGAGAACGCGTGTGCGAGCAGCCGGCCCAGCCCCCGGCCGGCACCGGTGATCACCACCCGCTTTCCCGTCACGTCCGCACCGCCACCCAAGGTCGCAGGGATGTCCATCGGCTCGTCCATCGCCCCTTCGCCTTCTCCCCGCGGTCCCGGTGGCCGAGGGCCGGCCGTTTCCCGGTTTTGTACCGACCAGTACAATACCTGCTTCATGTTCGAGGCCGCCGACCTCCTGGAGATGCACCGCCGGATGCTCGTGATCCGGGGCTTCGAGACGCGGGTGGCCGTGCTGTACCGCGACGGCGCGGTGCCGGGCTTCGTGCACCTGTCGATCGGGCAGGAGGCGTCGGCCGTCGGTGCCGGTTGGCCACTCGCGCCCACCGACGTCATCACGTCCACCCATCGCGGCCACGGGCACTGTCTCGCGAAGGGTCTGGACCCGCTCGGGATGTTCGCCGAGCTCATGGCCAAGGACGCCGGAACGAATCGGGGGCGCGGCGGCTCGATGCACATCGCCGATCCGTCGATCGGCATCTTCGGCGCCAACGGGATCGTCGCGGCCGGGCTGCCGATCGCGGCGGGTGCAGCGACTGCCGCGCAGCTGCGCCGCGACGGCAGCGTCGCCGTGGCGTGCTTCGGCGACGGGGCGGTCGCGCACGGCACCTTCCACGAAGCGCTCAACCTCGCCGCGGTCTGGGCGCTTCCGGTGATCTTCTTCTGTGAGAACAACGGCTACGCAGAGTTCTCCTCGGCCGAGGCGCAGCACGCAGCACCACTCGAGCAGCGCGCCGCCGGCTACGGCGTCGATTACGCCTCGGTCGACGGCAACGACGTCGCGGCAACCGCCGCGGTGATGACCACCGCGACCGCGGCGGCTCGGGCCGGGAAGGGACCCCTCGTCGTCGAAGCGGTCACCTACCGGTGGCACGGCCACTACGAAGGTGACCCGGAGCGGTACCGGTCCCCCGAGGAAGTGCGCGAGTGGGAAGCGCACGATCCCCTGTTGGTCAGCGCGCGCCGGCTCCGATCGGCGGGTGTCACCGCCGGGACGCTCACGTCCATGGAGTCATCGGTCGCGCGCGAGCTCGACTCAGCCGTCGAGACGGCTCGAGCGATGACGGCGCCCGCGGTCGCCACGCTGACCGACTTCGTCACCCGCCCGAGACCCGATCGGGCCGAGCCCGCGGCGCCAGCCGCCGACGCCCCGACGTTCCGAACGATGGACGCGATCAGGTCCGCGCTCGAAGTCGAGCTGGCCGGCGACGAGCGGGTCTTCCTCGCGGGGATCGACGTCGGGGCGGGCGGCAACGTCTTCGGCCTGACCCGCGGGCTGTACGACCGCTTCGGCGATCGCGTCCGGGACACCCCGATCTCGGAGAGCGCCATCGTCGGTCTCGGGGTCGGCGCCGCGATGGCGGGCATGCACCCCGTCGTCGAGCTCATGTACCTGGACTTCATCGGCGTGTGCCTCGACCAGCTGCTGAACCAGGCCGCGAAGCTGCCGTTCATGACCGGCGGCGCGGCGCGGATGGCGCTGACCGTCCGCACCCAGTTCGGCGCGGGACGGTCTTCCGGGAGCCAGCATTCGCAAAGCCTCGAAGCGCTGCTCGCACACATTCCCGGGCTCAGCGTGGTCATGCCGTCGACCCCCGCCGACACCTACGGGCTCCTGCGGGCCGCGATCCAGGACCCGAACCCGGTCGTGTTCATCGAGAACCGGCTGCTGTACGGCATGAAGGGGCCCCGGCCGCCGGCCGACCACATCGTGCCGATCGGGAAGTCCGCAGTCGTGCGCGCCGGAGGCGACGTCACCGTCGTCTCGGTCTCTCGGATGGTGCACGAAGCGGTCACCGCGGCCGAGTCCCTCGCGACCGAAGGGATCTCGGTCGAGGTGATCGACCTGCGCACCGTCGCGCCACTGGACATGGCGCCGATCCTCGACTCGGTACGGAAGACCAGCCGGCTGCTCATCGCACACGAAGCCGTCGTTCCGTTCGGCATCGGAGCCGAGATCGCCGCGACGGTCGCGCGTGAGGGCTTCTGGGACCTGGACGCGCCCATCGAGCGGATCGGCGCGGCGCCGACTCCCCCGCCGTACGCGCCCGAGCTCGAACGAGCGTGGCTCCCCGACCGCGACGACATCGCCGCGGCGATCCGCCGCCTGGTCCGGGTGTGACTCAGCAACCCAACTCGCCGCGCTATCACCAAGTGCTGGATCTCGTTCGTGCCTTCGCCGATCTCGAGCACCTTCGCATCGCAGTAGAAGCGGGCCACCGGCGACTCGAGCATGTAGCCGACACCTCCGTGGATCTGGACGGCTTCGGACGCGGCCCACACTGCGATGCGGCTGGCCTTCAGCTTCGCCATCGACGCTTCCTTGAGGAACGGCTGCCCGGTGTCTCGGAGGTATGCGGCCCGGTAGGTGAGCCAGCGCGCCGCTTCCAGCTCCGTCGCGACGTCGGCGAGCTTGAACTGGATCGCCTGGAACTTCGAGATGGGCTCGCCGAACTGCTCGCGCCTGCGCGCGTGGTCGAGCGCAAGGTCCAGCACGGCCTGCGTGAGGCTCAGCGAGAGGGCAGCGATCGAGATGCGCCCGACCTCGAGCGTGCCCAGGAATTGGCTGAGTCCCATCGCCGGGTCGCCGACGAGGTGGTCCTCGGGCACCCACACGTCGTCGAAGAACAGGTCGCGGGTGTCGAGCCCCCTCCACCCGATGCCTCGCATCTTCGGCCCCATGGTGAAGCCGTCGGCGTCGCGAGCAACGACGAAGCTCGCGAAGGCCGGCCGGCTCGGGTCACCCGACTCGGTGCGCGCCAGCAGTGTGACCCCGAACGACATGTCCGTGCCGGCGTTCGAGATGAACGTCTTCCGTCCGTTGATGAGCCAGCCGCCGTCCCGCCGCATCGCGCGGGTGAGGATGCCACGGGCGTCCGATCCGGCCTCCGGCTCGGTCAGGCCGAACGCTCCGAGCGCGCGGCCCTCGGCCAGCGGGCGCAGCCAGCGCTCCCGCTGTGAGTCGGTGCCGAACAGCAGGAGCGGCAGCGAGCCGATGGTGACGTGCGCCTGCCACGCGGCTGCGACGGACTGGTCCGCGAGGCCGATCTGCTCCATCGCGGCGACGAAGCCGACCGTCGACATGCCGATGCCGCCCCATTGCTCGGGGATCAGCATCCCGAGCAGACCCAGCTCGCCCATCTCCCGGAGCAGATCGGTCGGGCAGCGGCCCTCCTCCCACGCCTGGGGGCGCGTGGGGCGATCTCGCGCCGTGCGAAGTCACGACACAAACCGACGAGATCGCGTTCTGACTCGGTGAGCGAGAGGTCCACGTGGCGCATACTATTGGACCGATCGGTACAACGCAGAGGAGCGAGCGATGGCCATCGACCGCCAGAAGTCCCCGTACCGCCGTGGCAATCGCTACGAGCAGATGCCCATCCCGATGGTCGCCGAGCACTGCATCCCGGTCGACGCGGGTGCCGTCCAGCTGGTCGTGGAGTCGCGCCGGCTGACCAACGAGATCCTCGAACGGACCTACGGCGACGGTCAGGGAGGCATCCACTTCGACGACTTCGGGGCCACGCTCCACGTCTGCGGTACCGCCGACGGGCTCGAGCACCTGCGCTTCGACTGCTTCGAGCACGAGCCGCACTACCACTACATCGAGCAGGCGGCCGGTGCGAACGTCGTGGTGCGCATCGACGAGCTCGCAGTCGGCGATCCCGTCGAGTTCTCGCTCACCTGCATCGAGCACCACCTCCCCGCCATGCTCGGCAACTGCGGCGCCACGGATCTGGCCGAAGTGGTCGCGCGCCAGCCGGAGACGGTCCACGCCGCGGTCGGCCAGGTGCGTGAGCTGATGCAGCAGGCGGCGCGCACGAGCTCGGCGCAGAGGGAACGCTGATGGCGTTGCGAGTGGTGCAGTGGACCACTGGCAACGTCGGGAAGCGATCGGTGCGCGCGGTCGCCGCAGATCCCGGCCTCGAGCTCGTCGGGTGCTACGCCTGGTCGCCCGACAAGGTCGGGAAGGATGCGGGCGAGCTGTGCGGCATCGAACCGCTCGGCGTCGCAGCGACGGACGACGTCGACGCGCTGCTCGCCCTGAAGCCGGACGTCGTCGTCTACAACCCGATGTGGCCGAGCACCGACGAGATCGTGCGCATCCTCACCGCCGGCGTCAACGTCGTCACGACCGCGGCCTTCATCAACGGCCGTAGCAACGTCGCTGATCGCGAACGCGTCCTCGGCGCGTGTGAGCAGGGCGGTGCGACGATCTTCGGCACCGGCATCAGCCCGGGCTTCGTCGAGCTGATCGGCATCGCGACGACCAACGTGTGCGACCGCATCGACAAGATCACCATCGACGAAGGATCCGACACCACGCTCTACGACTCGCCCGCCACCGAGCTGCCGTGCGGCTTCGGGCGGCCCATCGACGATCCCGAGCTTCCCGGGATGGCCGCGCAGGGCACGGCGGTCTTCGGCGAGGCGGTGGCGCTCGTGGCCGATGCGCTCGGGATCGAGCTCGATGCCATCGTGTGTGAGGCCGAGTACGCCCGGGCCACCGAAGATGTCGTCATGGACTCGTGGACCATCGCGGCCGGCCACGTCGCCGGCGTCGCTGCGAGCTGGCAGGGTCGGGTCGGCAACCGCACAGTCATCGAGCTCAACGTGCGGTGGCGCAAGGGCCAGGCCCTCGAGCCCGACTGGCCGATCAAGGAGGGCCACGTGATCCGCATCGACGGCCGGCCCACCGTGACCGTCACGCTCGAGTACCTCCCACCGCCGGACTTCGAAGCGACCACGTTCGCGGACTTCATGGTCCTCGGCATGATCATGACGGCGATGCCCGCAATCCAAGCGATCCCGTACGTGGTGGCGGCCCCGCCCGGCATCACCAGCTACACGGACCTGCCGGTGCCGTTGCCCCGGGGACGCGTCTCCGATTGACGCTCGAGCCGGGCGATCGTGTGCTCGATGAACTCGAGCGTGATGTCATGACCGGTAGTGACCCCCAGAGCGTCTTCGAGCGCGAGCACCTGCGAGAGACCCGTCGTCATCAGCAGCGCGACGATCGGCGGCAGCTGGTCCTCGGCGATGCCGTGACGGGCGAGCACGACACGGAAGGCCTCGACCTGCGCGGCCCGGAACCGTTCCGCGTAGCGTGCGACCTCGGCGCGGATCGCTTTGCGGTGGTTCGCCGAGCGCGACGAACTCCATCGTGAACGCGACGCCCCGGGGGTCGACGTTCAGCTGCCACAGCGTCCGCAACGATGCGTCGGCGGTGATCGCCCGTTCGAAGCGGACCAGGTTCTCCTCGGCCCGTCGCCGGAGGACCTCGAGGAAGAGGTCGTCCATCGTGCGGAAGTAGTAGTGCACGAGCTGTGGCTTCAGCCCGGCCCGGGCCGCGACCGCGCCGCGACGTGACCGCGGCGTAGCCCTCCTCCCGCAGGAGGAGCTCCGCCGCGTCCACCAGCTGGACGCGCGTCTTGGAGTCCTGCGCGCCGATCCGGCGCGACGAGGGCACGGTTGCCACGCCGACACCTTGTCACGTCGGCGGCCCCGGTGCTAAGCAACTGCTCAGCATTGCTGAGCAGCCGCACAGCACCCGAGGAGGACCCGTTGCCCGAGTGGGAGACGATCGACTTCTTCACCGACGAGTCGTTGGTCGAGGACCCGTACCCGTACTTCGACGAGCTCCGCAGAGCCGGCCCCGTGCTCGCGCTCCCCCACCTCGGCGTCGTCGCGATCACCGGCTACGACGAGCTGAACGAGGTGTACCACGACCCCGACACCTTCTCGTCGTGCAACTCGGTCGTCGGCCCGTACGCGGTGTTCCCAGTACCGCTGGAGGGTGACGACGTGCGCACCATCGTCTCGGAGCACCGGAACGCGCTGCCGATGCACGAGCACATGGTCACGATGGACCCGCCGGACCACACCAAAGAGCGCGCGCTGTTGATGCGCCTGATCACGCCGAAGCGGCTGAAGGACAACGAAGCGTTCATGTGGCGCCTCGCCGACCAACAGCTCGACGAGTTCATCGCTGACGGCCGGTGCGAGTTCATCAGCGCGTACACCCAGCCCTTCGCCATGTTGGCCGTCGCCGATCTCCTGGGCGTGCCGGAGTCGGACCACCGTGAGTTCCGGGAGGGATTCGGTCTGATCGGCACCGTCGGCGAGGTCGGGGCCGGGCAGGAAGGCAACCCCGGCGAGAACCCCCTCTCGTGGCTCGACCAACAGTTCACCGGCTACATCGAGGACCGCCGGCGCATGCCGCGCAAGGACGTGCTCACCGAGCTCGCGCTCGCGACGTACCCCGACGGGAGCACCCCGGACGTGACTTCGGTCGTACGAACGTCGACGTTCCTGTTCGCGGCCGGCCAGGAGACCAGCGCCCGGCTGTTGGCCGCGGCGTTGAAGCGGCTCGCCGAACACCCTGAGATGCAGGACGAGCTCCGGGCGCACCGCGAGCAGATCCCGGCCTTTCTCGAAGAGGTCCTGCGGCTGGAGAGCCCGGTGAAGTGCGACTTCCGGCTCGCGCAGCGATCGACCTCGGTGGGCGGTGTCGACATCCCGGCCGGCACGCCGGTGATGCTGCTCAACGGCGCCGCGAACCGGGACGACCGACGGTTCGAGTGTCCGGCCGAGTTCCACGGTGATCGCGACAACGCTCGGACCCACATGGCCTTCGGGCGCGGCCCGCACGCCTGCCCCGGCGCCCCGCTCGCCCGGGCAGAAGGCCGGATCAGCCTCGAGCGCATCCTCGACCGGACCCGCGACATCAGCCTCGACGAAGCGCACCACGGCCCGCCCGGCGATCGCCGGTTCCGGTACGAGCCGACGTGGATCCTGCGCGGCCTCAGCCGGCTGCACCTCGAGTTCGAGCCGGTCGAGGTGTCCCGATGAGCCGCGTCGCGGTCATCACCGGGGGCGCCTCCGGCATCGGGCTCGGCGCGGCCCGCCGGCTCGCCGGCGACGGCTTCCAGATCGCGCTGCTCGACCGCAATCGGGCCGGGGCCGAGACCGCGGCCGGCGAGCTGCGCGCGCACGGTGCCACCGTCGTGGCCGTCGAGGTCGACGTCGCCGATCGAGGCTCGGTCGGCGCCGCCTTCGCGCGGGTCCGCTCCGAGCTGGGGCCGATCGAGATCCTCGTCACCAGCGCCGGCATCGAGTCGTTCGACCCGGTGCTCGACATCACCCCCGAGAAGTGGAACGCGATCATCGGCGTCAACCTCACGGGCACCTTCGCGTGCGTGCAGGCCGCGCTCCCCGACATGCTCGCCGCCGGGTGGGGGCGCATCGTCACCATCGCCTCGTCCAGCGCTCAGTCCGGCGCTCCCAACATGACGCACTACGCGGCGTCGAAGGGCGGCGTCATCTCGCTCACCAAGGCGCTCGCAGTGGAGCTCGCCCGACGGTGGCATCACCGCGAACACGATCACGCCGAGCGTCGTCGACACCCCGATGGCCCGGCAGGCCGAGGCCGACGGCGACTTCCCCGGCGTCGACGTGGTCGCGCCCATGATCCCGTTGGGCCGGGCCGGGACTCCGGCCGACATCGCCGCCGCCTGCTCCTTCCTCTGCTCGGAGGGCGGCAGCTACATCACCGGCCAGGTCATCGGTGTCAACGGCGGCATGTACATCTAGCTCCGAGATCCGGAAGGACCGCCGCATGATCTTCATCGTCACCAAGAACCGGGTGCGCCGGAAGTACGCCGACGACTGGGTCTCGCTCGTGGAACCGTTCACGACGGCGACCCGGGCTGAGCCGGGCAACCTCTTCTTCGACTGGTATCGAAGCGTCGAGGACCCCACCGTCTACGTGCTCGTCGAAGCGTTCCGGGACCATGCCGCGGGCGAGGCGCACGTGAGCTCCGAGCACTTCCGGGCCGCCGGGGTGGCGCTCTCCGAGATGCTGGCCGCCGTCCCCGAGATCGTGAACGTCGAGGTGGCGGACGGGTGGTCACAGGTGAGCGAACGGCCCGCCACCGGTTAACTGATACTAGTCTCAGTTCCCATGGACGCGGTGGGAACGTCGGGCGCGCTCGACGCGGTCACGGCCGAGGTCATCCGTTCGAGGATGGAGACGGTCTGCTTCGAGATGGCGACGTTCGTGTCGCGCACCGCGACCACGCCGATCCTGAACCAGTCGAACGAGCGCAACGCGACGATCCTCGACAGCTACGGGCGCCTCGCCGCGCTGTCGGTCGGGATCCCGCAGTTCATGTTGTCGTCGACGCTCCCGGTGCGATTCTGCCTGGAGTTCCTCGAGGGCGAGCTGTACCCCGGCGACGTGCTGGTCGCGAACGATCCGTACACCGGGGGTGGCCACCTCCCCGACTTCAACGTCTTCTCCCCCGTCTTCTCCCCCGAGGGCGAGCTGCTGCTCGTTGCCTCCATCCAGTGCCACCACGGGGACACGGGCGGCGCGCTGGCGGGTGGATACAACGTGCACGCGAAGGACATCTGGTCCGAAGGCACGCGCTACCCACTCCTGAAGATCGTCGAGCGCGGGCACGAACGACGCGACGTCGTGCTGACGATGCGCGCCAACAACCGGCTGGCCGGGTTCATCGGCGACCTGCGCGCCCAGGTCGGTGCGGCCCAGCTGGGGGCGCAGCATCTGGACGAGCTCGTCGCGACCTACGGGACCGAGGCGATCCGCAACGCGGTCGACACGACGATCAGGGACACGCAGCGCAGGTTCCGCGAAGAGATCTCCGGCTGGGACGACGGCACGTATGAGGCCGACGTCTACGTGGACTCGGATCCGGCCGGGAACACCGACATCCACGTGCACGTCGCGATCACGGTGAGCGGCGAGAAGATCATCGTGGACTTCGCGGGCTCCGACGATCGGCCCGAGCTCAACGCATGGTCGACGTTCGGCAACACGCGGGGCTACACGATCGCCCAGCTCGCGAGCCTGGTGGATCCGGCCATTCCGAAGAACGAGGGGTTCTTCGACTGCATCGACCTGCGCGTGCCCGAAGGGACGTGCCTGAACCCCGGCGTCGGCAAGCCGGTGAGCGCGGGGACCCATCACCCCGGCGTCGAGGTCGCCGACGCGATCGCCATCGCGATGAGTCGGATCATTCCCGACCGGTGCTCGCCGCAGACCTACAAGTACGGGAGTCCCCGACAGATGTGGGGCGCGGAGGATCCCCGGACCGGGAAGTCGTTCTTCGATCACGGCGGTGAGGTCAACGCCGGCTGGGTGAACGCGGTGCGCGACGTCGACGGCTGGGGTGCGCTCGTCGCGGCGAACGGCAACCTCATCAAGGCGTCCGCCGAGATCAACGAGGTGCTGTTCCCCCACATCATGCGGGGCCGGAACTACCGCACGGACTCCGGCGGTGCCGGTCAGTGGCGCGGCGGGTGCGGCAGCCACTTCGTGAAGGAGGTTCGCACTCCGACCTACGTGAACCAGTACGTGGTCAATCAACGTCACCTCCATCCGGGCATCGCCGGCGGCCACGACGGCTGCGCCTGATCGTTGCGTCATCAGCGACGGCACGGAGCGCGGTGAGCTCGTCGCCCCGTCGGTGGCCGAGCTGCGCATGGAGACCGGCGACCGGCTCGTCTACGACTTCGGGGGTGGCGGCGGGTGGGGCGATCCGCTCGATCGCGAGCCGACCGACGTGCTCGAGGACGTCTGGGACGAGTACGTGTCGATCGCCGCAGCTCGAGACCAGTACGCGGTCGTCATCACCGGGGCGCTCGAAGCCATGACGCTCGCAATCGACCTCGACGCGACGAACACCGGCGCGCGAGAGCGTCGGGCACAACGATGACCGAGGCCACGACCGCGACCACCTACCGCATCGGCGTCGACGTCGGCGGGACGTTCACCGACGTCGTGGCGATCCGCTCCGAGGCGGTGTCGTCCTCGAGAAGACGCCGACGACACCGACTGATCAGTCGGACGGGGTGCTCGAGGGCATCGGGGAGGATCGCGGTCGCCGAGGGATTCGACTCGATGGACGCCGTCTGCTGGTGCGCACGACGTCCATCGTGCACGGGACGACAACCGGCGACAACACGATGATCCAGATGTCGGGGGCGCGCGACCGGGCTGCTCGTCACTGCCGGGTTCCGCGACGAGATCGAGATGCGCCGCTGCTACAAGGAGGACATCTGGGATCCCGCTCTCGGCCCACCGGAGCCGATCGCGAAGCGACGGGTCCGGCTCGAGATCTCCGAGCGGATGACCGCAGAGGGTGAGATCGACACACCGCTCGACGAGGACGAGGTGCGTACGGCCGACGCGTCGGCTGCGCGCGTTCGGCGTCACGTCGATCGCGATCGTCTTCCTGCACTCGTACCTGAACCCGGTGCACGAGCTGCGGGCCCGCGAGCTCGTGGTCGAGGAGTACCCGGAGGTCGAGCTCGTCTCGCTCTCGCACGAGGTGTACCCGAAGCCACCCGAGTTCGAGCGGACGTCCACCACCCTGGTGAACGCCTACGTCGGCCCGCCGATCGTCCGCTACCTCGGACGGCTCGAGCAACGACTCCGCGATGCCGGGCTACGGCGGCGAGCTCCTGATCGCCACCTCGGCCGGCGGGGTCGCCACGCCCGACGCCATCGGTCGCCTCGCGGTCGCGACGATCGGCTCCGGCCCGACCGGGGGTGTGGTCGCCGCGGCCGCGCCGCGAGCGTCGACGCCGAGCTCGGCGACGTCGTCAGCGTCGACATGGGTGGCACCAGCTACGACGTCTGCCTGATCCGCGACGGGAGCCCCGAGCTCAACAGTGACTGGAACTGGCGCCACCGCTACTGCATCGCGCTCCCGATGGTGGACATCCACGCGATCGGTGCCGGCGGTGGGTCCGTCGCTGGCGTACGACGGCGTGGCGCTCCAGGTCGGGCCGGAGTCAGCCGGGTCCGAGCCCGGTCCGGCCTGCTACGGCCGCGGCGGCACGGCCGCGACCGTCACGGACGCCGACCTGGTCCTTGGTCGCCTCGATCCCGCCACGTTCTGGAACGGACGCACGCAGCTCGACGCGACCAGGGCCGCAGCCGCGCTCGAAGCGGTCGGTGCACCGCTCGGTCTCGACGTCGAGGAAGCCGCGCTCGCGGCGGTGCGCATCGTGGACGCCCACATGACCGACGCGTCTGCGACGGGTGCTGTCCTCCGCCGGCGTCGACCCGCGCCGGGTCGATCTCTGCGCGTTCGGCGGCATGGGCGCGCTCCACGCGACTGCGCAAGCCGCGGCCCTCGGCATCGGACGGGTCCTCATTCCCTGGGCGGCGCCCGGCTTCTCCGCGCTCGGGCTCGTGTCCGCCGACCATCTCGTCGACATCAGTCGGGGGCTGATCGCCGACTGGCGCGACATCGACGTCGAGCAGCTCGATGCCCTCGCCGGCGAGCTCGAGGCGAGCGCGCGCCGGCAGCTGGATCGGGCCGACGTCCCCCGCGACCGCCAGGTCCTGGCGTACGCGATCAACCTCGTCTACCCGGGCCAGACCTTCGACCATGCCCTCCCGCTGTCGTTCTCCCTGGACCACTCACTCGCACGCGCGGACATCGAGGCGTGTGTCGAGGAGTTCCATCGGGAGAACGAAGCGGCGCGGCTCATCGAAGCCCGGGCCCAGGAACCGCTGGTGCGCGGCATCCGCCTCACCGCGACCGGAGTGGTCGACCGTCCGGGGTCGACCAGCTTTGCGCCGATCGACGAGCTCCCGCCGGAGAAGGCACGACGGCGCGCCCACAACGGGGACGGGTGGCAGGACGACGTTCCGGTCTACGACGCGGTCACGCTCGCGCCCGGACCGGCCGTCGTCGGCCCGGCCCTGGTCGAGTACCCGTTCACGACCCTGGTCCTCCGCCCGGGCGACACGGCCACGATGCGTCCGAACGGCGACGTGCTCGTCGCCGTCGGCTGATCCGGATCATGTCCGGCGTCGGGGGCAGTAGGGCGCGGCGCATCGCCGACACGAAGAAGCGCGTGGCGGATGCAGCTCTCGACCTGTTCGTGACGAACGGCTTCGTCGCAACGACGGTCGAACAGATCTGCGCGGCGTCTGACATCAGCCGGGCGTCGTTCTTTCGCTACTTCGACAACAAGGAAGCGGTGCTCTCGTCCGAGATCGAGCCGACCCAGGAGTGGCTGATGGACCAGATCCGGGACCGCCCGGCCGGAGAACCGCCGATCGAGAGCATCGTCGCGGTCTGCACCGCCGGGGACTGGCCCGCGCTCGACCGGACGCAGCTGCGCAAGGTCCGCCAGGTCGTCCAGGCCGAACCCGCACTCGAGGACGCTCAGCGACTGCGCGCGATGAACGCGTTCAGCCCGCGGCTCGAGGCCTGCCTCCACGAACGCGACCCGGCGCGCCACCCGATCGAGATCCGTCTGGCCACCGATCTGGCCATGAGCTGGATCCAGTGGGCCATCACCTCCCACCTGCGCGACGGCCGACCGCTCCGCCGGCACTTCGACGAGGTGTTCTCGACGACCCGCGACCTGATGGCTCAGCTCGACGACGCCACCCGATCGACCTGAGCGCCCGCAGCTCAGCCGTTGATCTTGCTCGGCTCGGCGTAACCGAGCATCGCCTTGCGATCGGCACGAAGCACGAAGCCCGCCTTGACCGCCTCCTTGGTCCGGGCCTTGTAGCGCCGGAGGTACTGCGCCCGGCTCGGGTAGAGCGTCGCAAGTCGCGCGGCCGAGAAGGGCTTCGTCGAGCCGAGGAGCAGGCAGATCGTCGAAGGATCGGGGCCGGGCGCACCGGACAGCGCGGCGACCGGGACGTCGACCGGTGGCGTGCGGATCCCACCGCGTGCGATCGCCTCGGCATCCCGAGTGACCTCCGGCGGCGGTCCGGGCACGACCTCGATGCGCGGCGCCTTCACGGGAGGCGTCCCCGTCTTCATCCAGGTCGTGAGGCCACGGAGCGCGGCCTTGGCGACGATGTGCATCGGACCGTTGTTGATCGGCACCCCGCAGTCGATGTCCTTCGCGCTCGCGCCGACGAGGTGCACGTCGGCGTGCGCGGTGCCCGCAACCTCCCAGAGCCGGAAGTGCCTGCTGTCCGGCTGACGGGCTGCGTACGAGTTGAGGATGCTGGCCACGTCCGTCTCGGTCTGGATGTCGATCACCGGGACGTCCTGGTCGGTGCGGAAGATGGTCGTCGCACCGCCGAGCGACCCGGCGATGTCCGCGGACTGGCCGGGAGCAACGAGCGGCAGCTCCGACCCTCCCCGGCTGTGCACGAAGAACCCGTCGAACGCCCGGGCGAGCGGTTGCACGCCGTTGATGTACGTGACCAGGGCGAACGCCGACTGCGATTCGCCGGCCGCGATCAACTGTTCGCGGCCGCGCACCCTTCAGCCCTGCGCCGTGGCGCACCGCTCGAGCGACCTGGGTGAAGATGTCGTACGAGTACCCGTCACCCGGGTGCGCGAGTGCGCCGTACCGCGGAGGATCAATGGCCTTCAGGCCCTTCCCCGCGTCTTCGGCACCGGCCACTCCCGACACCTTCACCGCCACCGGTCCGCCCTCCACGCCGATCTGTTGGGCGGACACGCCGACCCACGCATCGCCGTTGCGCACGATCTCCTCTTGCAGGCTCACCCAGTCCGGGTTGGCGTCCACACCCCCGCTGACGTTCAGCCACTCGACGACGACCGTGCCGCTGAACTCCGAGGCCTTGGCCGGCGCGCGGACGAGCACGCGCGTGCGGTAGGGCGCGCTTGCATCCTTCGCAAAGCTCCAACGCCCGTCGTGGGTCAGCGGCTGCATCGCCCGATAGGACGTGGCCGTCCCCGCCGCGGCGTACTCCCGCTGCCGGTAGCCGAGGCGGTGGAGGTCCGGCTTCGTCCCCTCGCCGAGGTACACGCCGTTGCCGCCGGTGAGCGCAGTCAGCCGGGCCGCGGGCCCGGGCGGTCGCCGCGTGGTGGCGCCGGCCTGGGTCGGGGTCCCGGCCATCAGCCCGAGGAGCGCGACGACGAGCGCGATCACCGCGGCCCGTCGGTACGCCCACGACATCCTGCATCGCCGTTCGACGGTCCTCATCAAGCCCCCGGCATCGGATCGCGCTGCGATCGCACCCTATCGAACGCCGGCGTCACTGCAGCTGCTGCCGGTCGAACATGCGTTGGAAGCCATCGGGCACCCCCAAACGGATGCAACGGGTTCCGGAACCAGTCGATCCGGGTCGCGATCGCTACCGACTCCCGGCGGCGCTGCTCGGCGCGGGTGGCACCGACTCGAAGCGGCCGAGGCCGTAGTCACCGGCGATCGTGGTCCGGTGCATGCAGCGAGAATGTTCGGGCGCCATGCCGGACACCGAGTGCAGCAGGCGCCAGTTGTCCCAGATGATCATCTCCGTCGGCTCCCAGGAGTGGAAGTAGCCGAGCTGTCCGGCCACGTCGACGATCTCGTCGCACACGGCGGCGAGCAGCGCCTCACCGTCGGCGTCCTCTCGACCATGGAGGCCCTTCGCCATCCACGGCGAGATGTGCAGCACCTTCTGGCCGGAGCTCCGCGTCCAGACCGCCGGATGAATGGCCCGGGGCCGACCCTCGTACTCGGCCATCACCTCGACCGCGCTCTGAGCCGGCTCGACCTCGACGAAACCCGCCGGCCGGCCGAACCGGAGGTTGTCCATGATCACGTCCATCGCGTAGATCACCGACTCACCTTCGATCCGGTCCCGGAGCTGCGGTGCGATCGCGTCGTAGAGCGCGACGCCGTCGACCCATCCGGTCAGTCCCCCCTCCGGCGGCGCCTCGACCGCGCGGAGCACCCCGGCGCGATTGAGCTGGTCGTTGTAGCAATGGTCGAAGTGCCAGGGCAGCCACGACGAGAGCAACCTGCCGTCGCCCAGCCGGACGGCACCTGGTTGGTTCGGCTCGTGGCGCATCTCGATGACGCCCAGCATGTCGTCACCCTCGACGCGCGCGTACCGCTTTGCTCGGGTGGTCCTTGAGTGGCCCGATGACCTGGCTCAGCGCGACCTGCATCTCCGGGGTCGGTTCCACGCCCTCGAAGATCAGCAACCCGTGCTCCTCGAACGAGGCATTGATCTCTGCTCGCATCCCGGCGTCGCTCAGGTTGTCACGAGTGACGCCGCCAACGCGCGCACCGAACTTGAGATCGTTACGAATGGGTCGCACCGTCGGTACGGTCATGGTCTGCTCCCTTGGGGACGCGGCGTCCAAGAAACGTCACCGCGCCACGCCGATCGTTCGGTCGGCCCACTCGACGAGCTGGGGCACGAGCAGCGGCCAGCGGACGAAGAGCGAGCCGGCCGTCGCGACCGCGGCCATGCGCTCGTTCCACTCATCGTCGCCCCACGGTGGTTCGACGAGCTCGGCGCCCGGCAAGCCCGCGGCGAGCGCTTCGGAGGTCGCGCGCGTGTGCGACATGTCGGACGCTCCGCTCCGGAAGACGAGGATCGGGACCGCAAGGTCGGCCGCGTCCCTGGCGTCGAGTCCGGGGACGAGCGAGTCGTCGCAGGGGCAGTAGGCGACCATCCACCGGTCCATCACGTCGAGGAACTCCTCGCGGTCCATGGCCAGGAATCGCGCTCGATTCCCCGGATTGCGCTGCAGCACCTCGTGCCACTGCTCGAGCTCGACGACTGCCTCCATTCCGCCGCGCCACGCCGCCTCAGCCGACGGCATGCCGTAGTAGTTGGCCAGCTGGAGCAGCCCCGGGACACCGCCACTGATCCACCACATCGCCACTCCCGCGGTGACATCGGGGTTGCGGGCCGCGGCCAGCAGCGAGACGCGCGCGCGCCGCCAGATCCTCCGGCGATCACCGTCGGGCCGAGCTCGAGGTGCCGAATGAGCGCGCCGAGCGCCTCGGCCTGGACCTCGGACTCCGAATCGCCCCGGAACACGACGGACGAGGCACCGCAGTTCGGACGGTCCCAGAGCAGCACCTGCCGGCCCTGATCGGCCAGCACCCGGGCCATCTCCGGCAGTCCGCCGACGTCCTTGGTGAACCGCCCGCCCGGCGTCAACGCCCAGGGCTGACCCTCACCGACGAGCGAGTACGCGATCTCGAACCCATCTACCACCGCTACCGGCATCGGCGTTCCCCCTGACGCGCCCCGTTTCTACCATGAGGGGTCAGCGGATGGTGCCGAAGCCCGGGATGAGCGGGAGGTCGAGCGCGGTGACCCACCCGGCGGGCAGGTCGTTCACCGCGGGAACCGCGTTGAGCGCGCGCAGGCCGGTGGCCAGGCATCCGGCCGTCGCCGCGTCGCGGCCGCTGCCGTCGGTGAAGCGGAACGCCGTCTCCTGGGTGATCGACGGCGTGCCCTCGATCTCGACGCGGTAGACGTCGTCCTGGTTGCCCCGCGGCCAGTCCGGCGCGGCGTCGGTGCCGACCCGGTTGACGTGCTCGAGCTGGATGCGGGTCTCACCGCTGAGAGATGCCGTTGATCGTGAAGTTGATGGCCGCGACCTGGCCCGGCTCGATGACGCCCTTCGCGGTCGTGATCGGCGTGTCCGTCACCCACTTGTCCCACGTGGTCGTGATGTCGTCGAGCTCGATGCCGACCGCGTGCGCCATCATCGGCACGGTCGCGCCCCACGCCATGATGAGGATGTCGGGGTGCTCGAGCATCGGGCGGAACTCGGGCGGTCGCCCGATCCCCATCTCGTCCTCGTAGTCGCCCTCGTAGTTGATGTAGTCGAGGATCTCGAGCGCGCGCACCACGCGCACCTCGGAGCACAGGCCCATGAGCGTCATCGGGAAGAGGTCGTTGGCGAAGCCGGGGTCGATGCCGGTCGTGAAGCACGAGGCGTCGCCCGCTTCGCACGCCTCGGTGATCGGTGCGATCCAGCTCGGCGGGTTCTGCTTCATCGCCGGCCACACCCACGGCGTCATCGCGGTGGAGCAGACGTCGATGCCGGCGCGGAGGAACGCGCCGATGTCGCGGATGTTGTCCTGCGGGTGCGCCGCCGTCGGCCCGTAGTGGACCAGCGCGTCCGGCGCGAGCGCGACCAGCGCGTCGAGGTCGTCGGTCGCGGTGATGCCGATCGGGCGCCGTGCCGCAGATCTCGCCGACGTCCCGGCCGACCTTGTCCGGGTTGCTCACGCCGACGCCGACGAGCTCGAACGCCGGATGGCGCACGATCTCGGGGATCACCATCTTCCCGACGAACCCGGTCCCCCAGACGACGACTCGCTTGGTCACGGCACCTTCACCTTCCGTTCGGCTGACTCGTGGTGCTCGAGCACCGTTCGGTGGATCAGCGCATCATCTCGCCGGCGTTCACCATGAGGTGCTGGCCGGTGACGGCCTTGGCGTGGTCGGACGCGAAGAACATGGCGACGTCCGCGACCTCACCGTCCTCGGTCATGCGCGCGAGCGGGAAGTCGCCGACGATGTCGTTGAGCGCCTCCTCGACCGAGATGCCCTTCTGCTTGGCCGTGCCCTCGACGAACATCTGGACCGGCGGGCCCCACATCCACGACGGCACGACCATGTTGCAGCGGATGTTGTCGGCGCCGAGCTCGTCGGCGAGGTAGTACATCGTGCTCAGCAGCGCGCCCTTCGACGCGGCGTAGCCGGCCTGCGGCAGCGACGGCTTGAACATCGACTGCGAGCCGATCAGCACGACCGCGCCGCCACCGCTGTCCTTCATCGCCGTCGCCACCGGCCGCAGCACCGTCAACGCACCGAGCACGTTGGTCTCGAACGCCGTGCGCCAGTCGTCGAGCTTCGTCTCGTGCAGCCCGCCGAACACGTACTCGAACGCGGCGACCTGGATCAGCGCGTCGACGGAGCCGAACCGCTCCTGGGCCCGGGCCACCAGCGCGGCGCAGGCGTCCGCGTCGGTGATGTCCGCGGGCACCGCCTCGACGTGCTCGCCGGACGGGTCGACCTCCGCCGCGGTCGCCTCGAGCGTCTCCTGCGTGCGCGCCGCCATCACGACGTTCGCGCCCTCGCGCAACGCCGCCGTCACGCACTCCCGGCCCAGGCCGCTGCCCACCCCGGTCACGATCACGGTCTTGCCCGGCAACATCATGCGCCCTGTCTAGCCAAAACTAGAACGCGTTTCAATCTCGACTCGGCGCCGCCGCCGCCCGACCGGCATCATCTCCCCATGATCGACGATCTCGACATCTCCATCACCAGCGGCGAGTTCTGGGGCCGCAACCCCCAGCGCGAGCTCGCCTGGCTCCGCGCGAACGACCCGGTGCACTGGGACGAGGCGGGCGGGGTCTGGGGCGTCGCCCGCTACGACGACCTCAAGGCGGTCGAAGGTCAGACCGCAGGTCTTCTCCAACACCGGGGGCATCCGGCCCGACTCGGGACCGACCGGGATGATGATCGACCTCGACGATCCGGATCACCTGCGCCGCCGCCGGCTGGTCTACAAGGGCTTCACGCCCGGGCGGGTGCGCGCGCAGGAGCCGCGCGTCGTCGAGGTGGTCGACGCGCTGATCGACGGCGTCTGCGAGCGCGGCGAGATGGACTTCGTCAGCGACTTCGCGTGGTGGCTGCCGCTCATCATGATCGGCGACGCGCTCGGTGTCGCGCCCGAGGACCACCCGACGCTGCTCAAGTGGTCCGACGACCTGATGCGCGGTCAGGGCACGGCCGACGAGCACCTGATCAACGAGATGCTCGCGGCGTTCGCCGGGTACAGCGAGTTCGCGGCCGGCGCGATCGAGTCGCGGCGCGGATGCCCGCGCGACGACCTCATGAGCGTGCTCGTCAACTCCGAGATCGAAGGTGACGCGCTCACCGACGACGAGATCCTCGCCGAGTCGTTGCTGATCCTCATCGGTGGCGACGAGACCACTCGTCACGTCATCACCGGCGGCCTCTACCAGCTGCTCGCGAACCGCTCGCAGTGGGAGTCGCTGCGCAACGACCGGGCGCTCGTGCCGGGCGCGGTCGAGGAGTCGTTGCGCTGGGTGAGCCCGATCAAGAACATGGCGCGCACCGCGACGCGTGACGTCGAGCTGCAGGGCAAGCAGATCCGGCCGGTCAGAAGCTCCTGATGCTGTACCCGTCGGCGAACCGCGACGAGGGCCACTTCCCCGACGCGGCGACGTTCGACATCACCCGGTCTCCCAACGACCACGTCGCGTTCGGGTTCGGCCCGCACTTCTGCCTGGGTGCGCCGCTCGCCCGGCTCGAGATCAGGGTCGCGTTCGAACGGCTCCTCGAACGCCTCCCCGACCTCCACCTCGTCGACGACCGAGCCGGCCTACCGGCCCGCGAGCTTCGTGAGCGGCTACGAGTCGATGCCGGTCGCGTTCACGCCGGCCCCCGCACCGTCCTGCGCTGAATGAACCCGTCAGCGCAGGTTCGGGTCGACCTCGATGAGCACCTTGCCGCAGTCCGTCGAGGTCTGGAGGAAGGTCAGGGCCTGGTCGAACTCCTCGAGCGGGTAGCGGTGCGTGAGCAGGCCCGACAGGTCGCGGCGGGCGAGCAGGTCGATGGCGTCGTCGAAGCGGGCCGGGTACTCGATCGAGCCGCGGATGGTGAGCTCCTTCATCAGCACCATGAGGTAGTTCGTCGGCACCGGGTTGTAGTGCAGGGCGACCACCGCGAGCCGGGCGCCGACCGCGGCGTGGTCGATCACGTCGCCGATGACCCGGTCGGCGCCGGAGGCCTCGATGAACGCGGCCGTCGCCGGCGTCGGGCCCGAACATGAAGGGCGCGGTCCCGTGGAGGCGCGCGAGCTCGGCCCAGATGTCGGTGGTGGTCGGGTCGAAGGCGGCCTGCGCGCCGAGCGCCCGGGCCAGCTCGAGGCGGGCCGGGCTCAGGTCGACGGCGACGACGCGGTCGTGGCCCCGGTCGACGAGGGTGGCGATGGCGGCCAGGCCGATCGGGCCGCAGCCGAAGACGCACACGCCGTCGCCCGGGCTGCACGTCCGCCTGCTCGGCGGCGTGCATGCCCACCGCGAGCGGCTCGGCGAACGCGGCGACGTCGAGCGGCCAGATCGTCGGGCACGCGGTGCAGCCGGCCCCGGTCGACGTCGGTGACCAGCAGGAGCGGGGTGAGCCCGCCCTCGGGCGCGCCGTTGCCGATGCGACCCAGCTCGTCGTCACCGGGCTGCACCACGACCCGGTCGCCGACGCGGCACGCTCGTGACGTCGGCACCGACCCAGTCGACGGTGCCGGCGATCTCGTGGCCGAGGCACATCGGCTCGCCGCCCGGGCCCGGCGACGCCCGCCGAGGCGGATGTAGGACAGGTCGCTGCCGCAGATGCCGCACGCCGCGACCCGGACCACCGCGTCGCGGGGCCCGGGGTCGGGCTCGGGGACGTCGTCGACGCGCGCGTCGCCCGGGCCGTGGATCCGCACCTGCAGCATCGACGGAGCCTCAGGCCGGGCCGGGGTCGGGCTCGAACAGGAAGGCCATGGCGTCGCGCATCGTCGCGTCGACGAGCTCGAAGCGCACGCCGAGCTCGTCGTCGCGGTGGTAGGCGAACGACGACCGGCGCGTCGTCGCCGTCGCGGCCGCACGAGCTGCAGGGGGCAGCCCGGCGCCGGCGAGACCGGTGCTGTCGCCGCGCAGGTCGTCGCTCCAGATGCCGACGTGGTGCAGGTTCGAGTGCTCGTTGAGCTCCCACACGGTCCCGGGCAGCGCCTCGATGAGCTCGAGGCACGGGCTGGTCGACCGAGTAGCAGAGCGTGGTGGGCAGGATGCACGTCCGCGCCGGACGCGTCGCGGTAGGCGACCTCGTCGAGGTGGAGGATCGGCCCCCACGTCAGGCCGAGCTGCTCGGTGAGCCGGGCGCGCGCGGCAACGACGTCGGGGACGACGATGCCGACGTGGTAGTGCGAAGGAAGGGTCGGCATGATCAGACCGTGAGGTAGCCGCCGTCGACGGCGAGGGTCGAGCCGGTGATGTACGCCGCGCCCGCGCTGGCGAGGAACAGGACCGTCGACGCGACCTCGGACGGGGTGCCGAAGCGCCCCATCGGGGTGTGCGCGAGCTCGGCGTCGCGCAGCTCGGGCAGCACGCGCGAGCGGCGCGGTCATCGGCGTGTCGATGACCCCGGGCGCGACCGCGTTGACCCGGATCCCGTCGCCGGCCCAGCGCTGCGCCAGGTTGCGGGTGAGCGCCACCAGACCGGCCTTCGCCGACGGCGTAGCCGGGAACGATGGGGACGGCGCGGAACGCGGCCATCGAGACGACGTTGACGACGCACGCGCCCCCGTCCATGGTGCTGGCCCGCAGCAGGTCCCGGCACCCGGTGGTGAGTCGCATCGGACCGTTGAGGTTGAGGTCCATCGCCGTCGCGAAGGTGTCGGGCTCCCACTCGTCGCGACCGCCCGGGAAGTTCGCGCCCGCGTTGTTGACGAGCACGTCGAGCGCGGTCGAGCGACTCGATCGAGCCGTTCGATCGATGCCGGATCGGTCATCTCCGCCTGACGGATACGAGAAGTCGCGGAGGTCGGTCTCGTAGTCGGCGGGCGGCGGCACGGGTGCCGGTGACGGTGACGGACGCGCCGGCGGCGGCGAAGGCACCGGCGATCGCGTGGCCGATCCCGCTCGTGCCGCCGGTGACGAGCACCGCCGCGCCCGCGTAGTCGAAGCTGACCTGGTTCACCGGCCCGCCTCGAGCTTCTCGATCGACCGGCGCAGCCAGGCCGTCTCCCAGAAGTTCACGCTGGCGTCGAGCAGGGCCCGGGAGGCATCGGCCGCGACCGCCGGCGCCGCCGCGTGGTCCGGCGCGGCGGCGAGGACGAGATCGGTGAGGTGCAGCGCCTCGACCGGGCGGCCGGCGTCGAGGTGCCCGCGCGCCGCGGCAACGAGCGCGTCGGCACCGGCGGCCGCGACGACGTCGCCGGCGATCGCCGACGGCGGCACCGCGTAGAGCTCGGTGGTCGAACGATGGTGGAACCAGCCGGCGTAGTTCTCCCAGATGGCCCGCACGTTCCAGCTCGTCCTGCCGTAGCCCTCGCCGACGTCGAGGTGCTCGGGAACCTGACGTCGCGCATGAGGCGGTGCACGTCGTGGCCCGCGTTCATGCCGTCGACGGTCCGGTCGTGCACCCAGAGCATCGCAGTCGCGCAGCACCGGTGAGCTCCTCGGCGATGCGGTCGGCGCCGTCGATCGGGATCGAAGTGCCCGGTGATCAGGCGTTCGGGCTGCAAGCGCGAGCACCCGGTCGACCGACGCGACGTACGCCAGCGCGTCCCGGTAGCGGTCGCCGCGGATCGTGACGAGGTTCGGGACGTGGCCGAACAGCGGGCCGAACGTGTTCCCGGTGAACGCGGTGCGCGACTCGGGCAGCCAGACGACGAGCGCGTCGGTGGTCTCGCCGCCCGGCACCGAGAGCAGCTCCAGCCGCCGCCCGCCGATGCGTCAGCTCGAGGCGGTCGTCGAACGTCGTCGTGGGTTCGGGCCGGGCCTGCGGGCGTCGCGCCGACGCCGAGCGACGCGCCGTACTCCATGGCCGCGACGATCGCGTCCATCCACGCGAACGCGGCGTTGCGGGCCCGGAACGTCTCGAGCCGCTCGTTGTCCGCCCGCCACGTGTCGAAGTTCGCCTGCGCGACGACCTCCGTGCCGTCGTCGCGGAGCACGTCGACGCCGCCGACGTGGTCGTAGTGGCCCTGGGTGAGGATGATCGTGCGCACCGGTCCGTCGTCGACGCCCGGCGTAGGCCCGTTGGTGGAGCGGGCCCTCGAAGCCCATGCCGGTGTTGACGATCACCCGACCCTCGTCGGTGGGGAGCAGGTAGCTGTTCGAGAGCCCGGGCGACATCCAGATGCCGTCGCCGAGGTCGACTGCCGGCGCGCCGGTCGAGGCGGCGATGGCGTCCGCGCCCGGCCGCTCGCGGTGGATGCCGGGCATCAGCGCACCTCCGTGCGGATCTGGGGGAACGCCTCGTAGTAGAACGCGAACCGCTCGTGCAGCGTCGGCGGGATCGACACCGAAGTCGTTCCGCAGGTCGTAGACCACACGGCCTTCCTTGCCCCGGGGGTTGCCGGCCAGGTAGGTCTCGAACGCGCCGCGCGCGGCGTCGGTGAGCTCGAGCCCGGCGACGTCGAGGATCTTCGCGGCCATGGCGAGGTCGTCGGCCATGAACTCGCCGAACTCGACGTCGACCCGCTGGTGCTCGGGGATCAGATGGGCGTCGCGCACGGCCGCCCGCAGCAGCCGTTCGATCCGGTCGATCCAGTAGGCGGCCAGCTCGTCGGCGTCGATGCGGACCCGGCGCATGCCGGTCGCCGTAGGCGAGCATCGTGATGGCGGACTGGAGCACCGCGACCGGGTCGCGCAGCGTGAAGGCGATGGTCGCGTCGGGAAACGTGTCGAGGAGCGGGCCGAGCTGCTCGAGGTGCTGCGGCGTCTTGAGCACCCACCGGTTCGGGCCGCGCAGGTAGCTGAGGACCTGGAGCTCCCGGCGCAGGAACGCGTAGTGCGGGCGCTGGTCGAGCGCGAGGTAGTAGTCACGCCACGCCGGCACCCGGGCGTGCAACTCGAGCGTGTACGCGCACAGGTCCAGGTCGATCAGCTCGCAGTCCTCCTCGATGCTCCACGGCGGCCGGTCGTGCATGAGCGCGGTGAGCGGGGCGGTCTCGTTGGTCACCTCCCACGTGGCATGAGCAACGGAGGTAGCGCGGATCGATGCCGTCCGGGTCCGGGACCGTCGCCGAGCACCGGGGTGGGCTCCGCAACCTCCCACCACGGCATCGAGCGGAGCCGCGCGTCGGCTGCGAGCAGGTTCACCAGATGGGTGGTGCCGGAGCGCGGGAGGCCGACGACGATGATCGGCGGCTCGAGCTCGACCTCGAGCGCCTCCGGGTGCCGGCGCACGAAGTCCTCGAACCGGCAGGCGCGCCGCGCAGGAGCCCGACGCAGCCGTTGCCGGATGATGAACCGACCGAGGCCGGAGAGGCCGTGGTCCGCCTCGACCGCCGCGACCTGCGCGGCCAGCCGGTCGAGGCAGCGTGTCGTCGCCGAAGTCGGCCAGGCCCGTCGCGGCCCGCGCCTCGCTCGACGAGCTGGTTCGGGTCGAGATCGACCTCCATCGAGCACGCGAAGTCGAAGAACGCCTGCTCGGCCGGGTCGCGCTGCGGCTCGCGCAGGTCGTCGATCCGCACCTCTCTCACAGGTCGACGCTCGATCGACGGGCCGCGTCCGGATCTCCCGCGAACCGGGCGACACGGAACCGGTGGCGTCCGGAGGCGGGACGCCACGCGCTGCCGGTCGGGATCGCGGGTGGCCAGCCGCTCCACCGGAACGACGACCTCGAAGCGGGCCGCTTGCGTCGGCCCGGCACATCGACCCGGGCGAATCCGACGAGCCGCGGCGGAGCATCCGGATCCGGTAGCTCGGCGTACACCTGCACGACGTCCGCCCCGTCTCGTCCACCCGTGTTCGTCACTGCCCCGCGCACGGTCACGGCGTCGCCGCCGACGACCACGGTCGATGTCGCCCAGGGCGAAGCTGGTGTACGACAGGCCGAATCCGAACGGGAAGGCCGGAGACGTTCCGTTTCGGGCGAGGTGCCACCAGCCGTGCCAGCGGTCGTAGCGGAACGTCGTCGCGTCACGGTCGAACGGCGGCAGGTCGGCCTCGTCCACCGGGACGCTGAAGGGCAGGCGCGCCGAGGGGTTCACCGCGCCGAGTCAGGACGTCGGCGAGGCCCGGTCCCGCCTCGCAACCGCCGTACCAGGCCTGCACGATCGCGGGCACCGCGTCGAGCCACTCGGAGACGACGACCGCGCTCCCGGCCTGGATGACGACGACCGTGCGCGGGTTCGCCGCGGCGACGGCCCGGATGAGCTCGACGTCCGCCGTCGGGAGTCGCAACGACTCGCGGTCGCCGCCGGTGCTGAAGCCCTCGCCGCGTGCGGTGACGTGCGCGGGCTTCGTGGTCGCCGGCAGGTCGGCGATCGACGCTTCGAAGCGCGCGACGACCTCGGGCTCGTCCGCGCTCGGGAACATGCGCGGGGAGCGACGGGTCGGTCGCACCGATGTACTCGCCTTCGTCGAGGTACGTGTAGCCGACGACGACGACCGCTACGTCGGCACCGGCCGCGACCGACAGCCGCGCGCTCGACGTCGCGAGCCGTCGTCGTGGGCCACGTCGTCAACGACGTCCCGAAGCCCGTCGAGCACCGTGTGGCACTCGAGATCCCAGACGTCGCTCGATCCGCCGTCGCCGAGGTTGATCGTGTCGGCGAGCCGGCCGAGCACCGCCACCCGCAGCCCGTCACCGGTCGCGAGGGGCAGGACCGGGACGCCGTCGACGGGCTCGTTGCGGAGCAGCACGACCGAGCGGGCCGCGACCTCGCGCGCCAGCTCACGGTGCTCCGGTGCGCCGAGCACCGTCTCGGGGGGCGGGGGCGCCGAGAGGACGTCGTCGAAGCGCAGCAGCGTCGCCACGATCCGCTCGACCGCGCGGTCGACGTCGTCCCACGCGGCGTCACCGCGCTCGAGCGCGCCGGGAAGGTGCTGCTGGCGCACCATGCGGTAGGGCATCTCGATGTCGAGACCGGCGGTCAGCGAGGGCGCGGCGTCGCGGAGCCCGAAGATCCAGTCACTGATCACGAAGCCCTCGAAGCCCCACTCGTCGCGGAGGACGTCGGTGAGCAGCGCCCGGTTCTGGCCGCACCACTCGCCGTTGACGCTGTTGTAGGCCGACATCACGGACGCGACGCCTTCGTCGATGATCCGGCGGAAGTGCGGGAGGTAGACCTCGTGGAGCGCGACGTCGTCGACCTCGATGTCGACGGAGAACCGGGCGTTCTCCATCGAGTTGCACGCGAAGTGCTTCACGCACGCGAGCACGTGGCGTTGCAGCCCCCGGGTCAGCGCCGCGCCGAGCTCACCCACGTGGTGCGGGTCCTCGCCGTACGTCTCCTGGGCCCTTCCCCACGCCGGGTGCCGGAGCACGTTGACGCACACCGCCCCGGTCAGGTTCGCGCCCGCGGCGCTCAGCTCCACGCCGATCGCGTCGCCGACCCGCTCCTCGAGCTCCGGGTCCCAGGTGGCGCCCCGCGCCATCGACACCGGAAAGCAGGTCGCGTTGCGGACCACCGCACCGCGGGGCCCGTCACTGAAGCGGATGCCGGGCAGCCCGACCCGGTCGACCTCGGCCGCGACGAACGGTGCCCGGTGGTAGCCGTCGTCGCCGCCGAGAAAGGTGAGGCCCGCCCAGGTCGGCGCGTCGCCGTCGAGGCACCACAGCCGTTCCTCGCGGGTCAGCGACGCGACGAGCGATCGAGCGACCTCGTCCACCGCCTCGCCGGCCGCCACCGCGGCGCGTGCCTCCTCGAACGTTCCCGTCATCACTGCTCGCCCCCTCTCGTGCGTGGTCCGGCTCAGCCGAGACCGGAGAAGTCGACCTGGCCGGTCGTCATCGCGGCGGTGAAGCCCGCGTCGACGACCAGGTTCACCCCGTTGACGTACGCGGCGGCCGCCGAGCCGAGGAACGCGAGCACCGTCGCGACCTCGCGCGCGCTGACCGTGCGGCCGTTGGTCTCGGAGATGTTCCAGTCGAGGATCTGATCGCCGACCGTCGCCCGGAAGTCCGCGAGCAAGGGCGTGTCGATCGGCGACGGGCACACCGAGTTCGTGCGCACACCGCGCCGTATCGTCGGTCGGGACGTGCGCAGCGTGTACACCTGCACCAGCTCCTTCGAGAAGAAGTACGGCTGCACACCGAGCGACGCGAGGTTGGCGTCGACCCAGTCCAGGGTCTCGTTCCAGCCGGCGATGTCCAGCACCTCGTTGATCTCGGTGAGGTGGGTCTCCCACTGGCTGCCGGCGGTCGACGCGGTGTTGACGATCGCGCCGCCTTCGGGGATGCGATCGATGAGGGACTCCGACAAGCGACGGAGTGCGAGGTAGTTCACACCGATGACGGTGTGCGGCGGCGACGTGTCGGCGACGCCGGCGTTGTTGAACAGTGCATCGATCGGCCCGTCGAGCTCCTCGATCACCTGGTCGACCGCGGCTTCCTGGGAGAGGTCGACCTCGAAGAAGTCGTCATGGGGACCGGGCGGCTTCTTGACGTCGAGCACGACGACGTTGGCCGCATCCAGCTCGGCGAGGACCTCGATCAGCGCCGCCCCGACGCCCGTGGCGGCGCCCGTGACGACCACTCGCTTGCCTGCGTAGCTGAACGGGTCGGTCATGCTTCCTCGTCTCGAGTCGTGAACGTCGGGCGCCCGGCAATCATGGATGCATCCTCGGGCCAGGCGCCAACGTGACCGCTTGCTCGTCAGCACCGCCGCCGCAACCCGGGTCACCCTCGGTGCTGACGACGCCGGCGCTACGCCGGGGCGAACGCGATCGAGATCCGGACGCTCGCCGACGGATCGAGGGACCCGCCGTCGTTGAACACGATCTGGCAGTCCGGATGGTCCGAATCGCACATCCCGTTGCCGACCGCGCCGGTCACGATCTCCAACGGGAGCGAGCCGGACCCGGTGGGGTTCGGCTGCAGGATCTTGCCGGTCTTGAGGTCGCAGGCACTCGCGTCGCCGGCAGTGTGGTTCGAGCACTGGACGATGTTGATCGTGTTCCCCGGCGTGAACCCGCTCCATGAGACGGTGACCACCTGACCGTTGGCAAGACCACGGCGCGGCGTGACCGAAGCCCGCAGGTGGCGAGCCGGCAGGGTCGAAGCCGTGGGCAACGTCGTCTTCGTACCCGGCTTCGCCGCGAACACGACCCGGGTCGTCGATGAGCTCCCGTCGGAGGTCAGGCGCCGCAGCGCATCGTTGTCGCCCTTCAGGTAGAGGTCGAAGAAGTCCACCGTGGTGCGGACCACGGAGTCGAACGCCGGGCCGGCCGGGTTCGTCGGCGCGCCGTGATCGCCGTGCTTGATCGTCAGCACGCCCTTCGGCGCGTTCGCGGCATTGAACACGTCGACGCTCGCTTCGTAGGTCACCAGCTCGTCGTCGGTGCCGTGCACAAGAAGGATCGGCGGGGCCTTCGCGTAGTCGAAGTCACCCCCGGGAAACGTGAGCGGGTCACCCGCCATGACCACGGCGGCCTTCACCCGCTGATCCCGGCAACACGAGTTCGCGGCAACACCGAGCGTCGTGATGCCACCGAGCGAATGACCGGCGACGCCGACGTCGTCGGGCTCGACCAATCCGGTCAACGGCCCGTCGCGGCCCGCCTCGCCGTCTTCAGCGTCCCGCTGATGACCGCGCTCACGTCCGCCGGCTGGTTGGCAAAGTCGCCGGGATCGATGCCGCCGGTCGCGGCGGTGTTCGTCTTCGGGAAGGCGGGCGCCGCGACGACGTACCCCGCGGCCGCCCATCGCACGAGCAGGCCCTGGTACGCGGAGGGCGATGCACCGAGACCGTGCGAGAACACGATGAGCGGATAGGGGCCGTTGGCAGCATCAGCCGGCGCGTTCACAACCGGTTGCACACTGGTCTCGCCCTCGGCCGGGTAGAAGATCGTGGTCTCGAGCGCGGCGAGTCGTCGAGTCCCGCGCTGGCAGATGCGGTGCGTGAGCGCTTCTTGTCGATGAACCTCTCGGTGACCGAACCGACTGCATGGATCGTCGGGGCCGTACGCGGCGTAGTCGTGCTCGTGGTGCCGGCGCCGTCGTGGTCGTCTCCGGAGCACCCTGCAAGTGCCACCACCGTGACCAAGACCGCGACCAGACCAACCACGCCCGAACGCCGCGGCATCTGCCGCGCTCATCGCCCTGCTCGACGCTCGCGGTCGGAGCGCATCAGGAGCAACGCCACTGCCGCCGAGAGCCGCCGGGCCGTCGCCTGCACCTCGCGAAGGTAGCGCCGCTCGAGCGTCGCCGTGCCGCACGACTGTGCGGTTCAGCTTCAGATGGCCCGGTAGGTGATCGGCAGGTGCTTCGGGCCGGAGATGAACGTCGACGCGAGCCACTCGGTCTCGCCGGCCGGTCGGAGGTCGACGAGTCGCGTCAGCAGCTCCCTGAGCAGCGCATGGATCTCCACCCGCGCGATGTGGGCGCCGAGGCAGAAGTGCGGGCCACCACCCCCGAACGCAATGTGGTCGTTCGGTGCACGCGCCAGGTCGAGCTCCCCCGCCGTCGGCCCGAACGCTTCGGGGTCACGGTTGGCCGATCCGTAGTACATGACGACCTTCTGGCCCTCCGCGATCGGCACGCCGCGGATCTCGGTGTCGCACTGCGCGGTCCGGCGCATGTAGACGACCGGGACTCACCCACCGCAGCAGCTCCTCGACCGCCGGCGCCAGCCGCGCGTCGAGATCCTCGGTGAGCCAGGCCAGCTGCTCCGGGTGCGAGAACGAGCGCGTCGAGGCCGCCGGCCACGAGGTTCCGGGTCGTATCGCCGCCGGCGTCGATGAGCAGCAGGAAGAAGAGGTTGAAGTCGATGACGTCGAGCGACCTCACCGTCCAACGGTCGCGTGCGCGATGAGACTCGCGAGGTCGTCGGTGGGCTCGGCCCGCCGGGCCTCCCACACGCCGTTCGCGTAGTTGAACATCTCGATGATCGCGCTCATCGCGGCACCGGCCGCCTGCGACTCGGGTGCCGCATGGATCGCCTCCGTGAGCGCGTAGAGCGCGACACCGTCCTCGTGCGGGATGCCGAACATGTCGGCGATCACGATACGACGGCATCAGCCCGGCGACTGTCGGTGACGAGATCGCACGCCCCCGCGCCGGCGACCCCGTCGATGATCCGGCGCGCGAGCTGCCTCGATGCGCGGGCGCATGGCCTGTGCGACCTTCGGAATGAACTCCCGGGCCACGATCTTGCGCAGCGCCGTGTGCCGGGGCGGATCGGTCACGAGCATCATCCGGTGCTCGCCGATGCTGACCGCCTCGTCGGGGATCAGGACGGTCGGCGTCGACGAGAACGTGGCCGGGTCGCGTCCCACCGCCCGCACGTCGGCGTGGCGGGTGATCACCCAGAGCCCGTCGGCGCCGGGCTCGGGGTGCCAGTGCACCGGAGCGTTCTCGCGCAACCACGCGAACTGGTCGTGGGGCTGACCGTGGGCGAACGAGCTCGGCGACAGCAGATCGATGTCCATCACGGCACTGAGTCTGGCCGCCTCCGGCTCACCGCTCCACCGCCCGATGGGGCTCGCGACGCGAGCCGGGGTGGAGGGCGTCGCATCCTCGCCGGCGAGGATGCCGAGATCAGTCGGTTGAGGGCCCGATCTCGTGTTCCGCTTGGTTCAGCGGGAGCCGTCCCTCCGCGCAGAGCTGGAGGCAGGCGTCGACGACGGCCGGGTCGTAACGAGTACCTCGTCCGTCTCGGATCTCGGCGAGCGCGAGGTCGAGCCCCGGCGCGGACCGGTACGGACGGTCATTGGCCATGGCCTCGACCGTGTCCGCGACCGCGATGATCCGAGCGCCCAGGAGGATCTCATCGCCTCGGAGGCCGTTGGGATACCCGCTCCCGTCAAGGCGCTCGTGGTGCTGGAGCACCATCTCTGCGATGGGCCAGGGAAAGTCGATCCCGGCGATGATGCCGTACCCGGTCTCGGGGTGCGTCTTGAGCAGCTCCCATTCGGCGCGTCGCAGCTTGCTGGGGCGGGTGAGGATCTCGGCCGGAACCCCGATCTTGCCGATGTCGTGGATCGTCGCGGCCAGACGGATGCCCTCGAGATCGTTGTCGTCGAGACCGAGCTCGCTCCCGATCGCGGAGGAGATCTCCGCGACGCGCCGTTGATGTCCGGCGGTGTAGGGATCGCGGGCGTCGATGGTCGCGGCGATCGCGCCGATAGCCGCTTGGGTGAGGTCCCTCCGGGCCGCGTCCGCCTCGTAGCGCTCCGTGATGTCGACGACGACGATCCCGACACCGATGATCTCGTCCCCGAGTCGTACGGGGTAGTAGCTGCCCAACGCGTGACGGAGGTGGTCCGGATTCGCGGCAAGGGAGCCGCTGACGTCGATGTTGAGGACGGAGTCGCCCGAGTCGAGCACGCGCCGGAACACGGATTCGACCTGCGACCAGATCTCCGGCACGACCTCCGCCACCGTGTGGCCGAGCTGCTCTTCGACCGAACCGCCGTTGTACCCCGCGAGCATCGCGTTCATCCGAACGAGCCGGCAGTCACGATCCACGAAGCCGATCCCGACCGGAGCAGTCGTGAGCAACGTCTCGAGGAGGGTCAGCGTCTCGGCCGTCTCACGTTCCGATCGCTGCAGCAGGCCCTCGAAGCACTTGCGCTCGTCGACGTCGGTTCCGGTGCCAACCCACCCCAGGACATTTCCGTCGCGACCCCGGGTCGGCACGCTGTGCAGCGAATGCCAGCGATAGACGCCGTCGTGCCGTCGGAGCCGGCATTCCACCTCGAACGGGGTCTCCGCGAGCAGTGCCCGAGTCCACTCACGCCGGGCGCGATCGACGTCGTTTGCGTGGATCAGGCCCAGCCAGCTCCACCCGTCGGGCGGCTCGGCGGGACACCCGAGATAGTCGAGCGCCCGTTGGTTGAGGTAGCTCCGTCCAGCCGTCTGGCGTCGCCGTCCACACCAGGTGCGGAATCGACTCCGCGATGCCGGGGAGATCGAGCGCGATCGGCGTAGTCGCGGGCAGGTCCGACATCAGCTCGGAGGTCACGATGTCGCCGCCGGTGCGGACGACGGACGAGTGGCGGCGACGTCGTCGGGGCGCTCGGCTCCGGCGATCACGACACGGTCGCGGCCCTGTCGCTTCGCGAGCAAGAGCGCTTGGTCGGCGGCGTCGACCGTTTCGCTGAACGTCAGCCCGGCGTCCGACGGGGCGAGACCAAAGCTGACGGTGAACGGCGGGGCGGTTCCATCAGCGAGCGCCGCTCGAAGTCGCTCGCGGACGCGCTCGACGACGATGACCGCGTTGTCGATGGAGCAGTCCGGGAAGACCGCGACAAACTCCTCCCCGCCGTAGCGCGCGGGGATGTCGTTGGGGCGGACATTGTCACGTAGCAGCCGGGCGAACAGCCGCAATGCCCGATCGCCAGTGTCGTGGCCGTGCACGTCGTTCAAGAGCTTGAAGTGGTCAAGATCGCCGTACGCGACGACGAACGGGAGACCCTCGTCGATGAGACCGCGGGTCAGGTCCTCGAGGCTGCGGCGGTTGAGCAGGCCGGTGAGCGGATCGGTGTGCGCCTGAGTCTCGGAACGGGCGAACGCGCGAATCATCCCGAGACGGTCGCCGGCTTTGCGGGCGATCAGCTCCCATCCGCGGCTGGTTTCGGGAGGAGGCTGCTCGACCGCGCGTTGCATGTGGAGCACGCCGGTGGTGCGACCCGCAATGGCGACCGGCACACACGTTGCCCACACTGCGTCGTCCCGGCCCCGCAAGTGCGGGCAGGTGTCGAGGTCCGAGCTGGTCGCGAAATGTCGGGTCTGGCCGCTCATCACCGCCGGACAGTCGCGGGGGACAATGACTCCGCATCCCGCATCCGCGTCTGGCGCGGTGTTGAGCACCTGACGGAAGTGCGCCTGGCTCGAGTCGGCGACGAGCATCTCGGACGGCACGGACGGCGTCGACGATCGTCAGCGCCTGCGCGATGACGTCGTACGCCGCCTCCTCGGTCTGCTCCATCTCCAGCGCCCGCTGCAGTGAGGTCTCGAGACTCGCGTAGCGGGCCTCGGTCTTCATCAGAGTGGTGTCAGCCACCATGCGCCGGTCATCGCGACGAGAGCCCCGTATGAGCCACACGCCCATCGCCCCGAACGCGAGCGAGAGCATCCCGAAGGTGAGGTACACGGCGGAACGGGAGTCCTTGAGCCCCGAGACGATCCTGGTGGAGCTCTGGCGCATGGTCGGGCCGTAGATCGTCGATGCGATAGCGGCGAGTGCGGTCGAGACCAGCTCGGACTCGTGACGCTCGTCGGCGAGCATCGTCGCGAACGAGGGATCCGCGGGGCTCGTCCCGAGCAGAGCCGCGCGCGAGCTCCACCGAGCGGGCCAGCGACGCGGTATACGTCCGCTGGAGCGCGCGCTCGCCCGGGCGGTAGATGGCGTGTCCGAGGTACTCCACCCACGCCGCGTTCTGCTCGTGGCCGGCCTCTTCCGCGCCGCTCAGCGCCGTTGCCCGCGCCAGCGGATCTTGGCTCTCGATGGCAGTCAGGAAGAGGCTTTGGGCCGTGGTTCTGGCCGCATACGTCCGGAGCAACGCATCCTGAGCGGGGACCGTACGATCGGCGACCTCCCGGGCCACCGAGTCCGTTCCCCGTTCGACCACCATGAGGGTGAGGACGATGATGAAGCCGGACGCGATTCCGACCGCGCACAGGATGATCGTCCGTGTCGTCGGACCGATTCGTCGAGATCGCAACGTCACCTCTCCCGACGACGACGCGTCCTTCGGAGGATGGTCAGCTCAACGCAGCGCCAGTCGAATGGCTCATCTCCGTATCGGCGGTTCGCCGGGGAACCTGAGGGAACGTTGCGATTTGAGGGCGCCGACTGCCAATCAATGCCCTCCGTCCTGATCCTTTGGCCCCGGGACCTCCGCGCACCTCACGACCCGCTGGGCCGGCTGCGGCACCCATCAAGGCCCGAGCCTGCTCAAGGTGAACTGGTCGGAGGGCCGAGCGCAGAGGTCGGGCCTCCGCAGTGTCCCGTCCCTGCATTCCGGCTGCGGCTGCGCGCAACTTCACACTACGAGCAGCCGCTCGTCGCGCCGCAGGTCGGGCAGGCGTGGCAGGAGCCGGCGCGCTGCATGATGTCGCCGCAGACGTAGCAGAGGACCGTCTCGCGCTCGCGGGCCGGCGCCGACGGCGCGGCGGCCTTCGGGATCGGCGTGACCGGCGGGACCACCTCGGCGTCCTCGAGCGCGTCCGACGGGGCGCGGTCCTCGAGCGGGAGCAGCTCCATGACCGGCTCGGCCGCAGCCGCGGCCTCCTCGACGCCGGGCAGCGTCGGCTGGAGACGCTCCCCCACGGTGAGGATGCCCATGTCGCGGCGCTTGTCCTCGGGCATGTACTCGACCGCCAGACGGCGGAAGATGTAGTCGACGAGGCTCGTGGCGAACCGGATGTCCGGGTCGTCGGTCATGCCCGCCGGCTCGAAGCGCATGTTGGTGAACATCTCGCAGAACGCCTCGATCGGCACGCCGTACTGCAGGCCGTGGCTCACCGAGATCGCGAACGCATCCATGATCCCGGCGAGGGTCGAGCCCTGCTTGGCGACCCGGAGGAACACCTCGCCCGGACGGCCGTCCTCGAACTCGCCGACCGTCACGTAGCCGTGGCAGTCGGCGACCCGGAACGAGAACGTCTTGGACGCCCGGACCCGCGACATCTTGCGGCGGACCGGCTCCTGCACGATCACGTGCTCGACGATCCGCTCGACGATCGCGCTCACCCGCGAGGCCGTCGGCGGTGATCTGCGCGTCCGACTTCTGCGTGCTGAGCGGCTGACCGACCTTGCAGTTGTCGCGGTAGACCGCGACCGACTTCAGCCCGAGCCGCCACGACTCGATGTGGAGCTGCTCGACCTCTTCGACCGTCACCTCTTCGGGCATGTTCACGGTCTTGGAGATCGCGCCCGACAGGAACGGCTGGACCGCACCCATCATCGTGACGTGACCCATGTAGTGGATCGGGTTGTCACCCATCGAGCACGCGAACACGGGGAGGTGCTCGGGGTTGAACTCGGGCGCACCGATGATCGTCTTGTGCTCGTCGATGTGGTCGACGATCGTCGTGACCTGCTCGTCGGAGTACCCGAGGTTGCGCAACGAGCGCGGGATCGCCTGGTTGACGATGAACATCGTGCCGCCGCCGACGAGCTTCTTCGCCTTGGTGAGCGCGAGGTCCGGCTCGATGCCGGTGGTGTCGCAGTCCATCATCAGGCCGATGGTGCCGGTCGGTGCGAGCACGGTGGCCTGCGAGTTGCGCACGCCGTAGCGCTCGCCCAGCTCGACCGCGTCGTCCCAGCTGCGCTGCGCGGCCGAGAGCAGCTCCGGCGGGACGAGCTCCTCGTCGATCTTGGCCGCCTCGGCCCGGTGCATCCGCAGGACGTTCAGCATCGCGTCCTCGTTCTCGGCGTACCCGGCGAACGGGCCCATGCGACCCGCGGTGCGGGCGCTGGTGGCGTACGCGTGGCCGGTCATCAGCGCGGTCAGCGACGCGGCCCACGCGCGGCCGGCCGGCGAGTCGTACGGCAGGCCCTGGGACATCAGGAGCGCGCCGAGGTTCGCGTAGCCGAGGCCGAGCTGGCGGAACTGCCGGCTCGTCTCACCGATCGCCTCGGTCGGGTAGTCGGCGTTGCCGACCAGGATCTCCTGCGCGGTGAACATCACCTCGACGGTGTGCTGGTACGCGCTGACGTCGAACGCGCCACCCTCGTCGATGTACTCGAGCAGGTTGATGCTCGCGAGGTTGCAGGCCGAGTTGTCCAGGTGCATGTACTCGCTGCACGGGTTCGACGCGTTGATCCGGCCCGTGTTCGGCGCGGTGTGCCACCGGTTGATCGTGGTGTCGAACTGCATCCCCGGGTCCGCGCACTGCCACGTGGCGTCCGAGATCTGGCGCATGAGGTCACGCGCCTTCACCGTCTTGATCGTCTCGCCGGTGAGGACCGCCTTGAGCGCCCAGTCCTCGTCGTCCACGACGGCCTGCATGAACTCGTCGGTGACCCGCACCGAGTTGTTCGCGTTCTGGTACTGGATCGAGTGGCTGTCCTTGCCGTCCAGGTCCATGTCGAAGCCGGCGTCACGCAGGGCCCGGGCCTTGCGCTCCTCGGTCGCCTTGCACCAGATGAACTCTTCGACGTCCGGGTGGTCGGCGTTGAGGATGACCATCTTCGCGGCGCGCCGGGTCTTGCCGCCCGACTTGATCGTGCCGGCGGACGCGTCGGCGCCGCGCATGAAGCTGACCGGGCCGCTCGCGGTGCCGCCGCCCTTGAGGCCCTCGGAGCTCGAGCGGATGTTGCTCAGGTTGATGCCCGAGCCGGAGCCGCCCTTGAAGATCGTTCCCTCTTCGCGGTACCAGTTGAGGATCCCGCTCATCGTGTCCTCGACCGCGAGGATGAAGCACGCGCTCGCCTGCTGGGGCGTGTTCTTCACGCCGATGTTGAACCACACCGGCGAGTTGAACGCGGCGCGCTGGTGCACGAGCACGTACTTCAGCTCGGCGTTGAACGCGTCGGCCTCCTCGTCGTCGACGAAGTAGCCGTCGCGCCGGCCCCAGTCGGTGATCGTGTCCGCGACGCGGTCGATCACCTGGCGCAGCGACCACTCGCGCTCGTGGTGTGCCGAGCGGTGCCCCGGAAGTACTTCTGGGCGACGATGTTCGTGGCGTTCTGGGACCACGAGACGGGGAACTCGACGTCGGGCTGGAAGAAGGCGTCGGTCCCGTCCTTGTAGTTCTGGATGCGCGCTTCGCGGCGCTCCCACTCCACGGTCGTCGTAGGGGTCTGACCCCGGCTCCGTGAAGACCCGACGGATCCCGATTCCAACTTGCTCCGGCGCCATGGCCATGGGCCTGCTCCCCTTCCCCGCCCGCGGGCGGAACCGACTGCGACTGCTGCGTGGTGGCTCGTGCGAGCCCGGCGTTGCTGGTGTTGCGGCTGAGACTGCTGCCCCGGTCCCGGCCACACCGGAGAACGGCAACCACAAGATGTTGTGGTGCCCGTACCCAGCGACGCGAGATGGAGGTGAATTACAACACTGGAGTTCCATGCTTGTCAACGGTCGGTGGTGTTTGCCCCTGACCTGCACCGACACCGCGACCCACGCGGCCCGACCGGCGCCGGGCTCAGGAACCGGCGCGCGACGGCCGCTTCGGGGCGGTCGTCTTCTGCAGCGCGACGACTTCGGCCTCGAAGTCCGCGATGTCGGTGAAGTCCTTGTAGACCGACGCGAACCGCAGGTACGAGACCGGATCGAGCGCCCGCAGCCGCTCGAGCACCGCGAGGCCGACCGCCTCGCTCGGGACCTCGGGACCGAGCTCGCGCAGCTGCTCCTCGAGCGCCTCGGCCATCTCGTCGACCGCGCCCTCGGGGATGGGCCGGCCGCCGACCGCCTGGGCGATCCCCCGGGCCAGCTTGGCCCGGTCGAACGGCTCCTTGACCCCCGAGCGCTTCGTGACCGTGAGCGGGAGCGGGTCGATCCGCTCGTAGGTCGTGAACCGCCGCCCGCAGCCGATGCACTCCCGCCGGCGCCGGATCGCGGCACCGTCGGCGGCCTCGCGGGAATCGACGACCTTGTCGTCCACCTCGCGGCAGTAGGGGCACCGCACGTCGCCACGGTAGCGCCCAGCCCCTCGCGGCTTCCCGCCGAATCAGCGCGGCCAGACGACGGTCTCGCCGACCAGCAGCGGACTGTCGTGGCGCGCCTGGGCCAGCGCGTCCACCACCGGGCGCGGGTCCTCGTTCGGGGCCACGTGGCCGGCGACGGTCCAGAGCGAGTCGCCCGGCTGGACGACGTAGCGGACGACCGACGGGGGGCGCCCGGGAGCCGCGAGGGGTGAGCTCCCGAGCGCCGCGCCCGCCTGACCCGCCACGAGCACCAGGACCACCGCGCCCAGCAGGACGGCGAGACGCCGGCGCCAGTACGTGGTGGCCGAGACCCGCGGCGGACGCCCGGTGCCCGCCGTGGGCATCGGCACCAAGGTGAGGTGGACCGGCCGGTGGTCTTCCTCAGCCGGGTACCTCAGATCGGATCTCGGGGTGGTCATGACGGCGGCCATCTGGTTCCTCCATCTCCTGCGTGCGTGCTGCGGGCTCCTGGTGCGTGCTGCGGGGGAAGTTGCGGGGTGGGAAGGGTCAGCGGTCCGTCGCTGCGGGTTCGGCGCTGCTGGTGCTGATCGAACCATGAGGGTGGGACAGCTACGCCTGGCGTCGGGGGGTACCAGGCGCCGCTGTCCCAGAAGGTGGAACGGACGAACGTCCGTTCGCTGCCCCGCCACCCAACCACGAACGCCCGTTCGGAGTCAAGGAAAAGTTACGAACAGGTGTTTGCCACGAACGCGTGATCGTGTTACCTTCCCCGGCATGGCCGAAGCAGCACCGCTCACCGCCCGTCAGCAGCAGGTCCTCGAGTTCATCGACGTCGAGGTCCGACGCCGCGGCTATCCCCCGAGCGTGCGAGAGATCGGCGAGGCCGTGGGCCTCTCCTCCAGCTCCACGGTCGCACGCGCACCTCGGTGCCCTGCAGGACAAGGGCTACCTGCGGCGGGACCCGACGAAGCCCCGCGCGATCGAGATCTGCTACGAGCCCGACTCCGGCGCGATCGTCGACCGACGCCCGGTCCGCCACGTCCCGCTCATCGGTGACGTCGCCGCCGGCACCGGCACCCTGGCCGCCGAGAACATCGAAGAGACGATGCCGCTGCCCGAGGACCTCACCGGCGACGGCCAGCTCTTCATGCTCCGGGTCCGCGGCGAGTCGATGATCGACGCCGGCATCTTCGACCGCGACTACGTGGTCGTCCGCCAGCAGGAGACCGCCGAGAACGGCGACATCGTCGTGGCCGGCATCCCGGGCGAGGAAGCGACCGTGAAGACCTTCCTCGCGCAAGCGGGGCAAGATCATCCTGCGGCCCGCGAACGAGGTGCTCGAGGACATGGTCTTCGACCCGTCCGAGATCACGGTCTACGGCAAGGTCGTGACCGTCCTCCGTCGTCTGTAGACCTCGAGCAGGTGGTTCAGGCCACGCCGAGGAAGCGACCGAGCACCGCGTAGCAGCCGTCGAGCGACTCGCGGGTCACGTGCTCGTCCCTGGTGTGCGCGATCTCCGGATCCCCGGGCCCGAAGTTCAGCGCCGGCACGCCGTGCGCCGCGAAGCGGGCGACGTCGGTCCAGCCCAGCTTCGGGCGCACCCCGAGGTCGAAGGTCCCGACCAGCTCGGCGACCAGCGGGTCCCACAGGTTCGGCGGCGCGGCCGGTGACGCGTTGATCACCTCGATCTCGTCCGCCCCGTCGAGCAGCGCGGCCGACCTGGGCCGTCGCCTCCTCGACCGTGTACGCCGGCGCGAACCGGCGGTTCACGACGATCGAGCAGACGTCCGGCACCACGTTGTTCGCGATGCCGCCCTCGATGCGCACCACCTGGAGCGACTCCCGGTAGGGCAGGCCGTCCACGTCGACGGTGTCCGCCTCGTGGGCCGCGAGCCGGGCGAGCACGTCGGAGGCCCGGTGGATCGCGTTCGTGCCCATCCAGGGCCGGGCCGAGTGCGCGCGGGCGCCCCGGAACGTGGCCCGCACGTGCAGGGTCCCCTGGCAGCCCGCCTCCATCCACCCGCCGGTCGGCTCGAGCAGGACCGCGAGGTCCCCGGCCACGAGGTCCGGGCGCTCGGCGAAGAGCCGCCGGAGCCCGTTGAACTCCTCGGCGATCTCCTCGGCTTCGTAGAACACGAGCGTCGCGTCGAAGCGGGCCTGGTCACCGTTGGCCGACAGCGCCTCGGCGAGGGTGAGCAGGACCGCGAGGCCACCCTTCATGTCCGTGGCGCCGAGCCCGTAGAGCGTGTCGCCGTCCCGCCGCGGCGTCTCGTTGCCGTTCGCCGGGACCGTGTCCAGATGTCCGCCGAGCACGATCCGCTGATCGTGGCCGAGGTTCGTGCGCACGACGACGTTGTCGCCGACCCGGTCGACCGACAGCTCCGGCGCCCGCTCCGCCATCCGCCGCGCCACGACGTCGGCGAGCTCGGTCTCGTTCCGGCTCACCGACGGGATCGCGATCAGCTCCTCGGTCAGCCCGAAGAGGTCGACGTCCACTCACGACGGACTCACGTGCTGACGCCGCGTTCGCGCAGGATCTCGTTGAGCTTGGACTTGTCGTGGCGCTCACCCTCGGTCAGGCGCTTCACGACGAGCACGCACGGCAGCCCGAACTCGCCGCCGGGGAAGGTCCGGGGCCGCATCGCCGCGACCGCCACGCACCAGTCGGGCACGACGCCCCGGCTGAGCTCGTCGCCGGTCTCGGCGTCGATCACCGGGATCGAGCTGGTCAGCACGCATCCGGCACCGAGCACCACGCCGTTGCCGACGCGCGCGCCACTGGCAACGATGCAGCGGGATCCGATCATCGTGTCGTCGCCGATGACGATCGGCGCGGCCTCGGGCGGCTCGAGCACGCCACCGATCCCGACGCCGCCGGAGAGGTGCACCCGGGCGCCGATCTGCGCGCACGAGCCGACCGTCGCCCACGTGTCGACCATCGTGTCCTCACCGACGCGGGCGCCGATGTTCACGTAGCTCGGCATCATCACGACCCCGGGCGCGAGGTAGGCGCCCCAGCGGGCCTGCGCGCCGGGGACGACCCGCACGCCGGCCTGCTCGTAGTTGTGCTTCAGCGGGATCTTGTCCCGGAACTCGAACGGGCCCAGCTCGGTCACGCCCATGTGGGTGAGCCGGAACAGCAGCAGGATCGCCTGCTTCAGCCACTGGTGCACGACGATCTCGTCGTCGACGACCTCGGCCACCCGGGCGCCGCCGGTGTCGAGCAGATCGATCGCCGCGCGCACGTGCACGGCGGCTTCGGCCTCGGGCATCACCGCGGCGATGTCGTCGCGGTGCTCCCAGAGCTCCGTGATCTGCTGCTCGAGGTCGGACATGTGACGCAGCCTCCTCAGGCCGTTCGCGGGGGTGTGACCTGATCCTCGTTGGTTCGGGTCGGGATCACGCGGGTCGGGACGACTCCGCGAGCCGGGCCAGGACGAGCTCGAGCCGCTCGTCGGTCTGGGTCAGGGCCAGGCGGACGTGGTCGGCGCCGGCCGGCCCGTAGAGGCTGCCCGGGGCGACGAGCGTGCCGGTCTCGGCCAGGCGGCGCCGCGATCTCCCAGCCGTCGTCGGCGGAGTCCGCGGCGCGCAACCAGAGGTAGAAGCGGGCCGGGCCACCGTCGTGCACGAGCCCGTGCGCGGCGAGCCCGTCGAGCATGAGCTCGCGCCGGCGCTCGTAGCGGTCCCGCTGCACGAAGACGTGCTCGTCGTCGTTGAGCGCGGCGGTGGCCGCGGCCTGGATCGGGGTCGGCACGATGAGCCCGGCGTGCTTGCGGGTCTCGCCGAGGTAGCGGATCAGGTCCGGATCGCCGGCGACGAAGCCGACCCGCATCCCGGCCATGTTCGAGCGCTTCGACAGCGAGTGCAGCGCGAGCACACCTTCGCTCCCACTCAGCAGCGCAGTGCCCGCCGGGATCTCCTCGCCGGTGAACTCGGCGTAGCACTCGTCCGCCGCAACGATCACACCCCGAGCCCGCGCCCACTCGACCTGGTCGTCGGTTGCCGCGCCGCCCGCGACCGACGCAGTCGGGTTGCCGGGATCGTTGGTCCAGAGCACCAGAGCCCGGGCTGCGTCCTGCTCGCTCACCCGGCTCAGGTCGAGCTGCCAGGCATCGTCGAGCGGGACCGGCACCGCACGCAGACCGGCGAGCTCCGCGCCCATCGCGTAGGTCGGGTACGAGATCGCCGGGTAGAGCACGGTGTCGCGCGACGGGTCACGCAGATGCAGCAGGTGCGGGAGCGAGGCGACGAGCTCCTTGGTGCCCACGCACGCGATGACGTCGGCGGGCGTCGAGCTGGATCCCGAACCGCCGTTGGATCCACTCGGCCGCAGCGGTGCGCAGCTCCACCGTGCCGATCGACGGCGGGTACGAGGTCGCGTCCGGTGCGGCCGCGGCGAGCGCTTGGAGCGCGATCTCCGGGATCGGGTCCACCGGGTTGCCGATCGAGCAGTCGACGACGCCCCCCGGCACCGCGTCGGCGAGCCGGCGCAGGGCGTCGAGCCGATCGTGCGGGTACGGCGGCGGGACGAACCCGCCGGGCGGCGAAACCGCTTCGCTCATCGCACCCGCTCTCGGCCCTGCGGGCCGGGCCACTCGGGCCCCACTCCGCTGATCCACCGGCTGCAGCGCCGCGTCGCTCCCGCTTCGCTCATGACGGGCGAGACTATCCGGGGACCGGCGCGACGAAGTCCACGTACCGACCGATGAACGTCTTCGGCAGGCGGGCCCGCACGCGGGTCCCGCCTTCCTCGTGGACCTCGACCAGCACCTCGCCGTCGCGGTGCAGGCCGGCGAGCACGTCGCCCCGGTCGTAGGGCACCCGCAGCTCGATCACGTTCTCGAGCGCCCGCAGCCGCTCGCCGATCACCCGGGGCAGCTCCTCGACCCCGTCACCGCTCCGGCCCGACACCGCGAGCGCACCGGCGTGCGACGCGAGCAGCTGCTCCACTGTCTCACGGCCCACCGTGTCGGTCTTCGTGAACACGAGCTGCTCGGGCACGTGCGAGGCCCCGATCTCGCCGAGCACCGATCGCACCGCTTCGATGCGCGCTTCGAGCTCGACCGTCCCGGCATCGACGAGGTGGACGAGCAGGTCCGCGTTCGCCACCTCTTCGAGCGTCGACCGGAACGACTCGACCAGCTGGTGCGGGAGCCGGCGCACGAACCCGACCGTGTCCGAGAGGAGCACCATCTCACCGCCGGGGAGCCGGAGGCGCCGGGTGCTCGGGTCGAGGGTCGAGAAGAGCCGGTCCTCGACCAGCACGTCGGCCTGGGTGAGCCGGTTGAGCAGCGTCGACTTCCCCGCGTTCGTGTACCCGACGAGGGCGACGGTGGTGAGCGAACGCCGGTTGCGGGACTTGCGCTGCGTCGCGCGGGTGCGGGCCAGCTGCATCAGGTCGCGCTCGAGCTTGGTGATCTTGGTCTGGATGCGCCGCCGGTCGACCTCGAGCTGGGTCTCACCGGGGCCGCGGGTGCCGATCCCACCGCCCTGCTGCGAGAGCTCGGTGCCCCGACCCCGCAGGCGCGGCAGCCGGTAGCGGAGCTGCGCGAGCTCGACTTGGACCATGCCCTCCTGGCTCGCGGCGTGCTGGGCGAAGATGTCGAGGATCAGCGCGACGCGGTCCACCACGTCGACCTTGAACAGCTTCTCCAGGTTGCGCTGCTGCGCCGGTGAGAGCTCGTCGTCGAAGATGATCACGTCGAGGTCGAGCGACTCCGCCATCTCCGCGAGCTCCGCCGCCTTGCCCTTGCCGACGTAGGTCGCGGGGTCGGGCCGATCCCGACGCTGGAACTCGGTGGCGACGACCTCGGCCCCGGCGGTGTCCGCGAGCAGCGCGAGCTCTTCGAGATCCGCCTCCGCCTCGATGACGTCGCGAGCGTTGACTCCGGTGCCGACGAGCAGGGCCCGCTGTTGGACGACGCCGAGATCGACCTCGGTTGCGGTGAGCCGTCGCCGCTGGCGACCTTCGTGACGTTGCGTCACGCGCGGAGCTCGTCGAGGTCGAGGGTCACGTCGAAGACGTGCCGGACCGGACCACCGAGTCGCAGCGTGGTGCCCAGGTCGACGGTGAGCTCGCCGCCGGGGACGTGCACCACGACGCGATCGCCGACCAGACCCCGATGGTGCGCAACAGCGGCCGCCGCGCACGCGCCCGTCCCACACGACAGCGTCTCACCGACACCGCGCTCCCAGACCCGCATCGTCAGCGCGTCGGGTTCGTCCACACTCAGCGCGATGAACTCGACGTTGGTGCGGTTCGGGAACCGGTCGTCGTGCTCCAGCCGGGGACCGTGCTGGGTCACCCGCGCCGTCGCAGGATCCTCCACCCACAGCACCAGGTGCGGGTTCCCGACCCCGGCCGCGTCACCGCGGTAGGTGGTCCCGTGGAACGTCGCCTCGAGGTCGAAGGGGCTCGGGGCCTCCAGCGGGATCTCGACCGGGTCGAAGGTGACCGGGCCCATGTCGACGGTCGCGCGGACGACCGCGTTCGTCGCCGGGTCGAGCTCGAGGTCGATCTCGCGTCGCCCCCCACCGGTGTCCACGATCAGCCGCTTCCCGTCGCCGATGCCGGCCCGGTGCGCGACCCACGCGAGCGTGCGCCGCGCCGTTGCCGCTCATCTCGGCGACACCACCGTCCGCGTTGCGCAACACCATCGTGCAGTCTGCGCCGTCGGTGCCCGGCTCGATGGCGATGAGACCGTCGGCACCGATGCCGAAGTGGCGATCGCAGAGCGCGGCCGCGTCCGCAGGCGTGAACGCCGTCGTCGTGCCGGCCGCGGCGACGGAGACGAGGAAGTCGTTCCCGGTGGCCTCGAGCTTCGCGAGCTGGAGCGGTCGCTTCATCAACACCACCATGACAGCAGTGCGGGGAGCACGGCGCACGAATTCTCGGGGGCGCCGAACCAGGTGATGCGAGGATCCCGCCGGAACCAGACCCGCTGGCGCCGCGGCGAACGACCAGGTGCGCCGCACGGCGGCGTCCAAGGCGGCGTCCAGGCTCGGTTCCTCGCCGTCGAGGTGGGCCAGGATCTCCTTGTAGCCGATGGCCTGGCGGGCGGTACGGGACCAGCCGTTCGGGTCGGATGCGAGCGCCCGGACCTCGTCGACCAGCCCCGCGGCGCGCATGGCCGTGAACCGGTCCGCGATCCGGTCGCGGAGCACCGGGCGCGGGATCCAGATCCCCGCCATCGCGACCGGGAACACGGTGGCGCCGTACTCCTGGAGGCCGGGGCCGAACGAGGAGAACGGTCGACCCGTGGACTGGATCACCTCGAGCGCGCGGACGATCCGGCGGGTGTTGGTCGGTTCGATGCGCGCCGCCGCGTCCGGGTCGAGCCGCTCGAGCTCGCGGTACGCGTCGGCAAGCCCGTCCGGGGTGGCGGCGCGGGCGGCCGAGCGCGGCTCGCAGGTCCAGGTCCTCTCCGGGAAAGCGGAGATCGTCGACGACGGACTGCACGTAGAGACCGGTGCCGCCGAGCAGCAACGCCCGCTTGCCACGCGCCTCGATGTCGGCGACCGCGGCGCGCGCCTCGACCTTGGAACCGCGCGACCGACCAGTCCTCCGAGGGATCCGCGACGTCGATGAGGTGGTGCGGCACTGCCGCCTCGCTCGGCCGGCGACGGCTTCGCGGTGCCGATGTCCATGCCCCGGTAGATCTGCATCGAGTCGATGGAGACGATCTCGACGTCGCCCAGTGCGCGGGCCGCCTTCAGTCCGAGCGCGGACTTCCCCGACGCGGTGGGGCCGACGAGCGCGAGGTGCATGACCCGCCGCGGTTCCGTGGTGCCTACCCGGCGGTGACGGGGATGCGGATGCGGCGCGGCGGCGCGGCGGTCGTGACTTCGACCAGCTCACCCCGGAGCCAGTGATCGGCCGCCATCGTGATCCGCACGTCGGCGAACGTTCCCGGCGCGAGCGCCTCCCCCGCCGGCGCGGCGACGTGGACGAGCTTGTTCTGGCGGGTGCGGCCCGACACGACGCTCGGGTCCCGCTTCGACGGCCCCTCGACCAGGATCTCCTCGACCCGGCCGACGCGCGCGGCGTGGTGCTCCTCGGCGTGGCGGTTCACCAGCTCCTCGAGCCGAGCGAACCGCTCCTTCACCACTTCGGCGGGCACGAACTCCTCCACCATCGCCGCGGCCGCGGTACCGGGCCGCGGCGAGAAGACAAAGGTGTAGGCGGCGTCGTAGCGCGCGGCGTCGACGACCTCGAGCGTGCGTTCGAAGTCTTCGTCGGTCTCGCCGGGGAAGCCGACGATGAGGTCGGTCGTCACCGCGAGATCCGGGATCGCGGCGCGGGCGTCGCCGAGGCGGGCGAGGTAGCGCTCGGCGGTGTAGCCGCGGCGCATCCGCGCGAGCGTGCGGTCGGATCCGGACTGGAGCGGAAGGTGCAGGTGCTCGCAGACGGAGTCGAGCTCGGCCATCGCCGCGATCGTCTCCGCGCGCTGGTCCTTCGGGTGTGGTGACGTGTACCGGACCCGGCGCAGCCCGTCGATGTCGTCCACCGCGCGCAGCAGGTCCGCGAACTGCGGACGCCACTGGCCCGCGCCGAGGTCCCGGCCGTACGAGTTCACGTTCTGGCCGAGCAGGGTGATCTCGACCACGCCGTCGGCGACGAGCTCCTGGACCTCGTGCACCACGTCGCCCATGCGCCGGCTGACCTCGGCGCCACGCACGCGGGGCACGATGCAGAAGGCGCACGAGTTGTCACAGCCGATCTGGATGGTGACCCACGCCCGGTGGTCCACCTCGCGACGGGCCGGCAGCGCGGAGGGATACGCCTCGTGCTCCTCGAGGATCTCCACGACCGGCTCGCCCCGCCGGGCCGCCTCGGCGAGCAGCGCGGGCGCGTGGGCGAGGTTGTGGGTGCCGAACACGACGTCGACGTGGCCCGCCCGCTCGACGATCTGGTCCCGGTCCTTTTGGGCCAGGCAACCCCCGACGGCGATCTGGAGCCCGGGACGTTGCGCCTTCAGCGCCTTGAGCCGGCCCAGGTGGCCGTAGAGCTTGTTGTCGGCGTTCTCGCGGATGCAGCAGGTGTTGAGCACGACGATGTCCGCATCGTCGAGTCCGGTGGCCGGCTCGTAGCCCTCGTCGGTGAGCAGCCCGGCGATCCGCTGGGAGTCGTGCTCGTTCATCTGGCACCCGTAGGTGCTCACGTAGAAGCGGCGAGGCATGAGGGGACCAGTCTACGAGGGGCTCTCGACCATCCCGGCGACGCGGCGCGGCGTGGATCACGAGGGTTCCCCACCTTGCCCGGAGCACCGGTCGGGCCCAGTGTCAGCCGTCGGCGTCGACCTTCGGCTCGGCGATCGCTGTCGGGTCGTCCGTGAGGTCGACCTCCGCGTCGGGGTCACCGTCGATCCCGGCCGCCACGCGGATGCGCTCGCTGATCTCCATCATGAGCTCGACGTTCTCGGTCAGGTACTGCTTCGAGTTCTCCCGGCCCTGACCGAGCTGCTCACCTTCGTAGGTGAACCAGGCGCCGGACTTCTTCACGATGCCGAGGTCCACGCCGACATCGAGCAGCGAGCCCTCGCGGCTGATGCCCTTGCCGTACATGATGTCGAACTCCGCCTGCTTGAACGGCGGGGCGCACTTGTTCTTGACGACCTTCACCCGGGTCCGGTTGCCGATGACCTCGGTGCCGTCCTTGATCGCCTCGATCCGGCGGATGTCCAGCCGGACCGACGAGTAGAACTTCAGCGCCCGACCGCCCGGCGTGGTCTCCGGCGAGCCGAACATCACCCCGATCTTCTCCCGAAGCTGGTTGATGAAGACGGCGATCGTGCGGCTCTTGTTCAGGTTGCCGGTGAGCTTGCGCAGGGCCTGGCTCATGAGCCGGGCCTGGAGGCCCATGTGGCTGTCGCCCATCTCGCCCTCGATCTCGGCCCGGGGCACCAGTGCGGCGACCGAGTCGATCACGAGCACGTCCAGCGCGCCCGAGCGGATCAGCATGTCGGCGATCTCGAGCGCCTGCTCCCCCGTGTCGGGCTGGGAGATGAGGAGGTCGTCCACGTTCACCCCGATCGCCGCGGCGTACACCGGGTCCATCGCGTGCTCGGCGTCGATGTAGGCGCAGACCCCGCCGTTGCGCTGGGCTTCGGCGACGACGTGGGTGGCCAGGGTCGACTTGCCCGAGGACTCCGGACCGTAGATCTCGACGATCCGGCCCCGCGGGAGCCCGCCGATGCCGAGGGCGAGGTCCAGGGCGAGGGCGCCCGTCGGCACCGCCTCGATCCCGACGTTGCCGCGTTCGCCGAGCCGCATGATCGCGCCCTTGCCGAACTGCTTCTCGATCTGGCCGAGGGTCATGTCGAGCGACTTGTCACGATCCACCGTGGATCCTCCTGGATGGGGAGACGCTGAGCGTCAGGGTCGGGGGAAGTTGCCGTTGCGACGACCCTACGGCGAGGGTGGGACATTCATCACACGCTTGAAGTTCCACGCGTGTGGTGCACTCTAAACCGAACACCCGTTCGTGACAAGGACCCTCGCCGGCGAGGCCCGCGGTTCGGGCGCCCGAGAGCTCCGCGAGACTGTCGGCTCCTTGCGCTCCCTCCGACCCCTCGCTTCCCTGCTCATCGCCGTCGTGGCCCTCGCCGCCTGCACGGACGGCGCCAGCACCGCCGCGCCCGGACGGCCCAGCCGCACCACGGCGCCCTCCTCCACCACCAGCTCCGCACCGACCACTCCGGCACCGACCGCGCCGGCAGGGCCCCGCTTCACCGTCACCGGGTCCCGGGCCGGGTTCGCCCACGGCTTCGAGCTCGTCCGGCGGGAGTCGCCCGCCGACGTCGAGGCCGACCTCGATCTGATGGCATCCACCGGTGCGCAGTGGCTCCGGGCGTCGATCACCTGGGGCAGCATCGAGCTCTCGCCCGGCACCTACGACTGGACCGGCACCGACCGCGTCGTGCAGGGCGCGCTCGACCGCGGGCTCTCGGTCCTCGCGGTCATCAGCTCCGCACCCGGATGGGACCGCAAGCCAGGCTGCGTGACCGACGAGTGCGCGCCAAAGGATCCCGGGCCGTACGCGGCGTTCGTCCGCGTCGCGGTGCAGCGGTACGCGCCGCTCGGTGTGCACGCGTGGGAGATCTGGAACGAGCCGAACCAGGCCGCGTTCTGGGGCCCCCGCCCGGACCCGGTCGCGTACACGGACCTGCTCGAACGCGCCTCGAGCGCGATCCACGAGGTCGATCAGGGTGCGACGGTGTTGAACGGTGGGCTCGCGCCCGCGGCCGACCGCGGCTGGGAGATCTCGCCGCTCACGTTCCTCCGGCGCATCTACGAGCTCGGCGGCGGCCCGTACATCGACGCGGTCGCGCACCACCCGTACCAGTTCCCCGATCCACCGACGTCGCCCGAACCGAGCAACGCGTTCCTGCAGACCGCCGAGATCCACGACCTCATGGTCTCGTTCGGTGACGGCGCGAAGAAGATCTGGGGCACGGAGGTCGGCGCGCCGCACGCGTGGCCCGCGGTCGGTGAGCGAGACGAACCAGGCGATGTGGCTGCGCGCCTACTACGACATCTGGAACGGCTGGGCGTTCACAGGACCGCTGTTCTGGTACTCCGCGCGCGACACCGGGAACGCGAACACGCTCGAGGACAGCTACGGCCTGGTCCACCACGACCGGACCCCGAAGCCCGCGCTCGCAGCCTTCAAGGCGATGGTGGACTCGAGCGGGCCCGAGCCCGCGACGCCCCGCGTCCTGGTGGCCCCGCGCGTCAGCCGCCGAGCTTGAACCGGCCCTGCTCGGTGTACACCGCGCCACCGCGGCGGGTCTCGCTCTCGAGCAGGAGCAGCTCGGTCACGGTCCACGGCACGCCGACCAACACGCCCGCGAGCACGTCGACATCGGCGGTGAGATCCGTCGCGCGCTTGAGCCGTGCGAGCGTGAGGTGAGGGACCAACGCGATGCGGTCCCGCCGTTCGATGAACGTCCTGGTCGCGGCCGCGACCGTGGCGTGCAGGTCGATGAGTGGATCCGCGTTCGCGACCCCGAGCCAGAACACGCGCCCGTTCTTCGGGTTCGGGAACGCACCGCCGCCGCGGATCGCGATCTCGAAGGGGTCCCACGCCCCGGCCGCGGCGCGGATGCCCTCGATGAGGTTCCCGATGTCCGCGATGCGTCCGTAGAACTGCAGCGTGAAATGCCACTGGTCGCGCCGGGTCCAGACGAAGCGCGACGACTTCGGTCGTTCGAGCAGCCGGCCGATCGCGTCCAGCACCGGGTCCGGTGGCACGATCGCGAGGAAGGCGCGCTTCAAGCCCGCTGAGCTCATGTCAGGGCAGAGCGTCGAGGCGCATCCGCAGGATGTTGAGCAACGAGATCGTCGAGAACTGCCGAACCCGCTCGCGGTCACCCGGAAGCCGCGTGGAGACAGCCTCCACGGGGAGCCCCGGCAGCGCGAGCGCGAACCAGACCGTACCCACTGGCTGATCGTCCTGCTCGTCAGGACCCGCGACCCCGGTTGCCGCGATGCCGACGTCGGCCCCCAACACGCGCTGCGCGCCCTGGGCCATCTGCTCCGCTGCCTCCTGGCTCACGACCCGCTCGGCGGTGACGCCGAGCACCGACCGCTTCACCTCGGTGGCGTACGACGCGATCGAGCCTCGGAACGTCCGGCTCGCGCCCGGCACGTTCGAGATGCGTGCGCCGATCAGCCCGCCCGTGAGCGACTCCGCGACGCCGAGCGACCAACCACGCGCCTCGAGGCGGTGCAGCACCGCGTGCTCCATCGTCTCGTCGTCGATGGCGAAGACGAGGTCGCCGAGGATGGCGCGCAGCTTCGCTTCCTCGGGCTCGATCAACGCAGACGCGGACTCGGCCGTCGCGGCCTTCGCCGTGAGCCGCACCACGATGCCTTCGATCCCTCGCGCGAGGAACGCGATCGTCGGGTTGTCCTGCGTGTCGACCCGGTCCGCGATCATCTCGGCGAGACCGGACTCGGACTGGCCCCACGTCTTGAGCGACCGGCTCACGATGACGGCCGCTTCACCCGAGCGCGCCAGCAGGTCCGGCAGCACGTGGTCCTTCACCATCAGCTGCATCTCGTACGGGACCCCGGGCACCGCGTAGATGACCTTGTCGCCCACGGCGGCCCGGATGCCCGGCGCGGTGCCGATCGGGTTCGGGATGACGTCCGCACCGCGAGGCAGGTCGGCCTGGCGCAGGTTGTTCTGCGGCATGTCGCGACCGCGCGTGCCGAAGAGCGAGGCGATGTGCTCGACGAGCTCCTCGCGGCGCTCGAGCTCCACGCCCATCACCTCCGCGATCGTGTCGCGGGTCACGTCGTCCTGGGTGGGGCCGATGCCGCCGCACACCACGACCGCATCCGCCTGGGCGAGCATCTCGCGCATCGCGCCGACCATGCGGCCGAGGTTGTCCCCGACCTTTCGGTGCTCCATCGTGTCGATCCCGACCGCGGCGAGCTGCTCGCCGATCCAGGACGAGTTCGTGTCGACGATCTGGCCGAGCAGCAGCTCGGTGCCGATCGCCAGGACGTCAGCTCGCACTCGTGGACTCCCGCCAGCCGCGGCGGACGATGTCGACGCCGGAGACGATCGTGAACGCGACCGCGGTCCACAAGATGGCGAGCTTGAGCGCGTTCATGTCCTGCACCGGCGGGAGCACGTAGGCGCCGACCGCGAGCATCTGGAGCACCGCCTTCCACTTCCCGAGCTGGCGGGCGGGCAGCGAGATGCCGCGCCGCGCCGCCGCAGACCGGTAGACCGACACGAAGATCTCGCGCGCCGCGATCAGCGCAACGGGCACCCAGAAGATGTCGCCGCGCGCCAGCAACGCGAGGAACCCGCCGATGGTGAGCACCTTGTCCGCGAGCGGGTCGAGGAACGCGCCGGACCTGGTGGTGCCGTCACGCCGGGCGATCCAACCGTCGACGCCGTCCGTGCAGGAGAGCACGAACCAGAGCGAGACCGTCAACCAGGTCGCGCCCTGGCGCTCGATGAGGATCAGGGTCGGGATCGCGAACAGAAGCCGGGCGATCGTGATGAAGTTCGCCGGCGTCGCCACCGCCTCCGGGCCGAACCGCTTCGTGCGGGCGGTCGGCGCGCTCACGACGCCTCGCGCGTGGCGACCGCCGCGGTGGCGTGCGCGACCAGGTCCGGTCCTTCGGCATCCGTGACGAGCGCGGAGACCAGCGCACCGGGACGGGCGAACGCATCACCGGTGACGTGCACGAGCCCGTCGATCTCCGGTGCCTCACGGTGAGTACGACCGATGAGCGCAGCCGTCTCGGAGTCCACCCCGTCGACGAGCACGTCGATCGTCCGGCCGACCAGCCCGTCGCGCGACGCCTGGGTGATCGGGTCCTGGAGCTCGCTGCACTCGCGCAGCCGCTCGGCCGCCAGCGCCTCGGGGACCTGCTCGTCGCGCGTCGCGGCCGGAGTGCCGTCCTCGGCGCGAGAAGGGGAAGAAGCCGGCCCAGTCGAGGCGCACCTCGCGGAGGAAGCCGAGCAGCTCGTCGTGGTCCGCTTCGGTCTCCCCCGGGAAGCCGACGATGAACGACGAACGGAACGCGGCGTCGGACTCGCTCGCGGGATGCGCGCGATCAGGTCGACGAACCGGTCGCCGCTCCCCCACCGCTTCATGCTCCGGAGCAACGGCGCGGACGCGTGCTGCAGAGACAGGTCGAAGTACGGGACGACGGTCTCGAGCTCGAGCATCGTCGCGAGGAGCGGGTCCTTCACCTCGCTCGGGTACAGGTAGAGCAGACGAACGCGGGCCAGCCCGCGCGGCGCCAGCTGGTCGAGGCGCCGCAGGAGTGGCGCGAGCGAACCGGGCGCTCCGACGTCACGGCCGTACCAGGCAAGGTCCTGGGCGACGAGGACGATCTCGGCCACCCCGCCGTCGACGAGCGCGCGGACCTCGGCTTCGATGGAGTCGACGGAGCGGGACCGCTGCTTGCCGCGGAACGACGGGATCGCACAGAACGCGCACGCCCGGTCGCAACCCTCGGCCACCTTCACGTAGGCCCACGGCGTGGTGGGTGCCGGTCGGGGCAGCTCCAGCAGGTCCCGGACCCCGGAGGGCTTGCGCCCCATCAGGACGACCTGGGAGAGGCTCCCCTCCCCCGCGAAGCCGACGACCGAGTCCGCCTCGGGCAGGGCCTCGGCCAGCTCGGTGCCGTAGCGCTCCGCCATGCAACCGGTGACCACGAACCGGGCCCCGGGTCGCCTCACGTCGGCCAGCGCCAGGGCAGTGTCGATCGACTCCTGCCGGGCCGCCTCGACGAACGCACACGTGTTGACCACGATCAGGTCGGCGTCCTCGGCGCGTCCGACGGGCGCCAACCCGTCGGCGAGCAGTGAGGCAACGACCTTGTCGGAGTCGACGGCGTTCTTCGGGCAGCCCAAGGTCTCGACGAAGAACCGGGGGGCCACGAACCAATCCTACCGGGCCCTCTCCATGGACTCCCGCCCGTGATCGAAGGGCTCGTGGAGCCGGGTTCGGTGGTGGCACGGACGGTGGCGGCCCGCCGCGAGAACCTCGTCCGCGTGATCGACGCGGCGATCGGGAGGTAACCCCGGCTCCGGGCTCCGAGTCAGAGGTGCGGTCCCATCGCCGCCAACGACGCCGGCGAGACCGCAGAGGCGGGGCGCCTTCCTCGGGAGGCGCCCGCTTCGCGCCGGACCTGGACGCGCCTCGGGTCAGAGCTCCAGCGCGGTGAGGTCGTCGCCCAGGACGATCGGCCCCGAGAAGTGCTCCGCGGCCATCGCCTTCCATTCCGACTCCTGGCCGGACGCGAGGCCAGGGATGTAGTGCGTGAGGACGAGCGTCCCGACTCCGGCCTTCGTCGCGGTGCGAGCGGCGTCCTGCACGCTCGAGTGGTAGTCCAGGATGTCCTGGAACCGCGCGTTGGGCACCATGCGGACGATGTCCTCGCGCAACACCGTCTGCACGTACGCACCCGCGCCCTGGCACAGCTCGTCGAGTCCGGCACACGGAACGCCGTCGCCGCCGAGGACGACCGACGCACCCTCCGGGTCCTCGACGCGGTACGCGACGGTGGGCTCGACCGGCCGGTGATCGGTTGCTCCGACGGTGACCCGCGTCGAGCCGATCGTGAAGTCGTCGCCCGACGCGACCTCGGTGACGTCCACGACTGGGGACCAGTTCAGGTCGGCGTGGTGTGCGAGCCGATAGCTGATGTCGGGCGCCAACATCGCCAGCAGGCCGTCGACGACCTCTTGGAGCCGCGGTGGGTCCGTAGAGCTTGAGCGGCGTCGGCTCGGGACTCATGACCCAGTGCGTCGTGATGACGTCGTTGAGGTCGGTGATGTGATCGCTGTGCAGGTGCGTGACGAACACGGCGCTCAGCATCGGCGGCAGGAGTCCGGCCGCGGTGAGCCGCAGCAGCACACCGCGACCGCAGTCAGCCAGGATCGCGGCGTCCGCGGTCTGCACGAGGGTGGATGGCCCGACCCGGTTCGCGTCGGGGATCGGGCTCCCGGTGCCGAGCAACGTGATCTTCATCGTGCGAGCTCCTTCAGCAGGGTGGCAACGACTTCGGCAACCTGTTCCCAGCGCGACCGGGTCGGCCACCAGGCCATCCTCGCCGACGTTCGCGTGCAAGACCGGGATGCGGACGCACGCCGGCTCGATGATGGAGGTGCCGGCGTAGCCGAGCACGGTGCGCAACGACTCGTAGGCCTTGACTGCACCGGTCGGCGACGTCGCGACGTTGATCCACGCGACCGGCTTCTCGTAGACCTCGCCGCCGCCGATCGTCCAGTCCAAGAGGTTCAAGAACGAGCCCGGCAGCGCACCCGCGTACTCGGGGCGTGGAGAACACCACCGCGTCGGCTTCGGCGATGGCCCGGCGCAGGGCTGCGACCGTGGGTGGAAGCGGGTCACGGTCGTCGTCCGGGTTGAAGTGCGGCAGGTCGCCGAGCCCGTCGTAGACCGTGGCGACCACACCCCGGGGTGCGACCGCGGCGAGCGTGTGCAGCACCGCCGCGTTGGTCGAGTTCGCTCGCATGCTCCCCGAGATCAACAGGATCCGCTGCGCGACCGCCACGAGGACGCAGGCTACGCGCGCTTCCCAGACTCGTTTCGGTGCGCGTTGATACCCCTCTGGGGGTACGAACTCGCACCGGAACGCCTGCGCTCGGGGGAGCTCTCACCGTTACCCTCGTCGGGATGAAGCCGGCCCATCTCTGCCCGCAGTGCGGGAGCAGCGTCGAGCGCATCCAGATCAGCGCGACCGAGTCGCGCTGTGCCGAGTGCGGGGTCGGCGGGACCTCGGCGCGGCTGGTCGCGATCTCGGATCCTGCGAACCCGGTGGCGCGGGAGGAAGGGCTCCGACGCCTGCTGGCGATGGAGGGGCAACGAGATCAGGCGTTCGTCGACCGTCCGTTCCCCGTCTACGGACTCGGCCGTGGCTGGACCGGACTACGGTCGTTCACCGGTTGGGGTCGGTCGGACGGCGTCACCACGAGTCTCTCGCTCGCGTTCGGCGACCCCAGCGACGAGGAAGCCCCGCTCGTTCGGATCGAGACGAGTGAGCGACGCACTGCGCACCCGTCGGCCCATCGGTTCTCCATCGCCCGCTCGCTCGTGATGCAGCACTTTGGGCGGCTCGGTCCGCTCCCCGACCCCGTGCGCGCCGCGGCCTTCCCCAAGCACGGTCAAGGCGACTTCGGCACCGACCCGACCGGACTGTGGGATGACGCCACCATCCCGGTCGAATCCATGCCACGACCCGCCAAGGTGCTCGCCGCCAACGCGGAGACCTGGATCGCACTGCTGGACGTCGACGAGCTCTTGGTCGCGATCGGTGCTCGCCGCTACCCGCTCGACTCGGTCGGCCTGGTCGAAGTCACCGACTTCGCGGTCTACGCCGAGGGATCGGTGGAGATCCGCGAGCGCATGACCCGCCGTACCCACCTCCGACCGCCCGTAGCTGGATTCGGTGCGAGTTGAAACCCCGGTAGGGGGTGCTCGCCGCACCGAACCGTGGCTGGAAGCCCGAGCTCAGACGCGTTGTTCCATGGCTTCGAGCTCTTCGATGGTCATCAGGACCGCTCGGGCCTTCGAGCCCTCGGAGGGGCCGACGACGCCCTTGCGCTCGAGCAGGTCCATGAGCCGGCCGGCGCGGGAGAAGCCGACGCGCAGCTTGCGCTGGAGCATGCTCGTGGACCCGAAGCCACTGCGCACCACCAGGTCCATCGCCTCGCCGAGCAGGTCGTCGCTGTCTTCGGCGTCGTCACCACCACGACCGCCACCGGGCTTGTCCGAGCCCTGCAGGCCATCGATGTACTGCGGCTGCACGACCTGGCGACGCCAGTGCGCGACGACCTTGCGCACGCACTCCTCGTCGACCCACGCGCCCTGGATCCGCTGCGCCGCGAGCTCGACGCGGTCGACAGCAGCATGTCGCCGTGGCCGATCAGCTTCTCGGCGCCGGGTTGGTCGAGGATGACCCGGGAGTCGGCGAGGGTGCTCACCGAGAACGCGAGCCGGCTCGGGACGTTGGCCTTGATGACTCCGGTGATCACGTCGACCGACGGCCGCTGCGTCGCGATCACGAGGTGGATGCCGACGGCACGGGCCATCTCCGCGATCCGGCAGATGCTCTGCTCGACGTCGCGCGCCGCGACCATCATGAGGTCGTTGAGCTCGTCGATGACGATCACGATGAAGGTCATCCGCTCGTAGCTCTTGTCGCCGTGCGGGTCCGGGTTCTCCGTGGTCGGCAGGTCGCCGCGGTCGTACATCGCGTTGAACCCGGTGATGTCACGCACGCCGACGTCGGCGAGCAGGTCGTAGCGCATCTCCATCTCGCGCACCGCCCACTCGAGCGCGTTCGCAGCCTTCTTCGGGCTGGTGACGACTTCCGTGAGGAGGTGGGGCAGGCCGTTGTACTGACCGAGCTCGACCCGCTTCGGGTCCACCAGGATGAGGCGGACCTGCTCGGGCGTGCAACGCATCAGGATCGACGTGATCAGGCTGTTGATGCAGCTCGACTTGCCCGCGCCGGTCTGGCCGGCGATGAGCAGGTGCGGCATCTCCGAGAGGTTGAGCATGAACGAGCGGCCGGCGATGTCGCGGCCCAGCCCGACCTGGAGCGGGTGGGTCGCCTGCTTCGCCTCCGTCGACACGAGGATGTCGCCGAGCGTGACGAGCTGGCGCTGCTTGTTCGGCACCTCGACGCCGATCGCGCTGCGACCGGGGATCGGAGCGAGGATGCGGACGTCCGAGCTCGCCATCGCGTAGGCGATGTCGTGGTTGAGCGCGGTGACCCGGTTGACCTTGACGCCCGGCGCGAGCTCGAGCTCGTAGCGGGTGACGGTCGGGCCGATCGTCATGCCGATGAGCTTGGCGTCGACGCCGAAGTCGCGCATCGTCGCCTCGAGGACCGCACCGCCCTGCTCGACGAGCCGGTGGTCGACCTCCTTCTCGACGCTGCGCTTCAGGATCTCGCGCGCCGGCAGCTTCCAGTCGCCGTGCGCAGTGAGGTCGATCGCCATCTGGCCCTCGTCGTCCTCGACGACGGCGATCCGTCTCTCCACGGGCTCCGGCGGCGTGGAGACGACGACCGGCTTGCTCACGACGATCGGCTCGAGCGCTTCTTCGGGCTCTGGTTCCGGGTCGGGCACTTCCACCGCGACCGCTTCGACGGTCGTGCGCCGGGCCGCGGCGGTGGTGGTCTCGGGCTCTGGCTGGCGCGTCCTCGGTCGAGTCGGGAGTCTCGGTCAGCGCCTTGAACGCATGGATGGAACCGGCGCGGAGCTTGGTCAGCCCGGTGCCGGCGAGCTCGACCACGCGGGGCAACGAAAGTCCCGGACGCCAGCAGGCCGCCGAGCACGAGGAACGCGAGGAGGATGATCGCCGCACCCGCGGGACCGACGCCGGCGACGAGTGGCACTCCGATGCCGGCGCCGACGTAGCCCCCGGCGTTGCGGAGCTCGAGGACCGGGTCGGAGAGCTGGGGCGACCCACCGACGACGTGGCCCAGGCCCGCGACGGAGAGGACGATGAGGACGACACCGATGCCGATCCGGATCGGCGCGGCGGCCTCGTCCTCCGAGCGGCGCCACAGGAGGAGTCCGGCGAACGCGAACAGGGCGAGCGGCACGAGGAAGGCGCCGTTGCCGAGCAGCGCGGTGATGCCGGAGCTCAGCGCATGGCCGAGCGGCCCGGCGAGGTCGGTGGCCAGCGCGAGCCCGCTCAGCGCGCCGAGCGCGACGAAGCACAGCGCCACCGCGTCGGCGCCGTGCCCGTGGAGCTGGGTCCGGGCCGCCTCTCGGAGCGCGGACGGCTTCTTGACGGTCTTCTTGGCGCCGGCCTTGCCGGTCGGGCGCGACGAACGCGTCCGGGTGGGGGGTCGACGGCGGGATTTCGTAGTCGCCACGAAGGCACCGTAACACCGGCAACACAGGCAACAGCGGTTCTCTCGAACCCCAGAAGCCGCCGCTTACCGGCCTTCCAGCACCTTGACGAACCAGTCGTGGCGCTCGTGGACCCGCATCCCGGCCTCTTCGTAGAGCCGGATCGCGGCCGGGGCGGCGTCCGCATCGACCGAGACCAGGACCCGCATCTGGCCCCGTTCCCGCAGCGCCGCGAACGCGTCCGCGACCAGGGCCTGGGCCACCCCCTTGCCCCGCCAGGCCCGGCGCACCCCCACGTTGCTCAGGTAGCCGGTGTCGCCGACGTCGTAGACGAGCGTCGCGCCGACCACGGTGCCGTCGCACTCAGCAACCCGCCAGAGCGCCGGATCGAACGCGGGGTGGCGGAGCCGGAGGTCCATCCATTCGTCGAGCCGGCGCGGCGTGTACCGGCGATGCCCTTCGAACGCCTCGGCCATCGTCTCGCGAACCGCGTCGGCGTCGGCCATCGCGTACTGGCGAAGCACGACCCCGGTCGGCGGCTCCAGGAGCTCCGGCGAACGGTTCGCGAGATCGATCTTGAAGCGCAGCACCGTGTGCACCGACGCGAACCCGCGTCGTTCGAGCAGCTCACGCTTGCCGGTGTTGGCGTGCGATGCGTAGAGGCCGAGCGTGATGGTCCGGTTCGCCGCGAGCTCACGGGTCCGGTTCTCCATCAGCTCGAGCAGCAGCGTGCCGAGCCCCCGCCCGGAGTACTCGGGCAGCACGAAGGCATCGCCCTCGACCTCCGCGCCGGGCTGCGCCTCCCAGACGAACGCGTACCCGACGATGCGACCGGTCGGTCCGCTCACCACCCACGCGTCGGTGTCCAGCGTGAAGCGGGGCCGGGCCCAGTCGTCGAGCAGATCGTCCTCGGTGAAGTCCGGCTCGCCGAAGTCCGCGATGTCGCCCGCGACGATGATCTCGGAGATGGGCATCGAGTCGCGCGCCCGTGGGCTGCGCACGACGTATCCCGTGGGCAGCTCGACCGGACGCCCGTCGGCGTCAGAGGGCGGGGGCATAGCCGCCGTCGACCGGGTACACCTGGCCCGTGATCCACGACGCGGCGTCACTACAGAGCAGGACCGCAAGCGGCGCGGAGTCGTCCACCTCGCCGATCCGGCCCGCGGGGTAGGCCTTGGCCAGCTTCGCTTCGATGCTCGGGTCCCGCTCGATGGCCTCGGCGAGCTGCCCGTGGCGCATGGTGCCGAGTGCGATGCAGTTCACCGTCACGCCGTCGCGGCCGACCTCTGCCGCCAGCCCCCGCGAGAAGCCCATCGCGGCAGCCTTGGCCGCGCCGTAGACCGCCTGCTTGCGCTCACCCCGGCGGCCCGCGTCCGAGACGATCGTGAGAATCCGGCCCCAGCGTTGCTCGAGCATCGCGGGCAGGTACGCGCGCGTCACGCCGAGCACCGCGGCGAGGTTGAGGCGCAGCAACGGGTCCCAGTCCGCAGGGCCCGTGTCGACGAAGGACTTGATGACGATCCCTTCGGGGGGGATCCCTGCGTTGTTCACGAGGATGTCGACCGGGCCCGTCTCCTCAGCCATGCGAGCAACTTCGTCGCGGTCGCACACGTCGGCGATGATCGGCGCGGCGACCCCGCCCTCTTCCTCGATCTCGCGACACACCTTCTCGGCCCGGTCGTGATGGATGTCGTTGATCCGCAGCTCGGCGCCCGCGCGAGCCATCTGGATCGCGATCGCGCGGCCCACTCCCCCACCCGAACCGGTGACCAGTGCGGTCCGACCCGCGATGAAGTTCGACCAGTCGCGGATCACGTCAGACCTCCATGACCACGGGGATCACCGCCGGGCGGCGCTTGGTCCGGTCGTGGATGAACCGGCCGAGCGCACGCCGGGCGAGGCGGCGGATCGCCTCGAAGTCGGTCGTCCCGTCGTCTGCCGCCGAGGTCGAGCGCGTCGCGCACCTCGTTCTTGGCTTCTTCGAGCAGCTCCTCGGCCTCGGGCGCGTAGACCCAGCCCTTCGTGACGATCTCGGGGCCGGTGACGATCTCACCGGTGCGCTGGTCCACGGTGAGGACCACCACGACCACCCCCTCCTCCGCGAGCTGCTTGCGATCGCGCAGGACGCCCTGACCGATGTCGCCGACGATGCCGTCGACGTAGAGGTAGCCCGACGGCACGGCCTGGCGATCGGTGACCAGATCGTCGTCCTGGAGCGTCACCGCGTCGCCGTCCTCGCAGACGTAGATCTTGTCCGGGTCGATGCCGCTGAGCTCCGCGAGATCCGCGTGGTGCACCATGTGGCGGTACTCGCCGTGCACGGGGATGAACCACTCCGGTCGGAGCAGGTTCATCATGAATTTCAGCTCTTCCTGCGACGCATGACCCGACACGTGCACCGCAGTGTTCCCACCGTGGATCACCTCCGCACCAGCGTGGTACAGGGAATTGATGATGCGGGTGACGCTGGTCTCGTTCCCCGGGATCGCGTGCGCGGAGATGACCACGACGTCGTCCTCGCTGATCTTCACCCACTTGTGCTCGTGCGCGGCCATGAGTGACAACGCGCTCATCGGCTCACCCTGAGATCCGGTGCAGATGATGCAAACCCGCCCGGGCGGGAGCCGGGGGGTCTCCTCGATGTCGATCACCCGATCGGACGGGATCTTGAGGAAGCCCAGCTCCCGGGACAACGTCACGTTGTTCACCATCGAACGCCCGACGAACGCGAGCTGCCGGCCGCTCGCGAGCGCAGCCTCGGCGACCTGCTGCACCCGGTGCAGGTGTGACGCGAAGCTCGCGACGATGACGCGCTTGTCGGCGTGGTCACGGAACAGCGTGCGCATCGCCGTGCCCACGGTGGTCTCGGACTCCGTGAAGCCCGGACGCTCGGCGTTGGTCGAGTCCGACAGGAGCAGGCGCACTCCGGCGAACTTGCCGTCTTCGCGCGTCGACGGGCGTTGCGCGATCTCCCCGAGTCGGGCGAGATCGGTCCGCCGCCCGTCGACGGGAGTCAGATCGATCTTGAAGTCGCCCGTGTGCAAGATCGTGCCCTGGGGCGTGTGATACGCCGCCGCGAACGCGTGCGGGACCGAGTGCGTCACCGGGATGAACTCGACGTCGAACGGACCGATCTGGCGTCGCTCGCCGTCGAACACCGGGATCAGCTCGGTGTGGCCGAGCATGCCGGCCTCTTCGATGCGGTTGCGGGCCAAGCCGAGCGACAGCGGCGATCCGTAGATCGGGCACTGCACGTCGCGCAGCAGGAACGCGAGCCCGCCCGCGTGGTCCTCGTGCCCGTGGGTGAGGACGACACCCTCGACCCGGTCGGCGTTCGAGCGCAGGTACGTGAAATCCGGGAGGACGAGATCGACGCCCGGCATGTCGACGTCCGGGAACATGATCCCGCAGTCGACGACGAGGATGCGGTTCGCCAACTCGATGCAGAAGCAGTTGCGGCCGATCTCACCGAGCCCACCGAGGAAGACGATCCGAACGTGGTCGTTGCTGCGTCGGGGCTTGGCCATCGAGCCGAGGCTACTCGCGGCCTCGGCTCGCTCCCCGGGCCCGAATTACGCCGCGTCGCGGTCCTTGGCGACCTCGTCGAGGTCCGAGTACTCCTCGGTGGTGTCGGTCCAGTCCTCGAACTGGATCACCCCGAGATCCGTGAAGCGGTCCCGCAACCAGCCGTCGCCGGCGTCGAGCAGACCCAGCTTCTTGCAGTTCGGCACGATCTTGGAGAACAGCATCGACTGGAACATCGCCCGCGTGTCGTCCTCGAGCACGAGGGTGAGCGCGTCCTTCACGTCGACGCCCATCTTCTCGAAGACCTCCTGCTGGAGGAAACGGTCACGCATCCGCACCGCGGCCTCGAACGCGAACTCCTGGCGCTCGCGGATCTCCTTGGAGTCGAGCTCCTTGTAGAACTCCTGCAGGGAGAGGACACCGAACGCGACGTGACGCGCCTCGTCCGCCATCACGTAGCGCAGCAGCCTCTTCAGCAGCGGCTCGGTGGTCAGCTGGGAGATGAAGCCGAACGCGGCGAGCGCGAGACCCTCCACCATGATCTGCATGCCGAGGTACGTCATGTCCCACCGGCTGTCGCTGATGATGTCGTCCAAGAGCATCTTCAGGTGGGCGTTGATCGGGTAATGGCCGCTCAGCTTGTCGTCGAGGTACTTCGCGAACACCTCGACGTGGCGGGCCTCGTCCATCACCTGGGTCGCGGCGTAGTACTTCGCGTCGATCCACGGCACGGTCTCCACGATCTGCGCGGTGCAGATGAGCGCACCCTGCTCACCGTGGAGGAACTGCGACAGCGTCCAGTTCTGGGACTCGATGCCCATCTGGATCCACTGGTCCTCGGTCCAGGACTCGAACGGCGTCCCGGTGAGGTCCACCGACTCGCCGAAGCCGTTGGGCATGTTCGCGGCGGCGTTGGCCAAGACGACCGCTTCCTGATCGACCTTGATCGACCAGTCCAGGTCCGTCGTGACGTTCCACTGCGACGTCTTCGCCTTCTCGTAGAGCTTGACGAGTGCGGGGCGCGTCCGCTCGTAGTCCCAGCTGAACAGCGCGTCGGACTCGGCCTTGACGGTGTGGAGCACCTCGTCGACGTCACTGTTGCTGATCGACAGGATGGCCTCGAGGTCGTTGATGTCTTCGCGGCCGATCATCTCTTGGTTCGTTGCCATTGCAGTTACCCCCGGTTGGTTTGGGACGCCGGGGCGCGAAGCGCCGGGGCGACGAAATCGTGGACGAGCGCGCGCACCTCGTGCGCGTCGGTCATGGTCGACGGGGCTGTTCTCAGCCCCGAGGTAGGCGAGGAAGATGCGCGTGCTCCACTGCGCGGCGCGGTCCGCGTCGGCGGCCGGGAGGTAGCGCGCGAAGGTCGGCGCGAGCGCGGCGCCCGCGAGGGCGAGGAAGCGGTCGGCACCGTCGAACGTGATCCACGGAAGCACGATCTCGGGCTCGTGCGCGAGGACGAACTGGAGCGCGTCATGCTCGAGCACCTCGTGCGCGGCGGTGGTGGCCATCGCGACGAGTGCGTCGTCGAGCGACGCCTGAGGCTGCGCCGCCGCGTCGATCGCAGTGAGCACCCGCTCGGTCTCGTGCGCGATGACGGCGTCGAGCAGGTGCTGCTTGCCCCCGAAGTAGCGGTAGACGGTGGCGCGGGCACAACCCGCTTCCTTGGCCACGTCTTCCAGGGTCGTCTTGGCCACGCCGTAGCGGGCCAGCGAGACAAGGGTGGCGGCGAGGATGCGGGCGCGCACGTCGGCCGGTCCGGCCCCCGCTCGCGTCGCGCTCCCGCGCTCCTTGATCATCATTGAGACACTAAGGCGATAACTGTCTCATGGTCAACGTGTCGCAGGTCACAGCAATCGAACCGTTCCGTGGCTGCCGGACCCCTCGGGGCACGACGCAGTCGCTCAGGCCGGCGGGTTGCGGTGGGCAGGGAGGCGGCGCTGGGCGTCGCGCGTGGCGTCGAGGATCGCCACGAGCCCGCGCCGGCGCGTCCGGCGCGTCGCCGGCCCGGTTCGTGCGCTCCTCCGGATCGGTCGTCAGGTTGTGCAGCTCGAACGCGGGCTCGGCGGCCGCCGCGGCGTAGGGGTGGCGCGCGATGCCTTTGGCCTCGTACCACTCGTCGAGTCGCTCGTAGTAGTGGTTGAGCTTCCACAGCTCGTCGGCCCCGTCCGGACCGGTTGGCAACGTGGCGATGACCGCCTCGACCCGCGACGGGGCACTGACTTCGGCGTACGGCTCGCCCGTGACGACGCTGGTCTGCGAGATGCCGTTCGAGATGTCGTCCTCGGTCATGAAGTACACCGGCGCCGCGATCGACGCGGGGGCGACGGAGCCCGTGACGAGCCCGCTGAGATCCCGACCCGGGAGTGGCTGGGCCTCGTCGTGGTGGGCTGCGACGCCGGCCGACGCCTGCTCGACGTCGATGCCGGCGAGCCCCAGCAGGGTCGGCAGGAGGTCGACGTGGCTGGTGGGCGTCGTGATGCCATCGGATCGGGTCGCGACCCCGGGTCCCTTGATGACGAGCGGAACCCGGATCGTCTCGTCGAACGCGTTGTACCACTTCTGCATCAGTCCGCCGTGGGCGCCGAGCATGTCGCCGTGGTCCGACGTGAAGACGATCATCGTGTCGTCGGTCATCCCGGCGTCGTCGAGCGCCTCGAGGATGCGCCCGATCGTGCGGTCCACGAGCTTGTGCAGGTAGTAGTAGAGGCGCCGGTAGGCGAGATCGGTCGGTTGTTCGAAGAGCATCTGCGGCCAGCGCGCCTTGAACTCCTCCTGACAACGGGGACGGCCGGCAAACGAGTCCGACTGCGAAGGTGCCTCGGGGATCTCGGGCACCGTGTCGTCCGGCGGATCGAAGCCGAGCATCTGCTCCCAACCGACCGCGTTGAACGCGATGTCGTGGGGGTTGACGAACGAGGCGACGGCGAGCCACGGCCCGGCCCGACGGGCCTGCGCCAGCTCGCCGAACAGCTCGACCACCTGCTCCGCGAACACCCCGTCGCGGACTCCGCCGCAGTCGGCCCGGGCCGCTCCGTGCGGCTCGCGACCGATCCATCCGGAGAAGCCGTACGGGTCGAGCCGGTCCGCGCGGCGGTAGGCATCCACTCCCTCGGGGATGAGGTTTCCGTGGTCGTCCGACGCCATCAGGCTCTGGTGGGTCCCCGGGATCAGGAGATCCGCGTGGGAGATGTGCCACTTCCCCCGGTAGTGAGTCTCGTAGCCGCCGGCGCGGAACCAGTCTCCCAACGTCGGCACCGAGCCGGGATCCAGCCAGTGCATCCCCGGGTCGTTGTTCTTCTTGGCGGCACCGTCCGTCTGCGACGCGCCGTGCAGCGACGGGTACTGGCCGGTGAACAGCGTCGCCCGACTCGGCAGGCACGCCGTCGAGCCCACGTAGTGACGGTGGAACTCCAGTCCTCCGTCGCGCAGCGCAGCCCGGGCGGGCAGCTCCTCGCGGCGAAACCGCGCGACCGCGTCGGACTCGTACGGCGGCGGGTACCGCTCCTCGTCCGTCATGATGATCAGGACGTTCGGTGGTGACGTCACGGTGCTCCCTGGAAGTGGTGGCCCGGCTCGAGCTCAGACGCCGGGAAAGCAGGATTGGCTGCCCAGTGCCGCGAGCCCGCGAAGGTCGCCGTCGGCGTAGCTCCGGACGTTGAACTGATTCTCCGAGTACATGATCTGGCTCTTGTCGCTCGTGTGGTCGAGCCCCGCGAGGTGCCCGAGCTCATGGAGCACGATCGCCTGCGCCTCGCCCCGATCGGGCAGCTGCGCGGTCGCCATCTGCTGGCCGTCGAGGACGACCTCCCCGGTGACGTCGACGAGCTTGCCGCTCGACGAGTACGTCGGTTGCGGCCAGCCGACGCCGGCGATGTAGCCGGCGAGCTGCGGGTACGAGGTCTCGTCGGCCCAGGCGATCAACACGGGCGCCCAGCGGCGCCGGTCGTACCGACCGGGTTGGAACGGCTCTCGGCCCTTGTCCGGCACCTCGGTCGTGGCGCCGTCATCGATGAACTTCAGCCCGGTCGCGACGCTCAGCTCTGCGACCGCGTTCTGGATCAGAGCCGGGCCGTCACTCGGTGCGCCGCTGGGGTTGACGACGTAGTGGATCGGCCGGCACGGGTCGAAGGCAACGGGCGTGACCACGTCGTGGGGCTGGTGCTCGAGGAACTCGTACCTTCCGGCACCAGCCGGTACTGGCGCGGGCGCGCCCAGTGGCTTCGGCTGCTCTTCGGCCGACGGTGGCGGGACATCGTTCGGCCGCTGGGTCGTGGCGCTCGAGCGCGGCGCGGTGGCAGTCGAGCTGCTGTCCGAGCCCCGGTCCAACAGCTTCGGCAGCCCCCAAACGCCCAGCACCAACACCACGAGGATCGCAACCGGGAGGACGACGCGGCGGCGGCGCTCCGACTTCGGTTCGACGCCGGGCTCGATCGTGGCGACGGTGTGGCGCGCCAGCGGCTTCTCGGTCGAGCCCCAGCGGTTCCCGTCGAAGTAGCGCTCGCCGTCGCCGGTCGCGCTCCACGGGTCCGGGTACCACCCCGGCGCTCCTGGATCCTTTCGACCGCTCCCTCCCGCCACGGGCGCAGTGTACGAACGCCGACCCACCGAGGCGAAGTCACCCCGGGCTCGAACCCGCTCCTTCGCGCGAAGCGTCAGGGGGCGGCGAGGGCTTCGGGGGTGAGGACGCCGACGAGGAGCTGCTCACGCACGAGCCTCCGCAGCTCGACGGGATCGTCGAGGTCCTCGCGGTCCGAGCCGATCAGCGACAGCAGCATCCGCGCGACGAAGTCGGCCGCGCGGGCCTGATCGAGGCCGGGGAGGAGCCGGCCCGCCCGGTCCTCACGCTCGAGGAACGGCATGAGGTATCCGGTGATGAACGCGAGCGGCCGGTGCTGCTCCGTCGTCAGCAACGGGAGGAGTCGCTCGGGTTCGGTGACCATGATCTTCTGCAGCACGACGTGCTCCTTCACCGCGCGGTGCGCGAACACGAGCCCGTCCTCCACGAGGCTCGCGAAGTCGGGGGCACCGACGACGGCCTCGGCCAGCGAGCCGAAGAAGCGCCCCATCTCCCATGCCGACCACCTCGCGCAGCAGCTGGTCCTTGCCGCCAGGGAAGACCCGGTAGATCGTGGCGCGCGACACGCCGGACTCCTTGACCACGTCCTCGACCGTCGTCTTGCCGAGCCCGAAGCGGGCGAAGCACACGTACGCCGCTTCAAGGATCCGCTCGCGGAGCGCGGGATCGGGCGCTCGACCTGAGCCCGCCATGCGACGCCTACGAGTCGAGCAGGGCGTCGAGACCGACGGTCAGGCTCGGTAGTCCTGCCACCTTGCGCACCGCGAGCAGCACCCCGGGCATGAACGACGACCGGTCGTAGGAGTCGTGGCGGATCGTCAGCGTCTCCCCCGTCGTGCCGAGGATCACCTCCTGGTGCGCCACCATCCCCCGCATCCGGATCGAGTGCACGCGGATCGCGCTCGTCGACGAGCCCGCCGCGCGCGCCTTCGGCCACGACGGTCTTCGTGGGATCGGCCGCCCACTGCTGTGACGACGCCGCCATCCGTGCCGCAGTCCGCATCGCAGTGCCCGACGGCGCGTCGACCTTCTGGTCATGGTGCAGCTCGATGATCTCCGCGGTCTCGAACCACGGCGCGGCCAGCTCCGCGAAGCGCATCATCAACACCGCACCGATGGCGAAGTTCGGCGCGATGAACGCGTTCGCCGCGCTGGCACCGAACAAGTTCGTCATCTCGTCGAGGTCGTCCTCGCTGAAACCGGTCGTACCGACGACCGCATGCACATCGTGCGCCGCGCACCACCTCAGGTTCTCCCGCGCCGCCGCGACGACCGTGAAGTCCACGCTCACGTCCGTCGCGGCATTGATCAGCGCGTCCGGCGTCGGAGCGATCGTGAGATCGGTGCCCGCGACCTGCTCTCCTGCGTGCTGAGGATCGACGGCCGCGACGAGCTCGCAGTCCCCGCGTCGAGCACCGCCGCGCAGACCGTCGCGCCCATCCGCCCACCCGCTCCGAAGACTCCGACCCGGATCACGAACCGACCCTACCGGCCCCCTCCGTCCGGCAGACGACGAAGCTGCGAATCAGGCGAAGTCGTCCGCATCGAATGGACCGACGACGGCCAGGACCCGGGGCTCGTCCGCGAAGACCCGCTTGATCACCCGAGCCGCGTCCTCGACGGTGATCGCGTCGATCTCCGCCACGAGCTCGTCGACCGATGGCACCTCGTTCGTCGTCAGCTCGCTCCGACCCAGCCGGTGCATCCGGGAGGAGCTCGTCTCCAGCGCCAGTGCGGTCGAGCCCTTGAGATGGCCCTTGGCCGCGGCGAGCTCGGCTTCGGGAAGGCCGTCCGCGACCAGGCGGTCCAGCTCACCGCGGATGACGGTGAGCGTCTCGTGCGCACGTTCGGGGCTCGTGCCCGCGTAGACACCGAGGGCGCCGACGCCGTCGAACGCGACCCGGTACGAGTAGACGGAATACGCCAGGCCGCGCTTCTCGCGCACCTCCTGGAACAGCCGCGACGACATCCCGCCGCCGAGCACCTGGTTCACGACGGACAGCGCGTAGCGGTCCGGATCGTCACGAGAGAGCGCGCGCACCCCGAACACCAGGTGGGCCTGCTCGGTCGGTCGCCGTTCCGTGAGAACAGCCTCCGGCGGAGCGAACGAGGGATCGATCCGTGCCGGGCGCGCCCCGTCCTCGACGTCGAGCCCGGCACCGATCAACTCGACCATCTCTCGGTGCTCGAGGTTGCCAGCCGCCGCTACGACGACGTTGGTCGGGTCGGTAATGATCGTGGTGGTACGCCGCGATCGCGTCGCGCTCGGCCGCGACGATCGTGTCGCGGGTGCCGAGCACGGAGCGACCGAGCGGGTGCTTCGGATACAGCGCGGCGGCGAACAGCTCGTGGACGATGTCGTCTGGCGTGTCGTCGCGCATGCGGATCTCTTCGAGAATGACCTGGCGCTCGGAGTCGACCTCATCGGGCCGGAACGCCGGTGACCACACGACCGCGGAGAGGATGTCCGCGGCAACTTCGAGCTGGTCGTCGGGGACCCGCACGTAGAACGCCGTGTACTCCTGCGTGGTGAACGCGTTCATGTCACCACCCACCGACTCGATCGCGTTCGCGATCTCGGAGGCGCTGCGGCTCTCGGTGCCCTTGAAGAGCAGGTGCTCGAGGAAGTGGCTCGCACCGAGCAGGTCATCGGGCTCGTCGATCGCGCCCGTGCCGACCCAGAAGCCGATCGCCACCGAGCGGAGCTCGGGCATGGACTCGGTGAGCACCCGCAGCCCCGAAGGGAGCCGCGTGCGCTCGATTCCCGAATTTCCGTCCCGTCAGCTCCGCTCATGGTGGCGTATCGACGTTCGAGTTGTGGGTCTGAAGGAGCTATCGCCGACGCCGGCGGGGACCGCGATCACGGTCGCCACCACTGCGGCTCGGAGCCTCGGCCGGACCGAGGTCGCCGAACTCCTTCTTGGCTTCTTCGTCCCACGCGGCATCGAAGGAAGCCACGTCCTTCGGCGGACCGGTGTTGCCGGAGCGGTCCTCGCCGCGGGGGGCCCGCTCCGCGGGGCCCGCTCGGCGCGGTCGCCGTCACGCGGAACCGCGGTCCTCACCCTCTTCGCCCACGAGCGACAGCGAGAGCTTGCCGGAGTTGTCGATGTCGTCGACCCGGACGGTGACCTCGTCGCCGAGGTCGAGCACGTCCTCCACCCGGTCGATGCGCTTGCCGCGACCGAGCTTCGAGATGTGCAGCAGGCCGTCACGACCGGGGAGGACGTTCACGAAGGCGCCGAACTTGGTGATGTTCACCACCCGGCCCTTGTACTCGGCACCGAGCTCCGCGGTCGGTGGGTCGAGGATCAGCTCGATGCGGCGACGGGCCTCTTCGACCTTCTCGCCTTCCTTCGAGCCGATGCTCACCGTGCCGACCATGCCGTCGTCGCTGACCGCGATGTCGGCGCCGGTCTCCTGCTGGATCGTGTTGATGACCTTGCCCTTGGGCCCGATGACCTCGCCGATCTTGTCGATCGGGATCTCGAAGCTCACGATCTTCGGCGCGCTCGGACGCACGTCCGAACGGGGCTCGGCGATCGCGTCGTGCATCACGTCGAGGATCGCGAGCCGCGCGACCTTTGCCTGCTCGAGTGCCTCGAGCAACACGTCGGCGGGGAGCCCGTCGATCTTCGTGTCGAGCTGCAGCGCGGTCACGAACTCGGACGTCCCGGCGACCTTGAAGTCCATGTCACCGAACGCGTCCTCTGCACCGAGGATGTCGGTGAGGGTCGTGTACTTGCCGTCGTGGAACACGAGTCCCATCGCGATGCCGGCGACGGGAGCCTTGAGCGGCACGCCCGCGTCCATCATCGAGAGGGTCGAGCCACACACTGACGCCATGGAGGTCGAGCCGTTCGAGGCGAGCACGTCGGAGACGACGCGCAGCGTGTACGGCCACTCTTCCTTGCTCGGCACGACCGGCAGCAGGGCCCGCTCGGCCAGCGCGCCATGACCGATCTCGCGCCGCTTCGGCGAACCGACGCGACCCGTCTCACCGGTGGAGAACGGCGGGAAGTTGTAGTGGTGCATGTAGCGCTTGCGGTCGTCGAGACCGAGGGTGTCGACGATCTGCTCCATGCGGGACATGCCGAGCGTGAGCACCGACAGGACCTGGGTCTCACCCCGCTGGAAGAGGCCCGAGCCGTGCACCGCGTTCAGGACGCCGACCTCGGCCGAGAGCGGGCGGAGGTCCGTCACACCCCGGCCGTCGATGCGGACGCCGTCGTTCACGATGCGCTCACGAACCACCTGCTTCTGCAGCGACCGGAAGGCCTTCTTGATCTCACCCTCGCGACCGGCGAACCCGCCGACCTCGTCCGGGGTGCTCGCCAACGCGAGGAGCAGGCCCTCGAGGATCTCGTCGAGCCGGTTGTTGCGCTCGGTCTTGTCCGCGATGGCCATGGCCTCCGCGGTGTTCGACTTCGCCTGCTCGGACACCGCGGCGAGCACATCGTCCTGGTAGTCGACCCGGCGCTCGAACGGCTTCTCGACGATCGGGCCGTGGGCGAGGATGACCGCGGCGACGAGCTCCTGCTGGAGGTCGATGGCCTTGCCGATCCACTCCTTGGCGACGTCGAGACCCTCGGCGATGACCGCTTCGGTCACCTTCGGGGCACCGGCCTCGTACAGCGCCCAGCTGTTCTCGGTGCCTCCGGCCTCGACCATCATCACGGCGATCTCACCGGCTTCGGTGCGACGGCCCGCGACGACGAGCTGGAACGTGGACTCGTTGCCCTGCTCGTAGGTCGGGTGCGCGATCCACTGACCCTCGTGGTGCGCCATGCGCACCGCGCCGATCGGGCCGTTGAACGGGATGCCCGAGATCATCAGCGCCGCGGACGCGCCGTTGATCGAGATGATGTCGTGGGGGTTCTTCTGGTCCGAGCCCATGATCGTGGCGATCACCTGGGTCTCGTCGCGGAAGCCTTCGGGAAAGCTCGGCCGCAACGGGCGGTCGGTGAGGCGGCAGGTCAGGATCGCGGCCTCGCCCGGACGACCCTCACGGCGGAAGAACGAGCCGGGGATCTTGCCGGCCGCGTACATCCGCTCCTCGACGTCCACCGTCAGGGGGAAGAAGTCGATGCCCTCACGGGGCTTGCTGGTGGCGACCGTCGACAGGACGACGGTGTCGCCCACCGTCAGGAGCACCGCACCGTCGGCGAGGTTCGCCAGACGACCGGTCTCGATGGTCAGCTCGAGTCCGTCAGCATTGATCGGACCACTTACTCGAATCGCGTCTCCCATGGGAACGCGCTCCTCTCTCGCCGCCCACTTGCGGGGCAGCACTTGTGCGAGGGGCGGTGATTCCCAGTTGTCGGCACTCGGGGGTGACCCTGAGCAACGGCGACTGACAACCTCCGTCACGCTCGCGTTGGTGTTGTGACGCGAAGCGGGAGCGGCATTGGCCGCTCCCACGATCCGCTACCGGCGGAGACCCAGCTTCGCGATGAGTGCTCGATACCGCTCGATGTCGTTGCTGCGGAGGTAATCCAGCAAGCGACGACGCTGACCCACGAGCATCAGCAAACCGCGGCGCGAGTGATGATCCTTCTTGTGGATCTTCAGGTGCTCCGTGAGGTGGTTGATGCGCCCTGTGAGGAGCGCGACCTGAACCTCCGGCGACCCGGTGTCGGTGTCGTGGAGGCGGTGCTCGGCGATCGTTGCAGTGGTATCGGGCATGCGCGGAGAGAGATTCTTTCGGTTGCGGAAGCGTTCAGGCTACCACGGGCGCAAAATTGGGTCCGGGCACGGGGTGTGCGGGAGGGCTCAGGCACCGATCATCCGGCGGGTGGCCTCGACGTCTTTTCCCATTTGCTCCACCAGGGCGTCGACCGAGTCGAAGCGAAGCTCGCCCCGGAGCCGCTTGACGAACCGCACCGCCGCGGGCTGGCCGTAGAGGTCGCCGTCGAAGTCCAGGAGGTGGGCCTCGAGCAGCGAGTGCTCGGCGTCCTCGTAGAAGGTGGGCCGCCGCCCCAGCGAGATCGCCGCCGGGCGCCGCACGCCGTCGGGACCGCAGTACTCGCCCGCGTAGATCCCGTCCGCGGGGAGGCAGATCTCCTCGGGCACGGCCACGTTCGCGGTCGGAAAGCCCAGCTCCCGGCCCCGCCGGTCCCCCTGGACCACCGTTCCGCGCACCTCGTGCGGATGGCCGAGGAGCCGAGCCGCGATCGCGACGTCCCCGTTGGCGAGCGCACCCCGAACCCGGGTCGACGAGAACGGCTCGTGGTCGCCCTGCGGTGCGACGAGCCCGAGACCGACGACCTCGAAGCCCAGGTCGGCGCCCATCTGCTCGAGGAGCGCGACGTTGCCACCCCGGCGGTGCCCGAAGTGGAAGTCGGCCCCGACCACCACGACCCGAGCCCGGAGCAGCCCGACGAGCACCTCGCGCACGAACTCCTCGGCCGTCTCGTGGCTGCGCTCCTCGTCGAAATGCAACACGCAGACGACATCCACGAGCTCGAGCGCGGTGAGCAGCTCGAGCTTCTGGTCGAGCGAGCTCAGCAGCTTTGGGGCCGAGTCCGGCCGGACCACCTGTGCGGGATGACGATCGAACGTGACGAGCGCGGCGTCGAGGTGGCGGGCGTCGGCCAGATCCCGGACCAGGCGCAGCACCTTCTTGTGACCCTCGTGGACGCCGTCGTACGCACCGATCGTGACCACGCTGCCATCGCTCAGCGGCGCGAGGCCGTCGACCTGCCGGACGACTCGAGTCGTGGTCACGCCACCATCATGGCGGTCACGCGCCCGTCACTTCGGCTGGGGGCAGCACGACTGCCGGCTTGAGGCCCGCGCCGCGGCGTTCGTACACCGCGAGGAGCGTCCCCGACTCGTCGACCACGGCGTACGGACCCTCGCCCGAGATTTCGAACGAGCCGACCGGGAAGACCGAACCGTGGGCCACGGCGCGCGCCGACTCCGCGTCGACGTCGACCCGCTCGAGCCCGCGCATCGCGTCGACCGGGCTGACCACCGCGGCGGACGGGTCAGCTTCGATGACGTCGAGCGGGTAGGACTCGTCGATGGTGAACGACCCGACCCGCAGGCGGCGCAGCACCGCGAGGTGCGCGGGCCCGCCGAGCGCGGCGCCGAGATCCGCCGCGAGCGAGCGGATGTAGGTGCCGCTCGAGCACTGGACCAGAACGGTCGCGTGCGGGAACGGGCCCGGTTCGAAGCTCTCGACGTCGAACCGGTCGATGCGGACCGCGCGGGCCTTGCGCTCCACCTCCTCTCCCGCGCGCGCGAGCTCGTGCAGCCGGCGGCCTCCGACCTTCAGCGCGGAGACCATCGGTGGGACCTGCTGGAGATCCCCGACGAACCGGCGCGAGGCGGCCACGACCTCGGGCTCGGTCAACGGCATCGGCCGGCGTTCGAGCACCGCGCCCGCGCCGTCGAGCGTGTCTGTCGCGACCCCGAACGCGATGGTGCCGCGGTACGTCTTCGTCGTCTCCTGAAGGAACCGCAGCAGCCGGGTCACCCGCCCGAGCCCGACGAGCAGCACGCCCGTCGCATCGGGATCGAGCGTGCCTGCGTGCCCGACTCGCTTCTGCCCGTAGGCCTTGCGCAGCTTCGCGACGATGTCGTGCGACGTGAAGCCCGCCGGCTTGTCGACCACCACCAGACCATCGAACATCAATCCCGCTCCCGACCTTGCGGCGCGGGCCGCACGGGCCACGCTCCGCGGCGCGAACGGCTGCGAGTCCGCGCGGTCGCCGCTGCGCTCATGCTTCGTTCAAGCTCAGAGCGCGGCGCGGATGCGGTCGACCGTCTCGGCGATCCCGGCGTCCGACGTGAACCCGGCGGCGAACCGGTGCCCGCCCCCGCCGTGAGCAGCCGCGACGTGGCGAACGTCGGCCGCGCCGACGGAACGGA
>CAWKDX010000011.1:0-66400 GCA_963848485.1 uncultured Acidimicrobiia bacterium
GCCGAGCCGACCACTGATCCACCGCACGTTGCACAACCGCCGCGCCACGAATGCACCAGGAGTCCTGTGCCCACGATCGCCCAGCTCGTCCGCAAGGGTCGGGAGAGCAAGACCGAGAAGTCCAAGACGCCCGCGCTGCGGGGATCACCGCAGCGCCGCGGCGTGTGCACGCGCGTGTTCACGACCACGCCCAAGAAGCCGAACTCGGCGTTGCGCAAGGTCGCCCGAGTGCGGCTCACCACCGGCATCGAGATCACCGCGTACATCCCGGGGATCGGCCACAACCTCCAGGAGCACTCGATCGTGCTCGTGCGTGGCGGCCGGGTGAAGGACCTTCCGGGTGTCCGGTACAAGATCGTGCGCGGCGCGCTCGACGCGAGTGGCGTTGCGAACCGCAAGCAGGCCCGTAGCCGCTACGGCGCGAAGAAGGGCTGAAGATGCCGCGCAAAGGTCCCGCCCCTCGCCGAGAGCTGCTCCCCGACCCGGTGCACCGCTCGGTCGTCGTCACGCAGCTGGTCAACAAGGTCCTGCAGCACGGGAAGCGCTCCACCGCCGAGCAGATCGTCTACCACGCGCTGAGCGAGATCGAGCGCAAGACGAGTGGCGACCCGGTCCCCACCCTCAAGCGCGCGGTCGAGAACGTCCGTCCCGCGCTCGAGGTGAAGAGCCGCCGGGTCGGTGGCGCCACGTACCAGGTCCCCATGGAGGTCCGGCCGCGTCGCGCGACCACGCTGGCGATCCGTTGGCTGGTCGGGTACTCGCGCCAGCGCCGGGAGAAGACGATGGCGGAGCGCCTCGCCGGCGAGCTGATGGACGCTTCGAACGGCCTGGGCGCGGCGATCAAGCGCAAGGACGACCTTCAGAAGATGGCGGAGTCCAACAAGGCTTTCGCTCACTACCGCTGGTAGGTCTTCACTTGGTTTTGCGCTTAAGCCTCTAAGAAGCCAGTCACGGGTTCCCGCCCGGGGCACCACCCAGTCGCTCGGACAAGGGGTTCGCAAAGGGCGCTCACCCAACTCGCTTGGTGGGCGGCGCCCCGGTCAGGACCCTCGGCTCGGCGAGCTGTCGGGTGCAGTGCCTGCGGGGAACTTCCGTGGGCTCAGGTTTGTTTGACAGTCCGAAGAAGACGTGAGAAGACGAGTAGAGAAGTAAGATAGAGAGAGAGAAGAAAGACCATGGCGGATGCCAAGAAGGGTGCGGGCCCGGTCATTCGGGAGTACCCGCTCGCGCGGACCCGCAACATCGGGATCATGGCCCACATCGACGCGGGCAAGACCACCACGACCGAGCGGATCCTCTACTACACGGGTCGTACCTACAAGATCGGTGAGGTGCACGAGGGCGCGGCCGTCATGGACTGGATGGTCCAGGAGCAGGAGCGCGGCATCACGATCACCAGCGCCGCGACCACGTGCAAGTGGCGCGACTGCTGGATCAACATCATCGACACGCCCGGCCACGTCGACTTCACCGTCGAGGTCGAGCGCTCGCTGCGCGTTCTCGACGGCGCGGTCGCGGTGTTCGACGCGGTCGCCGGTGTGGAGCCCCAGACCGAGACCGTCTGGCGCCAGGCCAACAAGTACCACGTGCCCCGCATGTGCTTCGTCAACAAGATGGACCGCATCGGCGCGGACTTCTTCCGCTGCGTCGACATGATCAAGGACCGCCTCGACGCCGAGGTCGCGCTCATCCAGCTGCCGATCGGCGCGGAGAGCGGCTTCCGCGGTGTCGTCGACCTCCTCCAGATGAAGGCGCTGGTCTGGGACGACGGCATGGGCGAGGAGTACGAGACCATCGACATCCCCGCGGACCTGCAGGAGGACGCCGAGCAGTGGCGTCACCAGCTCGTCGACGTCGTCTCCCAGCACGACGAGAACGTGCTCGAGAAGTACGTCGGCGACGAGGAGATCACGGCCGAGGACCTGCGCAAGGGCCTCCGCCAGGCCACCATCCACGGTGGCGCCGTGCCGATCCTCTGCGGCACCGCGTTCAAGAACAAGGGCGTCCAGCCGCTGCTCGACGCGGTCGTGGACTACCTGCCGAGCCCGCTCGAGGTGCCGCCGGTCGACGGCACGGACGTGAAGGGCGAGAACGAGCTGGTCCGCCACGCGGACGACTCCGAGCCGTTCTCCGCGCTCGCGTTCAAGATCATGAGCGACCCGTACGTCGGCAAGCTCACGTACTTCCGCGTCTACTCCGGCACCCTCACCACGGGTTCCGCGGTGCTGAACGCGACGAAGGACCGCAAGGAGCGCATCGGCCGCATCCTCCAGATGCACGCCAACCACCGCGAGGACCTCGACGCGGTCTTCTCGGGTGACATCGTCGCGGCCGTCGGCCTCAAGAACACGACGACCGGTGAGACGCTGTGCGACCCCGCGCACCCGATCGTGCTCGAGCGCATGGAGTTCCCCGAGCCGGTCATCCACGTCGCGGTCGAGCCGAAGACCAAGGCCGACCAGGACAAGCTCGGCAAGGCGCTCAGCTCACTGTCCGAGGAGGACCCGACGTTCTCGGTCCGCACCGACGACGAGACCGGCCAGACGATCATCGGCGGCATGGGCGAGCTGCACCTCGAGGTGCTGGTCGACCGGATGATGCGCGAGTTCGCGGTCGTCGCCAACGTCGGGCAAGCCGCAGGTGGCCTACCGCGAGACGATCACCCAGCCGGTGGAGGACGTCGAGGAGCGCTACATCCGCCAGACCGGTGGTCGGGGCCAGTACGGCCACGTCATCATCAACCTGGAGCCGACCGGCCCGGGCGGTGGGTACGAGTTCGTCGACAAGGTGAAGGGTGGCGACGTCCCCCGCGAGTACATCTCCGCGGTCGACGCCGGCATCCAGGAGGCGATGGAAGGCGGCGTGGTCGCCGGATACGCGCTCGTCGACGTGCGGGCGATCCTCACCGGCGGGTCCAGCCACGACGTGGACTCCAGCGAGATGGCGTTCAAGATCGCCGGGTCCATCGCCTTCAAGAAGGCGGCCCGGATGGCCAAGCCGGCGCTGCTCGAGCCGATCATGCGGGTCGAGGTCGTCACCCCCGAGGACTACATGGGTGACGTCATCGGCGACCTGAACTCCCGACGGGGCCAGGTCGACGGGATGGAGCAGCGTGGGTCCTCCCACGTCGTGAACGGCAAGGTGCCCCTGGCCGAAATGTTCGGCTATGTTGGGGACCTTCGCTCGCGTACGCAAGGCCGCGCGACGTACACGATGCAGTTCGACTCCTACCACCAGGTTCCGGAGTCGATTGCCCTAGAGATCACCGCCCGGGTCCGCGGCGAGTGATCAGCACGATTCGAGTCCCGATTCAGATGGAGAAGGGCCGCGCCATGCGAACTGACGGTTCGCAGGACGCTTCCCCAGGCAAGCAACGAACGGAGCGATGAGGAAATGGCGAAGGAGAAGTTCGAGCGGAACAAGCCGCATCTGAACATTGGGACGATTGGTCATATTGACCATGGGAAGACGACGTTGACGGCGGCGATCACGAAGGTGTTGGCGGAGGGGAATCCGAACGCGACGGCGATGGCGTTCGATCAGATCGACAAGGCGCCGGAGGAGAAGGCGCGGGGGATCACGATCGCGATCTCGCATGTGGAGTACGAGACGCCGAATCGGCATTACGCGCATGTGGATTGTCCGGGGCACGCGGATTACATCAAGAACATGATCACGGGTGCGGCGCAGATGGATGGCGCGATTCTGGTGGTGGCGGCGACGGATGGTCCGATGCCCCAGACTCGTGAGCATGTGTTGTTGGCCCGTCAGGTTGGGGTTCCGTAGATCGTGGTGGCGTTGAACAAGGCGGACATGGTCGATGACGAGGAGATCCTCGAGCTGGTGGAGCTCGAGGTGCGGGAGTTGTTGAACGAGTACGAGTTCCCGGGGGATGACACTCCGGTGGTGCGGGTGAGTGCGCTGAAGGCGTTGGAGGGTGATGCGGAGTGGACGCCGAAGATCCTGGAGTTGATGGAGGCGGTCGACAGCTTCATTCCGGAGCCGGAGCGTGACATTGATCGGCCGTTCTTGATGCCGATCGAGGATGTGTTCACGATCACGGGTCGGGGCACGGTGGTGACGGGCCGGGTGGAGCGGGGGGTCGTGAAGGTGGGTGAGGAGATCGAGATCGTGGGTCTCCGGGACACCACGAAGACGACGTGTACCGGGGTGGAGATGTTCCGCAAGCTCCTCGATGAGGGCCGGGCGGGGGACAACATCGGTGCGTTGCTTCGGGGGACGAAGAAGGAGGATGTGGAGCGGGGTCAGGTGCTCTCGAAGCCGGGGAGCATCACGCCGCACACGGAGTTCGATGCGCAGGTGTACATCTTGACGAAGGAGGAGGGCGGTCGGCATACGCCGTTCTTCACGAATTATCACCCGCAGTTCTATTTCCGGACGACGGATGTGACGGGTCACATCATGTTGCCGGAGGGTACCGAGATGGTGATGCCGGGCGACAACACCGAGATGGTGGTGGAGCTCCAGAAGCCCATCGCGATGGAAGAGGGCTTGCGGTTCGCGATCCGGGAGGGTGGCCGCACCGTCGGCGCCGGCCGGGTCATCAAGGTCAAGAAGTGATGAACCGCGTCCTGCGAGACCGCGGAAGAGGATCTGATGGCCGACGCGAAGGGCCAGAAGATCCGGATCCGGTTGAAGGCGTACGACCACGAGATCATCGACCAGTCGACGAAGAAGATCGTCGAGACCGTGGTGCGCACGGGCGCCCGGGTTCGTGGGCCGGTCCCCCTGCCGACCGAGATCCACCGCTACTGCGTGGTCCGGGGGCCGCACGTGGACAAGGACTCCCGCGAGCACTTCGAGATGAGGATCCACAAGCGCCTCCTCGACATCGTCGAGCCGGCCAGCAAGACGGTGGAGTCGCTGCAACGGCTGGACCTTCCGGCCGGCGTCGACATCGAGATCAAGATCCAGGGCGTCTAGTAGCGAAGCAGCACGCTGCCGGCACGCTGGAGATGGCGCTCGACCCCCGGGTTGAGTAGTCTTCTCAGGCTTTCCAATCGACGTCCGCGCAGGCCCACTCCGCGCTCGGAGAGGGAACCGCACGGCACAACCGAACCAACGCTCCGCCGGAGACCATCCGGTGGAGCGTTCGCGTGAGCGAAACCAACCGCCCCACTCGCGCCAGACGACGAGAGAGCGCACATGGCTACCAAAGGGATTCTCGGGCGCAAGCTCGGCATGACCCAGGTCTGGGACGAGGAGAACCGGGTCGTACCGGTGACCGTGATCCAGGCCGGGCCCTGTCGCGTCGTGCAGCTCAAGACACCGGAGCGCGACGGCTACTCCGCGGTCCAGCTCGCCTTCGGCGAGACGAAGCCGGCCCGGCTGAACAAGCCTGAGCTCGGCCACCTGAAGGCGGCGAACGTCGAAGCCCGCGAAGCACCTCGTGGAGCTTCGGGTCGACGACGTCTCCGGCTTCGAGGTCGGACAGGTCATCCGGGCGGACGTGTTCGCGGCCGGCGACCGGATCGACGTGACCGGCATCTCGAAGGGCAAGGGCTTCGCCGGCGCGATGCAGCGCCACAACTTCAAGGGTCAGGGTGCATCGCACGGGAACCACAAGAAGCACCGTTCTCCCGGCTCGATCGGTGCCTGCGCAACGCCCGGCAAGGTGTTCAAGGGCATGAAGATGGCCGGCCAGAAGGGCAACGTGCGCACGACGACGCTGAACCTCCATGTCGTCGAGGGCGACGCCGAGCGCGGCCTGCTCCTCGTGCGGGGCTCGGTGCCGGGCGCCAACGGCAGCCTCATCTTCATCCGCAACGCCGTGAAGGCACTGACATGAGCTCGGTCAACGTGAAGACGGTCGACGGCAAGGACAAGGGTTCCGCCGAGCTGCCCGACGGCATCTTCGGCGTCGAGCCGAACGTCGCGGTCATGCACCAGGTCGTCACCGCACAGCTCGCGGCCGCCCGCGCCGGGACCCAGAGCACCAAGACCCGCGCCGAGGTCAAGGGCGGTGGCGCCAAGCCGTGGCGCCAGAAGGGCACCGGCCGCGCCCGTCAGGGTTCCATCCGGGCGCCGCACTGGCGCGGCGGGGGCGTGGCCCACGGCCCGAAGCCCCGGAGCTACAAGCAGAAGACCCCGAAGAAGATGGTGCGCCTCGCGTTGATCGGCGCCCTGTCGGACCGGGCCTCGGAGTCCAAGCTCCTCGTCGTCGACGAGTGGGGCTGGGACGTCCCGAAGACCAAGGACGCGCTCGCGGCGCTGGTCAGCCTGGGCATCCACACTCCGGGCCAGCGCGATCCGCGGGTGCTGCTCGTGCTCGACCGCACCGACGAGGTCGCGTGGAAGTCGTTCCGCAACCTCGGTGATCGGGTGCGCATCATCCTGCCCGAGGAGCTCAACACCTACGACGTGCTCGTCAGCGACTGGCTCGTCTTCACCCGGGCCACGCTCGACACCACGGTGGCCCGGCTCACGGCCGCGCCCAAGACGAACGGCGCCGAGATCGCCGCCGAGGTCGAGATTGCCGCCGCGCCCGAAGCCGTGGCATCGGAGCCCGAGCCGGCGGACGCCGACGACGAAGGGGTCGACGCATGATCACGCATGACCCGCGCGACATCATCATCCGACCGATCGTGTCGGAGAAGTCGTACGCGAGCTACGACGAGAACGTCTACACGTTCGAGGTCATGGCCAGCGCGAACAAGATCCAGATCAAGCACGCGATCGAAGACATCTTCGGCGTCAAGGTCACGAACGTGAACACGCTGACCCGTCGGGGCAAGCGCAAGCAGAACCGCAAGACCGGCACCTGGGGACAGCGATCCAACCAGAAGCGGGCGATCGTCTCGCTGGCCGAGGGCGATCGCATCGAGATCTTCGGGAGCTGACGATGCCTATTCGCAAGCGCAAGCCCACCAGCGCCGGCCGCCGCTTCCAGAGCGTCTCGGACTTCGCGGAGATCACGAAGGACCGCCCCGAGAAGTCGTTGGTCAAGCCCAAGCCGCGCACCGGCGGCCGCAACGCCTACGGCCGGATGACCTCACGTCACCGCGGTGGCGGCCACAAGCAGCAGTACCGGGTCATCGACTTCAAGCGCAACAAGGACGCGGTCGACGCTCGAGTCGCCGCGATCGAGTACGACCCCAACCGCAACGCGCGCATCGCGCTGCTGCACTACGTGGACGGCGAGAAGCGCTACATCCTCGCCCCCGCCGGCGTCGGCGTCGGCGACGTGCTGCGCAGCGGTCAGGGTTCGGAGATCCGTGCGGGCAACGCGCTGCCGCTGCGGTACATCCCGGTCGGTACCGTCGTCCACAGCGTCGAGCTGAAGCCGGGCGCCGGAGCGAAGCTCGGTCGCGGCGCCGGCGCATCGATCCAGCTCGTCGCCAAGGAAGGGCTCTACGCCACCCTGCGCCTTCCCTCCACCGAGATGCGCCGGGTACCGATCGACTGCCGGGCGACCGTCGGCACGGTCGGCAACGCCGAGATCGGGCTGGTCTCGATCGGCAAGGCCGGTCGGAACCGCTGGAAGGGCAAGCGCCCACACGTCCGTGGGGTCGCCATGAACCCCGTTGACCACCCGTTGGGCGGTGGCGAGGGCAAGAGCTCTGGCGGCCGTCACCCGGTCTCCCCCTGGGGCAAGCCCGAAGGACGCACCCGCAAGAAGGGCAAGTCCTCGGACCAGCTCATCGTTCGTCGTCGCCGTGTTCGCGGCAGCCGGAGGTAGCAGAACATGCCGCGCAGCCTGAAGAAGGGTCCGTTCGTCGACGAGCACCTTCGCCTGAAGGTCGAGAAGATGAACGCCGCGGGTGACCGCAAGGTCATCAAGACGTGGTCGCGTCGCTCGACGCTGACCCCCGACATGGTCGGCCACACGCTCGCGGTGCACGACGGCCGCAAGCATGTCCCGGTCTACGTGACCGAGGCGATGGTCGGTCACAAGCTCGGCGAGTTCGCGCCGACCCGCACGTTCCGCTTCCACGCGGGCCAAGAGCGCCAGGGACGCCGGTAGCCATGCCCGAGACCAGCGCAACCCTCAAGCACTGCGGCTCGTCGGCCTCCAAGGTCCGACAGGTGCTCGGCCTCATCCGTGGCCTCGACGTCAACGACGCGCGCGAAGTGCTGCGGTTCTGCGAGCGCGGCGCGGCCGACGAGGTGGCGAAGCTCCTCGACTCCGCGGTGGCGAACGCCGAGCACAACGACCTGCTCCCGCCCGACGAGCTCTTCGTCACGCGGGCCTGGGCCGACGAAGGTCCGACCGCGAAGCGGTACCGCCCCCGCGCCCGTGGTCGAGGCACCCGGATCCGCAAGCGCACCAGCCACGTCACGATCGTCGTGGCGCGCTACTCCGAGGACGACCTCATCGCCCGCAGCGCGCGCGAGACCGCGTCGGGCACCGGTGCGGCGGCGGACCGCCGGCGCCGGCTCACCCGTCGCCGCCGCGTGGCCGCGAGCACCGCGGCCGAGACCGGTGCGCACGACCACGACCATGACCACGAGCACGAAGAGGTCGACGCGCTCATCGGCGAGGCCGACACCGTCGAGGTGGAAGCCGACGCAGAAGCGGCGGAGATCGAGGAGGCCGCGGAGACCGCGGCCGACGCCGAGGCCACGACGACCGAGGTCGAGGCGCAGGACGAGACGCCAGACGAAACGGGCGCCGTGGACGACGGCGACGAAGGCTCCGAGCCGGAAGCGAGCAAGTAATGGGTCAGAAGGTCAACCCGTACGGGTTCCGCCTCGGGGTCACCACCGACTGGAAGTCGCGGTGGTTCGCCGAGGACAAGGAGTACACGGACCAGCTCATCGAGGACTGGCAGATCCGTGACTACCTGAAGAAGCAGCTGGAACGGGCGATGGTGAGCCGCGTGGAGATCGAGCGCACGCGGGACCGCCTGCGCGTCGACGTCTACACCGCGACGGCCCGGCATCGTCATCGGTCGCCGTGGCGCGGAAGCGGACCGCCTCCGCGCGGGTCTGCTGAAGATCACCGGAAACCCGAAGATCCACTTCAACATCCAGGAGATCAAGCAGCCCGAGCTCGACGCCACCCTGATCGCTCAGGGTGTCGCCGACCAGCTCGCGGGCCGCGTGAGCTTCCGGCGTGCGATGAAGCGCGCGGTGCAGACCGCGATGAAGGCGGGCGCCCAGGGGATCCGGGTCCAGTGCGGCGGTCGGCTCGGCGGCGCCGAGATGAGCCGCAAGGAGTGGTACCGCGAGGGTCGGGTGCCGCTGCACACCCTGCGGGCCGACATCGACTACGGCAACGCCGAGGCCCGCACCACGTTCGGTCGCATCGGCGTGAAGGTCTGGATCTACAAGGGCGAGATCCTGCCCTACAAGACCGCCGGCGAGGACAAGATCGCCAAGGAAGCCGCCATGGCGGTGGGCGAGCCCTCCGGGACCGCGCCGGGTCGACGCGTCGTGAGCGCGGGTGGCGGTCGTCGCCGTCCGGCGGAGGAGTCCACCCCGGTCGACGCGACCAAGGTCGGCGACGAAGAGCCGGCCGAGGCGACGCCGGTCGTCAAGGAAGCCGACCCCGAGTTCGAGCGTCTCCTCGCCGAGGAAGAAGAGATCGAGCGCCGCACGCGCCAGCACCACGAGGCGCCGAAGTTCCACGGCGGCGAGGAGGACTGACCATGCTCATGCCGCGCAAGGTCAAGCACCGCAAGCAGCAGCGAGGCCGGATGTCCGGCATCGCCAAGGGTGGCACCAAGGTGTCCTTCGGCGACTACGGGATCCAGGCCCTCGAGCCCGGTTGGATCACCAACCGCCAGATCGAGGCTGCTCGCATCGCGATGACCCGTTACATCAAGCGTGGCGGCAAGGTCTGGATCAGCATCTTCCCGGACAAGCCCGTCACCCAGAAGCCGGCCGAGACCCGCATGGGCTCGGGCAAGGGCAACCCGGAGCACTGGGTCGCCGTCGTGAAGCCGGGCCGGGTCATGTTCGAGCTCTCCGGAGTTCCGGAGCCGGTGGCGCGCGAGGCCATGCGCCTTGCGCAGCACAAGCTCCCGATCAAGACCCGCTTCGTCGTGCGACAGGAAGAGGCGTAGAGATGGCGACGAAGGCGGCTGAGCTCCGCGAGCTGAACGACGCCGAGCTGGTCCAGCGGTTGCTGGAGGCGAAGGAGGAGCACTTCAACCTCCGCTTCCAGAACGCGACCGGCGAGCTCGACAACTCCGCGCGACTCGGCGACGTGCGCCGGGACATCGCGCGACTGCACACGCTCCTGCGGGAGCGCGAGATCGCGGCGGCCGAGGCCGGCGCCGAGGAGACGAAGTGACCGAGCCCGAGAGCACCGAGACCGAGACCCGGAACTCGCGCAAGCAGCGTGAGGGCCTGGTCGTGTCGGCGAAGATGGACAAGACGGTGGTCGTCGCGGTCATCGACCGGGTCCAGCACCGCCGTTACCGCAAGACCCTGCAGCGCACCCGCAAGCTCTACGCCCACGACGAGGCGAACGAGGTGCGCGAGGGCGACAAGGTCCGCATCATCGAGATGCGCCCGATGTCGCGCTCGAAGCGCTGGCGCGTCATGGAGATCCTGGAGCGTGCGCGGTGATCCAACAGGAGTCTCGGCTCAAGGTGGCCGACAACTCGGGGGCCCGCGAGGTGCTGTGCATCAAGGTGCTCGGCGGCACGCGGCGTCGCTACGCGGCGATCGGCGACGTCTTCGTCGCGACCGTCAAGGACGCGGTTCCCGGTGCCGCGGTCAAGAAGGGCGACGTCGTCAAGTGCGTCGTCGTGCGCACCAAGAAGGAGCGGCGGCGCCCGGACGGCAGCTACATCCGCTTCGACGAGAACGCCGCCGTCCTCATCAACGACCAGATGCAACCGCGCGGCACCCGCATCTTCGGGCCCGTCGGTCGCGAGCTGCGAGACCGCCGCTTCATGCGGATCGTCTCGCTGGCGCCGGAGGTGCTGTAGATCATGAAGCTCAAGAAGGGTGACCACGTCCGCGTGATCGCAGGCAAGGACGTCGGCAAGGAAGGCGACATCACCCGCGCCATCCCCGAGTTCGACACGCGTGATCGTCGACGGCGTCAACGTCGCGAAGCGCCACACCCGGGCGACGGGCCAGACCATGCAGGGCGGCATCATCGACAAGGACATGCCGCTTCACGTCTCGAACGTTGCGATCGTCTGCAGCGCGTGCGACAAGACGACCCGGGTCGGCTACCGCTTCGAGGACGACGGCACCAAGGTCCGGATCTGCCGCAAGTGCGGGAAGGACCTCTGATGGCGCCCCGGTTGAAGGAGCGGTACATGAACGAGCTGCTGCCGGCGCTCCAGGAGGAGCTCGGGCTCGGCAACGTCATGCAGGTGCCGCGCCTCGAGAAGATCGTCATCAACTGCGGCGTCGGCATGGCGACCCAGCAGGCGTCGCTGCTCGACGGTGCGCTCGTGGACCTCGGCGTGATCACCGGCCAGAAGCCGGTCGTCACCCGGGCCAAGAAGTCGATCGCCGGCTTCAAGCTCCGTGAGGGCAACCCGATCGGCGCCAAGGTGACGCTGCGCGGCGATCGCATGTGGGAGTTCTACGACCGCCTGGTCAGCCTGGCGATCCCGCGCATCCGTGACTTCCGCGGGCTCAATCCCAAGTCGTTCGACGGCCGTGGGAACTACACCTTCGGGGTCACCGAGCAGCTCATCTTCCCGGAGATCGACTACGACAAGATCGACACGGTGCGAGGCATGGACATCACGATCTGCACGTCCAGCCGCACCGACGACGAGGGTCGCGCCCTGCTGCGCGCCCTCGGGTTCCCATTCCGCCGCACCGAAGCACAGGGGTAACGATGGCGAAGAAGGCGCTCGTGAACAAGCAGCAACGCGAGCCGAAGTTCAAGGTCCGTGGCTACACCCGATGCCGGCGGTGCGGTCGACCGCGTTCGGTGTACCGAAAGTTCGGTCTGTGCCGGATCTGCCTGCGTGAGCTCGCTCACGCCGGTGAGGTTCCGGGCGTGACCAAGGCTTCGTGGTGAGGGGGATGAGCCGATGACGATGACCGACCCGATCGCGGACATGCTCACCCGGATCCGCAACGCGAACATCGCGATGCACGACGTCGCGGTGATGCCGTCGTCGAAGGTGAAGGAAGCCCTCGCGAAGATCCTCCTCCAGGAGGGCTACATCGAAGGCTGGGACGCGGCGGACGACCCGACGCGCCCGGGGCGCAAGCTCTCGATCACCCTGAAGTACACCCCCGACCGCCGCCGGACCATCGCCGGGATCAAGCGCGTGTCCAAGCCGGGCCTGCGGGTCTACACCCCCGCCGACCAGGTGCCGCGCGTGCTCGGTGGCATGGGGATCGCAGTGCTGTCCACCAACCAGGGTCTGCTCACCGACCGCCAGGCGCGCGAGCGCAAGGTGGGCGGAGAGATCCTCTGTCAGGTCTGGTAGCTGAACCATGTCGAGAATCGGCAAGAAGCCCATCCCCGTCCCGTCCGGCGTGGACGTGACGATCAACGGCAACCACGTCGCGGTCAAGGGTCCGAAGGGCTCGCTCGAGCTCGACGCGCCCGAGGACATCACCGTCACCCGCGAGGGCGACGATCTCCTCGTGGGCCGGCCCGACGACGAGCGCCAGCACCGCGCGCTGCACGGCCTGACCCGCTCGCTGGTCAACAACATGGTCGTCGGCGTGTCGGACGGCTTCAGCCGTGACCTCGAGATCGTCGGCGTCGGCTACCGCGCCATCGCCCAGGGCCAGGACCGCCTCGAGCTCCAGGTCGGCTACTCCCACAGCGTTCCCGTGCAGGCGCCCGGCCGGCATCACGTTCGAGGTCCCGGCGCCGAACCGGATCACGGTCCGGGGGATCGACAAGCAGCTGGTGGGCCAGGTTGCCGCCGACATCCGCAAGGTCCGCAAGCCCGAGCCCTACAAGGGCAAGGGGATTCGCTACTCGGACGAGCGCGTGCTGCGCAAGGCCGGCAAGTCAGCGAAGTAGACGAGGATTCTGATGAGCCACACCAAGCCAGTCGCCAGAAAGCGCCGGCACTTCCGGGTGCGCAAGAAGGTCCGCGGCACCGCCGCGCGGCCGCGCCTCGCCGTGTTCCGTTCCAACAAGCACATCTACGCTCAGGTGATCGACGACGTCGCCGGCCAGCACCCTCGCGTCCGCCTCCACCATGGAGCCTGGACGGTGCCAAGGGTTCCGCGGGCTCGGTCGCCGCGGCCAAGGCGGTCGGCGAGCGCATCGGCGAGCGAGCCAAGCGCGCCGGCGTCGACTCGGTCGTGTTCGATCGGGGAGGCTTCAAGTATCACGGTCGCGTCGCCGCGATCGCCGACGGTGCCCGCAGCGCGGGCCTCGAGTTCTAGCCAGCACAGGAGAGGTCGTCATGGCCGAAGGCCAGTACGAAGAGCGAGTCATCGCGATCAACCGGGTCGCGAAGGTGGTCAAGGGCGGTCGGCGGTTCTCCTTCACCGCGCTCGTCGTCGTCGGTGACGGTGCGGGCAACGTCGGTCTCGGCTATGGCAAGGCCAAGGAAGTGCCCGCGGCGATCCAGAAGGGCATGGAAGAGGCGAAGAAGAACACGTTCGCGGTGGCGCTCGCCGGTTCGACGATCACCCACCAGATCCTGGGCATCCACGACGCGGCCAAGGTCCTCCTCAAGCCGGCGGCGCCCGGTACCGGAGTGATCGCCGGAGGAGCGGCCCGCGCGATCCTCGAAGCTGCGGGTGTGCACGACGTGCTCGCGAAGTCCCTCGGTTCCGCGAACGCGATCAACGTGTCGCGCGCGACGATCGCCGGCCTTCAGGGTCTGCGCCGTCCGGATGATGTTGCGAAGATGCGCGGCAAGTCCGCCGAAGAGGTCAGCACCGCAGGCATGCTGCGCGCCTACCGCGAGCGCAACGCCAAGAAGACCGAAGTCACGGAAGTCGCCTGATGGCTGCAAACGGAACCGCCAAGGCGCTGAAGGTCACGCAGGTCAAGTCGAACATCGGCATCAAGCCGAAGCAGCGCGGCACGTTGCGCGCGCTCGGGTTGCGCCGGATCGGCAAGACCGTCGAGCACGACGACACCCCGGTGATCCGCGGGATGCTGGCCAAGGTGCCGCACCTCGTCGTCGTCGAGGAAGGTGGGACAGCATGAAGATCCACGATCTGAAGCCGGCTGCCGGCTCGAAGAAGGCGCGCCAGCGCGTGGGTCGCGGCATCGCGGGCAAGGGTGGCAAGACCGCCGGTCGCGGCATGAAGGGCCAGGGTGCCCGTGGCTCGGTCAAGCCCGGGTTCGAGGGCGGACAGACGCCGCTCGCCGCGCCGCACACCGAAGCTCAAGGGCTTCAACAACCCCTTCCGGGTCGAGTACCACGTGGTGAACCTCGACACCCTCGAGGCCTTCGCGGGTGGCAACGAGATCAACCCCGACGAGCTGCGGGCCCGGGGTCTCGTGGCCAAGCAGGGTCTGGTCAAGGTGCTCGGCCGGGGGGAGCTCACCCGGGCGCTCACCGTACGGGCCCACGCCTTCTCCGAGAGTGCCAAGTCGGCGATCGAGGGCGCGGGCGGCCGGGTCGAGATCGTGCCCCCGCCGTGGGGCGATCGGCGCCCGCCGGCCCAGGGCAACGCCCTCACCAACCGCTAGAAACCCCGGCTGAGCGACCCGGTAACATCGGGTCCTCCCCGCCCCCAGCACCGTACGAGGAGGTCCCACCCACGTGCTCTCCCGGTTGAAGAACATGTTCCGGGTCGCGGATCTGCGCAACAAGATCATCTTCACGATCTTGATGGTGGGGGTGTACCGGATCGGGACGCACATCCCGGTTCCCTACGTCGACTTCGCACAGATCCAGAAGCTGCAGGACAGCTCGACCAACGCGGGTGTGGTGGGCTTCCTCGACCTCTTCTCCGGCGGCGCGATCACGAGCGTCTCGGTGTTCTTCCTCGGGATCATGCCGTACATCACGGCGTCGATCATCATGCAGCTGCTCGGGGTCGTCATCCCGAAGCTGGAGCAGTGGCAGCAAGAGGGCCAGAGCGGTCAGAAGAAGATCACGCAGTGGACCCGGTACCTCACCGTCGGTCTCGCGTTGATCCAGTCGACCGGGTTCGTCTTCGCGTTGAAGGAGGGGAAGCAGGGCCTCTTGGGCTTCGCCGGCTTCACGGGCACGAACATGATCCCCGGATTCAACGCCGCGCGCGCCTCGCTCATCATCATGACGTGGGTCGCCGGCACTGCGCTCGTCATGTGGATCGGCGAGCTGATCACCCAGCGCGGCGTCGGCAACGGCATGTCGATCCTGATCTTCGCTTCGGTCGTCTCACGCATGCCCGCCCAGGGCGGCCAGGTCTTCGTCAGCGGCGGTTGGTTCCAGGGCATCGTCATCTGCGCGATCGGGGTCGGGATGATCGTCGCGATCGTGTTCGTGGAATCGGGGCAGCGGCGCATCCCGGTGCAGTTCGCCAAACGGGTGGTCGGTCGGCGCATGTACGGCGGCCAGAGCACCTACATCCCGCTGAAGGTCAACCAGTCCGGAGTGATCCCGGTGATCTTCGCGAGCTCGATCCTGGCGTTTCCTGCGTTGATCGCCACCGCGACGAACTGGAAGGGTCTGCAGTCGTTCGTGAACGACAACATCACGAACCAGCGCAGCCTCTTCTACATGGGCGTCTACACCTTGCTGATCGTGTTCTTCGCGTACTTCTACACGGCGATCGCGTTCAATCCGGCGCAACAGGCCGACATCATCCGCAAGCAGGGTGGCTTCATCCCCGGCATCCGGCCGGGTCCTCCGACCGAGAAGTACCTGGCCAAGGTGCTGAACCGCATCACGCTGCCGGGGTCCTTGTTCCTCGCCGCGATCGCCCTGACGCCGCTCGTCGTGTTCGCGGTGTGGGACATCCAGCAGTTCCCGTTCGGCGGCGTGGCCATGCTGATCGCCGTGGGGGTGGCACTCGAAACGATGAAGCAGATCGATAGCCAGCTGATGATGCGGAACTACGAGGGCTTCCTCTCCTGAGGATCCTGAGGATGATGCTGTTGTGAAGCGCGGGACGCGCCTGGTGATCCTCGGCAAGCAGGGTGCCGGCAAAGGCACCCAGGGTGAGCGACTGGCCCGGCACTTCAGCATTCAGCACCTCTCGACCGGTCAGCTCTTCCGCGACTCTGCCGCGGTCGGGGTGCCGGCCGGTCTCGAGGCGAAGGCGTACATGGACCGGGGCGAGCTCGTCCCCGACGCGATCGTCGTCGACGTCGTCGCCGAGCGCTTCACGAACCCGGCCGAGGTCGAGTACGGCTTCGTGCTCGACGGGTTCCCGCGCACCGAGAACCAGGCCGAGGAGCTCGACCGGATCCTCGGGACGGACTACCCGCTGGATCTCGTGATCGACCTGGACGTTCCCACGGACCGGGCGATCGAGCGCCTGCTCGGCCGGGGCCGGGAGGACGACACCCGTGAGTCGATCCGCCGCCGGCTGGAGCTCTACGAGCAGGAGACCAAGCCGCTGATCGACCTGTACGCCAAGCGGGGCGTGCTCGTGCGGGTGGATGGAATCGGTGAAGAGGACGAGGTGTTCAAGCGCCTGCTGGACGCGATCGACGCGCCCGGCGCACTCTCCTGAGCTCCGAGGCGGTGACACCCCGTTGATCACGCGCAAGAACCCCGGCCAGATCGCGCTGATGCGCAAGGCCGGCAAGGTCGTCGCCGAGATGCACGAGCGGTGCTCGGTCGCCGCGCAGCCGGGCGTCACGACCCTCGAGATCGACGCCGTCGCCCGCGAGGTCCTGAGCAACCGGGGCGCGCGATCGAACTTCCTCAACTACAACGGCTTCCCGGCCGTCATCTGCACGTCGCCGAACGAGGTGATCGTGCACGGCATCCCCAGCGATGACGTCGTCCTCGAGGAGGGCGACATCCTGTCGCTCGACTGCGGCGCCATCATCGAGGGCTGGCACGCCGACGCCGCGATCACGGTGCCCGTCGGCGAGATCGACGACGAGTCGCGCCAGCTCATCGAGGTCACCCGCCGGTCGCTGGACTCGGCGATCGAGCTCGTGCGGGTCGGCCACACGCTCGGCGACGTCGGTGCCGCGGTGCAGGAGGTCGCCGAGCAGGGTGGCTACTCCGTGGTGCGGGAGTACGTCGGCCACGGGATCGGCACCGCGATGCACGAGGAGCCGCAGATCCCGAACTACGCGGGTGGACCGAACCAGCGCTACAAGCTGAAGACCGGTCTGGTCGTGGCGATCGAGCCGATGGTGAACGTCGGCCGCCCCGGCACCCGGACGCTCGCGGACGGCTGGACCGTCGTCACCTCGGACGGCAAGCGCTCCGCCCACTTCGAGCACACCATTGCCTGCACCGAGCACGGTCCCGAGGTCCTGACCGTTCCGTGAGGGTCGGTATTGCCCGATCCGCGCGCTGTAGCTCGCTGTCGATCATGGAGCATCGGCGGCAACTCGCGCCGTTCCGCTCGGTCGCGATCAGCGCATGGGAGAGCGAGTTGGACAGCCAGATCCGGCCACCTGTACCGTTTCGCGGCACGCATTGGCGGTGAGGGGTGACGATATGCCTGCTCGAGACAGCTTCTCCCTCGACCGGATCGTGCGAAACTCGTGGGTTGCTGCTCCGTCAGAGGGCGGCGGGTGAGGATCACCACACTCGGTCATGCGGGTCTGAAGGTCGAATCCGGGTCGACGACGTTGCTGGTCGATCCGTGGGTCTCACCGTTCGGCGCCTTTCAGTCGTCGTGGTTTCAGTACCCGGAGAATCAGCATGTGCTCGACGCTGAACTGTTTACGCCAACCGCGATCGTCGTCTCACACGAGCACCTCGATCATCTTGATCCCTGGTTTCTCGGGCGGGTGTCGGACTCGGTGCCCGTTGTCGTGCCTCGCTACCCGTCGCCCGCCACGAGGCTGAAGATAGAGGCTGTCCGCGGCGGACGAATCGTCGAGCTTGACCCCTGGGAGTGGTTCGAGGTGGGGGATGGCGTGCGGGTCATGTTCGTTTCCGAAGCGTCGCCGATGAACCACGATTCGGCTGTCGTGGTCGCCGCGGACGGGCACGCATTGCTCGATCTCAACGATGCGCGGCTGTCACCGACCCAGATCCTGAAGGTCCGAGCGGCTGTAGGGGGACAGATCGACGTGCTGACCGCGCAGGGTTCCAGCGCGACTTGGCATCCGATGTGTTATGAGCTTCCACCAGACAAGAAGCGCCGGCTGACAATTCGCAAGCGCACCGCGAAACTTCTGTACTTGGAGAGGATGGTCGCCGCCGCGGAGCCAACCGACGTGGTTCCCTTTGCGGGGCCGCCCTGTTTTCTCGACGAAGAGCTGTTCTCCATGAATCTCGAGTTGGACGGCGGTCTCTTTCCCGATCAGTTCGCGGTGGCCGACTGGTTGGAACGTCGCGGACACCCCAACGTCTCGGTCCTGTTACCCGGGGACGTATTGGACGTTGCTACTCGAAGGCGCACGAGCCATTCGATGTGGGCGGGATTCGAACGCAGCGATCGCTGGGAGTACTTGCGCGGGTACGCCGAGACACGCGCCGAAGCGATCCAGATCACGAAGCGCGCATATCCTCTGCCCTCGGAGTCTTTGTGGGTGCCGTTTCGCGAATACTTCGAAGAGCTTCTCTCGATGAGCACCTACTTCAATCGTCGGATCGCGATGCGGGTGGGTTTCGAGTTGGATGGACCGGGTGGAGGTCGCTGGGCCGTGGACTTCCGCGATGGAAGGACAGGGGTATTCGACGAACTCGGCGAATGTCAGTACCGCTATCGATTCGCGACCCGTTGGTTGCCGGCCATTTTGGACGGGCGCATACCTTGGGAGGACTTCTTCCTCTCGATGCGGTTCACGGCTATACGAGAGCCCGACCTGTACAACGACTACCTGCTGGGATTGCTCAAGTTCGCGACTCCGCTGGCACTCGACGCGGTCGAGGAGTTCGAACGTGATGTGCCGGCTGAGGAAAGGGTGGTGGTCGAAGCGGAGGGTGTGAGGTATTCGGTGCAACGCTATTGTCCCCATGCCGGGGCCGACCTGCGCGATACCAGCCAGGTGGTCGCCGGTGGCGTTCTTCGGTGTCTCAACCACTACTTCGAGTTCGACCTGGAGACCGGACGGTGCCTGAATGGTGCGTCGCCTCCACTCGACAGCCGACGCCTCTGACGCTCGTGCACTGAGCACGCTGTATTCGAATACGATCACGGCTGGACGACTGCCGTCGAGCGAGTGCTTGGAGGACACGGGATGCACGCGAGGGCACGCGGCCTCGTACTGAAGCGGGCCATCGACATGGTCGGCGCCACCGTCGCGCTCGTAGTCCTGTCACCGCTGGTGGTCACAACGGCTTTCGCGGTACGGCTGCGGTTCGGGAAGCCGATCATCTTTACCCAAACGCGGCCGGGACGCGACGCGAAGCCATTTGTCTTGTTCAAGTTTCGCACGATGCTCGAGGCCCGCGATAACGAAGGACGTCCACTTCCCGACGAGCTCCGCCTCACCCGACTGGGTCGATTCCTACGCTCGACGAGCCTCGACGAGCTTCCCGAACTCATCAACGTCCTGAGAGGCGATATGAGCCTGGTCGGTCCGAGGCCGCTCCTGCGGTCGTACGTCGAGCGTTACACGCCGGATCAGGCCAGACGCCACGAAGTCCGCCCCGGACTGACCGGTCTCGCGCAGGTGAGTGGCCGGAACGCGCTGTCGTGGGAAGAGAGATTCCAACTCGACCTGTGGTACGTGCAACATCGGACGACGTTGCTCGACGTATACATCCTTCTGAAAACGGTGCCTCAAGTCGTTCGACGTCACGGCATTGCACTGGAGGGCCACGCCACGATGCCCGAGTTCCTCGGCAGCGGGAGTTCAGAGGTCGTGGCACAAGAACGGATCTCTCCGCGCGGGACAATATGATGACGCGCCTCGGCGAAGGCGCCTTCATTTATCCGTTGGCGAAGATAGTGCGCGGTGACCAGCTCAGCTTGGGTGACAACTCGACGATCGACGACTTCGTGTACCTCGATGCCGGGATTCGTACGGTCATCGGTCGATATGTGCACATCGGTAATCACGCGAGCGTGATCGGTGGTGGGGAACTGGAGATTGGCGACTACGCGGTGATCGCAACTGGCGCGCGAATCCTCACCGCTACCGACAGCTTTCACGGTGGGGCGCGCATGTCGACGCATCTGCCCGACGAGTTCCGCCACGTCGTAAGAGCCAAGGTCACGATCGCCGAGGACGGGTTTGTCGGTGCGAACGTGGTCGTCCTTCCGGGTGTGACGGTTCCGGAGGGCTGCGTTGTCGGCGCCGGCTCGGTCGTCACTCGTGATCTCGAACCATGGACGGTCTACGCCGGTTGTCCTGCTCGCCCGATTCGTGAGCGCCCGCGGCCGACCCGCTCGGGTCCCTGACCTTGTGAGCCGCGCTCGGTTCGCGGTCGCCGGGCCGCGGCCGACGGGAGCGGCGCGTCCGGCATCGACCTCGGCGCGAGGGCCAACACGAGAATGGATCGAGCTCTACGCATTCATGCGGCGAGGGGCTCGGCTACTGGCCGGCGCTCGACCATTGGATCGCGCCGGGCGACTGGGCGTCGTCACCGCGCTGGCAAGCGCGGCATCCCCCACCCCTCCGTAGGCTCATGCACCGACCGTCGGTTGCGCGGCGAGCAGCCGCTCGTAGAGCGCGAGCGTGCCGTCGATGACCTGCTGCTCGTCGAACTCGAGCTCGGCCTTGGCGCGCGCGGCCTTCCCCATGGCCCGCCGGCGCGGGTCATCTCCGGCGATCGCTGCGACTGCGTCGGTGAGGGCAACTGCGTCGCCGATCGGGATCACCGTGCCGGTGACGCCCTGGTCGACGATCTGGCGGGAGCCTCGCACGTCGGTGACGACGAGGGGCAGGCCGGTCGCGGCGGCCTCCATCGCCGAGCGGGGGAAGCCCTCGCGATGCGATGCCAGGACGTAGAGGTCCATGGCCGCGTAGAGGTCCTCGACGTCGTCGCGCATCCCGAGGAAGTGGACGCCGCCCTCGCGTTCGGCCCGCGCCATGTCGTCACGCGTGATGGCGTCAGCCTTCTCCGGATCGTCCGGGCCGGCAACCACGACCCGGACGTTCGGGGCGCGGGCCCGCAGCCGCACGGCGGCCTCGAACACCTCCCGGTACCCCTTCTCCCAGACCAGCCGGCCGACCACACCGCACACGATGTCACCGGGGCCGGCTCCGAAGGACTGCCGGAGCTCGGCGATGCGTTGCGGGGACGCCCGCTCGGGGTCGAAGCGGGCCAGGTCGACGCCGTTGCCGAGCAGGTGCAGCTTGCGCTCCGGGACCCGCAGCCGGCGCAGCACGTCGAGGTCGTCGGAGCTCACGAGCAGCTCGGCGTCCGAGCAGGTGGAGGCCAACCGCTCGAGTGAGTACACGACGGCGCGCTTGGTCCAGCGGTCCTCGGGCAGGGCGTACAGACCGTGGACGGTGTTCACGATCGCCCCGACGCGCGCGAGGCGGGCGGCGACGCGTCCGTAGAGGCCGGGCTTCGGGTTGTGGGTGTGGACGAGGTCGGGCGCGAGTCGGCGGAACAGCGTCCGCAGCTCGAAGAGCGCCCGCACGTCCTGGCCCGGCGCCATCGACCGGGTCGCGTGGGCCAAGGGTTCGTGCCGGATGCCCCAGCCGGTGATCTCCTCGACGTAGGGCCCCGGTGCCGAAGCGCTGATGACCTCGTAGCCGGCCGCGGCCATCGCGCGGAGGAGGGGCCCCAGGATCAGCGCCGGGGTGATGTCCGTCGTCGTGACGTGGACAATGCGGGCCCGTGCCGTCATGCCTCCACCGGCCCGGAAGGTACCAAAGGTGGCGCGAGTCGGGGTTCCGGAGCGGTTCCGCCCAGATTTCCCGAGCCCAGATTTCCCTCAGAGGGCCAACGGATGTATCCTTCCGGGTCGCCCTTTCTTTTTTGGCGTGCCTTGCGCGCGCCCCCAGCCCCCGGTGGTGCACCGTAGCTAAGCCCAAGGACGACACGATCCTCGTGGAGGGAACGGTCATCGAGCCGCTTCCCAATGCAATGTTCCGAGTCGAGCTCGAGAATGGACACAAGGTCCTGGCTCACATCTCCGGGAAGATGCGGATGCACTACATCCGGATCCTGCCGGGTGACCGGGTCCAGGTCGAGCTCACCCCCTACGACCTCAGTCGTGGGCGGATCACCTACCGCTACAAGTAGTCAGAGGTCCAGATGAAGGTCCGTCCGTCGGTCAAGCCGATGTGTGAGAAGTGCAAGGTGATCCGCCGCCACGGTGCGGTTCGGGTCATCTGCGAGAACCCGCGCCACAAGCAGCGACAGGGTTGAGGAGCTAGCTGATGGCGCGCATCGCCGGAGTCGACATCCCCCGAGAGAAGCGGTTGGAGATCTCACTCACCTACATCTTCGGCGTCGGCCGGAGCACCGCGGGAGTGATCTGCCAGCAGACCGGACTCTCGCCCGACACCCGGGTGCGGGACCTGACCGAGGACGAGGTCGCACGCCTGCGCGCGTTCATCGACTCGAACCTCAAGATCGAAGGCGACCTGCGCCGCGAGATCGCGGGTCACATCAAGCGCAAGATCGAGATCGGGACGTACCAGGGGATCCGGCATCGCCGGAACCTGCCGGTACGGGGTCAGCGCACGAGGACGAATGCGCGCACCCGCAAGGGTCCGAAGCGCACCGTCGCCGGCCGCAAGAAGGCCCGCAAGTAGTCCATCGAGCGAACGGGCTTCACCCCCGACCTGAGCTCACACACCAGAGGTAGAGAGCGAGCGAGAAAAGATGGCAAAGCCTGCACCGGGCGGACGACGCCCGCGTCGCCGTGAGCGGAAGAACATCAGCCACGGCATCGCGCACATCAAGTCGTCCTTCAACAACACGATCATCACCATCTCCGACCAGCAGGGGAACACCCTCGCGTGGGCGTCGGCGGGCAACGTCGGCTTCAAGGGCTCCCGCAAGAGCACCCCGTTCGCCGCACAGCTCGCGGCGGAAACCGCGGCGCGCCGGGCCATGGAGCACGGTGTGCGCCGGGTCGACGTCGTCGTGAAGGGCCCGGGATCGGGTCGCGAGACGGCCATCCGCTCGATTCAGAACACCGGCATCGAGGTCCTCGGGATCAAGGACGTCACCCCGATCCCCCACAACGGCTGCCGCCCGCCCAAGCGACGGAGAGTCTGATGGCGCGTTACACCGGACCGGTCTGCCGCCTCTGCCGGCGCGAGCGCATGAAGCTGTTCCTCAAGGGCGCCAAGTGCGACACGATGAAGTGCCCGATCGAGCGGCGCCCGTACCCACCGGGCATCCACGGTCGCGGCCGCATCCGCGAGAGCGAGTACATGCTCCAGCTCGCGCGAGAAGCAGAAGGCGCGCCGCATCTACGGCCTCCTCGAGAAGCAGTTCCGCAACCTCTACGCGCAGGCGGCCGGCCAGTCCGGCATCACCGGCGAGAACCTGCTGCGGATGCTCGAGCAGCGCCTCGACAACGTCGTGTTCCGGGGCGGGTTCGCCTCGAGCCGGAACCAGAGCCGCCAGTGGGTGCGCCACGGCCACGTCACCGTCAACGGCAAGCGGGTCACGATCCCTTCGTTCCAGGTTCGCAAGGGCGACGTCGTCGCGCTGTCGCCGAAGGCCCGGAACATGATCGTCGTGCGCCACAACCTCGACACGATCGACCGGATCGTGCCGCAGTGGCTCGACGCGGTCCCCGCCGAGGCCCAGGTGACGGTGCGCGAGCTGCCGTTGCGCGAGCAGATCGACGTGCCCGTGCGCGAGCAGCTCATCGTCGAGCTCTACTCCAAGTAAGCAATCCCCCCAGCCTCCGGGCGCACCGCGCGCCCATCTAGAGGAGTTTCCATGCTCATCATCCAGCGCCCCGAGATCGAGGCACTCGAGCCCGAAGGCAACACGCAGCGGTTCGTCATCTCGCCGCTCGAGCCCGGCTTCGGTCACACCCTCGGCAACAGCCTGCGCCGCACGCTGCTCTCGTCGATCCCCGGCGCCGCGGTCACCCGCGTGCGCCTCGACGACGCGCTGCACGAGTTCGGCACCATCAAGGGCGTGAAGGAGGATGTCACCGACATCATCTTGAACCTCAAGGACCTCGTCCTCACCTGCACCTCCGAGGAAGAGGTGCCGCTGCGCCTCGACGTGCGGGGCCCGAAGGAAGTCACCGCCCGGGACATCCAGACCACCTCGGACGTGGAGATCCTGAACCCCGACCTCCCGCTCGCGAGCGTCAACGCGACCGGCCGGCTGGCCCTCGACCTCAGCGTCGAGCAGGGCCGCGGCTACGCGTCGGCGGACAAGACCAAGCGCGCCGGTGCCCCGATCGGCGAGATCCCGGTCGACGCGATCTTCTCGCCGGTCCGGCGGGTCGCGTTCGAGATCGAGCCCACCCGCGTCGAACAGGCCACGAACTACGACAAGCTCACCCTCGAGATCGAGACCGACGGTTCGATCTCGCCGCGCGAGGCACTTGCCTCCGCGGGGGCGACGCTGCGCAACCTCGTCGCGCTGGTCGGCGACCTGTCGGCCGAGCAGGAGGGCCTCGAGCTCGGCGAGGTCTCGCCGGTCACCGCGACGTCCCCGGACCTCGAGCTCGCGATCGAGGAGCTCGACCTCTCCGAGCGCCCCCGCAACTGCCTCAAGCGGGCCCGCGTGGACTCGATCGGCCAGCTCGTCCAGAAGACCGAGGACGACCTCCTCGCGATCACGAACTTCGGCCAGAAGTCCCTCGACGAGGTCATCCAGAAGCTCGACGAGCGCGGCCTGTCACTGCGCATGAAGGACTGACCGAACATGCCTGCTCCGAAGAAGGGCGCTCGTCTCTCCGGCTCGCCGGCGCACCAACGTCAGCTGTTGGCGAACCTCGCCGCGAGCCTGTTCGAGGCCGAGGGGATCACCACGACGGTGTCGCGGGCGAAGCTGTTGCGGCCGTACGCCGAGAAGCTGATCACCAAGGCGAAGCACGGCGGGGTCCACCAGCAGCGTCAGGTGGTCTCGACCATCCACGACCAGGCGGTCGCCCACAAGCTCTTCGCCGAGATCGCGCCTCGCTACGCCGACCGCAACGGCGGCTACCTGCGGATCCTGAAGCTCGGCCCGCGTCCGGGCGACAACGCGCCCATGGCGCGCATCGAGCTCGTCTAGCGCACGCGGGAGCGGGCGCGAGGTACGAGCGCGGATGCCGAAGCGACCCGAGGTCACGTGACGTTGTTCGATTCGGGTGACGGCGCGGGCCCGGCGATCTGCCGGTTGCTCATCGGCTACGACGGCACCGGGTTCCGCGGGTTCGCGGCGCAGCCCGACCAGCGCACGGTCGAGGGCGTGCTGACCAAGGCGCTCAACCAGGTCCTCCACGGCGAGATCGCGATCACCTGCTCGGGGCGCACCGACGCCGGCGTGCACGCCTGGGGTCAGGTCGTCTCGTTCGAGGCGACCCCCGGTCTCGAGCCCGAGCGGCTGCAGATCTCGCTCAACGGCATGCTCGGCCCGGAGATCGTCATTCGGGAAGCCGAGCTGGTCGCGCCCGGGTTCAGTGCCCGACGCAGCGCGACGTGGCGGCGCTACCGCTACACGATCGTCAGCCGGCCGTTCCCCGATCCGTTCCTTGCCCGGTACGCGTGGTGGGTGCGCCAGCCCCTCGACCTCTCGACCCTGCGGCTCGCCGCGGACCCGTTCGTGGGCCGGCGCGACTTCAGCTCGTTCTGCCGGCCGCCGACCATCGGGGGGAAGTCGCTCGTCCGTCGGGTGTACGACTCGGGCTGGACCGACCTCGGCGACGGGGTGCTGCGCTACGAGGTGCGCGCCTCGTCGTTCTGCTGGCAGATGGTGCGATCGATGGTCGGCACCATGGTCGACGTCGGGATGGGCAAGCGCGCGCCCGGCGACATGATGGGGATCCTCGCCCGGCGCGACCGTTCCGCCGCCGGCGAGCCCGCGCCGCCGCACGGCCTGTGCCTCTGGGATGTCGGCTACGAGTGAGGCCGGCACTCAGCCGGTGGTCGCGCCGCCCGGCTCGCCGGCGTCGGTCGGGTCGGTCGTCGCGTCGTGCGGGGTGACCTGGAGGGAGAGCGCGCCGTCAGCTGCCGCTCCCGCCGCTGTAGACGACGACGTCCCAGTCCTTGCCGTGCGCGGTGAATGCGCGGAATCCCTCGGTCGAGGAGCCCGCGGAGCTCGACGCCTCGATCCGGTAGGCGCGACCTTCGAGCTTGGACTTGTAGTCCGTCGCCGCGCGCTGCAGGGTCGTCCCGCTGACCGTATAGGTGAGGCTGTAGTACTCCTCGCCCTTGTACTTGCCGGACACGACCGCCTTCAGCGTCGCGTCGTCGGGCCGGGGCACCTCGTCGGTCGGGAAGCTGTCCGGCAGCTGCGCGGTCCCGACGCTGATCGAGTTGTCGCCGTCGGTGACGGTGACCTTCTTCCCGTCCTGGTCGAGCTTCACCTTGCCGTCGGTCGCCTTCTTGATCGCGTCGCCCGTGCCGGAGCTACAGCCGACGACGAGGCCCGCCGCGAGCACGCCGGCGACCGCGGTGACCAGCAGGCGACGCACTCAGAACCCGGCGGTCAGGTTGATGGTCGCGGTCCTCGAGCCGGTGGCGCCGGTGATCGGGCCGTGCGTGCGCACCTCGACCGAGAGCGTGGCTCCGTTCCGGGAGCTGGCCTGGCCGCTCACGACGGAGACGTCCCATTGATGGCCGACCGCGTCGTACTGCAGGATCCCGTCGTCGCGGCCGCCGATCGAGCTGGAGTGCTCGATCGTGAAGCCGGCCTTCTGCAGCCTCGACCGGTACTGGTCCCCGGAATCGATGCCGCGCCGGTCGCCGAGCGCGTACGTCATCGTGTACGAGGCGTCCGGAGGGTGCTTCTCCGTGACGACCGAACGAAGGTCGCCCGCGACGGGCAGCGGCACGCCGGACGGGAAGTCCTCGGGGATCCGGATGCCCGCGCCGAAGCGCACCGAGCTCTCGCGACCGTGCTCACCCTTGACGGTCTGGCTGAAGCCCTGACCGTCGCCGGCGCACGCGGTGAGCCCGCAGCCGGTGACGAGGACGATCGCGCCGATTCCGAGCGCGCCGCGCGGCGCGCCTCGCACGGTGAACGTCATCAGTCCTCGCCCAGGTAGAGGAACGAGTACGCCTCGTCGCGGAACTGGAGGCCGGCCTCGCGCAGGTTCACGTCCCAGTCGCCGCGCACCGACGGGTTGTTCTCCTCCATGCCGTGGTCGGCGACGAGGACGAACGCCGCGTCGTCGAACGCGCCGGCCTGCTCGATCGCGGTGAGCACCTCGCCGAGGCGGGCGTCCGAGTCGCGGATCGACGCGGCGGCCATCTCCGAGTGGGGCCCGCCTTCGTGCATCGCGGCGTCAGTGAGGGTGAAGTTCACCCACATGAAGCGCGGGGCCGGGTAGTCCACGTCGCGGTACCGGCCGCTCCAGATGCCGCAGGCCTGCTCGGTGCCCATGTGGTCGACGATCGAGGACCACTGGTAGTCCTTCGACGGGCGCACGAAGCGCTCGGTCGTGTGGGGCAGGCCGAACGGGTCGTCCGGGATGGGTGGCACCTCGCCCCGGCGGAAGAAGTCGAAGGTCGAATATCCCGCCCCGATGTCGCAGGGCTCGTTGACCGAGGCGGTGAAGTCGTCCGCCCACGTCCGGGTGACCGCGGTGTGGATCGACTCGGTCCCGGTGGCGACCGTCTTCATCGCCCACGGCCACGTGGCCGAGGAGTTCGTGATGATCTGCTCGCCCGTCGATCGGTCGAACCAGGCGTTGTTGAGGATCCCGTGGTGACCCGGGAGCCGGCCGGTGAGGATCGACGTGTGGTTCGCCAGGGTCACGGTGGGGAGCCCGGCCATGGCCCCGTGCTCGTAGGCGGTGCCCATCTCGATCAGGCGGGCGACGTTGGGCGCCTCGCCCCGGGCCGCCATCGCGTAGAGGACGTTGGGGTTCGTGCCGTCGAAGAGGAATCCGACGACGTGCTTCGGCCGGCCGCCGTCGAGGTCCAGCACGTCGTGGCGGACCTCGCCGTCCTGGCCCGTGAAATAGGTGCCGTCCTCGTGCGGGGCGCATCCGAGCAGGTGGGCGACGGTCGGCGCGACGTCCACGAGCCGGCCGGCGCGCCCGACGAGGCCGTCGCCGCGCGCGCCCTTGCCCACGATCAGGAAGGGGGCCCGGGCCTGGACGATGCCGAGCGAGCCGTGCTCACCGAGATGGCCGCCCTGATCCTCCCAATTGTGCGCCGCGGAGTGGATCACGCAGAGATCGGGCGCGGCCGGGTGGTCGAACAGCTGGGCGATCGTGTCGTACGCGAAGGGGTATGCGTTCTGGGCCCGGGTGGGGTACCGGTGGGCCAGCTCGTCGTCGAGCGGGGCGAACTTGGCCGTGGACTGGTCGGCGAGGGGATCGACGCCGGAGGAGCCGACCTTCTCGTAGCCGTCGGGGCCCGGACCGGTGCGCCGGAAGGTGGTGGCGCCCTCGTGGGTGAGCGCCTCGTAGTGGCCGTCCCGGCTGAGCAGGACCATGTCCACGATGGGGTCGAGGGCGCGGTCCAGGAGGACCGCGAGCGCGCGATCCGCCTCAGCGGCCAGGTGCTCGGCCACCCGGTGGGCGGCGTCGATGGGGGTCACGGCGGTCAGGGTAGCCGCCGATTGCCGCTCCTGAGCGGGCGCGAGTAGCATCTGCGGTCGCGTTCGGAGCCTGTCTCCCGGCCCGAAGAATTCATGCGGTGGGCCACCCGGTCGCCGTTCTCAGCAGAACGAGTAGGACCCGTGCGGACCTTCACCCCCAAGCAGTCCGACATTCAGCGCGCTTGGCTCGTCATCGACGCGGAGGGCATGCGCCTCGGCCGCGTCGCGACCGAGGTCGCGACGCTGCTGCGGGGCAAGCACAAGCCGATCTGGGCTCCCAACGTGGATGTCGGCGACCACGTCGTCGTGATCAACGCCTCCAAGCTGGACATCTCCCTGCGCAAGAGCGCGGACAAGCTGTACTGGCGCCACTCGGGCTACCCCGGCGGCATCAAGTCAGAGTCGCTCGAGCGGCTGATGGAGCGGTCGCCGGAGCGGGTCGTGAAGCTCGCGGTCAAGGGCATGCTGCCCAAGACCCGGCTCGGCCGTTCGATGATCAAGAAGCTCCGGGTCTACGCCGGCCCGTCCCACCCGCACTCCGCCCAGCTGCCGCAGCCGCACCCGCTGTCGTCGCGGGCGTCGTCGTAGATCTCCGAGAGGAACCACTCCGTTGTCCAAGCCCCTGCTCCAGACCACCGGCCGCCGGAAGGAAGCCGTCGCGCGCGTGCGCCTGCGTCCCGGTACCGGCAAGCTCGTGGTCAACGGCAAAGAGATCGAGCAGTACTTCCGGATCGCCACCCACCGCATGGCGGCCACGGAGTCGCTGCGGATCACGCAGACCGCCGACGTGTACGACGTCGACGCGACCATCCGGGGCGGCGGCATCAGCGGCCAGGCCGGTGCGCTCGGCCTCGGCATCGCCCGGGCGCTCGTCACGCTGGATCCGGAGGCCCGGGCCGCGCTGAAGAAGTCCGGCCTGCTGACGCGCGACTCGCGTGAGAAGGAGCGTCGGAAGTACGGCCTGAAGAAGGCCCGCAAGGCCCCGCAGTACTCGAAGCGCTAGGCGACGCGGCCAGGCGGCCGGCGCCGTTGCCATGACGTTGAAGTTCGGAACCGACGGTGTGCGCGGCGTGGCCGGCGTGGAGCTCACCGTTGAGCTCACGACGGCCCTGGGCCGCGCCGCGGTGCGCGCGCTCGGCACCGGGCAGCCGTTCCTGATCGCCCGCGACACGCGCCGATCCGGTCCGATGCTCGAAGCCGCGCTGGTCGCGGGCATCTGCGCCGAAGGAGGCTCGGCGGCCAGCCTCGGAGTCCTGCCGACGCCCGGGCTCGCGGGCGCGTGCGTCGTGGAACGCGCGCCCGGGGCGATGATCTCGGCGAGTCACAACCCGTACCCGGACAACGGGATCAAGTTCTTCGAGGCCGGTGGCCGCAAGCTGCGCGACGAGACGGAGGCGCGCATCGAGGCCGAGCTCACGGCGATCCTCGCCAACGGCTCGACCCGCGCGACGGGAACGGGATCGGCGTCGCGACGGACATCGACGGCGCGCTGGAGGACTACGTGCAGCGGCTGGTCGCCTCGGTCGCACCCGAGGCGCTGGCCGGGATGACGATCGTGGCCGACTGCGGCAACGGCGCCGCGTCCACTGCCGCGCCGCGCGCCCTGCAACGGCTCGGGGCACAGGTCATCGCGCTCAACGTCGAGCCCGACGGCGCCAACATCAACGACGGTTGCGGCTCGACCGATCCGAGCGGGTTGGTGCGGGCGGTGCGTGAAGTGGGCGCGCAGGCCGGGCTCGCGTTCGACGGCGACGCGGATCGGTTGGTCGCGGTGGACGAGCAGGGCGGCCTGGTGGACGGCGACCACATCCTCGCGATCGCCGCGCTCGACCTGCAGTCCCGCGGTCGCCTGCGCGGCGGCGCGATCGCGACGACCGTCATGGCGAACCTCGGGCTCCGGCGCGCGCTCGCAGCGCGCGACATCACGGTGGTCGAGACGCCGGTCGGTGACCGCAATGTGCTCGCCGCGATGGAGGAGCACGATCTCGTCCTCGGTGGCGAGCAGTCCGGTCACGTGATCTTCCGTGACTACACGGTCACGGGTGACGGGCCGCTTGCCGGCATCCTCCTGCTCGACGCGATGGCGCGCGCGGGCGTTCCGCTCTCCGAGCTCGCCGCGGTGGTCACGAAGTACCCCCAGGTGCTGCGCAACGTACGGGTGGCCGAACGCGACGGGCTCGACGCCGCGGCCGGGTTCTGGGCCGAGGTGCGCGCGGTCGAAGGCGACCTCGGTGCCGAGGGCCGGGTGCTCGTGCGCCCGTCGGGAACCGAGCCGGTCGTGCGGGTGATGGTGGAGGCGAGCGACGAGGCGGCCGCCGGGGCCGCCGCCGACCGCTTGACCGCGGCCCTGCAAGCCGAGCTCGGAACCCCGACATGAGCCTCCCTGCCCGCGTGCGTGCGGTCGCCCGTGCTCGAGCCGGCTTTCGGCCCAGCTGGTGGAGGGTCGCGCCGTGATGGACTGTGTGCTCGCGGTGGACCTGGGAACCTCGGGGCCGAAGGTGGCGCTCGTCTCGGAGACGGGCGCGGTCATCGACAGTGACTACGAGCCGACGCAGCCTGATCCTCACCGGCGACGGGGGCGTGGAGCAGGACCCGGAGGACTGGTGGCGCGCCATCACCACTGCGACGCCGCCGGATGATGGACCGGGCGCCGGTCACCGCCGAGCGGGTGATCGGCGTCTGCTGCACCGCGCAGTGGCTGGGCACGGTGGCCGTCGACGGCGCGGGCCGCCACCTCATGAACGCGATCATCTGGATGGACGCGCGCGGCGCGCCGTACATGCCGGACATCACCGGCGGGACCGTCACGATCCAGGGGTACGAGCCCCGCAAGATCACCCGCTGGATCAAGGTGTCCGGCGGCGCGCCCGGGCATTCGGGCAAGGACCCGACCGCTCACATCCTCTGGATCAAGCACCACCGGCCGGACGTGTACCGCGAGACCCGCACGTTCCTGGAACCGAAGGACTACCTGAACCTGCGGCTCACCGGCGCGCGCGGTGGCATCGGTCGACTCGATCGCCGGGCACTTCGTCACCGACAACCGCGACCTCGACCACGTCGTCTACGACGATCAGCTGATCGAGTTCTCCCAGCTCGACCGCGCGACGCTGCCCGACCTCGTGCGCGCGGTCGACGTCGTCGGCCCGTTGCGCGAAGACGCGGCAGCCGAGCTGGGCGTGCCCGCGGGGATCGAAGTGATCGCCGGGACCCCGGACGTGCAGTCGGCAACGCTCGGGTCGGGTGCGCTGGCGGACTTCCAGGCGCATCTCTACCTCGGCACGTCGTCGTGGATCACGTGCCACGTGCCGTTCAAGAAGACAGACCTCTTCGCGAACATGGCGTCGCTGCCCGCCGCGGTCCCGGACCGCTACTTCGTCGGCAACGACCAGGAGACCGCCGGCGCGTGCCTGGGGTGGCTGCGCGACAACGTGGTCTGGCCCGACGACGGGCTCGGGGGTGGTCCCGCGCCGGCCGACGCATTCGACCAGTTGAACGCGCTCGCGGCGTCGGCACCGATCGGCAGCGGCTCGGTGATCTTCACGCCGTGGCTCAACGGTGAACGAACTCCCGTCGACGACCACACCTTGCGCGGCGTCGTGGATCAACCAGTCGCTGTCCACGACGCGCGCCGATCAGGTCCGGGCGGTCTTCGAAGGTGTGGCGTACAACTCGAAGTGGCTCCTGACTGCGGTCGAGAAGTTCGTGGGTCAGCGGCTCGACCCGATCCGGGTCATCGGGGGTGGCGCACAGTCGCCGCTCTGGCGCCAGATCCACGCCGACGTGCTCGAGCGGACCATCGAGCTCGTCGACGACCCGCAGGCGGCGAACGTCCGGGGTGCCGGCTTCCTCGGACTCGTCGGGCTCGGGCGCGCGACGTTCGCGGACCTCGGGCGCAGCGTGAAGCTCGGGGCGGTGCACCGGCCCGACCCGGCTGCGACGGCGATCTACAAGCCGCTCGCTCGTGAGTTCAGGGCCTATTACCGCCGCACCAAGTCGATCAACGCCCGCCTGAACGGCTGAATCGGCCCGTCCGGGCGGCCGGTAGACTGGCGGCTCCTTATGTGCGGCATCGTCGCGGTCGTTCGGCGCCCGACCGACCGGACTCCTCCCTCCCTGACCGAGCTGGCCGCCGAGCTTCGGCGCGCCTCGGCACACTTCGAGGTGGCGTTCGACGGTGGCGCCTCGGCGGGCCCGCTCGGCGAGGCGTCGGCCCACGTCGAAGCGGTCGACGCGGCGCTGCGCGGGGTCGCGGGCGTCAGGGCCCTCATCGACGACCCGAGCGGGGTGGCCGTGCTGGGCGCCGAGCTCGACGCCCAGCAGGACCTGCTCGTGCGGCTCGAGGCCCGCCTCGACGCCGATGGCGGCGTGGACCCGGACGAGCTCGAGACGATCAACGCTGCGCTCGTCCGGGCCAAGGACGCGGTGTGGGCGGTGGCCCGGGACCGGCTCCGGGCCGGTCGCGAGGTCGAGGCGCTCGCCGACGGCACCACCGCACCGGCCGCGATCGAGGGCTTCACGTCGGTGCAGGTCGCGCTGAGCGCCATCGACCGGCTCGAGGTGCGGGGCCGGGACTCCGCCGGGCTGCACCTCTACGTGCACGATCACGGTCTCGACCTCGAGAGTGCCGAGAACGTCGCCACGCTGAGCGAGCGCGCCGCGGACCCGTTGTTCCGCTCGGGGGCGGTGCGCACCCCGGATGGCGCGCTGAGCTTCGTGTACAAGGCGGCCGCGGAGATCGGCGAGCTCGGTGACAACGTCGCCGCGCTGCGCCGCTCGATCACCCACGACCCGTTGTTGCACCGCGCACTCGACAACGAAACGGCGCGCGTCATCGTGCTCGGTCACACCCGCTGGGCGAGCGTCGGCATCATCTCCGAGGCGAACGCGCACCCGCTGAACCAGGAGACAGGCATCGCGAACGGTCCCGGCGCGTACGTCACGGCCGCGCTCAACGGTGACGTCGACAACTTCGGCGAGCTCGTCTCGCTCTACGACCTCGCGATCCCACCTGAGATCACCACCGACGCCAAGGTGATCCCCGCGCTGGTCGGCCGCCGGATCGACGCCGGCGAGGCGGTCGTCGAGTCGTTCCGCGCGACCGTTGCCGCGTTCGAAGGCTCCGTCGCGATCGGCGCGCACGCTGCAGCCGATCCGGACCGGGTGATGCTCGCCCTCCGGGGGAGCGGGCAGGCCCTGTACGTCGGGCTCGCCGACGACTGCTTCGTCGTGGCGAGCGAGCCGTACGGCCTGGTCGAGGAGACGTCGAACTACCTGCGCCTCGACGGTGAGACGCCGGGGAACCCCGACAACCCCGGCGCGAGCCGAGGTCAGATCGTGCTGCTCGATGCGGGTGGCGCCGGCACCATCGAGGGCATCGAGCGCATCTCGTACGACGGCACCGCGCTGCCGGTGCGACGCCGCCGAGCTCGTCACGCCGCAGATCACGACCCGTGACATCGACCGGGGCGAGTTCCCGCACTACCTCCTGAAGGAGATCTCGGAGGCGCCGGCGTCGTTCCGCAAGACGCTGCGGGGCAAGATCACCGAGCGTGACGGCGTGCCCGTCGTCGAGCTCCCGCACGAGACGCTCTCCGAGGAGCTGCGCGCCCAGCTCCGAAGCGGGCAGTTCCGGCGCGTGCTCGTGATCGGTCAGGGCACCGCGGCCGTCGCGGGGCAGAGCCTCGTTGCCGCGCTGCAACGCGGCGCTCGGCCCGTCCCACGAGGTGATGGTGGAGGCGCTGCTCGCCACCGAGCTGTCGGGCTTCCGGCTGGCGTCGGACATGGCGGACACGCTCGTGGTCGCGATCAGCCAGAGCGGCACCACCACGGACACCAACCGCACGGTGGACCTGGCCCGGGCCCGGGGCGCCAAGATCCTCGCCATCGTGAACCGGCGCAACAGCGACCTCGTCGACCGCACCGACGGCGTGCTCTACACGTCGGACGGCCGCGACGTCGAGATGAGCGTCGCGTCGACCAAGGCGTTCTACGCGCAGGTCGCGGCCGGATTCCTGCTCGCGTTCGCCCTGGCCGACGAGCTGACCGGGGGCTACTCGGACGATCGGGTCACGCTCCTCCACGCGTTGCGGGACCTGCCGACCGCGATGGAGCAGGTGCTCGCGCGCCGGGCCGCGATCGGCGTCGTCGCTCAGCGGCTCGCGCCCGGTCGGCGCTACTGGGCTGTCGTCGGCAACGGCTCGAACCGGATCGCGGCGCACGAGGTGCGGATCAAGCTCTCCGAGCTCTGTTACAAGTCGATCGCGTGCGACGGCACCGAGGACAAGAAGCACATCGACCTGTCCGCGGAGCCTTTGATCATCGTGTGCGGCGCCGGGCTCTCCGGCTCCAACGCGGACGACGTCGCGAAGGAGCTCGCGATCTACCGCGCGCACAAGGCCGCGGCGGTCGCGGTCGTGGACCAGGGCGACGATCGGTTCAGCGCCGCGCTCGAGACGATCGAGGTCCCGCCGGTCCATCCGGCACTCGGCTTCGTGCTCTCCGCGATGGCCGGCCACCTGTTCGGCTACGAGGCGGCCCTGGCGATCGACGCGTCGGCCCATCCGCTCCGCGAGGCCCGGGCCGCGATCGAAGCGGTCGTCACGGCATCGCGCGAGCCGAGCCTGGTCGGGCTCGAGCGCCTGGGCCAGCAGCTCGAAGGGCCGGCGACCCGCTTCTTCGATCAGCTCCGGGGTGGGTTCTACGACGGCTCGCTCGAGGCCGGCACTGCCGTGCGGCTCGCGTCCCTGTTCCGGTACGCCACCCGGGTGCTGCCGCTCGACGCGTTCCACGTCGAGTACGGCAAGGTCGGCACGCCGGGCACCGTCGTCGAGGATCTGACCGCCGCGTTGACCGCCGCGATCGAAGAGCTCGACGCGCCCCGTCGACGCGATCAAGCACCAGGCGAAGACGGTGACCGTCGGCATCTCCCGCTCGGACGAGACGCTGCTGCAGGTCCCGCTCGTGCAGCAGGTGATCGCGGCCGGCGCGGCGCGCGACGGGCTCAGCTACCGCGTGCTGCGGACGCTCGTGGACTTGAACGCAGCCGTCGACCAGGTGACCGGGTTCACCCGGTACAGCATCGAAGGCGATCCCACCACGGACGACGCGACGATCAGCGTCCTCGACCAGGGTGGGAGCGCGATGCAGCTGCGCTCGCGCACCGCGGACAACCCGATTCTGCGCGGGACGAAGCAGGTGGTCGCGGCCGAGCGCGAGGTGACCGTGACCCGGGGCCGCAGCGACGGTCGCACCGTGGTGATCATCCCCGAGGTCAAGGGCGTGCAGACCGTCGGGCTCACCTTGCTCCAGCTGGACCTGAAGGATCGGGTCCCCGCCGACGTGGCGCACGCGGTCCTGTCGGGCTACCGCAACCGCTACGCCGCGCTGCGGGGCGCCTTCACCGAGACCGAGCTGCGCTTCGACGACCAGCGGCTGGCCGAGACCGACCTCGTGGACCTGCTCACCGTCCCGGTCAACGTGCTCGCCGACCGCTGGCGCACCGCCGAGTGACGCACCCTCGCCGACGCGGGTCCGGACCCGGCCGCGGGCGCGATGCTGGGCGGTAGGCGAGTGGTCGGGGTATGAGCGGGGAGATGCTGGGGATCGGGACGGACCTCGTGGAGTGCGACCGCTTCCGGCTCGCGCTCGAGCGCCGGCCCCGGATCGCGGAGCGGCTCTTCAGCGACGCGGAGCGGGAGTACGCGTTCGGCCACGTCGAGCCGGTTCCACCGCTCGCGGCGCGGTTCGCGGCGAAGGAAGCCGTGATGAAGGCGATGAGCGTCGGGCTCTGGAAGTTCGCGATGCGCGACGTCGAGGTGCACAAGCTCCCGAGCGGACAGCCCGAGATCGTGTTGCACAACAAGGCGGCAAGCGCTGGCCGAGCAACGCGGCGTCGGCCGCTGGCTGCTCACGTTGTCGCACGTCGACAGCATTGCGATCGCCGTCGCGGTCGCGCTCCGATGAGGAGCACGCGCATGAAGCCGCTCGTCACTCCCGAGGAGATGGCGCAGGCCGACCAGCGGACGATCGCGGCCGGCACCCCCGTCGACGGTGCTGATGGAGCGGGCCGGCCGGGCGGTTGCGTGGAGCGTGCGGGCCGCGTGCGGAGGTGCGTACGCTCGCCACGCGATCGTGGTCTGCGGCAAGGGGAACAACGGCGGCGACGGACGGGTCGCGGCGCGCGCGCTGCGCACGTGGGGGATGCGCGTCGACGAATTCGAGCTGGAGTCGGGCATCGATCGAGCGCGGTTCACCCGCGCGCTCGACCGAGCCGACGTCGTCGTCGACGCCATGTTCGGCACCGGTTTCCGCGGCACGCTCGAAGGCGACGCGGCCTGGGTCGTCGCCGCCCTTGCCGGTGCGCCGGTGCTCGTGGTGGCGGTCGACATCCCGTCGGGGGTGAGCGGGCTCACCGGTGCGGCCGACGGCCCGGTCGTCACCGCGGACCGGACGGTCACGTTTGCCGCGGCCAAGCCCGGGTTGATCTTCGAACCCGGGCGCACGCACGCCGGTGCGGTGACGGTCGCGGACATCGGCATCGACGTCGGACCCGGCCGCGCGCTGGCATCACCGAGCGAGTCGGACGTCGCCGCGTGGCTCCCGGCGCGCAAGCCGAGCACCCACAAGTGGGAGGTCGGCGGCGTGATGGTCGTGGGCGGCACGCTGGGGATGACGGGCGCGCCGATGTTCGTGAGCCACGCCGCGATGCGCGCCGGGCGCGGGCATCGTCTGGTGCGGGATGCCCGGCGAGGAGTCGGCGGCCGCCGGCTCGGGGACCGAGGTGATCACGGTCGCGCTTCCCGCGACGCCCGAGGGGTCGCTCGACGCGCGGCGCCGCAGGCGCGGTGCTTCGCGACCTCGGTCGCTTCGGTGCGGTCGTCATCGGGCCCGGGCTCGGCGGGCACGAGGGCGCGCCGAGCGCGGTCACCCAGCTCGTCGCCGACGCGCCGGTCCCGATGGTCCTCGACGCCGACGGGCTCAACGCGCTGCGCGGCGACCTCTCGCCGCTGCGGGTCCGCCACACGGTGCTGGCGCAGCCCGACCGTGCTGACTCCCCACGACGGCGAGTACAGCGAGGCTGGTCGGCGAACCGCCCGGAGCCGACCGGATCGAGGCGGCCCGGCGCCTGGCCACGGCCGCCGACGCGGTGGTGCTCCTCAAGGGCTCGGCCACGGTCATCGCCGAGCCGGGCCCGGAGGGCCGGGTCGCGGTCAACACCACCGGCGGGCCCTGGCTGGCGACCGCCGGGACCGGCGACGTGCTCTCGCGGCATCATCGGGGCCTTCCTGGCCCGGGGCACGGGGGCCTTCGAGGCCGCGGCCGCCGGGGCGTGGGTGCATGGCCGGGCCGCGGACCGGGCCGGGCATACTGGGATGATCGCGGGCGACCTGATCGCGGCGATCCCGGCCGCGCTGCCCGCGTAGCGGGACAATGAGGGGCCGAACCGCCCGCCACCTGCGGCACCGACCGCACTTCGACCTGGAGGCCTGATGCCGAGCAGCACCCCCGTGACCGACGTGATGACGAAGGACGTCATCACGCTGGCGCCCGACACGTCGCTGGCGGAGGCCGCCGATCTGCTCGCGGAGAAGGGGATCGGCGCCGCCCCGGTCGTCGACGCCGACGGCAAGATCGTCGGGCTGCTCCGCGACGAGGACCTGCTGATCTCCGAGGCGCGCCTGCACCTGCCGACCACGATCGCGATCCTGCCCGGCATCGAGTTCACCCTGCCGGGCTCCCTGCGGCGCTACGACGAGGAGCTGAAGAAGGCGGCTTCGTCCACCGTCGCCGACGTGATGGAGAAGAGCTTCAAGCACGTCGGTCCGGACGCGGACGTCGACGATGTCGCGACGATGATGCACGAGCACGACGTCACCCACGTCCCGGTCGTCGACGACGAGAAGGTCGTCGGGCATCGTCGCGCGCGGCGACATCGTCCGCTACCTGGCCGCCACGACGTGACCCGTGAGGACGCCGGAGCGACCCGGTGCCACGATGAGCGAGCGGTACCGCGGTCGGCCTGGGTGGAGATCGACCTCGGCGCGGTGCGCGACAACGTCGCCGCGCTGGTCGCGGTCGCGGCCCCGGCGCAGGTGCTCGCGGTGGTGAAGGCCGACGGGTACGGCCACGGCGCGGTGCCGATCGCGCGCGCCGCGCTCGAAGCCGGCGCGACCTGGCTCGGCGTCGCGCTGGTCGAGGAAGGCGTCGCGCTGCGCGAGGCGGGGATCGACGCGCCGATCCTGGTCCTGTCCGAGCCGTCGCCGCGATGCCGCGCCGCGGTGGTCGCGCACCGGCTCACGCCGGTCGTCTACACGAGCCGGCGGCATCGACTCGCTGGCGAAGGCGGTCGCCGATCGCGGGTCCGGCGAGGCGCCTGGCCGTGCACCTCAAGGTCGACACCGGCATGCACCGCGTCGGCGCGCCGCCGGACGAGGCGGTCGCGCTCGCGCGGCGGGTCGACGAGCGGACCGAGCTCGTCCTCGAAGGCGTCCTCACCCACTTCGCGGTCGCCGACGAGCCCGACGATCCCTACACGTCCGAGCAGCTCGCCCGCTTCCACGCGGTCCTGGCGGATCTCGACGCCGCCGGCCTCCGGCCGCCGCTCGTGCACGCGGCGAACTCCGCCGGTCTGCTGGCGTTCCCGGAGGCGCACTTCGATCTCGTGCGGGCCGGCATCGCGATCTACGGCATCCCGCCGGCACCGGCGCTCGCCGGCCGTGCCGCGCTGCGTCCCGCGCTCTCGCTCAAGGCGCGGGTCTCGCACGTGAAGATGCTCGCGGCCGGTGAGCGGCTCTCCTACGGGCTGCGGTACCGGGTCGAGCGCGCGGCCGACATCGCGACGGTCCCGATCGGCTACGCCGACGGGGTGCCGCGCAACCTCGCCGCCGTCGGTGGCGAGGTCGTCGTGGGCGGCCGCCGGCATCCGGTCGCCGGGACCGTGACGATGGACCAGCTGATGGTGGACGTCGGCGACGACGAGGTCGCGGTCGGCGACGAGGTCGTGCTGATCGGCCGCCAGGGCGACGCCGAGGTCACCGCGCAGGAGTGGGCCGAGCGGCTCGGCACGATCGCGTACGAGATCGTCTGCGGCATCGGGCCCCGCGCGCCGCGGAGCTACCGCTGATGGCGGGGCGGCTGATCCGGACGCGTCGGGCTCGCCGCGGGCGTCGCAGCCGACGCTGGCCGGCGCGCGCCTACACGACCGAGCGGGTCGCGGCCTCCCGGCTGCGGCGCCACGACGACGGGGACATCGCCGACGAGCTGGTCCCGGCCTTCGACGAGATCCGCAGCCTCCCGAGCCACGACGGCGGCTCGATCAACGTCATCAGCCGGGGCGAGGGCCCGCCGATCGTGCTCTCGCACGGGGTCACGCTCTCGGTGCGGACCTGGGTGAAGCAGATGGAGTCGCTGCCCGCGGCCGGGTTCCGGACGATCGCGTTCGATCACCGCGGCCACGGCGCCTCGACCGTCGGCGAGGGCGGCCACACGCTCGACACGCTGGCCGGCGACGTCCGTTCGGTCGTCGAAGGCCTCGACCTGCGCGACGCGGTGCTCGTCGGTCACTCGATGGGTGGCGTCGCGGTGCAGCTCTTCTGCCTCCGGCACCCCGAGATCGCGGCGGAGCGGGTCGCGGGGATCGTCCTGCTCTCGACGTTGTCGCGGACGGCGCTGAGCGGGAGTCCCCGCCTGCTGCGGGTGATCGAGCGGATCGCGGCGTCGGCGCCCGACGCCGAGCGGGGTGCTCGGGTTCGCGAACCTCGGGCTGCTCATCTCCCGGATCGGCTTCGGGCGCAACCCGCAGCCGAGCCACGTCGAGCTGACCCGCCAGATGATCCTCGCGTGCCTGCCGGAGACCCGGAAGGGTGCCGCGGCTCCGCTGTTCGGGCTCGAGCTCGCCGACGAGCTGCCGAAGCTCGCGGTGCCGACGCTGGTGATCTGCGGGACGAACGACGTGCTCACGCCGCCGGCCGAAGCGCGCCGCATCGCGGCGCTGATCCCCGGTGCACGGCTCGAGATGCTCCCGGCGCGGGCCACATGGCGATGCTCGAGCAGTCCGAGACGGTCGACCGCCTCATCATCGAGTTCGCCCACGAGGTCCAGACCGGAAGGACGGCGCGGCACCAGCCAGGCGCGCTGAGCGGGTCGATCACCGACGTCGCCGGCGTGCAGGCCGGGAACGTGACCCTCGCGGGCACGGGGGTGACCGTCGTGCTCCTCCCCGAGCACACGATCGGTTCGTGCGAGGTGCGCGGCGGCGCGCCGGCGTCGCGCGAGACCGCGTTGCTCGAACCGACGAAGCTCGTCGAGCACGTCGACGCGGTCGTGCTCACCGGCGGCTCCGCGTTCGGGCTCGCGACCGCGGACGGCGTGATGAAGTTCCTCGCCATGCGCGGTCGCGGGCTTCCAGTCGAGCGCGGGTCCGGTGCCGATCGTCCCGACCGCGGCGATCTTCGACCTGGTCGTCGTCGGGCGGTGTGCACCCGGCGCGGTCGACGGCGCGGCCGCGGCGGTCGCGGCCGAGTCGCGGCGACCGGTTCGCGACCGGTCGGGTCGGCGCCGGGACCGGCGCGACGGTCGGCAAGTGGCGCGGCGGCACGCACGGGGTGCCCGGGCGGGATGGGGACCGCGTCGGTGCGGGTCGGTGACGCGACCGTCGGCGCGCTCGCGGTCGTGAACGCGATCGGCGACGTCGATCGGTGCCGACGGCGCGATCGTCGCCGGGTCGAGCGCGCCACCGGACGTCGGCGGGTATCCCGGACCCGCCGCTCGGGCCGGGGGAGAACACGACGCTCGTGGTCGTCGCGACGGACGCCCGGTGCTCGAAGGTGGAGTGCCAGCTGCTGGCCCAGAGCGCCCACGACGGGCTGGCCCGCTCGCTGCTCCCGGTCGCGACCCGATTCGACGGCGACATCGCGTTCGGGCTCGCCACCGGTGCGGTCGACGCGCACTTCGACCGGCTGCGCCTCGGCGTGGTCGAGGCCGTCGCGGCGGCGGTCCGCGCGGCCGTCGGCTGAACACCCGACTCAGAGGTCGCGGCCCGTCGGCGTCCCCCGCTGCCGGGCCTTGATCGCGCCGGTACCCTGGACCGTGTCACTCTCGCTCGACGCCCCCCAGTTCTCCTCGTTCGACATCGCTGCGGGAGACCGCGCTCGGCTGCACCGCGTGCGGGCTGGCCGCGACCCGGACCCAGGTGGTCTTCGGGGTCGGCGACCCCCACGCGGAGCTGCTGTTCGTGGGTGAGGGACCCGGGCGAGCAGGAGGATCTGCCAGGGCGAGCCGTTCGTCGGCCGGGCCGGCCAGCTCCTCACCCTGCTGATCGAGGGGATCGGCCTGACCCGGGCCGACGTCTACATCGCGAACGTGGTGAAGTGCCGCCCGCCGGGCAACCGGGATCCGCAGCCGGTCGAGATCGAGACCTGCCGGCCCTACCTCGAGGCCCAGCTCGCGTTCATCGAGCCCTCGGTGGTGGTCACGCTCGGGAACTTCGCGACCAAGCTGCTGCTGCAGACCAAGGACGGGATCACCAAGCTGCGGGGCCGGGAGTTCCCGTTCGGCGACGGCTGTCCTCATCCCGGTCCTGCATCCCGGCGGCGGTGCTGCGCAACACCGGCGCGAGCCTGCCGCCGACCCGCGCCGACTTCGTGACGATCAAGCGCGCCCTCGCCCGCGCCCGGCGAGCACTTGATGGAGGTGTGCACGCGGTCGGCGGAGGAGACGCTGGCGCTCGGGCCGGCGGCTCGCGGGGTTGCTCCGGTGCGGCGACGTCGTCGTGCTCTCCGGTGACCTCGGCGCGGGCAAGACCGTGCTCGCGAAGGGGATCGCCGCCGGGCTCGGGCGTGACCGAGCCGGTGGTGAGCCCGACGTTCACGATCGTGCGCGAGTACGAAGGCGACGTGCCGTTGCTCCACCTCGACGTCTACCGCCTCGACCACCTCCAGGAGGTCATCGACCTCGGGCTCGACGAGCTGCTCGACGGCCACGCGGTGACCGTGGTGGAGTGGGGCGAAGCGGTGAGCGCGCTGCTGCCGCACGGATCGGCTCGAGGTCGCGCTGATGCTGCTCCCGCCCGAAGAGGCCGACGACGACACGCGGGTGATCGAGCTGCACGGCGCTGGGCCCGTCGTGGGTCGATCGGGCCACGCGCGCTGCGCGCGCGCCGTCGACGGTGAGGCCTGAGTGCTCGTTCTGGCGATGGACACCGCGACGCCGCGCGTGAGCGTCGCACTGGGCCGCGACGGCCACGTGCTCGGCGACCTCAGCCTCGACGGTGGCCGCCGGCACGCCGAGCAGCTCGCGCCGGCGATCGAGTACCTGTGCCGCGAGCTGGACGTCGACCTGCACCAGCTCGCGTTCGTCGCGGTCGGGCTCGGCCCGGGCTTGTTCACCGGCCTGCGGGTCGGGGTGACGACGGCGCGGATGATGGCGCAGGTCCTGCGGATCCCGATGGTCGGGGTGCCGACGCTGGACCTCATCGCCTACCCGCTGCGGCACACGAACCGCACCGTCGTGTCGGTCGTCGACGCGCGCCGCAACGAGGTGTTCTTCGCCTGCTACCGGCCGGTGCCCGGCGGGGTGCAGCGCATCACCGACTACGAGGTCACCACCGCCGGACGGCCTCGCCGGCGAGCTCGCGGCGCGCGGCGAGGACACGCTGCTCGCGGGCGACGGCGCGCTGCGGTACGAGGCCGAGCTCGGCGCGCTGGACCGGGTCGAGCTGGCCGGGCCCGGCGCGGCACTCCCGAGTGCCGCGGCGCTGGTGGAGCTGGCCACGGCCCGGTACGAGCGGGAGGAGTTCAGTCCGCCGGCCGACGTCCATCCGCTATATCTTCGCCGCAGCGACGCGGAGATCGAGTGGGACCGGAAGGAAGGGCGTAGTGGCGACGGCGAAGTTCCGGGACCCGGAGCCGCTCACGGTGCACGTCGTCGCGATGCGGCGGCGCTACCTGCGCTCGGTCCTGAACATCGAGAACCAGGTGTACCCGCGGCCCGTGGACGATGTCGCTGTTCCTGAGCGAGCTGGGGCTGCGCGGCACCCGGGCGTACTTCGTGGCCAAGGTCGGCCGGGACGTCGTCGGGTACGCGGGGCTGATGGTCACGGTCGACGAGGGCCACGTCACGACGATCGCGGTCGACCCCGCCTGGCACCGCCACCAGATCGGCACCCGCCTGCTGCTCGCGGTGACCCACGAGGCGATCGCCCGCGAGGTCAACGCGCTGACGCTCGAGGTGCGGGTGAGCAACGACGGCGCGCAGGCGATGTACCGGCGCTTCGGCTTCCACGCCGTCGGCGTCCGCAAGGGCTACTACGCCGAGACGAACGAGGACGCGCTCGTCATGTGGGCCCGCAACATCGACACCGCGGAGCACGCCAAGCTGCCTCGGCGCGATCGAGGACGGCATCGACGGCGAGACGATCTACGAGCCGGTCCGGCGTTGGTAGCGATCCTCGGGATCGAGACGAGCTGCGACGAGACCGCGGCCGCGATCGTCGACGACGGCCACGACATCCGCTCGAGCGTCGTCTCGAGCCAGGTCGACCTGCACGCGCGCTTCGGCGGCGTGGTCCCGGAGATCGCGAGCCGCGCGCACGCGGAGCTCGTCAGTGGGGTCGTCGCCGAGGCGCTCGTCGAGGCCGGCACCGACTTCTCCGAGATCGACGCGGTCGCCGCGTGCCACGGGCCGGGGCTCGCGGGCGCGCTGCTCGTCGGGGTGAGCGCGGCGAAGGCGCTGGCGCTGACCCTCGACGTGCCGTACGTCGGGGTGAACCACCTCGAGGCGCACCTGCACGCGGCCTGGCTGGAGGATCCCGACGTCGAGCTCCCGCTCGCGGTGCTCATCGTGTCCGGCGGGCACACGATGGTCGTGATCGTCGAGGAGGACGCGCGCTACCGGCTGCTCGGCCAGACGGTGGACGACGCGGCCGGCGAGGCGTTCGACAAGGTCGCGCGCTTTCTCGGCCTCGGGTACCCGGGCGGCCCGGCGATCGACCGGCTGGCGCGCGACGGTGATCCGCACGCGATCGCGTTCCCGCGCCCGATGCGCAACGACGGCTTCGACTTCTCGTTCTCCGGGCCTCAAGACCGCGGTGATCAACCACGTCCGTCGCCACCCGGACGTCGAGGTCGCGCGACGTCGCGGCGTCGTTCCAGGAGGCGGTCGTCGACGTGCTGCTCACGAAGCTGGTCGCCGCGGCGGAGGCCGCGGGCGCGAGCACGCTCGTGATGGGTGGGGGAGTCGCCGCGAACTCGAGGCTGCGCGCCGGGCTGGCTCGAGGTGGCCGAGGCCTCGGGTCGCCCGGCGCTGCTCCCCGGGTCGCGCTCTGCACCGACAACGGGGCGATGATCGCCGCGACCGCGTGGTGGCGGCTGCGCAGCGACGGGCCGACCTCGCTCGCGTGCGGCGCCTTCCCCTCCCTGCGGCTCCCGACCCGGGACTGACCGACGCCGGGGGTTTGCCTGAGCAGGGGTCGGGTGTTACCGTGATTTAGCACTCGCAATCGCCGAGTGCTAACGATCTGATCTACCGGACCCGAGCCCGTCGTGGCCGTCCCAGGAGGCACCACATGAATCTGCAGCCCCTCGATGACCGCATCGTCGTCCGCACCGCGGAGGCCGAGGAGACCACGGTCAGTGGCCTCGTCATCCCGGACACCGCGAAGGAGAAGCCCCAGCAGGGCGAAGTCCTCGCGGCGGGCCCGGGCCGCCGGTCCGACGACACCGGCGAGCTGATCCCGCTCGACATCGCGGTGGGCGACACCGTCGTGTACTCGAAGTACGGCGGCACCGAGATCACGGTCGAGGGCGAGGACCTCCTCATCCTCTCGAGCCGGGACGTGCTGGCGAAGGTGCTTCCGGCCAAGGGCAAGGGCAAGAAGTAACCAGATTGTACCTTTTGGGCCGAATCGGCCCCGGCAACAAGTTTCACTGACGGAGCGGCGTCCACTTCAGGCGCCGCTTCGTCGCGTCGAACAACTCCTTCGAGTCCGCCTCGCTGACGTCGCGGCCATCGTGAGGGTTGGAATCGATGCACGAGCTCCGCACATCGTGTGACCGCCTCGCCCGGGAACGGGTGCTGACGTGGGCCTGCTGAAGAGTCGCGCAAGGACGCGGGCAAGGAGTTCGCCCAGTACGTCGACGCGGTCGAGCACCCGCCCGAGCTCGACGACTACGCCGAGGAGGAAGCAGCTCGTCGACGACGAGACGTCGCGGCCGCCTCGACCGTCAGCGTCGAGGAGATCGAGGCCCAGCTCGCCGAGCGCCGCGCGCTGCTCAAGGCCAAGGACGCCGAGGCGGCTCCGGCGCCCGCCGACCGCGCCGCCGCCGCCGGCAGCGCCCGTCGGTGGCTCCGCAGCAGCGCAAGCGGCTCGGCGAGGTCCTCGTCGATCAGGAGCTGCTGACGCGCGGAGCAGCTCGAGGAAGCGCTCGCAGGGCAGTCCGGCTCCGGGCAAGCGGCTCGGTGAGTACCTGGTCGACACCGGCATCCTCGACGAGCGCGACCTCGCCGCCGCGCTCGCGCATCAGTTCAACCTCGAGGTCGTCGACCTCCGGCGCGAGGTCCCGGCCGAGGACGCGGTCGAGTCGCTGCCCGAGGAGAACGCGCGCGAGTGGCTGGCGATCCCGCTGCGCCGCACCGAGTTCGGATACGACGTCGCGGTCGCGGACCCGTCGGAGCCCGGCCTGGCCGAGAAGCTCCGCGACGCGCTGCGCCAGCCCGCCAAGCTCTACGTCGGTGGCGTCTCCGACGTCCGCCGCGCGATCGACGTCGCGCTACAAGGCGACCTCGCGCGTCGGCGAGCACGTCCGCGTGTTCGAGGCGCGCGCCGAGGCGCGTCGGGCCGAGCAGGTCGACGAGGCCGTCGGCCAGACGCGTCGACCAGAACGCGCCGATCGTCCAGGTCGTGAACCTGATCCTCTCGCAGGCCGTCATGGAGCGCGCGTCCGACGTGCACATCGAGCCGATGGACGACCGGCTTGCGGATCCGCAACCGCGTCGACGGCGCGTTGCACGAGGTGCTCTCGCTGCCCGGTCGACATGGGTCCCGCGCTCGTCAGCCGCATCAAGGTCATGGCGAACATGAACATCGTCGAGCGCCGCCGCCCGCAGGACGGCCAGATCGAGGTGACGATCGAAGGCGTGCCGCTCGACGTCCGGGTCGCGACGACCGCGACCGTGCAGGGCGAGAAGTGCGTGCTCCGGATCCTCGACAAGCGCCGGGCGCTGTTCAAGCTGAGCGACCTCGGCATGCCGCCCGACATGCTCGGCACCTACGAGCAGCTCGTGCGGTCGCCCGTACGGGATGGTCATCTGCGCCGGCCCGACGGGGAGCGGCAAGACCACGACGCTGTACGCCACCCTCTCGCAGATCAACAGCGACGAGATCAACGTGATGACGGTCGAGGACCCGGTCGAGTACGTCTTTCCGACGGTCAACCAGATCCAGATCAACGAGCAGGCCGGCGTGACGTTCGCCGGCGGACTGCGGTCGATCCTGCGCCAGGACCCCGACGCGATCCTCGTCGGTGAGATCCGTGACGTCGAGACCGCGCGCATGGCCGTGCAGTCCGCGCTGACCGGTCACCTCGTGCTCTCGTCGATCCACGCGACCGACGCGGTCTCCGCGCTTGCACCGCTTCCTCGACATGGGCATCGAGTCGTTCCTGATCGCGTCGTCGATGCTCGGCGTCATCGGCCAGCGGCTCGTGCGCCGGATCTGCCCGGAGTGCAAGGTGCCCGTACGAGCCGACGCCCGACGAGGTCGCGGTGTGGGAGAAGTCGGGCATGGAGCCGAAGGAGCGCGTTCTTCCACGGCGAGGGCTGCGTCTTCTGCTCGCAGACCGGCTACCAGGGTCGCATCGGTGTCTACGAGGTGCTCAAGGTCACCGACGAGATGAAGTCGCTCATCGTCGCGAACGCATCGCACGACGATCTCAAGGAGCTCGCCATCGAGCAGGGAATGATCACGCTCCAGGACCAGGCCCTGCGCCTCGTCGAGCGGGACGTGACCACGGTGGCCGAGATCCTCCGCACGATCTACGTCCTCTAGACGGCTCAAGGGGTTCAACCGAAATGGCACAGTTCAAGTACCTCGCGGTCGCCGAGGACGGCACCAAGCTCAAGGCGACCACGGAGGCGATGAGCGCGGACGCGCTCCGCAACGAGCTCCTGGGGCGCCAGCTCGAGGTCAAGAAGATCTCGGAGAAGCGCAGCCTTCAACAAGATCGAGATCACGAAGCAGAAGGTCAAGCGGCAGGAGATCATGCACTTCTCCCGCCAGATCGGCGCCTTCGTCCGCGCCGGCATCCCGATCGTCGACGCGATCCAGACGGTGCGCGAGGGCACGGAGAACGACCGCTTCAAGCGACGTGCTCCAGGACGTCGCCGAGCAGATCCAGGGCGGTGTCCCGTTCTCGGAGGCGCTCGCCCGCCACGGCGACGTGTTCCCGAACTACTACATCGGCATCCTGCGCTCCGCGGAGATCACGGGTCAGCTCGACGTCGTGCTCGACCAGCTCGCGCTCGTACCTCGAGCGCGACCTCGAGTCGCGCCAGGCAGCTGAAGTCCGCGCTGACCTATCCCGCGATCGTGCTCGTGATGTCGATCGTGACCGTGCGTGATCCTCGTGGGCTTCGTGCTGCCGCGGTTCACCGGCTTCTTCAAGGAGTTCAACGCGAAGCTCCCGCTGCCGACCCGGATGCTGCTCGGGTTCTCGGACTTCACCCAGCAGTGGTGGTTCGCTGATCGTCGGCGGCGTCGTCGTGATCGTCGTCGCGTTCATGATCGGCATCAAGACCGAACGGGGCCGGCGGCTCAAGGACAAGATGTATCCTGCGCCTGCCGGTCGATCGGTGAGGTCGTGCAGTACGCGGTCATCGAGCGCTTCTGCCGGATCATCTCCGCGATGATGAAGGCCGGTGTGCCGCTGCCCGAGGCGATGCAGGCCGCGATCGAGGGCGCGAACAACAAGGTCTACGAAGACGCGCTGACGAAGGCGCGCGAGGCGATGCTCGAAGGCGAGGGCATCGCCGGGCCGATCGCCCAGTCCGGTCTCTTCCCGGCCGCCGCAGTGCAGATGCTGCGCGTCGGTGAGGACACCGGAACGCTGGACGCGCAGCTCGACTCGACCGCGGCCTATTACGCCCGGGAGCTCGACTACAAGCTGAAGAAGCTCACGTCGCTCGCCGAGCCCGCGATCATCATCTTCATGGGCGTGGTCGTCGGCTTCGTGGCCGTCGCCCTGGTCTCGGCGATGTACGGCGTGTTCAACGGCCAGAAGGCCCAGTAGCTCCCCGACCGCCGACCCCCGCACGAGAAGGCCCCGGGTGACCGGGGCCGTGGCGCCCCGACGACGCGGGGTCGTGCTCGACGGGGCAGGTGGGTCAGGCGGTATGGCCGGCGGGGGCGGCCATCGCCGGCGGGCGGATCTCGTTCGGGAACATCGAACGCTCGCACCGCGTCCTCGTAGCTGACCAGGCCCTGCTGCACGAGGCTGTTGAGCGAGACCTCCATGGTCTGCATGCCCTCGCGCAGGCTGGTGGCCATCACGTTGCGGATCTGGTGGCTCTTGCCCTCACGGATGAGGTTGCGCACCGGGTGGTTGGCGATGACGATCTCGAACGCGGCCACGAGCCCGCCGCCGATCGCGCGGCACGAGCCGCTGCGCGACGACGCCCGCGAGCGACGCGGCGAGCTGCACGCGGATCTGCTGCTGGCGCTCGGACGGGAACACGTCGACGATGCGGTTCAGCGCGCTGGACGCGTCGTTGGTGTGCAAGGTCGCGAAGACGAGGTGACCGGTCTCGGCGATCGTCAGCGCGAACTGGATCGTCTCGGGGTCGCGCATCTCACCGACCAGGATCACGTCGGGGTCCTCACGCAGCGCAGAACGCAGCGCCCGCGAGAACGAGTCCGTGTCGTAGCCGACCTCGCGCTGGTTCACGGCCGAGCGCTTGTGGCTGTGCACGTATTCGATCGGGTCCTCGATCGTGAGGATGTGGCACTCGCGGTTCTGGTTGATGAAGTCGATCACCGACGCCTGGGTCGTCGACTTTCCGGAACCCGTGGGGCCCGTCACCAGGATGAGTCCCTGCGGCAGGTGCGCGAAGTGCTCCATGATCGGCGGGAGCCCGAGCTCCTCCATCGTGGGGATCCGGTACGGGATCGCGCGCAGCGCCATCGCCATCGTGCCCTGCTGGTAGAAGACGTTCGCCCGGAAGCGGGTCTGGCCGTGCCACGAGAAGGAGAAGTCGACTTCCTTCTCCCGCCGGAACTGCGACGACAGCTCGTCGGTGAGGACGCCCAGGATGAGCTGGGAGGTCTCCTCGGCCCGCAGCGGGGGCGGTCGGGGAGCGGGAAGAGGCGGCCGTCCACGCGCACGAGCGGCGGCGCGCCGGCGGTGATGTGGAGGTCCGTGCCGCCGAGTCCCCACATCGCCTCGAGGTAGGGATCGATGGCCGAGACGTTGATCGGCACCATGGTCATCGGTAGGGCTGCTCCCTCGGCTCATTGCGCGGCATCGATGGAGGCCGCGTGGGTACAGGCGGGCCCGCGTGCTCCCGCACTCCTAGGTCGGAGGTTTCTGAGCCGCGCGCTTGAGCAACGAGTGCGGCTTTCCTGGGGAATTCGGACATCTGCCCACGCTGCACGCGTGTCCGGGACGGAACGGACTAGTCCGAACGGCCCATTTCCGCGGACCGCGGCCACGGATCGCTTCAGTCATCCGTGAGGGTGTCGTTACTCTCCGTGATGCACGAAGCGCCCGCTCGGGTTGTGGATGCATCTCCATCACCTAACGCCACGGGGCAACCGGGCGGGAAAAGGAAGAGATCATCGTGCTGAAGCAGCTTCGCAACCGCGAGGACTTCGAGCAGAAGAACCTTCTTCAGAAGGGCTTCACGCTCGTCGAGCTCCTCGTTGTCATCGTCATCCTCGGCATCCTGGCCGCGGTCGTCGTGTTCGCCGTCGGCGGCTCGACCGACAAGGCCCAGACCAACGCCTGTGCCGCAGAGCGCAACACGGTCGAGTCGGCCGTCGAGGCCTACCGCGCTGTCGACCGACGAACGCGCCGAACACCACGAGTGACCTCGTGGGTGGGGCCAACGGCGTTCCTCCGGAGCACCCCGGCCAACTACGTGGTCGGTAGCGGTGGCACGCGTCACCGGCACGGCTAAAGTGCCTCGGCAAGTAGCACGCTGCACGTCGAACGTCTGATCGAGGGGGCCTTGCGGCCCCCTCGATCGCGTTCAGGTCCCATCGATCGGCGCCGAGAAGAAGGAGTGCTGATTCACGAGGACCACGTTCGGCGGAGCCCCGGTCTCGTGCCGGATCCCGGTACGGGCCCGCTTCGGCCGAACCCGCCGACCCCGCCGACCGAGCCGGTCGAGGTGCGGCGCGTGAGCATCGGCCAGTGGGCGGTGATCTCGCTCGGGTTCCTGCTCCCTGTGCTCTGGACGAGCTCGGTCTTCAACTGGTTCACCACCCCGAAGGCGGCGCTCGCACTGGTTGCGTTGGGGCCCGGTCTGGTGGTGCTCGTCTGGCTCGCGGCACGACGCGACCCGCCGGCGATAGCTGCGGTCGCGTTCCTGGGTGTGGCCACGCTGTCGACGCTGCTGGCGCACGAGCCGATGATGTCGCTGCTCGGCGAGTACCTCTCCGAGAACGGCTTGCTCATGACGGCGGCGTGCGTCTCGTTCTGGGCGCTGGGCCGAACGATCGACGACCGTGCGCGTCCGATGCTCGTGCTCGCGCTCGTCGCGGGGGCGTTCGTGAACGCCGCGGTCGCGTGGCTGCAGATGAGCACTGATCTGGGCATCCAAGCCTTGGGGCAGTACCAGGGCCGGGCCGAGGGCCTGACCGGCAATCCGGTGTTCCTCGCCGCCTTGTGCTCCGCCGCGCTCTGGCTGGTCGCCGCGCGCGAGCGCACCGCGGCGCGTCCGCTGGTGTGGTGGGGAACCGCGACGTTGCTCGTCGGCGCGGTGGAGCTCTCGGGCAGTCGCATCGCCCTGGTCGTCGTCGTGGGGATCTTCGTCTGGCACACCGTGCTGCACCTGCGTGACCACCGGAAGGGGCGAGCGGGCGCGCTGGTCGCGGCCGCACTCGTTGGCCTGATCCTCGCCATGGCGATCAGCTCGTCGGCCAGCGCAAGTGGGCGAGTGAGCGAGCAGTCCTCGAGCGGGCTCGGCTCGCGGGTCGCGCTCTGGCGTTCGGGGTTCACCGCCCTCGAAGACCGGCCGCTGCTCGGCTACGGACCGGGCCGGTTCCTCGGTGCGTCGAGTCCCCACCGCACCCTCGAGATCGCACGCTACGAGGGGCCCGACACCCTGTACTCCGACGCGCACAACCTCATCGTGGAGTACTCGGTCTCCACGGGGATCGTCGGGATCACGCTGCTCGGTGCATGGGTCTTCCTCTCGGCCCGGCGCGGCCGCGGCCCGCTGCTGGGCTTCTGCGTGGTCGCACTGCTGATCGGGCTCCTCGAGCCACAGGACGTCGGGGTCACACCGCTGATCGCGCTCGCGCTCGGTGGTGCCATGGCGCGTGCGCCGAATCCTCGGCTCCGCGATGCCCCGCCTGCGATCGGTCGCATCGCGCTGGCGTGCGGTGCCGCGCTCGCGGTAGCTCGGCCTCCTGGCGGGCGGAGCGCTGCTCATCGGGGACGCGCACTACGCGCGAGCCCGTGCGACGGCCTCCGTGTCGCAGCTCGATGCCGCCCAGCAATGGTTGCCGCCGTGGCCGGAGATCCCCGGCTTGCGCGCCGAATTGTCCCGGCGCTCGGCCGGGCGGTCGAGCACGAAGCCGTTGGAGCTCCAACGCGAGGTGATCCGTCGTGACTCGCGAGGATCCCGCGGCCTGGTACACGCTGGGATCGTTGCGCTACCTCCGCCACGACTACTCCGGGGCGCGGGTCGCGTACCGTCACGCGCTCAATCGGAACCCATGGTCGTTCTTCGGGCTCGCCGGGAGCTACCGCAGCTCGCTCGCGCTGGATGACATCACCGCGGCGCGCCACTGGCGCTCGAAGCTCTGCGAGCTCGGGGCCGACTACTGCCCGGCCCGGTCGGAGCTGGCGCACCCCTCGCGGGTGACCGCACCATGAGCACGGCAACGCTGACGCGGCCGCACCCGACCCCCGTCGACGAGCCGCCGGCGCCACCGGCACCGACACTGCTCGCGGGGCTCGACGCGGCGGAGCTCGGCGTGCTCGGCGTCGCACTCCTGCTCCCGATCGTCGTTCGCGCCGCCGGTCTTCTCACCGTTCTGGGCGCCGAAGATGGCGCTGCTGCTCTGCGTCGCCGGCGCCGGGCTCGTCATCTTGCTCCGGGACGGCTTCGCCCGGGATCGCGCGTGCGCTCGCGGCGCTGGCATTCCTCGGGATCGCGAGCCTCTCGACCCTGCTCTCCGACGATCCGGTTGCATCCCTCGTCGGGTTGCACGAGGTCGACGACGGGCTGCGATAGAGTAACGAGACTTGGTAAAAGCCCTTGACGAGGCTAACTTCCTGGGCCAACAGTCCAAGGGAACTATCCAAAATCAGCCGGTTATCGAGTTGCAGGGTGATCAGCGGTTGGTCTTCCACCGAGGCCGTCCAGCCGCCATCGCCCGCGGCTGGTCAAGGGCAAACCGATAGGTGCCCGGGGTAGCCACACGCAAAGCGCCACTCCATTGCAAAGTATACGGGGGCTGCAACGTCACTTCGATCCCTGGCAACACAAGTGAGCCGGTGGCGGGCAACATGCGCGGATTGCTGTTACTGGTTTCGATTGTTCTCCCAGGCCATGCCCAACAGACCTTGGCGGTGCAAGTTGGTCGGCCTGCTGCGCGGTAATCATGCTAAAGCGCAATTCACCGGTAGCTGGATCAATGTGCCGGTCGACCACGGCCCCTGGTTGCACCCGCTGTAACAATTCGACATAGGGCTGGGCGTTAGCCGGAATCAGATAAATGGTCTCGCGTGGTTCATCGGTCGTATAGAGCGCATTCACCAGATCAGCAAGCGGTTGAATGTTGGTCAGTGCGGCATCGCCCAGACGCAGGCGCGTGCCAGGATTCGTCAACAGCGAAGCCGGGGCAAAGATGGTGTGGTCGGGGCCCTGATCGAGCAGCGTCGCAAGCTCTTCCGTCATCGCCTGGTCCAGCGCGATCTGATCCAACGACCGGCTGCTCTGCCCTTGGTTGAGCATAGCCACCAGTGGACCGGTGGCCAGAAGAGCGCAACCAAACCCGCCATTGCGACGGTATGGCGAAGGACACAAGCGGCTGCCAGCTTGCATAAAATGCGTCGAGCAACGTCGCAAGCGCCAGTGCAGCGGTGACCAGCGCCAACAAAAAGAAGTAGTGCCAAACTTTCGCCACTGCCGGTGTAGAGTAAGATCAGCCCAAAGATCAACACGCCGCCGACCAACCAGAGATAGATCGGCTTCTTTCAACCGGCGGAGATAGACGCCCAGGCCGACCAGTGCCAGCGGCCCGAGTGGCAGCGCCAGCGGCGGCACTCCTTGCCATCGTGTATCGGTAAGCAGCCCTTGTTGAAAGAGCGTAAAGAGCCAGGTCACCCCATCGAGCGCGCCGGCGGCGGCCGTTGTCAGGGTAGATAGCCCATTCTCCGCCGGCAGGAATACTGGTGTTGCCACGACCAAAAACCCAAGCAACGCCAACAGCGCGGTCGCCAGGTTGCGGCGACCGCGAGGAAATCCCAACATGACCAGTACGAACAGGAGTAGCCAGAAGAGCACGCCCGCTTGTACCACAATACCGCCGCCGGCCAATCCCAATGCGGCCCCAGCCGGCAGTGCCCACCGGGGCTGTTGGCGATCGATCCCTTCCCAAAGCAGCCACAGACCGATACAACTACATAAAAGCAAAGTGAGCGTCGAAAGCGCACCGCTATCAAGTGTATTGAACCAAGGCGCAAAGGTAAGAAACAAGGTGCCAACTAACGCTGCTCCGCCATTGGTCAGCCGCCGCAAGAAGAGGTAGAAGAGAGGCAAGATCGGCAGCGCCAACAGCATGCGCGCCCAGCCGTACGCTCAGCAGATTCTGTGCGGTCAGGCGGAACAGTAGCTGAGGCAGCCAAGGGGCTGAAGTTGGCGCTGCAAGGGCACCGTTCAAAGCCAATGCCACAGTGCATTCCGCCCCCACGCAAAAGCCGGGCAGGCGGCTCCAGATGAGTAGGCGCACACCCGCACCGGCCAATATGACCAAAAGCAGCAGCGCTGCCAGGCAGGCCGACGCGCGCCGGCAACGATCGAGTGGTCGGGGCCGTGTCTGACGGCGATCCCGCTTGGTCAATCGCGGTTCGGCGGACGCTCTGCCATGGGCGTGGCCAGACGACGACCAGTGCCAACAGCCAAAGCCCCAGCCAACGCAAAACGAGGCCGGTACTGACGGCAATGGGCGCGGCGGCCATCAACGCGGTAAGGTCCACCCACCAATGCACAGGCCGCACCGGTGCCCAAGAGGATACTGCCGGTTGCGTGAGTTGTCCTGCCAAACGGTTCAGACCAGACCAGGGCCGATCCAGACACTGGTTAGCCGGCATGCGCGCGAAAAATGCACTACTGCCAGAACGGCCAACAACAGACCATCACGCATCACATAGGTGGCTGTAGGATCCGCCGTTGACCAAAGATAGGTTGTATAAAATGCGAAGCAACTGCAGTGAGTAACCAGGAGAGTTTACGCATGCCATAACTTTACCAGTTTTAGAAAAAGCGGGCAAGATGACAGGGAGACAGGGAGACAGGGAGACAGGGAGACAGGGAGACAGGGAGACAGGGAGACAGGGAGACAGGGAGACATTGTGTACGCCTACCGATTTACCTGCTTCCCTGTTTCTCTACTTGTGTGACAACTCTTCGATCTTTCAGGTTGAGGAGATCGATCTTCTGCCGCAGTGCTTCAATTTCACGTTTGGATGGTACGTTGAAACGATGGAGGATCTCTCCGACGCTCTCTTCCAACACTTGTGCAGCTTTGGTAACTTTTGCGCGCGCCATGGTAGCGCCGATGGCAGCTTCTCGTTTCTGAGTCATACGGGTACGTAACTCTTTGAGCGTGCTTGGGTGTCACTTTCGGCGCTTCACCACGGGCGATCAATTTCTCGACAAAGTCGTTGGCTTCATCAAACGACAGCGCAACTGCCCCCAAACTTGCCAACAACAGACGTCGCGCAGAAAGGCATAGATTTGCGCTTTCGGCAACAGCCTCATTGCGGACATCAATCAATGGCGCATCCTCTTTGTTGCTTGTGATACTACATCGTCTGCTCCTTCGGAGATAGATGCTTCAAGATGGAATCATTCATCCTGTCTAATCTTCCTGTGGAAGAATGGCTAAATGATTATCACCGATCAGCACGCGTCACTTATGCTGCGGTGCGATATTCCCGCCCCAGCGAAACTGGCTGTCCCTGTCGTCCAAAGAGCAATGGCAGCCGATCTTCGGTAAAGACCGCTTTGGTGATGACGCAACGCGCAATGTCATCACGGCTAGGAATTTCAAACATAACATCGAGCAGCGCTTCTTCGACAATGCTGCGCAGCCCCCGAGCGCCAGTTTTACGCAGAAAGGCTTCGGTCGCCACCGCTTCCAGCGCATCGGGCTCAAACTCCAATTCGACCTTGTCCATCGCAAAGAGGTGCGTGAACTGGCGGATCACACTGTTCTTTGGTTCGGTTCAGAATGCGCACCAATGCCCGTCGATCAAGGGCATTCAGGCTGACAAACACCGGCAAGCGCCCGATCAATTCGGGGATCAGGCCGAAGGTGAGCAGATCATCGGGCACGGCCGCATGGAGCAGTTCGCTTTCTTCGCGACTCTCTTTTTCCAGACGGCGAATGTGCAACTCACGCTGACGCTCGGTCAGGTTTTCGGGCAGCGGCAAGGCCGAGGTCGCTTCGTCTTCCGCTTGGCCAGCAAGCGTTGCGTCAATACATGCTCTTCGTCGGCAATAAAGCCGAGCCCGGAACGGCGTTGCAGACGCTTGCGCACTAACTCAGCCAAGTGGGAAAAGGCTCCGCCACAGATAAAGAGGATATTGCGCGTGTCAAGCTGGACAAAATCCTGCTGCGGATGTTTGCGCCCGGCGTTCGGTGGCACATTGGCAACCGTGCCCTCGATAATCTTGAGCAGCGCCTGTTGCACGCCTTCACCGCTGACATCGCGCGTGATGCTGGGGTTGTCGCCCCCTTTGCGCGCGATCTTGTCGATCTCATCGATATAGACAATGCCCATCCAGCACGCTCGACATCCCAATCGGCGGCTTGCAGCAGACCCACGAGAATCGTTTCCACATCTTCACCCACATAGCCGGCTTCGGTTAGGGTGGTGGCATCGGCGATGGTGATGGGCACATCGATCAATCTGGCCAGGGTCTGCGCCAACAAGGTTTTGCCGCTGCCGGTCGAGCCAATCAGCAACACATTGCTCTTGGTCAGTTCAACATCCTCGATCGTCGCGTTACTAACATCTGTGGCAATCGCTCCGGCAGTGGTCTCTTCTTGACGCCCAAAGACACGCTTATAGTGATTGTAGACAGCCACGGCCAGCACTTTCTTGGCTTGGTCCTGGCCGATCACATATTGGTCGAGATGATCGACAATGGCTCGTGGGCTAGGAATCGATCCTGGCTCACGCTTGGGCGTGCTCTTGGCGCGCACAGCGTCACTGCCGATGCCGGCCTCATTGAGGATTTCGGCACCAAGCAGGACACATTCATCGCAAATATAGGCGTCGTCTGCACCTTCGATCAGGCGCTGGACTTCATCTTTGGTCTTCCCACAAAAAGAACAACGTGGTTCCATAGTTGCTTATTCGCTTGTCTCGTCGGTGCAATCTTGTCCGGCAGGAGTTTTTCGCCACTGGCCATCCGCAATTCTCCAGTCTTGCGGTCGAATACAACAACATCAGATGTATCGCCCAACACTTCGTCAACCAAGCCATAATCTTTGGCTTCCATGGCATTCATATAGCGATCACGTTCAAAGTCAGCTTCGATCATCTTTCCACTATGATGCGAGTGCTTGCTCACAATTTTGAAGAGCTGGGTCTGGATCCGTTCCTGCTCACGAAAGGCGATACGGACATCTTCGGTATAGCCCTGGGCGCCGCTGCTGGCCGGGTGCATGTGAATGGTGGCGTGGGGCAACGCATAGCGCCGACCCGGTGCGCCGGCAGCCAAGAGGACGGTGCCCATGCTGGCTGTCACACCAACGGCTACCGTGCTGACCGGGGCATTGATCATCTGCATGGTGTCATAGATCGCCAGACCGGCATAGACGGAACCACCTGGGCTGTTGATGTACATATTGATCGGTTGGTTCGGATCTTCACTGGCGAGCCAAAGCAATTGGGCAACAATCAGATTGGCGATCTGATCATTGATCGGTGTGCCGAGAAAAATAATGCGTTCTTTCAGCAACAAACTATAGATGTCATACGCACGTTCACCACGGCCCGAATTATCAATGACCATGGGAACCAGATTGGTTGGTGGAATCATATTCATAAAAATCTCCGTCTATTCGTCGCGTAGCGGCAAGTAAGATCATCCATGCTCGCTTATTACCGCGGCGCCATTATCATTGGTTCGTAACACAAACTGGCTTTGGGGGATATGAGCCAATCCACCCATACCAACCATACGACCAAGACACCGGATCTGAATGTAATCCGGCTCTACTTATCTGTTTGTATTCCGTTAGCGTTCGCTGAACAAGCACTTATTCGTTGGCTGTGCTCGCTGTGCCCTCTACGTCTGCGTCAGATGACTCTATACTTCCTTCTTCAGCGATTGCCATTGCTGTCATCAGCATCGGCACCAGTACCAGCGGCATCGCCTGTTGTGTCCAAAGCAACCTCTTTGCTGCCGCATTTTCGGCGGCAGCAGCATCCAACGCCTCGGCTTGACCGCGGGCAATGGCAAGGATACGTTCATTGCCTTGGTACGCAGCAATTGGCTTTCCAGCACGGCACGACCGGATTCATTGCGCAGGAAAGTGGCCATTTGCGCCGAATTTTCCACATCGTCACCTTGCGTCAATAGGGCGATGCGTTCTTCCATCTCTTCGTCACTGATTTCCAGCGCCTCGGTACGCAGAATCTCGGAGATGACAAGATTGCGTTCGGCTTGTTTGACCGCATCTTCGCGCAGATTTTTGCGCATTTCTTCCTGCGCTTTGGCCGGTCTGACGATAGTAAACATCCATATCCTCGATACCAAACCACGCAACTGCATCTGGATATCATTGAGCATCGAATCGATCTGATCTTCAATGACCACATTAGGATAGTTGAGCGTGCTCTGTTCGACCAGCGTGGAGAGGACCTGTTCCAGGTACTCATTATCGGCCTGCGCTGTGGCCTGTTCGCTCAGTGACGTCCGAATGCTATTTTTGAGCGCATCAATCGTCTCAAAATCCGGCCCAATGAGTTGTGCGAACTCGTCAGTCAAGTTCCGGCTTGACATAGCCTTCAATGCTGATTGATCTTGACCTGAAAATGCGCAGTTTTGCCGGCATGGATACTCTGGCTATCTTCCGGCCACGAAAGATCAAATTCCTTTTCATCGCCGGGTCTCAATCCCAAAAGCGCCTCATCAAAGCCGGCCGGTTCCATGGGGTTGTCTTCATCCGGCGTCACTTCCCATTCGGTCTCATCGAAGACAATAATCGCTTCGCCGCCTTCTTCGGCGGCCGGGATCACACTGTGGACGTCAATACTGATGCGGTCGCCATATTGGCTTGGGCGGTCAACTTGTTCCCAAGCGGCATGTTGGTTGCGATATGTTTCTAATTGCGTATCGACCGCATCCTCATCGACTTGCGGCTCGGATTTCGGCCAGACGCAGCGCACGATAATCGCCCAAATCGATCGCCGGATCCATGGGCATGACAAGCTTATAGGTCAGAGGATCCAGTGTGACATCTTCCAGGTTGCCGCGTGCATAGGGTTCCAGACCCTCCTGCGCCAAAGCATCACGATAGACTTCTTCGCCCAACTTTCTCCACAAATTCATTGTAGAGGGCCGGCAGCCCCACCTGTTGCGCAATCACATGATAGGGTGCCTTGCCTGGGCGGAAGCCGGGAAATTTATAATTCGAGCGCGAGTTTACTTGCTGCTTTGCGCAGTTCTTGATCGACACGAGCTCTGATCGACCTCAATCGTCAACAGTAATTCGCGGTTTTCTCTCTCTTCTTTTGTAATCTGTAGCGACATTGCATCCTCTGCATCTTTGGGCTTAGCCGCCGGCTTAACACGCGGGGCCAAGCAAACAATTTTGATTCATCTCTTTAAAGAGTAATTGATTTTGAAAACTAGTCAGGCTTCCTCCGGTCCAACCGCTCCTGCCACCAGGAAGAATAGTGAGAAATCACTTTCTATGTACAGGCGGGGAACCGAGGCCGAATGAATCATGACAAACGCAATTCAGTTCATAACACAAGTACTAAACGGCTTATGCCCTGAGAACGAAATACCAGAACGAATCATTTAGTGGGGCGATGCACGTTCTCAAGTGGCCGCATAAGTCCCATGCTAAACGAAAAGTATAGCACAGCGATCTTTGGCAACCAAAGATCTAACCATTCGAGTGATTATGTTCGGCAAAATGTCGACCGTTCCCCCTTGGGTTTCGATACGTTTTATCACTCAACCGGCGGAGAGGTGAACGGTTGCTGTAACCAATCGGGTTCACACCAAAGTATCCTACACCCGCCCAAAGGCCTTTTCCAATTCGCCCGCTGAAAGCTGAATCATGGTCGGACGACCATGGGGACAGGTGCGTGGTGAGCGGCAAGCCTCGAGTTGATGGATCAGTTCCTGCATCTCGAGTGTGCTAAGGAGTTGGCCGGCCTTGATTGATGCGCGTTTGCAGATCATTTTGACCATGCGCGCTTCCAGCTCTTCACCCACCAGATTACGGCGATCCGCTAGGGCGTTGACGATCTCTTCCAGCGTTCGTAGGGGGTCTTGCCCAGAGAGGACACTCGGAATTGCGCGTACCAGATATGTGTCGCCGCCAAAGGGTTCAACGGTAAAGCCAATGGCAGCCAATTGTGGCAAATAGTGCGCCAGCAGACCCGTCACCTCGTTGCCCGCATGGAGCGTTAAGGGGTCAAGCAGATGTTGTTGCGGCACCATCCCCGCTTCGGTGCCATAGCGCTGTGCCAGATATTTTTCATAGAGAATCCGCTCATGCGCTGCATGTTGATCGATTAAAAATACGCCCTCTGGTCCTTCAGCAATAATATACATCGCGCCCACTTGGCCGACTACACGCAATGGCGGCAACTTCGGTATTTGTTCTTCAACAACCACTTCACGTGCCGCGCCGATTGGCGTCGCCTGCGTTTGTATCGCGGGATTCATCGACGGAGGCACCTGTTGGTTGGGCAGGGCCGACTGGTCAATGGTAACAGCTAATGATGCAGAGTCCGAAACCAGGTGGCCGGCTTGTTCGGCAGGCATTGGCGGCAAGGGATGCAGGTCAAGGTTGCGCTGTCCAGCATTCAGGATCTGCTGCCGTCGCCCGGCCCAACCGCGGCTATCCCAATCAGGATTGCTCCAGCTACCACCGCCACTGATCGGCCCACCCTGCTCTGGCAACACCATGCCTGGAATGGGTGCCGTGTCGATGATGGCGCGGCGCACCGCACGCTGGACGGCGCTAAAGACCGACCGTTCATCCACAAACGGACTTGTATCTTTTGCGGATGGACATTGACATCGACCTGGTCTGCATCAATCGTCACAAAAATGGTCGCCATCGGATAGCGTCCCCCTGGCAGCAAGGTATGATAGGCCTGAACAATCGCATGGGTGAGGCTGCGATCTTCGACATAGCGCCGGTTGATAAAGAGGTTAATATTGTTGCGGTTGGCACGTGTCAGCGTAGGGACAGTGGCATAGCCAAAGACCTGGATAGGGGATTCGTGTTGCGTGTTGCGTGTTGCCTGTTGCGAGCAGAATGATCCGAGTCCGACAACATGAAGTCAACATCGAGATCGAGCACATCTTCCGCCGTAGAGAGCATAGTCAAGCTTTCCGGATCGCCTTGACCGGCCAACTGAAAGCCGAGCGCCACGTTGCCCACGGGCTTCATCTGTTTGGCGTTTTCCAGGCCATAGACCTTGACCAGCACATCATAGAGATCGCCACTGCCGGTCGATTGAAAGACGAGACGACCGTCATTGACAAAGCTAAAACGGCGATCGGGATATGCCAGGGCGCAATGTTGTACAACGGCGCTGATCTGGCCGGCTTCGGTACCGGCTTTGCGTAGAAACTTTTTACGAGCGGGCACATTAAAAAACAGATGCTCGACATTAACAATCGTGCCGATCGGTGTACCGGCGCGCTGATTGGTAACAACGGCGCCACCCTCTGCCCGCAGTTGCACACCAAAGGGTTCGTCACGATGGCGTGTGGTCAACGTGAGATGGCTCACGGCGGCGATGCTATAAAGGGCTTCGCCACGAAAGCCAAAGGTCGCAATCTGATTGAGATCGTCGGCAGTTTGTAGCTTACTCGTGGCGTGACGTTCCAGCGCCAGTTGCGCTTCATCGGCTGCCATACCATGGCCATTGTCGATAACACGCAACAGCCGTTGGCCGCCCTCACGAATTTCAACACGAATTTCGGTGGCACCGGCATCCAGGCTATTTTCGATTAACTCTTTTGCCACATTGGCCGGTCGTTCAACGACCTCACCGGCGGCAATTTTGGCCGCCACATCGGGCGGCAGAATCTGAATCGGCATCACATTAGTATAGCACGAAGCAGGCTTTGGTGGAAAGTGGTCAAACGGCCTTGACGCCACCCGCTCACATGTCCAGACAAATATTAACCATTACTTTTCCGCGTTACAAAACGTCTTTCTTACGTAACGTACTTGTAAGTTTTCACAAAAGGGCCATCCCAACCTCAGTATCCAAGCGCGATGACGAGTGCGTCTGTCGCAGAAATTTTGGCTAGATTGTACGTGCATTAAGGAGATATTCATGCCCGAACGACCGATTGATTCCGCGAAAATCTTATCTGCAAATGCTTCCCCCCTCGATTCGTTCTTTACTTGGTCAGCATTATCTTTTCATCTTCGTCTTGCTAACAGCAGTTACGCTGCTTTATACCAGCAACCAACCGGCCATTGCACAAATGGCAGTAACCAGTGGCACCACCCCCAATGGCACTATTCCCCCCGGTGGTACGCTGCCACCGCCTATACCTGATACAACACAAGGGCAAGTGCGTGTTTTGCATCTTGCCCCCATTGCCGCCGATCTTAACAATACCAAAGTTGATATTTGTACAGCGAGCGGCAGCCCTGTTGCCGGCTTAAGCGGATCGTCTACCTGGAAAATAACGACTATGTCATCTTCCCCCCAGCTACCTACGATTGGTTTGTTGGCACACCGGGCTGCGCCACCGTGTTGCTTGATCTACCGCCATTTCTGCTGGCTCCCGGTACTGCCGCAACGCTGCTCATCGTTGGCGGTGCCAATGGCCAGCCACTGAATAGCATTTTTATCATTGATGCACTAGGGAGCGTCAATCAGCTTTATCTGCCGCTTGTACGACTGTAAAGTGGGCGCTTTGATGACTATTCAGGCACCCTCCTTCCAGGAAGAGGCAACGGGCGTCTGGTTAGGCAAACTAGCTTGCGCCTCTTCCTGGAAGGGGATCCGGCTGAATAGATACATGCGCTTTGTATGTAGCGTAAGACAAAGCGGGCCACCGGTTAAAACCGATGGCCCGCTTTGTCTTCTCTCTTCGTCAACTTTATCCGCCGCTGAGAGCAGGGATAAAATGAATTTCGCTAGCCTCGGTCAGCCGTTGGCGCAAACCGCGTTGGCTGATCTCGCTGTTGACTGAAACAGCAATATAGGGCCGGATGCGCCCATCCTCGCATAATCGATCTGCCATCCCTGGAAAACGTGCCTCCAGTTCGGCGACGACGGCTTCAACCGTGTCACCCGCAACGGTTACAGTCTCAACCCCATTCGGTAAGATCACGGTGGAGTGATGGAATCCACACTTCATGTTGCATAGAGTACACCTGATACACTTTGGCAGTAAGCAGTTACTTGGCTGATTTACTGCCACCAACTGCCTTAGTCAGCCGCCACGGACTGCATCTCAATACTGTCGGCAGTATCTAACACGGCACGGATAATTTTGTCGTAGCCCGTACAGCGACAAAGATTGCCCGCCAACCACAAGCGCACTTCCGCTTCGGTCGGGTCGGGATTCTTATCAAGCAGGGCCTTGGACGAAACCAAGAAGCCGGGCGTACAGATCCCACATTGCAGTGCCGCATGTTCCAGAAACTTCTGTTGCAACGGATGGAGCTGTTCGCCGCGAGGCGAGCCCTTCCACGCGAAGTTACCGCCGCGCCATTGGCTTCTACAGCCAAGACCAGACAGGAATTCACCAGGACACCATTCATGATCACATTGCACCTCGCCACAGTTGCCATTGTTACAGCCTTCTTTGGCGCCGGTCAGTAATAATTCATCGCGCAGAACTTCTAAAAGGCTCTGGCGCGGCTCACAGAGAAATTCGCGTGGTTGACACCATTAATGGTCGCGGCCACAACTACTTTATTTGACATTCTAATTGTCTCCAGATTAAACTTATGCGGCTTTGCTCTGTGAACAGATTCTCCGTCATACAGGTACGCCGTATAATATGCTCTTACCTAGCCACTTCAAACTATGGCTATAGTCGCATTTAGCTAGCCTCGGCGCGTTCGATCGCCTTTTGCAACGTTCGCACAGGTCGATAATACCGGCGCAGATGTTTGCGATACTCGGCGGTGCCGCGCATATCGCTGATCGGCTTGGCGGCAGCTTGCGCAATCTTGACCAGCTTCGCAATGTTGGCGTCGTTGACGGCTTGCCCGCCAACGATGCCCCCGCTTCCGCAACGAAGAGCGGCTGTGGGCGCAACAGCACCCAACGAAATCCGGGCCGACACAAAATTATTGCGGCTCTCGTCCAACTCTACAGCGGCACCAACACCCACCACCGCAATATCCATTTCGTTGCGGGGAATAAAGCGCAGATAGGCAGCACCCAAACCAGCTTTCACGCGCGGGAATTTGAGCGAAACCAGAAATTCCCCGCTCTGCAATGCAGGTGCGGCCCGGCGCAACACAGAATTCTTCCACAGGCAATTCGCGACGACCATTGGGGCCGGCAATGCACAGATCGCAGCATTGCGCAATCAGGGTCGGAATCGAGTCTGCGGCGGGCGATGCATTGCACAAGATTGCCGCCAATGCTGGCGCGACCCTGGATTTGCGTGCCACCAATGAGGTGTGCAGAATCCATCAAACCAGGATAGGCCGCGGCAATGGCTCTTGTCATCATACATGCGGTGGCAGGGCACGCGGCTCCCAACGTCAATCCCTTCGCGGATATAGCTCAACATCGCTCGTTTCGGGTAGCCCCTTAACGTCGATGACCGAATTCGGCCTTGCGGCGTCCTTCGCGCAAGGCACAATCAGATCAGTGCCACCACTCATTACACGGGCTTTCACCGTTTTCCGCCAACAGACGAACGACTTCGTCCACCGATTGTGCGGCTACATAGTCAAATGCTTGCAAAGCTACACCTCCTCAGTCGGGTTCATCTATTGTTTTTGCAAATCTTGATACTATGTTCCTCTACCCTGCTTATTCACACTGTGAGCAAGTGGCGCGGATGGAGTTGTGGCGAGGTGAGCCATTCACAGCCAGCAACAATTCCAAACAGAGGATTGCATTATGAAGGTGATTCCCTTCTAAGTGTACAGCGAGATTCGGGTAAATACGTCAAAAGGCTTTTTTGATATAGCGCCATTTGCTTTTTCATTGAAACCTAACAGTGATGTTATGTGATGATAGAACAGATCATAGTTCGCTTGGTATCAAGGTGGCGATTGCGAATTGTGCGCGATTGTTCTGTCCTTTTTATGATGCCACACACAATCTCATGCCCCTCTCTACATTGCACTCACCTATCTCATGGCATATTCCTGGGTCGTCTCCTGTGGCAGGCTCGGGTGAGTCGGCTATGGCTACCCGCTATACTTGTCGATCGTACCGCTAGCGCTCCTATGCGTGACACCGCTGCTCAGACCGCATCCCCCCTTGCATTCCCAGGCCGCCATTACGCTGGCCGGAGAAAGCCGGTTTCAAAGACAAAATGGTCCATCACCGCAATCATTGCGGCCTCTTCCTTTGCCCATGCCAGGGGGTTTACGCTGTGCCCCGCATCCGCTCCGCGCCATGCTGGTCCACAGCTGACCTAGCCTATTATAACCTACCTGCCGAGCGAGCGTCTGGATCGGGCAGCACCTGAAGTAACTATTTTTACCGGTTATGTGAGCAGCTATCCATTGCGCAAGGATAACGAACGGCAATTTCAGGAGTTCGCGGTGACCGAAATTGGCAAAGAGTATGGCCAGGCACAGCCACTGCGCGGCGAGTGCGGCTCCGACTGACGCCCACATCAGCTATCGATATGGCCAGCCACTCCAACTCGTGGTCGAATCGTCACGCCCCGATTTTACCGATTCTCTTCTGCGCCAATATCTGGCCCGTAAAGGGGTACACACCTCTTTACCCCAACGCCATTGCGCTTCTGGCCCAACCGAACCAGGGTGACCAACTTTTCCGGTGGCTCTATCCTGCGGGATCACGGCGAAGCGTTGCTTCAATCGCTTACTACCCGAACCGTACTGCCGCATCGCCAATGGCATGCTATGCTGGGCGTTGATCGATCGGGCATTCCCGACAGCTTCTTACGAACAGTTTAACCTCACCGGCAGCAGCCACGTCAGTTGTGAT
>CAWKDX010000012.1:0-80945 GCA_963848485.1 uncultured Acidimicrobiia bacterium
CCGCGCCGTCTTCAGCATGAAGAGGTAACGCCGTCCGTCAACCCGCCACGAGAGCTGCTCTCGGCCGAATCGTCCACGGTCCGCGCCAGTCGCGGCGACGTCACGCCTGGATGGGGAGGCGTACGTTCCGGGCTGACGGTTGTCGACAGCTTTGTGGCGCTCAGCGAGCCTCTGGGGATGAAACGCAGCGCACTCGTTGCGCTGCTTGCCGGGCGTCTTATGCTCGCCCGACCCGTGCGATAGAATGAGTCGTGCCCGAGACCTCGGAGCTGCCACGTGACTGAATTCGTCAGTCCGGCGTGGATGCCGTCGTCGTTCCGCGAGCCGCCCGGGCGGGGGACGCCACGGCGGGTGATCTCGAGTCGGGCGCGGCGTGGGCGCACTTGCTCGGCGAAATTGCAGGCGGCGTCGGAGACGGTGCTGTCCGACTCGTCCCGCAATCCGGTCGATATGGCGGCGGGTTTCCGCCACTTGCTCGTGTTGCTGTGGATCGGGATCGACGACGCGTTGCGCCGCGATTCCGGCTCGGTGCTCGCGGTCCGTCCCTCGAATACCGATGCGGTGTTCAAGTGGGGGATGGACTGCCCGGACTGCCTGTACACGGGGTCAGGCCTCCGCGGCGGCGACACTTACCGGCTCTCGGGCAACCGTGGGACGGCGCGTTACGTCGGGCTGCAGACGCATGGCCGGCATGGCGAGCACCGCGAACGTCTTGCTCGACGAGATCGAACTGGAACCGAACGGCGACTTCGAGATCATCCTCTCGGCCGACGAGCAGCCGGGGAACTGGATGAAGATCGCCGACGACGCGACGCAACTCGTCGTGCGCCACTTCTTCTACGACTGGGACACCGAGGTCGCGTCGTCGTTGTCGATCGAGCGGCTGTCGGGCCCGCCGCCGGCCGCGGCCGCGAAGCGATCGACCCGCAGGCCGCGATGGCGCGCCAGCTGGTCGCGTTGGGCGACTTCGTCGAGGCGAATCTCGACTTCTTCCTGCAGTTCGCGCGACCGGAGAATCCGAACACGTTCAACCCGCCGTTCGACGGCACCGCGATGGGCGCGGCGGCGGAGAACCGTCCCGTGATGGGCTCGTTCCAGCTCGAACCCGACGAGGCGCTCGTCGTGGAGGTCGAGCCGCCCCAAGGGCTCTATTGGAGCTACTCGATCGGCAATCCCGTGGTGGGAGACGATCGACTACGGCCGTCACCAGTCGAGCCTGAACGGTCACCAAGCCGTGCTCGACGAAGACGGCATCCTCCGCGTCGTGATCGCGCACCACGATCCCGGTATCGCGAACTGGCTCGATACTGCGGGCCACAGCGAGGGACCGGTGATCCTTCGCTGTGTGCGCACCGAGAACCGCGCCGGTTCCGACGACGCGGGTTGTGCCCGTTCGCCGAGGTTGCGACGCGTTGCCGGCTGTCACACGTCGGGTTTCGCGCCGAGGAGCGTGCGACGGCGATGGCGGCGCGCCGGCTGCGCCGTGAGCCGAAGGTTCGTGCGATGACGCTCGACGCCGGCGAGCTCGAAGCGCCGCTCGCGAACAGACCGGCCTGACGACTTCGGCGACGGCTGTCACCGTGAAGGCCTGGAGCGGCTCGTCGCGTCGATGAACGACGGAGGGCGATCTCACCGAGACGGGCGAAATGATGCAGCGCATCCGCCTCGGCGGCGCACCTCGTCGGCCCGGCTCCGGGTGGAGGAGATCTACCGGCGAGCATCCCGAGATCGAAGAGCAAGAGGTCGAGGGGCCAGTTTTCGTGATCGGCCTGCCCCGCACCGGCACGACCGCGCTGAGTCAGCTCGTCGCGGCCGACCCGCAGTTCCGCTCGTTGCGCCTGTGGGAGTCGGGCGCGCCGGTGCCTCCGCCGGAGGCCGCGACCCAGCACACCGATCCCCGCATCGCCGCGGCCGAAGCCGGTCTGGCGATGATGAACGAGGCGTTCCCGCTCATGCAGACGATGTACCACTCCGAGGCCACCACCGCGACGCGAGTGCCAGGACCTCATGGGCATGAGCTTCCGGACCCCACATTTCGACGGTTCCGCCCGCGTGCCGTCGTACATGGCGTGGGTGGTCGACTGCGACATGCGCGGCACCTATGAGTACCACCGGCGCGTGTTGCAACTGTTGCAGTGGCACTGCCCGCCGCGTCTGTGGCACCTCAAGACACCGGTGCACATGTTCGCGCTGGATGCGCTGATCGAGGCATACCCGGACGCCCGCTTTCTGTGGAGTCATCGCGACCCCGCCAGGGTGCTCGGTTCGGTGTGCAGCCTCATGCACTACACCCGCAGCTGGAGCAGTGACCGCGACGACGCACTCGAGCTCGGCCCGGAGATGACCGAACGTTGGGCGGAGGCGGTGGAGCGGGCGATGGACTTCCACGCGCGGGTCGGCGACGAACGATTCGCCGACGTGCCGTTCGCGGCGTTGCAGAACCGATCCCGTCGACACGATGGCCACGAGCTACGAGCGCATAGGGCTCGACTTGTCCGACGAGTGCGCGGCAGGCAGTCGGCCACTGGGCCGCGAGTCACGAACCGGGTTCGCACGGCGCGCACGACTACGACCTCGCCGACTTCGGCATCAACGCGGAGGAGGTTCGCGGGCGGGTTCGCGCCGTACATCGCTGCGTTCACTGCGACCGATTGACGGCCGGTGCGCCGTCCAGTGCCGGTGACCCGCGGACACACCACGGGCCCTCGGACCTTCGTCGTGCGGAACGACCCGCGGCCGACGGCTGGCTTGGATCGACGCTCGAGGCCTCGCCGGCCGCGACTATCCGGTCTGGCTCGTCCTCGTATCGATGACGCCGTACTGCATGGCCCTCATGGCGGCGCGGTTCGAGACGGCGAGCTTGTAGGTGTGCTCGACATGATCGTCGTCCTTGACGAGCGGCGACCTGTTGCTTAGGGTACCCTTACCTAATTTCGCGAGGAGAGGCACCGCCGGTGTCGTCAGATCAGATCCTGCTGCTCGGCGCGATCGCCGGGCTGACGATCTTCCTAGGCCTCCCGCTCGGCCGGATCCGCAATCCCGCGCTGGGTCTGCGAGCGTTCCTCAACGCCGTCGCCGTCGGGATCCTCGTGTTCTTGCTCTGGGATGTGTTCTCCCAGGGCATCGAGCCTGTCGAGGCCGCGGTGACGAAGGCGACCGAGGTGGAGGCTCATGGCTTCGATTCGCGGGTCTGAGCGTGGTATTCACGGCGGGTTTCGCTATCGGGCTGGTCAGCCTCGTCTACTACGACCGATGGCTGTCGCGCCGCGCCGCGGTGAACCGAGGCGGGCCTGGTGCCGCGCTCGCGACCGACTTGCAACGAGCCCCCGTCGGACGGTTGAGCCCGGCGCAGCGGCTCGCGTTCTTCATCGCGCTTGGTATCGGTTTCCACAACCTCTCGGAAGGACTCGCGATCGGCCAGTCCGCCGCGTCCGGACAGATCAGTCTCGCGTTGCTGCTGATCATTGGGTTCGGACTCCACAACGCAACCGAGGGTTTCGGGATCGTCGCGCCCATGGCCGCCGAGAGCGAGTACCCGTCGTGGGCGTTCCTTGGCGTCATGGGACTCATCGGGGGCGGCCCGACATTCGTCGGAACCCTCCTCGGACAGCAGTTCGTGAATGCCTGGTTGTTCATCAGTTGTCTCGCGCTCGCTGCTGGCTCGATTCTCTATGTCGTCATTGAGCTGCTCGGCGTCGGCAAGAAGCTCGGTCACAAGGAGCTCGCGACCTGGGGGATCGTCCTCGGCGTGTTCCTCGGGTTCGCCACCGACATGGTCATCACTGCAGCCGGGGTCTAGCCACGAGCGGCACTGTTGCATTGAGCTGAGGGTCGTGGTGGTCCGTGGATGCCGCGTTACCCGGCGAGGATCTTTGCTTCCTGTGCCTCGAACTCGGCCTCGGTGAGGTTCATCGACGGCAGGACGTATCGACCGACCGAGCAGCCGAAACCCCGTGGAAACTCAGTGGCGATGGATTTTCGGCACCTCTACGCATTTTACGGACCTCGCCAGCACGATTGAACCCGAAACGGAACGGCAACTCGGTCTCGCGTGGCTCGGTTCAGATCAATGCAACAAGGCCCCCGAGCATCCTCACATGCCGGGCGGCCGGAGCGACGAGGCTGCGTCAGTCTGCCCGGCTTCGACTTCGAGGACGCGACGATTCGGGTTGCGGGCCGATGTGATCGCGTGCGACGGGATCACATCACTCAGGGTGGTCCCGAGCAGGTGGTGGGAGCAGGGTCGTGGGCGAGACGCGCCTTGATCCAATCGGTGATCACATCCTGGGAGCCGGCCACCAGGTTGTTGTGGTCCAGGCCGGTGTAGAGCTGATATTGGACCCGGTCGCCGAGGGCGCACAAGCGTGAGACGAGCCCCTGAGTCGCGCCTGCTGGCACGTCGCGATCTGCGGTGCCCTGCGTGATCAGGATCGGTTCGTCGGCGCCCATTTGGTCGGGGTTGTCGTAGTGCGCGAGCGCCGTGCTGAGTCGATCCTCGGTCGCTGGGTCCGTATCGAGCAGCCGGTCGACGGGCCGGCTCGTGAGGTCATGAACAATGTCGTCGATGCATCCCCTCGTCGTGTCGGAAAGGGCCGCGTGGGCTTGCGGAGTGAGGAGCGGTTCGATGTTCACATCGGCATCGACCGCGTGGAGCCCCTCGAGCGCATAGATGAGGTATGCCTGTTCGACCGGATCTTTGGTGGCTTCGGCGAGGGGGATGAGCGCGTCGAGCGTGGACGCAGGCGCGAGCGCGACGGTACCGAGGAAGTTCCACTGTGGTGCTCGTCGGGCGGCCGACTGCGCAACGAACAGGGCCGTCTGGCCCCCCTCTGAGTGCCCGACCGTGAACCACGCGTCCGAGACCCGCCGGCCGACGAGGGCGTGAGCGGCGGTAACGCTGTCGATCACCGCCCTCGCGTCGGCCCGTCCGATGAGATAGGTATGCACACCCGGCGTTCCCAGTCCGGGGTAATCGCTCGCGACGACCGCCAGGTCCTGCCCGAGCAATGCGCTCACCTCACGCACGGCGCTCGAATCATGCCCGAGATCCATCGCGATCGACGGCGCACACTGATCTGCGAGCCCGGTCGTGCCGTGCGCCCACGCGGCGACCGGCCATCCGTGAGCAGGCGGCGATCCCGTTGGAACCAGCACCAGACCGCTCACCGCGATGTCGTGACCCGACAGATCGGTCGAGTGGTAGAGCATCTGCCAGACGCGCCCGGCACCGAGCTCTCGCGCCTGCGCTTCCGCCTCGCGTGCGGCGATCACCGTGCCAGGTGCTGCGCGCGCAAGTCTCGCCGGAACGTCGTATCCGGCGCTCGTGACCCGCAGAAGACCGTCCTTGCCCACCGACCGCGGTCCGCTCGACGCACTTCCGTCATTGCAGCCGCTCAGGATCACTGCACACGCGAGCACTGCACACACGAGAGCTCGGGGCTCTGGTCGAAGGCGCATCACCACATTCTGCAGCAGGGCAAGTGCTCGTTCATCTGCTGGGCGGGCGCTGTTGCACTGAGCCCGCACGCCGCCCGCTGATGAGTTGGCCGGACCCAGGTGGGTGATTCGTGACGACCGCGCCCTTCACGATGGTCTCATCGTCGTTCAGATATAGCTGGCGGAGTTGACGGAACTCGTGAGCCTCTTGATGGCTTCGATGCCGCAGAACTGGGTGACCGTGATGGATGAACGAGCGAAGCGAGCACCCCTTCTCGGAACAGCAGTCGAGGTTCGTTGCACGTTCAACGGTGTTTGGGCGACCGGCTTCGAGCTCGCCGAAGCGACTTCTCGGGGCTACTGGCTGCGCCGCGTATCGGACGGGTACGTCCTTCCGCGCGAGTTCGACGTTCGAGAGCTTCGAATGATCGTTTGAAGCGGCCGCCATGGGATCGCCCGTCGCCCCTCATCCATAGGCACTGTTGCATTGGCTGAGGACCTGGGTACGCGGTGAACGTCGCAGGATGCGCGAGTGATCATCCGAGGCCACGCACTCATGCAGAACATTCGGCGCGGGCACTACGAACTCGGCGTGGACGTTCGCGCCCATCGACACGTGGAGACCGCGTTCACCGAACTCGCTCGAACAATCTGACCGCGAAGCAAGGCAGTCCCTCGATCCAACGCGGCCCGATCCGAATCAACACAACAGCGCCGTCCAGGGTCGCGGTGATGTGTCAGCGTCGAGTTCCGGTCGGTGTGAGGGTTCGGCGACATCTGTTCGACGGCGAAGGTGGCCGCGACCCCGTGGGCTCGATCATGGGTGTATTCGCGGATCACGACGAACACGCCCCAGCAGTCGGTCGCCAAGCCGTCTGTTGCGAGAGTAACTCTACCTAGATAGAGTTATGGGATGTCTCGTCAGCGTTTGCTCTCGCCGCAGGCGACCAAGGTGCTGTTGGCCATGGCCGACCAGCCCACCGCCTGGCGCTACGGCTACGACTTGGGTAGTGAGGTCGGCCTGAAGTCCGGGTCGCTCTATCCGATCCTGATGCGCCTCGCCGATCGGGCGCTCTTGGACTCCGCCTGGGAGGAGAACCCGCCGCTTGGCCGGCCGGCCCGCCATCTCTACCGCCTGACGACGAAGGGCCTGTCGTTGGCTGCCTCGGTGCGACCAGCCGAGGCTCACCGCCAGGCCGCGGCTCCGACTGGGCACCGCCACGTGATCGTCGTGTTGGTCGGCCCGATCGTGATCTGTGCAGTGGTCTGGGTGCTCGTCCGGGCTGTTCGCGCGATGCGGCGCGCGCTACGGGGGAGCGACGACGCCGGGCTCCGTCCCGGCGGAAGACAACGTGACTTGCCGGCGGCAATCGTTGCGTTCAGTGCTCACCGCCTGCGCGGTGAACGCAGCGATTGGGCCGATGCGATGACCGCGGAGCTCGATCCCGTGGTGGGTTGGCTGGAGCGCTGGACGTTCGCCTTGGGCAGTGTGCGGGTTGCGCTCGCGCCGCCGCCCGTCGAAGAGCGGCCCGTTCCCGTTCAACACTTGATGATCGCGATCGGTGCGCTGGCCGTTCGTAGGCATCGCGATCTACGGGCAGATCCGGATCGCTGCAAATGCGTCGTCGGGTGGTCACGGAGTTCTCTACAACGTGGTTGCGGTCACCATGATCGTTTTCGTGCTCGCTGCGGAAGCCGCCATGGCGAGCCGGCGGGCCCGCGCTGCCGATCCCGTCGCCCATGTTGCTCGCAGGTGGGGAGTTCCTGGCGGCGCGGTCATGGGGGTATCCCTGCTCATCATCCAGACGCCTCTATTCGCGCGGTCGGGATTCGGTGTCGGGACGATGGGTTTGCTCGTCGTCGTGGCGACGCCACTTGTCGTCGGTGTCCTGGCGTCGCGAGCGTCGCACGATCCTCGTGCGGGCCGCGCTGCAGGCGCCTGGACCGGAGCCGTCGGTGGGTTCATCTTCTTGATCGGCTTCATGACGTTGACGTTCGCGGCGACGGGATGGTTCACGCACGATCCGAGCACCATTCGCGCGTACCAGGATTCGCTGTCTCCTGTGCACTTCGCTTCCTACGGCTCGCACTACCGGTCGATCACCGGCTTCGTGATGAGCGAGAACAGTGACACGGCGCTTCTCGGGGGCCTGCTGTGGGTGCCGTTGTTCGCGGCGATCCTCGGACGCCTTGGCGCCCGCTTCAGCCACGGCGTCCCCATAGGGGCGGACTCGCCCGGCTGACCACCACCGGCGAGCGTGCCCTTGGTCGGCGTGCCCATCGCGCGCCCAATCAAGAAATCGTGTGTCTATCTCGAGCCCTGATCGACCTCGCGAAGGTGAGGACCTCGAGTCCCGTCAGCCCTTCGCGCCGGTGCGGGCCCTGGGCGCGGGTGTCGACGGGCACGGGTGCGCCGCTCAGGTCGGCGTCGAGGAACGCGTCGAGCGAGGACGTGAACCCGTTGAGCCGGTACCGGTCCAGTAGGAAGGGCATGCCGTCGGCGTCGATGATCGATGGGCGGTTCATGAGCTGGAAGTGGAGGTGCGGACCGCCGGACTCGCCCGAGTTCCCGAGCTTGCCGAGCACCTGTCCGGTTCGGACGTGTTGACCGACCTCCACCCGTACGCTGCCGGGCCGGAGGTGCGCGTAGCCCGCGAAGACACCGGACCGGAGCCGGAGGATGACGTGGTTGCCATCGGCGTGCGCGAGCGATACGGGGACCTTGTGGTTCGGGATCTGGTCGGGGAGACCGTCGACGGCCTCGACCACCGTCGCGTCAGCGACCGCGACGACCGGTTGGCCGTAGTTGAAGTAGCTGGCGCTGCGATCGGCGTCGCCGAGGTGCGTGCGGCCGCCGGCGTCGAGTCGCGCCGAGAAGTCGATGGCGTAGCGCTGCGCGAGGTGCAGGGCCCCGTTCACGGCCTGGAGCGCGCGGCGGTGCGGGCCGACGATCGCCACCCACTTCCCACCCCGCAACGGTGGGCCGATCGTCGGCGGCGCGGACTGCACCGTCCGGGCCGCCCGACCGGTCGCAGTGACGATCGGGGCGATCGGCAGTCCCGGGCCGACGTCGATGGTGACACGGTGCTCGAGCGCGGTGGGGATCTGCCGCCGGTGCGTGAACATCAGATCGATCCACGCGATCGCGACCGTCGAGGCGGGCAGGTGAGCCGTCGGCTCGGTGTCGCTCCCGAGCAGCGTCATCGCGTCGGTCAGTCGCTGCCCGTCGAGCCGTGCGACTGGTCGGCCGTGCCCGTCGAGCACGCCGATGTCGGTCACGTCGACGCCGAGAGGGATGGTGTTGGTGAGCTGCAGCTCGTACTCGACGTGGTACCGGCCGTCGTCGCCCCGATACCAGCGCGGCGGCGCAAGCACCTTCTGCACGACCGGCGTGAGCGTGGTCGGTGGCGTGCGCACCTCGCCGACGACCTTCCGGATCGCCCCGACGACGAGCTTCGGCGAGTAGAGGTAGACGTGGTGGCCGCTGTTCGTCTTCGTGATGTGTTCGGCGCCGACGCCAGTGGCGAGGAGGTCTTGCCCGGCGCTCCAGTCGGCGAAGGTCACGCTCGCGTCGGGGTCACCGGGTCCGGGTGGCGGCAGGGGGTAGGGCTTGTCAGCGCTGAGGACGACGGTCGGGATCTGGACCGGCGGTGGGGACGCTCGGAGCTGCGCGATCGCGTCGAGCACCTCGATGCCTTCTGGCAGCCCGGGCGAAGTCGTGCGGTGAAGCTGGTTCCACGCCTGCAGCCTGCTGGCGGTCGTCGCATGCTCGATGGAGGACGACACCGCGTCGACCATGACGAGACCGCCGACGTCCGCTGGATGTGTGCGCGCGTACAGCTCGGCAATGAATCCCCCGTAGGAGTGCGCGACGAGCACGTAGGGCTTCGGTGCGTCCACGGCGCGAAGGACGCGCCGCAGATCATCGACATCCGCATCGACGGTGTGTGGCTGGGCCCTCGGCGTCGATCGGTCGGCGCCCTTCGTCCGCGTGTCGGGCCGGTCGTATGCGCACACGCGCGTCGTCCGTGCCACCTGCGGGAACACGGCCTGGTCACTGTCGTGCTGGTCCCCCTGGCCGGCGCTGACCAGGTCGAGCGGGTCCGCGTGGATGGGATCGGCGGGATCGAGGACCTGGCTCCACTCGTGCGCGTCGTTCCCCTGCCCGGAGATCAGCACGACGGTGGGCGAGCCCTGCCCTCGGCACTGGACGAAGATCGACCGCCCACCCCCGATCTTGACGAGGCCGGAGAAGTTGTGGTCCACGGTCGCGCCGGCGACGGACGCCGGTGCCCGGGTCAAGGCCGGCGCGATGAGCGCGGTGACCAACGCGGCTGCCGGCACGAGCTTGGCGAGCACCTTCCGGGCGCTCATCGGTTCCGCGCCTCGGCCACGACCCGGCGGATCGCCGAGACCACGCGCTTCGGATGCTCGACGAAGATGTAGTGACCCGAATGCGTGTCGAGCACGAGCCGGGCACCGAGCCGCTTCGCCAGGTCGCGCTGGGCGGCGATGTGGGCCCGGAAGGACAGCGGCCCGAAGTCGGTGAACTCGGGGCCGAGCTTCCCGGCTGCGACCGCCGCGCTGTAGTCGAACGGCTCGTCGCTGGTGAACAGGACGGTGGGGACGCGGGGCGGCTTCCGCGCCGCGCGCATCTCGGCGAACGTCGCGGGGAAGTTGAACGACTCTGCACCGGGAAACGCGGCTTCGCCCGTGCTGGCTGCGATCCACATCTCCTGCTGTGCCACGGTCAACCGGTCGAAGAACAGCTCGGACGGCGAGTCGATCAGCACGAGCCCCGCGACCTCCTTCGGGTACGTGCTCGAGTAGAGCCGCGCGATGAGGCCGCCGAACGAGTGCGCGACGAGCACGTACGGGCCGCGCACGTGCGCGGCCCGGAGGAGCCGGTGCAGGTCGACCACGCCGTTCGCCGGCGTGACGGATCCGGTGATCGGAGTGGAGGTGCCGAGCGCGATGGCGTCGCTCGGCGCGGGGCTGGCGGTGTTCGGCCGATCGTAGGTGCACACTCGCGTGAAACTCGCGACCTGCGGGAACACGGTCGGGGTCGGGTGTGCGTAGTCGTAGGGCATGCTCCAGATGGCGCCGCTGTTCACGCCACCGGCGATCAGTACGACCGTCGGCCCGCCGCGGCCCCGGCATGCAAGGTGCATCTCTCGGCTGGGGCTGATGTCGACCTGCCGGTCGAATCCTGCCGTCGAGCTGTCAGCGGCGACCGTGGGCGATGCCGTCACGATCGCGACGAACGTCGCCATGCCGATCGCGCCGACGACGGTCAGGCGCGGGCGCCCGCTCCACCTGCGGGTGGGTCGAACGTCGAGCGCGTCGCTTGAGATCAGGCGCTGGGACATGGTGCGACTCGTTCGAGAGATCGGGAAGCGGTGGGTGACGTCTCGTCTCATTGGTCGTTCGATCCCGAGGCGCGTGTACTCAGCCGGCGTGAGCACCTGCTCGGCGATCGCACGCACGCCGGCGAACGCTTCCGGCGGTGCGGTGGCGCGGATCCCGTCCACGAGCGCGACGCGCTCCGGGGGCGTCAGTGCCGGGAGCATCACGGCCATCGCCACGGCGCGCGTCGGCGGCGGAACGGTCGCGAGCGCGACTTCCTGGGTGCCGTCCAGCTCGGCGTCGTCACACGCCGCGGCGAGCGTGGGCATCACGACCCGCTCTTCCACGTCGAGGTGGGCGAGGTATGCGCCGGTGAAGGCCGCGAGCTCCAGGTAGTACGCGTGAGCGATGGCCGGGCGGGCGGCGGCGGGGGCCGCGGCGAGCTCGTCGGCCCGGCTGGCGAGCCAATCGAGCCGCTCGGCCAAGGTGCGGTGCTCGTCATGGATGAGGCCCGCGATCGTGGAGACATGCGCGGTGCACGAGCGCATCGAAGACCGGCTGCTCCTCGTACTCGTGGTGGCCGCGCAGGAGGCCGATCACCCGGCAGCTCTCGGCGACGAGCTCGACCACGAGCTCGTCGTCGGCCGAGTCCAGACGGCCGGCCCGAAACGTCAGCTCGAACAGCGCGTGGCGAAGTCCCTTGTGGATGTCGCGGTAGAGATCGACGCGTCCGTTGACCGTCCGCCGCGGCATCTCGTTCGTTGCGTTCGTCAGGATGTTGGTCATCGGTCGGCGCTCCTCGCTGATCGTCGGTCGTGCGAGCCGCAGTCGTGGCCCGTGTTTGCTGCTCTGGTGACCGTACGGATCGGGGAGCGGGCCGTTTCCTAAGGCGCCCGTGTGCGTATCCTGAGAACTTCCTATCGGGCGGTACGAGGGGGCATGGGCATGACGGTGATCGACGCGGAGCTCGCCTCGTTCCTCGAGGGTCCCAGTGCGCAGACCATCGCTGCAGCCATCGATGGCGACCCGACCGTCGGCCACGCGTGGGGCGTGCGGGTCGACCGGGGCCGATTTCTGCGCGCGGTTGTCGGTGCAGACACCGCAACCGCCATGAACCTGCACGCGGCCGGCCGGATCGCGGTGCTCATCATCGATCTCGCGACCTACCGGTCGGTGCAGATGAAGGGGACGATCACCGCGGCCGAACCCCACACTGCGGCGGACCAGGACGTGTACGCGTTCTACGTGCGCGAGTTCAAGGCAGCCCTCCTCGCCGAAGGTCGCACCACGCCGCTCGACGAAGCGCTGCCGACGTCGATCGTCGCCGTGACGATCGACGTGGATGCAGTGTTCGACCAGACCCCGGGCCCCGACGCCGGGCGATCCCTCACGAACGCGTCGTGACGATCACACTCCGCGAGCTCGCGCCGTCGTTGGAGGGCGTGATCCCGCCCGTTCTCGCCACGTGTTCGGCCGCGGGCGAGCCGAACCTGACCTACCTGTCATCGGTGCAGGTGCTCGACGACGACCACGTGGTCCTCTCGAACCAGTTCTTCGGCAAGACGGTCGCGAACCTCGAGGAGAACCCGCGGGCCTGCGTGCTCGCCCAGGACGCCGAGACCGGTCGCATGTTCCGCATCCGGATGCGATTCGCACGCCGTGAGACCGACGGTCCGGTGTTCGAGGAGCTGTCCCGACGGATCGACGCGATCGCCGCGATGATGGGCATGGAGGCGGTGTTCCGACTGCGCAGCGCCGACATCTACGCCGTCGATCGCTGCGAGGCCATGGAGTGACCGAAGGCGCGGACCAGTTGCGGCTCGTCGCGGACCTGAGCGCTCGGGTCGGGCGCTGTGACGACCTCGATCACGTCATCACGGCATGCCTCGACGGGCTCGACGAGCTCTTCGGATACGAGCACTCGATCCTGCTCGTGCTCGACGACGCCAGCGGTCGACTCTTCACCGTCGCCAGTCACGGGTACGAGGAGGCGGGCATCGGCTCCGAGGTCGGCGTCGGCGTCGGTCAAGGGTTCCTCGGGCTTGCCGCGTCCGAGCGACGGCCGGTGCGGATCGGCGCACTCGCCCGGCTCGTGCAGTACGCGGGCGCCGCGCAACGTGAGTACGCCACGCAGACGGGAGCCGCGATCCCCGAGGTGAACCTCCCCGGTCTGCCCAACCCGCAGAGCCAGATCGCGGCGCCGGTCATGCGAACCGGGGAGCTGCTCGGAGTCGTCGCGGTCGAGTCGGCACACGGCGCCGCGTTCGGGCCCGACGACGAAGCCGTGCTCGAGGTCGTGGCTCAGATGCTCGCCGGCGCGATCGAGGAAGAGCGTCTCAGCAGTGACGCACCCGGCGACGCCCCGGCCGGCGCGGCGACACCCGCTGCATCACCGACCGCCGGCAGCCCGACGGTCGTGCGCTTCTATCCGGCCGACGGGAACATCTTCCTCGACGGTGACTACCTGGTGAAAGGCGTGCCCGGCCGCATCCTCTGGAAGCTGCTGCACGAGTGGCGTGAGGAGGGTCGGACGGAGTTCACCAACCGCGAGGTTCGTCTCGATCCCGCGCTCGAGCTGCCGCCGTTCAAGGACAACTTCGAGTCTCGTCTCATCCTGCTCAAGCGCCGGCTCGACGAGCGCGCCGCACCCGTGCGGATCGAGACCACCGGCCGCGGTCGTTTCGCGTTGCAGGTCTCGTCAAGGGTCGAGCTGGAAGTGCGCGACGACCCATCGGGTACGGCCTGAGCGAGCGGTTCCTGTCGCCGGCGCCTCGCTCGAAACCCGGGCACATCGCCGTGAGGAAGTTCTCACGATTGCGGTACGACCGGCATGGAAACCTCGCCTCCTGCAGTCCCGCAGCCTCGTGGTGGAACCCGGCGCGAGTCCTCCTCCACGCGTCCCGGATATGCGACAGCCGAGGACAAACGCGAGGCGCAGCCGTGTGGGTGCTGGAAACGCGTTCGGACTGGCGATGGGCTGCTCTCGGCACCGAGTGCTCGGGCGAGTGGTGTGGGAGCGGGCGCGTCGACGCCGGAACTCATCGCCGCTCGGCAGGCCGCGGCCAGGCCGCGAAGGCTTGGGACTGGGGGTGATTGAGCGTGAGGTATCGCGACGCGTTCGGGCTGGTGACTCTCGGCGATCGAGCGTTAGGGTCGGGTCGTCCGTTGCCGTCGGGAGGATCTGTCATGTGGGCGCAACTGATCACGACCCGCCTCAAGGCTGGCCACGAGGGTGACTTGCCGCGCTTGATCGAACAGTTGCAGGCGACCGAACAGCCAGAGTCGGGTCTGGTGCGCTCAATCGCAATGCAGGATCAGAAAGATCCGAGCAAGGTGTACATGTTCGTCGTCTTCGAGAGCGAGGAAGCTGCGCGGGCACGGGAGAACGACCAGCGCCGCCAAGACGGACTGCAGGCCGCGAGAACGACCATGGCCGAGATCTTTGACGGCGCCCCCGAGTTCGTCGACCTGACGGTCGTGCAGGAGTACACGCCCTGACCCCGCATGCGGGCCGCTCGGGCGCATCCCCGCCTCGCGCTCGCACACAGGTGCTCAACCAGGGCATTCTGGTGCCCGTTGTTCACCATCAAAAGCGCCCTCGCCGCGGGAGTCGCCATGCTCCAGATCCAAAAGCTCGGACATGTCGTGCTGCAAGTGAGTGACCTGGAGCGGTCGGAGCGCTTCTACACCGACGTGCTCGGGTTCGTCGTGGCGGCGCGTATGGAGTCTCCACCCACGACGTTCTTCACGCTCGGCAACCACCACGACTTCGCCATCTCGGGCTTGGGGCCCGACGCCGCGGCTCCGTCGCCGAAGAGCCCAGGGCTCGCGCACGTCGCGTTCAAGATCGGTGACTCGACCGACGAACTCCGCCAGGCCAAGGCACACCTTGACGCACTCGGCGTCGAGATCGCAATGACGGCCGACCACACCGTTTCGCAGAGCATCTACATCGAAGATCCGGACGGCAACTGGATCGAGATCTACGTCGATGTCTCGGACGTGTGGCGCTCCGACCCACAAGCCATCGCTACCGTCGCATCGCTCCTGCTCTAGCGAAAGGCTCACCTAGCCAGTCGTTCTGAGGCACGGATATGGGCACGCGGGCGCCGATCACGTCACCGTGTTCCGGTGGGTCCAACCGTTCAGGCCACCCCTTGCCGATGCGGCTGGGCCGTGCTCCCCCACGGTCGGCAACCGCTGGTTCGTTGATGAGACCTCCGTGAAGGTCGCCGGCCGTGGCGCGACGTCGACCGAGCGATCGATCAGTGCGGTCAGATCATCGACGTGCTCGTCTCAGCCCGACTCGATCTCCGGGTCGCGCGTCGGTTCTTCGCGTCGGCGCTCGCGCATGGCGAGCCGGTCGAAGTGGTGACCGACCGGGCCCTGGCGTGCGGGCTGCGATCGAGGGCTCGTGCCCGCTGTGTTTCACAACACGGAGGAGTACGCGAACAACGCATTGAATGCGACCATGGTCGGCTCAACGCCAGGCTACGACCGATCCGCGGACTCAAACGCGACCATTCGGCACGCGTGATCGTCCGCGGTCATGCGGTGATGCACAACATCCGCCGCGGTCACTACGAACTCGGCATCGACGCGCATGCCCATCGACCGCGTCGAGAGCGCGTTCACCGAACTCGCCCACACGATCTGAGCCCGAAACAGGAAGGCCAACTCGGTCCCCGCGTCCGGACCCGAATCAATGCAACAGCGCCGTGCGGCCAAACGTGCAGGTCAGCGAACCGCACGAGTTTTCGGTACCCACAGGTTCAGGCGGCGCGGAACCGACCGATGTCTGTTCCATGCCCCATGCGCCTGCGCTCGATGCCGCCGGCGTGGCCGACGCCTGTCAGGCCATGCTGGAGCAGCATCCCGGCGCGCCAGTCGCTGCGATCGGAGAACTGGGCATGTTCGTGCCGGTTCCCGACTCGCTCGACGTCGGCACCCATCCGGTCATGGCAGGACGATCGGCTCTCGACCTGGTCGTCCCGGCGGACCGGGGCGTGGTCATCGCCGCCGGGGAGCGGGTTCGTCAGGTGGGGGTCGCGACGCTCCGGGTTCGGCTCGCGAGCAACCCGACGGTCGAGGTGCGGGCGCACCTCTTCGACGTGCGACCGACGTACGGTGTGCTCCTCGTGGTGCTCCTCGGCGGCAGCCCGATCGACATCACCACGGCCATTGCGGCCGAGCCGATCCTGCGGCCGCGCCTGTTCTGCATGCGCAAGAACGACATCGCAACGTTGACAAGCGTCGACGAAGCGGTGACCGGCATCCTGGGCTGGCGTCCCGAGGAGCTGATCGGCCGGGGATCACTCGACCTCATCCACCCTGAGGACCAGACCCGCGGCATCGAACACTGGATGGAGATGCTCGGCACGCCGGGCAGCCAGCGTCGCCTCCGGCTCCGCCATCGCCACGCCGACGGCGGATGGGTCTGGCTGGAGATGACGAATACGAATCGTCTCGACGACCCCGTCGATCCTCACGTCGACACCGAGGCCGTCGACATCTCCGACGAGATGGCCGCGCACGAGGCAGTCCGAGCGCGCGAGCAACTGCTCCACCGCATCGCCGAGACGATGCCGCTCGGCCTGATGCATGTCGACGGCGACCGGCGCGTCGTCTACGCCAACGAACGCCTCGAGCAGATCCTCGGCGCCGCCTCCGGAACCACGGTGGACACGCAGCTCGGTCACGTGATCGCCGCGGACCGCGACGCGCTCGAGTGCGCACTCACCGACGTGCTCGGGGCCGGCCACGACGCCGACCTCGAAGTCCGGATGCGCCTACCGGGCAGCTCTGGGGAACGACGCGCGCGGCTTCGTCTCGGCGCCCTTGTCGACGACGAAGGCGGGAGTCTCGGCGCGATCATCTGTGTCGACGACGTGACCGAGAGAGCGCGCCTGCACGCTGAGCTGAAGCGGCGTGCGGAGTTCGACGTGCTCACCACGTGCAGCAGCCGTAGCTCGATCATGGCGGCGCTCGAGGAGGCGCTCGCGAAGGGTCCGGTCGCGGTCGTATTCCTGGATCTCGACGGTTTCAAGGCGATCAACGATACCCATGGTCACGCGATCGGCGACGCGGTGCTCGAGGTCGTCGGGCGCCGCCTCCGGAATGTGATCCGTGCGCACGACCTGGTGGGACGCCTCGGTGGTGACGAGTTCCTCGTCGTGTGCTCCGAGGTGGGCGAACCTTCGTCGGTCATGACGTGGACCGAACGGCTCGCAGCGCGGGTCTCGGAGCCCATCGGTATCGGCGCCCTCACGGTGTCGATCCGCGCCAGCATCGGGGTTGCCCTCTCGGGTGAGAGCACCAGCGCGGAACGACTCGTCGCCGACGCCGATGTCGCCATGTACCAGGCGAAGCGCACGAGCTCCGGGCCACGCCGCTACACCCGCTCGCTCCGCGGTCACCCGGACTGAGACCCGACAACCTCTCTCACCCCGACGGATCCGCGCCTGTGGCTGCCGAAAGCCCGTCCGGACCGCTGACCTGCGGCTTTGCCGAGCGCCGGTCATGCTGCGAGGGATTGTCGGAACCGCGCGATCCACCTGAATCGTCCTCGTAGCGACGCGCCCAGGCGAGACTTTCGAGCGCGGCGGCTCGGCCTCATCTCGGTCCGGCGTGCACAGTGCACGGTCTGCTCGATGCTCGGACCTGCCGACCTAACGGCCGCCACGGTCCCGGCGTTCGGGGACAGCGACGACGCTGCATCTGCCCCGGCGTTCCGGGATACCGCGACGGCGTCTCGCATCCGGCGTTCTTGGCCATCTGGACCGGCGCCAGGTGGAGGGTGGTGTGGCGAGCCGCTCAGAGCGCGCACGACTGTTCGACGCTACGGTGACGAGCCACCGATCCCTGGTACCCGGCACACGGGCACGCGACGAAACGGATGCTTGATGACTGATGACTCGCTGGAACAACTCGGACCAGTCGATTACGTGATCGTCGAGTTCCCCGCGGGAGCTGCCAGCTTCACGGGCGAGATGGTGGAGGAGCTGGTCAAGCTCGTCGATGCCGGAACGATCCGGGTCATCGATGTACTGATCCTCGCGAAGGACGACGACGGCGCCATCGAGGCCATGGAGCTGTCAGATGTCGGCTGATCTCGGCGCGCTGGAGACGCTCGAAGCTGAACTCGCCGAGCTCCTCGCCGAGGAAGATGTCGAACACCTCGCTGCCGCCATGGATCCGGGTAGCGTCGCCGGGGTTCTCGTCTATGAGAACCTGTGGGCTGCGCCGTTTGCGTCGGCCGCACGCGCCGCTCGGGTGGTCAGCTCATCGCCAACGGCCGAATCCCTCTTCAAGCCATCGCGGCCGCAATCGAAGCGGACGCGGCTCTCGAGACAGCAGGAGGCTGACATGCCGCTGAGGCCTGGACGTATTGGAAGAGTCGGAGTTGTCGGCGCACCCGTCGCGAAGGCTGCCGTCGTCACAAGGGCCGTCACCCCGGGCCCCTCACCCGTCGCAAAGGCGGCGGTCGTCACCGCAGCGGTCACCCCCCGCCGCCGACGCCGAATCTAGGGACTTGCGGTCATGACCCGCGGTATCGAGAGCGGATCGTGAACAAGCGGCAACCGCGCCTCCCGGGCACGTCGTCGTTGGTGCAACCGGTGATCACCTTGTCGGCGTCGGGCGCTACGGGCGCGTCGATCCGGTAGTGGCGGCTGCGGCGGTACTCGTGGTGGTGGGAGCGCCGGCCGGGTCTCCGCCGGGGACCGCGGACGAGCCGTAGAGGGCGGCGAGAACAGCCTTGCCCAACACCGCCGCCGCGTTCTCGCCCGTGGCCGGCGCCGCCGCGAGGTTCGTGCCGATGATGATGGTGTTGTGCTGCTTGTGGTCGTAGGCAATGAGGGTTGAGTAACCGGGAACCTGCCCGCTTGCCACCGCGACGCGCGATCGATACGAGCACTCGTTGCGCGCGCGGCGTGCCCGTTCGACCGCGGTGGGCTTCTCGCTGAGTCGACGAATCGGGTGCTTGAAGTCGGCCCTGTCGTTTGGCGGGAGCGGACCTTGGCGATGACGAGCACGACGTTGCGGCTGCGATGGGGCGAGGACTCGCGCCAAGGAACCCGCTCGAAGCCCGTGATCAAGGCGCTCGTTCGTGCTGGGCATCGGTGCCACGCTTGTGGTCGTCATGCTGAACGGAGAACCGAATGGCCAGATCGCCTCGCCCGTCACGAGTCTCCGCGGCGCCTTCGGGTGGACCGGTGAGGTGATGACGACGGCGCGGCGGTGGGCGGGGACCGGCCTTTTCGTCGTCGCGGTCGGTTGCCTGGTCGTAGGTGGTCTCCTCGCGTTCGTCGGCCAGGAGGCGGCGGCCGGTGGAGTGTGGGCGGCGGCAACGGTCCTGGGGATCGTCCCGGGTGTGTACTGGGTGGTCGGGACCGCCCGTCAGGGCCGGTTGGGGGTTGACGTGATCGCCGTGTTGGCCCAGGTCGGGACCCTCGCGGTGGGCGAGTACCTGGCGGGAGCGATCATCACCGTGATGCTGGCAAGCGGTCGCGTCCTGGAGGCGCGTGCCGGCGCCCGGGCCGAACGTGACCTTCGAGCGCTGGTGAACCGGGCGCCGCTGACCGTGCACCGCTACGAGGACAGTGGACTCTCTGAGCACGCGCTTGACGACGTCTGCCCTGGCGACCTCCTGTTGATCCAATCCGGTGAGGTGCTGGCCGTCGACGGGCTCGTCGAGTCCGATGCCGCGGTCTTGGACGAGTCCGCGCTCACGGGCGAGCCCCTGCCTGTCGTCCACCCAACCGCGGACTCGGTCCGGAGCGGGACGGTGAACGCCGGCGCGGCGTTCGACCTGCGAGCCACCACGACCGCCGCCGAGAGCACCTACGCCGGGGTGGTCCACCTGGTCGAGCAGGCCCAGGCGTCCAGCGCGCCGTTCGTTCGGATGGCTGACCGGTTCGCGGTTTGGTTCCTGCTGATCAGCGTGACGCTCGCCGCGGTCGCCTGGGCCGTGAGCGGCGACGCGGTGAGAGCGGTCGCCGTGCTGGTGGTGGCCACGCCGTGCCCACTGATCCTGGCCGCGCCGGTGGCGATCGTGTCGGGGCTGTCGCGCTCGGCGCGAGTGGGGGTGATCGTCAAGGGTGGCGGCGCGCTCGAGCGTCTGGCCGGCGGAACGGTCTTGCTCCTCGACAAGACGGGCACCCTGACCGAAGGTCGCCCGACGGTCGCCGAGGTCGTCACGGCGGGTGGCATGGCATCCGACGAGGTGCTGCGGCAGGCGGCCTCGCTGGAGCAGGTTTCGCCCCACGTCCTGGCCTCTGCCGTGGTTCGTGCCGGCCGCGAGCGAGGACTCTCGCTCGTCCTTCCCGACCAGGTCGAGGAAGTACCCGGTCACGGCGTGCGGGGCTGGGTCGAGAGCCACGAGGTCACGGTCGGGAGCGCAGGCTGGATCCTCCCCGATAGCTCACCGCAGCGATGGGTGAGGAACGTGCGTCGTCGGGCCGACCTCGACGGGGCGCTCACGATGTTCGTCGCAGTCGACGGCGAACCCGTTGGTGCGATGGTGCTCGACGACCCGATCCGAGCCGACGCCCCGCGCACCATCCGAGCATTGCGCCGGAGTGGCGTTCAGCGGGTGGTGATGGTGACCGGTGACCGGGCCGACGTCGCCGAATCGGTCGGTGCGATCATCGGGGTCGACCTTGTGCTGGCGGAGCGGACGCCGGCTGAGAAGGTGCAAGCGGTCAGCGCGGCCGCCCGGTACGGGTCCACGATCATGGTCGGCGATGGGATCAATGACGCTCCGGCGCTGGCGCTCGCCGATGTAGGGGTCGCCGTGGGCGCACGAGGTGCCACCGCTTCGTCCGAAGCCGCCGACGTGGTCCTGACGGTCGACCGCCTCGACCGCCTGGCCGAAGGCATCGCAATTGCCCAGCGCTCGCAGGCCATCGCCCGTCAGAGCGTCATCGCCGGGATGAGCCTGTCCGGGTTGGCCATGATCGCCGCCGCGTTCGGTCTCCTCGCGCCGGTATGGGGAGCGATCCTCCAGGAAGCGATCGACGTCGCGGTCATCTTCAATGCGCTCCGCGCCCTCACGCCCGGGCGCCGCCACGCCCGACGCCTCGACGAGCCGGGTTCCGACCTGGCTCGACGGTTCAGCGCCGAGCACATGACGCTGCGACCGGATCTCGACCAGCTCCGCGTGGTCGCCGACGACCTGGGATCCGTCGACCCAGACTCGGCCACCGCGGAGGTGTGGCGGGTCTACCACTTCCTTGCCGATGAGCTCCTGCCGCACGAAGAAGCCGAGGACGCGGCGCTCTACCCGGCGGTCGCCGCGGTCCTGGGCGGCACGGATCCCACCGGACCTATGTCCCGCACCCATGTGGAGATCGGTCACCACGTCCGCCGCCTCGGGCGGCTCCTCGATCAGCTACCTGCCGAAGGCCCCGACAGCGATGACCTCGCGGAGCTGCGCCGACTCCTCTACGGCCTTCACGCCATCCTCCGCCTTCACTTCGCCCAAGAGGACGAGGGCTACCTCTCCCTCGCCCAGCCGGAGACAACCCCGCCCACTGGGAAAGGCCAGTAGGCGTTACCCAGCGCCGGTGGCGCCATCTGATCCCGCCGACTCTCGTCGCGCCCAGAATCCTTCCTTCATCGATGACTGGATGATGTCGTCTGGGATCGACCTCTGGAACGACGGCGCCCGCGGTCGGATCGAGCAGTTCCAACTCGACCTCGCGCTTGACCTGCTTCGTGCTGGAGGCAACGTCCTCGTCGAGTGGGGCGTTTGGACACGCGGGGAGCGAGACGCGTTGCGAGATGCGGCGCGCTCGAATTGGCGCTGCGGTCGAGCTTCGATACGTCAGTGGTCCCATCGACGAGATGTGGAGGCGGATCGTTGAGCGCGACCTTGAGGGGCGGTGGGGCTCTCGCTCAATCACGCGAGAAGAACTGGAGGAATGGTCTGAGAGCTCGTTCGCAGTGAACCGTCTCCGCGCCGATCGACCCCGGGGACCGGCGGTGCCGGTGGTCCAGGTGGTTCCGATCAGCGAGTCGCCGGCCGGATCGTTGTTGGACCTACCGGTCGGAGACGTTCCGGCGGCGGCGATCGAAGTCGAGGTCGAGGCGGGCCCGACGCGTGCCGAGGCGATAGCGGGTGGCGAGCCGATCCACCGTGCCGAACGACGACTCGTGGCGGGGAAAGTCGGCCAGCGGCTGGACGCTTCCTTGAACGGTGAACGGGGCGGTCGACCCGAACCCGAGCGGACCCGAGGACGGTGACGTCCATGCCACGGTGAAGCCGTCGGGGCCACGTCCCACCACGGGCTCGTTGGCCAGGACCGACGCCTGCCACGCCCCGAAGCTCGCCGTGGATCCTTCGCCGACCTCGACGATCCAGACGTTGTCGGGTCCGCCCTCGGCCACCAGGTCGAACGGCTTGACCATGCCGTCGGTGGCGTTGACGGCCGGGTCGTAGATCCGCCAGCTCGGCGCGCGCCACGACCACAGCGCGATGTAGCCGTCGCCCTTGCGGACGAAGGTCCAGTTGCCGGCCTGCACCACCTCGTCGAAGCGGTCCTGGGGGACGAAGGCGTGGGTGTAGTCGCGGTACGGGAACACCGACCAGAGCAGGGGGTCGGTGGTCGCGTCCCAGGCGGGTTGGTAGATGTGGATGCCGGTGCGCTCGAACTGGGCCGACCGGGGCATGGACGCCTCGCCGGTCCAGTACCCGGGCTTGCCGTCGGATCCCCAGTCGGTGTTCTGGTCCGCGTCGGTCGACGGGTGGGTGGTGAACACCAGTGCTTCGGCGTCGATCTCGGCGATCCAGCTGTGGACCTGATCACGCATCTCGCCGAAGCGGTGATCGACCACCGACGCGAGCGACACGGTGTCGCCGCGCCAGGCGTAGGTGTTGGCCTCGCTCAGGAACCCGAAGTTCACGATGGCGTGGTTGGCCTGCTCCCAGGCCCGGATCCGGTCGGGGTCCCGACCGTTGAGGTCGGCGAGCAGCTTGACCTGGGCGAGGCCGGGTGTGTCGAAGAGGTTGTACTTCTCGGCTTCGGACAGGCTGACCTCGGCGAGCTGCCACATGCCGACGGCGCCCAGCGACCACCAGAACGCCAGGTTCGCGGGATCGTCGAAGTCGTAGCCGAACGGCGCCACCGGGTTCGCGGTGACGGGCGCGGCATCGTCGACGTAGATCCCGTGGCGTTCCCGGACCACGCCCGGCGTCGGGGCCGTCGCCATCTCGATGATGGCCTGCGGGGGCCGGTAGCGCTTGGCCCCGCACAGGTAGGTGGCGCCGTTGTCGGTCTGGGACTGGTACGGATAGGCGGTGTCGTCGAAGAGGAACTTGAAGCTGTTGAACGTGTCCTCGTCCAACGCGGTCATCTTGTCCTTCTTGTAGGTGCGACCCCGAGGCGCCACGTAGCAGCCGGCGTGGCAGTGGGCGGCCATGTCCAGGAGGACCAGATCGAGGGCCATGCCCGCCGCCGTCACCATCTCGCGGTCGTCGGCCAGCTCGGCGAGGGTCAGCAGCGGGGTGAGGTACTTGAGCATGTAGACGTTGCTGTGCCACTCGAAGAACCCGAACCGGGCCCGTTCGTTGATCCAGTCCAGGATCGGCTGCCGGGAGCGGGCCAGGTGCTCACGACCGGTCAGGCCGGTGACGGCGAAGACGTCGTCGGGGAACTCCTGGCCGGCCAGGTACTCGTTGACCAGACCGATGATGATGTGGTTCTCGGACCAGAACCACTGGTCGTCGATCTTCCCGGTCGGGTTCGGGTCGTTGTAGCGGTAGCGGTTGGCCAGCATCCGTGCCTTGATGGCGGCGATGACGGTGGGATCGAGCGTGGTCATGGCCGTGCGGCCCCGGCCGTAGGCGAGGACCCAGTGCAGGTACATGAGGCCGAAGTCGCGGGTGTCCTGCCAGGTGTCGATCTGCTGCCAGAGCCCGCTCAGGCCGTCGACGGTCACCCGGTCGATGTCCCAGGTGTAGTGCCGATCCCGATCGGCCGCGATGAGATGCAGGGCGATGCCGGTGGGGCTGCTCACGTTGGTGGCGGCGGTGGCGTAGGCGAGGTAGTCCGACACGCGGCCCTGGTACACGCGCTCGTCGATGAGCCCCCGACTCCCGGGAGCGGCCAAGGCGCCCGGCAGCCACCGGGGTTCGGCCCCGTGACCCCAACCCCGGAAGGGCCCGGGTCCGCGGCGGGGGGTGCAGGCACCGAGTGCCACCGCGCCGGCCGCTCCGATCGAACCGGCCATGAACGTTCTCCGGCTGATGCTGCTCATGGATCCCTCCGAGATAGGGACCAAGGAGATCACATTGACCAGTGCTGGTGCCATTTCACGAGTGTTCGCGGGGTGACGGGCCGAATGGTCGACCTCGACCATGGCTCAGATTTGCGTCGTGGCGGCGCTCTTGGACGGTGTCGCCGCTCGGCGGGGACGGGCAGACCTACCTGCTTCGTACTCCAGATATTCATCCTGATGAGGTGATGTCGGGTCACCCCCTCAGGTCTAAGTTCCGCGGATCCGCTCGGTCGGAGGAGCAGGCAGTGGATTTTTGGGGAGAAGAATTGATCGGCAACCCGCCCGTCGATACCCGGGTCGGTCGAATGGCACTCGCCGCGTAGCCGATGGCTGGAGTTCGGCGGGGCCAGGTTTCGGCGGTGGTCGTCGGTGGAGGTTTCGCGGGCGTTGCCTGTGCGAAGCATCTCGCGAAGCACGGGGTGCGGGTGACGCTGCTGGACCGTAATGACTACAACCAGTTCCAGCCATTGCTGTACCAGGTCGCGACCGCTCAGGTGGAGACCTCCGAGGTCGCCCGGCCGCTGCGCGCGATGTTCCAGCCGACGGCATCCGGTTGCAGGTGACGATGGCCGAGGTGACCGCCGTCGATCCACGGGCGAAGAGCGTCACGAGCGAGACGGAGTCACCATCGCCGCCGACTACCTGGTGTTGGCGATGGGTGCCGAGCCGAACTTCTTCGATACGCCCGGAGCGCAGACTCATGCGTTTCCCTTGTATTCGGTTGACGACGCGGAACGGTTGCGGTCGCGTCTGCTCACGGTGTTCGAACAAGCGCATCGCAATCCTGCGCTGATCGAGAAGGGGGCGCTGAACTTCGTGATCGTCGGCGCCGGCGCCACCGGAGTCGAGACCGCGGGCGCGCTCGCTGACACGATCAATCGGCTGATACCCGCTCGCGTCGCCGACGCGAAGGTGGATCTCGCAGCGATCTATCTGGTCGATCCCGCGCCGGTTGTGCTCGCGCCGTTTTCCGAGCGGGCCCACAACGTACGCCAAGGAGGTGCTTGGAGCAGCGAGGCGTGCGGCTCGAGCTGGGCACCAAGGTCGCCGAGATCCGGCAGCGACGGGGTCGTGCTCTCGGATGGCCGGGAGATCCTCACCAGGACTGTGGTGTGGGCCGGTGGCATCAAGGCGGCTCGCCTCGCCGGCGCTTCGGGGCTTCCGCAAGCGCCGAGCGGACGACTCGAGATCGGGCCGGACCTCTCGGTGGCGGGTTTCCCCGGCGTGTACGCGCTGGGGGACGTGGCGAACACGCTCGGGCCCGACGGCGAGCCGTTCCCGCAGCTTGGTTCGGTGGCGCTTCAAGCCGGGACGTGCGCGGCGAAGAACATCGTTGCCGAGATCGACGGCGAGTCGACGAAGCCGTTTCGCTATCGCGACAAGGGGATCATGGCGATGATCGGCCGCAACGCGGCGATCGCCGAGGTAGGCCCGCGTCGGCGCGAGCTGCACGGCGTGGTGGCGTACGCGTCGTGGCTCGGGGTGCATGCGTGGCTGCTGAGCGGCTTCCGTACTCGGGTCGGGGCGCTGGGTGCGTGGGGCTGGGACTACGTGGCGAAGACGCGGGCGGCGGCGTACATCAATCGGCCTGACGCCGCCCAGATCGATTGGGACGAGTAGCGCAGTGGCGACCGGTGCGCAGGCGCAGGAGTGCGTGTTCCGAGGTGAGCCGGCGGTGGAGCTCAGCTCCGGTGGGCTGGCGGCGGTGTTCGCGCCGAATGTCGGCATGACCGGCGTGTCGTTGCGGTACCGCGGCGGTGAGCATCTGGCGCTTCCGGGTGGTCTCGAGGCGTTGCGTGCGGGGCGGACGGGCGGGTTGCCGTTGCTCGCGCCGTGGGCGAATCGGCTCTCGGAGTGGCGGTATCGCGCCGGCGGGAGTCACGGTTGATCTCGAAGGTCTGGCGCTGCCGGTCGACGACCACGGGCTTCCGATCCACGGGTTTCTGGTCGGGTCGCCGGGCTGGTCAGTCGAGCAGATCACGACCCGTGGCGACGCGGCGCGGTTGCGAGCCTCGATGGAGGTCGACGCGCCGGCGTTTCCCTTTCCGCACCGCATCGAGGTGACCGCAATCGTGCGGGAGCCGGAGCTGCGGGTCGACACCACGATCATCCCGACCGGGCGGCGTGGCGTGCCGATCGCGTTCGGCTGGCATCCCTACCTGCGGCTCCCGGGAGAACCGCGCCACTGCTGGCGGCTCCGCTTGCCCGCCCGGCGGCACCTCGCGCTCGACGACCAGGGCATCCCGACCGGTGACGTCACGCCCGAATCCGCGGAGTGCGAACCGGTCGGCCGGCGCAGCTTCGACGACGGCTATGCACTCGGACGCGACCGCCACCTCGCACTCGAAGGCGATGCCGGTCGCTCCATCGAGCTGCGATGCGGAACGGGCTACCCGTTCGCGCAGGTGTGGGTTCCTCGCGGGAAGTCGTTCGCGGCGCTCGAGCCGATGACCGCACCGACCAACGCGCTCGTCGACCGGAAAGCGCCAGTCGTGCGTCGCGGCGACACGTTCACCGCATCGTTCACCCTGACCCTCGACCACTCCGACTGAGGAGCACCATGTCAACACCCATCGAGGACTACGCGATCATCGGCGACACCAAGACGGTCGCGGCGGTCGCCCGCAACGGATCGATCGACTGGTGGTGCGTTCCGCGCATCGACTCCGGTGCGGTGTTCGCCGCGCTGCTCGGTGAACCCGAGCACGGCCGGTGGCTGATCGCACCGAAGGCTGAGATCACGGGGTCTCGCCGCCGATACCTCGGCGACTCGCTCGTGCTCGAGACGGAGTTCGACACCGCGACCGGGACCGTGAAGGTGACCGACTTCATGTCGCCGGGGGTCGACCATCCCACGATCTTCCGCATCGTCGAGGGCCTGGCGGGATCGTTGTCGGTGACGCTCGAGCTCATTGCCCGCTTCGACTACGGCTCGATCGCGCCGTGGGCTGCGGCCACCGGTGACGGGTTGACCCTCGTGGCCGGTAGCGATGCGCTGCGGTTCCACAGTCCGGTGCCGCTCCAGGGGAGCGACCTCACCACCACCGCCGAGTTCACGGTGCGCGAGGGTGATCGGCTCAGCTTCTCGCTCGCGTGGTACTCCGCGCTCGAAGATCCACCTCCGCCCCTCGACGCACCGGCGGCCCGGCGGTCGACCGAACGGTACTGGTCGGAATGGATGGAGCGCTGCACGTATCAGGGGGAGTGGCGCGACGACGTCGTGCGCTCGCTCATCACGGTGAAGGCACTCCAATACGCGCCGACGGGTGCGGTGTGTGCCGCGGCGACGACCTCGTTGCCCGAGCAGCTGGGCGGAGTCCGCAACTGGGACTACCGGTTCTCGTGGTTGCGTGACTCGTCACTCACGCTCCAGGCCCTCCTGCTCTGCGGCTACATCGACGAAGCGCGCGCGTGGCAGCAGTGGCTCCAACGAGCGGTCGCCGGCGATCCCGGCGACTTTCAGATCATGTACGGGGTCGGCGGAGAACGCCGACTCACCGAGGTCGAGCTCGACTGGCTTCCCGGCTACGAGAGCTCGAAGCCGGTGCGGATCGGCAACGAAGCGAGCGAGCAGTTCCAGCTCGACGTGTTCGGCGAGATCGCCGACGCCGCGCTCACCGGGGTCGAAGCCGCGCTCGGCGGCGAGCAGCACCTGCCCGCGCATCATCCGAAGGCGGGCGAGCTGCTGCCGGCGATGATGGCGCACCTCGAAAAGGTCTGGCAGCTCCCCGATGACGGCATTTGGGAGATCCGCGGCCCGCAACGCCACTTCACGCAGTCGAAGGTGATGGCGTGGGTTGCGTTCGACCGGGCGGCGAAGATCGCCGAGAAGCTCGGCCGCACCGAGCTCCCGATCGATCGGTGGCGCAAGCTCGCCGACCAGGTGAAGGCCGAGGTCTGCGAGAAGGGATTCAACACCGAGAAGAACACGTTCGTGCAGTACTACGGCGCCGACCAGCTCGACTCGAGTCTGCTGATGCTCGCCCGGGTCGGGTTCCTCCCGCCGAGCGACCCGCGGATCATCGGCACCGTCGAGGCGGTCCAGCGTGAGCTGATGGTCGACGGGTTCGTGTTGCGGTACCCGACCTCCGACGGAGACGGTGTCGATGGGCTCCCGGCGGGGGAGGGGACGTTCCTGCTCACCACGTTCTGGTTGGTCGACAACCTCGCGCTCATCGGACGAGACGACGAGGCACGCGAGCTCTTCGAACGCCTGCGCAGCCTGCAGAACGACGTCGGCATGTTCTCCGAGGAGTACGACCCGACCACGAAACGGATGATCGGCAACTTCCCCCAGGCGTTCTCCCACCTCGGGTTCATCGTCTCGGCCTCACATCTGTCCGCGAACCATCCCTCGCCCCTCGCAACTCGTGTCGCAACGGAGGCATCAGCATGACCACGGACCACTACGACGTCATCATCATCGGAACCGGTGCAGGCGGCGGGACACTCGCGCACACACTCGCCGAGCTCGGGCAAGAAGATCCTGCTGCTCGAGCGGGGCAACTTCCTGCCTCGAGAGATGGCGAACTGGCAACCGGAGGACGTCTTCATCGACGGTCGCTACATCTCGAAGGACACCTGGTACGACGCCGACGGAAACGCGTTCCAACCCCAGGTGCACTACTACGTCGGCGGCGCGACCAAGCTCTACGGCGCCGCGCTCTACCGGCTGCGGCCCCAGGACTTCGGCGAGCTCCGCCACGTCGACGGCATCTCGCCCGCGTGGCCGGTCACCTACGACGACTTCGAGCCGTATTACACGAAGGCGGAATGGCTCTACCAGGTGCACGGCAACCACGGCGAGGATCCCACCGAAGGCCACTGGAGCAAGCAGTACCCGTGGCCCGCGGTCTCCCACGAGCCGCGGATCCAGCAGCTGTTCGACGACCTGAAGTCCGGCGGCTATCACCCGTTCTCCGCGCCGTGCGGGATCCTGCTCGACGAAGCCGAGCCGGCGAAGAGCGCGTGCATCCGCTGCACGTGGTGTGACGGCTACCCCTGCCTGGTGCACGCCAAGTCCGATGCCGAGACGATCGCCGTGCGACCGATCCTGGATCTCCCGAACGTCACGCTGCTCGTCAACGCCGAGGTCTTGAAGCTCGAGACCGACGCCTCCGGCCGAACCGTCACGAGCGTCGTCGTGCGACGCGGCGAAGCGGAGGAGACCTACGCGGCGGACATCGTCGTGGTCGCCGCCGGCGCTTCGAACAGCGCCAAGATCCTGCTGCGCTCGGCGAACGACCAGCACCCGAACGGGTTGGCCAACGGCTCGGACCAGGTCGGCCGGAACTACATGTTCCACAACAGCAAGGCCGTCGTCGCGCTCTCGAAGGAGCTCAACGAGACGACCTTCCAGAAGACGCTGGGGATCAACGACTTCTATTTCGGCACCGACGACTACTCATGGCCGATCGGCAACATCCAGATGGTGGGCAAGTCCAACGCCGAGGCGATGAAGGGTGAGGAGCCCAAGCTCACGTTGCTGGCGCCGCACTTCAGCCTGTCCGATGTCGCCGAGCATGCGGTCGACTTCTGGCTCACCACCGAAGACCTCCCGATGGCCGAGAACCGGGTCACGCTCGACGGTGACGGCAACATCCACCTGGCCTACACGTCAACCAACGACGACGAAGCCGACCGGCTCTACGGCGAGCTGAAGCACCTGATGAACCACGTCGGCCTGTCCCAGCACCATGTGCTGGACAAGAACTTCTACATGGACATGAGCATCCCGGTCGCGGGTGTTGCGCATCAGGTCGGTACGTGCCGGTTCGGCAGTGATCCCGCAACGTCGGTGCTCGACGAACATTGCAAGGCGCACGAGGTCGACAACCTCTATGTCGTGGATACCAGCTTCTTCCCGAGCATTGGCGCGGTGAACCCGGCGCTCACGGCGATGGCGAACGCGATCCGCGTTGGTGAGCACCTCCTCGAGCGCACCGCCTGACGCGCGTCACCTACCGAGCAGATGCCTACCCGTCGGGAAGCAACAGTCGTCAAGGTCGCCGCGATCGGTCAGGGCATCGCGCTCGTCACCTTCCCCGCGGCGAGTGGGATCTTCACGAGCTCGAGCGAGTACGGGCTGACCAGCACCGCCTACGGAGCCATGTTCGTCCCGCAGGCGATCACCGCCGTCGCATCGGCACTGTTGGGCGCGACCTGGGCGCGCCGGGTCGGCACCCGCCGCGTGTATCTGATCGGTCTCGCCGCGAACCTGCTCGCGATGTCGCTGCTCGTCGTCAGCTCCCTGTTCACCAGCAACGAGCCCGTCGCCTACGGGCTCCTGTTGCTGGCGACGACGAGTCTCGGGATCGGTTTCGGGTTCACGGTTCCCGCGTTGAACACCTTCACCGCGGCGTTCAACCCCACCAAAGTGGATACCTCCGTCCTGGTGCTCAACGCGCTGCTCGGGCTCGGCACCGCGCTCGCCCCGCTGTTCGTCGCGGTGTTCGTCGGCCTCGGCTTCTGGTGGGGACTCCCGGTGCTGACGGCGCTCCTCCTGATCGGCCTCCTCGTGGTGAGCGCACCGCTCCCGCTGCAGACCGGCGCCCGGCAACCCAACGAGACATCAGGAAACCCGGCGCGCGCCAGGGATTCCCTCGCGGTTCTGGATCTACGCGGCGTTCGCGCTCGCCTACGGGATCTGCGAGACGATGAACGGCAACTGGGCATCACTGGACATGAAGCACCTCGGAGCGTCGACCACGATGGCGTCGTTGGCGCTCACCGCGTTCTGGGCGTGCGTGACGCTGGGCCGCGTCGGGTTCGCGGCCATCCAACACCAGTTCCCGACCCGACGCACCTACCACCTCCTCCCCTTCGTCCTCGCGATCGCGTTCCTCGCGATCGCGGCGCTCCCGAGCGGCGAACCATTCCTCGGCGTCGCCGCGTTCAGCCTGGCCGGCATCGGTTGCTCGGCCCTGTTGCCCTTGACGATCAGCTTCGGCCAAGAAGAGCTCGTCGCGATGTCCGCGTCGGTCGCCGGCGGCCTGATCGCCTTCTACCAGGTCGGTTACGGGATCGCGGCGTTCGGAGCCGGTCCTCTCCAGGCGTCCGGCATCGACCTCTCCAGATCTCTACGCGCTGACCGGTCTCGTCGCCTTGGCGATGGGGTTCGGCGCGTTCGTCATCGCCCGACGCCGCGCCGCGCCCGCTGCGCTCCATCCCCGACCCGCATGACCCGCCACCCTCGCCTGACTTCTCAACCCACCCACCCCAAGGAGCAATGCATGAGCCTCGAAGGAAAGGTCGCCATCGTCACCGGCGGCAACAGCGGCATCGGCAAAGCGATCGCGCTCGCGCTCGCCGCCCAGCGCGCCAACATCGTCATCGACTACGTCGCGAACCCCGACGCGACCGAAGCACTCGAAGCCCAGATCGTGGCCCTCGGCGATCAGGCCATCGGCGTCGAAGCCGACGTCAGCAAGGTCGCCGACCTGCAGAAGCTCGTCGACGCCACCGTCGAGCAAGTTCGGTCGCCTCGACGTCATGGTCAACAACGCCGGCGTCGAGACCCGCACGTCGGTCCTCGATACGACCGAAGAGCAGTACGAGAAGGTGCTCGAGATCAACCTGAAGAGCGCGTTCTTCGGCACCCAGATCGCCGCGAAGCAGATGATCAAGCAGGGCGACGGCGGCCGGATCATCAACATCACCTCGGTGCACGAGGACTGGCCGATGCCCGGCAACACCGCGTACTGCCTCTCCAAGGGTGGGATGCGCATGCTCACCCGCACCGCCGGCGTCGAGCTCGGCCCTCATGGGATCCAAGTCGTCGGTGTCGGCCCCGGCGCGGTCGAGACGCCGATCAACACCGCCACCATGAACGACCCCAAGCTCATGAAGACCCTCGACACCGCGATCCCACTCGGTCGCATGGCCAAGTCCGAGGAGATCGGCAACGTCGTCGCGTTCCTCGCCGGCGACGGAGCGAGCTACCTCACTGCCACGACGATCTTTGCCGACGGCGGCATCATGCACTCGAGCCCCGGCCTCTGATCTGGCCATGTCGACCGTTCCGGACGTAGAGAACATGAGGGGGCAACGTGCTTGAGTTCGTGCCGTCGGTGGCCGCGGTCGACCCAGTGCCGTGGGCGCGTTCGCAGATGGCGTTCACGCTCGGATTCCACATCATCCTCGTTCCGCTGGGGGTGTCGTGGGCGGCGATGACCCTGATTGCCAACTACCGGGCGATCAAGCACGACGACGCTGACGCGTTGCTGCTCGCGCAGCGTTGGTCGAAGTACATGGCGGTGACGTTCGCGGTCGGCGCAGTCACCGGAACGGTGCTCACGTTTGAGTTCGGGTTGCTCTGGCCGAAGTTCATGGGTCAGTGGGGTGAAGCGTTCGGGGTCCCGTTCACGATCGAGGGTCTGTTCTTCTTCACCGAGGCGATCTTCGTCGCGATCTACATCTACGGCTGGAGACGCCTGAAGCCCTGGCCACACTTCTGGACGGGTGTCCCGGTGGTGATCGCGGGGATCGGCGGCGCGGTGTCGGTCGTCGCGGCCAACGCGTGGATGAACGAGCCCGAGGGCTTCACGCTCAACCACGCCGGCAAGGTGGTCGACGTCGATCCGCTCGGCGTGATCTTCAACAAGGCCATGCCGCTCGAAGCGCTGCACATGCTGATTGCCGCGTACGTGGTCGGAGGGTTCCTGATCGCGTCCGTCTACGCAATGGGGATGCTCCGCGGCCGACGTGACCGCTACCACCGCCTCGGCCTCATCATCCCGTTCAGCGTCGGCGCAGTCGCGATCGTGATCCAGATGGGAGTCGGGGACTCCCTGGCCCGGTGGGTCTACAACAACGAGCCGCAGAAGTTCGCGGCGATCGAGCTCGTCCCGAAGACGAAGAGCGACGTTCCCGAGACCCTGCTCGGCAAATTCAACTCCGACGGCACCGAAGTCGAAGGCGGGCGTCCCGATCCCGGGGCTCGCGTCCTGGCTCTCCGATCCGAGCACGGGCAAGAACACGGTCGTGCAGGGACGCAACGCGTTTCCGAGCGACACCCAGCCGACGGTTGGTGAGGCCAACACCGTCCACCTCGCGTGGGACGTGATGGTCGGCGGCGGCACGCTGCTCGCCCTGCTCGGCGTCTGGTGGGCCCTGTCGTGGATCTTCCGCCGCGACATCCCGAAGACGAAATGGTTCCTGCGCATCGCCGCAGGCTGCGGTGTGCTCTCCGTGCTCGTCATGGAGGCGGGCTGGGTCGTCACCGAAGTGGGTCGACAACCGTGGATCGTGCGCAACTACATGAAGGTCGAGGACGCCGCGACCGGCAACACCGGCGTGTGGGTCACCTTCATCGCGGTCGTCCTGCTCTACCTCGGCGTCGGAGTCACAACAATCCTCGTGCTGCGGGGCATGAGCCGCCGGTGGCGGGAGCAGGCGGACGGAGGCGGCGGTCCGGGCAGTGAGTCCGACGTGCCGTACGGACCGAGCGCACCGCCGCCGAGCCCGTCGGGGACACCTGAGAAGGTCGGTGCCCCGTGAACCTCGACGACGCGGTCGCGGTCGTCCTCCTCTTTGGCATCACCGCCTACGCGCTCTTCGGCGGCGCCGACTTCGGCGCCGGCTTCTGGGACCTCACCGCCGGTGGCGCGCAGCGGGGTGAGCGCCCGCGCGCCCAGATCGACCACTCGATCGGCCCGGTGTGGGAGGCCAACCACGTCTGGCTGATCTTCGTGCTCGTGGTCCTGTGGACCGCGTTCTCCGAGGTGTTCGCCTCGATCACGTTGACGCTGTTCGTTCCGCTGACCCTCGCGGCGTTCGGGATCGTGCTGCGGGGCTCGAGCTTCGCGTTCCGCAAGGCGGTGTTCCGCACCCGCGATCAGCGGAACTTCGGTGCCGCGTTCGCGTTGTCGTCCGTGCTCGTTCCCTACTGCATGGGCGCGGTCGCCGGCGCGATCGCGTCCGGTCGGGTGCCCGGCGGGCGGGAAGGCGGGCGACCCGTGGTCGAGCTGGATCAACGCCACATCGATCGTCGGTGGAGTGCTCGCGGTCACCGTGTGCGCGTACCTGTCGGCCGTGTACCTCACCTGGGACGCGAAGCGCATGGACGACGCCGACATGCACACCTACTTCCGGCATCGCGCCATGGGGGCCGGCGTGGTGGCAGGCGTCGTCGCGTTCATCGGCATCTTCGTGTTCCACGCCGACGCGACGTACCTCTACGACGGACTCACATCGCGCGCGCTCCCGCTCGTCATCATCTCCGGGATCTGTGGGATCGGCTCGCTGATCCTCCTGCTTCGTGACGCCGATCACTGGGCCCGGATCCTGTCGGTCGGTGCGGTCGCCTCGGTGGTCATCGGCTGGGGTGTCGCGCAGTGGCCCTACATGCTGCCGACGTCATTGAAGGTCTCCCAGGCCGCGGCGCCGGACGGCACCTTGCAGCTGGTGCTCATCGTCTTCGTGATCGCCGCGGTGATCATTCTGCCGAGCCTCGCGTTGCTGTACATCCTCGACCAGAAGAGCCTGCTCCCCGAGGAAGGCGTCGGGGCCCCGACGCCACCCTCCTGAGCAAGCAAGGATCCAGATCCGCGAGGCTCGTTGGTATCGGATCCATGACCGAGCTCGCCCAACATGTGGCTCATCCCACCGGGTAGACCGGCGCAGCCGTTGTGTTGGGCCCGGCCGAAGCGGGCGTCGCTGGGTTGCGTTCAGGCCGGGGCGATGCCTCGGAATCGGGTTGCGTACTCGTTCGCTCGTACCTGGATGTCGCGCCAACCCGCGGCGGTGAGCCGATCGGGCAGCGTGCTGGGGTCTACGGGAACGTAGGTGTCGCCCGTGTGGAAGTCGCGCAGCTCGTCGCTCGGGAGGCTGTCCTCGCCGGCGATCCACCCTCCGGGTCGAACGACGCGCGCGAGTTCAGTGAGCACCCGGTCTTGCAGCTCGGCTGAGGGCACATGGTGCAACATGGTGAAGGAGAGGGCCGCGTCGAACTCGTTGTCTGAGAACGGCAGTTCGCTCGCGTCGGCCGTCATGACCGTCACGTTGGTGCCGTCGAAGCGCGTCGTGAGCGCAGCGGCAAGCGCAGGGTCGAGCTCCACCACGGTGAGATCAGGCACGAGGTGTCGCACCACATCAGTTGTGCGACCCGGCCCGGGACCGATCTCGACGGCATGATCGCCGAGCTCGATGCCGTCGAGCACCCAGGGCACGATCTCGGTGCGGATCACGTCGGCCCATTCGTCGCTGGCACACAGATCGAGGTGAGCCTGATTCATGCCGGCACCTCCTCACCGAATGCGACGAGTGGCCCGCCGCCGGGACAGCGAACGACAAGGTCCCGCACGTGCCATGGTCGCGTCGTCGGCTCGGAGTCCAGGGCAAGGCCCGACGCCGCCAACCGTTCGACCAGTGCGTCGAGGTTCTCGAGTGTGATGAAGACGGGCGCGATTGCGGGGAGCGCCGGCGTGTCGCTTCGGGCCAGTCCGAGTCGAACCGGGCCGCTCCGGATCATCGCGAAGAACGGTGGTTCGCCCATCACGACCTCGGTCTCGAACCCGACGATGTGGGTCCAGAAGGCGAGTGCGGCATCGAGGTCTGCGACCTCGATCGACGGTCGGGCATCGAGGTAGGTGACGTCATCCGGGCTCATGTGCCCTTGTTACCAGTTGCTGTCCCGGCGGGGGTCCGTCAACAGGACAACCCATGTCGCTGGCCGGACGATCACCTCGCGCTCGGCGCGTGCCCACGGTGGCAGCTCCTGGCGATTCGGTCGGCATGTCCATGACGAGCACCAGCTGGTGTCCGGTAGCGGAAGTCGGGATTGCCCTGATGAGACGATTCACTTGCTTCGTCGAGGGTGAGCACGATGCGACGCAGCTCTTCGACGGTCACTGTCCCATGCTCCCCGGGTTCGGCATCGTCGGCGCGCCCGGGCGCAGCGGTGCTCCACCTGGGTCAGACCGGAGCGCGTGTCAAGTTGCCGCCGGAGTGGTTCTCTAGGGACCGACCCGCCTCGTACGCGGTCTGCGGGCTGATTCTGCCCGTTCATGGACAGAGGATCCCCTTCGGGTTGAGCATTCGGTACTGCACAGTGGTCGTGAAGTTGTTGTAGCTGGAGTAGGTCCCAGCGAACCAGACCAGGGCTTGCATCGCGTTCACCGACGAGTTGGTGAGGAACGGGCGCAGCTCGTCCTTCGACGTGCTCGTGAGCCGCACCCACGACCACGTTGCACCGCCGTCGGTGGTGTGCCCGTCATAGAGATCGAACTCTCCGAGGTAGTTCCCCGTATGCAGGTTCATGCTGCTACTCGCCACGACGTGGTCCGCGTTGCCAGGATCACCCGTGATGTTGCCGGAGTAATCATCCTCGGCGGAGTAGAGCGAACGACCACCAGAGCCGACATCGTGCACGGTCCACGATGAACCCGACCAGCGCGCCTGCCGCGTACCTGATCGCCAATGACGAGTTCCACGCAACGCTGCGGTCCCGGATCGAGAACGCGGCGACCGGTTCGCCCGCGGCGTCGAACGTGAGGTTGATGCTCCATGCAGACGAGCCGATCGGGGGAACGTAGACGGGCGTCAGAGCATCGACTCGGACACCACCCCCGATGACCCCAGCGACGCTCCCGTCAGAGCGGTGGATCGTGTTGCCTTCGAGGTAGCCCGCGTAGATCGCCGAGTCGATGCCCACGTTCGACAGCTCACGCGGATGGCCCTGCGTGGTGATGAACGAGATGCGATCACCAGACTGCGCATACTGCACGTACGGCCGCTGCGTGACTTGAGAACCAGTGAAGCGCGCCAGCTCTCCGTCGTTGTGCCACGTCCGACCGTTGTCGGGGGACTGGTAGACGTGCGGCGCACTCGGTGGGCTCTTGCGGGCGAAGTCGAGCACGGTGCCGTCGCTGAGCTGGAACAGATTGTTGTACGCCATCAGCCCGGTGGTGGCGAAGCCTGCGAGGCGCGTCCACTTCCGGTTCGGACCGTTCCGCACTGCCACGCGAATCTTGTTGTCCTGCGAGTGGCCGGACCAGGCGACCAGAATCTCACCATTGGCCAGCTTGAGCAGCGCACCGCTGGTGTGGTCGTCATGGGTGAGGCTGGTGTCCACCGTGACCGTGGTCCGCGGCGTCGGGTTGGCCGCGCTGGTCTGGGGGTAGTTCGACTCCACATTGACCCAGCCGGTCGGCAGCGGTCCGGCCGCGGCTGACGCGATCACCTCGCAGCCACCACCAGTGACGAAGGCACGAGAGTTCTCGAACCATGACCACGCTCCCTGCCCCAGCGTGAGCGTGGGGGCATCGGAGAAGCTGACCACCGGATTGGCATGGGCGGGTGTTGCGAGGGCTGCCACCATCAGGGTGGCGGTGATGACGATGACAGTGAACTTCGGCGTTCCCTGGACTCCGATGCGGGCCTTCGAGCGGTCGCTCCGGCCGCGCACGACGAGGAGATCGACGACCAAGCGGTCGAGACGATAGAAGCGCGCCATCCAGGAAGCCTCCCACCGGACCGAACGCGGTCCGCGACCGGGTGGCGGCATGGCCCGGCCGCATCGGCCAGCAGCGGGGTGAAAGTGCTGCACCCAGCGGTCACCGAAAGCCCTTGAACGCTGAGCTCGGAACTACAGGAACCGGACGAGAACGACGAAGCCTCATCGAGTCACCCTCCCCACCGACCTGGCCGGTGCGCCGATGCAACGGTGCCCCGCGTGATCCAACCCTGAGGTCTGGGTGGTTCAGACCCCGGCGGCGGTGACGATCGCGTCGGTGACGAATCCGGCGAGCAGTCCGATGAGCAGGCCGTAAGCGAGGAGGTCCATGCGGCGGGATTTGGCGGCGACGCCGATGAGCTGGACAACGACATAGAGGATCGACCCAGCGGCGAGAGTCAGGAAGACGACCGACAGCGCTTCGGAGGTGACGGCGTGTCCGACGGCGGTGCCGATGAAGGTCGGGCCGCCTCCGATCGCGCCGAGCATGAGGAGGAAACCCCAGCCGGGGATCACGCGAGTCCCGTCAGGGTTGGCGTCAGCGGCGAGGGGCGCGACGATGCCGAAGCCTTCGGTGGCGTTGTGGAGCGCGAAGCCGATCACGAGCAAGGTTGCGAGCGCGATCTCACTCTTGGCCGCGGCCTGGCCGATGGCGAGTCCTTCAGCGAAGTTGTGCAGCCCGATCCCGACCGCGATCAAGAGGGCAAGACGTCGCGCAGGCGACCAGCTCGCCAGACCGGTGAGGGTCGGTGCCTTCTCGAGCACTGCGATGCTGCCAGTCGATGCTGGGGCAGGAATCGGTGAGCCGGCGGATGTGTCCGCCGGATCGTCGACGAGGTTGGTGTCGGGGCTGTGGGTGACGCGGTCCATCCAGCGTTCGTAGGCGACCAGGCTCAGCAACCCGACCGCCAACCCGGTCGCGAAGAGGGCGCCGTAGCCGAACGCGGGTCCGAGGCCGCCGTTGCCGTCGTGGAACTTCCCGAGCGCCTCGTCGATCGGTTCCCACGCGGCGGAGAGCACGTCCCAGACCAAGAACACGAGGATCCCGACCGCGACTGCGTTGAGCATCATGCGGAGCGTCGGGGCGGGCCGCTTGAGGCGTCCGATCGGCAGGCCCAGCAGAATCGTCACGCCGGCGATGAAGCCGAGCAGCAGCGTCTTCTCCAGGCTCACGATCCGTCTCCTCCCGTTTACATTGGGCAACCTAACTTGAGTTGCTGGGAATGGTCAAGCGCGGGCCCGAGGGATCGTGTGCCGGCCGGAAACGCGTTCGGTCGCTCGGGCATTCTTTGGGAGTCACGAACGGTGACTCGACGACGCTGAGGCTGGGAGCGAGTGGATGGGCGAGAGTGAAGAACAAGCAGCTCGACGAACGGTGATCGGCGGGAGGCATGGAAGCCCGACGGTGACGATCGCGCTTCCGTTTTCCAAGATCACGAATGGCGATGCCGAACTCGGCGATGCCGTTGGCGATCTTGCGACGCTCGTCGCCCGGCTTGCCGCGGTGTCGTCAACGGGGGACCAAGCTGAGGTTGATCTTGTCCGGGCTGCTGCGGAGGAGATCGCTGAGCGGCTCAGTGGTGAACGTGCATGACTGGACCGTCTCCACGTTGACGAACAGAGCCCGCCGTCTCACCTGATCACGGGCGCGCCGGACGCTCGAGCACGTCGGCGATCTCGTCGACGACCGTGACGACATGGCGCAGCCTTGCCGATCCGAGGTCGAGAGCATGCTCCCATTCGTGGAGATCCTCGTTGACTGCGACTGCGAGTCTGCGGCCTCGGCTGGTGAGCGTGAGCGAGACCCTGCGACGATCACTCGGATCGGGAGATCGCATGAGCCAGCCCGCGCCTTCGAGGCGGTCGAGGGTGAGGGTCATGCCGCCGGACGTCCGGTGCAGCACGTCGCAGATCGCGCTCGGCGAGGTGCGACCGTTGGCCGACCGGCGGATGACTCCGAGCACGAGGTAGTCGGAGATGGTGATCCCGCGGCCTTCGGTGATCGCCCCGAGCTGCGCGCTCACGAGCATCTGGAGCCGCATGACCGCCGCCATCAAGCCGGGCTCGGCGCGGCCGAGGGTGGCATCCGACGTCGCGGTCTTCACGCGGTGATCCCGAAACGCTGGAGGCCGTACACGTTGATCGCGTTGCCGCGCAGGAGCTTGTGGACCTCACCCGCGTTCAATCCCGCGGCGTTCGAGAGCTCCCACGCCCTCCGCCGAGAGTGCGGGAACGAGCCGTTGGGATGGGGAAAGTCGCACTCGAAGATGATCTGGTCCATCCCGATTTCGTCGCGACAGCGGAGACCGTGGAGATCGTCGAAGATGCAACCGAACACACGATCCCGGAGGTAGGTCGACGGCGGGTTCGGGAGGTCGATGCCACCGACGTCCTCGTGCCACACGGCATCCATGCGCTCGTACTGGAACGGCATCCAGCCGACTTGGCTCTCGGCGTAGGCGAGCTTCAGCGCCGGGAACCGCTCGAGGCTCCGGCTGTACACCCAGTCGCACACCGAGCCCTGCGCGTTCTGTGCGTTGAGCGACATCGAAACGGCGAGCGGAGCTTCGTCGCAGGTGGTGGGCATCGACGAGGACGAACCGATGTGCATCGAGATGGTGGTGTCGGTCTCTTCGCACGCCTGCCAGAGCACATCCCAGTTCCCCGAGTACAGGGAGTCGAAACCGAGCTTGACCGGGTTCTCGCTGAACGCGATCGCGAAGCTGCCCTTCGCCGCACAGCGGCGCACCTCCGCGGCGGCGGCCACGGGGTCCCAGAGCGGAATGAGCGTGAGCGGAACCATCCGCCCCTTCGCAGCACCGCCACACCACTCGTCGATCATCCAGTCGTTGTAGATCCGCAGGCAGGTGATCGCGAGCTCCTTGTCGTCGCGCTCCGCGAAGCCCTGACCAGCGAAGCGCGGGAAGGTGTTCGGATAGTTGATGCCCACCTCGACGTGATTGAGGTCCATGTCGGCGAGGCGCGCGGCCTGCTCGTACGCGCCGGGGCGGAAGTCCTCGTAGATGGCGGGAACGTTCTCCTGCTCTGCCGGAGGGATCCCACCGGCCGCGTGCAGCAGGCCGGTTCCGAGGACCAGATCCTCGTAGAGCCAGACGTCGCACCATTTCCCGTCCGCGACGTTGCGCTCGAAGGACAGCGTGCCGCCCCGGAAATCCAGGCGCGCCTTCTCCCGAACCACGCGCGGCCCACGGTCCCGAACGGACGCCGGCAGCTCGCGCTGCCACAGATCACGGGGCTCGAGAATGTGGTCGTCGACCGAGATGATGAGCGGGAAATCCGTCTCCGCAGGCGTCACTCCGTTGGGGACGGGGGCCGGTGTCGGCACGGGTGCAGGCGACGTGACGGTCATGACTCGCTCCTCGAGAAGCCTTTGTACCAAGTAACTTTTCACAGCGTAGTATCCGAATCATGGCCGACGATCCGACGCCCGTGAGTCCGCCCCCGAACCCCAAGGTCGAAGGACTCGAGCCGATCTTCCGGCACCTCGACGATCCGGACGTGCCCTGGCAGGCGGTCAAGGAGCAACGCAACGCCGACGGCACCATCGCGCAGGTACGGGAGAAGTGGCTCGCGTTCTCGCCCGACCCGCAGTACCTCTCGATCTACGCGCGCTACGACCCCGGGATGGTCGTGCGGCGCCATGGACACTTCAGTCCGCACATCGTCTTCGTGCTCGAAGGTTCGGCGACCTTCGACGGGCGTGAATGCCCGGCCGGCACTCACATCGAACTGCCGCTCGGCGCCGCGTTCGGCCCGGTCGTCGCCGGCCCCGACGGCGTACTCTTCTTCGAAGTGATGCTGGGCGACCCCCGGAGCTGGGGCGACGACCCGGCGGCGTTCGATGCCGCGCTGGCCGCGCACGGCGCGGAACGGCTCCCCGATCCGCCGCTCGAGTATCCACAATGGCTGAGCGACCTCCGCACCTATTGGGTCGATCTCGCTCCCGATCCCGGGTAGTCACCGCGGCACGCCCGCGATCTCCGAGGCCTCATCCGTCACCTTCACTCCGGACGCGCTCGAGCGCCAATGCAACAGCGCCCGGCGAAGCCGTTGTGGTGGTGTTGCGAGCGTCGCTAGGTTGGCGGTCCGTGCACGATCACGGCCGGCTTCATCGGCATCACCACGAACCCGCGACCGGGGCGCCGGTGACCGGGCACCGCCGCACGGTCGCGCTCGTGGTGCTGTGCGTGTGCGCGCTCGTCGCCGGCGTCGACATGACGATCACCAACGTGGCTCTGCCATTCATCGGGCGTGCCCTCGACGCGCCGACGAACGACCTTCAATGGACGGTGGACTCCTACAACATCGTCCTCGCCGGCCTCCTCGTGCTCGGCGGTGGGCTGGCTGATCGGTACGGCCGCAAGCGGGTCTTCCTGGTCAGCTTCCTGTTGTTCGGCGTCGCCTGCGTCTTGCGCGGCGTCGAGCACCACCGTCGAGCAGCTCATCGCCTCTCGCGCGCTCATGGGAGCCGGCGCGGCGGGGTTCACCGCTCCCGCGCTCGCGATCATCGCCTCCATGTATCCGCCCGAGGAGCGTGGCGGCGCGATCGGCGCGTTCGTCGTGTTCGGCGCATCCGGGCTGGCGATCGGACCCATCGCCGGCGGGTTCCTGCTCGACCACTTCTGGTGGGGCTCGGTGTTCCTCGTCAACGTGCCGATCGTCGCGGTCGGCGTTGTCGTCGGCGCACTCACGATCCGCGAGTCGCGCGCACCGGTACCCGAGGGCGAGCGCCCGCCGCCGCTCGACATGCTCGGGGCGCTGCTGTCGGTCGTCGGCCTGACGGGCGTGCTGTTCGGCATCATCGAGGGGCCCAACCGCGGCTGGACCAGCCCGGCAGTGATCGGCGGCCTGGTCATCGGAGCGCTGGCGATCGCGGTCTTCGTCCGCCGCGAGCTGCGGGTCCGGTTCCCGCTCTTCGACGTACGCATCCTCGGCCGCCCCGTGGTCCTGACCGGATCGATCACGCTGTTCATGGCGTACCTGCTGTTCAACGCGTTCCTCTTCCTCAATCCGCAGTATCTCCAAGACGTCGAGGGCGAGTCCATCATCGCGGTCGGGCTCCTGCTCGTGCCGTTCGCGGTGGTCTTCGGCGTGTGCTCCCATCAGGCAGCCAACGTGCTCGGGCGCTTCGGTGCCCGGGTCACCATCACGCTCGGCCTCGCCGGCTACTGCGATCGCGGCGGCGCTTGTTCGCCGTCGCCATCGGCCGCTCGGTTCTGGCCACCGTCGGCGCGAGCGTCGTGCTCGGCGCGGCGCTTTCACTCCTGATCGCACCGCCGTCGACCGTCGTGATGAACGACCTCCCGGCTTCGAAGGCCGGAGACGGCTCGTCGCTGAACTTCCTGAGTCGCTTCGTCGGCGCTTCCGTCGGCATCGCAGTGGTCGGGTCGTTGCTCGCGTCGGTCTACGCGGCCGACCTCGGGGCGGCGACCGCGTCTCTCGACGCCGCGCAGGCCGACACGGCGCAGGGTTCCATCCAGGGTGCGCTCACGGTCTCCCAGACGCTGGACCCGAGCGCGCAAGAATGCGCTCAGCTCGGCGGCGCGCGACGCCTTCAACCGCGGTGCGACCGTGGCGTACGCCGTCGTTGCGGTCGCTCGCCGCCGCCGCCGCGCTCTGGGCATGGTTCGCGCTCCGCGCGCGGCTGCTACCGCCGAAGCCATCGCCGCTGACGCCCGCTGACTGATTTCTCCCGCGGTTGGCCGCAACCACCGCCGGACGCGGCGCTGGTGATCCAGAGCCTCGCCGAGGGGTTCGGTGCCACAGTCCCCCGAGCTTCGACTACGTGGACAAGATCCTGGCCGACCAGGGGGTGCCGACGCCGCCCCCGCCTCGGCCGACGCCGCCGACGACGCAACGTTCGTCGCAGGCTCCGGGTCGCTGGTCGGCAGCGGGGTGCTCGGGTGGGCCGAAGCCACGGGCGCCACGCCGATCGAGATCGCCCTCGCCCACGACATCGCGCTGCTCGCGTCGGCGCTCGGACCGCCACCCAAGGCCGCCATCGACGCCGCTCATGCGCAGGGAGTCAGGGTCGCCGCGCTCATCGGCCGGGTCGAGGAGGCCGTCCGCGATGTCAACGAGGGCGTCGACATCATCGTCGCTCAGGGCTACGAGGCAGGAGGCCACACGGGCGAGGTGGCGACGATGGTGCTGGTGCCGGACGTGGTTGATGCCGTCGCCCCGGTGCCCGTGCTGGCCGCGGGTGGGATCGGGGACCGGCCCGCTCGTCACCGAGGCTGGCCGCCGACCTCGACGTCTGACGGGTCACGGGGCTGATGCCCTCCCGGGCTCGTCTCGGGACGACGGCGGACGCCCGACCCGCAGGCAATCCACCCCGGCACTGGAAATCGTTGTCCGGTGGGGAATAGAGTGACTGGAAATCGTTGTCCATACCGGGCTCCGGCGCTGCGGCGGCGGACGGGAGCCCTGTCCGGAGGTACTCGATGCACCGTCGCTCCCTCGTCGTCGCGGCGGTCGCATTGGTCGCCACGGCAGCCGCGTGCGATCCGCTCGCGACCCCGCCCGGTCCGCCATCGCTTCGGTACCGGGACGCCATCTTCTCTTCCATCACGAAGACCGCGGACGTGCCCTACGGCACCGCGGTCGACCAAGCGAACCAACCCGTGACGTTGAAGCTCGACGTCTACCGCCCGACGGGCGACACCGTCAGGCGGCGGCCCGCGATCGTGTGGGTGCACGGCGGCGCCTTCTTCCAGGGCGACAAGTCCTCGCCTGAGCTCGTCGACGAAGCGAACCAGTTCGCCTCGATGGGATACGTCAACGTCTCCATCAATTACCGCCTCTCGCCGACGAGTTGCCGAGCAGCGGCGACGGCCGCATGCGCGGTGGGAGTGTTGCAGGCGCGCGAGGACGCGCAGACCGCGGTGCGGTTCCTGCGCGCCGAGTCTGCGTGCTATGGCGTCGATCCGGCGCGCATCGCGATCGGTGGTTCCTCGGCCGGCGCGATCACGGCGCTCAATGTTGGCTACCAGTCGGAGAACGCGGGTGCCGGCGACCATCAGGGTTTCTCGTCAGCGGTCGCGCGGTGCAGTCACTCTCGGGCGCGATGTTCACCACCGCTCCGATCGGTGCCTGCGACGCGCCGGCCCTGCTCTTCCACGGCACTGCCGATCCTGTCGTTCCGTACGCGTTGGCTCAGGCGACGGTGAAAGCTGCGACCGCCGCTGGCCTGGTCGCCGTGCTGCGATCGTGGACCGGTGAAGGTCACGTCCCCTATGCACGGAACCGGAGGCAGATCCTCGACGAGACTCGAAACTTCTTCTACTCGCAGATGGATCTCGAGCACGCGGCGCGGTGATCGACATGACTCGTCGTTCTCGAAGTGGGCGTCGCACGAAGAGTGTTGTCGCCGGTCCGCTCTCCCCCCCCCCCCTTCGGGCCGACCGAGGCGAGTCGCGTGGTGACCGAGGCAACGACCCGTCGGGACACATCGGCGGGGTCCGGATGAGCGCACCGAGTCGCCGGCAGTTCATCAGCCGGTCGGCGACCGTCGCCGCAGGGCTGCTCGGCGCGGGCTGGCTGAGCTGCCTGTACCGGTGCGTCCGGCGCCGCACGATCGCGCGGGAAGGGAACGACGATGCAACGAACCGACGCGAGCGAGGAGGTGGAGATCGGCCGAGCGGCCTTCATCGCCGGGTACCCGCTGCTCACCACGTTGCGGACGATGCAGACCTTTGCGCAGCTCGTCGGCGTCAACCGGCTCTTCGTCGGCAAGGCGCTCGTCAGTCCAACCTCGCGATTGGTCGTCGCGCCCAACCGCAGACACGATCTACGCGATCGCCGTGCTCGACCTGCGCGACGGTCCACTGGTACTGACGCTCCCCGACCTGTCGGACCGCTTCCACGTGTTCCAGCTCATCGACGCGTGGATGGGCGACTTCGGTCTCATCGGCACCCGCACGACGCAGGGACGCCCGGGCTCGTGGCTGATCCGCGGGCCGCACTCCACATCGGCGGGACCGGCGGGTCTGCACCGACTCGACTCGCCGACGAACCAGGCGTTCCTGCTCGGTCGCATCAGGGCTCTCGACGACACCGACGCAACGGCGGCCGCAGCGCGTGGTCGCGGTGCCCGGCTCGAGCCACTCGATCCCGCTGCGCTGCCGTTGCCCGCCATGGCCCCGCCGCCCGGGAACGCGCAGAGTGTGGGCTCGGACGGCATCGCCTTCTTCGACGAGCTCGGCGACGCGCTCGCCGTCAATGCACCGGTCACCCACGATCAGCGCGCGGCGATCGACCGCGCGGCCAAGCTCGGCGTCGGGCCCGGACGCCGTCCGAGCGCGGAGCAGTCTGGATCGTCGGTCGCGGCACTCGGCACGGCCGTGACCGAGGGCCTCCACGAGCTGGCCCACCCCACGAACCTCGGCGGGCACCGCGTGAACGGCTGGGACGTGAACCTCCACCTGGGCGAGCGGCGCGACACGGCAGGGCTCGTGTCGCGCGCGTTGATCGCCCGCTACTTCTGGGGTCCCGTTCCCGCCGCGGAGGCCGTATACCCACGCGCGACCGTCGGCAGCGACGGTCGACCGCTCGACGGTTCAAAGCGGTACCGCATCCATTTCAAGGCTGATCACCTGCCGCCGGTCAACGGCTTCTGGTCAGTGACCGTCTACGGACCAGACATGTTCCTCGTGCCGAACGCGACGAACCGCTACTCGCTCAGTGGCGACACACCCGGGATCGTCACGGCGCGCGACGGCTCAATCGACCTGTTCCTCCAGCGCGACGAGCCAACCCAGCACGCGGCGAACTGGCTCCCGGTACCCGACGGGTCCTTCAACGTCATCATGCGGCTCTACCTCCCCCGCGCACCGATTCTCGACGGAACCTACGAATACCCGCCGATCGAGGTCCTCGGAACCGAGACTCGATGACCAATCTCGAAGGATTCGACGCGTGGCGAGGACTCGTCGAAGCGGTCGCGGAGTCGGGCGACGCCGTGACCGCGCTCGGCCGAGACGCCCCGGACATCGACATTGCCGAAGGTTTTCACTACGTGCTCGACGTTCTCGGACACCAGGTCGAGCGCTCGACGATGCGTGCCTCCGACCGACCCCAGTTCCTTCCAGGGATCACACGCGACCCGCAAGCTCTTCTTCGACAATCCCGACACGGACTATGAGACCGCGCTCGTCCGCGGTGATCGCACCTACCGGATACGCGGGCAACGAGGAACCGCGACGTACCTCGCCTTCTGCGTCTACTCCGGGGACATCACGAAGGGTGAGCGCACGCGCGTCGCGAACCTCTCCGACGCCGACATGGTCTTCGAACCCGACGGCTCGTTCGAGATCACCCTTTCGTCTCGGACCCATCCCGGCAACTGGATCCCTCTGCATCGCGACTCGCACGCGGTCTTCGCCCGGCAGTACTTCCTCGATCGGGTCGCAGAGACCCCTGCGCACTACGAGATCGAGCATCCTCGGCGAGGTACCCGCCGACGCCCCGCTCGATGGCGCGCGCTTCGGACAGATCGCGCGGAGCGCAGCCGCGGTTCGTCCGGACGGCAACGGCGCTCGCGATCCAGCGCGCCGAGGACGCGCGTCGTACTCCGAACCGGTTCTTCGAAGTACCCGGCCACGGGGTGTACGGGACTCCCGACGCCGGCTACGCAGCGTGCTGGTACGAGCTCGAGCCGGGCGAGGCGCTCACCGTCGAGTTCCTGCCACCGCCGTGCCGGTACTGGGGAGTGCACCTGGCCAACCGATGGGGCCAGTCGCTCGATCACCGCACCCACCACACCCGGCTGAACTCACGAACCGCGACCGCCGCTCGCGACGGCTCCGTGCGGGTCATGATCGCGGCCGCAGATCCGGGCGACGGGAACTGGCTCGACACCGCCGGAGCACGCGCACGGCTTCGTCCTCTTTCGGTGGTTGCTGGCTGACGAGTGCCGCTCTTCCCACCGGCGAGGTGGTGCCGAGCCCCGCCGCATGCACGAGACGGGAGCCCGACGCTGCTGACGACTGAGGCTCAGCGCGGCGCGCGCCGGTGGGGTCGGAACGCGAACAGGTCACCGGTGATCGACGGTACGTAGACCGTGCCGTCCACGCTCACGGTGGTTCCTACGGTGAACACCGTTGCTCCGGGTAGCGGAAGCCGTTGCCGTTCCGCTCCCGAATGCCCGTCGACGACGACGAGATCGTTGTGAGTGCCGACGCTCGCGATCGTGGCGTACACGACGTTTCGCGTCTGTGTGGCGATCCCGCGGTTCACCATCTCCTCGTTGCGCCACAGGACCGCACCATGGTTCCCCGCGTCGCGAGAACTGCGGTCAGGCGGGTTCCAGCGCCACCGGCCGGTATGACAACACCGGAGGGTGACACCGATGCGCTGCCGCCGACGGCTCCACCGATCACGGTGGACCAGACCTCGGCGCCGGTACGGGCGTCGATCGCATGCAGCCGGTCGACGTTGTCGGTCACGTAGAGCCGTTGGCCGTCCGCGCTGAGGGCAGGACTCGACGCGCTCCCGCCCGGAAGGGACGTGTTCTCCCAGAGCGGGACGACCCGGGTGCTGCGACGGTCTTCGAGGATGCGCACCGCTCGCAGCCCCGCCGCGGGCGCACCGGGTCCCCAGAACGTGAGGAAGAGGCGCCCGTGACGGTCGATCGCCGGCGTGTTGGCGCTCGGGCAGGCCGCGGTCCCCGCGCGCAGGCGACGACACCCTGGGTCGGTTCCCAGGTCGGCGGAGGGGCGAGCGGCACCGGGTCCGTCACGGGCCGTCCGGTCCGGCGGTCGAGCACGTAGACGATGCCGAGGTGGGTCACGAACACGAGCCGACCCCGTGGCGTGAACTGGGCCGAGAACGGCACACCGTCGATCGGGGTGTTCCAGAGCTCGTGACCGTCGCGGTCGAACGCGTGCATGGCGGTGCCGTCGGCGAGGAACGCGCGACCATCGGTGTCGAGGAGCGGCGACGATGCCACCGCCAGCTGCCCCACCTGGGGAGCGCACCACCGCGTCGCGCCCGACGCGGCGTCGAGCGCCTGCAGATGGCATCCCGTGACGCTCGAGGTCAGATACAGCTGGCCATCGCTGGTGCTCGTCGGACCGAGGTTGATGGTCCACGGGAGGCCGCCGACACGCACCGAGCCGTTGAAGTGGCGTTGCCATGCCAGCTCGAGATCGTTCGATCCGGCAACCGGCGAGTAGTCCGAGTTGGCGGCATCGGCGTGCACTGCGGGCCAGCCCTCGCCGTACGCGTGGTCTCGCTCTCGGCTCGCCGATCGGCGATCCGAAGCGCTCGGACCGACGGGGGTCGGTCCACAGCCGACTGCGCACCACCCGAGTGCCACCACGAGCAGACCGACGAGGCCACGGCTCACGACCGGAAATCTTTGTGCAGACATACTGTAGAAATCTAGGGAACCAGCAGCGCTGGTGCAAGGCATGGATCCGGTTCACAGGCGAGATTGATCCCGAAGTATCTTCAGGCCGTGATGAAGCAGACTCGGTACCGTGGCTGACGCCGCCGCGCCACCGCGTGACGGTCGTGTCGCCCGATCGCTGCGGACCCGCGCCGCGATCGTCGACGCGCTGATCGCCTTGATCGACGACGGTGTCGCCGGGCCGAGCGTCGACGCGATCGCGCGCCGCCGGGGTGTCGTCGTGTGCGGTGTACCTGCACTTCAAGTCCGTGGACGCGCTCCACCAGGCGCTGGTCGAGAAGGGCACTGCGCTCGTGCTCGAGCGGCTGACGCCCATCGACCCGTCCGAGCCGTTCACCGTGCGCGTCGACCTGCTCTGCGGCCAACGGGCGCGCATCAACGAGGACCTCGGGCCGATCCTGCGTGCGGCCGACGCACACGCAAGGACGTCTCCCACCGTGGCGGAGAGCCGCGAGTTCGGTCGCCGCTCGTCACGAGCGCAGCTGGAACGCATCTTCGCAACCGAGACGGACGCCCTCGGCGACCGCGCCCGCCGGCGCGTGCTCGCGTCGGTGGATGCCGTGGTCAGCCTGGACGCCTGGCACACAATGCGCGCGGTCTACTGCCTGTCTGCCGAGGAGGCCCGTGTCGCGACGACCGGTGCCGTCCGCGCCCTCCTCTCGACCTCGGCGTGAGCCGGAGGGCGACCCGTCCGGAGGCGAGCAGCTGCCGCGAGCAACGGCCGAGTTTCCCGTAGATGCGTCGGTGGGCGCGCACGTCGGTACCGAGCTCGTCGTGCTTCTTCAAACCGGTTCGGGACACTCCCCGATCATTTGCCAGTCTGCGGTGGCGCGGCCGGGAGCTGCACCATGACGCGGAGCCCGCCTCGGGGCGGGGGGTGAGGGTGAGGGTTCCGTCGTGGGCGCGGGTGATGCTCTCGACGATGGCCAGGCCGAGGCCGACACCTGCGTCGTCGGTGCGCGATGCGTTCGGCGCCGCGCTGGAACGGTTCGACCAGTGTGGAGACCAGCTCTGGAGTCAGCTGCGTCGCCGGTGTTCTCGACGGTGAGCACCACACGCTCGGGGTAGAGCGCTGGTCGTGACCCACACGGTGCCGTGTTCGGGGCAGGTTGTGGACGATCGCGTTGTGCACCAGGTTCGTGCGTCATCTGCAGCAAGAGCGCGTGTGAGCCGGTGGTGGGGGTGATGTCGCCGGTGGTCTGGATGCTGACGCCGTGCTCTTCTGCGAGCGGCAGGAGTGCCTCGGTGGCTTCCTCCGCGATGAGGGACAGGTCGACGGGTTCCCGGGTGAAGGACCGTTGGTCGGCGCGGCTGAGCACGAGCAGCGCTTCGGTGAGGTCGATCGCTCTGGTGTTCACGACCGAGAGGCGTTCGAGCGAGCTCGCCGGGGTCGCGGTCCGGGTCGTTGCGGGCGACGTCGAGCAGGGCCTGCGTGGTCGCCAGCGGAGTGCGCAGCTCGTGCGACGCGTTCGCCGCGAACCTCCGCTGTTCGGCGTCGTGGGCTTCGAGCCGCGCGAGCATCGCGTCGAAGCTGTCGGCGAGCTCGCGGAACTCGTCGTTGCGGCCTTCCAGCTCGATCCGGTGTGAGAGCGATCCGCTCGCGGCCAAGCGGGTGGCATCCGTGATGCGTGTCAGGGGGGCGAGCATGCGGCCGGCGAGGAGCCATCCTCCGACGAGACCGAACACCAGTAGGAACGCCAACACCGCGGCGGCCCTCGGCGCGAAGACGTGCAGGAGGTTGGACCGGATGGGAAAGACACCATGAGTGTCGGCGCTCGGCGTTGACGAGGAGCGCTCGGTCGGGAACGTACCGCAGGAGGAACACCCACACGGCGGCGAGCAGCAAGGCGCCGGCGAGCATGAGGAACCCGGCGTAGCTGAGGGTGAGCTTGAGCCGAACGCTCAAGCCAGGGGCTCTCTGCACGGTGTGCTCCCTCACGGCCGGTGCTCGGTTGCGTGTCGATGCGGTACCCGACGCCGGCCACGGTGGCGATGACCCAGGGTTCGCCGAGGCGCTTGCGCAGGGCCGAGACGGTGATGCGCACGGCGTTGGTGAACGGGTCTGCGTTCTCGTCCCACGCTCGTTCCAGGAGCTCTTCGGCGCTGACGACACCACCTTCGGCCGCGACGAGCACTTCGAGCACGGCGAACTGCTTCCGGGTGAGCACGACGTAGCGGCCGTCGCGGTAGACCTCGCGGCGGAACGGATCCAGCCGCAGACCGGCGATCTCCCGAACGGGTGGGCGGTTGTGGGCGCGCCTGCGGTCGAGTGCTCGGAGCCGGAGCACGAGCTCCCGGAGCTCGAACGGTTTCGTGAGGTAGTCGTCGGCGCCGAGCCCGAACCCGGAGGCCTTGTCATCGAGCCGGTCGGCCGCGGTGAGCATCAGGATCGGCATGCCGCTGCCGGAGGCGACGATGCTCTCGGCGACCTCGTCACCGGAGGGCCCGGGAATGTCGCGGTCGAGGACCGCGATGTCGTAGACGTTCACGCGCAGCAGCTCCAGCGCGGTGTCGCCGTCGCCGGCAATGTCTGCCGCGATCGCCTCGAGGCGTAGGCCATCGCGGATGGCTTCGGCCAGGTAGGGCTCGTCCTCAACGATCAGCACACGCGTGCTCCGATGGTAACGACCTCGGGCATATCGCCGGCATATCGAAAACCACAGACGTACCGACAACACCATGGTCCCTTGACTGGCGCCATGAGCTATCGGCGCACCGGCGCGAACCACGACCCGCCGGATTCCCCGGTTCCTCGTCGCGGCCTGTCGTGGTCATCGCCGCGATCGTCGGAGCCTTCGGCTACCAGTCGGTGGCGTCGTCGTTCTCGAGGGTCGCATCACCCGTCGACGTCCTGCGCGGTGGACGGCGCAGTGGGTTGGGCGCGGCCGACGGTGCCGTTCCCGACGGGACGACCGTCTTCGACGACGAGGTTCCGGGCGTCGCCAACCTTGATCCCGCGCTCCTCGGGGCCCTGCGCCGGGCGGCACGGGATGCCGCCGACGACGGCGTCGAGCTCTTCGTCGACAGCGGCTGGCGTTCGCCGGCGTACCAGGAACAGCTCTTCCACGAGGCGGTCTCGAAGTACGGCTCGGAAGCGGAAGCGGCCCGGTGGGTGGCGACCCCCACGACGTCTGCTCACGTGTCGGGGGAGCGGTCGACATCGGGCCCTCGAATGCCGCGGCGTGGCTGTCCGAACACGGTGCCGGGTACGGGCTGTGCCAGATCTACGGCAACGAACCCTGGCACTACGAGCTGCGCCCGACAGCCATCGACCACGGTTGCCCGCCCGTGTACGCCGACCCGACGCACGATCCCAGGATGCAGCGGTGAGCAACGTCGGGATCACCGTCTACGGCTGCGAGCCGGACGAGACGGACATGTTCCACGAACTGTCACCGCGCTTCGGCGTCGTGCCCGCGACGACGCGCGAAGCCTTGTCGGAGACCAGCGCTGCACCCCATACGTCGGCAACCGATGCGTCAGCGTGGGCCACAAGTCCGAGATCTCCGCGCCGGTGCTCCACGCGGCGCGGGAGACCGGCGTGGAGCACATCTCCACCCGCAGCATCGGCGTGAACCACATCGACCTGGATGCCGCCGGACAGCTCGGCATCACGGTCGAGAACGTGACGTACGCACCCGACGGCGTCGCCGACTACACGGTGATGTTGATGTTGATGCTGATCCGCGACGCCAAGGACACCGTCAGCTCCGCGAACGATCGCGACTTCAGGTTGCGCAGTGTCCGAGGCAGAGAGCTGCGCGACATGACGGTCGGCGTCGTGGGCGTGGGGAACATCGGCGAAGCCGTCATCAGTCGCCTGCACGGCTTCGGGTGCCGGGTGGCTGGCATGCGAACACCCGTGTCACGCGGCGGCCGCGGCGGACTCTCGTCTCCCTCGATCATCTGCTCCGCGAGAGCGACGTCGTCACGCTCCACTGCCGCTGAACCCGCAGACGCACCATCTCATCGGGCGCAGGGAGATCGAGACGATGAAGCCGGGTGCACATCTGGTCAACACCGGGCGAGGCGGCCTCGTCGACACCGACGCGCTCGTCGCGGCGCTCGAAGACGGAACCCTGGGCGGCGCGGCGTTGGACGTGCTCGAGGGTGAGGAAGGGCTCTTCTACTTCGACTGCAGGAACCGACCGGTCGACCATCGCCTGCTGCCAAGGCTGCAACGCCTGCCGAACGTGCTCATCACGCCCCACACGGCCTATTACACCGGGCGCGCGCTGCACGACACCGTCGAACAGACCCTGATCAAGTGCATCGACTTCGAACGAAGCCGCAGCGACATGAGCCGCGGCCGAGGATTGCGATCCTGTTCGGCGGCTGCTCGGAGGAGCACGACGTGTCCGTGAAGTCCGCGATGGAGATCGCGGCGAGCATCGACCCGCAGAAGTACGAGCCGGTCTACATCGGCATCACCACGACCGGCGTCTGGAAGATGTGCGAGCGGCCGTCCCCGGCGTGGGAAGCCGACGATGGCCGACGAGCCGTTGTCTCGCCGGATCGAGAGACCCACGGACTGGTCGTCGGAGCGCGGCGGCGAGGGTCGAGCGGTGCACATCGACGCGGTGTTCCCGGTCCTGCACGGCACGTCGGGTGAGGACGGGGCCGTGCAGGGACTGCTCGAGCTGTCCGGCATTCCGTACGTCGGCTGCGACATCCAGAGCTCGGTGATCTGCATGGACAAGTCGTTGGCGTACGTCGTCGCGAAGCACGCGGGCATCGCCACTCCGGCGTTCTTGGTCCTGGACGGCGCTGCCGTACCGGTGCCGAACGAGCTGGCGTACCCGGTCTTCGTCAAGCCGGCGCGTTCGGGCTCATCCTTCGGCGTGACCAGGGTCGAAGCACGGAGCGACATTGAACGCCGCCATCGCGACTGCACGGGAGTACGACAGCAAGGTCCTGATCGAGCAGGCGATCGTCGGCACCGAAGTGGGCTGCGCCGTGCTCGGAGACGGTGCGGACCTGATCGTCGGCGAAGTGGATCAGATCACGCTGCGGCACGGGATCTTCCGCATCCACCAGGAGGCGACGCCGGAGCAGGGCTCCGAGAACGCGGTCGTCACCGTTCCCGCGCGCCTGCCGCAGGCGCAGCGCGAACAGATCCGGGCCACGGCGAAGTCCATCTACCGGGCACTCGGCTGCTGCGGGACTGGCCCGAGTGGACATGTTCCTGCGCATCGGACGGGCGGATCGTGCTCAACGAGATCAACACGATGCCCGGATTCACGACCTACAGCCGCTACCCCCGCATGATGGCCGCCGGCGGTCTCGGGCTTCCCCAATTGATCGATCGGCTCATCTCGTCGGCGATGGCGCGGTGAGCATGGAACGGGGATTCGTCTTCCTGGACGAGGTGCTGGCCGGAGTTCGCTGGGACGCCAAGTACGCGACCTGGGACAACTTCACCGGAACACCGGTGGACGGATACGAAGCGAACCGCATCGTGGGTTCGTACGCCCTGGCGGGTGCACTGCTGGAAGCGAAGCTGCGGGCAGCCGCGCTCGGCTTCGGCCTGCTGCTCTGGGACGGCTACCGGCCTCAGCGCGCCGTCGATCGCTTCCTGGAATGGTCGGCCCAGCCGGAGGACGAACGCACGAAGGAGCGGTTCTATCCGAACATCGACCGGGCCGCGATGTTCTCGAATGGGTACGTCGCCCCGCGATCGGGCCACAGCCGAGGGAGCGCCGTCGACCTGACGCTCTACCGACTCGACACCGGCGCGGTCGCCGCGATGGGGGGTGGCCACGATCTCATGGACGAGCGTTCCCATCACGGGGCGAAGGAAGTCACGGCGAGCGAGGCAGACAACCGCCGGACCCTGTGCTCTCTCATGGGTGCCAGTGGGTTCGAGCCGTACGAACGGGAGTGGTGGCACTACGTGCTGAGCGACGAGCCCTACCCCGAGACCTACTTCGACTTCCCCATTTCATAGGTTCCTAGCGTGGCGGGGTGCGTTTCCGTTCCAGCGGGGCTGCCGCTCGAACGCGCTCTCCGCGGCGGCGTGCCGGTTCGTGCCCTTGGAACCCGTGCCCGCTGCGTGCCTGTGCGTCATCGATGTCGCCGGGCTTGCCGGTGGCAATGCCCGCGTCTCCGACCGACGTCCCCGACCTCGCCGAGCTGCTGGCGGCGCACAGGTCCGCATTCACCGAAGCCGAAGCCGCGTCGCGGAGAGCGTGCGCTCAGTCGACGTGGGCGAACACCAGGAGGAGCTCGATCGCGCCGCGGTCGTCGGTCCGGGCCGGGCCGAAGCTCGGGTTGGGGATGCCGTAGTCGGCGAAGGCGACCGGGATCGATCCCTGGATCTCGATGTGCGGACCGTTGCGACGGGCGGCGAGCGTGACGGTCACGCGTCGCGTCTTCCCGTGCAGGGTCAGGCGGCCGCGCGCCGCGCACGCGGAGGGTCGTCAGGTCGGCCGGGAGCCGGCGGAGAGTCACCGGTTCAGTCAGCCGGAAGGTCGCAGTCGGAAAGCTGGCGGTGTTCATGATCCGGTCGTGGAATTGCTGGTCACGGACCTCCCGGTCGCTTGAAACGTCGCGCAGGTCGACCGTGAACGCACCCGATTGCACCGTCGTCCCGTCGAGCACGAACCGGCCCCGGATGGCGTTGGTGCGGCCGACCGCGGTCGTTGCTTGGCCGAACAGAGTCTCGTCGACCCGGTAGCCGGCCTGCGAGCCGGGCGCGACGCGCCAGGTGCCGTCGAGGCGGATCGGCGCCGCGGATCTCGACCCGGCGGCCGCGGGCTCGAACGAGAGCTTCGCCGGTGACGGGGCCTTCGATGTAGTGGATGTACACGTAGGGCGCGACGACCACGAGGAGCAGCACACCCAGTCCGAGCAGCAGCGGGACTCCGACGAGGTACGTCGTCCGCCGCCGGAGGAACGCACGCCGCTCGACGGTGGTCATCTGTGCGTGCCCGGGGTCCAGCCCTGTGGGGCGAAGACGCAGTCGGCGACATCTCGTGGTGTGAGTTCGAGCGCGGTGGTCATGGTGTCGTTCCAGTGGTTGAGGAAACCCGAAGATCGGCGCAGACGGCGACGATTGCGGTGATCTGGTCGTCGGTGGAGTGGCGGCGGCACGCGTCGTGCTCCTCGGTCCGGGCACACGGCCAGTGCCCCGCCCGCACGCACGCGGCTCAGCCCATGTACATCGTCTTCGCCGGCGTGACTCGCATGACGGTGCGCTGCTGCTCGTTCAGAGCGTCGACGAGCGTGGCGGGGTCCGCGGGCTCGGTGCCGGACATCGCGGCGAAGATCTGCGCGGTGAGCTCCGCCCGGAGCGGGTCGGCGTCGATCAGTTCCGCCTCGCCGTAGATGACGAGGTGCGCCCGGCCGTCGGGCACGGTGACCGACACCGAGGTTGGCGTCGCGCGTTCTTCCACTTGGCGGTGTACGACTTGGCCGAGATGAGGAGCCGCCCGTCCGAGTCGACGGCGTAGCCGATCATCGACTGCTGCGGTGAGCCATCGGCCCGTCCCGTCGCGAGGACCGCCCAGAGGTGGTCATCGAGGAACTTCCGGTGGTCGGCGTCCCATGGGTAGGTCATCGTTCGCTCCTTGGTCAGGTGTTCCGGATCGTCACAGCAGGCCGGGGAACGAGCCCCCGTCCAGGCTGATGCTCTGGCCGGAGAGGTATCCCGCCTGTGCGCTGCAGAGGAACGCGCATGCGTCGCCGAGCTCGGATGGGATGCCGAGTCGCCCGGCCGCGATGGTGGCGCGGATCTCGTCGTAGGCGTCGTCGATGGTGATGCCCTTGACCGTGCTGGCGATCTCGGCCATCTGGCGCTGGCGGTCGGTATCAAAGCGCTCGGGACACAGGTTGTTAATCGTCACGTTCGCGTGCGCGACGTCGTGCGAGATGCCCTTCACCGCCGCGGTGAGTGCGGCACGGGCACCCGACGACAGTCCCATCGCGCCAACGGGTGCCTTGACCATGGCGGAGGTGATGTTCACGATCCGTCCGAACCGTCGGTCGATCATGCCGTCGAGCACCGCCTGCACCATCAGCATTGGCGCGAGCAGGTTTGCGTCGAGCGCGGCGAGCCAGGTGTCGCGGTCCCAGGATCGATAGGGCGCGGGCGACGGGCCGGCGTTGTTCGTGACGAGAATGTCCGGCGCCGGGCAAGCGTCGAGCAGTGCGGTCCGGGTCGCCGCCTCGGTCACGTCGCCGACGACCGGTGTCACCGCGACCCCGTGCCGATCCTGCAGCTCCCGCGCTGCCGGGGTGAGCGTCGCCTCGTCGCGCCCGTTGATCGTCACCGCGGCGCCCTCCCGCATCAACGACTCAGCGCACGCACGGCCGAGTCCCCGGCTCGACGCCATCACGATCGCAGTGCGGCCCCGGATTCCGAGATCCACGGTCATCGCCTCCCGAGCGCTTCACGCGCCGCGCCGATGGCGGCGAGGTCGGGCGGGGTGAAGAACGCCTCGGGCGGCTCGGCCGGGCCCCAGACCGACAGGCCGGCTTCGTCGGGTGTCCAGTCGTCGCGTCGGTGGTCATGGTCCCACGCGTCGTCGTCGGTGATCTGGTCCATGTCGGCGAACAGCTCGAACATCGTGCCCGCCGGGTCGGAGAGATACCAGAACAGGTTGGAGCCGAGGCGGTGCCGACCGACGCCGACGACGTGGGCGTCGGCCCGCTCGGCGAGCACCGCGGAACCGGTCACGCCGATCGCGTCGAGATCGTCCATCTCGAGCGCGTAGTGGTTGAGGTAGGAGACGGGTGCAGGTTGGATGAGCAGGTTGTGGTGGTCGGACTCGACCCGGGCGAAGGTCAGGACGCCGTCGAGCAACCGGTCGGAGACGCGGAACCCGAGCCCGTCGAGGTAGAACGCGCAGGCCTCGGCGACGTGTGGGGTGCCGAGCACGACGTGCCCGACGCGGCGCGGGGGTCGGGGCACGGTCTCCTCGACGACGTCGGCGCGCGTGGTGGTCCGCTCGGCGCGACCCGGACGGTTCGTCGCCCGGACCTTGCCGCCGGTCAGTGGCGCGTCGCCGACGACGTCGATGACCACCCGGTGGTCGAACACCGGATCGGCGCACGTCAGCGTCGTGTCGGCGACGGTTGCCCGGATGCCGAGCACCTCGAGTCGAGCAGCAATCGCCACGAGGTCGGCTTCGTCCTCACAGCCGAGGTGCAGTTCGGCGAGATGGCGGTAGGGGCCCTCCGCGAGCGTGATCTGCCGGGACCGGTCGTCGGTACCGAGGACCGCGCCGGCGCGCCGCATCCCTCGGCGTTCCCAGAACGCGCCGAGCTGGTCGGGCTCGGGCACTGCGAGGGTGATGTCCAGGAATCGGTGGATCGCCATCGGAGACCTCGCGTCTCAGCGGTCGAGGATCGTGTGCATCACGGCGCCGAGCGCGAGCGTCGCGTCGTCGACGGCGCCTGCGCTGCGCCACGCCACGAATCGGTCGGGACGGACCAGCACGCAGCCGTCGTCGGCGACCTCGCGCGCTCGGGTCCAGGTGCCGAGGACGTCGTTGTGGTCCTGGCCGAGCGCGACGCGGAACGGCCGGATCTCCACGCCGAGCTTGGCTGAGACGGCCGCCGCGGCCGTCTCCCACGCCGTGCCGTCCGCGCCGGTGATGAGCGTGAATCGGTCGTACGCGCCGAGGTCCAACGTGGAGACGTCGCGCGTGCCGCGCCCGAGCCACGCGTGGGGGAGCGCCGCACCAGGATGCGTGGTCGGGTGGTAATGCAGCTCCGGGTCGCGCGTGTACGCAGGGAACTCGGTGCCGTCACCGACCACCGCGGCGGACGTGTAACGCTGCCCGAGCTCGACGCCCAGCGCGTTGAACTGTGCGTTCATCAGCTCGAGGCCGCTGAACATGGCCGAGCGCGCGTCCTCGCCGTCGGGCCCGAAGATCTCGTCCAGCTGCTTGGTCGCCGCGTCCTGGTCGAGGCCGTCGAGCACGCCTGCCGCGCTCAGCCACGGCACCATCTCGCCGACGCTCTGGTTGGCCCGGTCCACGATCTGTCGGCCGACCGGTTGGCGCTCCGCGTCGTAGGTGTCGAGCAGGCCGGCTCCGGCCCGGCCCTGCAGAACGAGCGCGAGCTTCCAGGCGAGGTTGTAGGCGTCCTGTATCGACGTGTTGCTGCCGAGCCCGTTCGCGGGTGGGTGGCGGTGGGCGGCGTCGCCGGCCAGGAACATGCGGCCGCGGCGGTAGTGCGCGGCGACGACGTGGTTGAACTCCCACTGGCTGATGTGACGGATCCGCACGTCGACGTCCGGGTCGCCGATCGCGGCCCGGACCCGCGGCATCACCGCTTCCTCGGTGAGCTCGTTCGGCTTCTGACCGTGGCGCACGAAGATCGTGCTCCACTCGTTCCAGGGCTCGATACAGGTCCAGATGCTGACGATGTCGTCGCTGCCGGGATTGCACACGACGAACAGCGCGCCGGACCGGTGCCGGGTGTACCGGGAGAGGTCGGCGTCGATCCAGACGGTGATGGCATTGCCGAGGCCGCCCTGTCCCTCGAACTCGAACCCGCCCTCCTCGCCGACGATCGTGCGGGCGCCGTCGCATCCGATGACGTACCGCGCCGCGACCTCGAACTCCCGGCTCCCATCGCGTGGACGGACGCGTGCAATCACCACGTCGGCCTCCTCGTGGAGCGCGACCACCTCGTGGTGGAGCCGGATCTCGGCGCCGAGCTCGCAGGCGTGTTGGAGCATGATCGGCTCGAGGATGTGTTGGGGGATGTTGCACATCTCGCACGGGCTCGCGGCGCGGTACTCGCCGATCCGGTCGTCGCCCGTTCCCCACGTCGCCATGCGTGAGATCTCGCGCCCGGCGAACGCGGTGGCGAACACCTGCTTGCCCATGAGGTGGTGTGGGAGCGCCCGCGCGCGGACGCGATCCTCGAGGCCGAGGTCACGCAGGATCTCGACCGTCCGCTGGTTGGTGATGTGGGCCCGGGGCGAGTTCGCGGTCGCGTACTTGGTGACGGTGAGGGCGTCGACGCCGGCGCGGGCGAGGAGTGACGCCGCGGTGAGCCCAGCCGGCCCGGCGCCCACGATGAGCACGTCCTTCGCGATCCGCTCCACGACGACCCTCCTTCGCTGGTCGAACGACCAGCGAAGTATCCGCCGTCGGATTCAGCTTGTCAAGTGACCGGTGAAGTTATTCAGGAGCGAACAGGTCGGCGATCAGATCCGCATGGCGCTTGACGCTGGCCGACGACTGGGGGTTGGTGCCGGTGAGCGCGGCGCATTCGGGCGCGACCGCGAAGATCAGCGACGCCGCGCCGGCGAGCGCGTAGTAGGCGTGCGGCGCGAGCTTCCCGGCACCGCCGCGCGTCGGACCGCCGAGGGCCTGGAGTCCGGCGAAGAACGGTGCGAGGTGGGTATCGACGAGCCATCGCATCCGGTCGTCGTCGTGGCGGCCGGCATCGACCATGAAGTGGAAGAGCTCCGGGTGGTCCGCCGCGAAGCGCACGTAGCTGCGGATCGCGGCGCGGACGCCGGTGCGGCCCTCCTCGCGGCGCGGGTGTGGTTCGCGAACGGGGAGCGCGGCGACGAGACCACCGAAGACCTGGTCGGCTGCCGCCCGCCACAGGTCGTCCTTCGACGCGAAGTGATACGTCAACAGCCCCTGGGTCACGCCGGCGCGGGTCGCGATGTCGCGGGTGCTCGACGCGCCGAAGCCGTGCTCGGCGAACGTCTCGACGGCGGCATCGACGATGCGTTGGCGGGTGGCGTCGCGTTGCTCGGCTCGGCTCATGCCTCGGAGTCTAACTGGTCACTTGACAAGGGAAATAGGATCCGACATGTGGTTGGTCGGACGACAAGCGAAAGGGACGAGCCATGAGCCGGATCGCACCATTGGCGAGAGCGGACCTGCAGGTCCACGAACCGATCTTCGGGGCCTACGAGCAGATCATGGGACTCGTCCCCAACACGGTCTTCACGATGGCTCGGGTTCCCGGTCTGCTGGAGGGGTACGTCGGCCTGGCCCACGCCGCGGCGATGAACGGGCTCATCTCCGAGGAGCTGGCGCAGATGGTGGGCAACATCGCCAGCGCGGCGGCGGGCTGTCGGTACTGCCAGGCGCACACCGCCGCGCATGCCGACCACCTGGGCGTGGACCCGGACAAGCTCTCCGAGCTGTGGTCGTTCGAGACGAGCGACCGGTTCTCGGATGCGGAGCGGGCCGCGCTCCGGCTCGCGTTGCACGCCGGACAGTCGCCGAATGCCGCGACCGACGACGACTTTGCCGAGTGTCGTCGCTTCTACACCGACGACCAGATCACCGCGATCGTCGCCGTCTGCGCACTGTTCGGGCTCCTCAACCGGTGGAACGACACGATGGCCACGACCCTCGAGCCGCGGCGCGTGACGTTGCCGACCAGGTGCTCGCGCCGCAAGGCTGGTCCATCGGGGTGCACGCATGAGCAGGATCGCCCCGCTCTCGAACGAAGACCTGGCCGAGTACGCCGATGGCTTCGCGCTCATCGAGGGCTTCATGGGGTTCGTGCCCAGCTCCCTGCGCGTGATGGCACGCGTTCCCGGGGCTGCTCGACGGGATGACCGGGCTCTCCAGCGTCGTGTTCCTGAACGAGCTCCTTCCGGTGGATCTCAAACAGCTGATCGGGTTCATGGCGAGCGCAGGGGCCGGATGCCGGTACTGCCAGGCCCACACCGCCGCGCACGCATCGCACCTCGGGGTCGAAGCCGACGAAGCTCGCCGACCTGTGGTCGTTCGAGACGAGCGACCGATTCGATGACCCGGAGCGCGCCGCCCTGCGGCTGGCCTTGCACTCGGGTCAGTCGCCGAACGCGGTGACCGACGAGGACTTCGACGAGTGCCGGCGCTACTGGTCCGACGAGCAGATCACCGCGATCGTGGCGGTCTGCGCGTTGTTCGGCTACCTGAACCGGTGGAACGACACGATGGCGACGACGTTGGAAGCGGTACCGCACGCGATCGCCGACGAGGTGCTCGCACCCCAGGGCTGGACGCTCGGGAAGCACGGATGAGCATGCCGCCCACCGTCGTCACGCTCACCGGCACCGGCGTTCCCCTGCCCGGCGCCCGGCCGGGCCGGGCCGGGGACGCTCGTGCAGCACGGGGACATCGCCCTGCAGTTCGACGCGGGCCGGGCGACGGTGCTGCGGCTCACCGAGGCCGGGTGTCCACCGCACGCGCTCACCGCGCTGTTCGTGACCCATGTGCACAGCGACCACGTGGTGGATCTGACCGACGTCGTCCTGACCAGGTGGCTCTTCACCCAGATCGCGCCGTCGACACCGCTGCCGGTGATCGCGCCCGAAGGGAGTACCGCACGCTTCGTGCGTCGGATGCTCGAGACCTTCGACGACGACATCGCGCTGCGCATCGAGCACGTGCAGCCGGATCCCCCGTCGATGGACCTGCGGGTCTTCGATGCCGGCGCCCAACCGGCGACGGTGTGGGCGTCCGACGACGGCTCAGTCGTCGTCGACGCCGTCGCGGTCCACCACGAGCCGGTCGACGGCGCCGTCGCGTTCCGGGTGACGACGCCGAACGGTGTGGTCGTGATCTCGGGCGACACGCGCGTCTGCGACGAGGTGGAGAAGCTGAGCCAGGGGGCTGACGTGCTCGTTCACGAGGCGTGTCGAACCACCGCGATGCGCGAGGCGATCGAGGGGAGCTCCTTCGAGACGATCTTCAGCTACCACGCGGACACGGTGCCGCTGGGCGCGATGGCCGAGCGCGCCGGTGTCCCGCACCTCGTGCTCACCCACCTGATCCCGCCGCCGAACGGCGACGCCGAGGTGGAGGCGTTCGCGGCCGACGTACGAGATGGCGGCTACACCGGCCGGGTCTCCGTGGGCGAGGACCTGTTCACGGTGGCGCTCGGCGGTACCTCGTAGCGTCGGCGCGTCCTCAGCTCGTTATCGGTCGAGACGTTGGATGAGCTTGTCGAGGATGCGATCGAGGCGCTGGTGTTCCGACGCGCTCAGCTCGCCGAAGAGCTCGTTCTCCGCGGTCACGAGGTCCTCGAGGGCCCGGTCGGCGATGGCGTGTCCGTTCGGGGTGAGCGCGACGTGGGACCCGCGGCGGTCCTCGGGGTCAGGTCGTCGCACGATGAGTCCCGCGGCTTCGAGGCGATTGAGGCGGTTGGTCATCCCGGCCGGGGAGATCATCGCGACCCGGGCCAGGGCCGTCGGCGTCAGGACGGTGCCGGCGCCACCGCGTCGCAGCGCGGCGAGGACGTCGAACTCACCGACGGTGATGCCATGCGGCTCGAACAGGGCCTCGGCCGATCGGAGTGCGGTGTTCATGAGCTGATTGATGCGCAAGGTCGTGCCCATGGCGTCGAGGTCGAGGTCGGGTCGCTCACGTCTCCAGCTCGCCATCGTGTCGTCGAGGATCTCGCGCATCGTCATCCGCGCCAGGATACTTCGATACAGAATCTTTTGACAGCGAAACTTCGACGTCGTACTATCTCGGCATGGCTGGTCCGATCATTCGTGCCCGCGACGTCGCGTTCCCGCGCTTCCGAGCGCCCGATCTCGACGAGATGGAGACCTTCCTCCACGCGTTCGGGATGCACACCGCGACGCGCACCGAGGACTCGCTGTACATGCGCGGCACCGACACGGATCATCACGTCCACGTGACGCATCGCGGCGCCCCGGCGTTCGTCGGCTTGGCGTTCGAGGCGACCCGTCCGGATCTCGACCGGCTTGCCGAGCAGACCGGAGCTGTCGTCGAGAAGCTCGACGAACCGGGGGGTGGACTCGTCGTGCACCTCACCGACCCGGACGGGCGCGTCGTCGACGTCGTGACAGGGATTGAGCGGTCGGCGCCGATCGAGGTCCGCGGTCACGCGCCGCTCAATGTCGGCGTCGAGCGCGTCCGGATCGGCGAGCTGCAGCGAATCGTCACGGGTGCGTCACAGGTGAAGCGGTTCGGGCACGCGGCACTGAAGACAGCTTCGCTCGCCAGACTCGCCGGCTGGTACTCCGAGACGCTCGGGCTGCTCGCTTCGGACGACGTCTACCTCAGTGCGCCCGAAGAGCCGGTCGGTCGCTTCATGCGCTGCGATCGTGGAGACCAGCCTGCCGATCACCACACGTTGCTGATCGTCGAGACCGGTGAGGAGCGACTCGGTCATTGTGCGTGGGAGGTCGCGGACTTCGACGATCTCATGGCCGGCCACGATCATCTGCTCGCGGCGCAACGCCGGCACTATTGGGGTGTCGGACGTCATGTGCTCGGTGGGCAGGTCTTCGACTACTGGAAGGATCCGCTGGGTTTCACCGTCGAGCACTGGACCGATTCGGACCTGCTCACGGCCGACACGCCGGCCGGTGCGTACGGCCTGCTCGAGCCGATCAACCAGTGGGGACCCGCACCCCCGTCGGACCTGGACTTCTGATGGATCTCGGCATTGCCGGTCGCCGTGCGATCGTGGCCGCGTCGAGCGCGGGCCTCGGCTTCGCGTGCGCGCAGTCCCTCGCGCGCGAAGGCGTCCATGTGGTGATCAACGGACGTGATCGGAGACGTCTCGAAGCGGCCGCGACCGCGCTGCAAGCGCGGTCGTCGGTCACGGTTCAGACGGTTGCGGGTGACATCGCCGACCCCGCCACCCGAGCGGCGCTCGTCGCGGCAAGCGGAGAGCCGGACATTCTCGTGACGAACAACGGAGGGCCGCCTCCGGGGCAGTTCCAGCAGTGGGGCCGCGACGAGTGGATGGCTGCGGTGGACGCGAACATGATCGCGCCGCTGTTGCTCATCCGCGACGTGATCGACGGCATGGTGGCGCGACGGTTCGGCCGCATCGTCAACATCACCTCGGCCATGGTGACGGCTCCCCATGCCGCGATGGGGCTGTCGTCGGCTGCTCGCACCGGGCTCACGTCCGCGTCGAAGGGCCTGTCGCGCGAGGTCGCGTCTGCGAACGTCACCCTCAACAACCTGCTGCCGGAACGGATCGACACCGGACGCCAGCGCCAGATGGCCGAGCTTGCGGTCGCGATCAAGGGGATCGCGCTCGAGGAGGCGTACGCGGAGATCGCCGCCACGATCGCGGCGGGCCGGCTCGGGCGGCCGGACGAAGTCGGCGACGCGTGCGCCTTTCTGTGCAGCGCGCAGGCCGGGTACATCTCGGGCCAGAACCTCCACCTCGACGGCGGCTCGTATCCAGGACTGCTCTGATGCAGCACGTCGATGTCGATGTCCTGGTCGTCGGCGCAGGTCCCGTCGGGCTCACCGCGGCGCTGCTGCTCGAGCGGCTGGGCAGCTCGGTGGCGATCGTGGAACGCCGCGACGGACCACAGCGCGCGCCCGCTGCCCACGCGATCAACGCGCGCACCTTCGAGATCTGGCGCCAGATCGGCCTCGACGTCGACTCCATCCGTGCGCAGGCGCAGGACCCCGCCGATGCCGGTGCCGTGCACTGGGTGACCAAGCTGGGCGGCGCGGTCCTCGGGAGCCTGCCCTATGAACGCCAAGGCGATGAACAGCTCGCAGTGACGCCCACGCCGCTGCGCAACCTCTCCCAGCATCACCTCGAGCCGTTGCTCGTCGATGCACTCGCACGGGTCGGTCTGCCCGTGCGCTACGAACATCATTGGGAGTCGGCGACCACCCACGAGGGGGGAGTGGTTTCGACGATGACCGGACCGGACGGCCCGCTCGAGATCTCGAGCCGGTGGCTGCTCGCGTGCGACGGTGCGTCGAGTCCCGTGCGGCGCATGCTCGGGATCGTGCCCGAGGGCCCGCATCGCATCCAGAGCTTCGTCATGGTGCATCTCGCGGCCAACCTGCGAGACCTCGTGGGCGAGCATCCGGGCGTGTTGTTCTGGATCTGCGATCCCGGGGCCGGTGGCACGTTCGTGGCGCATGACATCGACCGCGAGTGGGTGTACATGCATCCCTACGACCCGGACATCGAGGACGCGGCGTCGTACACGACAGAACGGTGCGAGCAGCTCGTGCGTGCCGCGCTCGAAGACCCGGGCGTGGATCTCGACATCGTCACGATCGCGACGTGGACGATGACCGCTCAGGTTGCACCGCGGTTTCGTGATGGGCGCTCCTTCCTCGTCGGCGACGCCGCGCACCGGTTCCCGCCCACCGGCGGAATGGGGCTCAACACCGGTGTGCAGGACGCGCACAACCTTGCGTGGAAGCTCGCCGCGGTCGAGCACGGTCATGCCGGGGCCGCGCTGCTCGACTCATACGAGCGTGAACGCCGTCCCGTCGCGCAACGCAACGCCGAGGTCAGCCTCGCCAACGCGTTGAAGCTCATCGAAGTGCCCGTGGCACTCGGCGCCGACCCCGACCCTGCAGTCTTTGCGACCAATATGGAAGCCACCCTCGCCGACGTCAACGGACGGGCACGGGTCGCGGTTGCGATCGCGAACCAGGCCACCCACTTCGACATGCTTGGACTTCAGCTTGGCTACTCCTACGCGTGGGCCCAAGGCGCCGTCGCCAAGGAGCCCGACGACGACGCCGCCGTACGCACCTATGTGCCATCGAGCCGCCCCGGCGCGCGCCTCCCACACGGATGGATCCAACGCGACGGCTCGCGGTGCTCGACGCTGGACCTGATCCCACTCGACCGGCCCGTGCTCATCGCCGGGCCCGCGTGTGGAGCCGATGGCGACCTGCGCGTGGGCGTCGATTTCGAGGATCCCGATCGATGGTGGTCCACCATCCTCGCCATGCCCGACGAAGGCGCACTCCTCGTCCGCCCGGACCAACACATCGCCTACCGATGGGCGACCACACCAACTGGCGTCGATGTCTGGCAGCAGGGGTGAGCCACCTCCGACGGAAGCGGACGACATGACCTGATGCCGGGGGATTCGAGGCGGTGCTCGAGCAGCGTTTGCACGTGAACGGCGCGGAGTCGGTCGGTTGCGATGATGCGGGGCCTCGGGGGACCGGGCCGCGTGGCGACGACGTTCCCAGCGGTCGACGCGTCGTTTGTCCTGGGGCACCGAGAAGCCGGTGAGGAGGTAGGCCCGGCCGATCCGAGCGCCGCACACTGGAGGCGTCCGGTCACTGGGCGTTGGTCGTCGACGACCGGCGGCTGGGTGTACGCCACCGACGGGATTCTGCCGGACGGGCTCTCCTCATGGTCACCGACCGCAACGGCCCCGCCGCGGCGGCCAGAAGCGGGGCGAGATGTCGCTCAGGCTTCCAGTGCGGCGGCCAGGCGCTCGAGCGTCCCGCTCATCGTCCGGCGATTGCGGGCCGCGCGGTCGTCGATGCCCGACATCTGCTTGCTGAGCTCCAGGGCCGACTCGGGCCGGAGGTCTTCGCTCCACTCGGTCACCCGGCATCCCGTGTCGGTGGGCTCGATGCGGTAGCCCCAGGTCGAGAAGTGGAAGTCGAACATCGAGCACTCGAACGCGAAGGACCGGCCGGGATCAGCTTCGATCACCTTGCCTTGGCTGGTCCATTCGTGGTCGCCATTGCGGTTGTGGCCGTCGAAGGTTGCGCCGACGACAGGACCGTCAGCGCCGTCGCGCCACTCGCACGTGTGGCATTCCTCGGACCACTCGCCCATGCGCGTCACGTCCGAGATGGCGGCGTAGACGGCTTCGGGAGAGGCGGCGATGTCGCGCGAGATCTCGATCCTGGGTGCCATGGCGCCGATTCCATCACACTGATGCCGCCTCGGGCCTTCCGACCGACCCGGGCGCAGCAGTCACGCGAACTGGCGAGGGATTAGCATCCGATCGTCGAGTCGGGGGGCGGACATGGTGCGAGCCGGCAGAGCACGACTGCGCGGGTACGCGGCGATCGCGGTGGTGGTCGCGTTGGTGGCGAGCGGGTGCGGATGGTTGCGGGGGCCGCGGTGGTCGGCTCGCCCGGTGCCCGTCGCGCAGCTCGGCGTGGACACCGCGACCCAGACGCGCTGCGACCCGATCGCGCCGCAGTGCATGCTCCCGTTCCCGAACGACCACTTCACCGTTCGCGATCCGAGCACACCCACGGGTCGCCGGCTCGCGCTCTCCTCCGCGTCGCTCCCCACCAACGCCTCCGGCGCGCCGATCGACGTCACCGACCAGAACCGCGCCGACGGGTGGAGCCCGGGCTCCCAGATCATGGTGCAGCTTCCCGGGCTCGACGTCACCGCATCGGGCGTGCCCGGACTCGCCGACGCCTCGCGCTCGATCGCGCCCACCTCGCCCATCGTCGTCCTCGACGCGACCACCCACACGCGTCTGCCGTTCTGGGCCGAGCTCGACGCGAACGCGGATCCCGGCGAGCCACCGGTCCTCTTCATCCGTCCCGTGTCCAACCTCGAGGACGGCCATCGCATCGTCGTCGGCATGCGACGCCTCGTCGATGCATCCCACCATCGCCTCGCACCCACGAAGGCGTTCGCCGCGTACCGCGACGGTCAGCGCACCACCGACGCCACCTTCGAGTCGCGCCGCCTCGCGATGGATCGGATCTTCTTGGATCTCGCGCTCGCAGGAGTCCGCCGTCACGACCTCCAGCTCGCGTGGGACTTCACCGTCGCCAGCACCCGGAGCCTGACGGGCCGGATGCTCGCGATCCGCGACGACGCCTTCAACGCGTTGGGGAGCGGCACGCCCGCCTACACGGTGACCAACGTCGTCGAGAACCCGAACCCGCAGGTGCGCCGGCGCATCGAGGGCACCCTTGCGCTTCCCGCTCTACCTCACCAACGGCGGTGCGCCGGGAGGCCGCTTCGTGCTCGGCCCCGACGGGCTGCCGCGCCGTCAACCCGGCACGTTCACCGCGCAGTTCGTGTGCAACCTCCCCGCGGCCGCGGCGGCGACGCCGGCGAGGATGGCGCTCTACGGGCACGGCCTCTTCGGCGATCTCACCGAGGTCAACGGCCGCCTCACCCGAACCATGGCCGAGCAGCACGACATCGCCTATTGCGCCACCAACTGGTACGGCATGGCCGAGGAAGACCTCGGGAGCGCCATCACGGTCCTCCAGGACCTCTCGAACATGCCCAAGATCGCCGACCGGCTGCAGCAGGGGATCCTCGCGTTCCTCTTCCTCGGCGACCTCATGCGCGACCCGTTCGGGCTCGCCGCCAACCCCGCGTTCCAGCTCGACGGGCACACCGCCCTCGACACGAGCCAGCTCTACTTCGACGGCAACAGCCAAGGTGCGATCCTCGGCGGCGCGCTCACCGCCGTCGCCCAGGGCTTCACCCGCTCGACTCTGGCCGAGGCGGGCATGAACTACTCGCTCCTCCTCGATCGCAGCGTGGACTTCGACGACTACCTGACGATCCTCAAGCCGTCGTACCCGAGTCGATACGACCGGCTCATCGGACTCGCGGTCGCCCAGCTCCTCTGGGATCGGGGCGAGACCGACGGCTACGCGAACCACGTGACGCGCGATCCTCTCCCCGGTACACCGCGCCACGACGTCCTGCTGCTCGGCGCGGTCGGTGACCACCAGGTCAGCGAGTACACGTTGCGCGTCGAGGCCGCGACGATGCGCGTCCCGGCCCATGTCCCGCTCGCGCAGCCGGGACGGATCGCCGACGACCTCGGGGCGTTCCTGCGACCGGTGCCGTCCTACCCCTGGGGCGGGTCCGCGTACTTCCTGTGGGACACGGGCTCGCCGTCCTCACCGGTGAGCAACACGCCGCCACGCGCCGGGCACGACCCCCACGACGACACGCCGAACATCCCGGGCGTACGGAGCCTCAAAGATCAGTTCTGGCATCCGGCCGGGCCGATCAGCGACGTCTGTGGCGGTGCCGCGTGCACCGCGCCGATCCCGCCGGAGAACGCGGACTGACGAGGCCCGGCTTCGTCGTCACCGGCGATCGGTCGACGGTCATCGACGCGCCGCGCGCGGCTCGGCCACTGCTCACTGTTTCGAGGGTAGGTTCAGCCGAATGCGACGCATTCGGGTGATCGTTCTCGTGGCATTGGTCGGGATCGGCACCCAAGCGTTCACGGGTGTGAGTCCAGGTGCGGCTGAGGTCGTCTCCCCGACACCCGCCGGTCCCGTCACGTCGGAGCTTCCGTGGCACTCGGCGGTCAAGGATGCGCACGGGAAGCTGCTCGCTTGGTACAAGCCCCGACAGCATCTCGGCTACGACAAAGTGCTCCGACTCGGTTGGAACTTCATCGAGCACAAGGTGCCCGATCAACGGGGAACCGGGCTCAAGTCGTATCTCGTCAACTCGGTGTTCGACGGCAACACGCTCCAGGGTGTGTATTGGCAGAACAACCCGGCCATGACCTTCGGAGCATTCGTCGACTCCGCGTTGGCCTGGTACCCGTATTCGGGCGACCACCAAGCCATTCGTACGGTCGCCACGATGCTCGACTACCAGCTCGCGCATGGGACTTCGCCCGCGTCCTGGAACTGGCCCAGCGTTCCGTTCGCCACCGGGTGCGGGAATCAAGCCGACTACGGCCGTTGCCTCTCCGACCTGCCCCACGACTTCTACGGGGGGATCGAGCCGGACAAGATCGGCGAGCTGGGGATCGGGTACGCCCTCTTCTACGAGATGACGGGCAACCCTCGCTATCTCACCGCCGCGATCCACTCCGCCGATGCTCTCGCCGCCCACGTGCGAACGGGAGACGACGCGCACACGCCGTGGGCGTTCCGCGTCGACGCGAGAACAGGTGCCACGCTTGACGGCGAGGAGTACGGGGGAGTCGTGGTCTCGCCCCTGCGCCTCTTCGACGAGCTCATCCGGATCGGGAAGGGTGACCGTCGGGCGTACGTCCGCGCGCGCCGAGTCGCGTGGCGCTGGCTGGCCTCCCATCCGCTGAATCCCCGCAGCCCGACGTACGACAAGTGGAGTGGGTACTTCGAGGACGTTGCCAAGGACGTGAACAACGTCAACCAGGCCGCGCCTACGTACACCGCCCTCTACCTCCTCAACCGGCCTGACCGGTCCGCTTTCGATCACGAATGGCGGAAACAGGTCAGCCACCTGATCGACTGGGTCGCGCAACGCTTCGGCGCAGGCCCGTACTCCGGTGCCTTGGGGATCAACGAGCAAGGCCTGGCCAATCGCGGGGGTACCTGTGCTGTTCGGACTCCGGTCTCGGCAGCGACACGTCCCGATGGGCTGCGGTGAACGCGATCTACCACGCGAAGACCGGCGACCAACCGGCGGAAGAGCACGCGTTCCGGTCGCTCAACTACGCGACCTACTTCGCCGCATCCGATGGCCGTGTCTCATGTTGCGGGGAGGCCTTCGGGGGCATCCAGTACTGGTTCAGTGACGGCTACGCGGACTACCTGCGCAGCTTCAACTGGGCGATGGCGGCGCTCCCCGGTCTCGCGCCCAATGGCCAGAGTCACCTCTTGGGCTCAAGCTCGGTGGTCCAGCGCGTCACGTACGACCATCGGGGCATCTCCTATCGCACATTCGATCGAGACGCGACAGAGGTCCTCAGGCTGACGTTCCGCCCGCGGTCGGTCACCGCGGGCGGACACACCTTCCCCAGGCGCGCCACCGGCCACGGCGACAGCTACACCCTCGAGTCGATCGACCGACGGAGCTTCGTTGTGCGAGTCCGCCACCTCCACTCGGGAGAGGTGCGAATCGCGCGACTGACAGCCGCTCACCGTCTTGGGCTGGACGATCAGCATGAGCTGAGGGAGCCGCGACCGTGCGACGACGGTCGAGAGGACCGCGAGGATCGTCTCAGTGAGGGCGTGCAACGTCCTGCGTTGGCGACCGGGTGAACGAGATGGACTGATCGAGGAGGTCGAAGGTGCGTTTGGCGATTGACACGAGGTCGGGGATCGAATCGGCGGACAGGGCTGCATCGGGATTCGACACCATGGCCTCGACGACGTAGGTCTCTCCGTGACGGTTCGTCGCGAGCCAGCCGAGCGTCAGTACTCCAGGCTCCGAGCCGCCCTTGTACCAGACGGTGGGCCACACGGAGGCGTCCGGTCCGTTCCCGCCGGGTTGGAGGGCGAGGATCGTGGACAATGGTGACAAGGCGGGCTGCCTGGAGAGCATCTGCAACCCGGCGAACGCTCGACAGACATCAATCGGGGAGGCGAACCATTCGATCTCGTCGACGTAGCGAGGGTCGAGCGAGAAGCCCGAGGCGATGTCGCTGAGCGGAAGCGGGTCGACCGACGAGGCGAGGAAGGCAGCTCGTTGCCCGCGCGGCGTGGCGAGATAACGATCCGCCAGACCCGCGACATAGTGCAGCAAGAACACCTCTCTCGTCGTGAGGAAGGGTTCGTTGGCGGCGGCATTCGCCGTCCACCGGCGAACTTGTGCCTCGACCGCGTTCCGCCCGACCAACCCGATGAGCATGTCGGCGGCCGTGTTGTCGCTGATCGAGATCATGCTCATTGCGGTTTGCTCGACCGAGACCACAGTGCCCGGGGCGGCGAACTGCAGCGACCCTGCTCCGTTGCCGAGGCTCTTCACGGCGTCTTCGACCGTCAAGGTCTGGTCCCAGGAGATCCGCCCGGCCGCGATCTGCCTGGCGAGCGCACCCAGCACGAACAGCTTGAACTGAGAGGCCGTTGGCCGAGCCTTGAACGTCGCGACCTCGTGGACCGCGCCGGCACGCGCCCTCGGGCGCCACGCGTGCGGCAAGCAAGCCGACTTCCGGCCCCAATCGGTGGAGGTCGCGGTCGACGTTCGCCCACTGCCCGCGCGTTCCTTGGCTCGGACCATGCAGGCGGCCGGGAGGACCACGGCGCTCGGCAAGCCCCGAGCGTCGAGCGCGATGCCGACGACGAGGGCAAGCGACACGTGAGCTCTGGACTTCGGCTGAACGACCGCGGGGCCACTCGATCGTCGCCCCTCGGTCGGCGAACTGTCGGCGGGCATTTGGCCCATCCGCCTCCCTCGGTTGTTCGGGGCTCTCATGGAACGGTCGCGATGAGGTCCGGCGATGAGGTGCCTTGCCCGGTCTTCACCGGGCTCACTGGCATCGCCGCGTCGACCAGGGCGTCGAGACCGCGATCGAAGGCGGCTTGATCGAAGAGGTCGACGAGTCGACCGCTCAGTCGCTGGAGGGTCGGATGGCCCTCGAGCGTCGACCGGTCGATGTCGACTGAACGCGTCTCGAGAGACACGAAACCGACGATGAAGGCGTAGATGGTCGCATACACGCTGATCGCGACTTCCTCGTCCAGCCCGTCAGCGATGAGCGCCGACAGGACACCCGCGGTCACCGCCAGCCCGGTCGGGTCCTGCACGGGTCGCCGCCGGTAGGCATCGAGGACCGCCGGATGCTCCAGAAGCAAGCCACGCAACCCACGAGCGAAGTCCAGCAACGCGCCGCGCCCGTCGCACTCGCGCTTGGGCTGCTTGGCCACCGCACCCGCGATCGTTGCCCCCACCACGAGATCGACAAGCTCGTCGGCACCGGCCACGTGGCCGTACAACGTCATCGGCGCGACGCCGAGCCGGGCGGCAACGGCCCGGATCGTGACTGCATCCAATCCGTGCTCGTCAGCGAGCGCCACGGCCGCGTCGACGATCTCCTGACGGCTGACCTTGGGCGGCCGGCCCTGCCTCGAGCCGGGTCGTGTCGTAGTCACGGCGAGGACATTAATGTACGCGTACGGAAAATGCGACGGGCTTCGCGCCGCGCGCCAGAACCCCCGGACGAGCCTGCGGTTGCGGATCGCCCTGGGCGTGCGACGAGCTCCTCGAACGGATGCCCGTGCCGATGCTCAGCGGGTGAGCTCAGTTGGGTTGCCCGCGATCGCGCCCGATGCGAAGACCGAATCCGGGGCGGATCGCCTGCGCGCGGTGTTGATGTCGGCGATCACGTCGCCGAGCTGGTCGAGGGGGACTGCTCGCGAGAAGAGATAGCCCTGGCCGTAGTGGCAGCCGAGCCGGGTGAGTTCCTCGCGCTGCGGTTCGGTCTCGATGCCCTCCGCGATCACGAGATGGCCCATTGCTCTCGCCATGCTGATCACGCCGCTGACGATGAGCGTGTCATCGCGGTTCGTCCCGAGACCCTGCACAAACGAGCGGTCGATCTTGACTGCGTGGATCGGCAGCCGGCGGAGAAAGGACAGCGACGAGTAGCCGGTCCCGAAGTCGTCGAGCGCGAGATGGAGGCCCAGGTCGCAAAGGCCGTGAGCTGGCGGACACAGTGCTCTTCGTCGACCATCGCCGCGCTCTCGGTCAGTTCCAGGGTCAACGAGTCCGGGAGGGAGGCCGGTCGTCGTCAACGCGTGCTGGACCCGGGCAATGAGATCGTCGTCGGCGAGTTGCGCGGCGGCAAGATTGACGGAGAGGCGAACTTGGTTCCGGTCGTTGAACCAGCTCGCCGCGTCCCGGGTGGCGATCTCGAGCACGCGCCAGCCGAGGTCGCGGATGAGCCCGGATGCTTCAGCGATGGGGATGAACTCGTCGGGCGGGATGATGCCGCGCTCGGGGTGCTGCCATCGGACGAGGGCTTCGGCGCCGACGACCGAGCCGAGCTGCAGGCTCACGATCGGCTGGTACCAGACGACGAGCTCGTCGTTCTCGAGCGCCCGGTGCAGCTCGAGCTGGGTGCGCAATCGCGCCTGGGCTGCCTGGTTCGACACCTGGTCCGAGAGCGCGATGCGGGCGCGCCCTTGCTGCTTGGCCCGGTACATCGCAGCATTGGCCGCATCGAGGATCGGAGACTGGGTCGTCCGACATGGTGAGCGCAACCCCGATGCTCGCGGAGACCACGACCTCCACTGCGCCGACCCACAACGGTTGGCGTAGTGCGGTGTGCAGCATCTCGGCGAGCGCGATCGCCTCGCTTGCATCGTTGACCTGTTCGCACAACACGACGAACTCGTCTGCCGAGAAGCGGGCGACCGTGTCGACCGAACGCGCGGCCATCCGGAGTCGGGCGCCGATTTCGGCCAGCACGTCGTCGCCGGTGTCGTGACCGAACGACTCGTTGATGTCCTTGAAGTGATCGAGGCCGACGTGAGACCACCGCGAACGGCCGGTCGGCGCGGCGTACGAGGGAGTGCTCGAGCCGGTTCACGAACGAGCGCGCGGTTCGGTAGGCCGGTGAGCGGGTCATGAAGCGCGAGGTGGCTCAGCTCCCGCTCCATCACCTTGCGGTCGGTGATGTCGGTCACCATGTGCAGCTCGCCCACGAGCTCGCCCAGCACCGTCGTACAGCGGACTGGTGTTCACGATCGCCCACAGGTCGGTGCCGTCCTCCCGCCGGAATCGGGCTTCGTGGCGTGCTGGCGCATCCAGCTCCGGGTGTGGACCCGGACAGCGAGAAAGGAGGCCAACGGCTGACGCTCGAGCGTCTCGCCATCGGTGCCGAGCATTCTCGCCATCGTCGCGTTCGCGAAGACGGTCGAACCGTCAGACTCCGTGACCCAGATTCCTTCCTGCGCGGTCTCCACGATCGAGCGGTAACGTGCCTCGCTGGCGGCGAGCGCGTCGGCCGCGAGATGTTGGTCGGTGATATCGCGCACGTTGCCCACGAAGCAACCGACGTCGGGATCATCGATCAGGTTCGTCACGACCTCGTCGACCCACCGCACGCGACCGCAAAGTCGAGCGTCCGGTACTGGGTGCGAAGGTGATCGCCGACCTCGCTCATCGTTCGGAACTCCGCGAGGACGCGATCGCGATCGTCCAGATGGATCATGTCGAACCCGTTGCACCCAACGAGCTCTTCCGGGGCCGCGTCGAAGATCTCGGCGGCCGCCGGGCTCATCCACTCCACGGTCCCGTCGCTCGCGAAGAAGATCGTGAGCTCGTTGGAACGGGCGACGATCGCCGCGCTGGCGCGCCTCCGAGCTGCGCAGCGCCGCGAACGCTTCCATCCGATCCGTCACATCACGCAGGTTGGTGACGAAGCCATCGACCGCAGGATTGTCGGTCAGGTTCCGCACGGTCATCTCGACCCACTTCAAGGACCCGTCCGCGGCTCGCAGGGTTGCAGTGAAATCGACCCGATCGCCGGGCGCGGCCAACGAAGACACGAGGCTGGACACCGAAGATCCACTGACGGCGACCCCGAACGAGTCCCAGGTTCGCCGACCGACGATCTCCTCGGGCCGATACCCGAGGATGTCGAACAGCGACGGCGTCACGTAACGAATGCAACCGTCGATACCGGTGAGGAAGCCGACGTCGTTCGCATGCTCGAACAGCGAACGGAACCTGGCCTCACTGTTGCGGAGATCGGCAAGCGCTTCTTCGCGCTCCGAGACGTCGCGCACGTTGAGAACGACCCCGCCGATTTCCGGCTCGTCGAGCATGTTCGTCGCGATGAGCTCTCGCCAATCCCAGGCCCCGGCTTCGGTTCGTCCCCGATACACCACCACGGGATGCTCGCTCGGGTCCGCGACTGCCACGGCGATCGCACGCGCAACCTCGGGCCGGTCGTCGGGGTGGACGAAGTCGTAGCCGACCTGACCGAGCAATGCGCCCCGCTCGAGCCCGAAAGCCCGCTCGAAGTCCGGGCTCACATACTTGAACGTCCCATCGACGTTGACGATGAACGCGACGTTGCTCGCGTGCCGCAGCAGTGAACCGATCCGGATATTGGTCGCTCGCCGCTTGGAGATGTCGACGCAGGAACGGACCATCGCGACGACGCGCCCGTGCTCCACGATCGGCGAGAGCGTTGAGTGGACCCAAATCCGAGCTCCGTCCTTGCGACGGCAGGCCGACTCGCCGGCCCGCGCGGCACCCGCGTTGGCGCTCGTCGCCGCGTCGATATCGGACTCGGACTCGAACACGATCAGGTCCGTGATCGGCTCGCCCACAGCCTCAGCCGCCGACCAACCGAACAAGACCTCCGACGCGCGATTCCAACCCGTGACGACGCCCGTCCCGTCGGTCACGACCACGGCGAAGGCGATCGCGTCCAGCACCACGCGCGCGTCAGGCCGGCTCGAGCCACCCATCCATGCCACATCCGTCCGGCGCGTCATCCCCGAGGAACCCTCCGTCCAGACCGACAGTCAGACATCGGCAACGTTTCGTCCCGACCTGAGCGGCGACCGCGGCCAGCGCGTCGCCGACGACTTGCGCCGGCTGTCTCCGGTCGAGCCGCTCTCGAAGGCGGAGAGCCGAATTCACCCCGAATTTCGGGCTGACGCCGACGATCTCGATGCAAGCCGCTCGATGTCAATCAGCGGTCACGGCTCAGTCGAGCGTCTGCGGAGCAAGAACCGGACCACGCAGCCCGCGAGGCCCGGCGTGATGATCGCTTCGTCGACCGGCAGATCATTGACGACCGCGCGGAGCTCGCCGACGCCCATCAGTCGCACGTTCCGATCGCCGTGGTGGAGCATGCGCAGCGGAGCACTCGACACCAGGTCGTACCCGACCAAGTGCCCGCCTGGTCGCAGGACCCGCACGGACTCCGCCAACGCCTTGTCCCAGTCGACGGTGTGATGCAGCATGACCCAGCTCAGGACTGCGTCGAACGATCCCTCCGGGAACGGCAGCGCGGTTGCGTCCGCTCGCCAGACCGTGACTCGGTCGTGAAATTCGGCCAGGCGTGCAGATGCCGCATCGACCATCGCCTGGTCGAAGTCCGTCACCGTCATGGTCGACAGGTCGAAGCGGGTGAGGAGCTCGGCAGCCATCACACCACTGCCAGCTCCGATCTCCAGGACCTGCCCATGAGGATCGAAGCCCTGGAGCGACCACGGGAGCACCGCGTGGCCAGCCACCGCTCGCCACGGGAGGCTTCGGCACAACGCCGCGTGGAATTGGGACATCGCCGGCATCTATCCCTCCTCTGGCCGCGAGCTGGTGACGTGGCCTGTTCGTCGCGGCGCGCGCGTTCGTGGCCTTGGAACCCGTGCCCGTTGCGGGCCCGTCATGAGCGGTGCCGGCGGTCACTCGTCGTGCAGGCAGGGTTGACCAGGTTCCAGAGCAGGTCGGTGTCGAGGTGGAGGTCGACGGCGTCGGCCAGGGCGTCGAAGGTCTCCTCGAGCACCGAGGGGGGACGGACGTCGAAGAGCCGTTCCAGCACCGTCGGGTCTTCCAGCAGTCCGTGCACCGTGGTGGCGAGGACTGCGCCTTGACCCCACAGGAGGGGCGACAGGGAGCATTCGTCGCCCTGGATCCGGCCGTTGCGGATCTCGTAGCCCGGGACTCTGAGTCCGCTCAATCGGGTCCAGGGGTGGGCGAGCGCGGGAAATTCGACGGTCGCCTCTCGGGTGACCTTGTCGGACTCGACCACGGTTCGCAGGCTCAGCAGGCCGATTCCCTTCGACGCTCCCTCGACGCCGTGGGAGTCGATCATCTCCGTACCGAGCATCATGCAGCCGCCGCAGATCCCGAGGATGGGTTCTCCGGCGGCGGCCCGGTCAGCGATGGCGTCGTCGAGGCGACGCTCATGCATCCAGGCGAGGTCGGCAGCGACGTGCTTCGAGCCGGGGAGGATCACCAGGTCGACGCGGTGGAGGTCGGCCGGCTTCGTCGCCCAGCGCAGGTGAGCGGTGTGGGGGACCAGGTGGAACTCGTCGAGGTTCGAGCTGTACGGGCCGCGGACGATGGCGACGCTCGGCGCGGCGGCGGGTGCCACGGCACGGATATTGGCCCCTTCCTCGTCGGGCAGCTGGTGGGACAGCTCGGGCAGCACCCCGGCGATGGGCATGTGGGTCCGCCTTGTGAGCATGGCCGGGCCCGGCTCCAGCAGCGTGGCGTCGCCCCGGAACCGGTTCAGGACGTAGCCGCCGAGCCGTTCGCGGGTGGCGTCGGGCACGAGCGCCCAGGTGCCGTAGAGGTGGGCGAACGCGCCGCCTCGATCGATGTCGGCCACCAGCAGTGCCCGTGCGTCGGCACGGGCCAGGATCTCGTTGTTCACCAGGTCGGGCAGGTTGATCTCCGCGGGACTTCCTGCGCCCTCGAGCAGCACGAGCTCGTGGTCGCGGTGGAGTCGGTCGAAGGCATCGGACATGGCGGGCCAGAGGAGGGGGCCGCGCTCGCGCCAGGGCACGGCGCCGATGTCGTAGCGGGTCCGGCCGGCCACGACGACCTGGCTGCGGGTGTCGGCCTCCGGCTTCAACAGCACAGGGTTCATGTCGAGCGACGGTGCCAGCGATGCCGCCCGCGCCTGCAGCCACTCCGCGACGCCGATCTCGCCCCCGTCGACCACCCGGGCGTTGTTCGACATGTTCTGGGCCTTGAACGGTGCCACGTCGACGCCGTGGCGCGAGAACCAGCGGGCCAACGCGGTCACCAGCAGGCTCTTGCCGGCGTTCGACGTGCAGCCGAGCACCATCAAGGGCCGGTAGCGGTGCCTCACCCGAACGGCCGGCAGCGCATCGTCAGCTCGAGTCGCCGCGACCGCACGAACCAGTCTCACAACGGAGGCAGGCTACGGCTCACGCAGTTTGGCGGCCAGGTACGCCTCCATCTCCTGGCGTGCGGCGTCGTCGGTGATGCCCTCCAGGCACGCTGTAGCGCTACATGCTGACTGTAGGACTCCACTGAGCGCGAGCTCCGAGACGGGACGGTCTCCGTCATCGGCACGGCGCGACCTCCGCACGCCGGTCGGGCCCCGGCGTTCAAGGAGGTGGCTCGACCGGTCGAGTATCAGCGGGGCCGGACGGCTCATCGGCTCAGAGGAGGTCCACGCAATGGCTCAGCCCGTCGACGTCGCGTCGGTTCCGCAGCTGAACGGGATCTTCGCGCCGATCCTCGATGAGATCGACGCCGGTCCGCTCGATGTGGTGGAAGGCGAGATCCCCGCCGACCTCACCGGCGCCTACCTGCGCAACGGGCCCAACCCCCGCTTCACGCCCCTGGGGAGCTACGTGTACCCGCTCGACGGCGACGGCATGGTCCACGGCGTCTGGTTCGGCGACGGTCAGGCCCGGTACAGCAATCGATTCGTGAGGACACCGGCCATCGAGGCGGAGGAGCGGGCCGGGCGCGCGCTGTGGCCGGGCGTGATGACCGGTGAGCTTCCGAACGCGGATCTGGTCGGCCCGGACCTCGCCGGCACCGAACGGGACCTGGTCGACATCAACGTCGTCGCCCACGGCGGGCGGCTGCTGGCGCTCGCGGAGGGCGCGCGACCGTTCGAGCTCGCCGCGGACCTGTCGACGATCGGTCCCTACTCGTTCGGGGGTGGACTCCCGAACGGCATGTGCGCGCATCCGAAGATCGATCCGGGCACGGGCGAGATGGTGGTGTTCCGCTACGGCATCGAGTCCGAACCGTGGCTCACGTGGGCGACGGTCGCGGCCGACGGGACGATGTCGCGCCCCGAGACCCCGATCGCGTTGTCGGGACCGACGATGATCCACGACTCCGCGATCACCTCGACGCATCTCGTGCTCATCGTGTGCCCCCTGCTCTTCGACTTCGACGCCGTGTTCCACGGCGGGTCCCTGCTCAAGTGGGACCCGGATTCGGGCGTCGAGTTCCTTGCCGTTCCCCGTGACGGCGGACCGGCGGTGCGGGCCCGCACCGATGCGTTCTGGGTCTGGCACACCGCCGAACGCGTTCGACGACTTCGACGCCTCCGGCCGGCGGATCGTCGTCGACTATCCGTATTGGACGCATCCCGGGATGGGCCTGGTCGCCGAGCCCGCCCACTCCGGCGTCCACCGTGCCGTCATGGATCTCGACCGCGCGACCGTCGACATCACCCAGGTCGACGACCAGATGGCCGAGTTCTCCGGATCGACGACCGCCGGATCGGCCAGCGGCACCGCTGGTTCCACGTCGCGGGCAAAGACCCGGACCATCCGACGACGGTGGCCGGGGAGTGGAACCGCCTCCTTCGTTACGACGTGGACGCTGGCGCGGTCCAGGACCTGCGCAGCGGCGAACGCGGCTTTGGTGAAGCCGTCTTCGTTCCCCGGCGACCCGACGCACCGGCCGACGACGGCTACCTGATGACCTATGAGTTCACCCCGGCGCGTCCACCACCGATCTGGTCCTGCTCGACGCCGCCGACATCACCGCGCCAGCCGTCGCCCGAGTTCGCATCCCGCACCGCGTGCCGTTCGGCCTGCACGGCAGCTGGGTCCCCGCTCCGGCTGCCTGACCGAGATCACGATCGCGACACCGGCTCGCCGCCCGCACCGGTGAACAGGTGACCGGGGATCA
>CAWKDX010000013.1:0-30294 GCA_963848485.1 uncultured Acidimicrobiia bacterium
CCGATGTTCTGCACGGTGGTCTCGACGCGGACGTAGTTCGTGCCCGGCTCCAGGATGTAGTCGGTCATCACGGTGACCGTCAAGGTCCTTGTCGTCGGCGAGCCGGGAAAGGTCAAGCCGAAGCCGGCGACGACGGAGCTCGGGTCGAGGAAGTCGAGCAGGTCGTCGACGCCGGAGGCGCGCAGAATCGCCGGCCCGCCGTTGCTGCCGTCGTTGATGATCGAGAGCGAGGTGTAGTGGGCGGTGTTCTCGATGTTGAGCGAGACGCTCCACTCCTCGAAGTTGTCGCGGTCGGGCCGGCGCTGCGGACGAGATCGGCGTCGATGATCTGGCTCGCCGAACTGGCCGATGGCGAACAGGTTGCGTTGCAGCGCTGGATCACCACGCGGATCTTGCCGTTGGCGATCAGATAGTCGCCGACCTTGCAGCGGCTCAACCGCCCACCGACGCATTCCGGCCCGTCTGCGATCTGCTTCAGCGCCGAGGCCGTCGCCACCGTACACGTTGCTGCCGTACTGGACCAGGATCAAGTCGTCGGACTTCGCGGTTGTCGATGCAGAGCGAGCAGGCGCTCAGCGCGTCGGTGGTCGTCTGGCCCTGGCAGACGTCGCCGAACGGAGGCTCGCGGTGAGGGCTCGGTGCAGGAGAGATCGATCTTGGCGACGCTCTTGGCCATGTCGGAGAGCTTCGCGCTCTGGTCGGCGGTGCAGTCGGTGGTGCGCGGGAGCTTGTCCTTCGACTGTTTCTTCTTGCAGCTCTGGAGGGAGGCGAGGCGCTTGTTCGCCTGCTTGACGACGGTCTTGCCAAGCAGCTTCTGGCACTTGCGCATGTCGGCGTTGAGCGGATCGCAGGTCCCCGTCGGCGGGCAGTCGACATCGGCGTCACAGGGGTCGCCGTCGTTCGTGCCGCCCGTGCAGCGCCGGCCGCCGTCGGCATAGACGATGCCGATCAGGTTGCGCGCCGCCTGGTCGTGCTCGTCTTTGGCGCACGCGGCGAGCGCCGCCTCGGTGGTCACCCCGAAACAGGTGCCGCCGAAGTCAGGGCCGCAACCTAGCGTCCGGGCACTTGTCCAGCAACTGCTGGTCGAACTTGCCCTGGGCTCGAAGATCTTGGCGGCCGTGGCGGTCTCGACGGTGCAGTCGGTCAGCCAGAAGCTTCCCCTTGCTGATGTCGTCGTGACACTTGGCGAGGAAGTTGAACGTTTTCTTGAACAGCTTGCGGCCCTGCTTGGCCACCGTGTTCTGACACCTGAACTGATCCGACGTGAGCGCCGCCGGTGCCGCTGCGGCGGCGAGCACCAACGCCAGACAAGCGGTCGCGACGAGTCGAACTGCGCGCATGAAGGCCCCCCCAAGGCTATGCCGGCCCGCACGGCGGGCCATCTTCAGATTGTGGTTTTGAGATGTTGCCGGCGCGGCAGGCCACGGTCAAGGGAAATCGGTCGGGATCGCCACCTCGGCGGCCGAGCAAACCGCCCGACGGTCGCCTTGCCGGGGCAGGCCTGCTAGGAAACACCGATCATGACCGGCGCAGAAATCCGTACCGGATTCCTCGAGTTCTTCCGCAGCGCGGCCACGAGGTCGTGCCCAGCTCGTCGCTCGTGCCCGACGAGCGACCCGACCCTGCTGTTCACCAACGCCGGCATGGTCCAGTTCAAGAACATCTTCCTCGGCCTGCAGACACCGCGCCAACCCGCGCGCCGCGAACTCGCAGAAATGCCTGCGCCTCAGCGGCAAGCACAACGACCTCGAAGAGGTCGGCCGCGACACCTACCACCACACCTTCTTCGAGATGCTCGGCAACTGGTCGTTCGGCGACTACTACAAGCGCGAGGCGATCGCCTGGGCGTGGGAGCTGCTCACCGAGCGTGTGGAAGCTGCCGAAGGACAAGCTCTGGGCCACGGTTTACCGCACCGACGACGAGGCCGAGAGCGCTGCTGGCGCAGGCGAGACCGACATCCGCCCGGACCACATCCTGCGCTTCGGCGAGAAGGACAATTTCTGGGAGATGGGCGAGACCGGCCCGTGCGGCCCGTGCTCGGAGATCCACATCGACCGCGGCGCGGGCGCCTGCGACATGCAGCACGTCGCCGGCCACGTCTGCGCCGTCAACGCCGGCTGCGCGCGCTTCATCGAGCTGTGGAACCTGGTCTTCATCCAGTACAACCGCACCGACGAGCGGCGAGCTCGAGGAGCTGGCGGCCAAGCACGTCGACACCGGCATGGGCCTCGAGCGCGTCGCCGCGGTGCTGCAGGGCGTGCCGCTCGAACTACGACACCGACCTGCTTCCGCAACCTCATCCGCTTCACCGAGGAGCATGCGCGGCAAGCGCGTACGGCGCCGACGACGACGACGACCTCGCCGTTCCGCGTCATCGCCGACCACTGCGCGCGCGCTCAGCTTCATGGTCGCCGACGGCGTGCTGCCGAGCAACGACGGGCGCGGCTACGTGCTGCGCCGCGTTCTGCGCCGCGCCGCGCGCCACGCGCAGCAGCTCGGCTTCGACGAGCCCTTCCTCTATCGCGTCACCGAGGCCGGTGGTCGACACCATGGGCGAGGCGTATCCGGAGCTCGTCGAGCGCCGCGAGCCACATCGAAGAGGTGATCCGCGGCGAGGAGGAGCGCTTCGGCGAGACGCTCGACAAGGGCCTGGCGCTGCTCGAGCAGGAGCGCGCCGGGCTGCGCGCCGCGCGGCGCGCGAGGTGCTCCCCGGCGACGTCGCCTTCAAGCTCTACGACACCTACGGCTTCCCGCTCGACATGACCGAGGACATCCTGCGCGCGGACGGCATCGCGCGTCGACATCGAGGGCTTCGACGCCTGCATGGAGGAGCAGCGCAGCGCGGCCGCGAGGCGCGCAAGGCCGGCGTCGGAGGTGCATGGTCGCCGCACGGCGGCGCGCAGCTCGCAGCTTCGTCGGCGACCGCGTCTACGAGCACGAGTCGAGATCGTCGCGCTCGATCGGTCGACGGCGAGCGAGCGCGACGAGGCGCGCGACCGGCGACGAGGTCCAGGTCGTCACCGCCGAGACGCCCTTCTACGGCGAGTCGGGCGGGCAGGTCGGCGACCGCGGCGTGATCGAGACCGCGGACGGCGCGCTGATCGAGATCGTCGACACGCAGAAGCCGCGCGCCGACCTCACCGTGCACGTCGGCAAGGTCGTCGCGCGGCGCGCTGCAGAGCGGCGAGCGCGTCCGCCTGCGCGTCGATCGCGCGCGCCGCGAGGCGGCGCGGCTCAATCACTCGGCCACGCACATCCTGCACGCCGTGCTGCGCGAGCACCTCGGCACGCACGTGCGCCAGGCCGGATCGCTGGTCGCGCCCGATCGGCTGCGCTTCGACTTCAACTACGCCGGCCCGGTCGACGACGCGCACGCTGCGGCGCATCGAGGACGGAGGTCAACGCCCACATCCGCGAGAACGCCGAGGTGCGCACCGAGGAGATGGCCTACGACGACGCCATCAAGCGCCGGCGCGCTGGCGTTCTTCGGCGACAAGTACGGCGACCGCGTGCGCGTCGTGCGCATCGGCGACTACTCCACCGAGCTGTGCGGCGGCACGCACGTGCAGCGCGCCGGCGACATCGGCCTCTTCAAGCTGCGCGGCGAGAGCGGCGTCGCCGCCGGCGTGCGCCGCATCGAGGCGCTGACCGGCGACGGGGCGCTGCGACTGGGTGCGCGAGCCGCGAGCAGACGCTGCGCGAGGTCGGCGACCTGCTGCGAGGCTCGCGAAGAGGACGTCGCCGCGCGGGTCGAGCGGCTGGTCGCGCAACAGCGCGAGCTCGAGAAGCAGCTGCAGCAGCTCGCAGGGGCAGCTCGCCGGCATCGCAGAGCGACGAGCTGCTGCAGCAGGCGCGCGACGGTCGACGGCATCACGGTCATCGCCGCCGAGGTCGAGGGGGTCGATCGACAAGCGGCCTGCGCGAGCTTGCCGACCGCCTGCGCGAGCAGCATCGGCTCCGGCGTCGTCGTGCTCGGCCGGCCGCGCAGGCGATCGTGCGCTGCTGCTCGCCGCGGTGACCAAGGATCTCACCACGCAGGTCCACGCCGGCAAGATCATCAAGCAGATCGCGCCGCATGATCGGCGGCGGCGGCGGCGGCAGGCCCGAGCTGGCGCAGGCCGGCGGCAAGGATCCATCGAAGATCGGCGAGGCGCTGGACGCGCCGTCTACGAGCTTGTGTCCTGAGCAGCAGTCGCCGCGACGTCGCCGCACGACGACGCGCGCTCGAGCTCGACGTTCGACGACCACCAGCGTCTTCCAGGATCTCCTCGGCCATCACGACGAGCACCTCAAGGCCATCGAGCGCATCCTCGGCGTGCGCATCATCGGCGCAGCGGCACGCACGCTGCTCATCAGCCGGCGACGACGCTGCGAGCGCGAGCTCGCCGGCCGCGTGCTGAGCGCAGCTCTACGGCGTCCTCGAGAAGGGCTATCCGATCTACCCGAGCGACGTCGACTACGCGGTGCGCATCCTCAGCCGCGATCGCACCGCCAACCTGCGCGAGATCTTCCTCGACACCATCTACATCTCGTCGCACAAGCGCGTGATCACGCCGAAGAGCATCGCGCAGAAGCACTACATCGACGCCATCCGCAACTACGACATCGTCTTCGGCATCGGCCCCGCCGGCACCGGCAAGACCTACCTCGCCATGGCCATGGCGGTCGCCGAGCTGATGAAGGACAAGTTCGCGCGCATGATCCTGACGCGGCCCGGCGGTCGAGGCCGGCGAGAAGCTCGGCTTCCTGCCCGGCGACCTGGCCGAGAAGGTGAATCCCGTACCTGCGCCCGCTCTACGACGCGCTGCACGACATGGTCGACTTCGACCGCGCGCAGCAAGATGCTCGAGCGCGGCGTCGATCGAGGTCGCGCCGCTCGCGTTCATGCGCGGCCGCACGCTCAACGACTCCTTCGTCATCCTCGACGAGGCGCAGAACACCACCCGCGAGCAGATGAAGATGTTCCTGACCCGCCTCGGCTACGGCTCGAAGGCGGTGATCACCGGCGACGTGACGCAGATCGACCTGCCCGCCGGGCGAGCCGTCCGGCCTGAAGGAGGCGCAGCGCGATCCTCGCCGGACATCGACGGCATCCGCTTCTGCGAGCTTCACCGAGCGCGACGTCGTGCGCCACCGCCTGGTGCAGGACATCATCGCCGCCTACGACCGCTTCGAGGCCGGCAAGAAGCCGCGCGATGGGGCATCGTCGGGCTCGGAGACGGAACGGAGCTGAGTGTCGGACTCGCCGTCGTGGGAGCTCGATCCGTCGGTGGAGCGCGACCTCCGGGCGCGCTAGGGGTGGGGCGAGGCGGCGAACGGCGCGCCGTAGGCGCGCCGGAACGCGCTCGGAGATCGCGTTCCACCCCAGAGGCGCGGCGATCCATGCCAGCATGGCCGTCATCTCGCGGCGGCGGCAGCGGGGGTTCACGCGGCGGACGTACGGCGCGATGCGGCGCCTGCTGCGCGCCCTCGGCGTCGACGGCGGAGCTCAGCGTCGCGCTGGTCGACGACGCAGAGATGCGCGCGCTCAACCTGCCTATCGCAGCATGGATCGACCGACCGATGTCCTGGCCTTCGCGCATGCGAGAAGGGAACGCGGTCGCAGCTGACGCCGGCGCCTGCTCGGCGATGTCGTCATCTCGCTCGATACGGCGGCGCGACAGGCGCGCCGCCCGCGGCGCTCCTGACATCGGACGAGTGCGCACGCTGCTGACCCACGGCGTGCTCCACCTGCTCGGCTACGACCACGAACGCTCGCCGGTCGAAGCGCGGCGCATGTTCGCCAAGCAGCGCTGGTTGCTCGCGCGGTCGGGCAGGGTCGACCTGCCTCGCCGCGCGGCGCGTGAAAGATGCGCGCATGCGGCCGCCGTGCAGATTCGCAAGCGTCGAGACGTACCAATGAACGATCGAGCTGAGTGAGCTGAAGGAACGCGCCGCCGCCGTCTGAGGAGCGGCTCGAAGCCTTCGGGAGGTATCTTTGACGTCGCCGGACGCGAGCGCGCATCGCCGAGCTCGATGCCCGGCGGCCGCGCCCGACTTCTGGAACGACGGGCAGAAGGCGCAGGCGCCTGCTGAAGCGAACGCTCGACGCTGAGCGCCCCGCTTATCGCCTGGCGCAAGCAGCGCAGGGAGCTGGAGGACGCAAGGTCTACCTCGAGCTGGCCGCCGAAGGCGACGCGGACGCGCGCGGCCGAGGCGGCGGCGAGCTGGAGCGAGATCGAGGAAGCGCTGCACCGGCTCGAGCTGCAGCGCATGCTCGGCGGCGAGCACGACCCCGGCAACGCCATCGTCACGATCCACCCGGGCGCCGGCGGCACCGAGGCGCAGGACTGGGCCGAGATGCTGCTGCGCATGTACCTGCGCTGGTGCGAGCGGCGCGGCTACAAGACCGAGATGGTCGACTATGCAGCCGGGCGAAGGCGCCGGCATCAAGAGCGCGACGTTCACCGTCGAGGGGCCGTACGCCTACGGCTATCTGAAGGCCGAGGCCGGCGTGCACCGCCTGGTGCGCATCTCGCCGTTCGACGCCAACGCGCGCCGCCACACCTCGTTCGCCTCGGTGTTCGTCTTTCCCGAGGTCGACGACGACGTCGAGGTCGAGATCGACGAGACCGACCTGCGCATCGACACCTACCGCTCCAGCGGCGCCGGCGGCCAGCACGTCAACAAGACCGACTCCGCGGTGCGCCTGACCCACCTGCCGACCGGCATCGTCGTCGCCTGCCAGAACGAGCGCTCGCAGCACAAGAACAAGGCGATGGCGATGAAGATCCTGCGCGCCCGCCTCTACGAGCTCGAGCAGCAGAAGCAGCGCGAGCAAGATGGACGAGCTGCACAAGACCAAGAAGGAGATCGCCTTGGGCAGCCAGATCCGCTCCTACGTGCTGCACCCGTACCGGCATGGTGAAGGACCACCGCACCGGCGTCGAGATCGGCAACGCCGACGCGGTGCTCGACGGCGAGCTCGACGGGTTCATCGAGGCGTACCTGCAGCAGACCGCGGCGTGAAAACCGACCCGGCGCCGCAGCGCCGAGCCTGGCAGGCGAGCCCACTCCCGGGGGCCCGGGCGGTCACCGCGCGCGGCGACCGCCGAAAACCATCGCCGCGCGTCGCGGCGGAGTGAGATGGGGGAGAGCCCTTGAGAGCGGGGGGGCGCCCGCTCTCAAGGTGCTCAGAGGACGCAGCCCGGTGCTCGGGGGGACGGACTGCGCCGGAGGAACTCGTTCAGATCAAATGGCTTGTACAGGAAGTTGCCGACGTTCAGCTGTCTCGCTCCGTTCCTGGTCCTCGGCTCGATCGAGCGCGGTCATCACGACCGTGTGCGGCCGTTGCCCTTCGCTCAGCTCGGCGAGGAGATCCAGCCCGTCGCCGTCCGGCAGGTCGACGTCGAGCAGGAGAGTCTCGAACTTCGATTGGGCGAGCTCACCGAGTGCCTCGGCCAGCGTTCCGACCGTCACGACCTCATAGCCCTGCCGGGCCATGAGCCGCGCCAGCGTCTTGCGCAGCACCGTTTCGTCCTCGACGATCAGCACTCTGTCAGCCACGTCAGGTTGTATAGGCAAACTCGGTGCCAACGATCGAAGCCGGCATCCGAAACCGGTTCGTGTCGGGAACCTCGACTGCTTTGGGGCATATCCCCCAGGCCTCCTGGTGAAAACACTCAAGTTCGGTCGGGGTGTGAGGGCATGACTCAACCAATGAAGCGCGGTCCCATGGGTGCCGCGGCGGCGGACGCGACGCTGGTGATCCTGACGTCGGACAACCCACGCTCGGAGGATCCGACCGCCATCGCCGCGGCCGCGGAAGTCGGCCTGCGCGAGCGGGCGCGCGCTACGTCGTCGAGCTCGACCGGCGGATCGCGATCGGCGCGGCGCTGCGCGAGGCGAACGCGGGCGATGTGGTGGTCATCGCGGGGAAGGGTCACGAGTCGGGCCAAGAGGTCGCGGGCGTCGTCTCACCCTTCGACGACCGGGTCGTCGCCCGCCAAGAGCTGGAGTCGCTCGCGTGGACCTGACCCACGAGGAGATCGCGACCATCACCGGCGGGCGCGCCGTCGGGCCCGAAGCCGTCGCGCGCGGGTTCGGATTCGACTCGCGCACCCTCGAGCCCGGGTCCGGGTTCGTCGCGCTGCGGTCCGAGCGCGACGGTCATGCGTTCGTTGCGGACACGTTGCCCGAGGCGCGACCGTCGCGGTCGTGGAGCGAGTGCCTGACGGCGTCGTTGGTCCACTCGTCGTCGTGGACGACTCGAACGCGGCGCTCGCGCGCGCTGGGCGTGGAGGCTCGCGACAGACTCGAGGGCGCGGCGGTGATCGGCATCACCGGGTCTGCGGGGAAGACCTCGACCAAGGACCTCACCGCGGCCGCGCTGGCCCCCGCCTTCGTCGTGCACGCCAGCGTCGCGTCGTTCAACAACGAGATCGGCCTTCCGGTCTCCCTGCTCGACGCGCCGACGGATGCCGGCGCGGTCGTGCTCGAGATGGGCGCGCGGTTCGCCGGCAACATTGCCGAGCTCTGTGCGATCGCGCGTCCGTCGATCGGGGTGATCACGCACATCGGTCTTGCGCACGCCGAGCACCTGGGAGGCGCCGACGGCATCGCCGCGGTGAAGGGCGAGCTCGTCGACGCGCTGCCCGCCGACGGGCTCGCGGTGCTGAACGCGGATTGCGAACACGTCGAGACCCTCCGTCGGCGGAGCGCGGCCCCGGTGCTGACCGTCGGCGTCGACCCGGGCGCCGACCTCCGCACGTCCGCGGTCCGGCTCGGCCCCGATCTCCGAGCGACGTTCCGGTTGGACTCCCCGTGGGGGAGCGAGCCGGACCTCCGTCTCGCCGTGCGCGGCGTGCACCAGGTGGCCAACGCGGCGCAGGCTGCGGCCGTGGCCCTGCATCTCGGCGTTCCCCTGGCGGCGATCGCCGGCTCGCTCTCCACCGCGACCAGTGCGAGCTGGCGGATGGAGCTCTCGACCTCGGGCGACGACATCCTGGTGCTCAACGACGCGTACAACGCCAGCCCCAGCTCCGTGCGGGCCGCGCTCGACACGTTCGGGCGACTCCCGGTACGAGGGCGGCGCATCGCCGTGCTCGGCGAGATGCGAGAGCTCGGCGTGATCGCCGCGGCGGAGCATGCCGCGATCGGCGGGGTCGTCGCCGCGGCGGGCGTCTCGGTGCTCGTCACCGTGGGTTCGGGGACCGACGAGCTCGCGGACTCGGCAGCGCGCGGAGGGCGTCGAGGTCTTCGCGGTCGAATCTGGCGACGCGGCCGTCGTCGCGCTGCGCACCATGGTCGAACCGGGCGACGCCGTCCTCGTGAAGGCCAGCCGGCTGGTCGGGCTCGAGCGCGTCGCCGCGGCACTGCTCCAGGCCGGTGAGGTCACGTCATGATCGCCGTCCTGATCGCCGTCTCGGTCGCGTTCGCGGTGAGCGTGCTCGGTACGCCGTTGCTCATCCGGATCTTGCGCGCCCGCAACATCGGCCAGCAGATCCGGGACGACGGGCCGATCGCGCACCCGCACGAGCGCAAGGCCGGCACCCCGACCATGGGCGGCCTCGCGATCATCGGGGCGGCCTTCCTGGGCTACGTGATCGCGCACGTCCGCACCGAGGCGATCAAGTTCGGGGACGCGGCGATCGCGCTGTGGTTCCTGATCCTCGGGCTCGGCTTCGTCGGTTGGCTCGACGACTACCTCGGCGTCCGGCGGGCGAGGAACCTCGGATTGCGCAAGCGGGGCAAGACCGGCGGGATCCTGATCGTCGGGATCGGGTTCGCGCTGCTCGCGTTGCAGTTCGTCCAGGTCTCCACGCATCTCTCGTTCACACGGCCCCTCGGCGTCGACCTCGGGACCGTGGGCTGGTTCATGTGGGCGATCGCCGTCGTCTACGCGACCGCGAACGCTGTGAACATCACCGATGGGCTCGACGGTCTGGTCGCCGGCTCCGCGGCGCTGGTGTTCGCCGCGTTCATCGTCATCGCGTTCACGCAGTTCCGGCACCCGCACGCCTACCACCTCGTGGCGGCCGGTTCGATCGACGTCGCGGTGGTCGCCGCCGCGCTCATGGGTGCCTGCGTCGGCTTTCTCTGGTGGAACGCGCCACCCGCGCGCGTCTTCATGGGCGACACCGGCGCGCTCGCCCTCGGCGGCGCGATGGCCGGCATGGGGCTGCTCACCAAGACCGACCTGCTCCTGCCGATCATCGGCGGCCTCTACGTGCTCGAGACCGCCAGCGTGATCGCCCAGGTGATCTCGTTCCGGGGCTTCGGCCGCCGGATCCTGCGGATGTCGCCCATCCATCACCACTTCGAGATCCTCGGTTGGCCCGAGTCCACGATCATCGTGCGGTTCTGGATCCTCGCGGGCCTCGCGATGGCGCTCGGGCTCGGCTTCTTCTACGCGGACTTCATCCGGATCCCCGGCATCATCGAGTGAGCCGGGTGCTGGTCGTCGGTCTGCGGGCCACGGGCGCCGCGGTGGTGCGGGCCGCGGCGCGCCGCGGCGACTCCGTGACGGTGGTGGAGGACGACCCCGGCCAGCGCGCGTACGAGTCGCGGGTCGCCGAAGCGCGCGAGCTGGGCGCAACGATCGTCGAGCGGCCCGACCCCGACGTGTGGGTCGGCCTGGTGGCCGACGCCGATCTGATGGTCCCGAGCCCAGGGGTTCGGCCGCAGCATCCCGCGTTCGTCGCGGCGATCGCGGCGGGCGTCCCGATCCGTGGCGACATCGACCTCGGCATGGAGGCCGCACGCGTGCCGGTCGTCGCGGTCACGGGCACGAACGGCAAGAGCACGGTCACGACCCTGATCACCGCGATCCTGAACGCGTCCGGCGTACGGGCCGAGGCGGCGGGCAACATCGGCCGCCCGCTGCTCGACGTCGTCGAAGAGCCATGGCAGGTCATCGTCGCCGAGATCTCGTCGTTCCAGATGCACACCACCACCGCCGCGTTCCGGCCGAAGGTCGCCGTCCTGCTGAACGTGGCCGAGGACCACATCGACTGGCACGGCTCGTTCGCGGAGTACGCCGCGGTCAAGGCCCGGGTGTTCGAGCACCAGCGCGACGACGATGTGCTCGTCGCGAACCTCGACGATCCGATCGTGCGCGACCTCGCCGCCGCCGCGCCGGTCCGGACCGTCGGCGTCACGCTCGACGACATCGAGCGCCGCGTACACCGTGGGCAACGGTTCGCTGCTCACCCCGTCGGGGGACGAGATCGTCGAGGTGAGTGCCCTCCCGTCGCGGATGCCCCACGACCTGACGAACGCGCTGGCCGCCACCGCGGCCGCGGTCGCAGTGGGTGGCCGCGTGGACGCAGCACGCGAGGTGTTGGTGAATTTGCCGAGGCTCCACCACCGAGTGCAGCCGGTCGGCAAGGCTTCCGGGGTGGAGTACTTCGACGACTCGAAGGCAACGAACCCCCACGCCACGCTGAGCGCGCTCGCCGGCTTCGAGCGCGTCGTCCTCCTCGCCGGGGGCGACAGCAAGGGCGTGGACCTCGGTGTCCTCGCCCGGCGCGCGACCGACTGGTTGCGGTCGTCGCGATCGGGGACGCTCCTGCCGAGGTGGAGCGCGCGTTCGGTGGCCTGGTGCCGACCGTGCGCGCGAGCTCCATGGCCGCGGCGGTCGACGCCGCGGCCGGGCTCGCGCGCCGGCGACGCGGTGCTGCTGTCCCCGGCGTGCGCGTCGTTCGACTGGTACGAGAGCTACGAGCAACGGGGTGAGGACTTCCAGCAGGAGGTCCGCCGCCTCATCGCCGAGCAGAACGTCCACGCGTGAGCACGACGGCGAGCCGCCTCCCCGGGATCCGGGTCCCGCAGCGCCTGACCGGGCTCCGGCGCGTCTGGACGAACGCGGGCACGCAGCGGACCACGACCTACCTCCTGCTGCTCATGGTCGTCGCGGTGCTGAACGTGATCGGCGTCGTGATGGTGTTGTCCGCGTCGTCGGTCCAATCGCTCGACAGCAAGGGCACGGCCTGGTGGTTCTTCGAGCGCCAGCTGCTCTGGACCGGGCTCGGGGTCATGGGTTTCGCGGTCGCGTCGCGCGTCGACTACCGCGCCTGGCGCCGCTACACCGTTCCGTTTCTCGCGGCGGCGACGGCCCTCCTGATCGTCGTGCTGATCCCTGGGGTCGGCATCTGGGTCGACGGGTCGCGCCGCTGGCTCGGTGTCGGCTCCTGGCGCGTGCAGCCCTCAGAGATCGCGAAGCTCGCGCTGCTCGTCTACGCCGCGGACGTCCTCACCCGCCAGGAGCAGCGGGTCGGCGACTGGCGCAAGGCGCTCCGCCCCGTGATGCTGGTGTTCCTGCTGTTCGCGGCCCTGGTCATGAAGGAGCCCGACCTCGCGTCGACGATGGTCCTCACGATCATCCTCATCGCGCTGCTCATCGTCGGGGGGATCCGGGCCCGCCACCTGGCCGCCATCGGGGGTGCCGCCATCGCGACGGTGACCGTGTTCGCCATCGCGGTCCCGTGGCGCCGCGCCCGCCTCCTCACGTTCCTCGACCCGTGGCACGACAAGTCGAACACCGGCTACCAGGTCACGCAGTCGTTGATCGCGCTGGGCAGCGGCGGCTGGACCGGCGTCGGCCTCGGCGCAAGCCGCGCGAAGTGGCGGTTCCTCCCCGCCGCTCACACCGACTTCATCTTCGCCATCATCGGTGAGGAGCTCGGCTTGTTCGGTTGCATCCTCGTGGTCGGGCTGTTCGGCGCGTTGGCGTACCTCGGGGTGCGGACCGCACTGCGCGCTCCGGACCGGTTCGGCATGCTGCTCGCCGGCGGGATCACCGCGTGGATCGTCGGCCAGGCCGTCATCAACATCGGTGCGGTCGTGGGGCTGCTCCCGGTCTCGGGGATCCCACTGCCGTTCGTGTCGTTCGGCGGGACCGCGCTCCTGTTCACGATGATCGCGGCCGGTCTGCTGGGCAACGTCGCCCGGCAGGGTGGGCGGTGAAGCCGGCCCGAACCGCGGTGTTCGCGCTGGTCGCCGGCGGTGGCACCGGGGGTCACGTGTACCCGGCCCTCGCGCTGGCCGACGCGCTCGTCTCGCGTGGCCACGACCGCGAGTCCATCCGGTTCCTCGGCGCGAGCCGCGGTCTCGAAGCGCGCGCGGTGCCCGACGCGGGCTACGACATCGACCTGCTCCCGGCGCGCGGGTTCCAACGGGGCATGACGCCCCGACACGTGGTCGACAACCTACGGATGATCGGCGCGATGAGCGTTGCGATGCTCCGTGCGCTGCGCATCGTCCGTCGGTTGGCGCCCCGAGTGGTCGTCGGCGTCGGCGGCTACGCATCGTTGCCCGGTGTCCTCGCGGCCCGGCTCCTGTCGATCCCGGTCGTGGTCCACGAGCAGAACGCGGTCCCAGGACTCGCGAACAGGGTGGCGGCAAGGCTCGGCGCTCGCGTTGCCGTCTCGTTCGCCGGCACGGCGCTCCCCGGTGCCACGGTGCTCGGGAACCCGGTGCGGGCGTCACTCGCCACGCTCGTGCGCGCACCGGACTCCGCCCGCCCGATGCTGGGAGTCGTCGGCGGCAGCCTTGGCTCGCCCCGGCTGAACGACGCTGCACTCGACCTCTACGACCGCTGGCGCGAGCGCGCCGACGTCTCGGTCCGTCACGTCGCAGGGAAGCTCCACTACGACGAGTGCCGGACCCGACTCGATCGGCTGCACCGGTCCCACGATGCCCTCGTGTACGAGCTGGTCCCCTACGAGGACCACATGGATCACCTGTACGGCACCGCGTCCCTCGCGGTGTGCCGGCGGGGGCGATCACCGTCGCCGAGCTCGCGGCGGCGGGAGTGCCGTCGGTGCTCGTGCCCTGGCCGGGCGCGGCGGGGGATCACCAGACGGACAATGCCCGAGTGATGGAGCAGGCCGGCGCCGCAGTGCTGGTCCCCGACGCGCAGGCCGACGGCGCCCGACTCGACGCCGTCGCGCGCGAGCTCATGTCCGACCCCGATCGGCTCACCACGATGTCGGCCGCGGCTCGCGGGTCGCGCGCCCCGACGCCGCGGACCGTCTCGCCGACCTCGTCGAGGAGACCGCTCGTGCCCGCGCCTGAGCCCGGTCCGGTGCTCGACCTCACCGAGCCCCGGCGGATCCACATCGTCGGCGTCGGGGGCGCGGGGATGAGCGCGTACGCGGCGATCCTCGCTGAGATGGGTCACCGGGTGAGCGGATCGGATCTTCACGAGCACCCGCGCATCGACCGGTTACGGCTGCTGGGCGTCGAGTGCCTCGTGCCGCAGGTCGCGCGGAACGTTCCCGGCGACGCCGACGCGATCGTCATCAGCTCCGCGGTGCCCCGCACCAACGTCGAGGTGCGCGCCGCGCAGGCCGCGGGGATCCCGGTGCTGTCACGCGCAGACGCTCTGGCCGGCATCGTCGACGCGCGTCGCGGTCTCGGCGTCGCCGGCACGCACGGCAAGACCACGACCACCTCGATGATCGCGTTGATCATCCGCGCGGCCGGCATGCATCCGAGCTTCCTCGTCGGCAGCGAGCTGAACGAGGTCGGCACGAACGCCGGGCTCGACTCGGGGGAGTGGCTGATCGTGGAGGCCGACGAGAGCGACGGCACGTTCCTGCGCCTCGCGCTCGACGCCGCGATCGTCACCAACATCGACGAGGACCACCTCTGGTACTGGGGTGACATGGACCGGCTGGAAGACGCGTTCCGCCGGTTCGTGGACGCCGTCGACGGTCCGGTCGTGCTGTGCGTCGACGATCCGAACACCCGCCGGATCGCCGGGCGCCGGCCCGACGCGATCACCTACGGATGGGCGGACGACGCGCAGTACCGCGCGTCGGACTACCAGGGTCGGCGCGGGGGCTGCTCCTTCGTGCTCGAGCGCGGCGGCGAACGGCTCGGCGCGATTCGCCTGCCCATCGTCGGTCGTCACAACGCGCAGAATGCCGTGGGCGCGGCGGCCATGGCCATCGAGCTCGGCGCGAGCTTCGAAGCGGTCCAGAACGCGCTCGCGAGATTCGGAGGAGTCGCCCGGCGCTTCCAGCACCGCGGCGAGCTCGATGGCGTCACGATGATCGACGACTACGCGCTCCTGCCGCCGGAGATCCAAGCCACCATCCACGCGGCGGGTGAAGGCAAGTGGGGCCGGATCATTGCCGTGTTCCAACCGTTTCGCTACTCGCGCACGGAGCTGATGTGGCGCGAGTTCGCCGATGCGTTCGTGGGCGCGGACCAGGTGATCCTCACCGACGTCTGCGGGTTCCACGAGCAGCCGATCCCAGGGGTCACGGGTCACCTGATCCTCAACGCGGTGCTCGATGCGCACCCTGAGCTGCCCGTCGCGTACTTCCCGCATCGGGCCGAGCTCGTGAAGCTCATCCCGACCTACACGCGCGAGGGCGACCTCGTCCTGACGCTCGGCGGCGGCGACATCACGACGCTGGCGGACGATCTGCTCGCGGAGGCGGACACGCGCGGGGCGGGGGAGTGATCGTGGCGTCCTCCGGCAACGGCCTTGCCGACCGCCTCGCCGCGGTGCTCGAGCCCGCGCTGCCCGGCCGGGTCGAGCTCGACGCGTCGCTCGCGGGGCTCACCACCTACCGGGTCGGGGGCCCGGCCGCCGTGCTCGTGCGCGCCCGGCGCGAGGGCGACCTGGCGATCGTGGCGGCCGCGTTGGCGCTCCACCAACCCCCGCTGCTCATCCTCGGTCGCGGCTCGAACCTGCTCGTAGCCGACGGCGGCTTCCCAGGGCTCGCACTCCTGCTGGAAGGTGAGTTCGAGGAGATCACCACGGGCGAAGAGACGGTGCGGGCGGGTGGCGCGGTCGGACTCCCTGTCTTGGCCCGGCGCGCGGCGGCCGCCGGGCTTGCGGGGCTCGAGTTCTACGTCGGCATCCCCGGCACGGTCGGTGGCGCAGTGCGGATGAACGCCGGCGGCCACGGGCGCGAGACGAGCGAGGTCCTCACCTCGGCGCGAGTCGTTGACCTGCTCGGCGACGGGCTGGGCGTGGACCGCTCGGTCGACGAGCTCGCGTTGGCCTACCGCACGTCCTCGATCGGCACGAACGACGTGGTTGCGGGCGCCACCTTCCGGGTCGAGCCCGACACACCTGACGCGTGCGAGGCGCGCATCACCGAGATCGTGCGGTGGCGCCGCGAGCACCAGCCCGGGGGCGCGAACGCAGGGTCGGTGTTCCGCAATCCGCTGGAGGAGAGCGCCGGCAGCATCATCGAGCGGTGTGGGCTCAAGGAGCTCCGGGTCGGGGGCGCGTTCGTCTCACCGAAGCACGCCAACTTCATCCAGGCCGAGCCGGGCGCGACCGCGGCCGACGTTCGCGCCCTGGTGCGCGAGGTGCAGCGCCGCGTCCGCGACGAGACCGGTGTCGAGCTCCGGACCGAGCTGCACTTCGTCGGCTTCGAGGACGCGTCGTGAGCGACGACCCGACCCGCCCGGACCTGTCCCTGCATCCGGCGCCTCCCGCCGCCGACCCGGCGCGGGAGCCGGAGTCCCAACCCGAGCACGCGGTGCTGACCGAGGTTCCAGGCGTCGCGCCGGCGCCGGAGGTCCGGCCGGTCGCGACGCCCGAGCCGTCGCGCCAGCCGTTCGGGGACTCGGGTGCGCACCCGTCGGCCGATCCCCAGGCGGGGGTCGAGACCAAGGAGCTGTCGCTGGCCGACCTCCGCGAGGCCGCCCGGCGGGCGGGCGCCGCGCTCGAGCCGGCGGATGCCGCGATGCCGGATCCCGCGAGCCCGGAGCCGGACGCGGCAGAGCTCGAGATCGATCTCGTCGAGGCCGAGCGCCAGGAAGCCGCACAGCTCGCGGGCGTGCGGATCGACCAGCTCGATGACGACTCGGGCGCCCCGACCTCGGGTTCGATCGACCCTCGCATCCGCGAGCGCCGGGTCGCGGTCACCCGGGCCGAAGGCCGGCGCCGGCTGCGGGTCCTGCTCACCGCGGTGTGCATCGCGTCGGCCATCGGCATCGCGTGGCTCGTGGTCCAGTCGCCGTTGCTCGCGGTGAACTCCATCAACGTGAAGGGCGCGACCCAGGAGAGCCAGGCCTCGGTCCGCGCCGCGGCCGGCGTGCGCACGGGATCGCCGTTGCTCTTCGTCGACACCGGCGCCGTCGCCCGTCGGATCGAGGCGCTCCCGTGGGTGGCGTCGGCGAAGGTGGACCGCGGCCTGCCGAACGACCTCGACATCACTGTGGTGGAACGCGCACCGATCGCGTGGGCCCGCCGTCCGGTGCCGCCCGGCTCGCCGCAAGGAACCCAAGGTGCGGTGGTGCTCGTCGACCGCTCGGGCCGGGTGCTCGGCGACGCCCCGGCTCCACCACCGGGCTATCCCGAGCTCGTCGGGCTGACCCGCGTGCCTGATCGGGGCGAACGCATCGGACCGGCTGCACCTGCGGCCGCGCTGGCCCAGCTGCCCGACGCGCTGCGGGCCGAGACCGCGTCGCTCACGGTGCGCCACCACCAGGCCGTCCTCCAGCTGGCCGCGGTGTCCGGCGGCGCGATCCCCGCCGCGGCACAGGTGCGCCTGGGTGACCTCGACGACGTCGGCGCGAAGGGCGCGGCGGCGCTCGCGGTCCTCGACCAGCTCGCGGCCGACGGCGAGAACGTCTCCTACATCAACGTGCGCGTCCCCGGAGCCCCTGCGACCAGATGATTGAATGACCGCATTGGGTCCGTTAGAGTCTCCACCATCACCACAGGTTGACATAACTCTCAACCTCGACCAGAGGTTGAGAGTTGCCGAGCATCCCAGCTTTGCGGCCTGTTTACCTCCAAGATTCCCTGCAAGAGCGCCACGTTTCCCCGAGCGACACCGTGGCCCCCGACCTGTCCCACCGAAATGAGCGAGGGAGATCGTCCACGATGCTGGGTTCACCGCAGAACTATCTCGCCGTGATCAAGGTCGTCGGCGTGGGCGGTGGCGGCGGCAACGCCGTGAACCGCATGATCGACGCCGGGCTGAAGGGCGTCGAGTTCATCGCGGTCAACACCGACGCGCAGGCCCTGCTCATGAGCGATGCCGACGTGAAGCTCGACCTCGGCCGCCAGCTCACGCGTGGGCTCGGCGCGGGCTCGGACCCCGAGGTGGGTCGCCAGGCCGCCGAGGAGCACCGCGAGGAGATCGAGGAGGTGCTGAAGGGCGCCGACATGGTGTTCATCACCGCCGGCAAGGGCGGCGGCACCGGCACCGGCGGCGCGCCGATCATCGCGGAGATGGCGAAGGCCGCCGGCGCACTGACCATCGGCGTCGTGACCCGGCCGTTCACCTTCGAGGGCCGGCGCCGCTCGGTGCAGGCCGAGCAGGGCATCCAGCACCTCAAGGAGAAGGTCGACACGCTCATCATCATCCCCAACGACCGGCTGCTGCAGGTCTCGGATGAGAAGACGTCGATGCTCAACGCGTTCAAGATGGCCGACGAGGTGCTGCTGCAGGGTGTGCAGGGCATCACCGACCTGATCACGACGCCCGGGCTCATCAACACCGACTTCGCCGACGTGAAGATGATCATGACCAATGCCGGATCCGCGCTCATGGGGATCGGGTACGCGTCAGGCGACGGCCGTTCGGTCACCGCCGCACGCGCGGCGATCTCGAGCCCGCTGCTCGAAGCGAGCATCGAGGGCGCTCGCGGCATCCTGCTCAACATCTCGGGCCCATCCGACCTCGGCTTGTTCGAGGTCAACGAGGCGGCGGAGATCATCGCCCAGGCCGCGCACCCCGACGCGAACATCATCTTCGGCGCGGTCGTCGACGACGCGCTCGGCGACGAGGTCCGCATCACGGTGATCGCCGCAGGATTCGACCGCTTCGAAGGGGAGCGGCAGGTCGAATCGCCGCTTGGCCTGATGGCGGAAGAACGTGCGCTCGCTTCAGAATCGGGCGACGACGTCGACGACGGGCTCGACTCGGGCGACGACGACTTCGACGTTCCCGAGTTCCTGCGCTGACTGGCGCGCCCGCCGCGTGATCGCGCTCACCCTCGGATGTGCGCGGGTCGTCTTCACCGACCGCCACGGCGGGACGTCCGTGGCGCCGTTCGACTCGCTGAACCTCGCCGGCCACGTCGACGACGATCCCGGTGCCGTCGCCGAGAACTACCGGGTCCTGGCCGAGGGGCTGGGGCTGCCCGATCCGGGCGGGTGGGTACGACCACGCCACGTCCACGGCACCGAGGTTCTCGAGGTGGGCGTCGCGCCCGCGGCGTGCGTGGAGGCCGACGGGAGCGCGACGGCGACGGTGGGGCTCCCGCTCGTCGCGATGGGTGCGGACTGCGCGCCGATCGCACTCGCGAACGACACCGCAGTCGCGGCGATCCACACGGGCTGGCGCGGTGCACTGGACGGCGTGGTCGAAGCCGGCGTCGCGGCCCTGCGCCGGCTGGGCCGCGGACCGGTTCCGCGGCGATCGGGCCGTGCATCTGCGTGCGCCACTACGAGTTCGGCCGGGACGCGCTCGCGCCGATCGTCGCCCGGTTCGGCGACTCGGTCGCGGGGACGACGAGCGCGGGTGGGGTGGCACTCGACCTGCCGCGCGCGCTGCAGCGCGCGCTCGGCGACGCAGGGGTCGAGGACGTCACGGACATCGGGCGCTGCACCTTCGAATCCCCCGACCACTACTCCTATCGGCGCGATCGCCGCACGGGTCGCCAGGCCGTCGTCGTGGTGAAGCATGGGTGAGGCACGCGTGATCGCCGACGCGGTAGCAGAGGTGCGGGAGCGGGTCGCGCTCGCCGCGCGGCAGGCCGGGCGCGATCCGGCCGGGGTCCTGCTCATCGGCGCGTCCAAGACGATGCCCGTCGAGGTGCTCGGTGCGGCGCTCGACGCCGGGCTCACGGACCTCGGGGAGAACCGGGCCCAGGAGCTGCTGGCCAAGGCCGCCGTGCTGGCGGGGCGCCCCGACCCACCGACCTGGCACTTCGTCGGCCAGCTCCAGCGCAACAAGGTCGCCGGGCTCGTCCGCTGGGTCACGTGCTGGCACTCCGTGGACCGGCCCTCTCTGGGGGAGGCGATCGCACGGCGGGCCCCGGGGGCCCGGGTCCTCGTCGAGGTCAACCTGGCCGGGGAGCCCCGGAAAGGTGGCTGCGCGCCGGGCGAGACGGCTGCGCTGGTCGAGGGGCTGCGGGCGCGGGGGCTCGACGTGATCGGCCTGATGACCGTCGCCCCCCGCACGGGCGAGCCCCGCGCCTGGTTCGCCGCGCTCCGTGACCTCGCGACATCAGTCGAATTCCGCGAATTGTCGATGGGCATGAGCGATGATTTCGAAGCCACGATCGCGGAGGGTGCCACGATGGTCCGGGTCGGTCGCGCGATCTTTGGTGATCGGTCCGGGTGACCGATCTGGCCCGCCAACGCAACGCCGCGTGATCCGCGGATCGAATGGGACCCGACGGTAGGGTGGCAGACGGGAGGAGACTCGCATGCCGGGTATGTGGCAAAAGACGATGGTGTACCTCGGACTCAAGGACGACGAAGAGGGATACGAGTACGACTACGACGAGCTCTCGCTCGACGAGGAGCCGGTCGAGCCCGCGTACGAGCGCTACGAGCGCCCGGAACGGGTCGAGGCGGCGCCGCCACCGCGGATCCGCGAGCCCGTCGCCGCCGTCGTCGCGCAGCCCCGGGTGCGCGCCGTGCCCGTCGACGAGGTCTCACCGGTGCGCGACGCCGCGACGCCCCAGATCCGACCGATGCCCGCCAGCTCGGCGCGCGTGCACGTCGTGGAGCCACACGGCTTCAACGACGCGCAGGAGGTGGGGGACCGGCTCAAGGCGGATCAGCCGGTCATCATCAACCTGCAGGGCCTCAGCCGCGACCTGCAGCGTCGCATGATCGACTTCTCGAGCGGCCTGACCTACGCCGTGGGCGGCAGCATGTCGCGGGTAGCGGACCAGGTGTTCCTGCTCACGCCGAGCAACGTCGAGGTCTCCCAAGAGGAGAAAGAGCGCCTGCAGGCTCGCGGACTCTTTCGCGCCTGACACACTGCATCTGTGCTGCAGCTCCTGGGCGCGTTCGTCACGGTCTACCTCGTCATCATGGGTGCGCACGCGGTGCTGTCCTGGTTTCCGCCCACGTCCTCCAGTGGCGGCCTCGCGACGATCAACCGGCTGCTCATGGATCTCACCGAGCCGGTGCTCGCGCCCCTGCGTCGCATCATCCCTCCGGTGGGGATGTTCGACTTGTCCTTCATGGTGGCGTTCTTCGGTCTTGTGATCCTTCGGGGGCTCATCTACGCCAGCATGTGATCCCGGATGTGACCGATGCACTGGGTGAGATTTTTCGCCAGCGTCCCTACCTTGTGCAGGTCGCGCGTCCTAGCATGAACAGATGGACGTGACGCCCCGCGAGCTCCGTGACATCGATATCCGCGAAGGCTTTCGCGGGTACAACCGTGACGACGTGGACGAGCTGCTCGAACGGGCCGCCGCGACGATCGAGGGCCTCAACGAGCGTTTGCGCCGGCTGACCGAGCAGGTCACATCGGCCGAGGGCCAGCAGGGCCAATCGCGCGAGACCGAGGAGATGCTGCACCGCACGCTCCTCCTGGCGCAGCGCGCGGCCGACGAGGCCGTTGCCGATGCCCAGTTCAAGGCTCGCCAGATCCTGGACGACGCCGAGACCAAGTCGCGCGCCCAGCTTGCCGAAGCCGAGTCGGCGGCCCGACGGCAGGTCGACACCGAGCGCCGGCGCCTCGAGACCGAGGTCATCGAGCTCGGTTCGCGGCGCGAGGCGTTGCTCGCCGACGTCGACGGCCTCGAGCGCTTCGAGTCCGAGTACCGGGTCCGGCTCCGCCGCGCTTTGGAAGCGGACCTCGAGTCGCTCGCGGGACAGGGTCCGGTGGCGCCGTCGGCGCGGCCGCCGATCCACGAGGTCGAGGTCCCGGGCCCGGGTGTGGCGAACAACGCGATGTCGGACCCCTCGGCCTCGTCTCCGGCCTCGGCGACCTCGGTGCCGCCCAAGACGCCGCAGCCGCCGGCGACCGACGCGGGTGGCCCGCCCACCGCGGAGATCCGCGCGGTCGGCAGCTGGGATCTTCCGGTCCGTTCACCCGAAGCGCGGTCGCCGAGCACTGGTCCGTCCGCCTCGCCGACGACACCGGCAGCGAGCGAGTCGTTCGCGGCGACCACCGACGCGGCGCGCGCGCCGCGGTTCCCGACCGAGGCGAGCGACTCGGAGCCGCTCGACGACGACGCGTTCTTCGCGAGCCTGCGCGAAGCAGTGAGCGACCAGGCTCCGCTCGGGCCGCGCGACGAGATCCCGGACTCGACCGGCGGCTACGAGGACGATGACGCGAAGTCGGGGCTCTTCCGCCGCCGTCGCTGAACGAGCGCCGGTGCCGGGTGGGCCTGGGCGTCAGACCTTCTCGATCCTCACGCCGACCGCTACCTCGCCGACCCTGATCGCGGTGTCGTCCGCGCCGTGACCGGGCTGCTCGGACTCCAACGAGAGCTCCACCGCGAGCACCTCGCGGGCGATCCAGTCCCGGTGGCGAGCAACCGCTTCGCTCAGGTCGCCGTCGGTCCGGAGCCACGCCCGGATGCGGTCGGAGATCTCCAGCCCGTTCGCCTTGCGCCGATCGTTGAGGACCCGGATCACCTCGCGGGCGAGACCCTCGAGCGCGAGATCGTGGTCCACGCGCGTGTCGAGGGCGACGGCGACTCCTCCGTCCTCGGCGAGCGCGAACTCCTCGTGGGAGGTCGCGCGCACTTCGACGTCGTCGGGCTCCAGGCGGATCGTGGTGCCGTCGACGTCGAGCTCGTACGCACCGTCGGTCTCCAGCGCACGACGGACCGTCGCGCCGTCGGCCGCCACGAGGCGCTGCTTGACCTTCGGCATCAGCTTGCCGACCTTCGGTCCGAGCCGCCGGAAGTTCGGCACGACCGCGTACTCGAGCAACCCTTCGAGGCTCGTGACCGACTCGAGCTGCTTGACGTTCAGCGCGTCGGCGATCTCCGCTTCTACGGACGCGGGCAACGTCGTGGCACCGGGGAGCAGCACCAGCGCGCGGGCGAGCGGCTGGCGGACCTTGAGCCGGACCTCCGTGCGAGCCGCGAGACCGAGTGACACGACCTGGCGTGCCAGTGCCATGTCGGACTCGAGCGCGGCATCGATCGCAGCGACGTCGTGCTCGGGCCAGTTGCTCAGGTGCACGGACTGCTCGGTCTGCGCGAGGTCCTGGTACAGAGCGTCCGCGACAAAGGGACAGAACGGCGCGAGCAGCTGGGTCGTGAGCAGCAGGCACTCGTGCAGCACCGAGTGCGCGTCGGGGTCCTGCGCGTTCCAGAAGCGCGAGCGGGAACGGCGGACATACCAGTTTGAGAGGTCGTCGACGAAGTGTTCGAGCGCCTGCGCGCCGCGCAGCGCGTCGAACGCCTCCAGCGCGTCGCCGACCTCGGAGACCGTGGAGTGCAGCCGGGAGCGGATCCACCGGTCGAGCACGCGGGTCGGCTCGCGGACGGCGCCCCCGTCCGGGGTCCAGCCGTCGAGGTTCGCGTACGTGGAGAAGAAGCTGTAGGTGTTCCAGAGCGTCAGCAGGAACCGATTGGTGGTCTCGTCGATGCTCTCGAGGGACACCCGCTTCGGCATCCAGGGCGAGCTCGCCGACACGAAATTCCAGCGCAGCGCGTCGGCACCCCGTTCCTGGAGCACCGTCCACGGGTCCGTGACGTTGCCGCGGCTCTTCGACATCTTCTGGCCGTCCTGGTCCAGGAGCAGCGCGAGGCACACGACGTCGCGGTACGGCGTGCGGTCGAAGACGAGCGTGTTGATCGCCAGCAGTGAGTAGAACCAGCCGCGGGTCTGGTCGATCGCCTCGCAGATGAAATCGGCCGGGAAGCGGTGCGTGAACGTGTCCTCGTTCTCGAACGGGTAGTGCAGCGACGCGGTCGGCATGGCTCCGGAGTCGAACCATGCGTCGAGCACCGGCTCGACCCGCCACGCGCGCCCACCATCGCACTCGACGCACTGGAGGACGATGTCGTCGACGTACGGCCGGTGGAGGTCCAGATCGGTCAGCGGCTCGCCCGCCAGCTCGGAGAGCTCCGCGACGGAGCCGACGCAGGTGTCATGGCCACAGTCGCCACACCGCCACACCGGGATCGGTGTGCCCCAGAAGCGGTCGCGGGACAGCGCCCAGTCCACGTTGTTCTCCAGCCAGTCGCCGAAGCGGCCGTGCTTGATGTGCTCGGGGTGCCAGCCGATCGTCTCGTTCTCGCGCAGCATCTCCGCCTTGACTGACGAGGTGCGGGCGAACCAGGTGGGCTTGCCCCAGTAGATGAGGGGGGTACCGCAACGCCAACAGTGCGGGTACGAGTGCAGGTAGGGCTCGACCCGCACGAGGCGGCCTGATGCCTCGAGCGCCCGGATCAGCGAGGGATCCGCGTCCTTGACGAACTGGTGCTGGACCTCGGGCACCGCGTCGGTGAAGCGGGCCGCGCCGTCGACCGGGTTGAGGACGGGAAGGTGCTCGGTGGCCGCGACCTCCCGGTCGATCTCGCCGAACGCGGGGGCGAGGTGCACGATCCCGCTGCCGTCCTCGGTGGTGACGAACTCGGCCGCGACGACGCGCCACCCGTCACCCTGCGCCGGCAGCCAGTCGAACGGCCGCTCGTAGTGCGCACCGACCAGATCGGTCGCCGCGACGACCTCGACGATCTCCGCGTCCTCGCCCAGCACCGCAGTGACGCGCGACCGGGCCATGACGAGGTCGCGTGTCCCGGGCTCGGGTGCACGGACCCGGACGTATTCGATGTTCGGGCCGATCGCGGCGCCGACGTTCGACACGAGCGTCCACGGCGTGGTGGTCCAGACGAGCAGGTCGAAGTCGCGCCCGACGACCGGGAAGCGGAGGTAGACGGAGTCCTCGGTCACGTCGCGGTACGCGCCGGGTTGCGCGAGCTCGTGGCTCGAGAGCGCGGTGCCGCACCGGCCGCAGTAGGGGACGACCTTGAAGCCCTCGTAGAGCTGCTCGGCGTCCCACATCTGGCGGAAGAGCCACCAGACGCTCTCGATGTAGGAGTTGTTCATCGTCCAGTACGCGTCCGACAGATCGAGCCACATGCCGATCCGGCCCGTCAGGGCGGACCAGTCCTCGACGTAGCGCTGCACCGACTCCCGGCAGCGCTGGTTGAACGCCTCGATGCCGAACTCTTCGATCTCGGGCTTGCCGGCGAAGCCGAGCTCCTTCTCGACCTCGACCTCGACCGGCAGCCCGTGGCAGTCCCAGCCGGCCTTCCGGGGCACGTACTTGCCCCGCATCGTGTGGAACCGCGGGTAGATGTCCTTGAAGAGGCGGGCCCAGACGTGGTGGATCCCGGGCCTGCCGTTGGCCGTGGGCGGTCCCTCGTAGAAGACCCATTCGTCCGCGCCGGCCCGGCGGCGCACGCTCTCGGCGAAGACGTCGTTGTCCTTCCAGGCCGTCAACACACGGTTTTCGAGCTCGACGAGGTTGAGCTGGGTATCGACAGGTCCGAAGGGCACGGGCCGTACGATAAACGGCGGTGTCCAACGTCTCCGATCTCTTTGCCGTCCACGACGGGTACGTGGTCGTCGATGTGCACGTCCAGCCCCGCTCCGGTCGCACCGCGGTCGTGGGCCGCCACGGTGCCGCGTTGAAGCTCCGGGTCGCCGCCCCACCGACCGACGGCCGGGCCAACGACGCCACCTGTGCCCTCCTCGCCCGCACCTTGGGGGTCAAGGACGCCGCCGTCTCGCTGGTCAGCGGAGCGTCTTCGCGGACCAAGCGGGTCCGGGTCGACGGCGTCGACGGCGCGCAGACCACGAGCGCACTCCTCCACGCGATCGCCGCGGCGAACCCGGAGGGCGGGAATCTCCGAGGGGGTCCTCGGGGTTCACCGTAGCTGCGCCATTGCCCTGCGAGCCCAGGGCGCGTACCATTCCCCGCTTTCCCCGTCCGGGGCAGCGCGACGAACGAAGGGAACGACCGATGGCGAAGGCCACCGGCAAGTCCGCCAGCGCACGAAAGGCACCCGTGGCAGCCGCGAAGAAGGCCCCGGCCAAGACCGGAGGCACGAAGAAGCTCGCCGCGGCCAGGCCGTCCACCGCCGTGAAAGCCGCAAAGCGGACGGCCGCCGCGAAGAAGCCGGCCCCCCGCACGGCGGCATCCCGGCCGAGCCCACCGGCGAAGAAGAAGCCGGTCGCGACGAAGACCCACCGCGAAGAAGACCCGCGGGACGAAGACCACGAACAAGAGCCCGGCCAAGAAGTCCGTACCGACGAAGAAGGCGGCCACCGCGAAGAAGTCCGTGACGAAGCACCCGGCGAAGGTCACCAAGAAGGCCGCGGCGCCGGCGAAGAAGGCGACGGCGAAGAAGGCGACGGCGAAGAAGGCGACGGCTCCGAAAGCCGCGGCGAAGAAGGCCGTTGCCGTCAAGGCGAAGCCCGCGCCCAAGCCCAAGAAGCAGCCAGCCGGCAAGACCTGCCCGCTCTCGGGGATCTTCGTTCCGAAGCAGGCGCCGAACATCGCGCCGAAGACGCTCGAGAAGCTGCGCGAGCTTCTGATCGAGGAACGCGCCCGGCACCTCCACCAGGCCGTCGAGCTGCAGGCCGATGCCGACCTGCTGGTGAACGAGCGAGAGCAGGGTGACACCCAGTTCGACGAGGAGTCGGGCGAAGGCGACACCATCTCGGTCGAGCGCGAACGGGATCTCATGCTCTCGGCGAATGCCCGCCAGGCGGTGGACGAGATCGATCGGGCACTGGACCGGATGGACAACGGCACCTACGGCGTCTGCGTTCCCGCGGGTCGTCGCATCGCCGTCGCCCGACTCGAAGCGATTCCGTGGGCCGAGTTCTGCGTGGATTGCAAGCAGCGTGTCGAGCGGCCACGTCGCTAGCGCGCCGCGCCCGGTCCCGAGCTGGCTGGCTCCCTCGATCGTCGTCGGGGTCGTCGTCCTCGATCAGCTCACGAAGATCTGGGTCGTCGCCTCGTTGAGCGACGGACCGTTGTCGATCATCGGGACGGACGTCGAGCTCCACCTCGCTCGGAACAGTGGTGGTGCGTTCAGCCTCTTCACCAACGCGACCATCGTGCTCGCGCTCCTGGCGATGGCGCTCTCGGTCGTGCTCGTGCGAGCGGTGCAGCGCGCGCGCGACCGCCTCACCGTCGTCGCGCTCTCGATGGTCCTCGCGGGTGCACTCGGCAACCTGCTCGACCGACTCACCCGGAGTCCTGGCTTCCTGCGTGGCGAGGTGGTGGACTTCGTCCACGTCGGATCGTTCCCCAGCTTCAACGTCGCGGACTCCTCGATCACGATCGGTGCGATCCTGCTCGTGATCGCCGCCTTTCGTGAGAGCACCACCGCGCCCCGCGACGAGCACGCGGCGTGACCGTCACCGGTGCGCCGCTCGAATCCCTCGTCGTGCCGGTGGCACTGGCGGGGGAGCGGGTCGATCGGGCGGTCGCGCTGCTCACCGGGTGGTCGCGCGCCGAGGTCCAGGCACTCATCGACGACGCGCACGTGCTGGTCGACGGGAAGTCGGTGCTGAAGAGTCGGCGTCTGGTCGAGGGCGACGTCGTCGACCTGCTCGCCGAGCCGGAGCCGGTCGGGTTCCCCCAGGCTCAGGACGTCCCGATCGTCGTGGTGGACGAGGATGCGGACGTCATCGTGGTCGACAAGCCCGCGGGCCTGATCGTGCACCCGGGTGCCGGGCATCCGGACGGGACCCTCGTCAACGGCCTGCTGGCGAGGTTCCCGGAGCTGGCGGGGGTCGGCGATCCGCACCGCCCGGGAATCGTGCACCGGCTCGATGGCAACACCAGTGGCCTGCTCGCGGTGGCCCGCAACCCCGACGCGTACGACGTGCTGGTGGCCGCCCTCGCGGCTCGCACGGTCGACCGGGGCTACCTCGCGTTGGTGTGGGGCGTGCCCGACGCGGCGAGCGGTCTGATCGACGCACCGATCGGGCGATCGATCCGGCGCCCGACGCGGATGGCCGTGCGCGACGGCGGGCGCCAGGCGCGGACTCGTTACACGGTCGAGCGCACGTTCGCCGACCCCGAGGTCAGCCTTTTGCGCTGCTCCCTCGAGACCGGCCGTACCCATCAGATCCGCGTGCACCTCGCTGCGATCCAGCATCCGGTCGTCGGCGATCCCGCGTACGGAGGGATTCGGTCCGGGTTCGAGATTGCTCGGCCGTTTCTGCATGCGGCGACGCTGGGATTCGCGCATCCGGTGACCGGCGCACCGCGACGGTTCGTGTCGGAGCTCCCACCGGAGCTGGCGCGGGTGGTGGCCCGGATGGACGCCTGACGGGAGCCGGCTGGCGGGCGCCGACGACGCGCAGCACCGTGAGGTTCACGACCAGCAGGGTCGAGAAGATCGCGAACCACAGGACGGGGGTCGTGCCCGAATCCGTGCCCGCGGTCAGCGCATGGACGGTCGCGAAGGCGAAGAGGGCGAAGCTGCTGAAGTGCACGGCGCGCCAGAACGCGCCGCGGAATCCGGCGCTGGAGCAGCGACGTCACCTCGATCGCGATGAGCAGGTAGAGCGCGACGACGCCCCACGCGACTGCGCCCGGCTTCCAGCCCGAGGCCAGCGGCACGAACAGCTCGGCCGGGCCGAAGTGCACGTACGTGTCGAGCCAGATGCCGAGGATGTGGACGGCGACGAAGACCACGGTCAGCCCGCCGAGAAACCGGTGCAGGTCGAGCATCCACGCCGGCTTCGGCTTCCGCGCGAGCCGACCCGACAACATCAGCCCCCACACGACCGACGCCGTGGCCAGCGCCCATGCGACCAGGCCACCGGAGCGAGCGGTGTACCACCAGAAGTGTGGGCTCATCGGAGGTACTCCTCGACGCGCTCGAGTCGCACGACTTCGCCGGAGTCGGTCAACAGCAGTCCGGTCGCACCCGCCCTCTCGATCGTCGTCGCCGCTCCGATCCGTCCGGCCACGAACGCGGCCTTCGTCAGCATCTCGGCCGCGACGGCCCGGCTGGCGATGAGCGTGACCGCGACGAGGCCCGCGACGGTGGGCCTGCCGTCGCGCGGATCGAGCAGGTGGTGCACCGGCTTGCCTTCGCGCCGCCATCGGCGCTTGGACACCGAGCTCGTCGCGACTGCGCCATCGGCCAGCGCGATTCGGAGTCCGGGCATCGGCTCGACGTCCATCACCCAGCCGTCGGCCGACGGTGCGGTGCCGCGCACCCGCAGGTCGCCGCCGACGTTCACGCAGGCACCGTCCGCTCCGGCTGCGATCAGCTCGTCGACGACGAGGTCCGCGGCGAGACCCTTGCCGATGCCGCCGAGATCGATCCGGAGTCCCGGGGGCAGCGTGACGGCACCGACGACATGATCGATCTCGATCTCCCGGCATCCGGGCGCCGGCATCGGGACGTCGTCGGTCACAGCCCGGGGGTCGGGCTCGAGCAGAGCGAAGTCGCGGTCGTACCCCGACGCCTCCAACGCAGCCAGCACCGTCGGGTCGAACCGGCCATCGGTGGCCCGCCACGCCTCGACCGCAGCCGCTACGGCGACGCGGGTGTCGTCCGAGACCAGCACCGGACGACCGTCGGCACGATTGAGCCGACTCAGCTCGCTTTCGGGGAGGAAGCGGCTCCAACGGTGCTCGAGCTGGTCGATGCGGGCCCGCGCGTCGAGGTCGAGGCCGGACGGGCCGCCGATCACGATGACGTGGACGTCACTGCCCATCGCGCGAAAGCGCGACGAACTCTGCGTGGGGGTGCCGAGCATCGGGCTGGTCAGCTCGTCTTCGTGGTCGTCACCGGTGCCGGGCGGGGCGCCGGTGCCGACGCGACCGGTGCGGGTGCGACCGCGACCGGGGCCGAGGCCGGGGCCGCCACCGGAGCGGACGCCGCCGGCGCCGCGGTGCGGGCGGCCACCGGCGCCGAGCTGTTGGTGCTGCCGCTGACCGATGCGCCCGACACGGCGGGACCGGCGGCCGCGGGAGCCGCGGCGGGCTGGTGGACGATCACCACGACCTGCCGGGGCGGCGTGGTCGCGACGACCGGTTGGCTGACGGGCGCGGTGGCTGTCGGCGCCGACAGGTTCAGCGCGGCGATGAGGCTGAACAGCGCGGTCCCGCTGAGGCCCGCGGCGACGATGCGACTCGTCGCCGCCGGGTGCCGGCGCCGCCGCGAGCGGGCCGGGGGGCCGGATCTGGCTGCGAGCGCCGCGGCGCGGCGAGCGAGGTCGGGGTCAGTCATCGTCGTGGTCGTGGGTGGTGGTCGCCGATTCGTGGCCCGCGTCGTCCCCCGCGGGCGCGGTGCCCGTCGCGGCGCCCTGGTTGTCGGTGACCGCCGGGCTCGCAGCCCCGGCGGTGGGCGTGCTGGTCCCG
>CAWKDX010000014.1:0-179387 GCA_963848485.1 uncultured Acidimicrobiia bacterium
GCGCGATGGATGCCGGCAACCTTCTCAAGCCGATGCTCGCCCGCGGCGAACTGCACTGCATCGGCGCCACGACGCTGGACGAATATCGCCAGCACATCGAGAAGGATGCCGCACTCGAACGGCGCTTCCAGCCCGTGCTCGTCGATCAGCCGACGGTCGAGGACACGATTTCGATCCTGCGCGGACTGAAGGAACGCTACGAGGCCCATCACGGCGTCCGCATCAAGGACGCGGCGCTGGTGTCGGCCGCGGTGCTTTCCAACCGCTACATCACGGATCGCTTCCTGCCGGACAAGGCGATCGACCTGATGGACGAAGCCGCGGCGAAGTGCGCACCGAGATCGACTCCATGCCCACGGAACTGGACGAAGTTCGCGCCGCGTCATGCAACTGGAGATCGAGCGCGAAGCGCTTCGCAAGGAGATCGGACAAGGCCTCGCAAGGATCGCCTGGAGAAGCTCGAGAAGGAACTCGCGAACCTCAAGGCCGATGCGGACGCGATGAAGGCTCGCTGGCAGGCCGAGAAGCAGAGCGTGCAGCAGCTGCAGACGATCCGCGAGCAGATCGAGCAAACGAAGACGGACATCGAACGGGCCGAGCGGCAGTACGATCTGAACCGCGCCGCCGAGTTGAAGTACGGCACGCTTCCGGACCTGGAAAAGAAACTGCAGGCCGCGGAGGCCGCCGCCGATCGCGACAAGGAGAGCCGCCTCGTGAAGGAAGAGGTGAGCGAGGAGGAGATCGCGGCCGTCGTGAGCCGCTGGACCGGCGTGCCCGTTTCCAAGTTGCTCGAAGGCGAGAAGGCAGAAGCTGCTGCACCTGGGCGACGAACTGCATCAACGCGTCATCGGGCAGGATGAAGCCGTGGAGGCCGTGGCGGAGGCCGTGGTGCGGCGCGATCCGGGTTGAAGGATCCGAACAGGCCGCATCGGCAGCTTCATCTTCCTCGGGCCGACCGGCGTCGGCAAGACGGAACTGGCCCGGGCACTCGCCGAGTTCCTCTTCGACGACGAGAAGGCGATGATCCGCATCGACATGTAGCGAGTACCAGGAGAAGCACACCGTCGTCGCGGCTGGTGGGTGCCCCGCCGGGCTACGTCGGCTACGAGGAAGGCGGCCAACTCACCGAGGCCGTCCGCCGCCGGCCGTACTCGCGTGGTGCTCTTCGACGAGATCGAGAAGGCCCACCACGATGTCTTCAACGTGCTGCTGCAAGTGCTCGACGACGGCCGACTGACGGACGGTCAGGGCCGCACCGTCGATTTCAAGAACACGATCGTGATCATGACGTCGAACATCGGCAGCCAGCGCATCCTGCAGTACAAGGGCATCGTACATCGGCGAGGTGTACGACCGCATGAAGGACGCGGTGATGGACGAACTGCGCAAGCGGCTTCCGGCCCGAGTTCCTCAACCGCGTCGACGAGATCATCGTCTTCCACGCGCTCACCGAAGCGGAACTGAAGAAGATCGTCGAGATTCAACTGGACCGGCTGCGGGAGCGGCTGGCGGACCGGAAGATCACGATCGACGCTGACCGACGCGGCGAAGAAGCACCTCGTCGGCATCGGCTACGACCCGGCGTATGGGGCCCGGCCGCTGAAGCGGACGATTCAGAAGGAGATCGAAACGCCCCTCGCGCGGATGCTGCTCAAGGGCGAAGTTCAGGACGGAACGACGGTGGAAGTGGACTACGACTCGTCCACGATGCCCTGGCGTTCACGCCGGATAAGGCATCTGAGCCAACGATATGGCTTCGCAACACCATTGTGCACAGCGTCCGCAATCCGATATCGTGGCCGACGTTGCTGCTCCTTCAACAACTCAATCTGCTGTTGGAATCCGAGCAGAGCGGTCCACAAGTCATTTTGATCGGTGAATTGACGTAGTACACGCTGATGGTTGGCAAACCATTCGTAGCCCGCGAGAAGCCCGCACTCGCGATGTCGATAATGGAATAAGTACTCCGGTACCACATCGATGTACTTCCCGGCATGGATCAGTTTCACGTACGCTTCCCAATCCTCGCAGGAAGTGCCGCGGTCGGTCTCATAGCCGCCGACGGCTCGAAAGTCCGCGGTACGGAAGATGCCATTCGCGTCACCGTAAACGTTTCGGATGCAGGAGAGAACATAAGGCCCGCCCGTGGGCCGATAACCGTAGAGGCTCTTCTCCGGCGAGTCGCCATCGGCGAACGCCAGGAAGTAGCACGTCATCGCACTCAGGTGCGGGTTGCGACTCAGGGCGCGGGCGAATGTCTCGACCATCTCCGGTCGAGCGATGTTGTCCGCATCCATGGGAATGAAGAACTCACCACGGGCCTCGGCGAGCAACCGATTGCGGCTGGCCCCGATCCCCGCATTCGCCTGTCTCAGTACGCGGATGTTGGGATAATCTCTTTCGAGACCGGCAATGGTATCAATGGCGACTTGATCTGTGGAACCATCGTCGATGACGATCACTTCGAGATTCTGATACGTCTGCCGAGCAAGCGATTCGATTGCGTCGGGCAGGTAGCGGCCAAGGTTGTAGTGTGCTATGCCGATGGTGACGAGAGGTTGTGCGAGAGTCGCCACGCGACTCGCCGAGTTCAGGCAGTACTGTTCCATGTAATCGAGAATGAGATCGTCCGGGCCGGTCGGCCAGGACTGGCGGCTTTCCCGCGCCTTCTGGCTCGTGGCATCCGATTCGATCACAAATTCCACGTCCTCGAAATCCGAGTCCCGCGTTGCGGGCCTGGAGAGTACGGAATCCGATCCCGCCAAGAAGCGTGAAACTGATCCGTGAGAAGCGATACTTCGCGTGCAGCACTTCCAACGCTCGGCGTACACGTTCCGACCGATCCGCCGCAGGGCAATCGTGAATCTGACCAATGATGGAATCCGGCGGGATTGGGACGTCGCCCAATCGATGAACGTAGACTCCCGGCGTATGGCGCGACGATTCGCCGCAATCCAGTACATGAGCGTCGCGATCAAACTTTAAGCCGCCTGCATTGGAGACGACGCAGCAAACCGGGCCGCCTTCGCGTTGCATTCCGTTCGTATTCGCTGGAAGCACGCCAGCGCCTCCTGAATCACTTCATCGGTGTTGAAATAACGGTATTGTGCAAGTCGCCCGCAGAAATAGACCGAGTTCTCCACTCGCTCGCGATCCGCCAGTGCCTCGTACTGTTTGTACAGTGCCTTGTTTGCCGCTTTCGGAATCGGATAGAACGGTTCACCGGCGGCACGCGGCGTTTCGTAACTGATCACCGTCTCGGCGTGATTCTGGCCCGTTACATGCTTGATTTCCACCGAGCGCGTATACTCATGTTCGTTAGGATAATTGATCTGGACGCAGGGTTGTACATATTCCGCCCGATGAGCGACAAAATCGAATTGCAGCGATCGATAAGGCAGGCGGCCGAAGCAGTGCTGGAAGTACGCATCGATCGGACCCGTGTAAACCGTCGCCTTCCGCGGGCGAATCAGTGAGCGGACCTCCTCGAAGGAGCAGTCCGTGAGCACGCGGATCTTGCGGTGACGCAGCATGTTCGCGAACAGCGAGGTGAATCCGTTCCGGGGCATGACCTGATGTTTATGCGACACGTAACGCGGATCGCGGTTCAGTTTCACGGGTACGCGTCCGCACACTTCCGGTTCCAGTTCTCGCGGTTCCGCGCCCCATTGCTTGATCGTGTAGTTTCGGTAGAAGGACTCGTACAACTCGTGGCCCACCGATCCCAGCACTACATCCTCGGAGTTCGCGGGGCTTTCAATTCGCATCCGCTCGCGATTCAGTAATTCCCGTGCGGAGTTGATATCCAGCGGGCGGTTGTAGAACTGTTCGAGCGTGTTGATATTAATGGGAAATGGATAGAGTTTCCCCTTCACCGCGCTCCGCACTTCATAGTTCGCAGAAGTCCACTCGGCGAATCGAGACAGATACTCGAGCAGTGAATCGTCGTTCGTGCGGAAATAGTGTGGCCCGTAGTTGTGAATCAGGACGCCGTTATTGTGATGGGAATCGTAGCAATTTCCGGCGACGTGGGCCCGGCGATCGACAACCAGCACTTTCCATCCGAGCAGTGCGGCGGCCCGTTCCGCGATCGATGCAGCCGACCGGCCCCGCTCCACACACCAGAAGATCGACATCGTCGAGCATGATGATTCAGACGGTGCGGGCCGCATCGAACACGGACTTAAGCGAATCGTTCCACGGCGCCAGGTTGTAACGCGTTCGCACGGCTCCCGTGCCGCGTTACCCAGTCGTTGCCGCAGTGTGATATCTTCCGCAAGCCGAGATACGGCAGTCCACGATCTCCTGCACCACAATCGGGTTCGATTCGTACAGGTGGCTATAATCCTCCCGCAGGAGGCCGACCGACTCATCCATCCACGACACGGTGCCGTCGCGGCCCTTCACAATGAGGCCGTTGCGGTCGTGCTCCACGATATTCGCCCACACCCCAGCCATCCGAGCCGACCACGACCTGCCCGTAGGACATAGCCTGGAGCACGGACACGATGTGGATCCGCGCCGAGGGAACAGATAAATGTGCGACTCGCACTGGAGTTCCTCGAGTTCCTTCGCGGGGAGGAATCGGTCGATCACTCGGATCCAGATGTTCTCAATGAGCCGTTGATAGCGTTCGTCCAATCGCGGCAACTGGGTGCGAAGTGTGAGCCGAAGTTGCGGATAGCGTTGATGTAGGATTTCGAAGGCTTCGAGAACATCGAGCCCGCCGCGGAGATAGAAGCCGACCTGTTGCTGGTGCCAGGAATTGGTGAAGAGCAGATTGATGGTTTCGGATTCGTCGTGTGTCTGCCAGCGTTCGGGGAGACGGACGCCGAGCGGGGCATAGTGCGATCTTCTTCGCTGATGATGTCGCTTTCGAACAGCGTCGGCAGCGTGTTGAACGTCGATCGCATGTGGGTCAGGATGCCCCGGCAAGATTCCGATTCCAGTAGGGCTTTCGACAGCGTGTAGTACGGGGAAGCCTTCACATCGAGGTCCGGCGTGAGGCCGTTGTGCAGGAACGGGAAAAAGAGCGTGGTGGAGTCCTCGATCTCGATCACCCACGGATGCTGGCCGTAAGTCTGCGGGAGGCTGGTGAGGAAGGCGAGTTCGGCATGACGCGGCGCCATCACCTGCGAACGAAAGTGCCGCGAGTGAACGAACGTGAATGTCGGCTTCAGGAGATTCGTTTTCCGCCACAGATAGACGAGCAACTTCAGACATGCGATCAGCGTCACGATGCACTGCACGAGTCCGAACTCGCGGACGTTCAGAACCATTCCCTGGCACAGCGGTAGGGGAGTGTCGCGAGGCGCCACAGCCGGAAGATCAGACTCGGTCGAGCCTGCTTCTTCTTGGAAGCCGGTTTGGCCACGGGGCGGGAGCGAACGAACTTGTATCCGTGCGGCGGCAGTTCGGTATGACCGAACTGGGGATGTGCGCCGCAGTTGCCGAACCACTTGAAGGTCGGCAGCCAGCCGAGGAACTCCACGGGTGCCGCTTCGCGATGGCGCCGGATTCGCTCTTCGAACTTGATCGAGCGATTCGCCGCACTGACCACGCCATCGCGGCCGCGGTCTTCTTCCCAGTTCAAGTCGAGTGAACCATATCGCTGCGGTACACCGAAGATGCGGCCCGAATGGCGGACCAGCGAGTAATCCTCGAACTCGCCGATGGTCTGGCTTTCGAATGGCGTCGGGTCGAAGTTAGCGAGGCGTGCCTCGAGCAGGTCTTCGGTCGGAGCGGAGACGATCGCGGGATGGAAGCGAAGTTGCTCGGGGTTGGTCGGATCGACGCGGGCCACCCGCGTGGGGATGCCGTACACGCGTCCTTCGAATTGAACGACGTCGAATCCTTTGAACCGGTCGGCCTTCTCGGCGCGTTCGCGCGGCGCGGTCTCAGTCACGGGACGTCCCTTTCCCCGAATCCACCGGCAGTTGGGTGGCCAATCGTAGTCCGTTCGTTCCGAGTGTGTCAATGCCGCCTGACTCGTGACCAGACCGGTCATGCCAAGAGCGTATTGCTCGATGAAACGGGATGCCTTCCCGTTCGGGATGTGGAAGTCGATTCCGACCGACTCCAGAATCACGGTGCCGGTTGAGTTCCCGTCGCGGGTTCCTCATCGCCGATCGCGCGGCGGAGCCAGGCGCGGGCATAGCTCCACTGCCGAACGCCATCGCGCGAGACGCCGAGCGTGGACGCCGCCTGCTCGATGGGCATCAGCGAAGAAGTGCAGTTGGACGATCGAGCCGCCTGGCGTTTTCAGGCCAGCACTTCCTTCACGACTCGCCCGCTGACGTCGGTCAGGCGTTCGTCGCGGCCGTTGTGGCGGTAGATCAGCTTCTCGTGGTCGAAGCCGAGCAGGTGCAGGATCGTGGCGTGGAAGTCGTGGACGTGAACGCGGCCATCGACGCCGTAGAGGCCGAACTCGTCGGTCGTGCCGTGGATCGTGCCGGCCTTCACGCCCGCCGCCGGCCATCAACATCGAGAAGCCGTACGGGTTGTGGTCGCGGCCGTTGGTGCCCTCGGTCATCGGCGTGCGGCCGAACTCGCCGCCCCAGATCACGAGCGTGTCGTCGAGCAGGCCGCGCTGCTTCAGGTCCTTGAGCAGTGCCGCGGTCGGCTGGTCGGCGCGGCCGCAGAGCCGCGTGTGGTTGCCTTCGAGGTCCGAGTGGGCGTCCCAGGCGCTGCCGGCGCCGCAATAGACCTGCACGAAGCGGACGCCGCGTTCGACCAGCCGGCGCGCCAGCAAGCAGCGGTGGCCGAACTCGGCGGTCTCCTTGCGGTTCAGGCCGTAGGCTTCCTTCGTCTTGTCGTCTTCCTGCGACAGATCGACGGCCTCGGGGGCGGTGGCCTGCATGCGGAAGGCGAGTTCGTAGGCGGCCTGGCGGGCGTCGAGTTGCGTGTCGCCGGGCCGCTCGCGGCGATGGATGTCGTTCAGCTTCGCGATGAGGTCGAGCTTGGCCCGCTGCCGGGCGGCACTCGACTCGCGCGGGCGTGTTGAGGTTCAGGATCGGGTTCGGGCCGTTGCGGAAGGGCGTGCCCTGGTACGTGGCGGGCATGTAGCCGGTGCCCCAGTTCTTGGCGCCGCCGACCGACTTCGCCGCCGTCGGTCGAGCACGACGAACCCGGGCAGGTTCTGGTTCTCGCGTGCCGAGCCCGTACACGGCCCACGAACCGAGGCTCGGCCGCCCGGCGAGGACGAGCCGGTGTTCATCTGGCAGACGCTGCCGACGTGGTTGAGGCCGTCGGCCCAGCAGGCCCGGAGCAGCGCGAAGTCGTCGGCGCACGTCGCCATGTGCGGCAGCCAGTCGCGAGAAATCGAGCCCGGACTTGCCGTACTTCGTTGAACTTGCGTTTGCGAGGCGAGCAGGTTGTTGCCGCCGGTGCCCATCGGCGTGAGCACCTTGCCGAAGCTCGCGGGCAGCGGCTTGCCGTTCTGTTTGGTGAGTTCGGGCTTCGGGTCGGTGAGATCGACGTGGCTCGGCCCGCCTTCCATGAACAGGAAGATGACGGACTTGGCCTTCGCCGGGAAGTGCGGACTTTCGGGCGAAGGGTTGCGACAGGCCACGGGGTTCATCCCCGTGGCCAGCGCGGCGAACGCGAGGGCACCGAACCCTCCCCCGCCGAGCCGGAGGAAATCGCGACGAGAATGAAACGGGGAATGTGTCATCGATCGCCTTTGTCAAGTGCTTCGGTACTTCGACACCTGGTCGGTATGACAGCGATACTCGCCGGAGCTCGCCGTTTTGCGTCAGTCGATCGTCAGGCACGCCCAGCATGTGAATAAGCTACGCATGCGTTAGCTACCGGCGCAGGCAGGATCGACGAACCCGCACGGTGCCCGATTTCCTCGAGGCCCCGAAGGATCATCTCGATCGCATCATCGTATTCAGGGTACGGCGACTGGTTGTTCCATCGAAGCAATCAGAAGGAACTCACAATTGCCCCACCAGTGTACTGCGACGACGTAGACGGACATCAGATAAGAGATATCACTGTACTCAATCGATCTAGTCGTTTTTAGCCGTGTACATCCAGTGTGCATCTGTGGCAGGGTCGTCCTAACGAGTGATACCAGTCTGTGCACGGCGCATTTGGACGACTCATCCGCCAAGCCTCACCAGCTCAGACTCCGGTTGTATGCGTGCCGTGAATCTCGTGAGCCTCGCATTGCCTGCGATCGACCTCGTTGGAACCCGGAATCCGGTGTGCGAACCTCGGTGGTGACCGTATCACTTCTTCGGCGGCATCTTCGTCGCACCCATGTTGAACTCCTTGAGAGCATCCGCGTAGCCGGGGGCGGCGATGGTCGGGCCGCCGGCGGCGCCGGTGCTCGCTCCGCCCTTCGACTCGATGCGGCCGCCGGCTGCTCACGTTCGTCGTCGCCTGACCGGGCTTCGGTCGGGTCGGCCTTCTCGAGATCGTCGGCTTCTTTCTTAAGGTCTTTGGCGTACTTCTCGGAATTGCTTCAGGAACTCTCGTACTCCTTTCGGTCAAGCTCAGTTCTTTGTGGAGGTCCTTGTTGTCCTTGTTCTTCTCGAAGTTGCTCGAGTTGAAGCTCGGCGGAGCGGCGCGGTTGCGGGCGTCCTCTTCATCGCCTCGCGGACGGGACCGTGCGGGTCGCCGCCCTTCGGCTTGATCTTACCGTCTTGTCGACGTTCGAGCCGTCCTTCTTCGCCATTCGTCGAGTTTCTTCTTCAACTCCTCGGCCTTCTTCGGATCCTTCATGGCCTCTTCGAAGTTCCTTGCGGGCCTGCTCGCCGATCTGCTTGTCGAGTTCCTGCTGGGCGTTCTTGCGTGGCCTTCGTCCGGGCTGTTCAGATCGTTCAGGTTCTTGAGCGAGTTGCTCGGTCTCTTCCTTCTGAGTTCCTTGCCCTTGCTTCTTCGGTTCGTCGCCCTTGGCCATCTCCTCGGCCTTCTTCAGGAGGTCGTCGCGTTCCTTGCGGCGCTCGGCCCTGCTTCTCGGGGTCGTCCGAGTTCGTTCCTTGGTCATCTTCTCGGCCTTGTCGCCGGCGCCTTTGCCGAGCATGTCGTCGAGCTTCTGCTTGGCCGCCTCGCGCGTCTTGGCGATCGTCGCTGTTCAGGTCGTCGAGAGCCTTCTCGACTTCCTCCGGGTCGGCCTTCTTCTCGCCGGCATCCGCCGCCTTCTTCGCGGCGGGTTGTTCTTGGCCATCTCGTCGGCCTTCTTCTGCATCCCTTCGATCTCCTTCTTCGCGGCGTCGCGCTTGGCCATGTCCTCCGACTTGAGATCGTTCTGAAGCTGCTCGGCCTTGTCGCCGGCGCCTTTGCCGAAGGACTTGTCGAGCTTCTCCTTCGCCGCGTCGCGGGTGCCCTTGTCCGGGCTCTGCGAGATCCTTCATCGCCTTCTCGACTTCCTTCGGATCGACCTTCTTCTCGCCGGCTCCGCCGCCGTTCTTGCGGCGGGTTGTTCTTGGCCATCTCGTCGGCCTTCTTCTGCATCCTTCGATTTCCTTCTTCGCGGCGTCGCGCTTGGCCATGTCGTCCGACTTGAGATCGTTCTGAAGCTGCTCGGCCTTGTCGCCCGCACCTTTGCCGAAGGTCTGGTCGAGCTTCTCCTTCGCGGCGTCGCGCGTGCCCTTGTCCGGGCTCTGCAGATCCTTCATCGCCTTCTCGACTTCCTTCGGATCGACCTTCTTCTCGCCGGTTGCCGCCCTTGGGTTGCATGTCGGCTTTGTCTCGCGCCGGCCTTCTGCCTGAAGGTCCTTCAGCTTCTCCTCGGCCGCGGCCTTCTCCTTCGGATCGTTCGAATTCAGCCCCTTCTGGATGTCTTCGATGTCCTTGCGGTTCTTCTCGCCGACCTGCTTGTCGAGCTTGTCCTGAGCTTCTTTCTTGCGTCTTCTCGTCCTTGCTGTTCAGATCCTTGACGTTCTTCTCGAAGTCCTTCATCCCCTTCTCGATGTCCTTGCGGTTCTTCTCGCCGACCTGTTGTCGAGCTTGTCCGGGCGGCCTTCTGCTTCGCGGGATCCTTGCTGTTCAAATCCTTGACCGTGTCCTGGAATTCTTTCTGCTGCTCGGGCGTGGGCTTCTGGCCGTCGCTGCCCGGCGTCGGTTTCTGTCCGGTGAAGGCTTATCGAGTCCCTTCTCCGGCGCGGCTCCGCCCGCGTCGGCTTGACGCGTCGGGCTTGGTTCGCTCGCACTCGGGCCGGGCATGCCCATGTCCGAGGGCATCGGCTTGGGTTCGCTTGCCGTTGCCCATCGGATCCTCGCATGTCCTTGGGTCCGGGCTTGGTGTCCGACGGGCGGCGGGCCGGACTGCGGCTTGGCGGTGCCGCCCTCGTTCGGCTTCGATTTCGGGATCCGTACGGCGAGCCGCCGCCATCGGCTTGGGCTCCGGCTTCTCCGGCCCGGGATCGGTGTTGGGCATCGGCTTCGGCTTGCCGGCACCGTCCGCGGGGTTCGGCTGCTCCATGCCGCCGGGCATCGGTTGTTCCTGCGTGCCGGACTTGGCGCCGTCCATCGGCATCGGGTCGGCGTTCTTCGGCTCCGGCTTGTCGGCTGCCGGGACGCCCATCATCGGGTCCATGTTCTTCGGCGGGGTCTTGGCGTCCGACGGCGGAGTGCCGCCCATCGGGTTCATGTCGGACTTCGGTTCGGGCTTGGTGGAACCGGGCTCCTCGGTCTTCGGCGGGTTGCCCATCGGCTTGGGCTCCGCGCGCGTTCGAACCCGTCATCGGGTCCATCATGTCGTTCGGCTTCGGCGGTTCCTTCGGGTCGGCGTCCGGCGGCGGCGTATCGCCGTTCATCGGCAGGTTTCGGTTCGGCCGGGTTGGTCTTCTCGTCCTCAGCGGACGGGCCGTTCTTCGCCGGAGCCCGGCCCCTTTTGTTCGTCGAGCTTCTTCTGAACCTCTTCGGCGGTCCGCTTCGCGTCGTCTTGCGCTTCGTTCCTCAGGAGTGGAAGGCATCGGCGCTTCGGGCGGCATCATGGGGTCGCCCATGTTCTTGGGCGGCATCATCGGGTCGCCCATGTTCTTGGGCGGTGTCATCGGGTCGCCCATGTTCTTGGGCGGCGTCATCGGTGTCGCCCATGTTCTTGGGCGGCGTCATCGGGTCCTTCATGTCGTTCATCGGCATCGGCGGCGGTTCCGGAGTTGCCCATCGGCGGCGGCGGCGGGGCATTCGGTTGCTGCGGTTCGCGCTTCTCCGTTTTCGAGCCGCTTCTGCTGCGTTGTCGTTGTTCGCCTTCTCCTCGTTCTTCCGCTGGTCCTTCTGCATGGTCGAGTTGCTTCTTGTCCTGCATGGCCACGACCGGCGGGCTGAGCCGCACCCGTTTCATGGCCGACATGCCGACATTCGGATCGGGTTCGGGACTGCTCGCCGGTCTTGGTGCGGTTGTCCGTCGCTTCCAGCCAGTACTCGATCACCATGCCTTCTTTGAGCTTCACCGGCTGGCCGGCTCGTGTCCTGAACTTTGGCGAAATCCACGGAATCCTTGTATTCGAGGCTCGTGGGCCAGGAGAACGTGCCGTCCGGTTCGGGGCGGCGGAACGATTGCCGTCCTGGAACGGGCGGTCCGCGAGGTCGCGTTTCATGGGCTCGACGAGTCGCAACTTGAGCGTGGCCTTGTCGATGCCGATGTCGTCGGTGATCGCGGCATCGACGGCGAGATTGCCATTCGCGGGAAGCATGATCTCGTCTTCGTCGGCTTCACGATGTCGATCGCGGGTGCGAGATCTTCATCGACCGTGATCATGAACGGCGGCGGCTCGGGGCTCCGTTCGCCTTCGGTCGAAGTGAACGTGAGCCGATACTGGCCGCTCGTTGTGAGCGTGAACGAGAACTGGATGCTGTCGGGTTTGTCGGCGATGAACTTTGCCGGCGATCGGGTCGCGGGTCGGCGGGTCGAAGACGAGCCGGCCGTCCTTCACGGTGCGGTTCGTCTTGCCGACGAGCGTGACCCTCGTTCCGCGGAGAGCGCGGATGCGGGAGTCGCGGGCCATGTCCGGCTTCAGCCGCGTGTAGGCGGGGTAGTCGTAGGTCACGTAGTATTCGGTGAAGAGCGGCAGCGTGCGGACGGTGACGCGGTATTCCGGCGTCTCGGCGTCGCCGCCGGCCACCTTGTACCAGAAGCCGTTCCGCACGAGGTAATCGGGCACCCGCATCATGCCAGTCGCGCGAGTCTCGCCCTTCTCCATCGGCAACTCTTCGTACTCCGGCGTCGCCTGGCTGTGGCGAATCAGAACGCGGAGGCGATCCGGATTGTCCGGCGAGGCACCTGACCGCCGACGTTCACCTTACGGTGATGGACTGGCCCGTGGTGATCGTGGCGTCGCCATCGGCGGGTTCGACGAGCGTGAGTTGCGTGCGTGACGCGATCGGCATCGGAGGAGAACGGCGCGAAGGTGCGGGCGGCCAGCGAACTTGAACTGTGCCGGGCGGAAGACGAAGAACAGCACGACGAGCGCGAGCAGGAACACGACCGCGACGCCACCCGCGTAGGCGAGGCTGCGGTGATCGACGGCGTGGTTCAGGTCGGCGTCGCCGACGGTCTTCGCGGCTCGGGCACCCATCGCGGCCTTCACGGCCGGATGCACCTGGCCGTTCTCCTGGGCTTCGACATACCCCGCGACGCTGTTCTTGGCGTCGTCGATGGTCTTCTCGACCTGCACGGCGGCATACAGCGGGTTGACCGCGGCGAAGCGGCCGCACGATCGCGAGGCAAGCGACGGCACCGGCCGCGGCGAGGAAACCGAACAGGCCCGAGTTGGCGGACCCATTCCGGGAGCACGGCGTACTTGTCGAGCACGATCATCGCCGGTGGCGTAGATGAGGAGCATGGCGACGAGCACGATGCCGCCGAAGGCGAGATCGTGGACGCGGATGCGGCTGGTGGCCTGCGCGAGTTGTTCGTCCACTTCGCGAGGCGAATTCGTCGGTACAGCGGGCTTTGATCGAGTACCGCGGCCATGGGTTCATCTCCGGCGCAATAATGCGTTACGTCCTGTTCGCTTCGCTGACGCGTTTATTGTAATCGGCCACGGCGCGGTTCACGAAGGGCATTCGCCGAACCGTTACAGGCCGTTACAGTCCCAACACCCCCCGGGCACTGCGCTTGCGGTCCGCACCGCGAAAAATACGATAAAGCCTCGGACGGCCCGACTTTGAGGGGAATCATGGCCAAGAAAGACGCGAAGGCTCAGAAGTCGCAAATCGTCGCCTTCAAAGTGGAATCGGAACTGGCGGACTTTCTGGACAAGCTGCCGAACAAAAGCGAATTCATCCGCAAAGCGATCCTCGCCCAATTCGGAATGACCTGCCCGCTATGCACGGGGAGCGGCGTCGTGCCGCGCGGCATTCACGACCATTACCGGCCGATCATCGCCGGACAGAACTCGCGGCCGTGTGAAAAGTGCAAGACGGACGTAACCGTGCCGCTGTCCGCGGATGCCGCCCCGGCCGCGGATCGCCGCCGCTACGAACAGTTCCTTCACGGCGGCCCGCTGTACTGCTCCAAGTGCTACCCCACCGTCACTTCCTGCGACGATTGCGGCTGGCACGTCGCCAATGAAAAGATGGTGGACCACTTCAAGAAGGTGCACGCACACTGACGACCGGGGTGAACGAGCATGGCACGGAAAATCATCATCGTCGCCGACCCGGGGATCGACACGGCGTTCGCCGCGGCATTGGCGCTGAACGACCCGAATCTCGAAGTGATCGGACTGATTCCGACCGCCGGGAACGTGACGGCCGAGCAGGCGACTGCGAACGTCCACACGATCATCGACGTGCTCGATCCGGCGAAGTGGCCCAAGCTCGCGGCCGCCCTTCCCGCACGCTACGAATCGGACGGGCAGGCGCTGCACGGTCCCGGCGGCCTTGGCGGTGCGACCTTCCCCACCGCCACCCGACACACGCTCCACCCCGCCGATAAGGTGCTCTGTGAACTGGTCCGCGAGCACCCGCGGCAAGTCTCCGTGATCTGCCTCGGCCCGCTCACCACGCTGGCCACGGCTCTCGACCGCGACCCCGCGCTGCCGGCCGTGCTCGATCAGGTGTTCATCGTCGGCGGCTCGTGGCGCGTGCCCGGCAACTCCGGCCCCGCTGCCGAGTTCCACTTCGCGCTCGATCCGGACGCGGCCCGGCGCGTGCTTCAGGCCGAAATTCATGCCATCGTGATGCCGCTCGACGTGACCCGCAAACTCGTCTTCTCGCCCTCGGATCTGCTGGAACTGCCCAACCCCGATTCGCGCCACGTGCCAGTTCCTCCGCCAGATCGTGCCGTTCGGCATCCGCGCCAGTTCGAACTTGTACGGCATCGAAGGCTTCCACTTGAAAGATGTGCTCGGCGTGGTGGCGGCATCACTCCCCGGCATCGCCACCGGCGCCGACCATCACGTGGACATCGAGACGCGCGGCGAACTGACCCGCGGCATGATGGTCGTGGACACTCGGCCCCAACCGGCGGGCGCTGCGAACACCCGCGTCATCACCGATGTCTCGGTCGGCGAAGTGCGCCAGTACATCGAGCAGCATCCTGAAGGCCGCAGTCTGAGGTCAGATCAGGCCGTGGTGGCCGAGGTAGCGTTCGGCGTCGAGTGCCGCCATGCAGCCGGTGCCCGCGGCGTGATCGCCTGCCTGTAATAATCGTCCGCCACGTCGCCGGCTGCGAAGACGCCCTCGACACTCGTGTAAGTGCGGGCCGGCGTCGTCCACTGGATGAAGCCTTGCTCGGTCAGTTCGAACCTGGTTCTCCAGGAAGTGGCGTTCGGCGTGTGGCCGATCGCGAGGAACAGGCCGCTCGCCGGGAGTTCTTCCGTCGCGTCCGTCTTGTTGTTCTTCACGCCGCACGCGGTCACGCCCTGCTTGTCGTCGCCGAGCACCTCGTCGACTTCGTTGTGCCAGAGGATGTCGATCTTGGAGTTCGCCTTGGCCCGCTCCGCCATGATCTTGCTGGCGCGGAGGGCATCGCGGCGGACGAGCAGATGCACCGTGCTGGCGAACTTCGCTGAGGTAGCTCGCTTCTTCGACCGCGGAGTCGCCGCCGCCGACGACGACGATCGGCTTGTTCCGGAAGCGCGGCAGGGCGCCGTCGCACACGGCACACGCGGAGACGCCCTGGTTCTTGAACTTGTCTTCGCTCGGCAGGCCGAGGTAATTGCGCGGGCCCCGGTGGCCACGATCAACGACAGAGTCTCGACCGATTCGCCATCGTGCGTGGTGATCGTGAACGGGCGCTTCTCGACCGAGCAATCAGCCGAAGCCCGCGCGGGTGCCGTCGCCGTGCCCCAGGCCACGGTGCGCTCCTGACGCCGGTTGCCCTCGGCGGAGACTCGGGTCGTCAGAACGCTCAACGACTGCCAGGCCCTGTCGCGCCGCGCGGTTCGGACCCTGGCTTCCGAACATCAAGAATCTGCACCCTGCCCAGACTTGCCATCGTCAATGACGCCGGTGCACGAGGTAGGTGGGCAGTCAGCTTGGCTGAGCGGCCTGCCTGACCATTGTCCAGGAGGATCCGTGCCTCTCGACCGGCACGAAACCGACCGATTCGTAGAGGCCACACGCCGGATTGTCGCCGTTCACGCTGAGACTCAGTGCCGAGCAACCCCGAGCAACGCTGGCCGTGATGAGGTCGACGAGAAGCCGACGACCAATCCCCTCGTGCCGACGCGACACGACGATGGCGATCGACAGTTCCGGGACATCGTCAGAGACGTAGCCGTAGCCATGGCTCGCCTCGGTGTAGGTCCGATACCAAGCCGCCCCCAGCGGTCCATCCTGTTCGGCAACGAGTCCAGAGTCGCCGTGCCTCGGCCATCCAGCGAGGTACATCGCGTAGCGCGGATCGGCGAGCACCTGGTCGGCGGTCGGTGTCGGCTTGTCGGGACGCCAGACCGCGGCCTCACCGAGCATCGTCGCCAGGAAGGTGAAGTCCTCAGCCCCGGCCGGGCGACACCGAACGTCGTTCACCTGGCCAGTCTTCCAGGAGCTCGCAGAGCAGGGTGAGTGGCCAGGGAAGCTGCTCGACGGCGCGAGGCCATCTTGGGCGATGTCCTGTGTTTGTGGGGTCTCCAGGAGTGCTCAGGCCGGTTCGGGATTGTCGGGGGCGTCCCATGGCACCAGACCCGACCGCCAGTGTGTGACGCGCTCCGCTTGGTCGTTGCGGTGGAGGTGTCGCGGTGGTTGGGCGAACGTGTCATAGGGCTGGCAGCGCAGCACGACACGAGCTTCTACTTCTGCCATCGAGGCGACCGCGGGGCGTGCATCCTCGGGAAGCGGCTCACCGGACATGCGTCCGCCGACCGCCATCATCACGTCGACGACGAGGTCGGGAGCGTCGTCGAGGACGGCGTCGCAGTAGACCTGCAGGTAGCTGAAGGGCCACTGCTCGTCGATGACGCAGATGCTGACCTTGGGGTTCCGGGCGACGGCTTTCGCCTTGCCGCGATCGCGCATGGTCGACACGAGCAGCTCGTCGGCATCGGTCGGCACGTAGTAGACGATCGACATCGCCGGGCCGTCGTGGCGGCGGGGGGTACCAAACACGCAGGTCCGGTGCGTACGGACAAACTCGCGTCGCTCTGACGGGAGCATGTCTCGATCTGTTGGCGCAGTGAACGGGTTGTCGGCCAGGGGCAGAAGCATGTTGGCTCCAGATCGGCTTCTTGATCGGATGATGAGGAAACCGCCTCGCCCCGTCGGCCGCGGCTCACTGCTCCGCTTGGATCAGCCAGACGGCGCCGTCGAGCTTCACTCCGGCGCCGTCGTGATGGCGCTCGAGGCTCTGGCGGAGATTGGCGAGGGTCGCGTCCCGATCCGGCCCTTCGGCCACGGCTTCGAGGAGGCCTCGCATGACCCCGCTGTCGATGACGTAGACCAGTGCTTCGTCGACGGACCCGCCGACGTCGAAGGTGACGTCGACCGGATCGACGGTGATGCGTTCGAAGCCGGCCGCGCTCAGCGTGGACGTGACGGCCGCGGGGTCGGACTGGGCGAACATGCCGGGACCCGGCATCGGCGGGAGTGCGGCGCCGGCGGGCAACAGCGCCTGGATCGGCTCCCGAATCCATGCATTGGCCTCGAGCGGCTGCCAGGTCGCGATGCAGAGGCGACCGCCGGCGACGAGAGACCTCCCGATGTTGGTGAACGCGGCGACGGGATCCGAGAAGAACATCGTGCCGAAGCGGCTGATGACGAGGTCGACCGACCCGGGCTCGAAGGAATGCGTCTGCGCATCCGCCTGGACGAAGCCCACGTTCGTCGTCGCGGCCGCCCCGGCGCGCTCGCGGGCCACGGCCAGCATCGGCTCCGAGATGTCGACACCGGTCACCGATCCGGCCTCGCCGACGACGTCGGCGATCCGCAGGGTCGTGAACCCGCAACCACACCCGACGTCCAGCACGCGCCGGCCGGGAGCCGGAGCAGCTGCCGTGAGGAGGACATCGGCAACGGGTGCGAGGACCCGGTCCCGCTGGTCGGCGATCGCGACCCAGTGTCGACCGTGCTCGCCGTTCCATGCTTCGAACTGCGCGGCGTTCGCGGGCTCGGACATGGCGCAGCTCCCAGGTGCTCGGGCGGGAGAGTCGGGCTTACGCGGCGACGGGCTCGGGGACGGCCTCGACGGGGTGCTCGTCGTGGAGCCAGCCGCAGGTCATGCAGATGCCGGGCTCATCGGGGTCGGCGGCGAAGGCGTCGCATCGGTCGACCAGTACGAACGGGGCCTCGAAGTCGTTCCGCAAACCGGACATTCATGCCTCCTGAGAAGATCACACGAGTGTAGTTCCACCGGCGTTGTTCGCCGTGAGACCATCGTGCCAGCCAGGTGGGACAGCAACGCCGGACGCTCAGGACCCGGCTCGGTAGACCTCCGGAGCGGGGCGGAAGATGTCCATGAACCGCTCGGTCCGGGCCAGGGGGGTGAACCCGAGCTTCGCGTAGAGCCCGTGCGCGTCGTCGGTGCCGAGCAGGATCCGGCGGACACCGTCGAGATCGGGATGAGCGAGCACCGTCGCACACAGCCACACGCCGAGGCCCTGACCGCGATGCGACGCCAGCACGAACACGTCGGCGAGGAACGCGAACGTCGAACGGTCGGTGATCAGGCGCGGCGAACCCGACCTGGTGGGGGCCGTCGTAGAGTCCGAGGTTGAGGGAGTTGTCGATGGACCGGTCGACGACATCACGTGGCACCCCGCGCGACCAGTACGAATCGTCGCGCAGGTAGCGGTGCACGACGTCGCGGTCGATGCGCGCGATGTCATCGGAGATCACGAACCGATCGCGGGTCCACTCCATCAGCGGGAGCCTGGAGCGTGCGGCTCAGTCGTGGGTCGTGTAGTCGATCGGCGGCGCACCCTTGACACCGACCGCGAAGCAGAAGCAGTGGATCGGCGCGTGGTCGCTGATCGGCTTGAGGCTGTGCACCGTGTCCGGCGGGATGTAGACGAGGTCGCCCTGGGAGATCTCGCGCTCCTCGTCCGCGATCGTCATCGTCCCGCGACCCGACGTCACGTAATAGAACTCGTGGGTCGGATGGGTGTGCGGGTACACGTACGAGCCACCTGGAACCTCGAACTCGTTCGCGAGCTCGAGGTATCCGCCGTCGGTGATGTCCTTCATCTCCCGAGGGTTGATCAGCCACCACACCGGCACCGTGCCGTTGTGCTCGACGATCGGCTCGTGGTCTTCGATCTTGCGTACGTCCATGCGGCGGGAGTCTAGAGCCCTGCAGTTGGGCGACGCCGGTGCGCTATGACGCGTCGACGAGCTCGAACTCGCGCACGACCGAACCCTCGGGGAGCAGCACCAGCGGCGGCCGGCAGTTCGCGAGCCGGTGGGCGTGCCCGTACCCGACGCGCAACGGCACCGGGCGTCCGTTCTCGGACCACGTCGCGATGTGCCCGGCTTCGTAGCGGCCTTGGAGCTGCGTCGCCGCGGCCATCACCAGACCGGCCCACCACCCGTCGGGCGGATCCTCGTCGCCGTAGAAGTCCGCGAGTCCCTCGCGGCTCAAGGCGACCTCGGCCTCACCGCAGAGCTCGCCGTCCCGCTCGACCGTCAGGAGCACGACCCAGACGTCGGACTTCACTTGCTTGCGTTCCGCGAAACGGATCAGGTAGTGACTCACGTGGGGTCGCTCTTGCCTGCGATGATCGGGACGCTCACAACAAATGACACGGATGTAACCGTACCACCACAAATGCTCGTAGGAATCTGGTGGGGCTTCACCTCGCCAACCGTACGGCCGAAGAGACTCGAACCATGGTCGACACCGTTCCCGCAGACGCGCCCATCGAGATCCGCTTCCTCCTCCCCGACGAGGCCGCGCGCCTCACCGAAGCGATCGAGCGGTCCTACGGCCGGTCCTACGACGCCGCGTGGGCGTACGACGTGGACGAGGTGCGGCGCCGACTCGAGTGCGGGTCGATGCGGTCGATCGTCGGTGTCGACCCGGCCGGAGAAGTCGTCGGCCACCTCGCGCTCGGCCGCGACGAGCCGACCGCACCCGCGGGTCACGCCGGACAAGCGGTCGTCGATCCCCGTTATCGCGGGCACCACCTCTTCACCACCCTGAAGCGCGACCTGGCCGCGTGGTGCACCGAAGCGGGCCTGCTCGGCATGTACAGCGAGGCGACGGCCGCGCACCCGTACAGCCAGGCCGCGAACCTCGAGCTCGGAGGTCACGAGACCGGGTTCCTGCTCGGCTACATCCCGGCGCGGGTGTCCTCAACGGCGATCACGGAGAGCTCGCACGGTCGACGCCAGTCCGTCGCACTGTTCTGGTTGACGACCAACCCGGCGCCGCCGCGGGTGGTGCACCCCCCGGACTGGCACCGCGACATCATCGCGGCGGTCTACGCGCACAACGCGCTCGACCGATCGATCGTCGCGCTCGACGAGACGCCGTCACTCGCCGGTCCCACCCATCTCACGGTCACCGAGCACGTTGACCACAACGAGGCGACGATCGCAATCGACCGGGTGGGTGCGGACGTGGTCGAGGTCCTCGCCGCGGCGCTCGCGGCGGAGGCCGACGCCGGACGCGACCTGGTGCACGTGGACCTCTCACTCGAGGATCCCGCCACGGCGGCCCTGCCGGCGGCCGTGCACGAGGAGCTCGGCGTGTTCTTCGGCGGCATCGTGCCCGAGCTGCGGGGCGGCGACGTGCTCCGGCTCCAGTGGTTGAACCAGGTGGAGGCCGATCCGTCGGACATCGCGGTCGCGTCGGAATTCGGCGCGGAGCTCCTGGCCTACGTGTTCGGGCGCGAGCGCTCCGGGGTGTCAGCGGTCTGACGCGGGTCCCGTGACCTCGAGCGCAACCGGCAACGCGGTGCGCGCCCAAGAGACGAGGTCGTCCGACGCGTTCGCGTACTTGCCCCGGAGCAGACGGCGCACCCGCGCGTCCTCCTCGGTACCGGCATCGAGAACCCGGGCCCGCGCGTCCCAGTCGTGCTCGCCGATCTGCAGCCGGACGGCTGGATCGGCGATGAGGTTGCGCACCCAGTCCGAGCTGTCCCGGCCGCCCGCCATCATGTAGACGACGCCGCGGTCGACCGCGAACCAGATCTCGATGGTGTGCGGCTGCCTGCTCCGCCGGCCCGTCGTGGTGAGGTAGCAGTACTCCTCGCTCGCGTCCGCGCTCAGGCTGGAATCGGCTTCGGCCACGCGCAGGATCATCCCACCCGCGCCGGTAGCCTCGCCGACGATGGCATTCGTCGGGCGATTCGTCGCCGTCGTGCTCGGGGTCCTCGTCGTCGCCGGGCCCTCGGCCTCGCTGTCGTCCACCGTGACGCTCGACCCCGCCTTCAACCAGGGCATCGCCCGCACCCGGGACGGGTGGGTCATGTCCGGCAACGACGTCCTGGCCCGGCTCGACGAGCACCTGCAGCCGACGAAGCGGATCGACGACGCGATCCCTGCCGCATGGGTCGCCCGAGGGTACGTTCACATCGGCGACATCGACGTCTCCGGCTCCACGCTCTACGTCCCGTTCGAACAGCCCGACTACGACCTCGGCCACCAGGTCATGGCCCGTTACGACGCGGGCACGCTCGCGTTCCGCGACGCCAAGGTCGTGGCGCAGCACGAGAACTCGTTCGTCGCGGTCGACGGCGCGTCGGGCATCGCCTATTCGATGGACCGCTTCGGTGGTGACGCGCTGCTGCGGTACGACACCCGCGCCGGATGGCGCCGCCTCACACCGCTGTACCTCGACCGGACGCTCGAGAAGGTCCAGGGGGCGGCGATCGCCCGCGATGCGGTGTGGCTGATGACCGACGACGACCACAACGGGATCTACCGCGTGAACATCGACTCCGGTGCGGTGAGCGACGTCGGCTCCGCTCCTCCGGCGGACGGCGAGGGGGAGGGCATCGACGCGGCGACCACGTCGTCCGGGAACCTCCATGCGACGGTCACCGACGCGAACCATTCCGCCGTCACCCTCGATCACTTCGCGACATCGGGGGAGCCGAGCCCGTCGTCCGCGCCCACCGCGGCGTCAGGAAAGCCCGACACCAGCTGGCCGCCCACGCTGATCTACTTCGGGATCGCGCTCTTCGTCGTCGCGATCGCGGCGGTCGGCACGATGTTCCAACGCGGCGCGCACGACGTTGCACCCAAAGAACCGGCGCCCGTCCTCCCGCTGACGCGCACCGGGCGGAGAAATCCAACCGGGCTACGCTCCGGCGATGCGGGGGACGGCTGACGCCATCACGTGGGCCTGGGAGCAGCTGACGCGTCACGGGACGATCGGTCCCAGGAGCCGCCGCGCCCGCCGCTTCGGCGGATTCGGCGCCGGCAGCGCGATCTGCTTCCCCCTCACCGCGCTGTACGGCGAGGAGTACATCCGGCTGGGCGAGAAGGTGATCGTCGGCCCGTACGGCACGTTGTCCGCCGGGGTGATGCCCGGCCACGTCCCCGACAACAACCCGGTGCTCACGATCGGGGATCGCACGCTCATCGGCAAGGGCAGCGGCATCGTCGGTCACTCGTCGATCACGATCGGCAGCGACGTGTGGACCGGGCATCACGTCTACATCACGGACGCGAACCACGGCTACGAAGACGTGTCGCTCCCGCCCGGGCTGCAGTTCTCCGCGCCGCGTCCCGTCGCCATTGCGGACGGCGCGTGGCTGGGCCATGGCACGATCGTCCTGCCCGGCGCGTCGATCGGCAGGCACACGGTGATCGGCGCCGGCTCGGTGGTGGCCGCGAGGATCCCCGACTTCTGCGTCGCCGTCGGGAACCCCGCTCGCGTGATCCGCCGCTTCGTGCTCGGCGAGGGTTGGCAGCGGGTGGATCCGGCCTCCACCGACCCGGCCTACTTGGCGGGCGACGGATAGCTCGGCGGTTGGTCCGCGGGCGGGATCGCGGTGTACTGCGTGATCGACGTCGCCGGGGTGAAGACGTCCGGCTCACCCGACGGCCACTGGCCGGGCAGGTAGCGCTTCCCACGTCGCGAGTACTCCCACAGGCCGGTGCCCTCGTTGCCGACCTCGTCGACGCCCTTGGCCTTCGGGTTCCACCAGATCTGCGTTGCGTCGTCACTGCCAAAGAGGTCCACGCCCGGCCAGATGCCGTGGTTGCCCCACGAGATGTGCAGGTCGGTGGGATGCGTCGCCCCCGACGGGAAGCGGAACAGCCCGGCGCGGAACGAATCGGGGGTGAGGTCGGGTCCCGCGAGGTGAAGGGCGGTGTAGAAGATCAGCGGCGCCTGCACGAGCACCTTGAACGTCTTCGCGGCCGGACCCTTCCCCGTCTGCCAGACGAGGACCTTGTACAGCTGGTCGGCCGTGGGGACGACGGGCGCGGGCAGCGTCGACACGCCGAACGCGTGTGCCCACTGCTTCTGGTCGTAGGTCCGCCCGAACAGCGACGTGTCCGTGTACGCCGCGCCGAGCACGACCCACTCGGGGAAGTAGCTCTGCGCGGTGGCTTCCTGGGTGAGTGACACAGGCGTGACCGGGTCGCCCGCGAAGACGACGGTCGTGACCTTGCCGGCCTTCAGCTTCGCGATCACGTTCCGCGCGTTCTCCTGCGCCTTGGAGAGGTCGAGCTGGTACGGGATCTCCGCGCCGAGCGGCACCCCCTGCTTGCGCAGCTGCTTGACGAATCCCGCGCCCGCCTGGTCGAGCCCGGCAAAGCTCTCGTCGAAGCGGACGACCCCGAAGACCCGCTTCCGGGCCCGGAGCTCGGGCGAGCCCGCGAACTGTGCCTTGCGCCCGACGAGCTCGCGGGTCAGGAACTCGTCCCAGTGGGCACCGAGCTGCTCGATCGAAGGAAAGGTGAGCCAGACGTGGTTCGCGCTCTTCTGCGCGTAGCTGTTCGTCGCGGTGAGGAGGCAGTCCCCGATGCACATCACGCCACGCGCCGCGAGCTCGTCCGCGTAGGCCGACGTCTCGTTCGGTCCACCCCACGACGCGAAGGCGTGAACCTGGGTCGCGACCTTGATGGCGTCCGCAGCGCGCCGCGTTCTCGTCGTCGGGCGCCCCGCTCGCCTTCACCGGCACGATCTTGACGTGGCGGCCGTACGTCTCGTAGTGCGACTCGAAGAACGACACGTACTGTTGCACGGTCTCCAGCTCGGCCTGGAGTGACTCGTCCGACCCGCTCTGCTGGAAGAACGTTTGCTGCAGGATGTCCGGCTGCGTCTGGTAGAGCGCGATGGTGATGGTGTCGCCGGTGACGCCGGGCGCCGTCGCTCCACCGTTGTTGCCCGTGAACGGCTTGACGCAGGGCGGGGCGTACGTCAGTGGGACCGCGACCGTGCCACGCGTCGTGTCGCACTTCGGACCCCACTTGACGGAGTCCTTGTTCGCGGTCGAGAACACGACCGGTCCGCTCGCCGAACCGCTCGGAGCCGGCGGTTTCGGCGAGCTGCCGTTGTCATTGTTGCCCTTGAGGACCAGCACCGCGACGACGACCACCACCACGACGCCCACGACCGGCGTGTAGCGGAGCAGTGTTCGCGACCGGCTCCGCTGACGCCGGGACGTGGGTTCCATGGTCTCCTACTTCGCAGGCGATGGGTAGCTCGGTGGTGCGTACGCGGGTGGGATGGTCTTGTAGATGGTGATCGAGGACTTCGGGTCGAACAAGCCCGGATCCGTCGTGGGCATGTCCTTCAGGAACCACCGCTTGCCCATCTGGGTGTATTCGTACAGACCTTTGCCGACGGTGCCCACCTCGTCCTCGCCGGTCGCGTTGGGGTTCCACCAGATGAGCCCGGTGTCGTCGCTGCCACCCCAGTCGGTGCCGGGCCAGAGGCCGTGATGACCGCGCGAGAGCGACGGGCTGAGGGGTGTCCCACCGAGGATCGGCTCGCGGAACATGCCGGCCGCGAAGGTCTGGGGCGTGAGGTCGGGGCCGGCCAGCTGGAGACCGGTGAACAGCGTGAGCGGGTCGATGATGATGACGCCATAGGTGTTGTTCGGCGGCGGCTTGCCGTACTCCCACTTGTAGAGGTTGTAGGACTCGCGGGCGTCCTGATCGGTCCGCGCGGGGCTCAGCGCGAGGCCGAACGCGTGCTGCCACTGCTGCTGGTCGAACGTGCGGCCGAACAGTGCGATGTCCACGAGCACGTTCGAGCCGATGATCCACTCCGGGAAGTAGTTCTGTGCGGTCGCTTCCTTCGTGAGCGAGGCCGGAGTGAGCGGGTCACCGGTGTAGATCACGCTGGTGACGCCCGCCGCCTTCAGCTTCGCGATCTCGGTCCGGGCGTTCTCCTGGGCCTTGGAGAGGTCGAGCAGGAACGGCAGGTCGGCGGCGACCTTGACGCCACCCGCGCTCAGCGCGCTCTTCAGCTTGGCGTACGCAGCGGTCTGCTGGCCGTCCACGGTGTCGTAGTGGACGACGCCGAAGACCCGCTGCTTGTTCTTGAGCGCGTCACCGGCGTACTGGGCCTTCTTTCCCTTCAGGAGGCCGGTGACCAGCTGCGCGGTCATGAGCGAGGCCTGCTCAGGTGTCTGGCCAGTCCCGAAGATGTACGGCGAGTGGTTCTTCATGAAGCTCTCCGGCACCGCCAGCGAGCAGTTGCCGAGGCACATGATCTTGTGGGCGGTCAGCTCGTCGGACCACGCGGGCGTCTGGTTGGCGCCGTTCAGCACCGCGAAGGGGTGCATGTCCGCGATCGCCTTCGCGTCGGCGCGAGCGGCGACCTCGTCCATCGGGCCACCGGTGCCGTCGAAGAACTGCAGGTCGATCTTGCGGCCGTACAGCTCGTAGTACTTCGCGAAGAGATCGATGTAGCCCTGGTAGGTCTCCTTCGCGGTCGCCGGGCTCACATCCGCCCCTGCGCCCTTGACGGTTGCGGACTGCAGCGGGTTCTTGGCGGGGTCGCCGATGTAGACGACGATCTTGATGGAGTCCTTGGTGACGCCCTCGGACGTCGCGCCACCGTTGTCGCCGGTGAACGGCTTCACGCACGGCGGGGCGTACGAGTACGGGATCTTCACCTTCCCGAGCTTGGTGTTGCAGTTCGGACCCCAGTTGATCGAGCTCCGATTCGAGTCGTTGATCGTGACCGGTCCGCCGGTCGTCTTCACCGCCCCGGCGGTGGTCGCCGCGTTGTTGTCGGTGCTCTTGCTGTCGTCCTTCTTGAAGAGCAGGAGACCCCCGCCGACGAGCACGATCACGACGACGATCGCGATCCAGGGTCCGTACCGCTTCATCGCGCTCGGTCGTGCTCCGGTCTCTCGGCGGTTCGTCGGTTCCATCGGTTTCCCCCTGTCAGGTGGTGCTGGGCCCAGGCCCGCCGGAGCGGGCGATGGCGGCTTCGTTCGTGCCGAGGTACGACGCCACGACCTTGGGGTCGTGGACGACGTCGCTCGGATCACCCTGCGCGATGACCTCGCCGAGCTCCATCGCGACCATCCGGTCGGCGACCGAGGTCAGGAGCGGCAGGTCGTGCTCGATGACGAGGATGCTCGCCCCGAGAGTGTCACGGATGCGCAGCAGCAAGGGACCGAGCGCTTCGGCCTCGCGCTGGGCGATCCCGCTCGATGGCTCGTCGAGCAGCAGCACCGTCGGTTGGTGCCCGAGGATGCAGGCGAGGTCGACGATGCGCCGGCTCCCGGTCGAGAGCTCGTGGACGAACTTGTCGCGAAATGCGCCGAGTCCCATCAGGTCGATGAGCTCCTCGACCCGGTCCTCGATCTTCGCCTCGGATTCCACGACGGCGGGGAGGTGCAACGCCGCGGCGAGCGGGTCGCGCACGTCGATGGTGCACTCGAGTGCGACCGCGATCGTCTCCGTGACGGTGAGCGCGGGGAAGAGGCGGCCGTCCTGGAACGAGCGACCGAGGCCGAGCTTCGCCCGGATCTGCGCGGGCGTGCGCGAGATGTCGTGCACGTCTCCTTGGGTATCCCGGATCATGATCGTCCCGGAGTCCTGCGGCGTGAACCCGGAGATGACGTCGAACAGGGTGGTCTTCCCCGCGCCGTTCGGGCCGAGGAAGCCGACGATCTCGGCCGCGGCCACCGCGTACGAGACGTCCGAGAGCGCGCTGATCCCGCCGAAGCTCTTGGTGATGCCCCGAACCTCGAGCCGGAGGTCCGAGGGGTTCGCATCCCCGTTTCGGGCGGGCCGGGCCGGCACCACGGGGAGGGTCGCCGCACCACGTCCACCGGCGCCATCTCCATCGGCGCCACTTCCATCGGCGACTGCCCGGTCGCGCGTTCCCGCTCCTTCGAGGAACACCGACCGCAACACGTCCGGCCGCTCGAGCAGCTCTTTGGTGGGGCCGTGGAACCGGATCTCGCCCTTCTCCATGAAGTACGCGGTCTCGGCGACCGTGAGCGCGACGTTCACGGATTGTTCGACGAGGATGATCGTGGTCCCCGCAGCCTTGAGCTCGCGGACGATCTCGAGCAGCTGGCTGACGACGCTCGGCGCGAGTCCCAGGGACAGCTCGTCGATCATGAGAAGCCGGGGCTGCTCGATGAACGCCATTCCCAGCGTCAGCATCTGCTGCTGACCGCCCGAGAGGTTGCCGCCGAGCTCGTCGAGCCGCTCGCGCAGGATCGGGAAGATGTCGAGCACCTTCTCGGTCGATTCGCGGGTGTGGACCTTGTCCTTGCGGTGCAGCCACCCCGCGAGCTGGAGGTTCTCGCGGACCGTCAGCGAAGGGAAGACGCCCGCGCCGCCCGGGGCCATCGTCACGCCACGACCCGCGGTCTCGTTGGGAGGGGTGTAGGTCATGTCGCGGCCGTCGAAGACGATCGCACCCTCGCTGGCTTCGACCAGGCCGGTGATGGCCTTCAGCAGGGTCGACTTCCCGGCCCCGTTCGTGCCGAGCAACGCGACGATCTCGCCTTCGTCGATCTCGAGGTCCACGTTGAAGAGCACCTGGACTCCGCCGTAGTGCACGGAGACACCGCGCACGAGCAGCAGCTTGGAGCGACCGTGGTTCCGTTCGTACAGCGCTTCGGACTGCGCGGCCGCCGCGGTCCAGACCCGCTTGATGTCCTTCTCGATCTCCCTGCCGGCCGACGCCACCACCGCGGCGCCGACCAGGAACACCGGCACCATCAGGACCAGGCCGGTACGGATGCCCCAGGCGTCCGCGATGCCGCCGACGATCGGAAGGAGGAGCAGGCCGGGGAGGATCCAGAGCGCCGCGACCGCGAAGCCGAAGGAACGGATCTTCGGCGGGATCGCGAGGGAGAGCGCGGCGAAGATGGGGGGGACGATCAGCACGACGATTCCGGTGACGATCGCGTTCAGGATCACCGCCGAGACGAGGTTCGGGGCCAGTGCGAACGCGGTCCACGCCACTGCGACCGCGAGCGAGACGCCCGCGACGAAGCGCGGGACCAGGGTCGCGCTCCGCACGAAGAGGCGAGTGATGATGCGCGTGGTGAGCAGGAGCCCGACCAGCTGCGCGGGGGCGATCAACGCGAATACGTAGCCCGGTCGCGCGCGTTCAGGTGGAAGACCTGCTGGTAGTAGAGCGACCCGAAGATCTCCAGCCCGATGAACGCGACGGCGAGGAACGGCAGCGCGTAGAAGATGCGGCGCAGGGTCCCGACGTTCCAGCAGACCCGCCACGACTCGGCGTAGGACGGTGCCGCCACCTCGGTCGCCGAGGTCTCGGCGTCCGCACCCATGGCTTCCCGCTCGTAGTGGCCGCGGACCGGCTCGCGCAGGAAGAGGGCCAGGACGACGAAGATCGCCGTCGGGACGATGAGCGCGATGAAAGGGACCCGCCAGCTGAACCATGACGTCAGCAGCCCCGCGACGAGCGGGCCGAGGCAGGCACCGACCGCGAGCGCCGCCCGGTGCACGGCGTACACGTTCGGTCTGACCGGGATCTCGTAGTAGTCGGCCAGCAACGAGTTGTGGGTCGGGGTGCTCACCGCGGTGCCGAATCCCGCCCCGGCGCGGGCGATCAGCAGCACCCAGATCGTCGTGGCGAAGCCGGTGAGCATCGAGAACACGCCGAAGGCCACCGCACCCGCGATCACGATCGGCAACCGCGGGATGCGGTCGGCGGCGAACCCGAACGGGATGGACGCGAGGAGGCCGATGACGAGACCGAGGGCGACGATCAGCAGGAAGTCGGCGTTGTTGAGCCCGAAGGAGTCCCGGATGTTCGGTGCGAGCAGGGCGAACGTCCGCTGGTCGGCCTGGTCCACGGCGTTGAGGCCGAAGAGGACGACGAGCGGGAACAGTGGCTCGGTGCCGGTGACCGCGCTGCGCCAGCGCTGCGTCCGCTCGGTCACGACAGATGCTCCACGATCGGCTCGGACTCGGCCGCTTCGATCGCCGCCTCGAGTTGCGCAGGCGGGATCTCGACCGGCTCGTCGGCCCTGCGGTCGGCGAGGAGGCTGGGCACCAGCAGGTTGCGTCGCCGCGCGACCCAGCGCAGGTACGCGTCGCGCACGTCGGCGATCGCGGCGCCGATGCCGCCGGGCAGGATCATGAGGACGAGCAGCAGCCCGGCGCCGCTGGCCAGCAGGGCCCAGTTGCCGGGGAGGAAGTACTTCGCCCCCTGCACGTAGAACGCGCCGATCAATGCGCCCGAGAGTGACCCGAGCCCGCCGATCACCACCATCGAGAACGCGGTGAGGCTCTCGGTCGGGAGGTACGCGGCGATGCCGAGCCCACCCTGGAGGTGGACGTAGAGCACACCGGCGAACGCGGCCATGAACCCGGAGATCGCGAACGCGGCGAGCGTGGTGCGGGTCGCGCTCGACGCCGTAGGCCCGCGCCGCGTGCTCGTTCTCCCGAATGGCGATCAACGCGCGCCCGGTGCGGCTGAAGCGGATGCCGCGCGCGGCGAGGTACATGAGCGCGAGCCCGGCGAGGCAGAAGTAGTAGTAGCGGGTGTCGGTGCTGATGTCGACGAGGCCGAGGAAGTCGGGCCGTCCGATGCGTCCGACCGGGAGCCAGCTGTCGAAGAACTCCACGTTCAGCAGGTACGACGACGTCAGAAGCGCGAACGCGAGCGTCACCACGGGCAGGGTGAGGCCACCGCGCCGGATCGCGGGGTAGCCGACGATCACCGCGACGAGCGCGCCGACGATCCCGCCGACGAGCAGCGCGATCCCGATGTCGAGTCCCTGGTTGGCCGTGAGCGCGCCGCCGACTGCCGAGCCGATGCCCACAAACGCCATCTGACCGAGGCTCACCTGACCGGCCCACCCGGTGAGCACGACGAGCGAGATGCCGACGATCCCGAACACGACGATGACGGACGCCAGGCTGAGCTTCGACTGTGAGAGCCAGGCGGGGAGCGCGAGCAGTGCGACGAGGACGACTGCGCTGATGGCCCAGCGCGTGTACCGGACCTCCGGAATTCGCACGAGCTCGTTCGGCACCGGTCGCACCTCGCGTGCCGCCTGCCAGGTGGACACGTCGCCGGCGCGAGTGACACTCGGGCGCTTGGTGAGCAGCAGCGCGAACAGCACGATCAGGAACAGGACCGCGTCGTTGAACGCGGCGCGGTTCCCGGGTTGGAACGTCATGGCCTGGTCGACCATGCCGATGCCGATCGCGGCGATCGCGATGGTCGGCAGGCGTTCCATGCGCCCGATCACGGCGGCGGCCAGGGCCTGGAGCAGGAAGCTCGGGCCGAGCACCTCGCCGACCGGGAGGCCGACCGTGCCGGCGCGGAGGAACATCGCGACGTAGGCGAGGACGCTGGCGATGACCCAGACGACCGTGTGCAGGCGCTTGACCGGGACTCCGAGCATCGCGGCGCGGTCACCGCGCTCGGCCGACGCGTGGATCGCGGTGCCGAACGTGGACCGGCGCATGAACAGGCCGAGCGCGACGAAGCAGAACGGCACCATGATGACCGTGAGCAGATCCGTCGCGTTGAACGTCACGCCAGGGAGCGTGAAGCTCATCGTGAACGGCGGAACGAGGCGGGGAGTGCCGAAGATGTGGAGATCCGGGAACCAGCTCGGGAGGAAGAGCGCGGCGCCGGTGAGCACCTGCGAGACCCCGATGGTCGCGACCGTCACGATCAGCCGGGGCGAGTGGTAGAAGCGCCGGATGATGAGCGTCTCGACGAGGACCCCGAGCACGACTGCGGCGATGAGGCCGAGGACCGCGCTGAGCACGTAGTTCCATCCGAGGCTGACGACCAGCAGCACGGCGAGGGTCGCGGGGACCTGCCCGAGATCGCCGGCCGCGAAGTTGATCACCCGGTTTGCGCGATAGACGAGCGCGATGCCGAGAGCGATGAGCGCGACCCGCCCGCCGACGAGCGCCCCGTTGACGATGACGCCGACCGGCGCGGGGAACGGCCACACCAAGGTTGCGAACGCGAGTGCCGCGAGCGGGAGGGCCCAACCGAGGACGCGCCGTGTGCCGGCCGAGGGCAGCGCGCGCTCCCAGCGTGGCGTCATCGTCACTCGTCCCCCCTCGTGGACATTTCGCCGCTCCGGCTTGTCGTGGAGCCTAGGCGTGCCCCGCGTGACGCCGGGCGCGCGCGCGGTTCCTTGATGGTTGCTTTCTCATGCCGTGTCCGCGGTTGCGTTGATGAAGTCGACGACGACCCGGGCGAGCACAGGTCCGCGGTCCTCCTGGAGGAAGTGACCACCGCCTTCGGTTGTCGTGTGAGGTTGTCCGGCCGCGCCCGGGATCCGGGCTTGCAGGACGGCGTCGCCGCCCTTGGTGATCGGGTCGGCATCCGAGAACGCGGTGAGGAACGGCCGCTTCCACTGCTCGAGCACCGACCACGCGGCCCGGTTCGCGGCCGACGACGGGTCGTCGGGGGACGTGGGCACCAGCATCGGGAACTGGCGCGCGCCGGCTTTGTAGGAGTCGTCGGGGTACGGCGCGTCGTAGGCGGCGATGACCTCCGGCGTGAGCTCGCTCGTCGTCCCCATGTTGACGATCTGGCCGATCGCGAAGTCCGGCGCGTCCTGCGAGAACCGCTGCCAGTTGAGGAACGCCTCGCCCGGTGGGCTGTCGCCGGTGGGCAGGAAGGTGTTCGCGGCGACGACGCGGCGAAGCGGTCCGTGCTCCTCGGCGACGAGCCGGAGGCCGATGAGCCCACCCCAGTCCTGGCAGACGAGCGTGATGTGCCGGAGGTCGAGCGCCTCGATCACCGCGCGGATCCAGTCGACGTGCCGCTGGTAGGTGTAGTCGTCACGAGCGGTCGGCTTGTCCGAGCGGCCGAAGCCGACGAGGTCGGGAGCGACGGCGCGGAACCCCGCCGCGGCGACGACCGGGATCATCGTTCGGTACAGGTAGCTCCACGATGGCTCGCCGTGCAGGAGCAGCACGGTTTCGGTCGTGTCGCGTGGGACCCTCGTCGACGACGTGCACCCGAAGCGGGTCCGCGGTGCCGTCACCGGCCGGGACATCGACGTAGTGCGGCGCAAAGGGGTAACCGGGCAGACCGTCGAATCGGTCGTCGGGAGTTCGAAGGAAATCCATCACAGTGCTCGTCTCATTGAGAAGGGTTCAACACGGCTGTGAGCGTCATACCGACGACGCGCTCGGCGTTGTCGATCGAAAGGTGCCGCTCGCGGCGCAGCACTTCCCACGCGCCCGTGCTGCACGCCAGGTGGAGCGCTTCGAGGACGAGCGTGCGCCGATCGGGATCCAGCTGGCCGAGCTCGCGCGGCGAACACCCGACTCAAGTCTTTGCGGGCCCGCTGGGTGCGGCGTTGCGAGCCTGCGAGCAGGGCGGGCGAGCTCGACTCCCAGACCAGCACGGCCCGGCGGATGGGCGCGAGGGTCTCCCAGATCTCCACCCGCTGGTGGACGACCTCCTTGACCCGCTCCGCCTGCGGCCGGCCGGCATCGACCGGGGAGAGCAGGTGCGCCACCTCCTCCGCCTGGCGGGCGCAGGCCGCCGCAAAGAGGTCGTCGAGATCGTCGAAGTGCACGTAGACGGAGCGCAACGAGATCCCGGCCCGGGTCGCGATCTCCTTGGCCGTCGGGCGGGGGTTGCCGGCGCGGACGAGGTCCAGCACGGCATTGACCACGGCGGCACGGGTCCGGGCCGACCTCGCGGTGCGGCCGTCGGTCATCTGCGTCACGGCGCGCACCGTAGATGTTGTTTCACGCTCAGTGCAATGGCCCCTGACCAGGACTGCAGCCCGAAGTTGCTCAATTTCCGCCCGGCGAGCGCCGATATTCTCGCATGGCACTGCAACTTGTTCGCGGAGGAGATCTGATGCCGGAGGGCGCCGCGGTTGACGGAAGGGTGTTGCGAGGCGAACGGAACCGCGACGCGATCGTCGACGCGCTGCTGGAGCTGCTCGCCGAAGGCGACCCCCAGCCGTCCGCGCGCAACATCGCGCAGCGGGCCGGTGTGTCGTTGCGCACCGTGTTCCAGCACTTCAACGACATCGACACGCTGTACGGCGCGGTCGCGCGAGCGCCAGGTCGACCGCCTGTGGTCCAAGCTCGATCCGCTGCCCGGCGCCGAAGCGCCGCTCGAGGTGCGCATCGACGCAGTGGTCGCGGAGCGGGTCGATCTCTTCGAGACGATCGCACCCGTACGTCGCGCCGCGGTCGTCATCAACAGCTCTTCGCCGGCCCTGCAGCGCGGCCTGGCCCGTTCCGAGGCCTTCCTGCGCCGCCAGATCGCCGAGACGTTCGCGGTCGAGCTGGCCGGGGACGCCGATCGTCTGGCCGCGGCGGACTTCGCGGCTTCGTGGGAGGCCTGGGAAGGTCTGCGCCGGTCGTCGCGGCGTTCGGTCGCCACCGCGAAGCGCGTCATGCGAGTGTTGCTCCTGGCGGTGCTCGAACCGACGTAGGGACCCGACGTGAACATCTTGCTGATGACGACCGACCAACAGCGAGCCGACTCGATCGGTGCGTACGGTAACCCGGTCTGCGCGACGCCCAACCTCGACGCGGCTCGCGGCCGGTGGTACGCGGTTCACCGCGGCTCGTACCCAGCACATGCTCTGCCAACCGTCTCGGGCCACGATCGCGACGGGAACGTTCCCGTCGACGCACGGCGTCACTTGCAACGGCATCGACCTGCCCGAGCACTGGGCCGACAAGACCATCTCCGCGTACCTCGGCCGCGCCGGGTACGAGACCGCGATCTTCGGCAAGGCGCACTTCGCGTCGGTCTACCCGTTTGTGCCGACGGGCCGGGCGGAGTCCGTGGAGGGCTCGGCGTACGTGCCCGAGGACTGGGAGGGCCCGTACTTCGGCTTCGAGCACGCCGAGCTGATCCTGTTCGGTCACAACCTGCGGATGGCTCCGCTGCAGGGCAACTGGAACTGGTGCTTCGGACCGTCGCCGATGGGTCTGCACTACGGCCGGTACCTCTTCCGCGACGGTCCCGAGCGGGGGCGCGAGCGGCTTGCGCAGATGCAGCCCGAGTACGCCGGCGCGACCTGGGACCACACCCAGACGTGGGCGTCCTCACTGCCCGAGGAGGACCACCCGACCACCTGGGTGGCCGACCGGGCGATCGAGTGGCTCAACGGCGTCAGCGGCGACTTCTTCGTGTGGGTCAGCTTCACCGACCCTCACCACCCGATGGACCCGCCCAGCCGTGGGCGCACCGGTACGACCCTGCGGACGTCCTGGAGATGCTGCCGACCGCACACCCGGAGGAGTTCGACGCCAAGCCGCCGATCCACCGGTTCTGGACCCAGGGCAACCGCGGTGGCCTGTTCGAGTTCGCGAACCCGGGAGGCGCGCACTACACGCGGCGAGGAGCTCGCCCGCATGACCGCCGGCTACTACGGGATGGTGAGCCAGCTCGATTTCCAGATCGGGCGGGTGCTGGCGGTGCTCGATGAGCGTGGGCTGCGCGACGACACGCTCGTGCTGGTGACCACCGACCACGGTGAGCTGCTCGGTCACCACCAGATGATCTTCAAGGGGCCACTGCACTACGACGACCTCCTGCGGGTGCCGTTGATCGCCAACGGTCCGGGGTTCGTGTCCAGTGAGGTGCGCGACGACCCGGTCGGGACGATCGACATCGCCCCGACCGCACTGACCGCTGCCGGCGTGGACCTGCCCGACCAGCTCGAGGGTGCGCCGCTCCAGACGACCGGGGACCGCGAGCACACGCTCACCGAGAACGACTTCGACATCGTGATCAAGCTGCGGCTCCGCACGCTCACGACGCGCGACTGGAAGGTGACGCGCTACGAGGACACCCCGGAGGTCGGCGAGCTGTACGCGCTGTCCGAGGATCCCGATGAGCTCGTGAACCGCTGGGACGATGGGGAGTGCGCACCGATCCGCGCCGAGCTGCTCGAGGCGCTCGATGCCACGATGAACCACGACGCGCACTCGGAGCCCAAGGTCGGCATCGTCGGCTGACGCGTAGGATCGCCCGGATGCGATTCCGGCGGGGGCTCGTCGCGCTGGGAGCGTTCGCGTTCGTGGTGAGCGCGTGCAGCTCGGGTTCCAGCTCGACGCCCCAGCTGCCGACGAGCCGCGCCCGACCGGCGATCCTGTATTGGGCCGCGCGAAAGTACGGCGCGGACGCCACGATCGGTGCCGTGCGGTGCCCGCAGGAGAGGGTCCCGAAGCGGCGGGGCTTCAGGTTCGTCTGCACCGTCGACATCGACCGGGTTCCGCTGCATCTCGTGGTGACCGAGACGGATCGCCACGGCCGGATGGAATGGGTGCAGAGCGAGGCCTTGATCGTCACGAAGAAGGCGGAGGAGGCCGTTGCGATCTATGCCGATCGGCACGGCCGCCCGACCCGCAAGGTCTCGTGCGGGTCGACGTCGGTGTTGACGCGGATTCCGGGTCAGAAGATCGCTTGTGAGGTGACCTCCGCCGACGGGACCAAGGGCGTTGCAGTGCTGGGCGTGCAGGATCTGCACAGCAACGTCGCGCTGTTGAGCCTCACGCCCTAGGCAACGGGCTTCTACGATTCGTTCCCATGTTGCGGATTGACGGCCCTTGGGACGGCATCGCCACGCTGACGCTCGATCGCCCGGAGCGGAAGAACGCGCTCTCGGTCGAGCTGCGCGACCGGCTGGCTGACGTGCTCGACGCGCTCGCGGCCGAATCGGCCGTCCGCGTCGTGGTGCTGACCGGAGCCGGCGACGTCTTCTCGGCCGGCTTCGACCTCAAGGAGTTCGATGCCGCGATCGAGGATCCGGCGTTCGGCGAGCGGCTCTGGGCGTCGAGCGATCGCTACCACCGCGCGGTGCTCAACTTCCCGCTGCCGATCGTCGCGGCGGTGAATGGGCCGGCAATCGCCGGGGGCTTCGACCTCGCGGTGATGTCTGATCTGCGCGTCGCGTCGGAGACCGCGACGTTCTCGCACCCCGAGGTGACGTTCGGCGACGTGGTCTACGCGCCGCTCCACGACCTCGTCGGGGGCGCGATCGCGCGCGACCTGTGCTTCACCGGTCGGAAGGTCGACGCCGCGGAGGCGCTCTCGCTGCACCTCGTCACGCGGGTCGTCGCACCGGATCAGCTCGCGACGACCGCGTCAGAGGTCGCACAGCAGATCGCACGCGTGCCGAGAGACCTCCTGCAGCGCACGAAGGCGAAGGCGCTCCGCCGCGCCGCCATCGCGGTCGAAGGAACGTTGGACCTCTGATCGTGGGCGCGCTCGACGTCGACACCAAGCTGACGGGTGCTGACGGCCGCTACGCGGCGCACCTCTCGGAGGACTGGCGGATCTGGGGACCGAACGGCGGCTACCTCGCCGCGCTGGCGCTGCGGTGCGCCGGTGAGCACTCACCGTTCCGTCGGCCCGCGTCGTTCACCTGCCACTTCCTCGGGGTGGCGGACTTCACCGACGTCGAGCTGACCGCGCGCACGCTCAAGCGCACCAAGCGGGTCGAGTCCCTCGCGGTATCGATGACCCAGCACCGTGCACCCGTCCTCGAGGCACTGGTCTGGACGGTCGGCGACGTGCCCGGCTTCGAGCACCAGGCGTGGCCGATGCCGGACGTGCCGGCGCCCGAGGGGTTGAGGCCGCTCGACGAGCGACTGCCCGACGATGTACCGGTCTTCCCGTTCTGGAACAGCCTCGAGCTCCGACCGTGCGACTGGCTGGACGACTGGGAGGCCCGCCCACCGGGGGAGTTCCGTCAGCGCGGCTGGTACCGCTTCCGACCGACGCCGACGTTCGCCGACCCGTATGTCGACGCCGCGCGCACCCTGCTCGTCCTCGACACGATCCTCTGGCCGGCCGCGGACCGGGGGCACCCGGAGAACGCCGACTTCTACGCGCCGAGCATCGACGTCCAGGCGCGCTTTCACGCATTGGCGCCCGACGAGGAGTGGCTGCTCGGCGAGGCGTTCTCGCCGGCCGCCGGAGACGGGCTCGTCGGCGGCACGGGCGCGATCTGGTCGCGGTCGGGCCGGCTGCTCGCGACGGGAGGCCAGCAGATGCTGTGCCGGCCGATCCATCTCAACCCCGCCCCCGAAGCGACGTCGTAGGTCCGCGCCCGGGGTCGGGTGGGTAATCTGACGAGCCGTCAGATCCAGCGACGCCATCGGCGATGAGAGGGACGACGCAATGCTCGACATCGTGATCCGCGGCGGGACGCTCGTCGACGGCACCGGCGTCCCGGCCCGGCCGGGCGATCTCGGGATCAAGCACGGCCGGATCGTCGCGATGGGTGAGATCGACGAGGGAGCGGAGCGGGTGATCGACGCCACGGGGATGGTCGTCACCCCCGGTTTCGTCGACCCGCACACCCACTACGACGCCCAGCTCTTCTGGGACCCCGTCGCGTCGCCGAGCAATGTCCACGGGGTCACCAGCGTCATCGGCGGCAACTGCGGCTTCACGCTCGCGCCCGTCCACGCCGAGGACGCCGACTACCTCCGCCGGATGATGGCCCAGGTCGAGGGGATGCCCCTCGCCGCGCTGGAGAAGGGGGTGCCCTGGAGCTGGGAGACCTTCGAGCAGTACCTCGGCGAGCTCGAAGGCAACGTCGGCGTGAATGCGGGCTTCCTCGTCGGTCACTGCGCGATCCGGCGGTACGTGATGGGCGCGGAAGCGGTCGAGCGTGAGGCGACCGAGGAAGAAGTCGCGGCGATGGTCGCGGAGCTCGAGGCCTCGATCGAGGCCGGCGGGCTCGGATTCTCGACCACGCTCTCGTACACGCACTCCGACGGCGACGGGAAGCCGGTCGCGTCCCGTTGGGCCAGCCACGAGGAGGTGCTCGCGCTCTGCGGCGCCGTGCGCGACCACGAGGGCACGACGCTCGAGGCGATCGTCGACGGGTGCCTCGATCAGTTCAGCGACGAGGAGATCGAGCTCTTCACGCAGATGTCCGTCGCGGGTCAGCGGCCGCTGAACTGGAACGTGCTGACCGTCGACTCGCGCGTGCCCGCTCGGGTCACCCGTCAGCTCCAGGCCTCGACGATCGCGGCCGAAGCGGGTGGCCGGCTCGTCGCGCTGTCGATGCCGGTGATCGTGCCGATGAACATGAGCTTCAAGACGTACTGCGCGCTGTTCATGCTGCCCGGGTGGAAAGAGGTCATGAGCCTGCCGGTCCCCGAGCGGATCGAGAAGCTTCGCGACCCCGAGATCCGGACGTGGATGAACGAGCGGGCCCAGAGCGAAGAGGCCGGGGTGTTCCGCCGCCTCGCCGACTGGAAGAACTACGTCCTCGGTGACACCTACTCCGCGGCGAACGAGGGGCTCAAGGGTCGGACGATCAAGGACCTCGCGGCCGAGCGGGGCACGGAACCGTTCGACACACTGCTCGACATCGTCATCAACGACGACCTGGCGACGATCCTCTGGCCGATCGCACCGGACGGTGACGCCGCGTCGTGGGAGCTGCGCAAGACGGTGTGGGAGGACCCGCGGGCAATGGTGGGCGGTTCCGACGCCGGCGCGCACCTCGACCGGATGTGCGGGGCGCCGTACACGACGCGGTTCCTCGGCGACACGATCCGCGGCCGCAAGCTCGTCCCGCTCGAGCAGGCGGTGCGGATGATCACGGACCAGCCCGCCCGGCTCTTCGGCTTGCGCGACCGGGGCCGGCTCGAGGTCGGCGCCCACGCGGACGTCGTGGTCTTCGATCCCGAGACGATCGGTGCGGGCGCGGCGACCCTCGTGGCCGACCTCCCGGGTGACGCGGCCCGGCTGACCTCCACCGCAGAGGGCATCGCCCACGTGTTCGTGAACGGCGTCGAGACCGTGACCGACAACGAGTCGACGGGCGCGACGCCCGGCACGATCCTGCGTTCCGGCCGCGACACCGCAACCGTCTCCACCAGCTGAGCCGAGGAGCCCGGATGCGTCTGGCTCGGGACTACACCGAAGCGCGGGGGCGCTTCCTCGACGCGGCGCGCGCGGCCGAGGTCAGAGTCGTGCACCACGATCACCCACTCGCGGGACCCTCGGGGGAGCCGCTGGCCACGGACGTCGCAATCGTCGGCCGTCCGGACGCGCCGACCCGGCTCCTTGTGATCTCGGGCACGCACGGCGTCGAAGGTTTTGCCGGATCGATGTGCCAGACCGCGTGGCTCATCGAGGGTGCGCCACTTCCCGATCATCTCGCGGTCGTGCTCGTTCACGCGATCAACCCGTTCGGGTTCTCCTGGATCCGGCGGGTGAACGAGGACAACGTCGACCTGAACCGCAACTGCATCGATTTCGACGCGGGCGTCCCGGAGAACCCCGGCTACGACCAGCTCGCCACGGCGCTGGTGCCCGCGACCTGGGACGAGGAGACGCAGCAGACGACGAGCCGGACGCTGCTCGAGTTCGCGACCCAACACGGCTTCGACGCGTTGCAGGACGCGGTCTCGAAGGGCCAGTACCGGCACGACACCGGCGTCTTCTACGGGGGGACGGGTCCGGTCTGGTCGCAGCGGACCCTCGAGTTCATCGCACGCGACGCGCTCACCGGGGCGGAGCGCACCGGGATCATCGACCTCCACACGGGCCTCGGCCCGTTCGGCGTCGGCGAGCTCATCGCGAGCCATCCGGACCCGGCCGGCAAGGAGCGGCTCTCCGGCTGGTACGGCGACGGCAGCTACACGCTCCCGGCCGAAGGCACGTCGGTGTCCGCCGACGTGAGCGGTGACGTGCTCGACGCCCTGGACCAGTGGGTGGAGAGTCCCGAGGTCACGAGCATCTGCATCGAGTGGGGGACCGTCGACATCGTCGAGGTGTCGAACGCGCTGCGCTGCGGATGCCTGGCTCCACGCGCACGGGGACCCGCTCGGATCCGAGGCGGGCCCGATCAAGGAGGAGCTCCGGGCCGCGTTCGCCCCCGACGATCCCGATTGGGCATCGCTGGTGTGGGACCGCTTCTCCGAGGTGGCCGCCGAAGCCACGCGTGGGCTGACCGAGTAGCACCGGTTCAGACCGGGCTCTCCCAGCGGCTCGGGGTCGCGCCGGACCGCGTCTCGGCGCGGGGGATCACCGACAGCGTGCGGTGACGATCGTGGGCTTGCCAGCGGTGGGCACAGATGGCCGCGATGGCGCCGACCGCGACGAGCCCGAGTGCGACCGGCACCAGGAACTCACCGGCTTCGATCACCGCGCCCGCGACACCGATCCACCCGCCGAGCGGCCGGAGCAACGCGCGTGGCAACAGCCAGAACATCACGAGCGTCCCGAGGCCGACAACGATCAGCCACCGACCGATCCGGCCGACGGCCCACACCCGGTGCTCGATGCGCAGCATCCCGTAGGTGATGAGCAGCAACGCGAGGAAGGCGAGCGCGCGCGACGCGATCTCCCACAGATCGGCCCAGTGCTGCAGGTCGGGGACCTGATCGTCGGAAACCGAGACGGTGAGAGGTGGCGCCCCGTCGAGCGTCGAGCCGAGCTGGGGGTGGTCGGCCGCGGCCGCGACGACCGCTTGGGTCACCAGGGTGGGATCGAGGGTGATCGGACCGGGCGTGCCCTTCACCACGTGGTCCTGCACCTGGTCCAGCGCACCCGCGAACGCCTCGACGAACTGGGGCTGGGCGAGGGTCTGGTCGGCCACCGCCGCCAGGGTTGCGGGGTCGGTCGAAGGGCCTCCGACTGCGGCGAGCGCGACTGCGCCCGCGACCCGGTTCATCATCGTCTCGTGCACCGCCGACTCCGCCAGCACCTCTCGCGCGTCCCGGTGCAGCGGGCCGGGGCTGAGTGCGGTGGCCTGCAGCGACCAGAGGCCGAACGCCACCGTCGCCAGGAACAGGCCGAGCGTCAGTGCCGAGGCGGGCCGGAGGCGGTTGCGCATCCTCATTCATCGGCCGCCGACGCCGACAAGTTCAATCGAGAGCGAAAGATGCCCCCGGGGCGAGCCGGCGGGCCGGGCAGGGAGGCCCGCGGCCCTGCTCCCGAGGGCCTCGACATCTTGTCGCGTTCGCCCTGCGTGGGCGAGCGCGCGGTGCGAAATTTTGAGAGAACTTTGCCATGCGACCACGGCATTTCGGCGCCGGTGTCGGTCGGTCGGACTGTTCGTGAGCACGAAACCACTCTCGGAGGTGCAACCCCGCGCGACTACTAGCCTCGCCCGCGGTGAACGAGGCGGTAGGCGTACCGGAGGCGCTGGCGGAGATCGAGGCGGACCTCGTCGCGCCCGGAGGCTTGTTCGAGATGGTCGAGGACGATGTCCTCGGCGAACGCATGTCGGTCTTCAAGCACCGGATGCCGCACCTGCGCGAGGCGGTGACCACTTCGGTCGGCTTCGGCGATCGGGAGTACCTGGTCTTCAGCGACGGCGACGCGCGCCGAGTCATCACGTTCCAGGAGCATGCGCGCGCGGTCGCCTCGGTTGCCGCGGCGCTGCGCGATCGCTACGGCGTCGGCCCCGGGGATCGCGTCGCGATCCTCGCGGCCAACTGCCCGGAGTGGATCGTGACGTTCTGGGCGACGATCAGCCTCGGGGCGATCGCGGTGGGCCTGAACGGATGGTGGGTCGGCCCGGAGATCCGGTACGGCATCGAGGATTCCGATCCGTTGGTGCTGGTCGCCGACGCCAAGCGCCTCGCCCGGCTCGAGGGCGAGGACCCGGGCGTGCCGACGATCGTCATCGAGGACGACTTCGAGGCGATCTGGAGCTACGACCTCGAAGCGATGCTTCCGAACGTACCGATCGGCGAGGACGACCCCGCCGTGATTCTCTACACGAGCGGGACGACCGGCCGACCGAAGGGTGCGGTCAACTCACATCGCAACGTCATCGCCGCACTCGGCCTGTCGTTCTTCCACGGCGCGCGGATGGCGATCCTCAATCCCGCGGACCCCGACGGGTTGCCGGCATGCCAGCTCGTCAGCTCGCCGTTGTTTCACGTGTCGGGCCTGCACATGACTGCGGTCGCGTACCTCGTGGGGGGCGTGCGTTCGATCTGGACGGTCGGCAAGTTCGATCCCGAGACGATCATGCGCCTCATCGAACGCGAGCAGATCACGCACTGGTCGTACACCGCGACGATGTTGCACCGCGTGGTGTCACATCCCGCACTGGACCAGTACGACCTCACGTCGCTGCGCAGCGGCGGCGGTGGTGGCTCCACGTTCTCGCCCGCGCTGCAGCGCCGGGCCAAGGAGGCGCTGCCGAACCTCGGCGCGACGATGGGCGTCGGCTACGGCCAGACCGAGTGCGCGGCGCTCGCGACGCTGAACAGCGGCGAAGAGCTCAACCGCTTCCCCGAGTCGGCGGGCCGGCCGCTGCCCACGGTGCAGCTCGAGATCCGGGACGCCGACGGTGCGGTGCTGCCCGAGGGTGAAGAGGGCGAGATCCATGTGCGCGGGCCGATGGTGATGCCGGGGTACTGGCGCCGTCCGGAAGCGACGGCGGAGGTGATCGGGGCGGGTCACTGGCTGCGCACCGGCGACATCGGGCGCATGGAGGGCGGGCGCCTGTACCTGGCGTCACGCCGGCGGGACCTCATCATCCGAGGCGGCGAGAACGTCTACCCGGTCGAGATCGAAAACCGGATCGAGGCGCACCCGGGTGTCGCCGAGGTCGCGGTGATCCCGGTGGAGCACGAGGAGCTCGGCCAGGAGGTGCGCGCGGTCGTCGTGCCGGTGGCCGGTACCGAGCTCACCGCGAACGCGCTGGAGGCGTGGTGTGCCGAAGGTCTGTCGTACTTCAAGGTGCCGGCGCACTGGGACATCCGCACCGAGCCGCTGCCGCGCAACGCGTCGGGCAAGGTTGTGAAGCAGGTCCTGCTGGACGGCGCACCGCTGCAGTTCGTCGAGGAAGATGGCGAGGGCTGAGTTGCCGGTCGATCTCACCGCGCTCGTCGCCCCCGCGCGTACCGCGCTCGTGCTCCAGGAGGTGCAGAACGGGGTGGTGGGCGAGCACTCGGCGCTCCCCGCGCTCGCCGACGCGGCGGACGCCGTCGATCTCATCCCGCACTGTGCGGCGCTCGCCCGCGCCGCGCGCGCCGTGGGCGTACCGATCTTCCACTGCACGGCCGAGACCCGCGACGACCTCAAGGGCGCGAACCAGAACGCGCGCCTCTTCTACGGGGTGAGGAAGTCGCCGGTGCCGATGTCGCCGGGCACCGACGCGGTGCAGGTGCCGAGCCTGATCGGTGTGGACCCATCGGACATCCTGCTCCCGCGCCACCACGGTCTCGGCCCGATGACCGGCACGCAGCTCGACTCGATGCTGCGCAACCTCGGCGTCACGACGATCGTCGGCGTCGGGGTCTCCTTGAACATCGGCATGACGAACTTCGCATTCGACGCGGTGAACCGCGGCTACCAGTTCGTGATGCCCACCGACGCGGTCGCCGGCGTCCCCGCCGAGTACGCGGCCGCAGTGGTCGCGAACACGCTCTCCCTGGTGGCCACGCTCACCACGACCGACGACGTCGTCGCGGCCTGGACCTGACGCCGACGACCGCCAGCCTGGTCCGATCGACCCATTGTCCCGAGGGACCGCAGGTGGTTCGCTCTCGCGAATGGCAGGGGTGGCGTCGCAGATGCAACCCGCGGGCCCGGGGTCGCGTTGCAGCACGTTGCAGGCGATGCTGGCCGTGCGGGGTTGGGAGCTCGGCGCTGACGGCGTCACGGTGCCACCGACGGGCGAGGTGCACCCGCCCGCGTCGTGCGGCATGTGGTGGGCGAGGACGGCGCTGCCCGAACGCCGCCGGTCGCCGCGCAACTTGCCCGACCAGCCCGTTGCGGCTGACATCTGACGGGGCGTCAGATGTAGCCTGCCGGCATGTTCACCGCCGAGACCTTTCCGAAGATCATCTCCGTCGACGACCACATCATGGAGCCGCCGAACGTCTGGCAGGACCGGCTCCCGGAGAAGTTCAAGGAGGTCGGCCCCCGGCTCGTCCGCCTCAAGGTCAAGGACATGAAGTTCGTCGGCGGCGTCTTCAGCTACGCGGAGGCGGGTGAGAACGAGGACGGCACCTGGTGCGACTGGTGGATGACCGAAGATCTGCGCTACCCGCTCGTGCGCCTGATGGCCGCCGCGGGCTACCCGCGCGACGAGATCACCGTGTCGCCGATCACGATGGACGACATGCGGAAGGGCTGCTGGGACCAGGAGGCGCGCCTCGAGGACATGGACACGAACCACACCGAGGTGTCGCTCTCGTTCCCGACCTTCCCGCGGTTCTGCGGCCAGACGTTCCTCGAGCGAAAGGACAAGGAGCTCGCGGACCTGTGCGTCAAGGCCTACAACGACTGGATGTTCGACGAGTGGTGTGCGGGCACGAACGGCCGCCTGGTCCCCCTCCCGATCGTCCAGCTCTGGGACGCGAACCTCGCCGCCGACGAGGTGCGGCGCAATGCGGCGCGCGGCGGCCACGCGGTGTGCTTCACCGAGATCCCGCCGTTCCTCGGCCTGCCGTCGGTGCACGACAAGGACGGCTACTGGGACCCGTTCTTCCAGGCGTGCGCGGAGACCGAGAGCATCGTGTGCATGCACATCGGCTCGAGCTCGAAGATGCCGTCGACGTCGGCCGACGCCCCCGCCGCGGTCGGCTCGACCCTGACGTACATGAACGCGGCGATGTCGATGACCGACTACCTGATGTCGGGGATCCTCGAGAAGTTCCCGTCGCTGAAGCTCGCGTACTCCGAGGGCCAGATCGGCTGGATCCCCTACATCCTCGAGCGCGCCGACGCGGTCTGGAAGGACAACGCGGCCTGGGGCGGTGTCGGGGAGAAGGTCAAGCGCCCGCCGTCGGAGTACTACTACGAGAGCATCTACGGCTGCTTCTTCGACGACCCGCACGGGCTCAAGTCACTGGAGAGCGTCGGCGTCGACAACATCACGTTCGAGACCGACTACCCGCACAGCGACTCCACGTGGCCGCACTCGCTCAAGGTCGCGATGGACATCATGGAAGGCCTCGACGACGAGACCATCGTCAAGGTCGTCCGGACCAACGCGATCCGCATGCTCCACCTCGACCTCGACGAGTAACCCCTACGGGAAGAGGCCGCGGACGGCCATGGCTTCGCCGACCCGCTGCACCGCGATGGCGTAGGCGGCGCGGCGCAGGGAGATCTTGTTCGTCTGGGACGTCGCCCACACCTGCGCGAACGCCTCGTGCATCGTGTGGTGCAGGCGCTCTGCCGCGACCCCGTCGAGCCATGCGATGCCCTGACGGTTCTGGGCCCACTCGAAGTACGAGGACGTGACGCCACCGGCATTGGCGAGGATGTCGGGAACGACGACGATCCCGCGCTCGTGGAGGATCGCATCCGCTTCGCTGGTGATCGGCCCGTTTGCCGCCTCGACGATCACCTGCATCGAGCAACGCCGGGCGACGTCGGCGTCGATCGCACCTTCGAGCGCGGCCGGGACCGCGAGCTCGCACTCCACCGCGAAGATGTCGGCAGCGTCGAGTGGCTCACCGCCCGGGAACCCGGCGACGCTCCCGTGTGCGGCCGCGTGGTCCGAGAGGGCCGAGACGTCGAGCCCGCCGGTGTTCATGACCGCACCGTGGACGTCGCTGACCGCGACGATGCGCATGCCCGCCGAGTGCAGGAGGAACGCGAGTGGGCCACCGACCTTCCCGAAACCCTGGATGACCGCGCGCCGGCCGACGAGCGGCAGGCCGAGCTCCTCGAAGATGTCGCGGCTGCACATGACGACGCCTGCCGCGGTCCCACCGGCGTGTTCCGCGGTTCCGCCGATGGAGAGCGGCTTGCCCGTGACCGAAGCGGTGATCGCCTCGCCGCTCGCCATCGAGACGGTGTCCATCAGCCACGCCATGACCCGACCGTCGGTGTTCACGTCGGGTGCCGGGACGTCCTTGTCCGGACCGAGCAGCGGCATGATCTCCCAGGTGTAGCGCCGGGTGAGCCGCTCGAGCTCTCCGATCGACAGGACGGTCGGGTCGCAGCGCACGCCACCCTTCGCGCCTCCGAACGGCAGGTTGAGCACCGCGGTCTTGAACGTCATCTCCGCCGCGAGCGCGGAGACCTCGCGCTGGTCGACGGCGGGGTGGAAGCGGATGCCGCCCTTTCCGGGGCCGCGAGTCGTGTCGTGGTGGACCCGCCAGCCGGTGAACACCTCGAGTGAGCCGTCATCCATCCGCACGGGCACCGAGACCTCGAGCACCCGGCTCGGGCTCTGAAGCCGGCGGTGGGAGTCCGGATCGAGGTTCACGATCTTGGCCGCATCTGCGAGGTACTCGAGGATCTCGGCCCAGCGGTCCTTGCTCATGTGGCTCTCCCGGTCGTCCGGGTCACGGTACCGGTCACCCGCGCCCCTACCCGAGCAATGCCGGGGCCAACCGGCGCCAGGCGTCCATCGGCAGCGCGGACCGGGCGTCGGTCAGCACCTGGACGCAGACGTGGTCGGCGCCCGCGGCGAAGTGCTCGTCGACCCGCGCGCGGATCTGCACCTCGTCGCCCCACACGACGATGGCATCGACCAGCCGATCCGTGCCGCCGTCGGCGAAGTCCTCGTCCGTCCAGCCGAGGCGGCGCAGGTTGTTCACGTAGTTCGGCAACGTGAGGTAGATGGACATCGCGCCGCGGGCGATCTCCCGGGCTCGGGCCGGATCCGACTCGAGCACGACCATCTGCTCGGGCATGAGCCACGCGTTCGGGCCCATGACGTCGCGCGCGATCGCGGTGTGCTCGACCGGGACGAAGTACGGGTGCGCGCCGATGGCGCGTTCGGCCGCGAGGGCGAGCATCTTCGGGCCGAGCGCGGCGAGCGCGCGGACGGGCTCCTCCGCCGGCGCGACCGCGAAGTACGGCGCGGCGTCCATGCCGTCGAGGTACTGCCGCATCGCGGTGAGCGGCGGGCCGTACTCGTGCTTGCGGATGCCCTCGACCGCGGGCTGGTGGCTCACCCCGAGTCCGAGCAGGAACCGGCCGGGGAACGCGTCGGTGAGCGTCTTGTGGACCGACGACATGGCGATCGGGTCACGGCTGTAGATCGTGGCGATGCCGGTTGCGATGACGAGCCGTTCCGTGGCCCGGAGGATGAGCGCCGCGTTCACGAACGGATCGCGCCCGGCCACCTCGGGGAGCCAGAGCGCGTCGTAGTCCAGCGCCTCGATCTCGCCGACGATGTCCGGGACCGCCCCGATCGGCTGCGCGTCGAGGTTCCCAGTCCAGATGCCGATGCGGCCCAGCTCCATCCCGCCATTGTGCGCCACCAGGACCGGGCACCGGACCGGCCGCCCGGTGGAATCGGAATAAGAACCTGTTCTAGTCTTGGCTCCGGGCCCGAAACGGCTCGCTGCTGCGGCCCCGAGGAGCGATGTGAGATCAACCCTGTCCGGCGAAGACACGTACAAGCTGCTGATCGGCGGCGAGTGGGTCACGGGTGGTGACGGCGCCTATCCGATCGTGAACCCGGCGACCGAAGCGGTCGTCGCCGACGCGCCGGAGGCCTCCGCGGACCAGGCCCGGGCGGCCGCGGCCGCGGCGCAGGCGGCGTTCCCCGCGTGGTCGCGCACGAAGCCCGCCGAACGAGCCCGGCTGTTGCAGGCGGCGGCCGACGAGCTGAAGAAGCGGGTCCCGGAGTTCGTCCCGCTGGTCATCGAGGAGACCGGCGCGACGACGATGGTCGCGAAGTCGATGCAGGTCCCGACCGCCGCGGCGCGGTTCGAGCGCTACGCCGCGGGCGCGATGGAGTCGGCAGTGATCCCGCTCGCGCCCCAGGAGGTGCAGGCGACTCCACTCGCACCGGGCGGGCTCATGGGTGCGCTCGCCCGCCGCGCACCAGTGGGTGCGGTCGCGTGCATCACGTCGTACAACTTCCCGATCGTGAACATGGTCGGCAAGCTCGGCCCGGCGCTCGCGACGGGGAACACCGTCGTCGTGCGGCCGGCGGGTCAAGACCCCCTCGCGGTCATCGAGATCGTGAAGCTGCTCGAGGACGTGGGCTTCCCACCCGGTGTCGTCAACATCGTGACCGGCTCGACACCCGTTTCGGGCCAGGCGCTGGTCGAGTCGCCCGACATCGACATGGTGAGCTTCACCGGCTCGACGAACGTCGGCATGCAGATCGGTGAGACCGCCGGGCGCGGCCTCAAGCGCCAGCTGCTCGAGCTCGGCGGCAAGGGTGGCGCGATCGTGTTCGAGGACGCGGATCTGAAGTCCACGATCGGGATGATCGGCTCGGTCTGGGCGTTCCACTCGGGCCAGATCTGCACCGCCCCGACCCGGGCCATCGTGCACCGGTCGGTCTACGACCAGGTCGTCGGTGGCCTCAGCCAGATGGCCGGGGCGCTCAAGGTCGGGGACCCGCTCGAGAAGGACACGGTGATGGGTCCGCTCATCACCGAGGCGCACCTCAACCGGGTTCAGGGCTACGTCGCGTCCGGCCGGGAGCAGGGCGGCGAGATCGTCGCCGGCGGGAATCGCCCGTCGCACCTCGAGCACGGCTGGTACCTCGAGCCGACCCTGATCGCGAACTGCCGTCCTGAGATGCGGGTGGTCCGGGAGGAGATCTTCGGCCCGGTGATCGTCGTCGTCCCCTTCGACGAGGAAGAGGAAGCGATCGCGATCGCCAACGACACCGAGTTCGGTCTGTACGACTACGTGTTCAGCAGGGACACTGCACGCGCGATGCGCGTGTCTCGGCGCCTGCGGGCCGGCAACGTGGGGATCAACACGGTGCAGCGGAACCAGGAGACCCCGTTCGGCGGCACCAAGCACAGCGGGATCGGTCGCGACGGTGGGTCCTTCGGTCTGCACGCGTACACCGAGCTGCAGTCCGTCGTCTGGCCCGGCTGAGCCTCGGCGCCGACATGGAATTCGGGATCTTCCACTCGGGCCACGTGCCCACCCAGCGGAGCGCGGACGCGCAACGCCGGCTGGAGCACCAACGTCTGCACGATGAAGCCGCGGTGGCGGTCGCGGTGATCGCCACGGCTTCAAGTACTCGTGGTTCACCGAGCATCACTTCCTCGAGGAGTACTCGCACGTGTCTGCGAGTGAGGTGCTCATGGGCTACGTCGCCGCCCGCACCGAACGGATCCACCTCGGCTCGGGGATCTTCAACCTCACGCCCCCCGTGAACCACCCGGCGCGGGTCGCCGAGCGGGTCTCGATGATCGACCACCTGAGCAACGGCCGGTTCGAGTTCGGCACCGGGCGCGGGTCGTCGAGCACCGAGTACCAGGGCTTCGGCATCCCCGACGCGGAGACGACCCGGGACCTCTTCGACGAGGCGCTGCCCGAGGTCGTGCGCATCCTGCGGGAGGCGCCCTACGACTACACCGGCCACGGCTTCACCATGCCCACGCGCACGGTGCTGCCACGACCGTGGACCGTCCCGCACCCCCCGCTGTGGCTTGCGTGCGGGAGCCCGGCGACGTTCGAGAAGGCCGGTCGGCTCGGCATGGGTGCGCTCTGCTTCACGATGGGGGACCCCGAGGACCTCGCGCCGTTGATCGAGAGCTACAAGGACGCCGTCAGCAGCTGCACGGAGCCGATCGGCGCGTACGTCAACGACAACGTCGCGACCGTGAGCATGCTGCTCTGCCTGAACGATCGTGAGCGGGCGATCAACCAGTTCCGCAACATGGGGGCGTCGGTGTACCAGTCCCTCGTCGTTCGCTGGCTGGACTCCATCCCGTTGCCGGTGGACATCGACCGCACGAGCTTCAGCGTGCCCGAGCCGAGCGTCGACGAGCTCGTCGCGTCGATCGACGAGGGTCGGCGCAGCGTCGGGACCCCGGAGGACGTCGCTCGGTCGGTCGAGCGGTGGCGTGATGCCGGTGCCGACCAGCTGATCTTCGGCATCCTCAACAACACGTTGCCGCTCGACGTCGCCGAGGAGTCGATCGAGACCTTCGGGCGCGAGGTCATTCCGGCGTTCGACACCGATCCCGTCCACTCGACGACGAAGCAACGCGAGGCGCAGGTGGGCGCCCAATGACCGTCCGCACGGTCTCCGTCGTCCCCGAGGGCAAGCTCGTCTACGGCATCCAGCTGCCGGTCCAGGCGCTGAGCATCAACACGTCGATGCCGTGGGAGAAGGACGCGACGGTCGACGACCTCCGCCGGGCCGCGCTGGCGCGGACCAGGCCGGGTTCTTCTACGTGGCGATCTGCGACCACATTGCGATCCCGCGAGACGGGCCGAGGTGATGTCGACGACGTGGTTCAACCCGGTGGCGACCCTCGGGTGGATCGCGGGTCAGACGAAGCGGGCGCGGTTGATGACGAACGTCTACGTCGCCGCGTACCGGCATCCGCTCGACACCGCGAAGGCGTTCGCGACGCTCGATCGGCTGTCGGGCGGGCGGGTGATCCTCGGCGTCGGCGTGGGCCACGTCGAAGGGGAGTTCGAAGCGCTCGGCATCCCGTTCGCCGATCGCGGCCGCCTCACCGACGAGGCCGTCGACGGGATCCTCGATTCCTGGACGAGCGAGTACGTCGGCGACGTCGGGCTGGCCCCGCGTCCGGTGCAGCAGCCCCGCCCCCCGATCTGGATCGGCGGATCCTCGAAGCCGGCGCTCCGGCGCGTCGCCGAGCGCGGTGACGGGTGGATCCCGCAGGGCACGCCGAAGAAGCTGATGCCCGAATCGATCGAGTACCTGCACGAGCACCGCGACAAGGTGCGCCCGGGAGAGACGATCGAGGTCGGCATGATCACCGAGCTCATCCACATCGGCGATGCGAGCTGGGAGCTGCCGCCCTACACGCGCACCGGCGCGCCGGAGCACATCGCCGAGAAGCTCAACGAGTACGGCGCGCTCGGGATCTCCCACCTCCAGCTGCGCTTCGCGACCTCCTCCATCGACGAGCTGTGCGACCAGATCGCGCGCTTCGGTGACGAGGTCGGTCCGCTCCTCAGCCGCTGACCCCCCGACCCCGGAGGACCCCCCATGCCGATGCTCGTGATGCGCCACGACTTCCGCGCCCCCGCCTTCGGGCCCGCGTCGACCGCCGACATCTACACGGCTGCGCTCGACCAGTTCCGCTGGGCGGACCGGCAGGGTTGGGACTTCGCGGTCGTCTCGGAGCACCACGGGCTCGACGATGGCTGGCTCCCGGCCCCGGTCACGGTCGCGGGCGTGATCGCCGGGATGACCGAGCGGATCCCCCTGCTGCTGAGCGCGTCGATCGTGCCGTTGCACGACCCGGTGCGCCTGGCGGAGCAGATCGCGGTCCTCGACCACGCGACGAAGGGCCGGATCTGGACCGTCGCGGGTGCGGGGTACCGCCCCGAGGAGTTCGAGATGTGCGGGGCCGACCTCAGCCGGCGCGGGAAGCTCCTCGAGGAGTACGTCGGCGTCATGCTCCAGGCGTGGACCGGTGAGCCGTTCGAGTGGCGGGGCCGCACGATCACGGTGACCCCGAAGCCGTTCACGCAACCGCACCCGACTCTGCTGATCGGGGGTGGAGTGGAAGCGGCCGCGCGCCGCGGGCGCGGCTCAGGCTCCCGATGATGCCGATGAACGAGGACTCGCGGCTCGCCGGGTGGTACGCCGACGAAGCCGCGAAGACCGGGTTCGAAGGCGGGTTCGTGATGGCACCGTCGGGCCCGACCTTCGTCCACGTGAGCCACGACCCCGAACGCGCGTGGGAGGAGATCGCGCCGTACGTCATGTACGAGGCCCAGACCTACGCCGGCTTCCAGACCGGGGGCCAGCACTCGACGCCCATGGTCGACGCGAGCACGCTCGACGACCTCAAGAACAGCCCGCAGTACCTCGTCGGGACCCCCGACCAGGTCGTCGAGGCGGCGGGGAAGGTCTCGCCGATGGGCGCGCTGACGTTCAACCCGCTGGCCGGCGGCCTGCCGCCCGACATCTCGTGGGCGAGCCTCGAGCTGTTCGCGTCCGAGGTCATGCCCCGCCTCCGGCCGCCGGCCTAGCTGCCGTGCCGGTCGACGCCCGCGCGCCGGTGATCGTCGGCGTCGGCTCGATGACCCAGCACGCCACGGATGCCCGTGACGCGCTCGACGCGTTCGAGCTCCTGGCCGAGGCGACCCAGCGGGCCGGCGAGGACAGCGGCGCCGGGGGAGTCCTGGGCCGGATCGACCTCGTGCTCGCGTCCCGGGGAATCTGGGCCTACCGCGACCCGGGCCGGGTGCTGGCCGAGCGCTTCGGCGCGTCCCACGTGCGCAGCGTCGTCGGCGAGATCGGCATCCTCCAGCAGAGCCTGTTGACCCGCGCGGCGCGCGCGATCGCCGACGGCGACGCGGACGTCGTGCTCGTCGGTGGCACCGAGGCGAAGCACCGGGCGTTGCTCGCGGCCAGGGCAGGCATCGAGCTCGAGGATCTCGACCCGTCGCACTCGGACCCCGACGAGGTGCTCGCACCGGTCGGTGACATCCTCAGCCGGACCGAGATCGAACGGGAGCTCGCGGTGCCGGCACACCAGTACGCCTCGATCGAGAGTGCGATCGCGCACGTCGAGGGTCGCACTCCGGTCGAGCAGCGCCGGCACGTCGCCGAGCTCTGGTCCCGCTTTGCCGCGGTCGCCGCGGAGAACCCGGATGCCTGGGATCGGCGCGGCCTCGACGCGGACGCGATCGGGGTTGCAGGCCCGGCCAACCGGTTCATCGCCACTCCGTACACGAAGCTGCTCTGCTCCCAGTGGAACGTCGACCAGGCCGCGGCGATCGTGATGACGTCGGTCGCCACCGCAGATGCGCTCGGGATCGACGCCGACCGCCGGGTGTTCGCACATGCGGCCGCGGAGTCGAACCAGATGGTCCCACTCCCGTATCGGGGTGAGATCCACCGGTGGCCGGCGTTCGAGGAGGTCGTCGAAGCACTCGGGCTCGCAGGCCCGGCGGTCGAGCTGCCGGCGATCCTCGAGCTCTACAGCTGCTTTCCCGCTGCGGTGCAGGCCCAGGCGCGCGCTGGGGCTCCCGCTCGACGCCGAGCTGACCGTGTCCGGCGGCATGACGTTCGGGGGCGGCCCGCTCAACAGCTCGGCCCTGCAGGGAATGATCCCGGTCGTGCGTCGGCTCCGAGAGTCGCCGGAGGAGCGCGGACTTGCCACGTCGGTGAGCGGCATGATCACGAAACCCGGAGCGTCGATCTGGTCCGCGACGCCACCGCCGGATGTCGGCTTCCGCAGCGTCGACGTCACGGAGGAGGCTACTGCGCGCACCGCGGTCCGGGAGCTGCTCCCCGATGCCGTGGGGTCGGCGGTGGTCGCGACGCACACGGTCGTCTACGACGGTGGCGAGCCGGCGCGCGCCGTCGCCGTCCTCGACATCGACGGTGGGCGAACCATCGCCCGGTCCGGCGATGCCGACGTCGTGCAGGCGATGACCGAGACCGACTGGGTCGGGCGGACGGTCGACGTCGTGAGCCCGGGTGCGTTCGCGGCGGTCTGAGCGGCGCGAGCGCCCGCCTTCGGCGACGCGAACCCCGTGACGGTGGTCACCCGCCCGCGGCGGTGCCGTCGAGGACCAGATCCGGCGCCGGCTTCCAGGTCTTGATCAGGATGACGAGCACGCCGACCACGAGCACCACGTCGATCACGAGGATCAGCCGGTCGTTCTGGTGGGGGAGCTTGCACGGATCCCGCTGGTACTCGCGCGTGTCCGGCCGGAGGACCGGGAGCGCACCGCTCGGGCTCGTGCTGCCGGACAACGGTGCGGCGCACTGGACGGCCTGGGTGGTGTCGACGAGGGCGCCGTCCTGGTTCTTCACCTGCCCGGTCGGGACGTAGTCGGTCGTCGGGGTCACCGCCCACCAGGCGACGACCGCGATCCACACGAGGAGGCCGCCGAGCAGCCACGTGCGCCAACGGTTCATGAACGGGGGAGGCCGACCGACATCGAGGTCAACCTACCGGCTCACCAGAGCTGATCGGTGTACGTGTCCGTCCCGGGGACGGTGGCGATGAACGGCGACGCGAACACCACGGTGCCGAGCCCGGTGGCGGCGAGGTCGTCACCCAGGCTCGCGAACTGCTGGTCCCAGAGCGCCACGGGGTCGCCGTCGACGAAGTAGAGGTGGCAGAAGCGGTCCGCGGCGGTGTCGCGGGGTACATCGGCCGGCGCGTTCCCGAGCAGGGGGATCGGCGTGAAGGCGACCACCTGGTCCGACGGGAGCGGTCGGGACTGCACCCATTCGGTGATCTGGGTGTCCTCGACCCCCTCGGCCAGCTCGCCGATCACGAGCACCAGGCCGGGATAGCGGCGGTCGAGCGCAAGCTCCGCGGGCACGCCGTCCTCGTCCGCGTGGACCTCGCCGCGGTACTTGTACATCAGCGTGTGGATGTGGTCGCGGTGCGGGAACATCCGGCCGTTCTCGTGCAGCCAGTTGACCTGGTTCGTGCCCCACTGGATCCACTCGCCGAACTTTCCGGCCAGGATCCAGTACACGGCGAGGTACGACCCCGACGTGGGGTCCGGGCAGATCGGCGAGTCGGCCGGGTAGCGCTTCGCCTTGCACTCACGGGTCGCGACGAAGCGCGTCCCCGCGAGGTTCCACGCACCGATCTGGCAGCCCGCGTAGAAGTGGTCCCGCTCGTACCAGCGGTTGTACGCGACCTCGTGGCCCTTGTGCGGCTCGACCATCGTGATCAGCGCGCCGCCGAGCTTGATCGGCTTGTCCCGGGTGTCACCGGTCCCGACTTCCTGGATGTTCGGCTTCTGGACGGTCGCGTCGCTCACGTGTCCTCCGTGGTCTCGTAGATCTGGCGCAGTGCGTGCTTGTCTACCTTGTGCATCCCGGTCACCGGGAACGCATCCAGGACGATCAACCGGTCGGGAGCCTTGTAGTCCGCGATCCGGCGCCCGGCACCAGTCCGCCAGCTCCGCGAGCTCCGGCTCCCGGGTCGGGTCGGCCGCGACGACGAAGGCACCACCGACCTCGCCGAGCACGGGATCGGCGAGCCCGACCACCGCGGCCCGGGCCACGGCCGGGTGCTCCGCGAGCACGGCCTCGACCTCGGCCGGGTACACGTTGTAGCCACCGCGGATGTACATCTCCTTGAGCCGGCCGACGATCCGGACGTTCCCGTGGGCGTCCAGCGTCCCGAGGTCACCGGTGTGGAGCCACCCGTCGCCGTCGATGACGCTCGCGGTGAGCTCCGGGTCCTTCCAGTAGCGCAGCATCATCGCCTCGGACCGGCAGACGACCTCACCCACTGCTCCTTCCTCTCCGAAGATCTCCGTCGGCCGATCGCCGGAGTCGCCGGGTCGGGCGGCCGACGGCGGTGTCGGGACCGGCTCGCCGGTCGCGGGACACGATTCGCAGCTCCACCTCGGGGACGGCACGGCCGACGGTGGTCGCGACGATCTCGTCCGGATCACCGATGACCGTGCTGGTGGTCACGCCGGCCTCGGTGCTCGTGTAGCGGCTCAGCACCGGGCACCCGAGCCGCTCGCGCATCCGGCGCACGAGATCGGGGGAGATGGCGGCACCACCGATCCCGCAGACGCGCAGCTGCGAGAAGTCGGTGCGCGCGAGGTCGGGGTGGGCGAGCACGAGCTCCCACTGGGTCGGCACCCCCGTGCCCATCGTGATGCGCTCGTCGCGGATCAGACGCAGGGTCTCGGTGGCGGACCAGGGCTCGCCCGCGAGCACGATCGTCGTCCCGTTGGCGAGCTCATCCCACATCCGGGTCATATACCCGACGTGCGCGAACGGCAGGACCACGAGCCGGCGGTCTCCGGGCTCGGTGAGCTGGCCCATGTTCTTGGAGATCGCGGCCATGCGCGCGTGGTCGTAGACGGCACCCTTCGGCGCGCCCGTCGTTCCGCTCGTCCAGACGATGCACGCCGGGTCCGTCATGGCGATGGCGGGCAGCTCGGAGCCCGGAAGCGCGTCGCGGCCGAGCGCGGTGCCGAGCTCGGACACGTGCAGCACCGCGCCCGCATCCGCGCCCGGCGGGATCGCGGCCCCGTCGCCGAGCACGGTGACGACCGGCGCGGTGCGGTCGAGGATGCTGGCCTGCTCGTCGACGCCGAGTCGCAAGTTGATCGCGGACGTGATTGCGCCGGCGCGCAGCGCGCCGAGGTAGCAGGCCGCGAACTTGATCGAGGAGGCGAGCATGAGGCAGACGACGTCGCCGGGGCCGACGCCGAGCCCGACGAGGGTTGCCGCGAACCCGTTGGCGGCGCGGTCCAGCCATGCGTAGGTCACGCGCTTGTCGCCGTGGACGTACGCCTCGCGCTCCGGGTGCTCGCGCGCCGCGATCTCGAGCAATTCCGCGGTGTTTCGGGGGGTCGGCACGGCTTGACACTAGAGCGGGGGCCCGCTCCCCCCGCAACGCGCGCCGGGCGTGTGCGGCGAGCGCTCGTTACGTTAGATTCGCCAGCCCGGGCCACGAGGTCCGCTCATCCGTTTTGCGGGGCCAAGGGGGCCACATACATGGCGCGTTTCACCGATCGAGTCGCGGTCGTCACCGGCGCAGGATCCGGTCTGGGCCGAGCGACGGCGAAGATGTTCGCGGCCGAGGGAGCCAAGGTCGCGGTGCTCGACCTCGCCACCGATGCCGCGCAGACCGTGGCGAAGGAGCTCAGCGAGGGCGGTGCCACCGCGACGGCGTACACCGTCGATGTGAGCGAGCCTGCCTCGGTGCAGGCGGCGGTCGATGCGGTCGCCTCGGACCTCGGCCGTCCGCAGCTCCTGGTGAACTCGGCCGGCATCGGCGGGTTCGCCCGCAGCGAGGAGGAGGACCCGAACCGCTGGGCCGCGATCATCGCCGTCAACCTCACCGGCACGTTCCTGATGTGCCGCTTCACCCTGCCGTACCTGCTCGACGGCGGTGGCACGATCGTCAACATCGCGTCCAACGCCGGGATCATGGGCCAGCCCTTCAGCGCCGCGTATTGCGCGTCGAAGGGCGGTGTCGTCAACCTGACCCGGGCCCTCGCGGTCGAGTACCTGGAGCAGGGCGTGCGAGTGAACTGCGTCGCACCGGGAGGGATGCGCACCCCGCTCACGAAGGGCTTCCGGCTGCCGGAGGGTGCGTCGGTCGACCTGCTCCGCCCCGTGATGTCGAAGATCGGCGTCTCCGAGCCCGAAGAGGTCGCCGACTGCATCGCGTACGTCGCCTCGGACGAGGCTCGGTACATGATCGGCTCGATCGTCTCGATTGACGGCGGGTTGGTGACCTACGGCGGGGGGTTCCCGACATGAGCGACGCGAGCGCGGCGTTGATCACGGAATGGACGTCGCTCTGGGATCTCATCGAGCAGCGCGCGGCGGCGACCCCGACGCGCGCTTCGGGGTCGACGAGCACGAGAAGACGCTGACGTTCCTCGAGTACCGCGACGCGTGCAACCGATCGCGGCGGGTCTCGCCGAGCTCGGTGTGGAGGAGGGCACGAACGTCTCCTGGCAGCTGCCGACGTGGCTGGAGTCGATGGTGCTCGTCGGCACGCTCGCGCGACTCGGCGCGGTGCAGAACCCGATGCTGCCGATCTATCGGGAGCGCGAAGTCGGCTTCATCACGCAGCAGACCGGCGCCAAGCTGCTGATCGTCCCGTCGGTGTGGCGGGACTTCGACTTCGAAGCCATGGCGCGCTCGATCGCGGCTGCGACTCCCGGCCTCGAGGTGCTCGTGTGCGACAAGAACCTGCCCGACGGCGATCCGTCGACGCTCGGCCCGCCGGCGCCCGGGGGCTCCGAGCCCTTCAAACCGGGCGTGGCGACGGACGGACCGTGGCGCTGGGTCTTCTACACGTCCGGGACGACCGCGGACCCGAAGGGCGCTCGCCACACGGACAAGACGGTCGGCGCGTCGGCCTACGCGATGGACCTGGTGCTCGAGATGACGCCGGAGGACCGCAACGCGATGGTCTTCCCGTTCACGCACATCGGTGGGATCGGCTGGCTGTTCGCGGGGCTGATGGGCGGGTACGTCCACGTGCTGGTGGAGTCGTTCGTCCCGGTGACGACCATTCCGGTGCTCCGGCGCGAGCGGGTGACGATCGCGGGCGCGGGCACCGCGTTCCATCTCGCCTACCTGACCGCGCAGCGGGCCGAGCCGAACGAGCAGATCTTCCCGGACGTGCGCGCTTACGTCGGCGGCGGCGCGGCGAAGCCTCCGGCGCTGCACTTCGAGGTGAAAGAGGAGCTCGGCGGCGTCGGGATCGTGAGCGGCTACGGACTCACCGAGGTGCCGATCCTGGCGATGGCCGGAATCCACGACGACGACCAGAAGCTGGCCGACACCGAGGGCCAGGCGTCGATCGGCGTCGACGTGAAGGTCGTGAAGCTCGACGGGACGCCGGCCGGTCCGGGCGAGGAAGGCGAGATTCGGGCCAAGGGCCCGAACCTGATGCTCGGCTACGTGGACTCGACGCTCGACGCGGCCGCGTTCGACGAGGAGGGGTACTTCCGCAGCGGCGACCTCGGCAACCTCGACGACGAGGGGTTCATCTCGATCACGGGCCGGCTCAAGGACGTGATCATCCGCAAGGGCGAGAACATCTCGGCCAAGGAGGTGGAGGACCTCCTGTTCACGTCGCCCCAGGTCGCGGACGCGGCGGTGATCGGTCTGCCCGATCCGCGTTCCGGCGAGCGGGCGTGCGCGCTCATCGTTCCCGCCGACCCTGAGCACCCGCCGACGCTTCCGGAGCTGTTCGAATTCCTGAAGGGTGCGGGACTCATGGTCCAGAAGATCCCGGAGCAGCTCGAGATCCTCGACGTGCTGCCGCGCAACCCGACCGGCAAGGTCCTCAAGCACGAGCTGCGCAAGCAGTACTCGGACCAGTAGCGAGGTTTCGGCGTGCCGCTGACCGAAGAGCTCCGGGCGCTTGCCGCACGGGTGTCGAACTGGGGTCGTTGGGGTCCCGAGGACCAGCGCGGGACGTTGAACTTCATCGACGACGCGGCCGTGAAGCGGGGTGCCGCGGCGGTGCGCCGGGGCGCGTCGTTCTCACTGTCGATCCCGATGCACGCGGACGGGCCGCAGACCGGTCGGATCATGGGCCGGGAGAACCCGAAGCACACCGTGACGATCGCTTCGTTCGCGTTCACCGGCGACCCGGGCGACTTCCAGACCAGTGACGACAAGATCGAGACCGGACTGCAGTCGGCGACGCACTGGGACGCACTCGCGCACGCAGGATACGACGATCTTCTCTACAACGACTTCCCGTCGTCGGCGATCAGCCTGGAGGCCGGTGCGTCCAAGCTCGGCATCGAGCAGTTCGGGCCGCTGGTGTCACGGGCGCTGTTGTGCGACGTCGCCCGCCTGAAGGGTGTCGAGTTCTTCGAGGAGCCGTACTCGATCACCGGCGCCGACCTCGAGGAGTGCATGACCGTGGCCGGCCTGCGGGTCGAGTCGGGTGACGTCCTGCTCGTGCGCACCGGTCAGATGCACTGGCTCCGGACGGGGGACAAGCTCCGCTACGCCGACATCTCGCCCGGCGTCGGCGTCGAGTCCCTCGAGTGGCTGCATGACAACGAGGTCGCGGCGATCGCGACGGACACCCACACCTTCGAGCCGTACCCGGGAGACCCCGAGAACCCGTACCTGTTTCCGGTGCACATGATCGACCTGCGCGACATGGGGATGCCCCAGGGCCAGCAGTGGGCGCTCGACGAGCTCGCGGACGACTGCGCGTCCGACGGCGTCTACGAATGCCTCCTGGTCGCGACGCCGTTGCCGATCCACGGCGGAGTCGGCGGCCTGGTCGCTCCCACCGCCGCCAAGTAGTCCCTCAGGCGCGGCCCTGGATCGTCATGTGGCGGTCGGTCACGGGTGTGACGGTGAACCCGGTGAAGCCGGCCGCGTCGAGCTGGCCGCGCACCTCGTCGGGGGTGAACGCCGCGCGGAGCGAGGCGAGGAAGTCGCGGCGGAGGACGTCGGGCTCGCCGAAGGCGTACCGGTCCACCAACGCGTGCGCCGCCTCCACCGACTCCGGGCGCATGAGGTCCTGCACGAAGACGCACGCGTCTGTCGCAGCCGCGACCCGCACGGACTGCCAGAGCGCCGCAGGGTCGCGGATGTGGTGCAGCGAGCTCGTGCTGACGACCGCGTCGAAGGTCCCGAGCGCGGCGAGATCATCGTCGGGCAGCACGCGGTGGGCGAAGCTGATCCGGTCGCCGAGCTCCTCCCGTTGCACCCGCTGCACCCCGAGCGCCAGCATCGCGGGCGAACCTTCGAGCCCGACGATCGCCGTCTCGGGGTACGCCCGGGCGAAGCGGACGGTGACGTCGGCCGGTCCGCACGCGAGGTCGAGCATGCGCCGGGGTGTGAAGCCCGCAAAGGCGTCCCCGAACCGCGTGACGGCGGCCTGATGAGCTTCCGCGAAGTTCGCCTCGGAGTACGCCTCGGCCTGGTCGTCGTCGACCATCAGCTCCGGCTCGGTCACGCGGTCCATCATCGTGTGGCCATCAGCGTGTGGCCATCAGGGGGCGTGCATCTCGTAGACGACGACATCGAAGCCGTGCTCGGGGTGGACGGTCGTGCGTTCCTGGGTCATGCCCAGCTTCTGCATGACGTTCCGGGACCTGCGGTTCTCGGGCCGGGTGACGCTGACGATCCGCTCGAACCCGAGTGGGCCGAACGCGAAGTCCCTCGCACGCGGCGCGCACCTTCGGTGGCGTACCCCTGGCCCCACGACGACTGGGCGAGTCGCCAGCCGATCTCGACGCACGGGAGGATCTCGGGCAGGAACCGCGGCACCGCGAATCCGACGAAGCCGATGCACTCGTCGGTCTCGAGCGGCGCGGCGCACCAAAGGCCGAACCCCTCGTCGCTCCAGCGCTGCCGGAAGCCGGCCAGCTGGTCGGCCGACTCGTTCGGCGTGAGCGCGGCGCCCCGGGCACCGATCCACCGCATCACCTCGGGATCGCCACAGAGTGCGACGTACGCATCGAGATCGTCGTCGCGCCACGGCCGCAGCCGCAGCCGCTCCGTCTCGAGCGTCGGGATCGGCGAGGTCGTCACGGGGTGGCTTCGTGCACGAATGCACCGAAGAGCGACTGCTGCACCGGGTCGCGGCCCGCCGTGTCCTCGGGGTGCCACTGGGCGCCGACGATCCACGCGTCGCCGTCGAGCTCGATCCCTTCGACGATGCGGTCCGCCGCCCTGGCCGTCACCCGTAGACCGGTGCCCAGACGGTCGATGGCCTGATGGTGATGGGACGAGCAGCTGGCCGTCGTGGTCGCCATCGCGCGACCGAGCCGCGAGTCGGCGTCGATGATGACGTCGTGGAGGGTCGCCCCGCCTTCGACGCCGGGCGTGCCGTGGCCGACGAGCCCGTCGCGTCCCGTGATGTGCTGGTCGAGCGAACCTCCGAGCACGACGTTGAGCACCTGCGCCCCCCGGCAGATCGCGAGAGTCGGAAGCCCCCGGTCGACGGCCACGGCCGCCAGCGCGAGCTCGAACGCGTCGCGCGCGTGGCTCACGCCGTAGATGTGCGGCTCCGGCACCGCGCCGTAGCACTCGGGGTTGAGATCACCCCCGCCGAGGAGCAGCAGGCCGTCGAAGTGGTCGAGCAGGTCGGCGGCATCGGCCGGCGAGATCTCTTCCGGCATCAGCACCGCTTCCTGTGCGCCCGCCCGCTTGAGCGCCGCGAGGTACGGCTCCGGGACCGCCACACCGGCGTCGACCCAGCCCTCGATCCGCCCGGAGCGCACCGGGTACGCAGGGACCGCGACGAGCGGCTTCGCAGCCATCGTCAGAGCTGCTCGAAGTTGCGGCGGAGCTCCCAGTCCGTCACGGCCTGGTTGAACACGGCCCACTCCTGGTTGGCCGCGTGCACGAGGTGCCGGTGCACGGCCTCGCCGAACGCCGCGCGGGCGACCTCGCTGCGCGCGAACTCGGAGATCGCGTCGACGATGTTCCAGGGCACGTGCGGGATGTCGGGCGCGTCGTACGCGTTGCCCACGAGCATCGGTGGGGGCTCGATGTGGTTCTCGATGCCGTGCAGGCCGGCCGCGATGGTCGCCGCGAACGCCAGGTAGGGGTTTGCGTCCGCGCCGGGGATGCGGGACTCGATCCGGAAGCCCTGGCCGTGGCCGACGAGCCGGAAGCCGCAGGTGCGGTTGTCCTTGCCCCAGGCCAGCGCGGTCGGAGCCCACGACTCCGGCTGGTAGCGCTTGTACGAGTTGACGGTGGGGGCGAACATCCAGGCGAGCTCGCGCCCGGTCGAGACGAGCCCGCCGAGCCAGCCGCGGAACGCGGGGGACATGTTGTCCGGCCCATCCTCCTGCCACATCTGCGACTCGGTGCCGTCGAGGTTCCACAGGCTGGAGTGCACGTGGCACGACGAACCGACGTCGTCCATCGAGTACTTGGCCATGAACGTCAGTGAGCGGCCGTTGAGCCCGGCGATCTCCTTCGCGCCGTTCTTGTAGATCACGTGTCGGTCGGCCATCTCGACCGCGTCGGCGTAACGGAGGTTGATCTCGTGCTGGCCCTTGCCCGCCTCGCCCTTGGAGAACTCGACCGGGACGCCGGCGTTGTCCATGCCGTTGCGGATCTGACGGATGAGGTACTCGTCGCGGGTCGTCTGGAGGATGTGGTAGTCCTCGACGAAGCCGGAGTGCGGCGTGAGGTCCTGGAACTTCTTCGCCTGCGCCTCCTCGTAGGACTCCTTGAAGAGGAAGAACTCGAGCTCCGACGCGCACTTCACGCGGTAGCCGAGCGCCGCGGCCCGCTCGACCTGCCGGATCAGGATCTGGCGGGGTGAGACCGCGACCGGCTCGCCGGTGTCCTCGTCGAAGAGGTCGCACAGGACCAGCGCCGTCTTCTCGAGCCACGGGACGATGCGCAGCGTCGCCGGGTCCGGAACGCATCTGAAGTCGCCGTAGCCCGACTCCCAGTTCGCGAAGTCGAAGCCGGGCAGTGGCGTCATGTCGACATCCACCGCGAGGAGGTAGACGCAGGCCTCGATCGCACCCTCACCGGACGCGACGTGGTCCAGGTAGAAGTGCCCGGTCACCCGCTTGCCGATGAGCCGACCCTGGAGGTCCGTGAACGCGACCAGCACGGTGTCGACGCCGCCGTTGCGGATGAGCGTCTCGAGTGCCTGCGGGTCGAGCATGCCTGTCGTCATCTCGGTGAGGCTATTGCCCCTGCTCCGCGCCGGATCATTCCGGTGTGGTGTACGCCGCGGTGATGCCCCCGTCGACGAGGAGCTGGGCACCCGTCATGAACGACGATTCGTCCGACGCGAGGAAGAGCGCGGCGTTCGCCAGCTCCGACGCCTGGCCGAGCCGGCCCATCGGGATGTGCACCATGCGCCGCTGCCTGCGGGCCGGGTCGCTCATCAGCTCTTCGAGCATGGGCGTCGCCATCGGTCCGGGGCACAGCGAGTTCGCGCGGATGCCCTGACGGGCGTACTCGACCGCGATCTCGCGGGTCATGGACAGCACGCCGCCCTTGCTCGTCGTGTAGGCGATCTGCGCGGTGGCTGCACCCATCAGCGCCACGAACGACGCCACGTTGATGATCGAGCCCCCGCCGGACTCGAGCATCGCCGGGATGCCGGCCTTGCAACCGAGCCAGACGCCCTTGAGATTGACGTCCATCACCCGTTCCCAGGTCGACTCGGGGGTCTCGGTCGCGCCGCCGTCGTCGGCGGGGAAGATCCCCGCGTTGTTGTAGAGGATGTGCAGCGCGCCGAACCGCTCCATCGCGAAGCGGGTCATCGCCTCGGTGTCGGCCGCGCTCGCGACGTCGACCTTGGTGAACGCCGCCTCGCCGCCGGTGGCTTCGATCGCGGCCGCCGTGGCCTCGCCCAGTCCCTCGTCGAAGTCCGCCACCACGATGCGCGCGCCTTCACGCGCGAACAGCTCCGCCGCGGCGCGCCCCATCCCATTGCCCGCACCAGTGATGAGCGCGACCTTGCCGTCGAGCCGAGCCATGCACCCTCCTAGGATCCCGATCGCCAGCCGTCCGGATGGCGCGGACCCGAACCTAGAAGGCCGAGGGCCGGCATGCAGATCTCAGTGACGATCTCGGGGTTGTCCCGGCTCTTCGGCGACGACCTCGCGGCGCTGGTCGACGTCGCCGCGCGTCGCCGACGAGGCCGGCATCCACCAGCTTGTGATGACGGATCACCTGGCCATCGGCACGCGCACCGATCGCTATCCGTTCGCGGCGAAGTTCCCCTACCCGCCCACGGAGCCGTGGCCCGAGCCGCTCACGGTGCTGGCCGCGTTCGCCGCGGTGACGAGTCGGATCCGGCTGGGGACGGCCGTGCTGATCGGGCCGGTGCGACCCGCGCTGCTCGTCGCCAAGTCGGTCGCAACCCTCGACGTGCTGTCGCGCGGCCGGGTCGATCTGGGGATCGGCACCGGTTGGCAGCGGGAGGAGTTCACCGATGAGGCGTTCCCGTTCGTCGGGCGCACCGCTCGGATGGAGGACGGGATCCGGGCGTGCCGCGCGCTCTGGGAGCAGGATCCACCCGTGACGTTCGCGTCGGACACGGTGGCGTTCGACGGGCTGTGGTCCGAGCCCCGCCCGGTGCAGCGCCGCATCCCCATCTGGTTCTCCGGCCCGGCCAACCACCAAACGGTGCGGCGGGTCACCGAGCTGGGTGACGGCTGGCTGCCGCTGACGATCCCGATCGACGACGTCACCGCCACGATCGAGCAGCTGCGCGCTGCGTTCGTCGACGCGGGGCGTGATCCCGCGACCCTCGGCGTCCGGCAGGGCCTCGCAGTGACGACGGACGACGGAGGCCGGGTCGATCTGGCCGCGACGGTCGCGCCGATCCCGGACCTGGCCGCCCGGGGCGTGACCGCGGTCTCCGTCGCGCTGGGCCGCTTCCTGCGCAGCCGGGCGGACGTCGAGCCGTTCCTGCGGGACCTCGGCGGCGCCTTCGCCTGAGGGTGGGTAGGTTGGCCATCTGATCAGGGGGGAGCCACCATGACGCACGATCTCGTCATCCGGAGCGGTCAGGTCGCCGACGGCACCGGAGCAGAGCCGGTCGACGCCGACGTCGCGATCGACGGCGACCGGATCACGGCGATCGGTGAGGTCGGCGAGCGCGGTCGGCGAGAGATCGATGCCGACGGCCAATTGGTGACGCCGGGCTTCGTCGATATCCACACCCACCTCGACGCGCAGCTCGCGTGGGACCCGATTGGTTCGTCGTCGTGCTGGCACGGCGTGACGTCGGTCGTGCTCGGCAACTGCGGCGTGACGTTTGCCCCCTGCAAGCCGGGCGACCGGCGCTTCCTCGCGGAGATGATGGAGTCGGTCGAGGACATCCCGGCCGATTCGATCATGGAGGGTCTGGACTGGGACTGGGAGACCTACGGCGAGTACCTCGACGCGGTGGATCGGATGCCCAAGGGCGTCAATGCCGGTGGCATGGTCGGGCACTGCGCGGTGCGAATCCATGCCATGGGCGAGCGCGCACTCGACGACGCGCCGGCGACCGAGGCGGACGTCGACGCGATGTGCGAGCTCGTGGCCGAAGCGATCGATGCCGGCGCGCTCGGGTTCTCGACGTCGCGCACCGCGTTGCACCGGGTTCCCGACGGTCGGCTCGTGCCGGGTACGTACGCCGACCCACGCGAGCTGCTCGCGATCGCGCAGGTGATGGGAGACCGCAAGCGCGGGGTGTTCGAGGCTGCGGCCGCGCTCGGCGAGCGCGGTGCGGACGGCGAGCGGCGCACCCAACCTGAGGTCGCGATGCTGGGCGAGCTCAGCCGCCGCACGGGGCGGCCCGCGACGTTCGGTCTGAGCCAGACGAAGAAGGTGCCGAGCGTCTACACCGACGCGCTCGAGACGGTCGAGCAGCAGAACGGGCTCGGCGCCGACCTCCGCCCGCAGACCACCGCGCGCGGGATCGGCATCCTGTTCGGTCCCGCCTGCCGTACCCCTTTCGAGAGTGCACCCGCGTGGCGTGCGCTGCGCGACATGCCGTTGCCGGAGAAGCTCGCGTACATGCGCGACCCGGAGCACCGCGCCGAGTTGATCCAGGCGGCCGACGGTGCACCGACGGTGCCGCTCGAAGACGTCTACGTGCTCCCTGCGGGTGATGCGCGCTACGACCTCGGGCCGGAGGACTCACTCGCAGCCGAGGCCGGGCGCCGCGGTGTGAGTCCGGCAGAGGCATTCCTCGCGCTCGTCGACGAGCGCGACGGCCGCCTGCTCGTCAATTGGCCGTTCCTGAACGACGACCTGGACGCGGTCGAGACGATGCTGCGCCATCGCGACACCGTCATGGGTCTCGCCGACGCGGGCGCGCACGTCGGGATGATCATGGACTCCAGCCAGCCGACGTTCTTCCTGACCTACTGGATCCGCGACCGGGGCCTCTCGAGCATCGGCGAGGCGATCCGGCGCCTGACGTCGGACACCGCCGACCTGTTCGGTGTGAAGGAGCGGGGGGTGCTGCGGCCCGGTGCGTTCGCGGACCTCAACGTGATCGACCTGGAGGGCATGCGCCTGCCTCAGCCGGAGTACGTGCACGACTTCCCGGGCGGAGCCGGCCGGTACGTCCAGCGGGCCACCGGCTACTCGGCGACGATCGTCAACGGCTCGGTGTTCATGGAGGACGGGGAGCACACGGGCGAGCTCGCGGGACGGCTGCTGCGCTCGTAGCGACGAGGTTGGGGGGCAGAGGGATGCGTTGGGACGACGACGACCCGGGTCTGCCGATCAAGTTCGGCCCGTGCGCGAACGACGAGTACGACCCGATGCCGTTGTCGCCGATCGTGCGCGAGACGATCCGTCGGTCTCGCGTCGCGTGCGAGGAGAACGCCCGCCGCGCCGGGATGAGTCGTCGTCGGTTCCTGCTGTCGGCGTGTGCCGCGGCCACCACGCTCCTGGTGCTGCAGGGTTGCAACGACGACGCGGCGAAGAGTGCGGGCAAGCCAAAGTCGGGTGGCCGGTTCAAGGTCCCGAAGGACGCCACGACGGACCCAACGATCGCGAACGATGCGCTCGGCGGCTCGGAGCTCATCTTCGACGTCCAGAACCACCTGCTCGACTACACGCTCGATCCTCAGAGCCGGGACGAGGCGTTTTTCGGCGCGGACTTCCCCCAGGCCAACTGCGGCGATGCCGATCCGCACGACTGCTACTCGGTCGACCACTTCCTCGAGGAGATCTTCATCAAGAGCGACACTTCGATGGCGATCGCGTCTTCCCTGCCAATCCGGCCCGAACACAGCCCGGAGTCGATCCAGGTGCGCGACCAGGCGCGCCGGATCTCGCACGCGGTGTGCCACGACGAACGCCTCCTGATGCAGGGTGAGGCGCACCCGACGCTCGCGCCGACCGCCGAGTGGCTCGCCGCGATGGAGCAGTCGGCCGCGAGCTACCCGTTGGCCGCATGGAAGGTGTACACGCATCAGCCGGGTCCGCCCTGGTGGCTCGACGACCACGAAGCCGGTTTGGCGCACGTCGGCGAGCCGTTCATCCGGAAGGCGGTCGAGCTGGGCATCCCGCGCATCTGTGTGCACAAGGGACTCGTGAGCGGACACTACGGATCACCGGTGGACATCGGTCCGGCCGCCCGGAGGCATCCCGACGTCTCCTTCCTCGTGTACCACTCGGGCTACGACAACGGCGGGTTCGAAGGTCCCTACACGGCGGCGACGGCGATGAACGGCACCAATCGGCTCATCACGTCGATGATGGCGGCCGGCATCGGCCCGAATCAGAACGTCTACGCCGAGCTCGGCACCACCTGGTACCGATTGATGCCGACGCCCGACCAGGCCGCGCACGTCCTCGGCAAGCTGCTGAAGCACGTCGGCGAGGACAACGTGCTGTGGGGCACGGACTCGATCTGGTACGGCTCCCACAGGATCAGATCCAGGCGATGCGGGCGTTCGAGATCTCCCCGGAGCTCCAGGAGACGTACGGGTATCCGGCGCTGACCAGTGCGCTGAAGGCGAAGATCTTCGGACGCAACGCGCTGCGGGTGTACGACGTCGAGCCGATCGCGACGAAGTGCACGTTCACCCGGGAGCAACTCGCCCAGGTGCGGCTGACGTCAGCGAGCGGACATCGCACCTACGGGCCGACGACACCGGCCGAAGCCCGGGCGCTCCGGGGCTGACCGGCGGGACGCGGCGAGCTCTGGCGCTGCGTGGTTTCATGGGTGCATGACGACACTCGAGATTCCCCAGGCCCGGCACCGCGGTGAGAGCGAGCTGCCGTTCGTGGCGCTCGGCGACGGCACCCACCTCCAGCTCCTGCAGATCGACGTCGAAGCCGGGCTCTGGGTGATCCGGACCAAGTTCGAGCCGGGGGTGGTGGTGCCGACGCACAAGCACACCGGCGAGGTGTTCGCGTTCACGCTGACGGGCAGCTGGAAGTACGCCGAGTACCCGGACGTCAACCTCCCCGGCTCGTACCTCTATGAGCCGGCCGGATCGGTCCACACGCTCACTGTCCCCGCCGAGAACGACGCCATGACCGACGTCTGGTTCGCGATCTACGGCGCGAACCTCAACCTCGACGCCGACGGGAACGTCGAGACGGTGATCGATGCGGGCTTGGTGCGCGACACGTACTTCGCCCTTTGCGAAGCCGAAGGCCACCCTCGCCCCGACGTCATCGGGAGCTGACCGAGGGGCTCGACCTTCCCGGGCAGGTGAGTCCGACGAAACCTCCGAAGTACGAGACCCGGGCTCCCCTGGGCGTGCTCGGCGAGTTCGCTCGGCACCCGGTCGACTTCCTGTCGCGGCTCGACGCTCGCCAGGAGCCGGTCGTTCGATCGCGACTCGGTCCGCTGCCGCAGTGGTTCGTCTTCGACGCCGATCTCGGGCGGGAGATCCTGCAGCAACGCAACGACGACTTCAATCGCCCTCCGTACCTACGTCATCTCGTCGCGACGGTTACAGGGGCGAACCTCTTCACGACGACCGGTGACGAGTGGCAGCGGCGACGACGGTTGTTGCAACCCGAGTTCCATCGAGCGCACGTGGCGGAGCTGATCGCGTCGATGTCGGCGATGGTCGGCGACGAGCTCGATCGGTGGCCAGTGCCGGGAACGATCGACGTGCAGGATGCGATGTCCCGGCTCACGCTTCGAGTGGCGGCGTGCGCGATGTTCAGTGGCGACGCCGGTCGAGTCGACGGTGAGCTCGGCGAGAGCTTTCGTGCTGTGGTCGCGTGGCTGACCAACCGGTTCTACAACCCGCGGGCGATGCCGACGTTCGTACCGAATGCCGCGAATCGTGAGATGCGTCGAGCTCGGGAGAAGTCTGCGGTCCCTCGTCCAGACGATCGTGAACGAGCGCCGCGCCCGCCCGGTCGAGCGCGGCGACCTGCTCCAGCTGCTGCTCGACGCTGCGCTTCGAGTCCGGCGACCAGCTCAGTGACGACGAGATCATCGCCGAGTGCATGAGCTTCCTGTTCGCCGGGCACGAGACGACCGCGTCCACCCTGGCGTGGGCCAGCTACGAGCTGGCCCGTCACCCGGCCGTCACCGACGTGGCCCGAGGTGAGGTGCACCGCATCTGCAACGAGGGTCCACCAAGGGCGTCGGATCTGGGCGAGCTGGTGCGGGTCGGGCGCATCGCCGACGAGACGTTGCGGCTCCACCCGCCGGGATGGGGCCTGGCCCGGACGGCACGACGAGCCTCGCGTCTCGGCCCGTACCGCGTGCCGCGGGGCACCGGGGTGATCGTCTCGGTGTACACGATCAATCGCAGCCCGCGGTACTGGAACGACCCGCGGGACTTCGACCCGGATCGCTTCCTGCCCGGGCGCGACGCGCGCCGCCCGAGCTATCTGCCGTTCGCCTTCGGTGCTGGACCGCGGATGTGCATCGGCGCGGCGTTCGCATCGACGGAGGTCCGTCTCGTACTGGCGATGCTGCTGGCGCGATTCGAGCTGAGCGACGCGCGGGGTGCCGAGCCCGCGTTCTACCCGGAGTTCTCTCTGCGGGTGCCCGACGGCATCCCACTCGAGCTTCGCCCCCGTGTCTCCAGCTGACCCGCGCTCCGTCTCAGAGATCTCGTTTTGGCGGCGCACGACCGCTTTCGCGACGCCCTGACCTGCGCAGTCAGATGCCCCCCGACGCCAAAACCTCGGTGGCGCCGAAACGGGGGAGTGAGCTACTCGCAGCTGAGGAAGAGGTTCTTGACCTCGGTGTAGTGGCCCATGGCGTGCATGCCGAGCTCGCGACCGAGACCGCTGCGCTTGTAGCCGCCGAACGGGGCCTCGGTGCGGACGCTGCGGTTCGAGTTCACCGAGAGCACCCCGGTGCGGATCGCCTGACCGACGCGGATCGCGCGGCCGAGGTCGCGGGTCCAAAGTGAGCCGGAGAGGCCGTAGTCACCGTCGTTCGCGATGTGGATGGCGTCGGCCTCGTCGGCGAACGGGATGACGGATGCAACCGGGCCGAAGATCTCCTCGCGGGCGACGCGCATGCGATTGTCGACCTGGGCGAGCACGGCAGGCGTGAGGTACGAGCCGTCTCCGAACGCGGCGCCGGTCGGGATCTCGCCACCGGTCACACGCTCGGCTCCTTCGTCGCCGGCGATCGCGAGGTAGTCGAGCGAGACCTGGCGCTGCGCGGGGGAGATCATCGGGCCCATCTCGGTGGACTCGTCGAGCGGCACGCCGAGCCGGATTCGTTCGGTCCGGCGGCCGAAGGCGGCGACGAACTGCTCGTAGATCGACTGCTGCACGACGATCCGGCTTCGCGCGCAGCAGTCCTGGCCCGCGTTGCCGAAGACGGCCATTGCCGTGTCCTCGACCGCGCGCTCCAGTCCGCGTCGGCGAACACCACGCATGCCGACTTCCCACCGAGCTCGAGCGACACCCGGGTGATGTTGTCCGACGACGCCCGCAGGATCGATGCGCCCGTCGTGGTCTCACCGGTGAACGAGATCTTGTTGACCCGAGGATCGCCGACCAGCGCGTCACCGACGATGCCGCCCGGCCCGGGCAGCACCGAGACGCAACCCTCGGGCACACCCGCCTCGACCAGCAGCTCACCGAGCATCAGCGCGGTGACGGGTGTGAGCGAGGCCGGCTTGATGATGACGGGGTTGCCACACGCGAGCGCCGGAGCGGCCTTCCAGCTGGTGATGAGCAGCGGAAAGTTCCAGGGCACGATGAGCGCGCAGACGCCGACGGGCTCGCGCAGGACGATGTCGATCCCCGGATCCTGGACCGGTACGACCTCGCCGAAGTGCTTGTTCGCGGCGCCCGCGAAGTACTCGAACGTGCCGGCCGCGGCCTCGACCTCCCAGCGCGCGTCCCCGATCGGCTTGCCCGCGTTGCGCGCCTCCGCCACCGCGAACGTCTCGGCGCGCTCCCGCAACAGCTCGGCCACGCGCTGCAGCACGCGGCCCCGTGCGGTTGCGGAGTGACCCGACCACACGCCGGACTCGAATGCCGCGAGCGCGGTGCTCACCGCGGCGTCGACGTCGGCCACGCCGGCTCGAGCGACCGTGGTGAGCTCGCCACCGGTTCCGGGCTCGCGCACCATGAAATCTGCGCCATCCAGCGCGCCACGCGAATGGCCACCGATCAACAGGTTCTGCACCACGGCGTCACCGTACTGCCGGGACCCCCGCGTCGTTCCAACCCGAAACCTGTGGCAGCGTGGAGCGATGTCCTCCACGCGCCTGCGGGCGTTCCTCGCGGTGTGCGTGCTCGCGCTCGCGGCGTGTTCGGGCGGGAGCAGCCGCGCGACCAGGGCGACGACGAGCAGCACCGGCGCCGCAACCAACCAGGGTGTCGCGGCACCGAAGCTGGACTGGAAGCGGTGCGCCGACGGCGAGTGCGCCACCCTCGCAGTCCCGTTCGATGCGGCGCAGCCGTCGGGGAAGCAGATCAAGCTGGCGCTGGCGCGGGTCCCGGCCAAGAAGCCGGACGAGAGGATCGGTTCGCTGCTCATCAACCCGGGTGGGCCCGGGGCGCCGGGGACGGACTTCGTGAACCCGGTCGCCGCCCAGCTGCCGGCTAGCATCACCGACCACTTCGACATCGTTGGGTGGGATCCGCGGGGTACCGGATCGAGCTCACCAGTCGATTGCGGCAAGAAGCTCGACTACCTGTTCAACGCGGACACCGCACCCGACGATGCCGCCGAGCGTGCCGGGCTCGAACACACGTCCGAGCGGTTCGCCTCGGAGTGCCAGGCGCGCAGTGGCGCACTGCTCTCTCACATTGCGTCGGCCGACACCGTGCAGGACATGGATCGCATCCGTGCCGCGTTGGGGGACAAGAAGCTGACGTACGCGGGCTTCTCCTACGGCACCTATCTGGGGGCGCTCTACGCGGCGCGCTATCCCGAGAACGTGCGGGCTCTCCTGCTCGACGGGGCGATCGATCCGGCCGTCCCGGTCGACGAGGTCGCGATCCAACAGGCGAAGGGCTTCGAAGCCTCGCTCGACGCATTCCTCGAGGACTGCGCGCGTGACAGATCGTGCGCGTTCCACAATGGCGGCAACCCGAAGCGCCGCGCTCGACACCTTGCTTGCGCGCATCGACAGCACCCCGCTACAAGGCACGGACGGCCGCGCGCTCGGCGCCTCGGAGCTCGACATCGCGCTTGCCGCTCCGCTCTATTCGGGGGCGGCGGGGTACAAGATGCTGGCCCACGGCCTCGCCAAGGCCCAGGACGGGGATCCGGCACCCCTGCTGGAGATCTTCGATGAGTACGTCGTGCGCGCACCGAACGGGGACTACTCGGCCGACTGGCCGGCGTTCCTCGCGATCTCGTGTGCCGACGGTCCCGACCTGACGGTCGCGGCAGCCACTGCGCTCCAGGCGAAGGCCGCGTTGGAGGCCCCGTACTTCGGTGCCTCCAACGTGGGCCTCGGCCTGCCGTGCTCCTACTGGCCGGTCCCACCGGTGAACCGGACCGCCACCCCGATCTCAGTGCCGGCGGCCCCGTCCGTGGTGGTCGTCGGCACCACCGGCGACCCCGCGACCCCGCTCGTCTGGGCGCAGGGTCTGACCAAGGAGCTCGGTCCCGACGCGCGGCTGATCACCGTCGACGGGACCACACACACCTCGAGCCTCGACGGGAACCGGTGCCTCGACGCGGCCAACACCGCGTACCTCGTGCGGCTGAAGCCGCCCCGCCCCGACCTCGTCTGCCCCGCGTAGCGGCCCTGGACCGAAGGTCCGAGAGCAGGAAGTCGATAACCTGACGGGTCGTCAGATTGCCGGCGCGGAGGGAACATGACCGCAACCGCGGAACGAGGAACGAAGCCGTCGATCGAGATTCCCCGTATCGTCAGCGTCGATGATCACGTGGTCGAGCCGGCCCACGTGTGGAGGACCTGGCTCCCCGAGAGGTGGCGGGACCGCGGCCCCAAGGTCGAGCGGCGCGGCGTCGCCGGCATGCGCCACATCGGCGGGGGGACCTACGAGCAGACCTTCGACGACGCGTCGCCCAAAGCAGACTGCTGGGTCTACGAGGACCTCGTGTACATCAACAAGCGCCACGTCGCGTCGGTCGGCTTCGACCGCGACGACATGACGATGTCGCCGATCACGTACGACGAGATGCGGCCCGGTTGCTACGAACCGAAGGCCCGCCTCGACGACATGGACGTCAATTGGGTCGAGGCATCGCTCTCGTTCCCCACGTTCCCGCGCTTCTGCGGCCAGACGTTCCTCGAGGCGAAGGACCGTGACCTCGCGGCGGCCTGCGTCTACGCGTACAACGACTGGATGGTCGAGGAGTGGTGCGGTGACAGCGGCGGTCGGCTGATCCCGCTTGCGCTCATCCCACTCTGGGACGCGGATCTGGCGGCGGCCGAGGTCAGGCGCAACGCCGCGCGGGTGTGCACGCGGTCTGCTTCAGCGAGATTCCACCCCACCTCGGCCTCCCGAGCATCCACACCGGCTACTGGGATCCGTTCTTCGTCGCGTGCCAGGAGACGGGGACCGTGGTCTGCATGCACATCGGGTCGAGCTCGAAGATGCCGGCCACCTCCGTCGACGCGCCGCCCGCGGTCGCCGCGACGCTCAGCTTCGGCAACGCGATGGCGAGCCTCTCGGACTTCCTCTTCTCCGGCGTGCTCGTGCGCTATCCGAGCCTGAAGCTCGCGTACTCGGAGGGCCAGATCGGCTGGATCCCGTACATCCTCGAGCGCGCGGACGACGTTTGGCGCGAGCACCGAGCATGGGGTGGCGTGAAGGGGATCGTGCCGCACCCGCCGTCGACGTACTACTACCGCCAGGTCTACGGCTGCTTCTTCCGTGACGTGCACGGTCTCGAATCGCTCGAGCGCGTCGGTGTGGACAACACCACGTTCGAGACGGACTACCCGCACACCGACTCGACGTGGCCGCACACGAAAGAGCTCGCCGCGCAGATGATGGCCGACCTCCCCCAGGACGTCGTCGACAAGATCTGCCGGGGCAACGCCATCCGCATGCTCAGCCTCGACCTCTGACCGTGCCCGAACGACTCATCCCGCTCGACGGGCCCGCAAACTTCCGTGACCTCGGTGGTTACGAGACCGACCACGGCACCTTCGTGCGTTCGGGCCGCGTGTACCGGAGCGACTCGCTCTCGTTCATGACCGACGAGGACGTGCGTCACGTCACCGAGGAGCTCGGGTTGCGCACGGTGATCGACCTGCGCGTGGGCCAGGAGGTCGAACGGTTCTCCCACGGGCCGCTCGAGTCGCTGCCGATCACGGTCCGGCACGTGCCGATCGTCGATGAGACCAGCCGCGACGCCACGGCCTGGTCGAGCGGCGAGGTCATCGCGCTCGACGACCTGTACCTGCTCATGCTCGACCGGTTCGGGCACCGGTTCGTCGCCGTGCTGGAGATCATCGCCGTCGGCAACATGCAACCGGTCGTGTTCCATTGCGCGGCGGGCAAGGACAGGACCGGGCTCGTCGCCATGCTCCTGCTCGGTCTGCTCGGTGTCGATCCGGAGATCATCGCGGCGGATTACGCGCTCACCGACGCTCGGATGCCGATCCTCCTGGAACGTCACCAGGCGCGCGCCGCGCTCGAAGAGGGCGCGGTCGCCGAGGTGGCGCAGCAGCGGTGGGCGGTCGATGCCGCCGCGATGCGCTCGGTGATCGACAAGCTCGTCGCGGAGCACGGCTCGATCGAGGGGTACGTGCTCGCCCACGGTCTCTCACCCGAGGCGATGGCCGGCCTGCGTGCGACCCTGATCGAGGATCCCGCGTTCGACGACGCGATTTGAGAGGATCGTCGGCGTGGTGAGGTTCAGTCATGTCGGTCAGAGCGTCCGCGACCTCGACGCGACCCGCGCGTTCTACGTCGAGGTGCTCGGCTTCGTGGAGGTCATGGACCTCGACGTGAGCGGCTCACCGTCGGCCACGCTGCTGCGGCTGCCGGACCCGGTGGGGCTGCGCGCGGTGTACCTGAAGCGCGACGACTTCGTGCTCGAGCTCCTCGCGTTCAGCGATCCGGAGCCGCTCGCGGGTCGGGACCGGCCGCTGCCCGAACCGGGGCTGACGCACATCTCATTCGGCGTCGACGACCTGGATGAGGCGTGCGCGGCGGTGCTGGCCCACGGCGGGACGGTGTTCGAGGACTCCCGCCTGGAGACTGCGGTCTTCGTCGCCGACCCCGACGGCCAGATCGTCGAGCTCCTTGCCGGCACCCGGTTCGCGGACCGGCTCCACGGCTGACCGCTCCGGATCTGATGGGTCGTCAGGTCGGCCCGTAGACTCCGCCACCGCATGGACCTCCGATACTCCGAAGCCGACGAAGCCTTCCGATCCGCCCTCCGCGAGTGGCTCGCCGCCGAGCTCCCGCAGCTCGCGCCGCAGCCGGCCCGCGACGACTGGGACGCCCGCCGGCGCTGGGACACCGACTGGCAGCGGCGCCTGTTCGACGGTGGCTACGCCGGGCTGAGCTGGCCTGAGGAGTACGGCGGCCGCGACCTGCCCTCGAGCCAGCAGCTGATCTTCCTCGAGGAGACCACGCGGGCCCGGGCGCCGTACGTGGGTGTGAACTTCGTCGGCCTGCTGCACGCGGGTCCGACCATCGTGGCCGAGGGGACCGAGGAGCAGAAGCGCGAGCACCTGCCCAGGATCTTGCGGGGCGACGAGGTCTGGTGCCAGGGGTTCTCGGAGCCGGGCGTGGGCTCGGATCTCGCGTCCCTGCGCACCCGGGCGGTGCGCGACGGTGACTGCTACGTCGTCACCGGACAGAAGATCTGGTGCTCGTTCGGCCAGGTCGGCGACTTCGGCGAGCTGCTCGTGCGCACCGACCCGGAAGTGAAGAAGCAGGCCGGCATCACGTGGCTGATGCTGCCGATGGATCTGCCCGGCATCGAGGTTCGGCCGCTGCGCACCGTGCTGGGATCTTCGGAGTTCGCGGAGCTGTTCCTGGACGAGGTGCGGGTGCCCGTGTCGTGCCGGGTCGGCGAGGAGAACGACGGGTGGCGGGTCACCAACGTGACGTTGTCGTTCGAGCGCGGGACCGCGTTCGTCAGCGAGATGGTGGACGCGATGCGGCTGGTCGAGGACTTGGCGCCGCTGGTGAAGGACCCCGCGCACCGACGCGAGCTCGGGCACGTGGCCGCGGAGCTCGACGCGGAGTGGGCGATGACGAAGCGCAACGTCACGCAGTCCTCGCGGGGCGCGCCCGGGCGGGGTGCGTTCATGATGAAGCTCGCGTACTCGGAGACCCGGCAACGGCTCGGTGAGCTGTCGCTGAGAGTGCTCGAGCGGGACGGGCTCGTGGTCGACGGGAAGGGCGAGTTCGTGGAGGAGCGGTTGCGGACGCTCGCGTTGACGATCGTGGCGGGCACGTCCCAGATCCAGCGCAACATCCTGGGGGAGCGAGTGCTCGGTCTCCCGAAGGAGCCGACGCCCCGATGAACTTCGACCTGTCCGACGACCAGGTCGCGCTGCGCGACGGCATCCGGAGCCTGCTCGAGGGCAAGTTCCCGATGAGCCGGGTGCGCGAGGGCTTCGACCGCTCGACCTACGACGACCTCCAAGCGGCCGGCGTCTTCTCCCTGTGCTCGGATGGCTTCGGCTGGGCCGACGCGGCAGTTGTCTACGAGGAGCTGGGCCGGGCGCTCGTTCCTGGTCCGCTGGTGTGGACCTTTGGCCGCGACGTCATCACCGGGGGAGTCGACCTCGCCGTCGGCGGCACGCTGTACGCCGAGCACCTCGAGATGCTGGAGGAGCTGCTCGTCCTCGATGACGACGGGATCTCGTCCGTGGACCCGTCGACGCTGACCGGCGCGGCCGAGGGCTGGCCGCTCGACCCGCTCACTCCCGTCACCGCGGTCGACGAGCTGCCCACCAGGACCTTGATCGGAGATCGCGACAGCCGAAGCCGGCTCTGGCAGCAAGGTGCGCTGCTGACCGCCGCGTTCTGTGTCGGGATGGCAGACGCCCTGGTGGACCTCTCGGTCGAGTACGCGAAGGAGCGTGAGCAGTTCAACCGCCCGATCGGTTCCTTCCAGGCGGTGAAGCACATCTGCGCGGACATGGTCGTGCGGGCCGAGGTCGCGCGGTCGGCGGTCTACGCCGCCGCGTGCGTGTTCGACGATGATTCGACCGGAGAGCTGGTCCGGTCGCTGAGCGGCGCCAAGCTGCTCGCGAACGAGGCCGCGGTCGCGAACGGGAAGTCAGCGACGCAGGTCTTCGGTGGGATGGGCTTCACCTGGGAGGTCGACGTGCACCTCTACCTGAAGCGCGCCTGGGTGCTCGACACCCACTTCGGCTCGATCGACCACCACGCCGACCTGCTCGCCACCAGGCTCGAGTCCTCGCACGGTCCAGTCGCTCACCACGACCTTCCGGGTCGGTCGAACGTCATGTCGTAGCCGGTGAGTCGGGTGGGGCCGGTGAGGAACGCCATCGCCGTGTCGAAGAGCCCGTCGCGGACCATGGTCGGGTCCTTGATGATGACCCCCTGCGTCGGCGTGTCTGCGAGCAGGCGCGCGGCGCGCCGGGCGATCAGCCATTGGAGCGTGCGGAGCACGACCAGGTTCCGACCCAGCGCAACCAGCGGCGCGTCGTCGGGAAATGTCCGGCGGACCGCGTCGTGCCACGCGACGGAGAGCGGAAGGTCGCTGCCGAGAAACTCGTCGAACGCGTCCGGGTGGAGCCAGCAGTCGTACTCCCACCAGATGCGGGCGAGGAGGCAGCCGCGCTCGGTCGAGATCAGCCCGGCTGCCGAGCTCGCCGCGACGTCGGCCCACTGCGCGACCGTCGGCGTGCAGTCCGCGGCCAGGTCGACCTGCAGCTGGAGGACCGGCCAGCCCTCGGTGATCAGCTCGTCGACCAGGTCGTCGATCAGTGCAGCCTTGGATCCGAAGTGGTAGCTGATCGCCGACGGGTTCTTCATCCCCGCGGCCTCGAGGATCGTCCACGTCGACGTGCCGCGCACACCCTGGCGTCCGAACCGGTCGAGCGCGGCCTCACGGAGGCGCGTGCGACCGTCATCCGAAGTCATCGCTTCCCCTCTCCCCACCGGGACGGTATCGGGTGCTCGGACCCGGTGTCAGCGGGTTGGGGCGAAGCGCCCGAGGTGAGCGGGTGGCCCGACGGCGGGGCGAATTCGCGGAGCACCCGTGCCGTCGACCACGCGGCAGTCGACCGTTCAGCTCTGCGGCGAGTCCGACGCGACGAGGACGTCCGCCTCGAACCAGCGGGCCGCGCCCGGGGCGGGCCAGAGCGGGCCGACGAGCAGGCGACCGTCGCGCAGCCGCTGCAGTGCGGCAGCGGCGAGCTCCCGGTCCTGGTGGGGACCCGGGTCGCCGAGCGTCAGGTGCAGTGGGCTCAGCGCAAGGTGTCCGATCATCGTGGCGGTCGTGTCGCCGGCCGCGACGTTGACGAGCATGTGGCCGGGAGAGTGCCCTCCGGTCCACTCGGTCGTCACCTCGGACGTGACGACGTGCTCGTCGTCGACCTGTTTCACCACACCCTGAGCGGCGAGCGCCAGGAGTGCATCCCCGCCTTGCGGTTCGTAGGGTCCGTTCCCAGCGATCGCGTCGTGCTCGCGCCGCGAGATGAGGACTTCGGCGTTGGGGAAGAACGGGCTCCACCGGTCGTCGGTGAGCCAGGCGATCATGCCGATGCCGTCGATGTGCGAGGCAATGACCGTATCGATGGACTCGCGTGGGAAGCCCGCGGTTGCGAGCGCGTCGGCGACCGCTTGCTGGTGGACCGCGGCGTCGGGACCGGCGCGCAGGATCTGGTCGGCCGCCTGCGCGGGGTCGACGACGATGCGTCGACCCTCGGACTGGATGATCCACACCGCGGCACCGACCCGGACCTGGTCACCTTCGGCCCACGCCGGGTTCGCCGCGCTCGCTTGCCGCAACCCGCTCGACCGTCAACCCAACGACGTCTGCGTCGACGAGCACATCGACGTACGGCACCCGTACGAGCGTCGCATCACCGACCGCGAACCGCACGACATCCACCTCCCAAGTGTTGCAGCCCCACGCCGGGTGCGGGCTGTCTTTGAGCTCCCCGCCACGCGGGCACTCTCGGAGTCAGGCCGCGTGCCGCTGGACGTAGTGATCGATCGCGGCGACCACGAAGTCAGCTTGCGTCTGCTCGCTCAGCCAGCTGACCGGTGCCTTGTCCACTGCGAGCGCGACGACCGGTCGGTGTCCGGCGCGGCGGATCCGCAGGCCCCACACTCCGGCCGTGCAGTCCTGAAACTCGCTCCACGGGATCTCTGTCGTGCGGAAATTGCGGATCACGAGACCTTCGGGTCCGACCGCGAGTCGGAGGCGGAGCGCCTCGATCACGTTGACGGTCGCGACCGCCGCGAAGAACGCGGCCAACAGAGATACGCCCACGACATCCGCACCTGTCCCTGCGGTCGCGATGCCAACGACCAGTGTGATCACGAGCCCGGTGCACACGACCGCCGCCAAGCCGTTCACGATCCGGCTGGTTCGCGACGGTCGCCACGCTTCCCATTCGGTGCCGACACGCATGCAGCATGCATCGGCGGCGCGCCGCGATCCTTTGAGACACGACGTATTCGGGACATTCCGACCGGGGACCCGGAGAGCCCGGGAGGACCGGCGCGCCGGCCGCGGGTTTAGAAGGTCCAGCGGGTGGCGCCGCCGGGTTCGACGGTGAGCAGAGCCGTCGCGGTCCTCGGCGCGAGCCGATACACGAACCAGGGCGGTGGTCCGGCGGACCCTTGCGCGACTGCTTGCCCGAGCGAGGGGAGAAGTCATCGGGCGAGGCCGGGAATCGGTCAGCAGCGCAGGATCTCGCCGGCAGGATCCACGCGTCAGATTCTGACCCGGAACGGCCCCGCGCGAAGGTGACGGTAGTGTCAGGTACATGACGCGAACCTCCCCCGAGACCACCGTCCTGGACGCGCTGGCCACTCGCCTGGTCGAGGATCCCGACGGCCGCTACCTCGACTTCGACGGGGTGCAGATCACCGCCCGCGAGATGGACATCGCGGCGAATCGCATCGCGCACGGGCTGGCGGCGCTCGGTGTCAGCCGCGGCGATCGGGTCGCCACGCTGATCGAGAACTCGCCCGAGCAGGTGATCAGCTTCTTCGCCGCGCTGAAGCTCGGCGCGATCCAGGTGCCGATCAACACCGCGTACAAGGGCGAGTTCCTCCGCCACGTCGTCGCCGACTCCGGCGCGCGCGTCATGGTCGTCCAGGGCGCGTTGGCGGAACGAGTCGCCGACCTCTGCGCGGGCAATGGGACGCCCGGGCTCCCCGAGCTGCGCGCGGTCATCGTGGTGGGGGAGACGGAGGCGAACATCACCGAACTCCCGACGGCCGATTGGGCGACGCTCCAGGCCGAGGGCTCCGACACGGCGCCCGAGACTGCGACCGTCGGGCCGTCGGACCTCGCGTGCTTCATCTACACCGCGGGCACGACAGGCCCGTCCAAGGGCTGCATGCTCCCGCACCACTACGTGGTCGCGCTGGCCGAGCAGATTGCCCGGGCCTGGCAGCGCCGGCCGGACGACGTCGTGCTCACCCCGCTCCCCCTGTTCCACTTCAACGCGATCTCGGTCTGCGTCGTCGGAACGCTCATCACCGGCGGCAGCGCGGCGATCGTGCGCAAGTTCTCGGTGTCCCGCTTCTGGCAGGAGGTGAAGCGGACCGACGCGACCATGCTCTCGATGCTGGGCTCGCTGGCGATCCTGGTCGCGAACGCGGACGACGTTCCCGAGCAGGTCGGTCACCGGCTGCGCCTCTGTGCCGCCGCGCCCATGCCGCCCGACACCGATCGCATCTGGCGCGAGCGGTTCGGCTGCGCGACGTTCAGCGGCGGTTACGGCCTCACCGAGGCATCGCTCATCTCCATGCTTCCCGCCGGAGCGGTCAACCAGGTCGGCGCAGCCGGTCAGCTGAACGACGAGGAGTTCGAAGTCCGTCTCGTGGACGACGAGGACCGCGAGGTCGCCGTCGGCGAGATCGGCGAGATCGTGTGCCGGCCGACCGGACCGAACCTCATGTTCGCGGGCTACTGGCGCCGCGCCGAGGCGACCGTCGAGGTGATGCGCAACCTCTGGTTCCACACCGGTGACCTCGGCCGGCTCGACGAGGAAGGCTTCCTCTACTTCGTCGACCGCAAGAAGGACTACCTGCGGCGCCGGGGCGAGAACATCTCCAGCTTCGAGATGGAGCGGACCTTCATCGCGCACGAAGCGATCAAGGACGTCGCCGTGCATGCGGTCGCGAGCGACCAGGGCGAGGACGACGTGAAGGTCACTGCGGTGCTGCAGCCTGGCACGACCGTCACGGAAGAAGAGCTGTGCCGGTGGTCGGTGGATCAGGTTCCGTACTTCGCGGTCCCGCGCTACATCGAGTTCCGGGCGGACCTGCCCCGGAACCCGGTCGGGCGGGTGCTCAAGTACGAGCTGCGCGACGACGGTGTGACCGAGGCGACGTGGGACCGCGAGGCAGCCGGCTTCACCTTCGATCGGCGCTGAGCGGGAACGCCGCCCGGATCACCCACCGGTCCTCGGGCTGGCCTTCCATCAACCAGACCGCGTCGGCGTGGGTGCGTACCGGCAACCCACCCTTCAGGTCGGCCTCGAGCGCCGGGGCTGAACCGTTGTCGGTCATCGCGACGCTGAGGTGCGGGACCACCGACGCGTAGGCGCCGTGGTACGGCGGGTGCTCCGGCCAGCGGTCCGCGAGCGCCCCGGTGATCGCGACGAACGGCTCGACGGGCTCGGGCGCGAGGTACAGCAGGCCGGTGGGAAAGGTCTTCACGCTCGTCAGCGCGAAGTCGAACGCGCTGAACGCTTCCAGGACCTCGCCGACCGCCTCGCACACCGACCGGTCGACCTGGTCGGGGGGCAGGAACGGGTACAGCACGGTGATGTGCGCCGGGACGCCGAGCGGGCGCCACCGGATCGAGCGCGAGCCGGTGCGACCGCACGAGCGGCTCGGCGGCCGCGACCGGCACGAGCAACGCGGTCTCGGCAACCCCGATCACAGCTTGCGCACCTTCCAGATCTCCTCCGCCGGCCAGCGCCGGGCCCAGTCGTGGTCGACGTAGTCCGCGTAGGTGCTCGTCGCCCGCTTCGGGGCGCGCAGCTCGAGCAGGTCCTCGACCGCGAGGTCGTGGTCCCGGAAGAGAGCTGATCCATTCGCCGTGCGGGATCTGGTAGTCGATCGTGCCATCACCCCAGTCGAACGCCCGGGCGCCGAAGTACTTGCCGTGCAGCTTGCGGCTCACCGGCGCGGCGGGGTCGCCGACGGGATAGCAGAGGTTGCGCAGCAGCGTGGAGATGTTGAACGCGAAGCGACCGCCCGGCTCGGAGCACGCGTGCAACCTCGGGCACGGTGCGGTACGGATCGCAGAAGCTCATCGCGCCGTGATCGCAGAACACGACGTCGAACGACGCTTCGGGCAAGGGCACTGCGGTCGCAGTCGCGCACACGAGCCGCACCGGGACTCCGGCCGCCGCCACCTTCTTGGCCGCGTGCCGGAGCTGGCCCCGCGACTGGTCGAGACCGGTGACGCGCGCCCCGGTCCGGGCCAGCTTGATGCCGAACTGTGCGGCCCCGCAGCCGTACTCGAGCACGTCCTGGCCGGAGACGTCGCCGAGCACGTTCAGGTCTCGCTCCGGCAGGTCCCAGACGCCCCACCCGATCGTCGGGACGTCCAGCTGGGGCTCGTGCGCGGCCTGGTAGTCGTCGGCGTCGTCGTCCCAGAACGAGCGATTGAGCCGCTCCGGATCCTTGCCGATGCGCAGGTGCCGCTTCGTCATGACGCGACCTCGATCGGAAGGTGGGCGAAGCCGCGGACGTTGCCGGAGTGCACGCGCACCGCGTGATCAGAGCGACGCGGTACTCGCCGAGCCGGGGCAGCAGCACGTCGAGCGCGACGCGGGTCTCGAGCCGGGCCAGCGGCGCACCGAGGCAGTGGTGCAGCCCGTGGCCGAACGCGAGGTGGCCCGCGGGATTGCGATCGATGTCGAAGCGGTCGGGGTCGTCCCAGCGCCGTTCGTCGCGGTTCGCCGACCCGAAGAGGAGCAGGCCCTTGGCGCCGGCGGGCAGCGTGGTGCCGTGGAGCTCGACGTCGCGCGTCAGCACGCGCGCGAGCGCTTGGGTCGAGGTGTCGAACCGCAACGTCTCCTCGACGGCCGCCGGGATGAGCGAAGGGTCGGCGAGCAGCCGCGCGCGCTGGTCGGGGAACGCCTCGAGCCAGAACAGTGCGTTGCCGATCAGCTTGGTGGTCGTCTCGTTGCCGGCGATGAGGAGCAGGAAGCAGAACCCGAGGACTTCCTCATGGGAGAGAGACCGGTCGCCTTCCTGCGCCGCGACGAGTGCGCCCACCAGATCTTCAGTCGGAGTCTGACGGCGGTTGGTGATGACCTCGTCGAAGTATCCGTACAGTCGGATCGCACCGTCGATGCCGGCCGGAGTGATCTCGGCGCTGCCTTCGTCGCGGTGCAGCATCGCGTCGGACCAAGAACGGAGCTCGTCCTGATCTTCACGCGGGACACCGAGCATCACCGAGATCACCGCCATTGGCAGCTTCGCGGCGAAGTCCTCGATGACATCGACGCGGGCGCCCGGCGTGAAGCCCTCTGAGAGCTCGCGCGCGAGCTCACCGATCGGCGCTTCGAGCTCGGCGACCCGTCGCGGCGTGAACGCCCGGCTGACCAGGGCCCGCAGCTCGGTGTGGCGGGGCGGATCCATCTCGATGAGCATCGGTTCGACATTTTCGGTCCGCCGCTCAAGCGTGATGCCCCCCGTGGACGAATAGGTAGGCCAGTCGTCGATGGCTGCTCGTACGTCGTCATGGCGTGAAAGCGCCCAGAAGCCCCGTTCGGGGTCGAGATAGGCGGGAGCTTCGTCCCGTAGCCTGCGGTACGTCGGATAGGGGTCTTCGTGGTGCTCGTAGCTGTACGGATCGAAGCGGACCACGGCCGCGACCCTAACGGCGGCGTGCGCCCGGTTCGCGGATTTCGTGCCGCTCCGCATCGGCCGCGGCGGTGGCTGCTTCCGGCGGGGCTGATCGACGGCCCTGGTGCTGTCGGTGGGTTTCGCGCCGACCGCGACCGCGGGCGCCGCCGGCGCCGAACCGGTGGTCCCACCGGGGGCGGGGGCGATCATGCCGGGCATCGACGCGCGACTGCTCGGCGTACCGCTCGTCGCCGGCCCGGGTGCCGACGCGTCCGCCGACCTCGCCGCCGCCCAGACCCGGCTCGCGACCCTCGAGGCCGGCCGCCAGCGGCTCCAGGCCGACAAGCACGAGCTCGACGCACGCACGTTGGCGCTGACCGCGGTCGAGCAGAAGTCGGAGGCCACGCTGCGGCGCACCCAGGCGCTCGTCGACCGAGTTGCGGCGGCTGCTTACAAGGGTGCGGCCGACGGCCTGCTCGCGGTGTTGCCTTCGTCGAACGTGCTCGACCTGAGCCGGCGCATGAAGCTCGCGGGCCAGGCCGGGACCTCGCTGCGCGCCGTCGCCCGCGAAGCCGCGGACGCGCGCCGGACCGCGAGCCGCGCCGGTGAGCGCGCGGCGAAGGAGTCGGTGGACGTGCAACAGCAGCTCGACCGCGCTCGCGGCGCAGATCCCGGTCGCGCGAGCGCACGGTCGACGCGCGGCTGAGCCAGGCCGCCAACGACCTCCCGGCGCGCAAGGTCGCGGGGCTCGGCATCCCGGTCGCCGCGCTCGACGCGTACCTCCGGGCCGAGCGCACTGCCGCGGTGCTGCTGCCCGCGCTGTGGGATCCAGTGGTGGGTGCTGGCCGGGATCGCCGACGGAGAGTCCGGCCACGGCACTCATGGCGGTGCGCGCGCCGACGTCCACGGTGACGTGTTCCCACCGATCATCGGCATCCCGCTCGACGGCACCAGCAACACGCAGCCCGTCCCGGACACCGACAGGGGTCTCCTCGATGGCGACCCGCTCTGGGATCACGCGGTCGGCCCGCTGCAGTTCACGCCCGGGACGTGGAGTCGCTGGGCGTCGGACGGCAACGGCGACGGCAAGACCGATCCCCAGAACCTCTACGACGCGTCACTTGGCGCGGCGCGCAAGCTCTGCACCGATGCCGGGCCCGCGGGCATGCACACGGACCCCCAGATCGCCGCCGCGCTCAAGCCGTACACCGTCACCAACGCGCTGGTGAAGGCCAAGCTCGCTCGCGCCAAGGCGTACGAGGCCCAGGGGCTTCCGCTCCCTCCGGCCTAGTCAACCGAGCAGGGTGGTGACGAGCTCGTCGATGTCGGGGTTGGATGCCATCTCCGCCCGGACGCGCCGCGCGCCGGCTCGCAACCGTGGGCGTCTCGAGCCCGGTGCCGATCGCCGTGGGCGATCGCCGAGCGCTCCGGCTCGACGATCAGGCCGGCTCCGGCCGCCGCGATCCGCCGCCCGTTCTCGAACTGGTCCGAGAACATGGGCACGACGACCGTCGGGATGCCCGCGGCGAGCGCGCCGAACGCGGTGCCCGACCCGCCGTGGCACACGACGAGATCGGCCCGAGCCGAACACACGGCGCTGATCGACCCATGCTTCGACGTGGACGTGGGCAGGGACCGGTCCGATGCTCGTAGGATCGGTCTGCCGCCCGAGCGTGAGGAGCACGCGCACCGGCAGGTCGGCCACCGCGCGCAGCGCCGTCCGGTAGACGTCCGCCGCCATCGACATGTGGCCGAGCACCGTGCCGAACGTCACGTACACGAGCGGCGCGTCGGGCTCGTCCCACCAGTCGGGAAGTGGCGCGGCGGCCGACGGTTCGGTGTCTCGGAAGCGGAGCGTGGTCGCGAACGGCGATGGGTCGAGCGCGGTAGGGAAGCGGGTCAGGTACGGCGACGCCCGCAGCTCCTCGACCAGTCCGGGGCGATGGGCTTCGAGCGCGGGCGCGGCGGTGATGAGCGATCCGAGCTCGGCGTCGGCCAACGAGATCGCCATCTGTGCGGTCGGGATGGAACGGCGACCCGCGACGACGGCAGAGGCGTACTCGCACGGGTCCCGCACCACGAAGTCGGGTTCCCAGTCACTCACGACCTGCTCCATGGCCGGCAGCATGGCCGTGGTCGCGAGCCGACCGAACAGGTCACGGTTCCCGAGCACGGACGCGACCTGCGCAGACGCGACCGGAAGCTGTTCCCGGATGGGGCCGACCTCCGCCTCGGGCGGCTCCGCACCGGCGACGAACCGGTGCCCGGTCGACTCGACCATCTCGCGCATCGAGGCCGGAGCGATGACCGTCGTTTCGTGGCCGCGTCGTTGCGCGGCGTCGAGGAACGGGACCAACGGGTGCAGGTGGCCGGCACCACCGAGAGAGCACGCCGCGAGCACCCGCACGGCCGGCACCCTAGCGAGGGTGTCGCGTCGGGTTACGCAGTGACCGTGAGGTCCATGACCGTCACCGGGCCGGTGTGCTGCTTCGGTGCACGGCCGACCGCGGCCTTGGGCTCGACGTCCCAGCCGACGGCCTCCGACCGCAGTGCGCCGACGGTGCAACGCTCGCGGGGCCGGATCGAGAACGGGTCGTACTGGAAGAACCCCATCGCGTTCTCGTGGGTCATCTGATCGATCTCGCCGTCGGTGAGATCCGTCGCGTCGAACTCCTCCATCATCCGCTCCGGCGCGTACGGCCAGTTGGTGTCCGAATGCGGGTAGTCGACCTCGACGGTGATCCGGTCCACCCCGATGTCGCGAGCCAGCTTCACGCCGACCGCGTCCGAGATGTAGCAGAGCACGACGTGCTCGAGGAACACCTCGCTCGGCATCTTCGAGCCGAAGTCCGCGCCGGTCCACGACTTGTGCACGGAGTACGAGTGGTCGAGGCGCTCGAGGAAGTACGGGATCCACCCGATGCCACCCTCGGAGAGCGCCACGGTGAGGTCCGGGAACTTCTTGAACACCGGCGAGTGGATGAGGTCGGCCGCGCACTGCACGATGTTCATCGGCTGCAGCACGATCATCACGTCGATCGGCGCGTCGGGCGCCGTCATCACGAGCTTGCCCGACGATCCGATGTGCATGCAGACGATCGTGCCGACATCGGAGCACGCCTGCCAGACCGGGTCCCAGTGGTCGGAGTGCAGGCTGGGCAGCCCGAGGGGTTCCGGGTTCTCCGGGAACGTGATCGCGTGACAGCCCTTCTTCGCGACGCGCCGCACTTCGGCCGCGCACGCCTCGGGGTTCCAGATCATCGGGATCGCCAGCGGGATGAAGCGGTCCGGTGCGTAGCCGCACCACTCGTCGATGTGCCAGTCGTTGTACGCCTGGGCGAGGACGATCGAGGTGTCCTTGTCCTCCAGTGCGGCGAACAAGCGGCCCGCGAAGCCGGGCAGGCTGGGGAAGTTGAGCGAGCCGAGGACACCGTTCGCGCTCATGTCGAGGACCCGCTTCTCGACGTCGAAGCACCCGTCGCGGATCTCCTCGAAGGAGGTCGGGTCGATCCCGTACTCCTCCTTGGGCCGGCCGGCGACCGCGTTCAACCCGATGTTCGGGACCTCGTGGCCCTGGAAGGACCACACGTCGGTGCCGTCGTCCTTGCGGATCAGCTTCGGAGCGACGTCGGCGTACTTCGCGGGGAGGTGGCGCTCGAACATGTCCGGGGGTTCGACGACGTGGTCGTCGACGCTCACGATGATCAGATCGTCCAGCTGCATGTGGGCAGCGTACCCCGGTGCCTAGGCGTTGCGAGGGGCCTCGGGCTGGACCTCGACGACGTCGATGTGGACGCCCGGCGGCGAGGTCACGGCGTAGAGGACCGCGCGTGCGATGTCGTCGGGATGCAGCGTGTTGAAGTGCCGCTGGATGCCGTACCGGGGCCACGTGGCCATGAGCCCGTCGACCTGTTCGGAGGTCCATCCCGAGGCGAAGTCCGTCAACGTCGGACCGACCCGGATGGTGGTGGCGCGAACGCCGGTCCCCTCGAGCTCCATCGCCAGCGTCCGGGCCGCGTTCTCGATCGCGGCCTTGGTGGCGCCGTAGCCGAGGAGGTGGGGCCGCGGCGCACGGGACGTGTCCGACGAGATGAACACGACGTCTCCCTGCCCGCGTGCGATCATCGGGCCCAGCACCCGCCGGCTGCACAGCAGCGGCCCCAGCAGGTTCGTGTCGACCTCCTGGCGCAGCTGCTCGGGCGCCATCTCCCAGAACGCGCCCGGGATCGCGATGCCGGCGTTGTTCACGAGGACGTCGATCGGTCCCATCGCGTCCTCGACGGTCTCGACGAAGTCGTCGACGGACGCCGCGTCGGTCACGTCGAGCGCGCGAGGGAGCGCTTCACCGCCGGCCTCGATCACGAGCGCTGCGGTCTCCTTGAGGCCCTCGGCGCGTCGGGCGCCGAGAGCCACGCGCCAGCCCAGGCGACCCAACCCGACCGCGATCGCACGCCCGATGCCGGAGGACGCGCCGGTCACCATGGCAACCTTGCGGTCCGTCACGACGTCCACGCTACGACGGGGCCCGCGGCGTCGACGAGGAGCGAGGTGAGCGACAGGTCGACTTCGTCGCCCCACACTTCCGTCGTCACCGGTGCGTCAAGCTGTTCGGCGAGCTCGAGGAGCGCGCGACTCGTGTCGTCGAGTGGATCCGTCTCGACCGCAGTGGCGGGGATCCCGGCGCGCGCCGCGGCCAGCGCAACGGCGACGCCGATCCCGGGAGTGGCCACCGCCGGGACGATCACCGTGCCCGGCGCGTCCGTGGGGAAGGTGCGTGCGACCCAGAGCCCGGCCGGGCCTGGTGCCGCGGTCACGAGCCCGTTCGGTGGCATTCGACGTTTGATCTCCATCACCGCGCGCGCCGGGTGCATCGGGAACCGTTCGTCGACGTATCCCGGCTGCGCGACCGCGGCCAACCGTTCGAACAGGGGCGGCGGCTCGATCGGGAAGGAAGAGCGCGCGACCTGGGTCGCGAACGGTGCGAGGTCTGCGGGTTGGATCGACACCACGCGTGCACCGAGGTCGTAGCGCGCGCGGGGCGACTCGTCCTGGTCCAGGCCGACGGTCCAGAGCAGATCGAGGTCACGGAAGCCCAGGAGCTCGAAGTCGCGGGCCTGGAGCCCGCAGGTTCCGAGGTGATGGGGGCTGTCCCAGTTGAAGACGCCCTTGGCGCCCCAGGTGTTCGCGACGCCGACGTGCGCCGCGGCCGCGAGCTCGCGCAGACCGTCGACCGCTCGGTCGCGGAGCACCCCGGGGCCGGCGAGGATGGCGGTGCGGCCGCGGGGCTGGTCCAGCCGGCCGAGTGCGCGGCCCGGTGCGCGCCGGGGCCGGGAGGCCCAACGCGTAGCGGAGCGCGCCCGGGAGCGGGACCTCGAGCTGGGTCGCCAGCTCGGGGGAGACGTCGCGCAACAGATCGCCCACCGTGTCCACCCGCGCATCCTCGCATGCCGCGGCGGGGTCTCCGGTAGTGTCCGGCGCCGTGGTCGAACGGAACCTGTACCTGCACGAGTACGTCGACATCGTCGGCGAGGGCGCGATGCGCTACATGGACCACACCGTGTCGTTCAACACCGAGACCGCGGCGGGGAAGGGCCTCGACCTCCTCGGCACCTTCTACGTGATGGGCTCGACCGGGCGGTGGCCGCAGGTGGTCAACATCTGGGAGTGCATCCAGGGTCGGACCGGGTGGCGGCGCCTCATGGAGACCACCAACCTGAGCCGGACGAAGAACCCCGCGCTGAATGATTGGTGGAAGACCGCCCTCGAGGTGCGCTCGGGTGGGTTCGACCGCCTGCTGGCGGCCGGGCCGGGGTGCCCGTCGATCGCCGACCTGCAGCGCGACGAGGTGTCCGGCTCGGTGTTCGTCCACGAGCTCTCGGAGTGCAAGCCGGGCACGGCTGTCGACTACCTGGAAGCGGTGCACGCGGACTGGCTCCCCGTGCTCGCCGACTACGGCCACACGCTGGTCGGGCTCTACGAGGTGATGATGACCGACGTCGAGGTCATGACGGTCTGGGCGACGGATCCCGAGGGTCACGAAGCGCTCGGCCGCGCGATCGACGCGGGGTCGGACCCGCGCATCGGGCGCTGGCGCACGCTGGCCCGCGAGTACCTCACCCGCTGGCGCGAGGAGCTCATGACGCCGTACCCCGGCACGTTGCTCTCCCGGGGTGACCCGCTGTAGCTCCGTCCCACTCTCGGGAATCTGACGCGATCGTCAGGTACTCTGCCGCTCGTGGCCGCGCTGAACGAGGCAGCGAGCGCGCTCGACGGTCGGGCGCTCGGCAAGCGCGGCGCGGCCACCCGGCGGCGATTGCTCGAGTCGACCGGGGAGCTGCTCGAGAGCAAGGGCCTGCGCGACCTGCGGGTCGTCGACATCGCTCGCGAGGTCGGTACGTCTCCCGCGACCTTCTACCAGTACTTCCGAGACGTCGAAGCGGCCGTCCTCGCGTTGGCGGAGATGGTGGGCGAGCAGACCGCGCCGCTCGTGGACCTGCTCGACCCGCGCTGGGCGGGCGAGGTCGGGCTCGAACGCGCGCGCCGGCTCGTCGACGGCTTCCTGCTCTATTGGGACGGCCACCGCGCGATCCTGCGCGCACGGAACCTCGCCGCGCAGGAAGGCGACCAGCGGTTCCGCGACGTGCGGAACCAGTCGCTGCAACCGATCACCCAAGGGCTCTCCCGCAAGGTCGCGGAGAACGGGGTGGCGGGCATCGATCCGTACGCGGCCGCGGCCGCGCTCGTCGCGATGATGGAGCGGATGGCCGCGTTCCACGTCGATCTCGAGCCCTACGGTCCGAGCCGCGCCGACGTGGTCGAGACCACGGCCCGGATCGTCTTCCAGACCGTCACGGGGACGTTCGGGCCCTAGCTCACCGTCATGCGCCGCTCGGGTGGGCGGTGAGCTCGAGCTCACGGTCGAAGACCTTCTCGAAGAGCTCCCGCTTGCGGCGTGCGCCCCAGAGCTCCAGCTCGGGGTCGCCGTCCGTGCTCACCCGCAGCAGCACCATGGACGGGCTCACCCTGGCCGTCAGGCCGGTGACGACCTGCTTGCGGCTGCGGTCCAGGCCGTCGGCGATGCGCAGCAGCGCGGTGAGGCGCCGGACCCGGTCGCGTGCATCGTCATCGAGCTCGCCGACCAGGTCGTCGTTCGCCTTCGGTTCGCCGCGGCGGTGCCACCGCACGAGCGCGGTCAGCAGCAGGATCTCCTCCGGATCGAAGCCGCGCAGCTGGCCGTGGGCGACGAGGTACGCCGCGTGCCGGTCATGGTCGTCGTGCGACACGTGCTCGCCGATGTCGTGCAGCAGCGCCGCGTATTCGAGCAGCTCGCGGTCGCCGTCGTCGAGGCCGTGGATCTCGCGGGTCTGGTCGAAGAGCTCGAGGCTGAGCTTGGCCACGTGGCGCGAGTGCGGCTCGGGCCAGGAGAAGCGACGGGCGAGGGCCTGGATCGACGCGCGCCGGATCGCTCGCGGGTCGTCGGTCAGGTCCACCGGATCATGCCGACCGATCGCATCGAGGACGATGCCTTCGCGCAGGGCCCACTCGCTGATCGTCAGCTCGTGGATGTCGAAGAGGTCCATCGCGGTCGCGAGGAACTCGGACCCGGCCACGATGAGCTCGACTCGCTTGGTGTCGAGTCCCTTGATCTTCTGGCGCTGCGCGGACGTCGATTCGAGCAGCTCCCGGTGCAACGGCTCGAACTCCTCACGCGAGAAGCTGAGCTGGTTGAGCGAACGGGGGACCGATTCGTCGCGTCGGGCGGCGATCATCTCCGCGAGATCTTCGAGCGTGCCACTGCTGCCGATCGCCAGCTTGGGCTCGAACGTCGCGACCTCGACCGCGAGTGGGCCGAGGACGTCGACGAGGTGCTCGCGCAGCCGGCGACGGTCACCCTTGGAGATGGGATCGGAGCTCACGAACTGCGCGCTCGAGCCGCGCGACGCCGAGCCGTTCGCTTGCGGCCCACTGCAGGCCGGTTGTGTCGCCCACCATGATCTCGACGCTCCCGCCACCGAGGTCGAAGCACAGCGCGGGGCCAGGGTCGATCAACACCGCGGTGCGGATCGCGGTGAAGATCAGGCGGGCTTCCTCGAGCCCGTCGATGACGTCCGCGGCGACGCCGGCCTCCGCCTCGATGCGATCGAGCACCGCGTCACCGTTGGAGGCGCTCCGCAGCGCGCTCGTGGCGCGCGCGAGCACCTCGGTCGCGCCGGCTGCCTCGGCGAGCAGGCGGAACCGGCGCATGGTCTGGACCGCGGCGTCCGCCGCGGCAGACGTGATGAGACCCTCGCGGCTCACGACGTCGCCGAGCCGGAGCATCTCCTTCTCGCGCACGAGCGGCTCGAAGGTCCCATCCGGGCGCACCTCGGCGACCACGAGATGGAATGAGTTGGATCCGAGGTCAACCGCGGCGATGCGCACGTCGAAGCAGCGTACGCGGCGGCATCACCCCGACAACGACATGTGCCGGGTGATCGAGGCGAGTGGACCTGACTCCGGTGTCAGGTATCGTGACGCCCACACCAGTGGTCAAGAGGGGGACGCGCCATGGCGGAGTCGGTGACCGGAGAAGCTCGGATGCTGATCGACGGAGCGCTCGTCGAGGCGGCGTCGGGAGCCCGCTACGACAACGTGAACCCGGCCACCGAAGCGGTCATCGGACAGACCGCAGACGCCGCGGTTGAGGACATGCAGCGCGCGATCGCCGCGGCCCGCCGGGCATTCGAGGAGTCCGACTGGGCCCACGACCCGGAGCTGCGCAAGCGCAGCCTGCGCCAGCTCCAGGAGGCGCTCGCCAAGGAGCGCGAGGTGCTGCGCCCGCTCATCGTGGCCGAGGTCGGCACGCCCATCATGCTCACGTACGCGGTGCAGATGGACACCTGCATCGACGACATGGAGTGGGACATCGAGTGCATCGACCGGATCGACTGGGAGTACGACCTCCCGGCCCACGAGTTCTTCGGGATGCGTTCGGCTCGGCGGGTGCTGCGCGAGCCGATCGGTGTGGTCGGCGCGATCACGCCGTGGAACTTCCCGTTCATGCTGAACCTCTCGAAGATCGTTCCCGCGCTCGCGGCCGGAAACAGCGTCGTCCTGAAGCCCGCGCCGGACACGCCGTGGAGCGCAACGCACATCGGCCGCATCGCAGCGGAGTACACGGACATCCCGGCCGGAATGTTCAACGTCGTCACGTCGAGCGACCCCGCGGCTGTCGGAGAGGTGCTGAGTGCGAGCCGCGACGTCGACATGATCAGCTTCACGGGGTCGACGGTCGTCGGCAAGCGGATCATGGCCCAGGGCTCGAACACCCTGAAGCGCGTGTTCCTGGAGCTCGGCGGCAAGTCCGCGAACATCATCCTCGATGACGCGGACTTCCCCGCACAGATGGGCAGCGGCGCGATGGTCTGCATGCACGGTGGCCAGGGCTGTGCGATCACGACGCGCATGCTTGTACCGCGCTCGCGCTACGACGAAGCGGTCGACCTGCTGCAGGCGAACTTCGAGAGCTGGAGCTACGGCGACCCGACGGATCCCGCGAACCTCCAGGGTCCGCTGATCAACGCGCGCCAGCGCGAGCGGGTGCTCGGGCTCATCGAGAAGGGCAAGAGCGAAGGTGCCCGCCTGGTCGTCGGTGGTGGTCGACCGGAGCAGTTCGAGAAGGGCTACTACGTCGAGCCGACGCTGTTCGTGGACGTCGACCCGGATTCGACGCTCGCGCAGGAGGAGATCTTCGGGCCGGTGCTCTCGGTCATTCCGTACGAGGACGATGACGATGCCGTGCGGATCGCCAACAACTCCCGGTACGGGCTCTCGGGCGCGGTGAACGGGACCGACCTCGACCGCGCGTACGGCATCGCGAAGCGCCTGCGGACCGGGACTGTGGCCGTCAACGGTGGCCAGTGGTTCGGGCCGGACTCGCCGTTCGGTGGCTACAAGGAGTCGGGTCTCGGGCGCGAGCACGGCATCGCCGGGTTCGAGGAGTACCTCGAGACCAAGACGATCGGCCTGCCGCCGCAGGACTAGCGCGCTACTGGACGGGCTTCGTCGCGACGAAGACGGTCCAGCCCGCGGGCGGGGTCGAGTCCGAGCGGTCGAAGCCGTAGCTCGAACGGGCCTCGACCTCGAACCCGATCCCGACGAGGAGCGCACGCAGCGCCTTCGCGTCGTAGAGGTGTGTGACATGGTGCTCGTCGGTGCGCGTGTAGCGGCCGTCGGACTCGCGGTTGTAGATGGTGATGCGGCGGTCGAGCCGGTCAGCGGTCTCGGTTGCTCGCATGCAGAGCATCCACTCGTCGTGGTCGTGGATTCGCTCGCGCACATCGAGGCCGAGGTTGCGGCCGGGGGTGGCAACGTCGAAGAGGAAGACGCCACCCGGCGCGAGCGACTCGTAGACGCGGTGCGCGACCGTCGTGGTCGCGCCGAGCCCCGCGCGAGGATCGGTTGCGTAGTTCAGCGCCTCACCGATCGCGGTCACCGCGACTGAGGGCGGGATGGCGGCGTCGACGAGCGACTCCTGGCGGAAGGTCGCGCGCGGCGCGTTGCGCTGCCGCGAGGGCGAGCATGTCCGGGGAGATGTCGATGCCGAGCACGTCGTAGCCCAGGTCCGACATGGTGCTGGCGAGGATGCCGGAACCGCAGCCGAGGTCGGTGACGAGCCCCGCAATCAGTCCGCGGCTGACCAGGAGCCCCGCGAGGGTCCGGGCCGCGTCGAGCGCCAGGTCGCCGAAGCGCTCGTGGTGGATCGCGGCCTGCTCGCGTCCGTAGAACCCGTCCGAACTCACAGCACCAGCCTGGCACGGCCTAGCGTGACCGGCATGCCGACCTTGATCCTGCTCCGTCACGGGCAGAGCACCTGGAACCTCGAAAACCTCTTCACCGGCTGGGTGGACGTCGACCTCACCGACCTGGGCGTGCGCGAGGCGGTGCGCGGAGGTGAGCTCCTGGCGGAGAAGGGCGTGCTGCCGGACGTCGTGCACACGTCGTTGCAGGTCCGCGCCATCCACACCGCGGAGCTCGCGCTCGCTGCGTGCGACCGCTCGTGGATCCCGGTGAAGCGGTCGTGGCGGCTCAACGAGCGTCACTACGGCGCGTTGCAGGGCAAGGACAAGAAGGAGACCAAAGAGGAGTTCGGTGAGGAGCGGCTCCAGCAGTGGCGCCGCTCGTACGACGTCCCGCCGCCGCCACTGGACTGGGACCCCTCCGCCGATCCCCGCTACCGCGACCTCCCACGCGAGCTCATCCCGAAGTCCGAGTGCCTCGCGGACGTCGTCGCGCGGATGCTTCCGTACTGGTACGACGCGATCGTTCCCGACCTCGCGGCGGGCAAGGTCACGCTGGTCGCCGCGCACGGCAACTCGTTGCGCGGCCTCAAGATGCACCTCGAGGGCCTGACGCCCGACGAGATCCTCAAGGAGAACATCGGCACCGGCCAACCCCTCGTCTACGAGCTCGACGACGACTTCGGCGTCACGGCCCAGGGCTACCTCGATCCCGAAGCCGCGGCCGCCTCCGCCGCGGCCGTCGCCAAACAGGCCGGCTGACCCCGCCCACAACACACATCTTGGCGTTGGTGTCCCAGCCAAAACGTTACGGGGTGGGGGTGGGGTCGGCGGTCTTCTCGCGGGCCCAGGCGATGGAGCCGGCGAGGAACGCGCCGACGTCGGGGAACTTGCCGCCGACCACGTCGGCGAACCACCCCGGCACGTAGATCTCGAACGTCCCGGCGTCGAGCTGGCGGAGCACGGGCTCGACCATCGCCTCGACCGGCAGCGCCTCGATGTCAGCCATCGACTCGTCGTTGTCCGGGAGGTGGAACAGGTCGGTGTCGATCACGCCCGGGTTCACGACGTGGACCTGCACATCGGTGCCGGCGACCGCGAGGTCGACCTGCATGGACTCGGACCAGCCGGTGAGCGCGGCCTTCGACGCGGTGTAGGCGGCCTCGCTCGGCGGGCCGAGTCGGGCCGCGACCGACGAGATGTTCACGATGCGCCCGGACCGCTCGATCAGCTCGGGCAGCAGCGCGAGCGTCAGCCGGACGGGGGAGAAGTAGTTGATCGCCATGACGGCCTCGACGGTCGCGGGATCGAGCTCGGTGACGACGCGGCGCTTCGGGATCCCCGCGTTGTTCACGAGCACGTCGACGCCGCCGAGCTCGTCGCTCACCCGGGCCGCGAAGTCGGCGATCCCGTCGAGGTCGGCGAGGTCGACGGTCCACATGCGGGAGTCGGGGGAGTGGGCCCGGCATCGGGTCAGCACCTCCGCCAGCCGGTCTTCGCGGCGGGCGCAGATGCCGACCGTTGCACCTGCGGCGGCGAAGCCCTCCGCCAACCCGGCGCCGATGCCCGAGGATGCGCCGGTGACCAGCACGTGCTTGCCTGCGACCGAATACGCCATGTCCCGCTCCGTTCGTCGAGGGCTGCGCCGCGGTCAGCATATGACGTGGGCGTCAGGTTGGGGGCCGGCGCCGCTAACCTCCGCGCCATGGCTCTCGGACCTGACGATGTGCGCCTCGACGGTCGGGTCGCGGTGGTCACCGGCGCGGCCGTGGGCATCGGCCGCGCCACCGCCCTCGCGCTCGGCCGCTTCGGTGCCGACGTCGCGATCTGCGACCGGGACGCCGACCACCTGGCCGAGGTCGCGGCCGAGGTGGAGGGGCTCGGCCGCCGGGTGCACCAGGGCCTGCTGGACGTCCGCGACGGGGCCCAGGTCACGGCGTGGCTGGCTGAGGTGGGGCGGACCTTCGACCAGGTCGACGTCCTCGTGAACAACGCCGGCGGCGGGTTCTTCGCGCCGTTCGTCGACGTGAGCGAGAAGGGCCAGGACGCGCTGATCCGGGAGAACTTCACGAGCGTCGCGTCGTTCATCCGCGGCGCCGTCCCGCTCATGCCCGAGGGTGGCGGCTCGATCGTCAACGTCACCTCGATCGAGGCCCACCGCGCGGGACCGGGGTTCGCGGTCTACAGCGCGATGAAGGCGGGGCAGGCGAGCCTGGCCCAGAGCCTCGCCCTCGAGCTCGGACCCAAGCTCATCCGGGTCAACTGCGTGGCGCCCGACGTGATCCCCACGCCCGGGATCGGTGCGGACATGGGTGTGCGCACGCCGCTGCCGCGCGCGGGGCACGTCGACGACATCGCGGCCGCGGTGGTGTTCCTCGCCAACCCTGCCCTCTCCGGGTTCATCACCGGCACCACGATCCACGTCGACGGCGGGAACTCCGCCGCCGGCGGTTGGCACCGCCAACCGGACGGGAGCTACACGACATGAAGTTCGGCATCGCGCTCGGCGCGTTGAACCCGCACTTCCACCTCGACGCGGCAGCCGCCGCGGAAGCGCTCGGCTACGAGTCGGTCTGGGTCCCGGAGCACCTCGTCCTGCCGGTGAAGATGAGCAACTCGCCGCGAGACGATGAGGACCACCCGCCGATCCCGGCGACCGCGCCGGTGTTCGACGCGTTCTCGTACCTCGCGTTCCTCGCCGGTCGCTTCCCGAACCTTCGCCTGGGCACGCACGTCTACAACCTCGGCCTCCGTCACCCGTTCACGCGTGGCGCGCGCGGTGCAGACCCTCGACATCGTGAGCGGGGGCCGGTGCGAGTTCGGGATCGGCGCCAGCTGGCTGGAAGAGGAATGGCGAGCCGCGGGTCTGGACTTCCACACCCGCGGTCGCCGCGTCGACGAGGTGCTCGCAATCTGCAAGCGCCTCTGGACCGAGCCCGAGGTCGCGCACGACGGCGAGTTCTTCGAGTTCGACGCGGTCGCGTTCGAGCCCAAGCCGGTGCAGCGGCCGTGGCCGCCGATCCTGGTCGGCGGTGAGAGCAACGCCGCGCTCCGCCGAGCCGCACTCGCGGCCGATGGTTGGATCGGGATGGCGCACTCCTTCGAATCGGCCGCGGGCCAGGTTGCGAAGCTGAGGGAGCTCCGTCGCCAACGTGAGCCCGACGGGCCCGACGATCGCGAGCTCCAGATCTGTGTGGGGGGACCGGTGCGCTCGCTCGACGACGTGAAGCGGTGGGAGGAGATCGGCGTCACCCGTCTCGTCATCAAGCCGTGGTCGCGCTCGCCCGAGGCCGTCGAGGCGATGCAGCGCTACGCGGAGACGGTCGGGCTCACTCCCCGCTGAGGCTCGGCGCGTCGGCCAGCAGTGCATCCGGGTGGCTTCCGAAGTCCCTGATCGAGCCCTTGTTGCGGAACGCCACCGGCATGACCTCGGGCTGCATCGAGTAGCAGATGCCGGTCATGAGCTCGGCGAGATCGAGCGCGACCGGGATGGCTTCGAGGTCCATCCCGCGCCCCATGCCGATGTCGCATGAGCGGCGCAGGACGATTGCGGCCTCCGCCTCCTCGGGTTCGGAACGTCGCGTCAGCCCACTTCATGAAGCCACCGCGCCACGGCGCGTCCACGAACTCCGGCGGGCTCACGAGCGATCGGGTCCGGGTCTTGCCGACCGCGAGCTTCCACTCGAGCGTGAGCTCGCCGTCGCGCCAGAGGCGGGGCGTCACGGTCCAGTCCTCGGGCGGTGGCAGCTCGATGTCGTACTGGCGTGACTCCGTGCCGCGCGCCGCGTGGGTGATGCACAGCCCGGCGAGGTCGAACTGGTGCGTGCAGTTCCGCCGCGGGTCGGTGACGGAGGCGACTGCGGTGCAGTGGTCCGAGAGCTCCATCCCGACGAGCGCCTGCAGCGGCTTGCCGGCATCGGGGCAGGTCGACCAGGGCCACCGGACCGCGTGCATCTCCAAGCCGGTGACGTGCGTGCCATCGTGGTCCAGCGTCACCTCGAAGTGGTGGAAGTCGTCCTCGAGACCACCCCAAACCGTCGACTCGTCGAGCCGCACCAACCGGATCCGGCGCCGGTACGGCGTGGTGGGGTCCCCGACCCGTACCGCGGGAGCAACGTCCAACGCGCTACTCGGCCTTGGGCGGACGGACGTTGACGACGAGCGTGAAGGCCGAGGTGCAGACGGGGTCGCCGCTGCCGGCCTCGGACCAGACGGTCTCGGTCACGTAGAACTCGAGCTTGCCGCCGTTCGACCGCTCCTTCTCGTACACGTCGGTCACCGTGGTGACGCCGTCGAGCACGTCGCCGACCCGGGGGTAGCGCGTGAACTCGAAGCCCTGCTCGCCGTGGAGGATCGCGCGGCCCTTTCCCCGCAGCTTCTCGATCGGCAGCCCGGCCGCACCGCCCTGGCCGAGCGAGCCCCAGAACGGCATGACGAACGGGAACGTCGGCGGGACCGGCGCGTCGTCACCGTCGTAGACCGGGTCGTCGTCGAGCAGCGACTGCGCGAACACGCGGACGGGCCCTCGCTCGATGCGCACCCGCTGCGTGCCGGTCTGCTGTCCCTTGAGCTCGGTGAGTGCCACGAATCCCCCTGGTGACGTGTGCGTCAGGTACGGCCGGGCAGGCTATCGCGACCGCCTAGGTGGCCGGCATGGCGAGCTGGTGCTTCATCACCTTGCCGGTCGCGTTGCGGGGGAGCTCGTCGACGAAGAAGACCTGGCGTGGCCGCTTGTAGTCGGCGAGCCGCTCCTCGGCGAAGGCGAGCAGGGTCTCCACGTCGAGATCCCGGCCCGGGTGCACGACCACGAACGCCGCGACGTCCTCACCGAGCACCGGGTGCGGTACCCCGACGACCGCCGCCTCCTGCACGTCCGGGTGCTCCAGAAGCACCGCCTCGACGTCGGTCGGGTAGATGTTGTTGCCACCCCGGATGATCAGGTCCTTCTTGCGGCCGACGAGGTAGAGGAAGCCGTCTTCGTCCAGGTAGCCGAGGTCGCCGCTACGCAGCCAGCCGTCCTCGGTCCACGTGCTCGCGGTCGCGGCTTCGTCGCGGTAGTACTCGCGCTGGCGACCGGGCATGCGGGTGAGCAGCTCGCCGACTTCGCGCGGATCGCACGGCGAGCCGTTCTCGCGCACGATCTTGAGCTCCATCGGCCCGACCGGCTTGCCGACCGAGCCGAGGCGCTTCGTGACCTCGTCCTTCGGCATCACGATGTACGCCGGCCCGGCCTCGGTCATGCCGTACGAGTTCGACACGGTCGCATCGGGGAGCCGCTCCTGGAGCGCGAGCAGCGTCTGTGGGGCGAGCGGCGCGCTCCCGATCGATACCGACTTCAGGCTGGTGAGGTCGGGTTCGTCGAAGCCCGGCGTCGCGACGAGCAGCTCGGCCATCGCGGGCACGAGGAACGCCATCGACGGGCGTTCCTCGGCGACGATCTTCAGCCACCGGTTCGAGTCGAACTTCGGCAGGTACAACCCCGAGAGGCCCATCTTCATCGGGTTGTAGATGAAGGCGATGCCCGCGAACGTGAACATCGGTGCGCCGTGCAGCCAACCCGAACCGGTCCAGCGCGGCTCGTTGTTCGGGATCATCGCGACGTTGCGATGCCGGACCGCGACGCCCTTCGGCAGCCCGGTGGTACCGGAGGTGTACATGATGTCAGCGAGGTCGTCGATGGTCGTGGGCACTTGCAGGTCGGAGCCGTCCGTCTGCAGTGCGTGCTCGTAGCTGACGGTCGCGTCGTCGCGGTCGGCGCCGCCGGCACTGATGACCAGGCCGAGTGAAGGGAGCTGGTCGCGCACCGCGAGCGCGTTGTCGAGCAGCGAGTCGCACGTGACGCACGCGGCGACCTCGGCGTGGCCCAGGATCGTGACGAGCTCCGGCACCGAGAGTCGCGTGTTCGTCGGCACCGCGATCCCGCCGGCCTTGTGCACGGCGGGGTACGCGACGATCCATCGCAGAGCCTCGTCGCTCGGCAGGTAGATCGAGATGCGGTCGCCCTTCTCGATGCCCCGCTCGACGAAGAAGCGCGCCAGGCGGTTCGACTGCTCGTCCCACTCCTCGAAGGTGAGCCCGGTGCCGGCATCGAGGTCGCGGTAGGCGACCTCGTCCGCGTAGGTCCGGGCCATGAAGCGCAGCTGGTCGACCTGGAGCTCGCCCAGCACCGCACTCATAGGCCGAAGCCCATTGCCGGGATCTTGCTGCCCCGCTCGACCGGCGCGAACAGCTCGGCCTTGCGGGCGATGAGCTCGTCCACGGTCCAGCGCCGGTCCCCGGCATCGAAGTCGTTCGCCAGGCTCCAGCCCGACATCAGGTACGCGTGCGCGCCCCACATCACGAACACCTGGCCGCTCACGTCCGCCGCGTCGTCCGACGCGAGGAACCCGACCAGGGGCGCCACGTTGTCGGGGTGCCAGGCGTCGTACTCGCCTTCCTTCGCGCCCATGAAGTCCTCGGCCCCGCCGACGGTCGCGGTCATGCGGGTACGGGCCCGCGGTGCAACCGCGTTCACCGTCACGCCGTACTTCTTCATCTCGCGGGCGAGCACCAGCGTCATCGACGCGATGCCGGCCTTGGCCGCGGAGTAGTTCGCCTGGCCGACCATCCCGAACAGGCCGGACTCGCTCACGGTGTTGATGATCCGACCACCTGTCGGCGCGCCGCCCGCTTCCTTGGACTGCTCACGCCAGTAGGAGCACGCGAACCGGCTCGGCGCGAAGTGGCCCTTGAGGTGCACCCGGATCACCGCGTCCCACTGGTCCTCGCTCATGTTGAAGCTCATCGCGTCGCGCAGGATCCCGGCGTTGTTCACGAGGATGTCGAGCTTCCCGTACTGGTCGACCGCGGTGGCGATCAGCTCCTGCGCGCCGGTCCACGACGACACGTCGTGACCGCTCACCATCGCGGTGCCGCCCGCCGCGGTGATCTCGGCGACGACCTCCTGGGCCGGCGTCCCGTCGCCGGCGTCGCCTTCGCGGGCTACGCCGAGGTCGTTGACCACGACGCTCGCGCCGCCGGCGGCGAGCAGCATGGCCTCACCGCGCCCGATCCCGCGCCCGGCGCCAGTGACGATGGCGACCTTGCCGTCGAACGTTCCCATGGTCTTCGTCCCCCTCCACCTCTTGTCGCTGGCGAAGATAGTTGACGCTCACGTCAGGTTCCGGCGGTCTGGCAGGCTGGGGGCATGCGGGTGACGTTCCTCGGCCACGCGGGGATGTACGTGGAGACCGAGGGCGGGACCGTCCTGTGCGATCCCTGGTTCAACCCCGCCTACTTCGGCTCGTGGTTCCCGTTCCCCCGCAACGACGGGCTGGATCCGGCCCGGTGCTCGAGCCCGGACTACCTGTACGTCTCCCACCTGCACCACGACCACTTCGATCCCGGGTGGCTGGCCGAGCACGTCGACCGGAACGCGAAGGTGCTCCTGCCGGCCTTCGAGCTCGACCACCTCGAGCGGGCGTTGCGCGACATCGGCTTTCGCGACTTCGTCCGCACCGAGCACGCGAAGCCGGTGCAGCTCGGCGCGCTCGAGGTCGCGATCCTGGCGATGACCGCACCCGCGGACGGCCCCGCCGGGGACTCGGCCCTGGTGCTCGGGGACTCGACCGCGCGCCTGCTCAACCAGAACGACGCCCGCCCCCGTGACCTCCACGAGCTCGAGGCGCTCGGGCCGTTCGACGCGCACTTCACCCAGTTCTCGGGCGCGATCTGGTACCCGATGGTCTACGACTTCCCGGCGGAGGAGAAGCAGGCGGTCGGCATCCGCAAGCGCGCGGACGAGATGGAACGGGCGATGCACTACATCCGGGACGTGCGCTCGCCGCACGTCTTTCCGATCGCCGGCCCCCCGTGCTTCCTCGACGACGACCTGTTCGCGTTCAACGACCTCGACGACGATCCCGCGAACATCTTCCCGGACCAGATGGTGTTCCTCGACCAGCTCGAGCGCGCGGGCATCGCGGGAGGCGAGCTGCTGGTGCCGGGGACGGTGGCGACCCTGGACGACGGCGCGTGCACGATGGAGCAGCCGTCTGGCGAAGCGCACCCGGACGAGATCTTCGCGGACAAGCGCGCGGTGCTCGAGCGGTACCGCGACGACTGGCGCGACTGGCTCCTGGAGGAGCGCGCGTCGTGGCCGCAGGACGGGATCGACGTCGTCGGCGCGTTGCGGGAATGGTGGGAGCCCTTGCTCGACGTCGCGCCGCTGACCCGCGCGGGAGTGGGTGGCGCGTTGCTTCTCCACGTCGGCGACGTCGGGGTCCTGATCGACTTCCCGGCCGGGACCGTGCGCACGTGGGCGGGAGAGCCGGTGACGTACCGGATCGACACCGACCGCGCGCTCGTCGAGTCGTGCATCGAGCGCCACATCGAGGACTGGGTGAACGAGCTCTTCCTCTCGTGCCGCTTCCGCGCCCATCGCGAGGGTCAGTACAACGAATACGTCTACACCTTCTTCAAGTGCCTCTCGCTCGAGCGGATGGCCTACTGCGAGGGTCACTACGCGGAGCGCTCCGAGCCGAGCGACGAGATGTTCCGCTGCGGCGACTACCTCGTGCAGAAGCGTTGCCCACACCTGCGCGCCGACCTCGAGCGCTTCGGCTCCGTCACGGACGGTGTGCTGGAGTGCAGGGTTCACCACTGGCAGTTCGATCTGGAGACGGGCCGGTGCATCACCTCGGATGACGACGAGCACGTGCTGCGCACGATCCGGGTCGTGGAGTAGACCGCGGCGGTGCTCATCGATCTCCACGCGCACACTGCACCGCGCTCGAACTGCTCGCGCACGACGCTCGAGGAGCTGGTCGGGACCGCTCGCGGGCGGGGACTGGACGCGCTGTGCATCACCGAGCACGACGTGCGCTGGCCGGGGACGGAGCTGGCGGATGCGTCGCGGATGCTCGACTTCCCGTTGATCCCGGGCGTCGAGCTCACGACGGACGTCGGTCACGTGCTCGTGTTCGGCCCGTTGAAGAAGCCGCTCTGGCTCGGCTACAAGCTCGACGAGCTGGTGGAGGAGTGCGAGAGCTCCGACACCGCGCTCGTCCTGCCTCACCCCGTCCGCCGGCTGGCGGGGGAGCGCGCGATCAAGGGCGGTCGTGTTCCGCCGCTCCCGGCGACCGTTGCCGCGCTGCCGCAATGGGAAGCGGTGCACGCGATCGAGGTCGCGAGCACCCAGACCACCACGCTCGAGCACACCATCACCGCCGCCGCGCTCGCGGTCGTTCCCCGACCGACGGTCTCCTCGAGCGACGCCCACGGTCCCGGCCTCGCCGGCGCCTACGCGACCGAGGTCGACGGCCCGATCCACAGCGCCGAGGACCTCGCCGCCCAGATCCGCGCCGGCCACGTCCGCCCCGCCCGCTCCGGCTGACCCGCTTGCCGCGCGCGGTCTGGAAACCTGACGGGGGTGTCACGCTACGATCACCGCACACAGCAACCACCTTCTTCAGGGGGAATCGACCATGGGTGACGCCGTCATCATCTCTGCGGCGCGTACGGCGATCGGCACGGCCCGGAAGGGCACGCTGCTCGATGTCACCGCCTTCGATCTGGCCAAGGAGTCAGTGGGCGAGGCGCTCAAGCGCTCCGGGATCCCGGCGGACGACGTCGACGACCTCCAGATGGGCGAGAGCCTCCAGGGCGGCGGCGACATCGCGCGCTACGCCGCGGTCGAGCTCGGCATGTCCCACATCCCCGGCGTGGCGCTCAACCGGCACTGCGCGTCGGGCATGGCCGCGGTGCAGGGTGCGGCGGCCAGCATCAAGGCCGACATGGACACCGTCGTCGTCGCCGGCGGCGCCGAGTCAGTCTCGACCTCTCCGTCGGTGATGAAGCGCGTGATGGGGACCGACGATGTCGTGCCGTGGATGTCGCCGAGCCACCCGGAGACCCCTGACGCACCTGCGTTCGACATGTCGATCACCGTGGGCTGGAACGCCGCGCAGAAGGCGAACGTCACCCGCGAGGAGATGGACTTCTGGGCCTACGAGTCCCACCGGCGTGCGGTCGAGGCGATCGACGAGGGCCGGTTCGAGGACGAGATCTTCGGGCTCGAGGTGCAGCGTCGCGACGGTGAGACGGTGATCTTCCAGGTGGACGAGCACCCGCGTCGGACGACGACCATGGAGAAGCTCGCGTCGTTGAACCCGCTGCATCCAGAGATCGAGGGCTTCAGCATCACGGCCGGCAACTCGTCGGGCCTCAATGACGCGGGTGCCGCGATGGTGCTTGCCGATTCCGCGTACGTCGAGGCGAACGGGCTCAAGCCGCTGGCGATCGTCAAGTCCTGGGCGAATTCCGGCGTCGCGCCCGGTGACACCGGCCTCGCCCCGACGTACGCGATCCCGAAAGCGCTCGCCCGTGCCGGGCTCGAGGTGAAGGACGTCGACCTCTTCGAGATCAACGAGGCGTTCGCGTCGATGTGCGTCGCGAGCACGCGCATCCTCGGCATCCCGCACGAGATCACGAACGTCAGCGGGAGCGGCTGCAGCATCGGCCACCCGATCGCCGCGACGGGCGCCCGCATGGTCGTCACGCTCGTTCACGAGCTGCGCCGGCGCGGGGGTGGCATCGGCGTCGCCAGCATGTGTGCCGGCGGTGGCATGGGCAGCGCGACCGTCGTCGAGGTCATGCCCGGCTAGAGCTGGGGCAGCCGCCTCAACAGACGAGGCCCAGGTCGGCGATGACCTGGGCCGGAAACGTGCAGCCCACCTGCGACGTGCCGACCCCGACGACGTTCCAGAGCGCACCGATGCGCTCGAGGGCGACCGTGGCGCCGTCGAGCTGGACGCCCGGGTTCGGCACGGTGTTCGCGGCGGCGTAGATCGGCGAGGACTGCGCGAGCCGGCAGTGCGACACGGTGTACTTGCCCGCGTTCTCCTCGAGCCCACCCGGGCCGGCGGCGATCGCCGCGAGGATCGCGCCGGTCTGCGAGCCGCACGTCCCGTTCGGAGCCGCAGTCGTGGTCGTCGTGGCGCCTCCGGGCTTCGTGGTCGACGTGGCTCCGCCGGGGATCGTGGTGCTCGTGGTCGTGGCTGCGCGACGAAGACGTCGTGGTCGAGCGGTGCGGCTTGTCGGCCTTGCTCGAACCCCCGCTGTCGCATCCGGTGACGGCGAACGCGACGACGGTCGCGAGCATGACTGCTACCACTGGGAATCGGGACACCATCACCTCCGGGTTCTTCCCAGCATGGCCCACGGCACACCTGAGCCGGTGACACCGTCGGGCTAGCGTCCCCGCATCGACGCCGACCTGACTCTCGCTCTCGAGCTCGTGGCCCTCGCCGACGAGGTCACCCTCCGACGTTTCCGCGCCCACGACCTGCAGGTGGAGACGAAGCCGGACCTCACGCCGGTGTCCGAGGCCGACAAGGCCGCCGAGCGGCTCATCCGGGACCGGATCATCGCGGCGCGACCGGGTGACGCGGTGCTCGGCGAGGAGTTCGGGGTCGAAGGGAGCTCGAACCGGCGCTGGATCATCGACCCGATCGACGGCACGAAGAATTACGTCCGCGGCATCCCGGTGTGGGCGACGTTGCTCGCCCTCGAAGAGGACGGCGAGATGCGCGTCGGAGTGTGCTCCGCGCCCGGCGCTCGGCCACACGTGGTGGGCGGTGCGCGGCGGCGGGGCGTTCGCGGACGGTGCGCCGATCGGCGTGTCGAGGGTCCATGAGCTCGAGGACGCGCAGCTCTGTTACAGCGACTTCAAGTGGTGGGAAGCATTCGGCCTCGGCGCCGAGTTCGACGCGCTCGCAAAGCGGGTGTGGCGGACCCGTGGCTTCGGCGACTTCTGGAGCCACATCCTGGTGGCCGAAGGTGCGGCAGACGTCGCGGCCGAGCCGACCGTCACGCTCTGGGATCTTGCGCCGCTGCTCGTGATCGTCGAGGAGGCCGGCGGGACGTTCACCGATCTCGACGGAAACCACACGGCGGACGGTGGGAGTGCGGTGTCGACGAACGGCATCCTCCACGATGACGTGCTCGCTGCGCTCCGCCCGGGTGCCGCGGCCGGCGAGTAGACCGAGACGATGGCCGCACGCGCGCGAGATCACGGTCGGCATCGACATCGGTACGAGCTCGGTCAAGGCAATCGCGGCGGACGAGAACGGCACTGTCGTCGCGTCATCGCGCATCCCGCACGACATCGAGATCCCTGCGGCGGACCGGTTCCAGCACGACGCCGAAGGTCGCGTGGCACGACGGTCCCGTCGCTGCGCTCGAAGCCCTCCGGCTCGAGGGGCCGCCCGCGGCGGTGAGCGTGTCCGCGATGGTCCCGTCGCTGACCGCGGTCGACCACCACGGGATCCCCCGGACGCCGGGCCTCCTGTACGGCGACGAGCGCGGGCGTTCCGATGCCAGCGGTTCGAACCCGACCGAGAGCCGCGAGCTCATCCAGTTCCTGGCCTGGACCCGGCAGCAGTACCCGGACGCCACGGGGTACTGGCCCGCGACGACAGTCGCGAACCACACGCTGAGCGGTGAGGCGGTGCTCGACTCGTCGACCGCGTCCACCGCGTACCCGCTCTTCGACTGGACGGGCTGGGATCCGGAGGTCGCAGGCCCGCTCGGCGTCAGCGTCGACCAGCTGCCGCGGCTCGTGCCCACCGCGTGGGAGTGCGCGCGCATCGGGGGTGCCGATGGCCCGGTCCTCGCGTCCGGCTGCATCGACACGCTCGCGGATCAGATCGTCGCCGGCGCGGACAACGACGGTGATGTCCTCGCACTCCTCGGCACCACCCTCATCGTGAACTCGGTGACCACGAGCCACGAGCCCGTCGACGGCTACTGGGTCATTCCCCACACCGCGAAGGACAAGTTCCTCGCGGGCGGCCCGAGCAACGCGGGTGGGCTGTTCGTGAACTGGGCGACCCGCTCCCTGCGCGACCCGGGGCCGGACGGCGCGGCGCGAGCCGGACCGCGTCCCGGTCTGGGCGCCCTACCCACGCGGCGAACGTGTGCCGTTGCACGACCCGGACCGGCGCGCGGTGCTCGCGGATCTCGATCTCACGCACGGGCCGGCGGCGCTTCGGCGCGCCGCATTCGAGGCTTCCGGGTTCGTTGCCCGGCGGACGATCGACGCGGCGCGCGCCGCGCATGGGGTCACGCCCCGCCGAATCGTCGCGATCGGCGGCGGCACCCGGGTGGACGACTGGGTCCAGGCGCTGGCCGACTGCACCGGTCTCCCGGTCGAGTGCGCGGCAGTGCCCGAAGGTGCCGCGCTCGGCTCCGCGTTCCTGGCCCGGTGCGCCCTCGGCCGGGAGCCCGACGGCATGCGGGCCGCGAGCCCGCTGGGCCCGGACCGGGCGCACGGTCGAACCGGATCCCGAATGGACGGAGGCGGCCGGCCACCGGTACCTGCGCTTCCTGGAGCTCTCCACCTAGAATGTGACGCACACGTCAGCAAACTCCGGGGACGACAGATGACCGCGACCATGGATGCCCCCTTCGAGCCGATGGACCAGTTCTCGGGCGTCGCCGGCGACATGCGGGATCCGTACCCCGACTTCCACCGCAAGCGGGTCGAGACGCCGGTCGCGCCGCTGTCGGACGGCTCGTTCGAGGTGTACCCCTACGACCTCGTCGCTGCGGTCATGCGCGACAACGTCACGTTCTGCTCCGGCAGCATCCGGGAGCTGATGAGCGTCGTGATGGGCCCGTACCCGCTCGTCGGCATGGACGAGCCCGAGCACCGCCGGCTGCGGTCGTTGGTCGCGCAGGCGTTCCGCCAGCGGATGCTCGCGCACTGGGACGAGGACCTCGTCGTGCCGGTCGTGGACGAGATGATCGACAAGTTCGCCGACCGCGGGTCACGCCGGAGCTCGTCAACGAATTCACCTACCGCTATCCGGTGCAGGTCATCTCGGAGATCCTCGGGCTCCCGCGCGCAGACCACGAGTACTTCCACCCGCGCGCGCTGGCGGTCATCAATGTCGCGGTGCGTCCCGACGAAGGGATCGCCGGCAGCCTCGAGCTGCGCGACTACTTCGAGAAGGTCGTCGAGGAGCGGCGCAAGAATCCGGGCGACGACCTCATCAGCGAGCTGGTGCAGGCCGAGCTCGACGGCGAGACGCTCGGCAACGAGGAGATCTTCAGCTTCCTCCGGCTGCTGATGCCCGCCGGCGCCGAGACCACGTACCGCGCCACCGGCAGCTTCATCTACGGCCTGCTCACCCACCCCGACCAGCTCGAAGCGCTGCGGGCCGACCGCTCGCTCATGCCTCAGGCGATCGAAGAGTCGATCCGGTGGGAGAGCCCGCTGCTCATCACGTCGCGCGAGTGCGCGCTGGACACGGAGCTCGCCGGCGTCTCGATCCCCAAGGGCGCCATGATGATCACGAACGTCGGTGCCGCGAACCACGACCCGACCCGCTGGGACAATGGTGACGAGTTCGACATCTTCCGCGAGCCGCGCCCGCACATCGCGTTCGGCGTCGGCGTGCACATGTGCCTTGGCATGCACCTCGCCCGCATGGAGATGGCGAGCGCGATGAACCGCCTGCTCGACCGGTGCCCGAACCTCCGGCCCGATCCCGACCGCTGGGACGCCGACGACGTCCACATCCACGGCGAGCGGTTCCGGTCGCCGACCACGCTGCCCGTGATCTGGGACGCATGACGACCGAGGTCGAGGTCGAGTCGAACCACCACACCCCCTGGCGCATGGTGATGATCATGGGCGGCGCGGGGATCACCCACTTCACGAACCCGGACTTCTACGACGAGATCGTGCCGAGCTGGGCCCCGGGTTCGAAGCGGTTCTGGGTGCAGGCGAGTGGCGTCGTCGAGCTTGCGTGCACCGGCCTGCTGATCTCGCCGAAGACCCGTCGCCTCGGTGGGTGGCTGACCGTCGCGACGCTGCTCAGCGTCTGGACTGCGAACATCCAGACCGCGCTCGACGGCGGCCTGGAAGGTGACGGCCCCTTGAAGTCCAAGGCCGCCGCCTGGATCCGCGTCCCCTTCCAGATCCCGATGATCATCGACGCGGTCAAGATCGCCCGCCACCCGTAAGTCAGCGCCGGAGGCCGACGGCGTGGGGGGTGCCGGGGGCGGGGAGGGGCTGGCGGAAGAGGGCGGCGGCGTTCTCGTGGCCGATCTTCGCGATCCAGTCCGCCGGGAGCCCGCCGAACACGTCCGCGAACACCTGCTGGCTGTCGGGCCAGGTGCCGTCGCCGTGGGGGTAGTCCGTCTCGAACATCACGTGGTCCACGCCGACCGTCTCCAGAGTGGAGAGCGTCGACGGGTCGTCGATCGTGCAGAACCAGAAGTTGCGGTGCAGCACCTCGACCGGCGAGATGCCGGGCGCGAAGTTGCGGCCGTAACCCGAGCGGTGCGACGAGGTTCTCGAGTCGGTCGTGCAACATCGCGACCCACCCGATCCCGCCCTCACTCATGGCGATCTGCAGCCCGGGATGGCGCACGCAGCACTTCGACCACAGCCACTCCGCGCACGACGTGAGCGCGAGCTGGCCGAACAACGTCGCGGGAAGCTCCTTCATCGGCGCGCCGGCTGGGAAGTCGACGACCCCGCTCGACCCGACGTGCAGGCAGATCACCGTCTCGGTCTCCGCGCACGCGGTGAGGATCGGCTCCCACCAGTCCGAGAAGATCGGCTCCATCCCGATCCGGTGCGGTTGCTCCGGCAACGTGACGGCGCGGAACCCCCGCGCCGCGTTGCGCCGGATCTCCTCGGCGGCGACGTCGGCGTCGGCGAGGAACGTGATGCCCATCGGCACGATCCGGTCCGGGTGGCGCGAGTGCCACTCCTCGAAGAACCAGTCGTTCCACGCGCGCGTCACCGCCAGGCCGAGCTCCGGGTCGGAGCAGCGTGAGAACACCGAGCCACAGAACCCGGTGATCTGGCTCGGGAAGTTCACCGACGCCCAGATCCCGTTGATGTCCATGTCGCGCACGCGGGCGTCGACGTCGTAGCAACCCGGCCGCATCTCGTCGAAACGGGTCGGCTCCAGCCGCCAGTCCTCGCGTGAGCGTCCGACGACCGCGTTGAGCCCGACCTGGAAGTAGATCTTCCCGTCGAACTCCCAGACCTCGTGACCCTCGACCGTCTCCACGACCTTCGGCGCGAGGTCCCGGAACCGTGAGGACAGCCGGCCGACGAACATGTCCGGCGGCTCGACCAGGTGATCGTCCACCGAGATCAGCGTGTTCCGGATCGGGCGCGGCTCCGGGTCCGGGAGCAGCCCGTGGGTCTCCCGCTTGCGCCAGTGCAGCTCCCACTGCGCGCCCTGCTCCGTCCCGGTCACGGCCCCAGGGTAGGGGGATGCTGACGGTCCCGTCAGGTGCGAGGAGCGGCGCTAGCGTGGCCCCAGGTGCGTGACCACACGATGAGACCACCAGGGAGGACCCAGTGACGCTCGAGATCGCGATCGACCGCGAGGTGTGCATGGGGTCGGGGAATTGCTCCTTCTGGGCCCCGGGGGTGTTCGATCTGGACGACGACGGCGTCGCGATCGTCATCGACCCCGACGGCGCGCCCGAGGACAAGATCATCCTGGCCGCGCAGGGGTGCCCGACCCAGGCGATCTCGCTCATCAAAGACGGCCAGAAGCTCGTCTAGGCGACGTTCATGGTCCAGTCGCCGTCAGTCCGGTGGGTCCGAGCGGCGCGCACCAACCTGCGTCGCCGTGTCGCCCGCAGCCCGATCGCGTTCGCCATGAGCGGCGGTGGATCGCAGGGCAGCTTCGAGACCGGTGTCCTGCGCTTCCTCTACGACGACCTCGGGGTCCGGCCCGCGATCCTCTGCGGCAGCTCGGTCGGGTCGATCATCGCGGGCAAGCTCGCCGAGGGTGACGACCCCGCGAGGGGTCGGCGGGCGATCGACGAGATCGAAGCGCTCTGGCGCGGGCTCAAGTCGAACAACGACATGTGGCTCGCGGAGCCCTGGCTGGAGAAGCTCCGGTCGCAGGCGAACTGGGCCGCCGAGCTGCGCGGGCGCGCGGCGGAGAACGGCACCGCGGGCAGCCAGGCGCGGGTCGTGCTGCGGATGCTCTCGGAGGTCGTGCGCCACCCACCCGAGACCGACGGCACCCTCGATGCGCTGCGCCAGGCGATGCGCGCGCGCTCGCTGCTCAGCATGCGGCCCGTGCGCGAGCTCGTCGAGGGCAACATCGACCCCGAGCGCGTCGCCGCATCCGGCCTCGTGCTGCGCATCGGCGCGGTCGGGCTCGAGAGTGGCGAGCTGCGCTACATCACCGAGCGCGGCGAGGTGCACTCCCGCGACGGCGACCCACTCGACCAGCCACCGGTCGCGTTGACCGAGGCGATCCTCGCATCGGCGTCGATCCCGTTGGTCTTTCCGCCGACCCGGCTCAACGACGAGCACTACGTCGACGGGGGAGTGCGAGAGATCCTGCCGCTGGAGCTCGCGTTCAACCGGCTCGGCGCGGGCCACATCTTCGCGGTCGTCGCGTCGACGCCCGGGGTCGAACGCATCCCGGACACCGGCGACAAGGGGCTGCTCGAGCTCGCCCGCCGCGTCACCGCGGACATCGTCCCCGACGAGACGTTGCGCAAGGAGATCAGCCCGCCGCGCGGCTGGGGCAGGCGGGTCACGGTGATCGCACCGGAGCTCGACGTGCACGACGCGCTCACCGTCGACCCGGTGCTCATCGCCGCTTCGATCGACTATGGCTACATGCGCGCCGCCGACGTGCTCTTGAGCCTCGGCCCGGAGCAGTCCGCGATCAGCACCCGCATCGCCGCGCTGCGGATGCAGCTCCGCGCGCTCGACGGGCCGATCAGCGGTCCGTTCTCCCCGCTGCCCGAGCTCCCGCCCCCGGCACCCGACGCGATCGAGCGCGAGCTCAAGCAGGCCCACCGGGAGCTCGACGAGCTGATCGACCAGCGCCGCGAGGCCGGCGCACCACTCCCACCGGGGACCGCCAGCCTTGACATGTGACTAAATGGTCACGTATCCTGGGCCCGTGGACGACGTGTTCAAGGCCCTGGCCGACCCGACCCGACGGAGCCTGCTCGACGAGCTCTACCGGGAGGACGGCCAGACCCTGGGAGCGTTGACCGGTCGCTTCGCGATGTCGCGCTTCGGCGTGATGAAGCACCTGAAGGTGCTCGAGGAGGCCGGGCTCGTCGTCACGAAGAAGCGGGGCCGGGAGAAGGTCCACTTCCTGAACCCGGTGCCGATCCGGCTCGTCCACGACCGGTGGGTGAGCAAGTACGCCGAGCCCTGGGCCGCGGGGCTGAGCGACCTCAAATCGAGAATGGAGAGTTCGATGGAGAAGGTCTTCGAGATCTACATCAAGACCACGCCCGAGCGCCTCTGGGACGCGATCACCGACGGCGAGATCCGCAGCAAGTACCAGTTCGGTGCCACGGTCACGTCGGACTGGACGCCGGGCTCACGCTTCGAGATGGCGGCCGGCGACCTTCCGCTGGGGGAGGGCGAGATCCTCGAGGTCGACCCGCCCCGCCGCCTGGTGCAGACGATGGTCGCGCTCTGGGGCGAGGATGTGAAGGCCGAGGGCGAGACCCGCATCACCTGGGAGATCGAGCCCATCGAGGACTCGTGCCGGCTCACCCTCACCCACGACCAGATGCGCGAGGGCGCCAACGATCAGCTCTTCGGCGGCTGGCCGATGATCCTGTCGGGCCTGAAGACCTGGCTCGAGACGGGCGAGCTCCTCACGACTCCCGGCTCACTGATGTACGGCTGAGCTGGGCCGGGTCAGGCGGGGCGGGAGCCGCGGATGAGGGCACCGGGACGAGCGCCGGTGTCCTCGCCCTCGACCAGCGTGATCTGACCGGCGACGACGGTCGCGACGTACCCGTCGGCTTCCTGGATGAAGCGGCGGGCGCCGCCGGGAAGGTCGTGGGCCATGTGCGGCGAGCGGAGCTGGAGCCGTCCGTGGTCGATGACGTTGACATCCGCGCGCATCCCCGGGCGCAGCACCCCGCGGTCGCCGAGCCCGTAGAGCGACGCGGTCTCGGACGTCATCTTCCGCACGACCCACTCCAGGGGGAGGCGGTCGTGGGCGCGGTCACGGGCCCAGTGCGTGAGCATGTACGTCGGCGTCGACGCGTCGCATGTCGTGCCGCAGTGTGCACCGCCGTCGCCGAGCCCGAGGGCGCTCGTCGGGTGCAGGAGCATCTCGCGCACCGCGTCGAGGTTGCTGTCGGTGTAGTTGAGCAGCGGCCTCATGATCAACGCGTGACCGTTGTCCTCCATGAGGAGGTCGTAATACACGTCGTAGACGTTGCGACCCTCGGTCGCCGCGCGCGCCGCGATGCTGGTGCTCGCTTCGGGCTCGTAGTTCGGCGGGTCGCCGAGCGGGAACGCCTTCGCCGGGTCGAGGAACTGCACCATCGTCGGGTCCGGCGTCTGCGCTTCGGCGACGAGGCGGCGCTTGGTCTCCGGGTCGCGCATGGCGACGATGCGCTCCGCGATCGTCGGCAGGATGCCGACCGCGCCCCAGCTCGGGCAGTACGCGAACGGATGGAACGTCTGAAGCCCGAGCAACAGGGTGACGGGTCGCCCGGCGACCTGGGGCCTGATGCGCGCGCCTTCACCAACCGCCTGGCTTGCGAGGTCGAGCATCTTGCGCCACGAGTCGGGGTCGTGATCGTTCTGCGTCAGTGCGAACGTGACCGGACGGTCGATTGCCGCGGACAGCTTGCGCATCCACGCCATCTCGCGGTCCGGTGCCGCGAGATCCTCGCCGAGCGCACCCGCCGGCGCGAGCTCGAAGATCCCCGTTTCGAGATCGCCGAGCGCCCGGCCGATGCCGAAGAGCTCGTCCTCCGCGGCGAAGGTCCCCGGCACCGGCTCGCCGTCGATCGCCATGTGCGCGATCGTGCGTGACGTCGACACCCCGAGCGCACCGGCTTCGATCGCCTGGCGCACGATGACGGCCATCGCCTCGATGTCGGCCTCGGTCGCCGGCTCGTTCTTCGCGCCGCGCTCTCCCATCACGTAGCCGCGCACCGCGCCGTGCGGGATCTGCGCGCCGACATCGAGCATCTTCGGGAACGCGTCGACCGCGTCGAGGTACTCGGGGAACGTCTCCCAACCCCACTGGATCCCGTCGGACAGTGCGGCTCCTGGGATGTCCTCGACGCCTTCCATCAAGCCGATCAGCCAGTCGTGCTTGTCTGGCTGCACCGGCGCGAACCCGACGCCGCAGTTGCCCATGACGACGGTGGTGACGCCGTGCCAGCACGACGGCGTGAGCATCGGGTCCCAGGTGATCTGGCCGTCGAAGTGCGTGTGCACGTCGACGAACCCGGGCGTGACGACCATCCCGCCGGCGTCGATCGTCTCGCGGGCGCTGCGGTCCTCGAGGTCACCGACCTCGGTGATCCGATCGCCGTCGATCGCCACGTCCGCCCGCCGCGGTGCCGCTCCGGTGCCGTCGACAGCCGTTCCCCCGCTGATCACCAAGTCATGCATCGCCTCAGGTTAGGTCCGCGGGCCGGCGGCGGGCCGCGCCCGACCTGACGGGCGAGTCAGGTTGGTCTCATAGGATCAGGTCCATGCCGATCGGGATCACAGACGAACATCTCGCGCTCCACGCCGCCGCCCGCGGTTGGGCCGAGCGCCACTCGCCGCCCGGGGTCGTGCGGGCCCAGCTCGACGCCGAGACCGAGGCCCTGCCGGAGTTCTGGTCCGACCTCGTCGCGCAGGGTTGGACCGGCATCCACCTCGAAGAGGCGTTCGGTGGGGAGGGCTACGGCATCCCCGAGCTCGTGGTGGTGCTCGAGGAGCTCGGCTTCGCCGGCGCTCCGGGCCCGTTCCTCGCGACGACGCTCGCGGGCGCGCTCCTGCAGGCGGCGGGCAAGGCCCCGGCGTCGGAGCTCGGCCCCCGTCTCGCGGACGGCTCGCTCATCGGCGACGGTCGCGCTCTCCGGCTCGCTCAACGGCGAGCCCGGCGCCGAGGGCGCGTTGAAGGTGAGCGGAACGCTGCGTCCGGTGCTGTCAGGTCATCTCGCGTCGTTGCTGGTTGCGAACGCGGGCGGCACCTGGGTGGTCCTGCCCGCGGACGCGTTCGAAGCGCGCGAGCTCGACAGCATCGACCTGACCCGGCGCGTCGCCGAGATCACGGTCGCGGGTGCAACGATCCCGCCCCACCGCCAGCTGCCCGACCTCCCGACCCAGACGGTCCGGGACCTCGCCGCCGTCTTGTTCTCGGCCGACGCGGTCGGTGGTTCGCAATGGTGTGTGCAGACCGCGTCGGAGTACGCGAAGGACCGCCGCCAGTTCGGTCGCCCAATCGGCCAGTTCCAAGGCGTGAAGCACCGCTGCGCCAACATGCTCGGCCGCACCGAGCTGGCGCGCGTCGCGACCTGGGACGCCGCGCGCGCGGTCGGCGACGCGGACACCGAGTCGTTTGCCGCGGCGGCCGCCGCGTCACTCTCGGTCGGCGGGTTCTTCCAGACCGCCAAGGACTGCGTGCAGACCCTCGGAGGCATCGGCTTCACGTGGGAGCACGACGCGCACGTCTACCTTCGCCGCGCGACTGCGACGCGCGCGCTGCTCGGCACCTCATCGACGTGGCAGGAGCGTTCGGCACGGCTCGCGCTCGAGGGGGCGAAGCGACGCCTGAGCGTCGATCTCCCGGTCGAAGCGGAGGCGCACCGCGAGGAGCTGCGCACCCTGGTGACCGAGCTCAGCGGTCTGGACCACGTGGAGCAACGCCGGCGCGTGGCGGACGAAGGCTTCATCTCGCCGCAGTGGCCGAGGCCCTGGGGCCGCGACGCGGACGCGCTCGAGCAGCTGGTGATCGACGACGAGTTCCGGCGGGCCAAGATGATCCGCCCGAACATCGCGGTCGGCGGGTGGGCGCTGCCGCCGTTGATGGTCTACGGCACCGAGGAGCAGCAGCAGCGCTGGATCCCACCGACGCTGCGGGGCGAGATCGAGTGGTGCCAGCTGTTCAGCGAGCCCGGCGCCGGTTCCGACCTCGCGTCGCTCACGACGCGTGCCGAGCGGGTCGAGGGCGGGTGGCTGGTGAGCGGCCAGAAGGTGTGGACGTCGATGGCCGAGCGCGCGCACTGGGGGATCCTCCTCGCCCGCACGGACCCCGAGGCGCCGAAGCACGAGGGGATCTCGTTCTTCATGCTCGACATGAAGACGCCCGGCATCGACGTGCGCCCGCTGCGCGAGCTCACCGGCATGGCGATGTTCAACGAGGTCTTCCTCGACGAGGTCTTCGTCCCCGACGACTGCCTGGTCGGCGCCGAGCACGACGGCTGGCGTGCGACGCGCACGTCGCTCGCGAACGAACGCGTCTCCATGGGGAGCGGCTCGACGATCGGCGCCGGCATCCGCGGCATCCTGGACATCGTCCGCACCACCGGCCGCGAAGACGACACCGAGGTCCTCGCCGAAGTCGGTGGCCTCGTCGCCCGCGGCTACGCGCTGGCGGTGCTGGGGTTCCGACTCACCCTCTCCGCGCTCACCGGCGCGGACCCGTCCGGCTCCGAGGCCTCGGTGAAGAAGCTCCTCGGCGTCGAGCACGACCAGAAGGTCCAGGAGGTCGGCCTCGGCCTCCTCGCGGGGGAGGGCGCCGATCGCCGACGGCCCCGCCGCGATGTGGTCCCAGCAGTTCCTCTTCACCCGCTGCCTCACCATCGCCGGCGGCACCAGCGAGATCCAACGCAACATCATCGCCGAGCGCGTCCTCGGTCTCCCCAAGGATCCGTGACCCGACGTTCAGCCGGTGGAGACGAGGAATCGTTCTGCGGATGTCGGGGGTCGAGGGGTGGTGGTTGGTAGGGCGTGACGGGTTGGGGTTCCGGTGGTCGGAACCGAAGGGCTTCGGGTTGGCTGGGACGTCCGCAGATTTGCCAGTGCTCTTCGTGGACCAGGTGGTGGTGGCGGCTGCACGATCAGGACGAGGTTCTCGAGATCGGTGCTCGCCGCCGTCGGCCCAGTGCACGAGGTGATGGGCGTGCAGGCCGATGGTGCGGCGACAGCCGGGGGCTCGGCAGTGCCGGTCCCGGTGCTTGAGCAGGCGGAACAGGTAGATCGGAACCGTCCGGGTGCGCCGTCCGAGCTTGAGGGGCACCCCTCGGGCGTCTTCGAGGACGGTCTGGCGGATCGCGTCGCAGGCCAGGCGCCGGACGGTCTCATTCGCGATGGGGATGCCGGTCTCGCCGGTGTCGAGGTACGCGCCGGGCTCCGTCGGAGTCTGCGTGGAGTGACGCTTCGGGGGTGTGGACCATGAGACCCGCCCGTCCGGTCTCGCTCGCGTCGGGCGTTTCGGCGGTGAGCGCGTCGACGAACACGTCGGCACAGCGCAGCGGGTAGGGCTCCCACTGGCCGTGCTCGTCGGGCCCGATCTTGTCGGCGCCGCGTTCGAACGGCGGCGACGACACCGGCGCCGTCGGCATCGGGGACTCGACCCCAGAACCGCAGCTCACCGCGCTGCTCGTCCCACCGGTAGCCGAGCTTCCGCTGCCGGTCGCGTTCGACCGCTTCGTCGCGGGTCACGGTCTTGCTGGCTGCGGGCCGCGGCGAGCAGCGACGTCGCGGTCCAGCCGGGAGCGTCGCCGCCCATGCGGCGTCGGTGTCGGGCGTCGCGACCTGGACGACCGCGGCGAGCTGCTCGCGCCGACAGGCGGCCTTCGAGTGCGGCGGTGCTGATCGCGGGCCGGTCGGGCAGCGCGCGTGCGGTCTCGACCAGCGCCCGCGGCTCGGCCCTTCGTGACCCGCGCGGTCCAGGTCACCCAGCCCGATCGTGTCGAGCGTCCCGTCCTCGCGACCGACGTCGCGCTCATCGAGGACCGCCAGGACGAGCAGCTTGTACGCACCGGTCGCGTTCTCGAGCGTGTCGAGCTCCCGGAACGACGCCTCGAGCTCGGAGGTCGGCGTGTCGCGCAGGGTCGCGAGCAGCGACGCCGCATCCAGCGGGCCCTCAGCGGTGGTGGTGCTGTCTGGCCGTCCGTGACCCGAACACATGTTCGCATCATAACGGACACCCCGACAAGGCAAGCACCCGATGAGATCACCCTGGCCTGGCTCATCGTGTGGTCGCCGCGCTCCATGGCGAGTCCGACGGTATTGGTAGTTGGAACATGAACTGTCGTCGGTCAGGAGCGGCGAGCGGCCCTGACCCAGCGCAACATGCGGAAGCCATCGGCGACATGCGCCATGATCCCGAGAGGACCGAGCCGTTCCTCATCGAGCAGCGTCTCGGCACTGCCGTCCTCGCATTGCTCCAGTGGCTCGTCGAAGACTGCGGCGAAGTGCCCGACGCGATGGTTCCCCTGATCTTCGACATCAACAACACGCTTGGCCACGAGCAGTATCGGCAGTTGCACCAGGACTGATCCAAGGAAACGCGCCCACCCAAGAGCGCGCCCTCGGGTCCATGGCGTCATACGCACACTGGCCTGATCGGCAGCGTTGTGGCTCTGGTGGCGGCAGTGAGCGCGCGGTGCTTTCGCCGCTCGGGTGGCGACCGGGTCGGGTCAAGCGTCCCGGCCAACCGTTCGATCACGACGGAACCAAGCTGCTCGCGTGCGCGGGGTGGCGCGGCAACCGCGTTGGTGACAGCACTCATCTGCTCGGTATCGGCGTGGTCATAATTGCGGCACTCAGACCATCAACCATTCGCTACCGCGTACGCGCCGTGCTCGGACTTGTGGCGTAGCAATCGGGCGAGATACACGGGTGAACCACGGTCGGCACTCGAGTCGGTCGTGTCGTCACGCAGTCGTCACGGCTGGAGAGAGGGTGGGCGGTGGGCTGTGGCTCACCGTCCTTGCGTCGGCTCTGGTCTTGCCATGGCGGGTCGTCAGTCTCGACGCCGGAGCTGACCACCGCGAGCGAGCGGCTACGTCGACGCCTTTGGGTGCCCCCTTGACCGCTGGCGTCATGAGCGCCACTGGCCTGGTCGACGGCGGGCAGCTCACGGGTCGGGACCAGCAGTGCGACTTCGGGCGACGGGTCGAAGCCGTGCTCGAGAGCCAGCGGACCGCCAGCAGGCTTCGCAACGACCACCACGCACGAATCACATCGAGGTCGACGTCGGCGCCATACCCGGCAACGACATCGTCAAGGTGCTCCTCGTGTCCGAGCGTCAGGATGGCAAGGTCGAACAGCCCGTCGCCCTGGCACGCGTCGGACCAGTCAACGACACCGGTGACCTCGTCATCGTCGACGAAGACGTGGGCGACCTGGAGGTCGCCATGCGTGAACACTGGTGTCCACGGTCGGAGCGCAGTCTCGCGATTCGACGGTTGACCGTGACACGTCGGCGGGAAGGACATCGTTGGCGACGAGCCACTCGCATTCGCCATCGAGGTGCGATGCGAACTCCTCGAGGCTCCAACCCGACCATGGTGGCAGCGGAGCGTCGTGCAGGGTCCGGGCGGCGGCGCCCGCCGTGGCCCACGCCGCTGACGACGCCGTCGACGGCTCACCGAGGCGGCCGAGTGCTGTCCCTGGGAGGGCCGCGAACGCGAGCACCGGTGGCTTCCGCCACAGGACTTCGGGAGTCGGACCGGCGCGAGCGTCATCGCCTCGACTTCGCGGTCGGTGCGCGTCTGATCACCGTCGATCTTCAGGAACGTGTCGCCAACCCGCAGGGTCGCGCGCTCATGATGAGCGACGACGACCTCGACCTCTCTCCATGGAGTCCATTCTCGCCGGACGATCACCGATGTTGCCGGGGTTATCCCGCGCGTCGTGGCGACTCAAGTGGCGCCGGAACGATCTCGACGGGCTCGGGCTAGCGGTCAACGGGACCGATCCCACGACAGCGTGTGATCTCGAGGCCGGCGGGAACGTCGTCCGCCACGATGGAGTCGCGAGCTCGGTTGCCCAGCGGAAGGACTCCTTCGTTCCCGGAATCGTTCGTCGTCCGGGAGGTTCGCGTCATCGAGGGCGCGTGCGAAGCAGATCTCGCGCACGGTCGTCCATCTCGAGGTGCTCACCATGGCCCGAATGCATCCGGACGGCAGTGGTCTCGTCGCCGAGGAACCGGGTGTAGCTCGGTGGCCCACCCAGAGCTTCCGACCAGTACGCAGCCAGACGCTCAGTGTGCTGAGGGTGATAGCCGTGCCGAGAACGCGTGGCTGACGACCTCGTCAGCGAGGCAGCGCTCGTGCCACGCGTGCGCGAGGTTCACGAAGGCCTGCTCGCTTCCGGCAGCCTCGAAGGTCGTCTGGACACCGGACCGAGTCTCACGCGGAGCTGCCGATGCCAGGTGGCATCGACGAGCGCAGCGGGCGACGCGAACCATCGAAGCGATGAGTTTCGCGGCGACAGTGGTCCAATTGACTGTCAGCGTCCGCTCGGGGCGAGGGCTGCGGAAGGATGGGTCGACCATGAACGCGATGGCACGCCGGATGTTCGAGCTGGTCGAGCCGATCGGCGTCATCCCCTACTCGGCCGACGAGCCCAACGAGGCGATGTTCGCCCTGGGGTTCACCAACTACTGGGACACCTACTTCGCCGGACGGGCGGCGCCCCTGGGCCTCGTTCCGGCGGAGGTGGTGGACGCGCTCTTCTACAACTTCGCCCCCGGTGAGGTGGCTCGCCACATTCCGAAGGTGTGGGACACCACCACGCCGGAAGCGGCGATCGCCGCTCGCCAGAAGGGCTGTGCGAATGCGTTGCGCCGGATCCTGGGCGATGACGTCGACTCTCCCGCGTTCGCACGCGCGGCTGATCTGTTGCTCGAGGCCGCGACCAGCGCGCCGTTCGAGGGCCGGCCGATGTACGCCGCGCTGCGCACGCTGCCGAACCCCGATGACGTGGTGGCCCGTCTCTTCCATGCCGCTTCCTTGCTGCGCGAGCACCGGGGCGACGGGCACATCGCGGCCCTGATGGTCGAGGGGGTCGGCGGCCTCGAAGCTCACGTCCTCCTCGCCCTCGACATGGACATGCCCGCCGAGAAGTTCGGACGCATCCACCACCTCCCCGGAGCGCAGATCGCCGCGGTGATCGACGGGATGCGCGGATCGCGGTCTGATCGGCGATGACGGTTGGCTGAGCGAGCCGGGTCACGCCGTCAAGGCGCGGGTCGAGGCGCTCACCGACGACCTCGCGGCGAAGCCCTACGAGAGCCTCGAGCCCGGCGAGCTCGATGAGCTCATGGCCACGCTCGAACCGCTGGCCACGCGACTGCTCGCCGCCCAGGACTGGTAGACGCACGAGCGCGCTCCGACCGGGCATCATGCAGGTTCACCGGGTGCATCGAGAGTGGGGAGAGCCGATGCCGAGCGCCGACGAGATCCGAGACGCGCAGCGAGCGACGTGGGCCGGGCTGTCGGCGGGCTGGGAGAAGTGGGACTCCGTCATCACGGATCAGCTGCGGTCGGTCGGCGCTGCGATGATCGAGCGGCTCGCCATCCGTCAGGATCAACGGCATCTCGACATCGCCTCCGGCACGGGTGAGCCGGGTCTGAGCATCGCGAGGCTGGCGCCGAAGGGACGCGTCGTGCTGACCGACCTTGCGGCGGAGATGCTCGACGTCGCGGCGCGACGAGCGAGCGCGCAGGGCGTCACGAACATCGAGACGCAGGTGTGCAGCGCCGATGACCTGCCGTTCGACGACGCCACGTTCGACAGCGTCTCGGTGCGCTTCGGGTACATGTTCTTCCCCGACATGCCCCTGGCGACCGCCGAGTTCGCCCGCGTGCTCAAGCCGGGCGGTCGGCTCTGCTCGTCGGTCTGGGTCAAGCCGGACGAGAACCCCTGGACCTCGATCGCCATGCAGGCGATCGCGACTCAGGTCGTGGTGCCGCCACCTGATCCGGGAGGCCCAAACATGTTCCGCTCCGCGACCCGGGATCGGTCGGTGCCCTGTACGAGGACGCGGGGCTACGCGATGTTGCCGAGTGGGACGTCGGCGTCGAGCTCGTGACGGAGTCGCCCGCGCAGTACTGGGAGATGATCAGCGAGCACGTCTCGCGGTTGCGGCGCTGCAGCGGGTTGACGGACCGGCGCGGGAACGGATTCGGGCCACCGCGATCGCGAACGTCAGCGCGTTCGAGCGCGGACGGCGAGGTCCGGGTACCGGGCCTCGCGCGCTGCATCGTGGGAACGAAGTAACGCTCGACTTAGCCGGCGACGACGGTTGCGGCGAGCGCGGTGCGATGGTCCTTGCCCCAGGGTGGACCCAACGTGGCTCGAGGTCCCTGCAGGACCTCGTCGGCACGTGCGCCGAGCACATCAGAAGCACGGGCGATGACGTTCTTCGCCTCGTAGAAGTGGACGTCCCACCCGCGACCGTCGGCGAGGTCGACGAGCACCTCGCGGTACATGACCGCGTCGGCCCGGGCCTCCCACGGCGACTGCCGGAGGACCGCGATGTCGGTGGGGAAGTCCGACGGCAACGAGCGCAACGAGAGCGACTCGATCGGCGCGGGCAGCGCGCCCGCGAGCTCGTCGAACGCGGCCGACGAAGCGCGGACCACCGACGCGCGCACGTCGGCAACGAGCGCGGTCGTCGCCGCGACATCGAGGTAGCACTGTCGTAGTGGATCGGTGCGGAGTCACGCCGGGTTCGACCAGCTCGATCCGGCGACGGTCCACGACGGTGGTCGGCGGAAGCGGTCACGATCACGGCCCAGCCGAAATGATCCGCGATCCCGAGGCGGAGACCGCCACCCATCAGAAGCGGTCGAGCGCGGTGGTGGTGATCCGCTTCACCTCGTCGCGAGTTGCGGGACGGGACTGGCTCGAGACCCAGGGCACCTCGCCCCGGGTGCACACGGACAGGTCTTGATCGGGCACGTCCGTGAACGTCATGCGGATGATCGTCACCGTGCCCGGAACCTGGCGGCTGTCGTGCAGCTCGGCGGCCAGCTGGGAGTAGCACTCGCCGGCTGCGACGGTGGTGGCCGCGCCGGACAACCTGACGGTGTCGGTGATGCGGGCGTCCTCGTTCGACGCGGTGTACCGCACGCGGTGGTACTCGACGCCGTCGGCGTCCTCTTCGTAACGGGTGTTGGTCATCTCACCCACGACGACCGTCGACGTGAAGTCGAACGGGTGGTCGTGCACCGGGAGATCACCCACGCTCGAGCCCGGGTCCCACACGTGGAGCCGGTGCTCCCGGCGGTCGTCGAGCCACAGACCGAGCAGCCCGATGTCCTGCATCTTCCACGGGTAGTCCTCGGCGTGCTCGAGGATCGTGCGCACCAAGGCTTGGTCTCGCGAGTTGTCCATCCCAGCCTCCTCGGGTCGACCAGTTTCGCGTTGGTTCCGGGCGGGTTCCTCCGGCTCTGGGACGTCGTCTACTCGTTCCCACTGGCCGAGGCGGCCGACCGGGTGGAGGAGTGGTGCGCGCACGGGAGCGGCGACGTGGGCGACGGGTGGAGCCGAGCCGAGCTCGAGGAGCACATCCGCGACGAGAGCTCGACGTTCACCTGGCTGCTCGAGCCGATGATCGAGCGCGCCGGCTTCACCATCGAAACCAGCGAGCGTCTCGCCCGACGGGTTCTTCGCCAGATACGTGCTCCGACGGCCCTGAGACGACCGCGCGCGAAGTTGACAGTCGTGTCAGGGAACCGATAGCAAAGAGGCTCGATGGCTGAGCAGAAGGTGTACTTCGAGGACGTCAGCGAGGGCGACGAAGGTCCGGTGTTCTCGCACACGCTGACCCGCACGAACCTGGTCCAGTACGCGGGTGCATCGGGTGACTTCAACCCCATGCACCACGACGAGGTCGCGCGCGCAGGCGTCGGGGCTGCCGAGCGTCTTCGGTCACGGCATGTTCACCGCGGGGATCCTCGCCAAGGCGCTGACCGACTACGTCGGCGTCGGCAACCTCCGGCTCTACAAGATCCGCTTCACGAAGCAGACGTGGCCGGGCGAGGTGCTCACCACGAGCGTCAAGGTCGCGAAGAAGTACACCGAGGGCACCGAGCCGCGGGTGGACCTCGAATGCTCGGTCACGAACGAAGCCGGCGAGCCCAAGCTCACCGGTGTCGCGACCGCCGCGCTCCCGCAGCGCGGCTGAGGAGCGCCCGACCGATGACGGCGATGCGGTTCGACCTTCCGACTCCCGACAACGAGACGCAGCCGTTCTGGGACGCGACGCCGCGAAGGCAAGCTCCTCATCAAGCACTGCAACGCGTGCGGTGAGTACCACTTCTACCCGCGGCCGTTCTGCCCGAAGTGCTGGAGCGACGACGTCGAGTGGTACGAGGCGAGCGGCAAGGCGACCCTCTACACGTGGTCCGTCGTGCACCGCAACGACCTCCCGCCGTTCCCGGACTGGATCCCGTACGTCGCGGCCGTCGTCGACCTCGAAGAAGGCCCGCGGATGATGACGAACGTCGTCCAGTGCGAGTTCGACGACCTCGCGATCGGCATGGCCCTCGAGGCGGTGTTCCACCCCACGAGCGAGGACGTCACGATCGTCCAGTTCAAGCCGGCAGCAACGTCGTGAGCCCCGACAACGAGTGGAGCTTCCCGTTCGAGGAGCCACTCCACGAGACGTTCCCCGCGCTGCACGACGCGCAGAGCTCGTGGCTCAGCCAGATCGACTCGCTGCAGTCGCCGGACCGCAAGACCCACGAGCTCATCCGCCTCGTCTGCACGGTGATCCTGCGCAACCCCGCCGGCATCCGACGCCACGCGCAGCTGGCCCGCGAGGTCGGCGCCGAGTGGGAAGAGGTGCTCGGCTCCATCATGCTGACGGTCCCCGGCTTCGGCATGCTCGCCGCGGTCGAGGCGATGCCGGTCGCGCGTGAGGGATTCGACGCCGCAGCGAGCACCGGAGGCGGACTGACCATGGCGGACGCGCACCGAGGCCGAGCTCCCGTTCCGCATCCTGCCGCGGCTGACGGACCTGAACCGCGACTTCTGGACCGGCGGTGAGGTCGGCGAGCTGCGCTTCCAGCGCTGCCAGAGCTGCGGCTACTACAACCACCCGCCGACGCCGATCTGCCCGATCTGCCACTCCAAGGAGCTCGAGTTCGAAGTGGTGTCAGGCCGCGCGACGCTCTGGACGTTCACCGTGAACTACCAGCCGTGGATGCCCGGGCCCGAGCTGCCGTTCGTCGTCGCGATCGTCGCGCTGCCCGAACAGGAGGGCCTGCGGCTCGACGACCAACCTGGTCGGACGTCGAACCCGACGACGTCGAGATCGGCATGGACCTCGAGGTCACGTTCGAGCACCACGAGGATGTGTGGATCCCGCTCTTCCGCCCGGTCGGTGACCGCGTGAACATCGACCCGAGCCTCGTCATCGAGCGCCGCGCCATGATCTCCGGCGCGGGCCAATCGGACGTCGGTCGCCGGCTCGGCCGCGACCCGCTCGAGCTCACCCTCGACGCCTGCCTCGCGGCGATCGCGGACGCCGGGCTCACCACCAAGGACATCGACGGCGTCGCGACCTATCCCGGTCCGATGTCCGTGCCGCCGGGCTTCTCCGGCGCCGGCGTGGTCGACGTGCACGACGCGCTTCGGCTCGAGCTCGGCTGGTGGTCGGGCGGGATCGAGTCGCCGGGCCAGCTCGGCTCGGTGATCAACGCGTGCATGGCGGTCGCCTCGGGCCTCGCCACCCACGTGCTCTGCTTCCGCAGCGTCTACGAAGGCAGCGCCCAGGGCGACAAGGGCCGCGCCGCGGTGATGCCCGGCGGTGGCGGGGGCGACGGCGGTGGCTTCCGGGCCAGTGGCTTCATGGAGTGGACGCTGCCGTTCGCGGCGCCGTCGGCCGCGATCTGGATCGCGATGATGGCCCAGCGCCACTTCTACGAGTTCGGCACCACGCCGCGAGCAGCTCGCACAGATCGCGCTCAACGCGCGGAAGAACGCGGCGCTGAACCCGAAGGCGATCTACACGGACCCGATGTCCATGGAGGACTACCTCGGCGTCCGGATGATCACGACGCCGTTCTGCCTCTACGACTGCGACGCACCCTGCGACGGCGCCACCGCGGTGATCGTGTCGAGGGTCGACACCCAGTCCGACCTGCGCAAGCCCGGCATCCAGGTCGAGGCCGTCGGCACCGCGCTGCGCGGCCGGCCGAGCTGGGATCAGTTCGACGACCTCACCACGATGGCCAACCGCGACGCCGGCGCGCAGCTCTGGGACCGCACCGACCTCAAGCCGTCCGACGTGCAGCTCGCCGAGATGTACGACGGCTTCTCGTTCATCACCATGACCTGGCTCGAAGCGATGGGCTTCTGTGGCAAGGGTGAGTCCGGGCCGTTCGTCGAAGGCGGCGAGCGCATCGCACGCGACGGCGTGCTCCCGCTCAACACCCACGGTGGCCAGCTCTCGGCCGGCCGTCTGCACGGGTACGGCTTCCTCCACGAGGCCTGCGTGCAGCTCTGGGGCGAGGCCGGGGCGCGCCAGGTGGCGGGCGACCCGGAGGTCGGCGTGGCCGCGGCCGGCGGGGGACCGCTCGCTGGCGCACTGTTGCTCACCCGCCGCCGGTAGCCTCCTGCGCGGTGCCAGCCCGCGGGTCCCGTCGCTTCTTCGTCGTCCTCGGCGTGATCCTGCTGATCGCGTTGGGCGTGCGCGTCGCGTACGTGCTCGGCGTCGCGCGGTACGACGAGAAGTTCTACGACGCCGCCTACTACGAGCTGCAGGCCCGCACGATCGCCGACGGCCACGGCTACGTCGATCCGTTCCAGTTCCTGCCCGGGGCGCCGCACCGCAGCACCCCGGCGGCCGACCATCCGCCACTGACCGTGTTCGCGCTCGTCCCGACGGTCAAGGCGGGCGACGCGCTCGGATTGAGCAACGAAGACACGCAGCTCATGATGCGGTTCGAGATCATGCTCGTCGGGCTGGGCGCGGTGGCCCTGATCGGGCTGCTCGGCCGCGAGCTCGCGGGCGACCGCACCGGCCTCGTGGCCGCGGGGATCGCCGCGGTCTACCCGTACCTCTGGGTGAACGACGGCCTCATCATGTCGGAGGCGTTCGCCACGGTCGCGGTGACCGCGGCACTGCTGCTGCTGCTGAAGCTGCTCCGCAAGCCGTCGCTGTGGCTCGCGTTGGCGGTCGGGGTCATCTGCGGGCTCGGCGCGCTCGTCGCGCGGAGCTCGTGCTGCTCGCACCGCTGCTCGGAGTCCCCCTGCTCGTGAGCCTCCGCACGCTCGCGTGGTCGCGCCGGTTCGCGATCGTCGGGGTGCTGGCGCTCGGGGCGGTCGTGATCATCGGTCCCTGGGTCGGGTACAACCTCAGCCGCTTCCAGGACCCGACGTTCATCTCGACCAACGACGGCATCGCGATCCTGGGGTCGAACTGCCCGCCGAGCTTCTACGGTCCGTCGACCGGGCTCACGTCACTCGACGACTGCATCCCGAAGCGACCACCGGCAGGTGACCAGTCCGTCGCGTCGCGCATCTACCGCGACAAGGCGTTCGACTACATCAAGGCGCACAAGGGTCGCGCGGTGGTGGTCGAAGCCGCGCGCGTCGGTCGCGACTGGGGCCTGTTCCGTCCTGGCGACATGCTCAAGTGGAACGAGGCCGAGGGCCGGCCCAGCTGGATCACCGGGCTCGGCATGTTCTTCTACTACCCGATCCTGCTGCTCGCGATCGGCGGTGTCGTGGTGCTGCGGCGACGGCGGACGCGGCAGTGGCCACTGCTGGTCCCGCCGATCATCGTCACGGTGGGCACGCGTGCTGTCGTACGGTCAGACCCGCTTCCGGGTCACCGCCGAGCCGAGCCTCGTCGTGCTCGCGGCGGTGGCGATCGTCGCGGTGTCCGCCCGCTGGTGGCCGGAGCCGGAGGGCGGGATCGATCAGGCAACAGATCAGGTGGGGGAGTCGAGCACGATCGTGGCCAGCTCCTCGAGCTGATCGATCGAGCCACCGGCGTACTGCTGGACGCTGAGGAGCCGCTTGTAGAACAGGTGGATGTCGTGCTCCCAGGTGAAGCCGACGCCTCCGAACACCTGGATCGCGGACGCACCCACCTCGTAGAACGCGTCCGCCGCGAAGGCCTGCGTCATGGTCGCGGCGCGGTGGCGCTCGGTGCCGTCGGCCGCGTCGCACGCCCAGCACGCGTAGTAGGCGGAGGCACGGGCGAGCTCGACCGCACGCAGCATGTCCGCGCACAGGTGCTGCACGGCCTGGAACGTCCCGATCGGGACGTCGAACTGGCGGCGCTCCTTGGCGTACTCCACCGCGAGCTCGAGGGCGCGCGACGGCCGCGCCGACGCCATCGACGACCACCGCAACGCCGAGTCGATCGACGGTCTCCGCGATCGCGTCGGTCGCGTCGCCGTCACCGACGAGGCGCGCTTCGACGGCGCGGAGGTTGACGGTTGCCTCCTTGCGGGTGCCGTCGACGGTCGGCGTCGAGGTGATCGTGAGCCCGGCGGCCGTCCGGCGTGACCGCGAACACGCCGAGCGTGTCGTCCGAGCGGCGGGCGACGACGAGCAGGAGGTCGGCGCCGACCGCGTCGGCGACGTGCACCTTGGTGCCTTCGAGCACCCAGCCGTCCCCCTTCGGCGTGGCGGTGGTCTCCGGGTCGCGCCAGCGCGCCCGCCGGCCGGCTTCCCAGCGTCGCCACCGTGCCGACGATCTCGCCCGACGCGAGGCCGGGCAGCAGCGACTCGTGATCGTGCGCCGCGCCGGCGAGCGGACACGAGGCTGACGGCGCCGACCGCGCTCGAGAGGAACGGGCCCGGGGTGCACCCATGCGCCCATGGCCTCGAGGACGACGGCCAGGTCGACCATCCCCATGCCCGCGCCACCGTTCGCCTCCGGGGCGAGCAGCCCGATCACGCCGAGGTCGGCGAGGCCGGTCCACACCGCGGCGGTGGTGCCGATGTCGGCCGTCGAGCAGGTCCCGGACGTAGGGCAGGATCGGCGCCTGCTCGGCGAGGAACCGGCTCACCGTCTCCGAGAGCAGCTCCTGGTCAGCCGACCGTTCGAAGTCCATCTTCTCGAAGATCCCTCTCGGCGGTCCCGCCTGTGGTCGGTGGCCGACATCCCGTAGTCCCAATTCCTGACGCTGATGTCAGGTGGGGAACCTAGCGGGTAGCGTTCCGGCCGTGCGACTGCAGTACGGGGAAGCGGAAGAGGCGTTTCGGGCCGAGCTGGTGACGTGGCTGGAGGAGCACCTCCCGCCGCGCGAGGTGCTGGCGCAGCCGAAGCTGTCGAGCGCCGACCTGCCGCCGTGGGCGCGGGAGTGGCAGCGGACGCTCTTCGACGCCGGCTGGCTCGTGCCCGGCTGGCCACCCGAGCTCGGCGGCCGCAACGCCAACCCGATGCAGCAGATGATCTACTTCGAGGAGATGTCGCGCCGGGAGATCCCGCGCAGCCTCAACCCTCAGGGGCTCGGGATCATCGCCCCGTCGATCAAGGACTACGGCACCCCCGAGCAGCGCGAGCAGTTCCTCCTGCCGACGCTGCGGGCCGAGATCGCGTGGTGCCTCGGGATGAGCGAGCCGGCCGCGGGCAGCGACCTCGCGAGCCTGCGCACGCGCGCGGTGCTCGACGGCGACGACTTCGTCGTCAACGGCCAGAAGGTGTGGACCTCCGGTGCGCACCACGCGGACTGGTGCCTGTGCTTCGTGCGCACCGACCCGGACCTGCCGAAGCACAAGGGCATCAGCGCGCTCATCATCGACATGAAGACGCTCGGCGTCGAGGCCCGCCCCTTCCCCGAGCTGTCCGAGCCGACCTTCCTCGACTTCAACGAGGTGTTCTTCACCGACGCGCGCGTGCCGCGCGAGAACCTGCTCGGCGAGCTCAACGGCGGTTGGCCGATCACCCAGGGCTCCCTGGCCCATGAGCGTGCGATGTTGTGGATCGACTACGCGTACAGCCTCGACCGCGCGTTGCGCGGGTTGATCGAGCTGGGCGACGAGATCGGAGCCCGACGGCCGGCTCGGTGACGACGCGGTCTACCGCGACCAGGTCGCGAGCGTGGCCATCGACGGGCAGGCGCTGCGGTGCATGGGCTACCGGGGGTTCTCGAAGTTCATGGCGGGCAAGTCTGCGTCGGAGCACTCGTTGCTCAAGCTGTTCGGGAGCGAGAGCGTGCAGCGGTCCCTGCAGATCGGGACGGAAGCGGACGGGCTGCGCGGGTTGGACACCACGACCCGCGGCCCGCAGATGTGGCGCGAGGGCTCCTGGCCCATCCAGTGGATGCGCTCGTTCGGCGGCACCATCCCCGGCGGCACGAGTGAGATCCAGCGCAACATCATCGCCGAACGGGTGCTCGGACTCCCGCGGGGTCCGAAGTCGTAGCGAAGGGGCGACCGTGACGGACCGGGTGCTGAGCGACGCCGAGATCGAGAAGATGCAGACGCCGCTGTGGGACCAGGCGAAGGAGGCGGTCGATGCAGGGGACCCGGAGGTTGCGAAGGCCCTGATCGACCGGGCGGTCGGGCAGTGGGCCGGGCTGAAGGACTACTCGATCAACTGGATCACGAGCTTGCTGACGTTCATCGCGGACGAGCTGGGCGAGGAGGCGGTCGAGCGGGCGCTGCGCAAGACCGGTGACGAGTTCGTGCGGCCGCGGCGCGACACCGGGACCCGATGGAGTGACGTGCCCGCCGCACAGCGGGCGAAGGTGATCGCGCGCTCGATGCTCGGGAACATGGGCGCGGTGGAGGTCTCCGAGGACGACGAGAAGATCGTGCTCGCGTTCCAGTGCGGCTCCGGCGGGAAGCTGATCGAGACCGGCGCGTACGAGGGCGAGCATCCGTACCGGACGCTGACGGAGAGGTCGGGCCGAACCTTCATGCGCGAATCGCTGCCCGTCTACTGCGCGCACTGCTCGGTGAACAACGAGATCCAGCCGGTCGAGTGGGGCGAGTCGCCGACGAGCATCGAGCACCCGCCCGAGCACGCCGCCGACCGGTGCGTCCACCACGTGTACAAGGACGTGCGCACGATCCCGGACGAGGCCTTCGTGCGGATCGGGCAGCCGCCGCCGGGGCCGGTCGATGAGACGGGACGCCTCGCAGACCCGAGCCCGGCGCCCGGGCTCCGGATCGAGTCGCGCGGTGACCGCGGACGACCAGGACGTTCGCTAGGACTTCGCTGGTGAGTGCGCGGCGCCGGCATGCAGTGCTGCCAACGGATACCAGCTGAGTGCCGAGGCGAGCATGACGCGCTGCGCGGTTCCACTCCACGTCGCCGCAGGCCGGCGAGCACGCTGCCCGCCGACAACGAGTGCGGCGAGCGTCGTCAGCGCGAACGCGCACGAGGTCCGGCGGTAGTGGGCGCTTGCGTTCACCCCCCGACTCGCGGCGATCAGCGGGATGGCGATCCAGAGTGCGAACGTCGCACCGCTGCAAGCGGCGTGAAGATCATCGGAGCGAGTGACGTTCTCGTCGCCGAGCATCCGGGTCGGACAGCTGCGATCGCTGCACCGGGCCAGCCCCGCGCCGCCGACCGTCACCCCGGCCAGGGCGAGGAGGACGGGCACCGGGCTCGGCGCGGCCGGCGAACCCCGCAACGCGTGGGCCAGACCGAGGGAACCGACCGCGAGGCCGAGAAAGCCGGGGATCATGACTCGTGCCGCATCGGAGCCGGTGGCGGCGAGTGCGCTGATCGGCTCGTCCCGAGGGTTGTAGCCGGGCACCCGGCGGGCACCGACGACGGCGGCCAGTGCGAAGGAACCGGGCCCGACCAGCGACCACACGACACGGCGGGCGCGCACCATCGGAACCGTAGCTACTCGGAGGCGATGAGGGCACGGATGCCGTCGTCGAGGCCGACCTGCGGGCTCCAGCCGGGCGGAGGACCGGAGACCATCCACGGGCGCATCATCTCCCGGGGCCGCGCGGGCCGGACGCCCCATTCGGCGTCGACCGTGAGGCCCGAGACCTGCTCGAACCGGGCCACGAGGTCGCGCAGGTTCAGCGTCTCGCCGCCCGACGCGCCGTAGACGTCGCCCGGGGTCCCGGCCGCGGTCGCGAGCAGCGCGCGCACCGCGTCGTCGACGTGGAGCAGGTCGATGAGCTGGGTCCCGTCGGTCATCTGCATGTGCGTGCCGTTGCGGGCGGCCTTGAGCAGGATGGGGAGCAGCTTGGGCCGGGGGTCACCGGGGCCGTAGGTGTCGGTCAGCTCGAGCGTGACGACGGGGAGACCGGCGACCTCCTGGTAGAAGCGGAGCACGTCGGTGAACGCCTGCTTCATCGCCGCGTAGAGCGAGACGGGGCTGTACGGGCGGGCGTCGTAGTGCTGCCAGACGGTGCCGGTGTTCACGAACGTGCAGTCGCCGGCCTGGCTGACGGCCTCGGCCAGCGCGGTGCCGAACCCGACGTTCGCGGTGACCATCGGCTCGATGTCCGCGGGGACGTGGACGCCTCGGAAGGCGGTCGCGAGGTGGAAGCAGACGTCCGGCTTCAGGCCGCCGACGAGCCCGATGAGATCGTCGATCGGGCCGGGGATCGCGATGGATGGTGACGCCGGCCGGGAGCGGTCGCGGACGGGTCCCGGACGAGCGCGTCGACGGTCCAGCCATCGGCGACGAGCCGTCGCACCATGTGCCCACCGACGAATCCGGTCGCACCCGTGACCAGCGCTCGTCTGTCCAGCCATCGCCGGATCGTACGCGGCCCCCGCAGCTCCCGTTGGGTTTGTGCCGAACCCTGGTGACGACGGTTCCGGCTCCGACGGCAGGAAGGTTGGCGTCGGGCTAGGAGCGCAGGACCCGGCCGGGGCGGGGGTCGGCGTCGTCGGTGACGGGCGTGCCGTCGACGCGGATCGGGACGCCGTTGACCAGGGTGTGGGTCATGCCGGTCGGGGCGTCGGCGGTGAGGCGCTCGCCGTCGGCGGGGAAGTCGTGGATGCGGCGCAGCGGTCCGGGCGCGACGGTGTCGAGGTCGAAGACCGTGATGTCCGCGGCCATGCCCTCGCGCAGCAGCCCGCGGCCGCCGTCAGCTCGGTCGAGCCCGAACACGCCCGCGGGCTCACCGGTCAGCTTGTTCACCGCGCGCTCGAGCGAGATCACCTCCTTCTCGCGCACCCAGTTGCCGAGCAGGTCGGTCGGGAGGCACGCGTCACAGAGCTGGCTGACGTGCGCGCCGGAGTCGGCGAGGCCGAGCAGCACCCCCTCGCGGCCGAGGAGCCAGGCGATCGCCTCCGGGTCGTTGTTCGCGAGCGTCGAGCGGAAGCGGGTCTCGAGGTTCTCGTCGAGCGAGATGTCGAGCATCACGTCGATCGGGGTGACGCCCCGCTCGTTGGCCAGCTCGACCACGCTGCGGTCGATCAGCTCCGGGTGCGCGGTGCTCTCCGCGACCTCCAGCGCGTCCCAGTTCGGGCGGAGGAACGCCTTGTTGTTGAGGTCCGAGATCGCCCGCTCCCGCCACGCGGGATCCGCGTAGCGCTCGAGCCGCACCGCGTCGGGCTCGGCCATGAGCTCGGCGAACGCCGGCGCCATGTTGAACGTGAACGGCTCGCGCAGGTTCATCTGGAAGACGAGCGGCCGCACCGAGACCTGCGGCCACACCTGACCGCCGGCGGCCCGGGCCACGTCGTTGTCCTCGATGATCCCCTCGTGCCACGGGAAGCCCTTGATCGTGAGCAGCGCGGTCCACGTGAGCGGACGCCCGATCTTCTGCTGGAGCGCGTAGACGTCCGCGTGCTTGATCCGCTCGCCGGGCAGGAGCGCGGCGACCCCCTTGTCGAGGTCGTGCAGCGGCGCGAGCAGCGCTTCGAGCTCCGCGAGGTCGGCGAGCCGGCTCGGCACCGGACGGCCCTCGTCGCCGTTGTGCGTCGCGGACGAGCTGGTCGCGAAGCCCATCGCGCCCGGCAGCCATCGCGTCGCGCACGACGGACTGCATCGCCGCGATCTCGTCGTCGGTCGCCTGCTCGCGCTCGTACCCTTCCTCGCCCATGACGAAGAGGCGGACCGCGGTGTGGCCGACGTACACGCCGTAGTTGAGGCCGACCCCGTGGCGGGCGACGGAGTCGAGGTACTCGGGGAACGTCTCGAAGTCCCACGGGATCCCCGCCTCGAGCGTCGCGAGGTTCATGTCCTCGACGTGCTGGAGCGTCCGGGCGAGCAGCGCGCGGTGCTCCGGCCGGCAGGGCGCGATCGAGAAGCCGCAGTTCCCGGCGACGACGCTCGTGACGCCGTGGAAGCTCGACGGCGTGAGCGCGGGATCCCAGAAGACCTGCGCGTCGTAGTGGGAGTGGATGTCGATGAAGCCGGGCGAGACGATCTGCCCGGACGGCGTCGAGCTCCCGGTCGCCGTCGAGGCGGTCACCGATCTCGGTGATCACGCCGTCCGGTCACCGCCACGTCGGCCGGCCGACCGGCCGCACCCGAGCCGTCCACCACCGTCCCGCCCCGGATCACCAGGTCTGCGGACATGACACCCCCCTCGAAGACTGCGGGTCACGTTATTACGATGCGCTCGATGCCCCTCACCCTGACCCCGGGAACCGACGGCCGAGTCGATCCGCTCCTCGAACCCGGATCCGACGGGCGTCTCGGCGTCGCGCGCGTCGAGAGCCCGGTGCGCGGGCAGCTGGCCGACGGCGTCGCGTGGATCCTGATCGAGGGCGGTGTCGGTGGGATGCGGGTCGGTGACGACCGGCAGCCACGTCGAGGGTCGTGACGACGTGTTCGAGGCCGCGGGCTGGTCCGCGCTCGTCGGGCGGGACACCGACTTCGAGCTGCACGGCGACCTGCGGGCGACGATCGTCTGGCGCCAGGAGGACCGGGAGATCCCGAGCCGCATCATCGCGCCCGAGGACGTCGACGACGAGGAGCGCGGCGACGGCGCGACGTTCCGCCGGGTCCGCACCTACGTCGACTCCGGCCCGCTGATCGTGGGGGAGACGCTGAACCCGCCCGGGCTCTGGTCGAGCTACCCGCCCCACCGCCACGAGCACGAGGAGATCTACCTCTACCGCTTCGAGCCCGCCGACGGCTTCGGGCTCCAGATGCGCTCGGAGTCCGACGCGGACGAGCGCGCCGTCGTCGTTCGCGACGGCCGGATCGAGCGGATCACCTCCGGCTGGCACCCCGTCGTCGCCGCGCCCGGCTCCTTCCTCTACTACCTCTGGGCCCTCGCCGGCGCCGACACCCTCGAGACCGAGCTCGACCCCGAGCGCTACACCTGATCCCAACGACGGATTTTGGCGTCACTCGGACTCGTGGGCGAGTCCCAAGTGACGCGCAAAACGGGGGTCGGTAGTTGACGCTGGTGTCAGGTTTGGGCCACGCTGCGGCGTCATGGTGGCGAACCTTCCCGAGACCATGCGGGCCGCGGTCTACAAGGGTGACCGCACCGTGGAGGTCGAGGACTACCCGATCCCCGAGCTCGGCGCCGACGACGTCCTCCTCGAGGTCAGTCACTGCGGGGTCTGCGGCTCGGACATCCACTTCGTCCTCGAGGGCTGGGGCCGGCCGAACTCGGTCGGCGGGCACGAGTACACCGGCACGGTCGCGGCCGTCGGGAGCGGGGTCACCGGACTGGAAGGTCGGCGACCCGGCGGTCGGCGGGCCGTCGGTGCGCTGCGGCGAGTGCGAGTACTGCCGGGCCGGCCGGCCGAGCCTCTGCTCCGGTCGGGGCTCGGTGGGTGAGGGCGGCGACTTCCAGGGTGCGTTCGCCGACTACATCAAGGTGCGGTCCGGCGAGCTCCTGCGCCTGCCCGACGGCCTCTCGCATGCGTCACGCCGCGCTGACCGAGCCGCTGGCCGTCGCGCTGCACGGCATCACCCGCGCCGGACGTGCAGCCGGGTGAGCGGGTGCTCGTCACCGGCGGCGGGCCGATCGGCACGCTGACGATCGCCGCGCTCGTCGCAGCGCGGGATCACCGACATCGTGCTGAGCGAGCCGGCCGCGGTCCGCGCGCGAGCTGGGTGAGAAGCTCGGCGCGCGCAGCATCACGCCCGAGGAGCTGACCGTCCCCCGGTCACCGAACGAGATCGTCGCCGAGCCCTTCCAGGTCGCGCTCGAGTGCTCGGGCCACGCGGCGGCGATGGAGCAGTGCCTCGGCCAGCTCCAGCGCACCGGCCGGCTGGTGCTCGTCGGCGCGGGGATCAAGCCGCCGCGCTTCGACCCGAGTCGCATCCTGCTGAACGAGCTCGTCATCACCGGCGCGTTCTGTTACGACGCCGACGGGTTCGAGCGGGCGCTCGAGCTGCTGGCCGAGCCCGACTTCCCGCGCGACCTCCTCGTCGAGCCGAACGACGTCGGCCTCGGCGGCCTGCTCACCGCGATCGAGATGCTCGGTGCCGGTGAGCTCCCGGCGAAGGTGATGGTCGCCCCGAAGGTCGGCCGGTGAGCACCGACGACCCGCGCAAGCCGCGGTTCAACCACGTCGCGATGAGCGTGCCCGCGGACCTGCTCGACGAGGCCGGCCGCAAGGCAGCTCTGCGACTTCTACGGCGAGGTGTTCGGCTGGGTCGAGCTGCCGACCGAGACCGTGGACCGCAGGAAGCTGGTCTTCGGCGTGCACGCGATCGAGCAGTTCGTGTTCCTCATCGCGGACGACGCGCCGATGACCGCGCCGCGCCTCGATCACTTCGGCCTGTCGGTCGGCACCGAGGCCGAGCTCGACGACGTGCTCGCCAAGGCGAAGGCCTACGCGGAGCGCGACGACCGGGTGGACGTCATCGACAAGGAGACCGACGACCACGGCGTGCTGGCGATCACGTCGATCTACGTCGGCTACCTGCTGCCGATGATGGTGGAGATCCAGTACTGGGAGTTCCAGATGAGCGCGCTGCGCTGGGGCGCGTTCGTCCCGCAGGGATGGAAGCTCGAGTACACCGGCTGGGGCGCGGCCGAGGCCGTGGGCCCGGTCGGTCGAGCTCGCGCAGCTCGCCGAGCGCGTCGGCTACGACCACCTCTGGGTCTACGACCACGTCGAGACGGTGCCGCGGCGCGAGGCCACGCACTGCTTCGAGGCGTTCACGATGCTCGCCGCGCTGTCGCAGGTCACGTCGACGGCCGAGCTCGGCCAGCTCGTCACGTGCTCGAGCTACCGCAACGCCGGCCTGCTCGCCAAGGAAGCCGCGTGCATCGACGTCTTCTCCGGCGGTCGGCTGATCCTCGGCCTCGGCGCGGGGTGGTACGACCGCGAGTACGCGCGCCTACGGCTACGAGTACCTCGCCGGACCGCGACCGGCTGGCCGTGCTCGAGGAGACCATCACCGTCATCCCGCGGCTGTGGTCCGAGGAGACGGTCACGTTCGCGGGCGAGCACCTCCAGCTCGACGGCGCGTTCTGCGACCCGAAGCCGCTCCGGCGACCGCGGCCGCCGATCTGGGTCGGTGGGGGCGGCGAGAAGGTGACGCTGCGGATCGCCGCCGAGCACGCCGACGCCACCAACTGGCAGGTCGGCCTCGACCAGTTCGTGCACAAGTCCAAGGTGCTCGAGGAGCACTGCGACCGGCTCGGGCGGGACTTCGACTCCATCGTGCGGACCCACGGCCCGGACTGCCGGCTCTTCGACTCCGAGCAGGACCTCGACGCCTGGCTCGACTCGCCCGGCGGCGGGAACCTGTGGGGGAGCGGGCCGCACGAGGGCTACGTGCGGGACAACCTCGTCGGCACCGTCGACCAGGTCGCCGAGAAGGTCCAGGGGTTCGTCGACGCCGGGTGCCGGGAGTTCGTGCTGTGGTTCCGGGACTTCCCGTCGAGCGAGAGCCTCGAGCGCTTCACCGCCGAGGTCGTGCCGCAGATTCGAGGCTTGAGCGGCACGGGTACCATGCTCGGCCGGTGAGCAGATGAAGGTCGACCCTGCCGCGCCCACCCCCGAGGCGCCTCACCCGTCCCCGACCCGCTCGACGGACGGAGCGCGACCCCGCGCCGCTGCTGATCGGCATCCTCGTCGCGGGCGTCCTCGCGATCGCGGTGGCGTTCCGGTTCGCGACCAAGTCGGATCTCTGGCTCGACGAGGCGCTGACCGTCAACATCGCGAAGCTCCCGCTCTCGCAGCTGACGGACGCGCTGAAGCGCGACGGCGCGCCGCCGCTCTACTACGTGATGCTCCACGGCTGGATCCAGGTGTTCGGGTCGGGCGACGTCGCGGTGCGGGCGCTGTCGGGCGTGCTCGGGGTCGCGATGCTGCCGCTCGCGTACTTCGCCGGTCGCCGCCTCGGCGGCTCGGACCCGTCCCGGCAGCGGTGGGTCGCGTGGGGTGCGGTGCTCGTCGTCGCGTCGTCGCCGTTCGCGATCCGGTACTCCACCGAGACCCGCATGTACATGCTCGCCATGGTGCTGGTGCTGCTCGGGTACCTCGCGATGTGGCGTGCGATCGAGCGACCCGACCCTCGGCCGGCTGGCCTGCATCAGCCTCGTCACCGCGGCGCTGCTCTACACGCAGTACTGGGCGTTCTTCCTCGTCGGCGTGGTCGGGCTCACCCAGGTCTGGGTGGTCTGGCGACGGAAGGGCGAGGAGCGGCGCACCGCGTTGCGGATCATCTTCGCGATCGCCGTCGGCGGCCTGCTGTTCGTCCCGTGGCTGCCGGCGTCTTCGCCTACCAGATGCAGCACACGGGGACGCCGTGGGACACGCCGGCGAGCCCGCCGACCAACACGGCGCTGGGCATCATCGACTTCTCCGGTGGGCGCATGATCGAGGGCTGGAGCGCTCGTCCTGCCGCTCGTGCTCCTCGCGCTGCTCGCGCTGTTCGGCCGGACACGCGACCGGTGGAACATCGACGTCGACCTGCGGACCTTCCCCGGCGTCCGGTGGGAGTGGCTGGTCGGCGGCGCTCACGCTGCTCGGCGGGCTGTCGCTCTCGTTCCTCGCCGGGCAGCGGCTTCCAGTCGCGGTACGCGTCGGTGATGTACCCGCTGTTCGCGCTCGCGGTCGCGTTCGGGCTCATCGTGCATCGGCGACCGCCGGGTCCGGTCCGCGTTGCTCGCGTTCATCGTGGTCGATCGGGTTCGTCGGTGGCGCGCGCAACGTCGTCACCAACCGCACCCAGGCGTCGCAGGTCACCGACCAGATCACCGCGGCGGCGAAGCCGGGCGACGTCGTGGGGTACTGCCCGGACCAGCTCGGCCCCGACGTCTCCCGGCTGCTCCCCGCGTCCCCGGCGCTGAAGCAGTACACGTTCCCGCGCTTCGAGTCGCCGAAGTTCGTCAACTGGGTCGACTACGCGGATCGCAACGCGAAGGCATCGCCCGATGCGTACGCGCAGGGTCTGCTCGAAGCGGGCCGGCGACCACACGATCTGGATGGTGTAGTCGACCGGCTACAAGACGCTGGACGGCAAGTGCGAGGCAGATCCTGAACTCGCTCGCCGCCGCCCGCGGCCACGAACGAGAACCTCGTGACGCCGAACGACGACATCTACGAGTTCATGGGCCTGACGGCGCTACGACCCCTGATGCCGGCCATGTTTGGCCGTTCGGGCCGGCGAGTAGGATTCGCGGGCGCTCGCACGGTCGCCCGGAGAAGAGCTGCGCGGCGACGTCGTGCGCATCGTCCGAAGGGGAGTCGTGTGACCGCGCCTGAGTCGGTGGTCATCATCGGAGCCGGTCCGCGCGGGTCTCACGGCCGCCTACATGCTCTCGAAGCAGGGTGCGGCCGCGACCGTCCTCGAAGCCGACTCGGTGGTGGGCGGCATCAGCCGCACCGTCGAGCGCGACGGCTGGCGCTTCGACATCGGCGGGCACCGCTTCTTCACCAAGGTGACGCCGGTCGACGACCTCTGGTTCGAGATCCTCGGCGCCGACGAGTTCCTCCAGCGGCCGCGCATGAGCCGGATCTCGTACCAGGGCAAGCTCTACGACTACCCGCTCGTCCCGATGAACGCGCTGAGGAACCTCGGCCCGGTCGAGGCGGCGCGCTGCATCGGCTCGTACGCGTGGGTCCGGGTGCAGCCGCCGAAGGACCAGTCGACGTTCGAGGGCTTCATCGCGGCCCGGTTCGGGTGGCGGCTCTACGAGCACTTCTTCAAGACCTACACCGAGAAGGTCTGGGGGGTGCCCGCCTCGGAGCTCACCGCGGACTTCGGCGCGCAGCGGGTCAAGGACCTGTCGCTGCTGCGCGCCGGCATCGACGCGCTCACCCCGAAGCGGGTCAAGGCCCGGCGGGGCAAGGCCCAGCAGACCACGAGCCTCATCGAGCAGTTCAACTACCCGAAGTACGGCCCGGGCCAGATGTGGGAGAAGGCCGCCGAGCATCGTCAGCGACGCGGGCACCAAGATCGTCTTCGACTCGCTCGTCACCGGCGTCGAGGTCCACGACGGCCGCGCGGTCGCGGTGACCGCCGAGGCCAACGGCGTCGACGAGCCGCTACGAGTGCACGCAGGTGATCTCGTCGATGCCGATGGGTGCGCTGGTGCGGGCGATGGACCCGCCCGCGCCGCCCGAGGTGCTCGCCGCCGCCGACGGACTGACGTACCGCGACTTCATGACCGTCGCGCTCGTCGTGCCCCAGGAGTACTCGTTCCCGGACAACTGGATCTACGTCCACGACCCGGGCGTGAGCGTCGGCCGCATCCAGAACTTCGGCTCGTGGTCGCCGTACCTCGTGAAGGAGGGTCGCACCTGCCTCGGCCTCGAGTTCTTCGTGAACGAGGGCGACTCGATGTGGACGAAGTCCGACGAGGACCTGATCGCGCAGGCCAAGCGCGAGCTCGAGCAGCTCGGCCTGGTCGAAGCGGCGAAGGTCGAGGCCGGCTACGTCGTGCGGATGCCGAAGGCGTACCCGGTCTACGACGAGCACTACGAAGGCCACGTCGACACGATGCGGCGCTGGATCGCAGCAGAGCTGCCCGAACGTCTATCCCGGTCGGGCGCAACGGCATGCACCGGTACAACAACCAGGACCACTCGATGTACACGGCGATGCTCTCGGTCGAGAACATCTTCGGCGCGCGACCACGACGTCTGGTCGGTCAACGTCGAAGAGGAGTACCACGAGGTCGCGGCGCCGTCGCGACGCGCCGGGCACGTGGCGCGGGACCGCAGAGCGCGAAGGGCACCGGGCGTGACGCGCCGGTGCTGTCACGGGACGCGATCGAAGCCGCGGCGGCCGTGCGGCGCGGGGATGGTGGAGCATGACCCGGGTGCTGGTGTGCACGCCGACCTACAACGAGGCGCAGAACATCTCGGAGCTGCTGCACCGGGTGCGCGACGCGCTGCCCGACGCGGACATCCTCGTGCTGGACGACAACAGCCCCGACGGCACCGCGGACGTCGCCGAGAAGGTCGCCGCGGAGGTCGGCGGCGTCGAGGTGCTGCGCCGCCCGTCCAAGCGGGGCCTCGGCGACGCGTACCGGGCCGGGTTCGCGGTCGGCATCGCCCGCGGCTACGACGTGATCGTCCAGATCGACGCCGACCTCTCTCACGACCCGGCGGTGCTGCCGGACCTGATCGCCGCGCTCGACGACGGCGCGGCGCTCTCGATCGGCTCGCGCTACGTCCCGGGTGGGTCCACCCCGTTCTGGCCGTGGCGGCGCAGGGCGCTCTCGCGCTACGGCAACCTCTACACCGGGTTCATGCTGCGCACCGGCGTGCACGACAACTCTGCCGGCTTCCGGGCGTTCAAGACCGACACGCTGAAGTCCGTGAAGTACGAGACGACGCGCGCCAAGGGCTACGGGTTCCAGATCGAGCTCTGCTACCGGGTCGCGCGATGGGGCGGCCGGACCGCCGAGGTGCCGATCACGTTCACCGACCGCGTGCGGGGCACCTCGAAGATGTCGCTGTCGGTGATGGCCGAGGAGATGCTGCTCATCAGCTGGTGGGGGATCCGCGACCGGTTCCGCGCCGTAATCGGCAAGGGGCCGAAGCTGGGTGCGCCCGTCTAGCTGACCCGGCACTAGGTGCCCGGGCGGGTGCGGGACCGTCGTGCCGGACGGGCACGGCTTTCCCGCGGGCCGGCGGGTGAGCAGCTGGTAGAGCGGCACCGCCGGGTCGCTTGGTCCCGAAGCTCCCGACGACGCAGAAGTCCCGCACCAGCACCCGGTTGGGCGCGTCGGAGCCGAACCGTGCGCGAGTCGTTGGGCTCGCTCCAGTCGTCCCACACGCCGGAGAGGATCGCAACGTCCGCCGAACGCAGCTCCGACGCGAGCCCGGAGCCCTTCGCGTTCGCGACACCGGGGTCCATCTCGATGTAGCGCGTCGCGATCGGGTACTCGGGGAGCATGTAGTAGAGGTACGCGTCGGAGAGCGGGGTCTTGCGCAGGTCCGTCGTGCCGACGAAGAGCCGGTCGCCCGGCTTCGCCACCTTGGGCACCTCCGCCAGCAGCTGCTGCGCGGCGTGCCGCCACCTCCTCGCGGCCGTAGTAGAAGACGCGGCCGTTGCGCTCGATCTTCCACGCGAGCCGGTGGCGACCGACGGACTGGGCGACGTAGTTCGCGTACGCCCACGACGTGAACTGCGGGACGACGAGGATCATCAGGACGAGCACGAGCGGCGCCGCTCAGCGAACGCGCGCCGGCGGAACGGCCAGGCGCTGGCGCGTAGACCCGCAGCAGCTCGAGCACCGCGATCGGCAGCATCGCGATCGGCACGCAACCGACCCACGCGAGGTGGGCGGAGTCCGCCCGCTGGAGCGCCTGGGGCACCATGCCGAGGCTGAACAGCGCGCCCGCGAGCAGGACCCGGGCCTGGAACCGGGTGCGGTCGCGCCGCACGGCCCAGATCGCGACGGCGACGAGGAAGACCACGGACGCGAGCAGCCCGAAGAACCAGACCGTGAGCTGGGCGGACGTCGTCAGCGCCGGGAACGGGTAGTGCCAGGGCACGATGGCGCCGGACCGCTGCAGGAACCCGTCCAGGTGGCCCCACGGCGGCGGGACCGGCAGCTTGCGGCCGCCGCGCAGGTCGAAGATCGGTTGCAGCACCATGCCCTCGAACGCGTCGGTCGGGCCGGCCAGCGCGAACTGCACCACGTAACCCGCGACGCCGATGAGCGACCCGATCACGAGTCGCACCTTGAACCGGCGGTCGGTGCCCCACCACGCGGCGAGCAGGCCGAGGCCGACCGCGAGGATCGAGGTCGGGACGGTAGAGCAGGCGCGAGGCCCGAGACGATGCCACCGAGCAGCGCGCAGCGCAGCGCCGTCGTCGGGTCGCGGCTCCAGGTGGTTCCGGCCGTGCAGGGTCGCGGCGAGCCCGAGCAGCCCGAGCGCGACGCCGCCGTCCCACGCGAGCGCGGTCAGCCCGATCGGCGGGATGATGAGGACGAGCGAGATCACCGCGAGAACAGCGCGACCCGGCGGCCCCAGTGCCGGGCGATCAGGAACACGCCGAACACGATCCCGATCTCCTGGAGCAGCCCGAAGAGCCGCTCGACGACGAGCCGGGTGCCGAACACCTTGTAGACGGCCGCGAGCACCCAGAGGCTGCCCGGGCCGTAGAGGTGCAGGAAGTCCCGGTTCGCGATCGCGCCGTGCAGGACCTGCTCCGGGAAGACGAGCATGAAGCCCTCCTCCATCGGTGGTCCCTGGGCCCGCAGCAGGCCGCGGAGGGGCAGCAGGAACAGGATCCCGAGGATCGTGAACGTCAGCGCGGACTTCTGGCGCGAGGAGAGGTGGCTCGAGGGTCACGACGGCGGTGAGGTGACGGGGATGGCGGGATCAGGCGGCTGCGCTCGGGGACGAGCTCGTAGACGAGCTGGTAGGCGAAGAGCTCGGGCCGGGCCGCGACCGCGACCTGGTCGATGCGGGCCAGCGCGCGCGCGGCGCGGCCCGATCCGGCCTGCTGGCCCTGGCCGCCGCGGTCGACGACCTCGAGCGGGAGCCCGGTGCCCGCCGTGCGCACCGCCCGGTACCCGGTGCCTGTCGCGACCCGCTCGAAGCTGCGCTTGGTGAAGAAGCGGACGTGGTCCTGGTCGAGGATGCCGCGGCGGTCGTAGTCGAAGCGGCCGGCCGCGACCCGCAGGCGCGGGTACCAGTGGCCGAAGTTCGGGATGCTCGCGATGATGCTCCCGCCCGGCGCGAGCAGGGCCCGGGCCTGCTCGAGGATCTGCTCCGGCGACCGGACGTGCTCGAGGACGTCGGCGGCGAGGATCACGTCGAACGGGCCACCGAGCTCGGGTGGGAGGCCCTGCTCGAGGTCGGCCTCGATGAAGCGGTCGACCCGCTCCTTCACGCCGTCGCGGGCGACGAGGTCCACGCCGGTGACGTGGTGGCCGTCGCGGCGGAGCCGCTCGGCGAGGTAGCCGTCCGAGCACCCGAGGTCGAGGATCCGGCTCGGCCCCCGCCCGGAGAGCCAGCGCAGGACGACCTCGTGCGAGGACTGGTCGCCGTGCTTGGCGTCGTACACGTCGCTGGCGAACGCCAGCTCACCCGAGCCGAAGCCCATCTTGTGCGCGCGGTAGCGCATGACGTCGCGCGTGATGTCGCGTGCGTACGCCATGCCGTTGACCCGGCAGATCTCGTCGCCGTAGTAGGTGGGGATCGGGACCTCGACGATGCGCTTGCCCGCCTCGATCAGCTGGACGATCACCTGGGTGTCGAAGTTGAAGCCGTTGTCGTTGCGATCGAACGGGATGTCGCGCAGCGCGGCGACCGAGTAGGCGCGGTAGCCCGAGTGCCACTCGGAGAGCGATGCGCCGGCTACCGCGTTCTCCATGGTGGTGAGGATCCGGTTGCCGACGAACTTGTAGCGCGGCATGCCGCCGCGGCGCGCGCCGCCCGGGTCCAGCATCCGCGAGCCGAACACCGCGTCGGCCTCGTCGCGTTCGAGGGGTGCGACCATCTCGGGGAGCATCTCGGGTGCGTACTGGCCGTCGCCGTGGAGCAGCACCACGATGTCGAGGTCGTTCTCGATCGCCCAGTCGTAGCCGGCCTTCTGGTTCCCGCCGTAGCCGAGGTTCTCGGGGTGGCTCATGACCTCGATGGTCAGGTCGGTGGCCTGCTGCTGGTATCCGAGGGCCACGAGGTGGGTGCTGTCCTGGCTGGCGTCGTCGCCCACCAGGACCTTCGTGATCCGGCTCCGGAACTCGGGCGGGATGCGGTCGAGCACCGGGGCGAGCGTGGAGACGGCGTTGTACGCCACGACCAGGATGCCAATCCTCTTGGAGGTCATTCCCGCTCGGCCTTCCAGAGTCGCGAACCCGAGAGGCCAGAGCATAAGCCGCTCCCCGGCGTTTCTGCGGCCGGGCCCGGTCAGCGACCGTCGCGGGCGCCGCCGATCAGATCGCGGCAGAGGGCATCGGTGTCGGGCAGCCGGCGGACCCGATCGCTCACGGTGAAAGGCCCGCCGGGGAGCGGCGCCTGGATGTCGCGGCCGCGCACTGCGTCGGTGCCGTCGACGGTCACCCGGACGAGGCGGAGCGCGTCGTCCATCACGACGTTGATCCGGTGCCGGCCCGGTCCGAAGGGCAGGCGCTTCGCGCGGGTCGGCCAGGTGGTCGTGCCGTCGCGGTCCAGGTTGGCGAGGCCGACGTCGACGGTCCCCGACGAGCCGTTGCGCTTGATGGCGACGACGGTGCCGTTCCCGGCGGTGCCGTCGGTGACGAGCGGCTGCCAGCCGGTCGAGAGGTCCTCGGGTCTCGCCGCGAGCCGGAACCAGCCGCCCGCCGCGGTGCCCGAGACCGGGAACCACGTGCGACCGTCGGACCAGTACATCGAGTCGCACTTCCCGACGATCCATGTCGTGCCCGCCGCGGCTCGGGTCCGGGACCGGGAGCGCCTCGGAGTGACCGACCGAGTACGGGCCACCGACGTCGAGGTCGCGCTGGAGCTGCAGCATCGCCAGCCGGTCGGTGTCGTGCAGCGGAAAGTAGAGCCGTGCGTAGAGCACTGCGAGCCCGCCGTTGACCCAGATGCCGAAGATCGCGAGCACGGACGACGACGACGATCCAGACCCTCGCGGCACCGCGGCCTTCCCGCTCCTCGTTGCGGCGCATCAGCGCCTGGATCCCGATGATCGCGGCAAGCACGATCAGGGGCACGAAGTCGCCGAGGTAGCGCTGCGCGATGAAGGAGATCGCGATCGTCGGCCCGACGCCGCCGAACGCACCGATCAACGGGCACGCGGAGCCACGCGGCCGTCGCGGGTGCGCCCGAACCGGGTGAGGACGACGCGATCGACGCCGACGACGCCGAGCAGGATGAACGCCGGCATCGACGCGACGATGCTCGTCGACGGGTCCAGCGTGTCGAACTCGACGTTGCCGAAGATGTGCGGTGCGAAGCGGGGGAACGTGATCCACGGGAAGTGGGGATCGAACGCCAGCGCGTCGGGCCGGAGGTAATGGAGCAGCGTCGTGGGCGCGAACTTCAGCCCGAAGTAGGTGCCGCCGTTCTCGTCGAGGATCCGGCGGTGGCGGGCGTTGATCAGGGTCAGCACCTGGTGGCGCCACGGGATGCTGAACGGCGTGCCGAACTTCGCGTAGTTGACGTACACGTAGAGGACCGACGGGACGGCCAGGGCGATCAGCAGCGGACCGATCCAGCTGCGCCCGTCGTCGGTGCCGCCGAGCCAGTCGAGGTGCGCCATGACGGCCGCGGCGGGGCGCCGGCTGCTCCCGCGGCGGTCCGGGCCCGACGTGCGGCTCCGGCGGGTTGACCAGAGCTGGTGCGCGGCGCGGAGGAGCCGCCCGATGAGCACGAGCCCGAGTGCGACAGAGGTCCGGTGCCGACCGACGCGCGGGAGAGGAACGCGAGGCCGCCGAAGGTCGCGGCGCCGATGAGCCGCGCCCGGGTGGGGCGCATCATGAACGCGATCACCGCTCGTATGCGACGATCGACAGCGCCGATGCCCCAAAGCAGCGCCTCGTGGTACACCCACGCCCGGCTGGCGAGGAACAGCAGGCTCGTACCGCAGCCGGCCGCGAAGACGACGGCGCCGGAGGCCAGCAGCTCGCCACGCCCGAACGGGCGGTCGGGCCGGAACATCTCGCGCAAACGCCACTGCATCATCGCGACGCCGGCCAGCGCGACCCCGAACGCCACCGTCATGGAGAGCGCCGTCAGGTGCCCCGACGGCGACGCCGCTGATCGCGAGGATCGGGAGCCGGAGCACCGCGGGCCACGGGCCGAAGTACGTGTAGGTCTTGGCGCCGTGCCGGAACCCCTCGACGAAGAAGGTGTGAGGCGGCACGTTCCAGCGCCCGTGCAACCAGGCGTTCGCCTGCGCATCGAAGAAGTTGCCGAAGGTCTCCTGGCGGAAGAAGCCGCCGGGAGCTGCGTGCAGGACGATGACGAACCCGATGACCGCGAGCACGCCACCGATCGAGGCACGCGAGCACGAACGACCGCCGGCTCTGCACCACCGGATCGCTCATCGGCAGCGCTTGTACAACAGGTAGAGGCCGCCGTAGTCGCCGACCTTGCAGAAGTCGCGCGCGAGGACCTTGTTCGCGGCGTCCGAGCCGGCGAAGCGCGAGTCGTTCGGCTCGCTCCAGTCCTTCCACACGGACGAGAGGATCGCGATGTCGGAGGACTTCAGGTCCTTCGCCAGCCGAGAGTCCTTCGCGTTGGCCACGCCCGGGTCCATCTCGATGTAGTACGTCCCGGGTGGGTACTCGGGCAGCAGGTAGTAGAACCATGCGTCCGAGTACGGCGTGTAGCGCAGGTCGGTGGTGCCGACGAAGAGGCGAGAACCGGGCTTCGCGATCTTCGGCACCTCGGCGAGGAGCTTGGTGGCCGCGGCCTGCACGTCGGCCCGGCCGTAGTAGAAGACGCGGCCGTTGCGCTCGATGCGCCGGGCGACGCGGTGCTTGCCGAAGGTCTGCGCGGTGAAGTCCGCGAACGGCCACGCGGTGAAGAACGGGACGGTGAGGATGACGACGAGTCCGACCGCGCCGACCGAGAGCAACGATGCTCGGCGTGGGCTCCGGACCGGACCACGCGCTGCGCGCGCAGCTCGAGGAACGCGAGCGGGACTGAGCGCGACCGGCACGCAGCTCACCCAGCCGAAGTGCGCGGAGTCGACGCGCTGCAGCGCCTGGGGGACGAGGCCGAGACCGAACAGCGAGGTGGCGAACAGCACGCGGGCCCGGAACCGTCCGGGGTCACGGTGCACCGCCCAGATCCCGACGCCGACGACGAAGGCCACGGTCGCGACGCAGGAGGAAGAACCACACGAAGAGCTGCTGGGAGGTGTCGAGCGACGGGATCGGCCACTGGGGCGGGACCGTCGCCCGGGACCGTTCGAGAAAGCCGTCGAGATGGCCCCACGGTGGGGGGATCGGGAGTGAGCGGCCGCCCCGAAGCTTGAACACCGGGTCGAGGACCATGCCCTGGAACGCGACGCCCGGCCCGACCAGGACCGCGTGGACCAGGTAGCCGACGATCGCGACCCCGAAGCCCGCGAGCAGTCGGGCCCGGAACCGGTGGCTGGTGCCCCAGGCCGCGGCGAGGCCGGAGATCCCGACCGCAACGACGAGGTCCAGCCGGAACAGCACGGCGACACCGGCCGCGACGCCGGCCACGACCGCGAACCGGTACGCGCTGCGCTCGTTCGACGGGAGGCGTCTGCGGGCTTCCAGCTCGGCCGAGAGGCCGAGGATCCCGAGGCCGACCCCGCCGACCCAGGCGAGCGGGATGAGCCCACCCAGCGGCGGCATGATGAAGAGCGCGGAGATGAGCGCGCAGCCGAGCCCCGCGGTGCGGCCCCAGTGCCGGGCCAGCGAGTACATGCCCATCACGACCGCGAACTGCTGGAGCAGGCCGAAGAGGCGCTCGGCCGGGAGCGAGACGCCGAAGAGCTTGTACCAGGCGGCGAGCGTCCAGATGCTCCCGGGCCCGTAGAGGTGGAGGTAGTCCGCGTTGGGCAGCGCGCCGTGCAGGAGCCGCTCGGGGAAGACGAGCATGAAGCCCTCTTCCATCGGCGCACCCTGGCTGCGAAGCAGGCCCCGCAGCGGGACGAGGTACACCGCGACGATGATCCCGAGCGCGATCGTAGGTACGGCGGCGGGGCGTCAACCAGGCCCAACGGGTCTGATCGGCCGGGCTCATGAGGGGGCGACGATACCAGCCGGTCCGGGTGAACCTCGGGCCGTCGGGCGGCCCGGGAAACGCTCGGCGCGCGTGTACCCTCGCCGGGTGCCAGTGGCCACCGAGGTTGGGTCGTCGGCCGGTGGGGCCTCGGAGCCGGCCCCCGACGTCAGCTCCTCCCGCGAGCTGGTCCCCGGCGGTGGATGGGTCGTCGGCGCGCTCTGGGCGTTGCTCGCAATCCCGTTCGTCGTCGCGCTGGTCGCGCTCGCCCACCCGCACTGGTTCCCGGTGCTCGACATGGCCCAGACGGAGCTGCGGATCCGGGACGTCTGGTCCGCGCACCCACCGCTGATCGGGCTCCCCGGCCGCATCGGCACGATCGCCCGGCAGGGCAGCCACCCCGGCCCGATTAGCTTCTGGCTGCTCTCGCCCTTCTACCGGCTGTTCGGCGCCACCGCGTGGGCGATGGACGCGGCCGCGGTCTGCCTCAACGTCGTGGTGATCGGGGCGACGCTCTGGCTCGCGCGGCGCCGCGGCGGAGTGCTCCTGCTCCTGGGGTTCGCGGCGTGTCTCTCCTGGCTGCTCTCGTACTACGGCTCGACGGTGCTCACCCTGGCGTGGAACCCGTACATGCCGGTCCTCTGGTGGTTGCTGTTCGTGCTCGCGGTGTGGTCGGTCCTGTGCGACGACTGGGTGCTGCTGCCCGTCGTCGTGCTCGCCGGGACATTCTGCGCGCAGACCCACATCTCCTACGTCGCACTCGTCGGTGGGCTCGGCGTGCTGGCGGGCGCGTGGATGGCGGTCACGGCGTGGCGGGGCCGGGCCGAACCGGGCGTGAGCCGGCGGTTCTGGTTCTGGGGGCTCGGTTCCATCGCGCTGGCAGTCGTGCTGTGGCTGCCGCCGGTCATCCAGCAGCTCACCGGCTCACCGGCCAACTTCTCGATCCTGTGGGACTACTTCACCCAGGCGCCGCAGCAGACGATCGGCGACGGCGAGGCGGTGAAGCTGCTGCTGCGCCACCTCAACCCGCTCACGCTGCTCTCGAACCGCGACGGGATGACGGGCTCGGTGGTGCCCGGGACTGCTCGTCGGGCTGATCTGGGTCGGGCGCCGTCGTCGGCGCTTGGCGGCTGCAGGCCCGCGACCTTCTGCGCCTCGACCTCGTGCTCGCCGTGGCGGGCGTGCTCGGGATCTTCTCCGCCGCCCGCATCTTCGGCTACGTGTGGTTCTACCTCGTGCTGTGGTCCTGGGGGATCGCGGCGCTGATGCTCCTGACGATCGGCTGGACGGTCGCGCTCGCCCTCGCGGCGCGGCCGTGGGTCGGTCGCGACCCACGGCGCGCCGCCGCCTGGCTCGCGGGCGCGCTCGCGGTCGTGACGATCGCGCGGCACGCTGGCGTTCACGGTCGACGCGTCCGATGCAGTGGCACCCGACGCGCAGCCGACGAAGGTGTTCCGGCAGCTCATCGGCCCCACCGTCGCGAGCCTGAAGGCCGGGAAGATCGCCGGCACCGGGCCCGACGGTCGCTACATGGTCACGTTCACCGACGCGTTGAACATCGGCGCCAACGCCTACGGGCTCGTGCTGGAGCTGGAGCGCCAGGGCCTGGACGCGGGCCTGCCGACCCGTGAGGTGATCATCCCGAACCGGAAGATCACGCCCGATGACGCCACCGCGGTCGTGCACCTCGCGGTCGGTCCGGCGAACATCGCGCGCTGGCGGGCGAAGCCGAACATGCACGAGGTCGCGTTCTACGACCCGCGCACTCCTGCGCAGAAAGCGGAGTACGCCCGACTTGCGGGCCGAGGTCGTGCAGCGGTTCAAGGCCGCGGGCCAGGCGACTCGCGCCCGCGAAGTGGACAACAACCTCTTCGTCGCGATCTACCAGCCCGACCTGCCCGCGGGGATGAAGCCGATCCTCGAGCGCATGCTCGTGCTCGGACAGCCCTCGGCGATCTTCGTCGGCCCGCCGCAGATCGACACCGCCGACAACTGAGTCGCGCCGGCGCGGCCGCCGCGCCTAGGGCTGCGAGGTGGTGGTCGTCGGCGGGCGCAGCTGCGCGGCCGCCGCGATCTGCGGCGCGAGCCACCGCCCGATGAGGTCCGAGCCCGCAGGGGTGTAATGGACGCCGTCACCCCGGAGCGGGTCCACGCCGTGGAGGCTGAGAGCGGTACTTCCCGTCCGGGCACACGTAGTGGTCGAGGTCGACGAGCACCATCCGATCCGCGTTCTCAACGGCGAGCTCGTGCAGGACGCGGTTCGCGGCCTTCACCCGCTGCGGGTTGAAGGCCGAGCGTGCGATCGTCTGGTTGTTCGGGTTCGACTCCGCCTGGGTGCACGCCACCGTCGGGATGACGACGGTCGCACCGGTGGCGGTCAGCACGTCGATCGCCTGCTGCATCTCGGACTTCCAGTACCGCGCCCACGCCGGGGTGCCGGGTGCGAGCCATGTGGACGAGCCGTGGGGCTGCACGTCCCAGAGCTCGAAGGCGGCGGACTCCAGGACCACCACCCGCGGGTTGTTCGCGGTCAGCTCCCCGGGCCAGACCGTCGCCCAGGGGCAGTCGTTGTTCCGCAGATCCGTGGGGGAGACCCGGATCGTGCCCCGCACCACCTTGCAGCCGGGGAACGCCTCGTCGACGACGTCGAGCCCGGCATTGCGCAATCCGCTCGCGAACGTCTCCGCGACCGAATCGCCGACCAGCAGGACCCGCCCGGCCTGCCGGCCCACCGCGTTGGTGGCGCCGTTCGAGCGCCGGTCCGTCACCTTGGCGACGGCCGGTGTCTCGGTGGTGCCCATGGTGCCGATCAGGATCACGATGACGAGGGTCACGGCGAGCGCAGGAGTGACGAAGGCCCACTGGCGCGCGTTGAGCGCGCCCCGACGGATCGGCCGCTCGAGGAAGCGGTAGGAGACCACCGCGATGCCGATTGCAACCGCGGTCTGGACGAAGAAGAGCGGCCACCCGCTGATGCCGGTCCGGTCCGCATCGAGCACCAGGTCGACGGGCCAGTGCCAGAGGTAGACGCCGTAGCTGATGATCCCGAGCAGGCAGATCGGTCGCCAGCTCAACGTGGTGCCGAGCAGCATGCGCTGCGGGTGGACCGCGGTGGCGATCACCAGGATCGCGGCGATCCCGCACACCAGGAACCCGCCGCGGTAGAGGTTCGTCGAGTCGCCGCCGAGGTGAGCCCACGCGACGGCGAGCGTGATCGCGCCGGCCCAGCCGGCGACCTCGAGCGCGACGCGACCCGGCATGGCTGCGCAATGGACCGCGCAGGGCGAGCGCCGCGGCCAGCGCCGCGCCGAGGAGGATGCCCGTGGCCCGGGTGTCGGTGCCGTAGTAGACGCGCGACGGGCTCGCCGGGTCGTACCGCGCAACCATCGAGCGCGGTCGACACCGCGGCACCGAGTACGGCGACCACGAGCACGGCTTGCGGTGTCCGGCGCTTCCACCAGGCCAGCAGACCCACGAAGACCAGTGGCCACACCAGGTAGAACTGCTCTTCGATTGCGAGGCTCCACGTGTGCTCGAGCGGTGACGGCGCCCGGAACAGTGCCCAGTAGTCCTGACCACTGGCGATCGAATGCCAGTTGGCGACGTACGCGATCGTCGCGAGCGAGTCACCCCGGATGCGTGAGAGCTCCGCGGGCTGGGCGATGAAGACGCAGTAGAGCGCGACCCCGACGATCAGGCCGGCGAGCGCCGGGAGCAGCCGACGGGCGCGGCGGGCCCAGAAGCCCCCGAGCGCGATGTGCTCGCGCTCGGTGCCCTCGACGAGCAGCAACGAGGTGATGAGGAATCCGGACAGGACGAAGAAGAGATCGACGCCCAGATACCCGCCGGTGAGATGCCCGCCATGGAACAGCAGGACCCCGGCGACGGCCAGCGCCGCGCAGACCCGTCGAGCGCGTCGACGTGGGGAAGAGACACCCGGCGCGACACGTGCGCATCTTGGCATACCGCCCGCAGTGTTCGACCGCGCGAACGGTACAGTCCTGCCCGTGCCACGGCTGCGTCCGAATCCGTCCGGGCGCCGCCGTCCTTCGCCGCAGGTGCTCGTCGCGGCCGGCGTCGTCGCACTGGCAGTGCTGCCCGTCGTGGTTGCCACCATCCGCGCGGTCGCCCGTGGTTGGGTCCCGCTCAGCGACGACGCGTACTTCAGCATCCGGGCCACCGACGTCTTCTCCCACCAGATCCCGCTCGTCGGCATGGCCACCTCGGCGTCGCTGAACGCGAAGCAGCATCTCAACCATCCGGGTCCGATCCTGTTCGACCTGCTCGCCGTCCCCGTCCGGCTCTTCGGCAGCACCGCGGGGGTGGCCATCGGGATCGGGATCACGAACTCGCTGGCGATCGCCGGCGTGGGCTGGGTCGCGTTCCGGCGGGGCGGGGTGCTGCTCGTGATCCCGGCCGCGCTCGTCACCTGCGGGCTCACCTGGGCGATGGGCAGCGAGCTGCTCTTCGACCCCTGGCAGCCGCACGCGCTCCTCCTGCCGTTCTTGTGCTTCCTGTTCCTCGCGTGGGCTCTCGCCGAGGGCGACCTCTACCTGCTGCCGGTCGCGGTGGGGGTGGGCAGCCTGCTCGTCGAGACGCACGTGAGCTACTCGTACCTCGTCCCTGCGCTCGGGATCGTCGGGATGTTGGGTCTCGCGTGGCGCCTGCGCTCCCGGGTCCGGCGCGGCGAGGAGACCGGGCGCGCACCTCCGCCGACGGCTGGCGGTCGTCGGCGCGGTGACCGTGGCCGTCCTGGTGCGTGGCTTGGATCCAACCGGTGATCGACCAGCTCACCGGTGGAGGGAACCTGCTGCACCTGCTCGACGCTTCCAGCGGCTCCGGACCGACGCTCGGGACGGGGCGCGCGGTGCGGGTCGTCGCGAGCGTCGTCAGCCTGCCGCCGTTCTTCTTGCGCGACTCGTTCTCGAGCACGCTCGCGGCGGCCGGCACCGCGACCGGCGGTCCGGGCGGCGTCGGGCTTGCGCACCTTCCGTCGCTCACGCTGGCGGTGGCATCGCTCGGCGCGCTGGCGCTCGTCCTGTTCGCCGCAGCTCGTGATCCCGTGGTGGCGGCACCGTGACTCGCGGGCGGCCGCGCCGGTCATCGCTCTCGTCGGTCTCGCGGTCGGGTACTTCACCGCGACGCGCATCCCGATCGAGATCTTCGGCGTCGCCGCGCACAACTTCCGTTGGCTGTGGCCACTTGGCGCGTTCAGCGTGTTCGCCGTGCTCTCCGTGGTGATCCGGTGGCTGACCGATCCATCAGCTGCGCGCGCCGCGTCGCCGGACCGCGACCGATGACGACGTGACCGGCGGGCACCGTGCGGGCGGCGGGGTCCGTCGGCACCCGGGTCGGCGCGGGTTTGGGCATCGGACTGGTTGCACTGCTCGTGGTGCTCACCATCCCGACCTACGACGCCGGCGTCGGGCCGAACCTCAACCTCTGGGCGGAGCCGGTGCTGCGCGACATCGATCGCCAGATCGCCGCGCATCCGCCACGCGGGCCGTTGCTGGCCGACTTCTCGAACGAGTTCTTCCTCGAGCCGTTCAGCACGCCGCTGCTCGCGCAGCTCCAGCGCAGCGGAGTGGAGTTCGTCACCGAGGACGAGACGCAGGTGCGTCAGATCGGCGAGGACCGGCGCTTCGACGGCCACAACGCACGCGCTCGTCTCGTGTACCGCCAGGGCCTTGGTGCGCTCGAGACCCCGCCGGGGTGGCGCCGCATCGCGTTGCATCCGGGTCTCGACCGCGCCCGGCGACGCGAGCTCCTCGACCTGGAGGCTTCCGGAAAGCCGTCGGCGCGACGGACCGAGCTCGAGCGGCTCTGGAATCGCAACACGGTCGGCGTGTTCGTCGCACCGTTGCACGGACCGTCGGCACGCGACACGCCCTGACCACTCCCGACTTCCGGACTCAGGAAGCGTGCACCCGGCCGCCGACGAGGCCACGGAGCTTCTGCAGTGGTCGTTCGAGCGCGAACCAGCTGATCGACGCGCTCGGGATCGTCAGCGCGAGGACTGCGAGCAGGAACGTGAAGAACGGGATGCTGATGTACGCGGACGTGTGCCAGGCGAAGGGGACGTCACCGCGGTACACGGTGAAGGTCGCTGGTTGGTCCACGAGAGGAAGCGGTCGATCCACGGCTCGTGCCAGAGGTAGATCCCGTAGGAGACGACACCGAGGTAGACCATCACCGGTGTGGTCAGGAACCGGCGGATCAGGCTGGTGTCGCGGCCCTGGGGGCCGAAGACCGCCGGCAGCACGAGCAGCGCTCCGGTGATCCCGTAGAGGTAGTGCTGCGGCCAGAGCACCTCCACCGGGATCGTCGGGGTCGTCCACGGCAGTCCGATGCCCGCCGCGACGAGCCAGAAGCTCGCGACCGCCAAGGTCCAGCACACCGCCGGGGCAAAGCGGCGGTCGAGGCGCAGCGGGGTCGGCCAGAGGGACTCGGCGACCGCGACGCTCCCGACGGCGAAGAGCATCCCGACCCCGAAGAGGTCCAGCCACCACGGCAGCAGCTGCTTCAGCTGGCCGACGCGTCCGAACGGCAGGTCGGCGTGGATCACGACGGCCTTGTACGCGGTCGAGGCGAGGACGAGCACGAAGATGCCGACCAGCTCGCGCCGCAGCCGAGCCCGAGCGCTCGATGCCGTGCGGCGTGAGACGAGGAACGCCCAGATCGGGACCAGGACGTAGAACGCGACCTCGGCGGAGAGCGTCCAGGACTGCACCAGCGGTCCGAACGCGTACTTGGTGAAGTAGACGTTGAGCAGGCTGTAGTCGAGCACGAAGACCTTGAGCGACGGGATCGACTTGTCGGCGAAGACGTAGATGACGACCGTGACGACGAGCCAGTACGCGGGGTAGATGCGCAGGAAGCGGCGCCAGAGGAACGGTCCGGCCGCCGGCGAGGGCCGGCCGCGGACGTGCGCGACGATGAACGGGCGGTACAGCAGGAACCCGGACAGCACGAAGAAGACCGCGACGCCGCCGTCCAGCCGGGCGAAGAAGACGCCGAGGATGCTCGCGCTGTTCGCGCCGCTCGCGAACGCGACGTGGGTGAGCAGCACCGAGAGTGCGGCGAGCGCGCGCAGCCCGTCGAAGCACGGGAACCGGCCGGCGGGCTGGGTCTGCGGGTGGACCGCGTCGGTCGCGGTCATCCGGCTGAGTCCGCGGCTTCGAGCTCGCGGCGGTCGGCGGGTCGCCCCGGCGTGAACGCGAGATGCGGCCGAAGGCCGCGTCGACTGTGATCGCGGCCGCGAGCACGAACGCGACCTCGGCCGGCGCTCGGTAGCGCACCTGGGCGAACGTGACCGCGACGGAGGCAAGCACGATGATCACGATCGCAATGAGCGGCCAGACCGGGATCCGGCGTCGGTGCATGAGGACCGCGCCCGCGATCGCGACCAGCACCAACACGTAATAGCTGGAGAGGAGCAGATCGCCGAGCCACTCGGGTTGATTCAGCAGGAACGTGTTGTCGTGGATCTCCTGGAACGGGTGGTAGAGGCCCGCGATGCGCGCCCAGCGCACGGCGACCTCGAACGGCACGCGTTGCTCATGGTCCTTGATGTAGTCGAGCGCGGCCTTGCGGAACACGAAGTCGCGTTCGGACTCGTCGAGCGTCGACCAGTGGGGGACGGTGCGACCGAAGTGCGCGGCGAGGACCCGGGCACAGTCGTAGTTCTTGTAGCCGATGTCCGGGCCGTAGTACGTGGCCTGGCAGTTCGCCGCCGCGAGCGTGCTTCCGAAGTTGTCCGACATGTACACGGGCCGGTCGAACCGGCTGCGGTTGTACCCCAGCCAGGGCGCGATGCAGATCGTCGTGGCCAGGGTCCCGGCCGCGAGCCAGACCAGCCGCTGCTTCCATGGCCGGTCGCGCCGGAGCAGCACCAGCGGCGCGAGCACGAGAGGGAGCGCGAGGACGAGCTCCGGTCGGGCCAGCCCCGCGAGCCCGCACCAGAGCCCGAGCCAGGCGGCCCGCCACCCGCTCGGCGCGTCCAGGAACCGGTACGCGAACAGGATGAGCGCCGCGGTGGTGAAGATCGCCGCGGTCTCGGAGAGCAACATGCCGTCGTGCACCCAGAGGTTCGGAGAGATCGCGGCGAGGAACGCCGCGATCAGCCCGACCCGAGGTCCCGCGATCTCGCGCCCGGCCAGACCGCAGAGCGGCGACCGTGCCTGCCCCGAGCACGCACGACCACACCATGTGCACCGTCGGGGTCGCGGCGTGTCCCGGCCAGACGAGCGACGGGATCGCGAGCCAGAGCGTGTAGAGGGGCGGGTGGTCCGCCGACTGGCGCACCGCGGGCAGCAGGAACGGGTCGATGAAGCCGCGGCCGTCGGCCAGCAGGTTCGCGCCGCGGCTGTAGTAGGCCGAGTCGCCGAGCCCGAGCGGAAGGTGCTGGATCCGTGAGAGCACGACGAACGCGATCCGCACCGCGAAGCCGGCGGCCGCGATCGCGGTGAGCCCCAGCGCGAACCCCCGTTTGCTCACCGGCACCGGGCAACCCTAGACGCCGCGCCTGCGGTCTCCGCGGGCCACGCTTGGTCTCGGCGTGCAGGGTCCGCTAAGCAGTGGTCGTGCCCGACGAAGTCTCCTCTGCAGTGAAGCGCGGGCCCGCGTCGCCGGTCGCGGTCGTGACCGGCGCCTCGGGCTGGTTGGGCACGAACCTCGTGCGCGCGCTGGTCACGAGCCGGGCGCGGGTCCGTTGCCTGGTGCACCGGACCGACGAGGCGCCGCTGCTCGAGCTGCTCGGGCCGAACATCGAGGTCGTGGTCGGCGACGTGCGGGACCCGGTCGCCGCGGACCGGCTCTTCGACGGGATCGACGGCGCGGCGGTCTTCCACGCCGCGGCCGTCATCCACCCGACCCGGCGGACCCGCGAGTTCTTCGACGTGAACGTCGGCGGTACCGAGATCGTGGTCGACCGGGCCCGGCGTGCGCACACGACCCGATTCGTGCACGTCTCGTCGAACTCGCCGTTCGGGGCGAACCCGACACCTGCGGACCGCTTCACCGAGGACTCGCCCGTACCACCCGTACATGGGGTACGGCAGCTCCAAGCTCGAAGCCGAACAGCTCGTCCAGCGGAGCAACGATCGCGGCGACGTCGAGACGGTGATCGTCCGCGCCCCCTGGTTCTACGGCCCGTTCCAACCGGCACGCCAGACCCAATGGTTCGCCGCGGTCCGCCGGGGCCGGTTCCCGCTCGTCGGTTCGGGCACGCAGCGGCGCTCGATGGCGTTCACGGACAACCTCGTCTCCGGTCTGCTGCTCGCCGAGACGGCGGCCGCGGCCGCAGGGCGGGCGTACTGGGTCGCGGACGCCGAGCCCTACGAGCTGGCCGAGATCCTGCGCCAGGTGCGCGCCGCGCTGGTCGCGGAGGGGCTGGCGGTGTCGGGCGGCGAGCCCCGGCTGCCGGCCGTCGCCGGCGAGGTCGCGGCGGCGCTCGACGGGTTCGTGCAGAGCCGGGGGCGCTACGTGCAGGCGCTCCACGTCCTGGGCGAGCTGAAGGACACGATCGCCTGCGACATCACCCGGGCCCGCGTCGAGCTCGGCTACGACCCGAAGGTCAGCGCTGTTCGACGGGATGCGGGCCAGCGTGCGCTGGTGCCTCGACCGCGGGTTGGCGCTCTGATGGCGCGCACGCTGCTCATCACCGGTGGGAGCGGCTACTTCGGCAGCGTCCTCGCCGACCAGGCGCTCGCCCGGGGCGAGCGGGTCCGGATCTTCGACGTGAACCCACCCGCCGAGGGAAGTCCGGACGTCGAGTTCGTCCAGGGCGACGTTCGCGACCGCGACGCGCTGGCACGCGCCTGCTCCGGGATCGACGCGGTGCTCCACAACGTGGCGCAGGTCCCGCTGGCGCGCGACCGCGAGCTGTTCTGGTCGGTGAACGTCCTCGGCACCGCCAACCTTCTGCTCGCCGCGCGCGATGCCGGCGTCGAGAAGGTCGTCCACACCTCGTCGAGCGCGGTCTTCGGGATCCCGGAGTCGAATCCGGTGACCGAGACCACGCGACCGCACCCGCTCGAGGACTACGGCCGGGCGAAGCTGCAGGCCGAGCTGCTCTGCCATGAGGCGGTGGACGCCGGCGCCGACGTCACGATCATCCGGCCCCGGACGATCCTCGGCCACGGCCGGCTGGGGATCATGGCGATCCTCTTCGAGTTCGTCGCGGACGGCGCGCCCGTCTTCGTCTTCGGCACGCGGCGACAACCGGTACCAGTTCGTGCACGCGAACGACCTCGCCGACGCGTGCCTGCGCGCGGCCGAGCGCCCGGGCCCCGAGACCTACAACATCGGTGCGCAGTCCTTCGGAACGATGCGCGAGACGTTGCAGGCGCTCGTCGAACACGCAGGCACCGGGTCGCGCGTGCGCTCGTTGCCGATCGCGCCCGCTCGCGCGGCGATGCAGGCCGTCGCGAACGCGGGGCTCGCGCCCTTTGCGCCGTACCACTGGCTGCTCTTCGGCGAGTCGCTCTGGTTCGACGTGAGCAAGGCGCGCGACGAGCTCGGATGGGCGCCGCGTCACTCGAACGCGGCGATGGTCATCGAGTCCTACGAGTGGTTCCTGGCCCACCGCCACGAGCTCGGTGGGCGTACCGGTTCGGAGCACCAGTCGGCGGCCAAGCTCGGCGCCCTGAAGCTGGTCAAGCGCCTCCCGTAGCACCCTCGCGGTGTCACGTCGGAGCGTCTGCGAAGAGGCGGTTGATCGCCGCGTCCAAGGGCAACCGCGGCGAGGATGCACAGCGCCACGTCCGCCGGAGCCCGGAACCGCATCGCCGCATAGCCGATGATCACCGTCAAGAGGACGACCGCAGGTGGAACGAGCAATGGGAACACCGGCGCGCGACGACGGCGGCGCAGGACCAGCGCACCCACGACCGACAGCAACGCCAGCACGTAGAACGAGTACATCACGGCCCGGGCCAACGGCAGCTCCGACTTCTCGACCCCGCGTGACGCTGTCGATCCTGATCTGCAGGCCGGGGTGGTAGAGGCCGACGATCGCCGCGGCGCGGGCCGCGACCACTCCCGGGATGAGGTGCTTGTGGTCGGAGATGTACCGGAACGCGGCACGACGGTAGATCGAGTCGAACTGGGACTCGTCGTACCCGGGCTTCGCCTCCCGTGCCTGGACGGCCTGGGTGCACGAGATGGAGTAGTAGCTCTTGTTGTCGCCCTTCCAGACCGTGTCGCAGGACGCGGAGGACAGGAGGGGTCCGATCGACGTGGTGAGCAGCTCCGGTTGCTCGAAGCGGGTCAGGTTGAAGACGAGCCACGGCGACATGAGGACGAGACCCGCGAGCAGCCCGACGACGACCCCCGTGCCCCGCTCACGTCGGGTCGGCCCGGGCGCGAGCAGCGCGAGCGGCACGACGAGCAGCGGGATGACGAGGACCAGCTCGGCGCGGCTGAGCGCGGCCGCGCCGCCTGCCGCGCCGACGTGCCGCCAGCCTCCACCAGGTCGGGTGGTGCCAGTACCGGTAGGCGAGGAGCAGGCACAGCGCGATCGTGAACATCGCCATGCTCTCGGCGCGGAGGAGCCCGTCGGAGACCCAGAGGTTCGGACCGAGTGCCGCGATGCGTGGCCGCGACGACTCCGAGCCGGGGACCTCCGACCTCGCGACCCGTGAGACCGACGAGCACGACGGTGCCGGTACCGAGCACCGCCGACCACAGCATGTGGGTGAGCACGCTCTGGAACCCGAGGACCGAAGGCACGGCCAGGTACAGCATGTACAGCGGCGGGTGATCGCTTGCCGCGATCGGGTGATGAGGCGGCGAGTACGGGGAGATGAAGCCCTTGCCGTCGGCCAGCAGGTTGGCGCCCGCGTGGTAGAAGAACGGATCGCCGCCGAAGACGTAGTTCCGGTGCCATCCGAGGATGTACGTGACGCGGACCGCGAGCCCGAGCGACTGCCACTCCGGCCAGCACCCACCAGAACCACGACCGGCCGGGTTCGCCTCGCGTGCGGTGCGGCACGCTCAGCGGAGGGAGGCGAGGAACTCGTCGGCGTTGCGGGCGGCGATCGTCATGATCGCGGCCTGGGGGTTCACGCCGGGTGCGTCGGGGAGCAGCGACGCGTCGTTCACGCGGAGGTTCCGGTAGCCCCAGACCCGGCCGAAGCTGTCGGCGCCGGTCTTGCTCTGGTCGTCGCCCATGCGGACCGTCGACGTGAGGTGCACGGTCATGAGGTTCGCCGTCGTCGGCGTGAACGCGTCCCACCACGAGACGAGGTCCTCGGCCCGGCGCGCGACGGACGCGCCGGCGATCGACGGGTACAGCTCGGTGGCCCCCGCCGCGAGCAGCACCTCGCCGAGGTGGAGCAGGCCCCGGGCGAGCCGGCTCTGGTCCGCGTCGGTCATCCGGTACGTCACGAGGGGGGAGCGGAAGCCCGGGAGTGCGGTCACCCGGCCGCTGCCGTCGCTGCGGATCGCCGCGTAGTAGACGACGACGTCCTCCCAGGCCGCGAGCGCGTCCGGCGTAGTCACCCGACGAGTCGGCGAGTGCGAGCGCGACGTGACCCCGGCGGCTGGCGGAGCCGCCGATCGTGAGGAACGGCGAGAACTCCGTGACCCGGTGCATCGGGACGTCTTCGTGGTCGTACGCGTTGAGGAAGCGGGCCGCGACCTTGATCGTCGGGTGGAACTTCAGGCCGATGCCGATCTGGGCCCGGATGCCGCTGTGCTGCAGCAGCGTCGGCGTCTGGATCGCGCCGCCGCACACGAAGACGTGATCGGCGTGGATCGTGATCGACTCGGTCGTGCCGTCGGGTCGGGTGCGCTCGCCCCGCACGCCCGGTGATCCGGTCGCCGTCCTTCAGCAGCTTGCGCGATGCGGCACTCGGCGACGACCTGCGCGCCGGCTTCGACCGCGCGAGGGATGAGCGTGCGCGCCATCGTCTGCTTCGCGCCGCGGCCCGCGCTGTCGTACTTGAAGACCCGCGGCGAACTCGACCGCGCGCCAGCCGAGCTTCGCGGCGCCGCGCTCGAGCACCGCCGACGACGGCGGCGGCGCGCCGGGCAGCATCGACACCGACAGCTCGTTCTCGACCCGGTCCGAGTACGCGTCGAGCACCGTCGGGCGTGAACTCCGCGATGCGGTAGCGTGGTGCGCCACTCCTCGGCGAGCTCGGGCGGGAGCCGGTGGTACAGCCCGCTGTTGATCTCGGTGCTGCCCGCCGACGCAACGGCCCTTCGGCGTACGCGATGCCGGGCGTGCCGAGCGCGGCCGACGCGCCCTGGTGGCGGTACTTCAACACCATCTCGTCGAGCGAGAACGGCTCGACGAGGTCCGGGTCGACCCACGGGCCCTCTTCGACGACCATGACCGAGCGTCCGGCGCGGGCCAGGGTCGCCGCGGTGACCGCGCCGCCCGCGCCGGAGCCGATGATGAGGATCTCGGTCTCGAGCGTCGTCATGTCGGGCCGTTCGAGGGATCGGGCGCGAGCTCCTCGCGGCTGAAGATCACGAGCGACGAGAGCAGGCGCACGTACTGGCGGATCGGGCCGATGCGGCTGTGCTCCCAGGCCTCGATGCGGTCGCCGAAGCTCCGGCGCGAACCGAGCCGGCTGCGCGAGCCACGCGCCGCTGCCGAGCACGACGGACTCGCCGGCGACGCCGAGCCGCAGGTGCTCGGGCATGGCCCGCAGCACCCCGTCGACGTAGTCCGCGACCGTGCCCCGGCGCTCCGGGGGGACGTTCTCGGAGAGGGTCGCGACCACCTGTCGCTCCAGCCAGAGCATCGCCGCGCAGCATAGCGACGACTCGCGACAAATCCGGCGGCCGGCGGCCCGCTCCGCGCCGGCGTGAGCTGCTTCAGCGCTCGGGGAAGCGGCGGGGCTTGCGGGCGATCGCGAAGAGCACCGGTGTGGTGGGGACGACGACGTCGGTCATCGAGAAGTGCGTGTGGTCGAGCCCGGAGCCCACGCCGCTCTTCTCGGTGCCCAGCACCTTGTAGACCGCCGGGAGGATGCGCTCGTAGCTCCACACGTACCAGCTGCGCGGCATGTGCTGGCGCAGGTTGAGGACGTCGAGCTTCAGCAGCCGGTCGCCGGTGGTCCGGCGCGGCCGCGAAGTCGGCCTTGAGCGCCGCGTCGCCCTCGAGCCCGAGGACCTCGACCTCGTGGAAGAACAGCCGGAGCATCGACGCGAGCTCGTCGGCCTCGAACAGGTACACGTGGAAGGGGTTCTCGAAGTCGGCCGGCCGGTTCGGGGTGATGACGAACGTGGTGCCGTCGTCGCGGCAGACCCGGGCCAGCTCGGCCACGTGCTGCTCCGGCCCGACGAAGTGCTCGATGATGTGCGACGAGCAGACCCAGTCGAACGACGCGGTCCGGAACCCGAGCTTGGCCCCGTCCATGCCGGCGAACTCGACGTCCGTGCCCGCGTCGCCGCCCGGGCCGTAGGTCTTGCCGGCCATGATCGCGGTCTCGCGCGTGGTAGTCGATGCCGACGACCCGCCGGTCCGGCGCCGGCCAGCCGCACCGTCTCCGAGCCGACGCCGCAGCCGACGTCGAGCACCGAGCCGGCGCCGAGCCGGGCGAGCACCTCGCGATATCCGGCGTCGTGGAGTGCGATCAGGGAGTCCGGGGTAGAACCCTCCATCGGACGCTCGCCGGTCAGTTCCACAGGGCTCCAGCTCCAAGGTCGACAAGGTCGTGGCGCGCAGCGGGCTCGAGGTGCGAGGGGGAAGATGGCGCAGGTCGTGCGGGTGCGCCACGTTCACCGCAAAGTGGTCGAGGTAGGCTATCTGCCGCTCCCGGGGAGGTCCGGATGGTGAGGGGGACCGCGGGATTCGCGGCCGCGTCGGAGATCAGCAAGCTGGGAGACCTCGCAGCCGAGGCCGGGCTGCACCGGGTCTCGATGCTGGCGTGGCGCGACCTCGACGACCCCGAGGCCGGCGGCTCCGAGGTGCACGCGTCGACGGTCGCCGCGCTCTGGGCCGAGGCCGGGATCGAAGTGACGATGCGGACGTCGTTCGCGTCCGGGCAGCCCCAGATGAGCTGGCGCGACGGGTACCGCGTGATCCGCAAGGCGGGCCGGTACATGATCTTCCCGCGGGCGGCCTTCAGCGAGATGATGGGCTGGCACGGCGGGCAGCGACGGGCTGGTCGAGATCTGGAACGGCATGCCCTTCTTCTCTCCCCTCTGGGCCCGCACTCCACACATCACGTTCCTGCACCACGTGCACGCGGAGATGTGGGAGATGACCCTGCCGCCGCAGCTGGCGCGGATGGGCCGGGTCCTCGAGTCCCGCATCGCGCCGAAGGTCTACCGCCGTACCCCGACCGTCACGCTGTCGAGGTCGTCCAAGCAGGAGCTCGTCGACGACCTCGGGTTCAAGGAGCACCTGGTGCACGTCGTCCCGCCCGGCATCGATCCCCGGTTCACCGCCGGGCGGGACCGAAGTCGGAGACCCCGCTCATCGTCGCGGCCGGCCGGCTCGTGCCCGTGAAGCGGTTCGAGCTGCTGATCGAGGCGCTCGTCGCGCTGAAGCCGGCCCACCCCGACCTCGAGGCCGTGATCGTCGGGGAGGGCTACCGCCGGGACCAGCTCGAGCAGCAGATCCACGAGGCCGGGGCGGAACGCTGGATCAGCCTGCCCGGCCACGTCAGCGACGACCAGCTCCTCGACCTCTACCGCCGGGCCTGGCTGCTGGCGAGCGCCTCGGCGCGCGAGGGTTGGGGCATGACGCTCACCGAGGCTGCGGCATGCGGGACCCCGGCCGTCGTCACCCGCATCGCGGGCCACGTCGACGCGGTCGCCGAGGGTTCACTCGGGGCTGCTGGCCGACGGGCGCGACGACCTGCGCGACGCGATGGGCCGGGTGCTCTCGGACCCGGAGCTGCGCGACCGGCTCGCGCGCGGGCGCGCGCGTCCACGCCGACCGGTTCACCTGGGCCGCCACCGCCCGCGGGACCCTCGAGGTCCTCGCGGCCGAGGCGATGCTCCGGCGCCGCCACTCGTGACGGCCGACTCCAGGCGGGCCCCGGCTGACTGACGCAGGGGTGGCCACCGAACCTCCGAGCGCGCTCGACCGGGTGCCGCCGCGCACCCGGCGCGGCATCGGGTACCTCGCGCTCGCGCTGCTCGCGTACGTCCCGATCCTGCGGACTCGCCGGGTCAGGTCGCGGCCGACACGAAGTCGTACCTCTACCTGGACCCGGGCCGGGTGCTCGGCCCGCGCCTGGTCGATGTGGGATCCGAACATCGGCATGGGGACGGTCACCCACCAGAACATCGGGTACCTGTTCCCGATGGGGCCGTTCTACTGGGTCCTCGACGCGCTCACGGTGCCCGACTGGGTCGCGCAGCGCCTGTGGCTGGGCAGCATCCTCGTTCTTCGCCGGCCTGGGGATGCTCTACCTGTTCCGGACGCTCGGGCTGCGCGGCGCGGGCGCGACGGTCGGCGCGCTCGCGTTCATGCTCAGCCCGTACTCGCTCGACTACGCGGCGCGGATCTCCGTCATCCTGCTGCCCTGGGCCGGGCCTGCCCTGGATGCTCGCGTTCGTCATCCGCGGGTTGCGCCAAGGCGGGTGGAAGTACCCCGCGCTGTTCGCGATCACGGTGCAGATCGTCGGCAGCGTCAACGCGACCGCGCTGATCTTCGCAGGCATCGCGCCGGTCCTCTGGATCCCGTACGCGGTCTGGGTGCTCGGCGACGCGAAGCTCGGGCGCGGCGATCGGTGTCGTCGTGAAGGTCGGCGTCCTCTCGCTCGTGACGTCGCTGTGGTGGATGTCCGGGCTCTGGGCGCAGGGCAGCTACGGCCTCGACGTCCTCAAGTACACCGAGACGCTCTCCGCCGTCAGCCGCACCTCGTTGCCGAACGAGATCCTCCGCGGGCTCGGCTACTGGTTCTTCTACGGGCGGGACAAGCTCGGGCCCTGGATCGAGGCGAGCACCACCTACACGCAGACGCCCTTCTCCATCGTCGTCAGCTACGGCGTCGCGGTGCTCGCGATGGTCTCCGCCGCGTTCGTCCGCTGGCGCCACCGGGCGTTCTTCATCCTCATCACGTTCGTCGGCGTGATCATCGCGGTCGGCGCGCATCCCTACGACAGCCCGACGCCGTTCGGCCAGGTGTTCAAGCAGCTCGCGACCACGTCGACGGCCGCGTTCGCGCTCCGCAGCACCGGGCGGGCGACGCCGCTGGTGGTCCTCGGTCTCGCGGCGCTGCTCGCGGCGGGGTGAACGCGCTCGTCGCGTGGCTCGGCGCGCGGCAACAGGCGCACGATCGGGCTCGTGCTCGCCGCGGCCGTCGGCGTGCTGGTCATCATCAACCTGCCCGCGCTCTGGAACGGCACGTTCTACGGCAAGAACCTCCAGCGACCCGAGGACATCCCGCAGTACTGGAAGGACGCGGCGAAGTACCTCGACGAGCAGCCGCACGACACGCGGGTGCTCGAGCTGCCCGGCGCCGACTTCGCGTCGTACCGGTGGGGGAACACGTCGACCCGATCACGCCCGGGATCATGGACCGCCCCTACGTCGCACGCGAGCTCATCCCGTACGGCTCGCCCGCGTCGGCCAACCTGCTGAACGCGTTCGACCTGCGGATCCAGGACCGCCAGCTCCCGGCGGACGCCATCGCCCCGATGGCCCGGATGATGAGCGTCGGCGACATCGCGCTGCGCAACGACCTCCAGTTCGAGCGCTACCGCATCATCCGGCCGAAGTTCCTCTGGCAGCTCTTCATGCCCACGCCGACGGGGCTGAAGGAACCGATCACGTTCGGGAAGCCGGAGTCGATCCAGTCCACGCTGTACCCGTTCAACGACGAGCAGGCGCTGGGTGGCCCGCAGAACCTCCCGACCCCGCCGCCGGTCGCGATCTTCCCGGTGGACTCGCCGACGAAGATCGTGGCGACCAAGCCGACGACGGGCTCGGTGGTGATCGCGGGCGATGGCGACGGCATGGTCGACGCGTACTCAACCGCTCACCGATGGCCTCCCGGCGTTGACTCGATGTGAACCGGCCGCACACGAGGTCGGCAGTCTCGCGACCCGGTCGGACGGACGGCGATAACCAACCTGGCTTGTCCATACGTCATCTCGTTCACACGTGCCGTTTGCGGTCGTTCGAGACACACGTAGTCGCCCTCGTGGACGATCTGATCTCGCCAGGCCACGATTTCATTGAGCCGGAGGACGATCTCCTCCGTCGGCGGACGCTAGAGCGGCAGATGTGCGAGCCGATGGCGTCTTCGACCTGTGGGCGACTGGGTGTTTCCCGCAACCACATTCCTGGCGACGCTCACGCAATAGGGCGGGCATGGTCACACCTCAATGCCGGCTTCCTGAGCGAGCGCGTCGAAGTGCGGCAGGATGCTCAGCGCACCCTGGGCAGCCGCCGATCGAGCGACATCGAGCAGTTCCTCATCGAGAATCTGACCGCGCTTGCTCCGCTGGTCGGCTTCGTGGTGAAGGACGAGGAAGGCGACGCCGACGTCGATCGCGTAGCGGTTGCTGGCGTGCCCGTAGCCGATCTTCGACAGCCCGGCCTGTCGGCGCTGCAGGTACTTCTTCAGCGGCGTGTAGTCCTCGTTCAGCAGGATCGTCAGCACGGGAGTCTCGCCGAGCTTGGCCAGCTCCTTGTACTCGTCGTTGACCACAGCGATCGCGTGGGCAGGCAGCTCCTCGACCTTGCCCGGCTGCTTCGGCAGCAGCTCGATCTGCTCACCATGACGCCAGAGCAGCGCGACCTGCGGGCCTTGCGAGGTCTGGTCTTTGTTCTTCGCTGTCGGCTCGACTGGCTTCGGCGCCGGGATCTCGTCGACGACAACCAGCTTCGTCGTCCACTCGAAATCCTCACCGACGCCACCACTGGCCTTGTCCCAGGAGTAAATGCCGGCGGTGATCGTGAACTCACCGAGCTCAGCCTCAGGCGGCACGGCAAAGATCACCCGGACACGGCCATTGTGGAGCGAGCCGACGCCAATGTCCTCGTCCTCGATGTCGGGATGCGAGCAACGAATCGTCAGGCTGCCGCGACCGCTGGAGAAGAACTCGTCGATGGCATCGACGGTGAAGCGCAGCGTCTTGGAGGTGCCAGGGACGACCATCGTCCGCTGCTGACCCTTCAGACAGGTCGGATCGGAGTGCAGATCGCGCGGCGGCTTTGGTTCCCTGTCCCGCGGTTCGTGCGATGTGCCGTTGCTGCCGTTCCCCTGGAACTTGAACCCTTGTAGGCGAGCAGCGAAAGCCCGGCTGATCTGCTTGGAAATCTCCAGGGTCGGTCGCTCCGAGCCGGACGGGTTCAACGCCTCGCGGATCAGCTCGGCGTTCAGCTCGTTCAGTTCGTCCCAGCCGTCGAGGAAGCCGGCCAACTCGCTCTCCAGGCGCAACGCCTCCTCACTGGCCCGCACTCCCGAGCGATCGGCGGTAAAGAAGTCTGTCCGAACCTGGATCGGGAGCGGATCGGTCTCGACGACAACCAGCAAATGGCCGCTGAGCTGACGGAGCTTTGCTTCTCACGGAAGACGGGCGCAGTCCAGTGATGGTGAACCTGGCCGTTCGAGGTGAACATCACCGTGTGCCCGTCGGCGACGAAGTTCCTCTTCTGGCCAGTCGAATCGACCTTGCCATCTTGGCGAGGCCGCGCCGGGCGGAAGAAGTAGAACTTGACCGGGAGCTGGTAGGTAACCCCGCCGATCCGGAACGGCAGGTTGGACTCGCCCTCGCGCCGATCCGGGCGCGGGAGGTCGTCGAAGCGCCGGCCCAGCCCACGATGTGATCGGGGGTGATCCTTGGTCAGCTTGTTGTGCATCCAGATCGGCGTGACCGGACGAAACAGGCGCGTGTCGAGCACACGCTCGAAGCTGTTCGGGTTGTCGGAGTGGCCAATGGCGTGCAGCCGCTCCGTCCCGTAGTTGATCAGGGCCAGATGCGTTCCCGGCGCGAAGTCTGGATACTCGCTCGCCGGCGCCGACCAGGGAACGGCGTCCGGGTTGTGGCCAGCCATCGGGTCGGCGGTTACCAGGTAGAAGAGCCCCTGCCCCTTGACCGACCTCACCCACCGGCAGACGGCTACCAGGATCACGTCCTTGGCCGGCTTCATCTCGGGCGCCCGTCTGCTGACGAGAACGACAGCGTCGGCGGCGCGGAAGGTGGTCGCCCCACCAATCCCGAACGCCCCCTGCTGCCAGAACACTTTCTCCTTGTGGGCGCTGCCGAGGGCGAAGATCGAATCGGCGACGTAGTGCGGCTCGATCCCGCAGCCCTGATCACGGAACACGGCGGTGATCCGCCTGCTCTTCCGGGCCGGCTGACCCGCTTCGCAGAACTCGACGCTGGCCCGACCGGCAAGCTCGGCTTCCGGAATACCGATCAGCAGCTCAGCCGCTGCCTCGTGCGGAGTGACGTAGGGAACGCTGGCCGTATCGCCGAAGCGAGCCGCAGCCTCGCGCTCGAGCAGGGCGTCCTGCATGTTGGTGATGTTCTCGATCAGCGTGAAGTCGTAGGAGGCGGCAGTCGCCAGCAGACCGTGGTTGTTGACCCGGTCGCCGACGGGGCGCTCAAACTCGCCGCCGACAGCCTTGGCGATCAGCTCGTCCACGTAAAGGGCTTGGCTCAGTGTCCGAGCGTTCAGCGCGGCTTCGATGATCTCGCTGGCGGCGCTCATGCTGCATCAGCGCCGACCCGCCGGCGCCCCTGCTCGGAGATTTCCCACATTCCGCGCGGGCTGTCCTTGACCATGTCCCCCTGCTCGATCAGGCGCAGACGAACGAACTGGGCCCTGTTCCGCCAGCGCACATCTCCGGAGGCCAGCGCTTCGTGGTCGGCTTCGGTGAACTGGTCGGCGAGGCGCTGGCCAAGCTCGTCCAAGACTTCACGGGTCGCAGCCCGGCCACCCTGCTCGCTGATGATCGCGAGCATCGGCACCTCGTAGGCCGACTCGTGAAGGATCGAGCCGGACTTGGCCCGCGGCGCCCTGACCGCCTTGGGCCGCCGGGCGCTGCGACGGCGGGAGCCACGAGTGGTCTTTCCCCCCGGCGCGACCGCCAGCTTCACCGCTGTGATGTCGAGTTCCAGCTCGGCGGCCTCCCCCACGACTCCTCCACCGAGCCCAAGGATTCGGCGCAGAACAGTGTTCGGGGTGTCGACGAACGGTTCGGCATGGTTCTTCAGCGCGTCGAAGACATCGTCATCGATCCGGATAGTTGGTGACATTACAACCTCTCGTCTTTAGTAACGATCATCTGTAGGTTGCAATGTTACAAGGTAGTTTGCAAATGTCAAGAGGCAACTTTGCTCATCCCAGACGAAGTTCAACGGCGAAGCCCGCAGGGCGTTCGCGCGGGACAGCAGGCAGCCTCGGAGCGGAACTGGCCCAAGGGTCATCTTGCGCGTCGCCACTTCATCGGCATAGGCTCAACCCGAGGCCGGGGCATCGCGGGGAAGCACCGGACGCGCGACGGAGTTCGACCCCGCGCTCCGGCCTCCTACAGCCGGTCGAGTAGGTCGCGCTTCTTTGCCTGGAACTCCTCTTCCGTGAGGAGGCCCGCATCGCGGAGTTTCCCTAGTTCATGAATCAGCTGGATCGGATCCTTCGAGTTCGTGAAGTCCTTCATGGCTTCGGTCGAACCCAAGTCCGACTCTTCGGAATCCGCCTCACGGGGGGCAAGTTCTTCCAAGTCCTCGTCTGGCTGGGGGATGATCCGCCTGGACTTGAATCCGGTCGGCTGCCCCGATTCGTAGAAGATGGCGGTGACTTGATGCCTCCCCGACGGTGAGTCGAATACAGCGCCGATTTCCGGCCTGATCCCGAACTTCAAGAAGTCCGAGGATGACCATTCGTCGACGGCTTCGCTGAGTTGGTGGACTTCCCCGCTATCGGTCTGCCGTGCCAAGTCGAGCGTTTGCACCGCGGCCGTAGCCGCTGGAGCGGTTTCCTGACGACCGTAGTCCCGCCCTAGGCCATTATCCCCGTGAGTTTGGAGAGGGGCCTTGCGCTTCTTGCGTGCGCGTTGCACTGAGGCAACGATTGCGAGCACCAAGAGAGCCGGCCACAGAATTCCAAAGACCGGGGTGAGCGAGTTCGATTCCTTGCCGGCAGTGTCGCCACTCAACCTGCCCTCGCTCTGAAGTGCCCCGATGAAGAGGAGGAAGGACACGACTGACGCTGCGTACAACCACCTCGGTCTCATCTGCAGAGCATCCCAAACCAGCAGGTCGGAAGCTGGTCGCCGGACTGCTTACACGAGGACGGGCGACCACAGCCAGCTCCGCTGAGTCGGACTCCCACTGACCGACCACTGACCTCCGAAACTCCGGCGCCAGCCCCGCAACTCGCCACATTCACTCGCCACACGCCCTCTCGGGTCTGGAGGACGCGGGTTCGAGCGAAGCTTTAGCCCGAAGTTCCCTGCAATAACGTTCGTCTGAGTGGCCGCGATCCGGCTCCGTTGCTTGGATCGCGGCCTCTCTTCGGCTGGATTGTGTGGTCAGTAGTTATCCGTCCGGTGGGTCTGGGATCATGTGTGCATGGGCAGGAAGCCGCGCGCCGAGGGCCCCTTCCACGTGGTTACGACAAGGCGGCAGGGGCCGCATCGCGAGTACGTCGCGCATCTGCTCCGGCGCTCCTACCGCGAGGGCGGCAAGGTCAAAAAGGAGACGGTTGCCAACCTCTCGCACCTGCCCGACGAGGTGATCGCGCTGATCCGCGGCGCGCTGCGCGGCCAGCGGTTCGTGGCTGCCGGGGAGGCGCTTCGGGTCGAGCGTTCGCTGCCGGCGGGGCACGTCGAGGCGGCGCTTCTGATGGCACGGCGGCTCGAGCTCGCCCGCCTGCTCGACCGGTCGCCGTCGCGCGAGCGGGCGCTCTGCCTGGCGATGCTCATGCAGCGGCTGCTCGGCCCCGGCTCGAAGCTGGCGATGTCGCGCGCCTTTGCGCAGTCGACGCTCGCGGCGGAGCTCGGCGTCGAGGACGCGGACGAGGACGAGCTGTACGCGGCGCTCGACTGGCTGCTCGCTCGGCAGGGGCGGATCGAGCGGGCACTCGCCCGCCGGCACCTGCAGGGCGGCACGCTCGTGCTCTACGACGTCTCCTCCTCCTACTTCGAGGGCCACAGCTGTCCGCTGGCGCAGCTGGGTTACTCCCGCGACGGGCGGCGCGGCACGCCGCAGATCATCTACGGCCTGCTCTGCGCGCCGGACGGCTGCCCGGTCGCGGTCGAGGTGTTCGAAGGCGCGCTGCACGACGACAAGACGCTGCCGGCCCAGATCGCAAAGCTGAAAGAGCGCTTCGGGCTGGCCGCGGTGATCGTCGTCTCCGACCGCGGCATGGTCACCAAAGCCAACCTCGAGTTGCTCCGCGAGAGCGAGGGCGCCACCTGGATCACGGCCCTGAAAGCGCCGCAGGTGAAGAAGCTCGTCACCGCTGGCGCGCTGCAGCTATCGCTCTTCGACGAGCACAACCTGGCCGAGATCGTCGCTGACGACTATCCCGGCGAGCGGCTGGTCGTGTGCCGCAACCCGCTCGTCGCCGCCGAGCGGGCGCGCAAGCGCAACGACCTGCTCCAAGCGACCGAGCGCGCGCTCGCCGAGATCCAAGGCCGTGTCGCCCAAGGCACGCTCCGCGGCGAGGCCGCGATCGGGCTCGCCGTCGGCGCGATCTGGAACCGCTGGCGCGTCCGCAAGCACTTCCAAGTCGCGATCACCGACACCAGCTTCGCCTTCGAGCGCAAAACCGAGCAGATCGAAGCGGAAGCGGCGCTCGACGGCATCTACGTGCTCCGCACCAGCGTCACCGCCGCCGCACTCGACGCAACCGACGTCGTACGCGCCTACAAGCAGCTGAAAGAGGTCGAGAAAGCCTTCCGCACGCTCAAAGGCCCGCTCGAGCTGCGCCCGATCCACCACCGCCTCGAAGACCGCGTCCGCGCGCACGTCTTCCTCTGCATGCTCGCCTACTACCTCGCCTGGCACCTGCGCCAAGCCTGGAAACCGCTCCTCTTCGACGACGAGCAGCCACCGCTGCAGACCGACCCGGTCGCCAAAGCGCGCCGCTCTCCACAGGCAGAACAGAAGGCACGCAGCAAACGCACCATCACCGGCGAGCGCTGCCACTCGCTCCCCACCCTGCTCGACGAGCTCGCCACCCGCACCCGCAACACCATCCACCTCCACGGCGGCCGCAGCTTCGACCAGCTCACCCAGCCGACCCCGACCCAGGCCCGCGCGCTCGCGCTGATCGACAACTACACGCTCACGACGTAGTCACGAACGATCCAGGCGCCGCAGCCCGCGACCCCGCACCAGAAGCGAAAAACCGTCTGCCGCCTCAGGGGAACTTCGGACTAGCTCTCTCCGAGGCACCCGCTCACGACCTTCTTGCTCCCCCCTGCGCAGCCCGAAACGGCCTCTAACGACTTCCTTACGAGGCCAGGGGACGTCTGCGAGGGCGTCCGATTTTCCGTGTAGGCGGGTCAATCGGGTAGACGGTCTCCGAAGTGGATCTTGAACGCGAGCAGGGCTGTCGTCCAGTTCCGCGTTCTCGTCCAGGCCGGCACGGCGTTGGTGATGGCGAGATAGATCAGTTTGCGGGCGGCCTCCTCGTTGGGGAAATGTCCTTTCGTCTTGATCGCTTTGCGGAGCTGTCGGTTCAAGGCCTCAATGGCATTCGTGGTGTACACGACCCGGCGCAGGTCGGGCGGAAACGCCAGGAACGGGGTCACGTACTCCCAGGCGTTCAGCCAGGCCTGCGTGATCACCGGGAAGCGCGATCCCCACTTATCGTCGAAGGCCTCAAGCGCGGCCTGGGCGGCGTCGGCGTCGACGGCGGTGTAGATCGGCCGCAGGTCCTTGGCGACTTGGTCGTACTCGCGTCTCGGCACGTACTTGAGGCTGTGCCGGATCAGGTGGACGATGCAGGTCTGTACGGTCGTGGCCGGGAAGATCGCCTCGATCGCTTCGGGGAAGCCCTTCAACCCGTCGACGCAGCAGAGCAGGATGTCGCGGACGCCGCGCTGCCTGAGCTCATTGAGGATCTGCATCCAGAACTTGGCGCCCTCGGTCTCCTGGAACCACATCCCGAGCACGTCGCGGTCGCCCTCGACGGTCACGCCCAACGCGAGGTAGCAGGCTTTGCGCTGCACCGTGCCGCCCTCACGGATCTTGAGGACGAGCGCGTCGAGGAAGATCACCGGATAGACGTCATCGAGCGGGCGTTGCTGCCACTCGCGGACGTCCTCGATCACCGCGTCGGTGACGCGGCTGATCAGATCGCGACCGACCGCGACGCCGTACATCTCCTTGAGATGGGCCTCGATGTCGCGGGTCGACAAGCCGCGCGAGTAGAGGGCGAGGATCTTGTCGTCGAAGCCCTGGAAGCGGCGCTGCCCCTTCCTGACGATCTGCGGCTCGAAGCTGCCCTTGCGATCCCGTGGTGTCCGCACCTCCACCGGGCCGTGCTCGGTGGAAAGCGTCTTCGCCATCGAGCCGTTGCGCGTGTTGCCGGTGCCGCCCGGCGGCTCCTGGTGCAGCTCGTAGCCGAGATGCTCGGTCAGCTCTGCCGCCATCGCCCGCTCCACCAACCGCTTCGTCAACTGGGCGAGCACGCCGCCCGAACCAACGATCTCCTCCTCGCTGCGGGCACCGGCGAGCAACTCGTCGATCACCTCGTCCGAGAGCCGGTCGCGAACCTCAGACGGGAGCTCGAGCTCGGTCGCGCCGCCGGCAGGTTGCTCCGCTCGCCCTCCGGGCTCGCTCCGCCCCCCGCCGGCGCTACCGATCAGGTCGATCTCGGTCTTGGCCTTCGTAGACATGACGCTCCTCCGTTTCGGTCATGCCTACACAGGCGATCGGACACTCCCGTTTAGCCGGAGCCTGATCTCGACAACGTCCTGATCGGGCTAGCGCCTCCTCCACGAACGTCTACGCTCAAGCGAGGCCGGAGCAAGCGCGGGGAAGCGCCCGACGGCCGAGGGAGTTCGACCCCGCGCTCCGGCCGGAGGCGGCGGCGTGCAAAGGCTGACGCTCCTAGACTGTCGACGCCATGGCGGCGGCTGTCAAACTTAGTGGCCTCTCGGTTGTGGGAGCTGGAAGCTTCAATCCCTCGATCTTCCATCCTTGGTGGTTTGCCGATAAGGAGTTGATGCCGAGAAACGCGATAGAAGCGGCGTTGGATTCCAACTTTGTGGCGGTGCGGGATCTGGCTGCGTTCTCCGCGGACTGGTTATCCGTGCAGGTGACGCTCGACCAGGCAGTGCTATCGACGGTCGAGCAGGGGCGCGGAGTTCGACCTGCGCGACCTTGCGAAGAGCGTCTTCGATGTGCTCCCTGAGACGCCAGTCAACGCCGTAGGTATCAACGCCGACGCTCACTTCCGCGTAGCGTCCGAGGAAGAATGGCACTCGATCGGTGACCGCTTCTTGCCGAAGGACTTCTGGCAGCCCCTGTTTGAGGGTGAAGGATGGAGACGCCGTCCGGATGGGGGGACAGTCGGTCTGCGCTCAATGACGGTCGAGGCGACCCGAGAGGACATGCGCGGTTATGTGCGAACGGAGGTTGCACCGTCAGTTCGCCTCACTCCGTTCGGCGTTTACACCGGAGTGAACGCCCACTTCCAACTCACTGTTGGCGATGATCGAGGAAATGGCTACCAGGCAGCCCGCGTTATCGAGGAGCACTGGGATGCCACCCTCAAGCTGGGATCCGAGTTGATCGCACGTGTGTCGGAGATTGCATGAGCCCAAGAGAAACGACTCGTCCTATCGAGTTCGAGCATCCCAACGACGACAACGGGAGCACTCAACGTCCGACTCGGACGGACGCATGGTCATTCGGTTCCCGTGAGAGGATCGTGGCTCCACTGAACCCGCCGGTGCCTGCCGACCCAGCCGGCGACCGATCGGAGGCAGCCAACACGGCGGCCTCAGACACGCTCACGCCGCATCGGCTTGCGGACATCTCGGGCGTTCGGGCTGTCGCACCTCAACAACCTTCTGTCGGCAAGAGTGGATTCGCACCTCTCTATCAATGGGAAGGCGTCGTGGAAGAGGTGAACGGCGACGGCTTTCGCGCTCGGCTGTTGCCATTCGAGGAGGGCGAAGCTGACCACTCACGCTTGGAGTACGCCGACTTCGGCTACGACGATCTAGCAGACGAGAGTGACCACGACCTGGTCATGGAGGGGGCAGTCTTCTACTGGACAGTAGGAAAGAGCCGCAATGCGGCCGGGACGTACACGAACACGTCTCTTGTGAGGTTCCGCCGTCTTCCTCCGCCGTCCACGTATCAGACGCAGGAAGCGGGTCGAGAAGCGGCCGCGCTGCTCCAAGATCTAGGAGCACGCCAATCGACCTAACGCCCCCGGCGCCTGACGAGCTGGAGATTTCAGTCTTCGGGCGTGGCTTCGGAGAGGCCATTTGCGTTCATGTCGGGAGCGAGTGGGTGCTCGTTGACTCCTGTCTGAACCCGGAAACCAAAGAGTCAGCCGCACTCAGCTATCTACGCGGCATCGGCGTGGAAGTCCGCGAGAACGTTTGCCTGGTTCTCGTCACCCATTGGGACGATGACCACATTCAAGGGATCGCAGAAGTGGTCGATCAGTGCGACCGAGCCACTGTGGCCTGCTCGATGGCGCTCGACCGGCAAGACATCGCTCAGTTCGTCATTGAGCAGCGACGAGCGCAGGGCGGACTTGGTTCTGGGTTGGACGAGCTTCGCACGATCCTTGAGACGTGCCGCTCGACCGGACGGCTCTTGTGGGCTAACGCGACACTCCCCCTTCACCCTCGTGCCGCCGGAGGCACGGCGACGGTCGTTGCGCTGTCGCCTTCTAACGACGCCGTATCTCGGAGCATTGAGTCACTCATCGAGCGAGCAGCCGGAATGCCAATCGCGGTGCCCCGTCGGTATCGGGCTCCAGAAGGGCCGAACGGAGCATCTGTTGCGGCCACCGTTCAGCTGGGTTCTCGTCGATCCTCCTTGGTGCGGATCTGGAGAACTCCGCGAACCCACAGACGGGCTGGGACGCCGTCCTGACTCATGCCAGACCGGCGATCAACGCCTCGGTCGTGAAAGTTCCCCATCACGGTTCGGAGGGCGCACACCATGATGGTGTTTGGTCTGAGATCGTGGACGACGATCCTGTGGCCATCGTCACACCCTGGGTGCGAGGCGGGGGAATCCTGCCGACGGACGAGGATCTCGCACGGCTTCGGGGGATTGCCAACCGCGTTTACCTCACCGCGATGCCAGTGCGGGGACGCGTGAGGAAGGACTCGGCAGTCGAGAAATTAATCACGAAGGTTGCCGGTGTGCGTGTGGAGGAGCTGCGAGGCTGGGGGCATGTTCGCGCCAGACGAAGTTCTGGTGACGAAGCATGGCGGATCGATCTAGACGGCGATGCTCGTGCAATCCCGTAACAGAACTGGGTCAGACGCTGGGTCAGATCGAGACGCCCGACCCTGACCTACAGTGCCCCAAAGTCCTGCCGCGAGACCGCTCAACGATGCGGTCTGACCACCCCAGTCGTGCTCTGACCTGAGCCCAGAGCTACTCGACAAGCTGGGGGTCACTGGTTCGAGCCCGTACCGCCCATTCACGCGTTGTCAGGACTACAACGAAAAGTCCTGCAAACGCGTGCATGGTGCTATACCGATCGCTCACTCGAAGGAACTGGGCATCGAACCAGCGGTGGATGACCTTCGTGTGGGTACGAGTGCGACCAGGGCGACGGTCATCCAGGCTGCGAGGTGGAGTTGACCCGGTCTCGTTGACACCCTGACGATGGACGCGTAAGCGTCCGGAAGGGAGTCGATGTGGCACAGGGGAAGCGTTTCTCGCCGGAGTTCCGGCTGGAGGCGGTCAGGTTGTATCGGGTGAGCGGTCGGCCGTATCGAGCGGTCGCTGAAGAGCTGGCGGTCGCACCGGAGTCGTTGCGGCGGTGGGTGATGCAGGCGGAGATCGACGAGGGCAAGGCGGTCGGTCTGACGAGTGAGGAGCGGGAGGAGCTTCGCCGCCTGCGCAGGGAGAACGCTCGACTGCGGGAGGAGCGCGAGATTCTCAAGAAGGCAGCGACTTTCTTTGCCAGGGAGACCGATCGGTCGTGATGCGCTTCCGGCTGATCGAGGCAGAGAGAGCACAGCATCCTGTCTCCCTGCTGTGCGGCGTGCTCGGCGTGACCAGGGCCGGCTACTACGCCTGGCGGCAGCGCAAGTTGTGCAAACGGTCGCTCGAGGACGAGCGGCTGTCGGCGCTGATCGCTCGCATCTTCGAGCAGTCGGAGCAGACCTACGGCGTGCCCCGGATCCACGCTGAGCTCGTCGACGATCACGGCGTCCGGGTCGGCCGCAAGCGGGTCGCCCGGTTGATGCGACGGCTCGGCATCGAGCGAGCTCGCGTCGGGGCAAGCGCCGCTACAAGACGACGATCCCGGCGAAAGAGGCGCCCTCTGCCCCGGACCTCGTCCGTCGCAGCTTCCAGGCGAGCGGGCCGAACCGGCTCTGGGTCGCCGACATCACCTACGTCGCGACCTGGGAGGGCTACCTGTTCCTCGCCTGCGTGATCGACGCCTGGAGTCGCCGGATCGTCGGCTGGTCAATGCGAGACGATCTCAAGGCGGAGCTCGTCGTCGACGCGCTCGAGATGGCGATCACCCGCCGCCGACCTCAGCCCGGGCTGGTCCACCACTCGACCGCGGCTCGGCGGAACGGTACGCCTTCGGCAAGACGATGCAGGACGCCGAGATCCTGCCCAGCATGGCCCGCCCGGCGATGCCTTCGACAATGCCGTCGCCGAGAGCTTCTTCGCGACCCTCGAGACCGAACTGCTCGACCGGCGCAGCTTCAAGACCCGCGACCAGGCCCGGCTCGCGCTCTTCCGCTGGATCGAGGGCTTCTACAACGCCCGCCGCCGGCACTCCACCCTCGGCTACCTCAGCCCCGACAAATACGAACAGATCATGATCAAGACAGACAACACCACAGCTGTCGCCGTCTAACACCGAGGTGTCAACGGAAACGGGGTAACTCCA
>CAWKDX010000015.1:0-36237 GCA_963848485.1 uncultured Acidimicrobiia bacterium
GCTGCCGAGCGGATACCTGCCCCGTTGGCTCATGGGCATGCTGGTGCACCACGAGCTGCTGGCTACCGGGCTGCCGCACCTCGGGAAGCTCCACGCCTACTACAACGAGGCCGTGTCGCCGCTCCATTGTCGCGAGCCGTCGTACCGTCACGTGATCGTCTCGTCCCGGCACCGCCCCCCCGACGAGGTGGAGAAGGTCCTGGACGCGCTGCCGCGCCCCGAGGATCCCGCGTCGGGGCAGGCCGCGCTCAACGCGATCGCCGGCGCGGTCATGGCCCAACGACTGAATGCAGTCGGCGCGCTCCGAGCTGCTCGGCCGGGAGCTCGACGAGTCCCGGCTCCTGGTCGCGGCGCGCGGCGCGAGATCGCGGATCGCGACGCGCACATCTTCGAGCTCGAGCGCCGGCTGGTGGACCTGCAGAACCAGTTGGCGGAACGAGCGCGCCGATGCCCAGCGACGCTGGCTGCTCGGCATCCCGTACGCGGCCAAGCGGGTCCGGAACAAGCTCGCGAGCCCCAAGGAGACGTCCCCGTAGTGAGCAAGCCCCTCGTTCCCGGAAGAGTGTCGGTCGTCGTCGTGAACTACCGGGGCGCCGAGGACACGATCGCGTGCCTCGACGGCATGCGCGACCTCGACTCGCCGGAGCTCGAGGTCATCGTCGTCGACAACGCGTCGGGCGACGGCAGCGCAGAGGTCCTCACCGCCCGGTTCCCCGACGCGCGGGTGCTCGCGCTCGACGGAGAACACCGGCTTCGCCGGCGGCTGCAACCACGGCGCGGCGCAGGCCACCGGGCAGTACGTCGCGTTCCTCAACAACGACGCGCGCCCGGACCCGGACTGGCTCCGGCGGCGGTCGAGGAGCTCCACGCGGACACCTCCGTCGCGTGCGTGGCGAGCAAGGTCCTCGACTGGGAAGGCCAGACCGTCGACTTCGTCGACGCGGCGATGTCGTTCTACGGCCACGGCTTCAAGCTGCACGTCGGCGCGGCCGAGACCGACGATCCCGGACAAGGCCGCCGACGTGCTGTTCGCGTCCGGTGCCGCGATGGTGATGCCGACCGACGTGTTCGAGCGGGTCGGCGGCTTCGACCCGCGGTACTTCATGTTCTTCGAGGACGTCGACCTCGGGTGGCGGCTCTGGCTGCTCGGCTACCGGGTGCGCTACGTGCCCGAGTCGCTCGTCTACCACCGTCACCACCGCTCGATGGACGGCTACGGCGCCTGGCGAGAGCACTACCTGCTCGAGCGCAACGCGCTGTTCACGATCTACAAGAACTACGACGACGAGAACCTCGCGCCGGGTGCTGCCCGCCGCGCTCATGCTCGCCATCCGGCGCGGCATCACGCTCGGCGGCGCCGACGCCCACGAGCTGGACCTCGAGCGGGGGAGCGGCGGCGAGCAGGAGCCGGACGTCAGCACGTGCCAAGCAGACGCTGGCGTCGGCGTACGCGATCGACGCGCTGGTCGAGCAGATCGACGGACTGGCCGAGACCCGGCGCGACCTGCAGCGGGCCCGGCGCCGCACCGACCAGGAGATCCGCGGCTGTTCCGGCTGCCGTTCCACCCGAACATCGGCGACCCGCAGTTCGTCGGCGGCTTCAACGCGGTGGTCGATGCGTTCGGGATCAAGGAGGGGTTCACCGAGCGCCGGCGCATCCTGATCGCGACCGGCGACACGCTCGCGCCGCAGATGGCCGGCCCCGCGATCCGCGCCTGGCAGATCGCGTGCGCGCTGTGCCGCGAACACGACGTCGAGCTCGTCACCACGATCGAGTGCCGCGACATCTCGCACCCCGACTTCCGGGTGCGCAAGGTCAACGACCCCGAGCTGGCCGAGCTCGTCGCGTGGGCCGACGTCACGTCTTCCAGGGCTACCTGATGGACCAGCACCCGGCGCTGCGGGACACGAAGAAGGTCGTCGTCGCCGACATCTACGACCCGTTCCACCTCGAGCAGCTCGAGCAGGCGCGCGACGCGGGCGAGGCCGGCCGCCGCGTCATCGTGCGCGCCGCGACCGAGGTGCTGAACGAGCAGCTGACCCGGGGCGACCTCTTCCTCTGCGCGAGCCGCAAGCAGCGCGACTTCTGGCTCGGCCAGCTCGCCGCGGTCGGCCGGGTCAACCCGGTGACCTACGACGCCAACGAGAGCATGGACGAGCTCGTCAAGGTGGTGCCGTTCGGGGTCAGCGACGACGCGCCGCGCCACACCCGCCCGGTGCTCAAGGGCGTCGTGCCCGGCATCGGCCCGGACGACAAGGTGATCCTGTGGGGCGGCGGCATCTACAACTGGTTCGACCCGCTCACGCTGCTCCGGGCCGTCGACAAGCTCCGGGCCCGCGTCCCGGGCGTCCGGCTGTTCTTCCTCGGGCTCAAGCACCCGAACCCGAACGTCCCCGAGATGCGGATGGCGGTGGAGACGCCGCCGGCTGAGCGACGAGCTCGGCCTCACCGACACCCACGTGTTCTTCAACGAGGGGTGGGTCGCGTACGACGACCGGCAGAACTTCCTGCTCGAGGCCGACATCGGCGTGAGCACGCACCTCGACCACGTCGAGACCGAGTTCTCGTTCCGCACCCGGATCCTCGACTACCTCTGGGCCGTCGCTCCCGGTCGTCGCGACCGGCGGCGACTCGTTCGGCGACATCATCGACGCGCACGGCGTCGGGCTCACCGTGCCGCCGGGTGACGTCGACGCGCTCGAGGCGGCGCTGTTCCGCCTGCTCGACGAGCCGCGACTTCGCCGCGGAGCTGCGGCGAGGCTTCGGCCCGGTTGTCCGAGGACTACCGCTGGACGAAGGTGCTGCAGCCGCTCATCGAGTTCTGCCGGACACCCGCATCGAGCGCCGGACCTCGTGGATCCGGACATGGCGGCGGCGATTCCGTCGATCAGTGCGGCCGCGGTCGTGGATCCCGGCCGATGTGCTCGCGGTAGCGCGGCTCGTGCGCACTGGCGACGTCGGCTCGATCGTGCGCAAGACGGGAGGGCGGGTGAAGCGCGCCCTCGCCGCCGGTCGCTGACCGACCGCGGGCGCGCGTTCCGCGCCTAGCTGACGACCAGGCCTCTTGCACCCGAGCAGGGCGTTCGCCGCCCCCGCCGACGCTGATGCCGTAGGTGCACACCTGGTGCAGGCCGGGCGTGACTGGTACCGTGATGTCGTAGCCGTGGGCGTTGCCCCAACCCGGGTACACATTGCCGACGTCAGGTCGGTTGGTGTTCGCGGTGCCGATGGCCCGTCCGACCCCGTCGACGTAGACGTGGACCGCGATGGGCGCCGCGCTGTCGGGGTCGAGCGCCCATCCGCGGCGTCGCACCGCGTCGCCGCCGTTCGGACGGCCTGCTCTGTCGAGCGCGCCGACCGGCGTCCCACTGGTCCTGGTGCAGCCGAGCGTTACGTTCGGCTTCCCGCGGGTGCTGATCGCGTACACGCACACCGTCCGGTTCCCGATGACGGGGACGGTGATGTCGAAGCCGTGTGCGTTCCCGTAACCCGGCAGACGCGCTGGGCGACGTCCGGGCGGGCGACGTTCGCGGTCGGCGATCGCGGTGCCGACGCCGTCGACGTAGACGTGGATCGGGAGCGAGTTGGCGGTGTCCGGATCGATCGCCCAGCCGTGCAGGTTCACGGTCCCCGGACCTCGGGTGGACGTATCGAGCGAGCCGACGGTCTGCCCGGGTAGGAACGCGCAGCCGAGCTGATGGTTCCCCCCGTTGCCCACGCTGATCCCGTAGGCGCAGACCACATGGGGGGCCTGGCGTCACCGGGAGTGACGTCATGAACCCGTGCCGGCTCCCGAGCCACGGGTAGATCCGGCCGACGTCCGTGCCGGTCGATCGAGGCGGTCGTGATCGCCGCACCCTTGCCGTCGATGTAGATGTGGACCTGGATCGGCGCGGCGCGTGTCCGGGTCCGCCGTCCAACCGGAGACCTCGATGGCATTGGGTTGTCGGCGGGCGACATCCAGGTTGCCGAACGGGTAGCCGAAGGCGACGCGTGGTCTCACGTTGGCGAGCAGTCCCGCGAGCATGGCCTCACCCGCGTTGCCTGGACACGCGGTGCCATCACCCGAGACTCGCCCGGCATCGCGATGGCCGATGATCGGATCGAGGAGGGCGCCGCGGAACGCCACCTTGACGAACGGGTTGATCTGATGCACCGACATCTTCCAGGCGATCAGGTTCGAGAGTGAGTTGACGGTTGCGGCGGTCGGCGGCACGGTGCCGTGGTCTCCGATCATCGCGATGCCGGTGGTGCCGGTGTTGAAGTTCGTCGCGTGGGCGCCGATGACGCCACGGTCGACGCCGCCGTAGCGGCCCTCGAAGATGATGCCGTAGCGGTCGACGAGGAAGTTGTAGCCGATGTCGCAGTAGCCGCGACCCTGGATGTAATAGACGTAGATCCCGCGCACGATCGACGCGGACTGCGCGGGCGAGTACGAGTTCGAGCGTCGCGGTGTGGTGCACGACGACGAGCTTTGGCGTCGAGTACTCGGGTCCCTCGGGGCACGCGGCCTGACGCAGGCTCTCGTCGGCGCCCCACTGCGCGCGGCTCACGTAGCCCGGGTTGGGCGGGAACGGGACGTCGCCGGGAGCGGCCGCGTTCGCGTTCGGCACACCGATCAGCGCGGCGGACGCAACCATGCCGACGATCAGTACGAGCAGCAGCGAGCCCTGGCGCGACCGCTTGGTGGAGATTGCGCCGGCCGCGGCGAACGCCATGCCGCCTGCGGCGAGTGGGTTGACGTCGAGCGGGTTCGTGTCCGGCGTCGTGCTCGCGAGCCCGGGCGCGGAGCCGACGGCGACGATGTGGACGTTGCTGACGTTGCCCCTGGTGACGCGCAGCCGCACCTGCGCGGCGTTGTCGGTGACCTGGACCGGTTCGCTCGAGAACCCGGCCCCGATCCGGGCGGCCGCATTGCGGGCCTCGGCACTGCCCGGGTCGGCGCCGCCGTCGGGCGCGGTGACCGTTCCCTGCGGGTACCACTTGCCGTTCTTGACCCGCGCCTCGACCCGGAATTTCGCGGACTGGTCGCCGGACCACTGGACGCCGACGATGTTCGTGTCCTTGGGCACCGCGGGCGCAGCGGACTCGTCGCCTGCGTGCGCGACGTCCACCGCCGTCTTCTGCATGGTCGTCGGAGGGGCCGAGGGGCCGGCTCCGGCGGCGAATGCAGGCAGGAGAGCTCCCAGGCCCGCGACGACCAGGACGAAGAGGATTCGACGCATGCGGTCACCTTAGGAGGTCGCCGAGGGGCACCGTCGGGCGGCGGACGGCGACCGGTGCGACGGTGCTCAGCCCGTGGCGCAGCCGATCAGCGTGTTCCCGCCCGGGCCCCGGTTGATGCCGTAGGCGCACACCGTGTGCTTGCCGGCGGATCCGGGGAGCGTCACGACGAAGCCGTGCTTGCTGCCGTAGCTCGGGAACAGCGGCCGCGATGTCGGGGCGGGACGTGCCCGCAGTCACGTTCGAACCTCTCCCGCCCTGGACGTACAACGCGACGGCGATCGGTCCGGTGACGTCGGGATCGAGCGCCCATCCACGGACCTTGATGCCCCCGGAATCGGTGCGGACGACGTCGAGCGAGCCCGATCGGGTTCGACGGCAGCACCACGGCCTTGCAGCCGAGCGTCGCGTTCCCGCCCGGACCGATGTTGATGCCGTAGGCGCACACGGTGTGCGCGCCGCTCAGCAGCGTCAGGTTCGAGTGGTACCCGTGGTTCGCGCCGTAGCCCGGAAAGGCCCGGGCGATGTCCGGTCGGGCGTCGTTCGCCGTGCGCACCCGGAAGAGCTTGCCGTCGACGTAGATGTGCGCCTGGATCGGCGCGGTGCCGTTGGGATCGAGCGTCCAGCCACGCACCGCGGCGAAACCTACGTGCGCCGCGACGGCGTCGAGCGAGCCGATGGGGTTCGTGTTGACGGTGATCGTGCGACAACCGATGAGCTGGTTGCCGCCCGCGCCGGTGTTGATCGCGTACGCGCAGACAGAGTGCGCGCCCTGCGGCACCGCGATGGTCGAGTCGAACCCGTGGGCCGCACCGAGACCCGGGAACGCGCGTTGCACGTCCGGTCGGTCTCTGTTCGCGATCAGCGAGCCGATGGAGGTCCGACCGTCGATCCAGAAGTCGACGCGCACCGGGTTCCGAGTGTCGGGATCGAGCGCCCAACCTCGCGCTCGCACGCCGGACTGGCTCACGCTCAGGCCGTCGAACGAGCCGAACGGGTTGACGCCGTAGATGGGCGATGGCGAGGCGGTCATGCGCAGCGGACCGCCGGCGTAGCGGTAGGCCGACGCGCCGCCGCGGTGGAGCACGACGTACAGCCACTGGGTGCCCCCGGGGAGCGGATTCGGCGCCCAGTGGAACGTGTTGACTCCCTGGGTCACCGCGGAGGCCACGCGCGATCCGGGTCCCGCCGAAGCCGCCACGCGAGGGGGTGCTGTAGATGTCGGCGGTCGTGCCGGGTTGCCACGCGGCGTCGTGGAACTTGACGTCGTACTGGCCGCTGTAGCCCGTCGCGTCCTCCGCCACCTTGATGTTGTCGACGAGGAATCGGCGGGCGCCGGAGTCCTCGTCGGGGTCGAACCGGAGTGACGTGATCTGCTGGCCGGCCCACCCGATGCGGCCCGGAGTCCCTGGCTCGGTGATCGCGTAGGCGGGATACGTCGCGAGATCGAGGCTGATGTCGTTCCAGCCCGGATAGACCGCGATGTCGTCGCTGTTCTGCCAGACGCCGGGCGCGCCCGCGGTCTGCCAGATCAAGCGGGCGACCATCCCGCCTCCGGGTTCGGAGCCCGACGCCGGGCGGCCCCTCGTAGAAGACGTTGAACGTCAGCCGGTGGAAGCGGTTGGCGTCGATCGGCCCGGCCAGTGGCAGCGAGAAGTGCGGGTCCCCGTAGTTGGGAGCCACGCTGAGCCCGTTCAGCAGGCCGTTGCCGAAGCCGTACACCATGTTCTCGGGCCCGGAGATGTCCGACGGCTGGCTCATGTCCCAGGCGTCGCGCCGCACGAGCGTGGCGTAGTCGAACCCGCCGGCGAGGCTCGGGCTGTCCACCACGGGCAGCGGGACCGGCGCGGCGGGCGGTGCGTCGGAACCGGACGACGGGGTGAGCCGCACGTAGTCGAGTTGGATGTGGGTCTGGCTGTTGCCCGAGGGCACGAAGCGCAGTCCCTTGAGCGTCCCGCCCCACGCCGGGCCACCCGGATGGAACCGGGCGCCCTGGCTCGGGATGTCGAACGAGTAGTTGTTCCATCCGTTGTGGACGGTGAACGGGAAGCCGTTCTCGCAGTCCGGGATGATGTGGTCGCACGAGTACCAGAAGAAGCCCCCGGGCACGCCGGCCGGACCGACGTCCGCCTTCATGCGGAACGAGATCTTGCGGTACTTGTTCGCGTTGATCGGGTGCAGGTCGGTGTTGCGGCCGGTGGGGACCACGCCCGCGATGCCCTCGGCCAGGATCAGGCTGCCCCCGGGGTCGGCGGTGCCGTCGAACACACCATTCGTGATGACGTAGTTCGGGATCCCCCCGACTTCACTGATCGGGGCGTCAGCGGGGTTCGAGAAGTCCCACGGATCGGAGAACTCGACCGTCGCGTAGTCGTCGTCGGAGTTCGTCGACAGCTGCGACGCGCCCGCCGCGTGCGTGGGAGCGACCGCCGGGCGTCAGCGCGACGAGGACCCCGGACAGCAGGGCGAGACCGGCTAGGAGGGCGAGGGTTCTCCGCGCGCGCGGCGTCATCCGTGTTCGACCATCCTGGGGGTTGAGGGCAGCCGGCCCGGCCGGCGCAGCTCGAGCCTCGCGCCCGCATCGGCGCCCGGCGTCCGAAACTTGAGCGAAAGCTCAGATGCGGCGCACGGTGCGACGATCGTTTCGTCGCGCGATGACCATAGCGGGAGCCCAACGCAGGAATCCCCCGAAGGCCCGAAGTCGGGCGTTGACCTGCGTCGGCCGCACCGGCGCACCGGCTCGCAGTGGCGCGACGACGTCGCGGCGAGCGTAGGAGCCGGTGACGACGACGTAGCGCAGCACTCGCGCGCGACGATCAGGCGCGGCGGAGCCGTGCCGGAGCAGCACGAGCAGCCGGTTTCGCTCCTTGAGGGTCGCGGCCCGCGCCGAGCGGGTCGAGGTGGCCGAGTGCACGTGGCGCACGACCGAACGAGGGACGTACCGGTGCCGCCACCCACGCTGCAGGCCCCGCCACGCGAGCTCGAGGTCCTCCGAGTAGAGGAAGAGGCGTTCGTCGAACGGCCCGATGTCGAGCAGGTACGTCGCCCGCAGGAGCACCGCGGCACCGCACCAGGCGAACACGTCCTCGCCGCGCTCGTACTGGCCGCGGTCGCGTTCGAGCCAGCCGCGGTCGGCCGCATAGCCGTCGGCAACGAGGTGCGTCCCGACGTTGTTCACGACGTCGAAGCTGTCGCCGTCCGACGGCACCCCGTACCAGGTCGGGTCGGGTCCGACCGAGAAGGTCACCCGCTCGTCGCCCGACGTGACCGTCACCGTGACGTCGTTCGGGGCGTCGAGCCGAAGCTCGCAGCTCGACGCCCCGTCCGCCGAAGGAACCAGGAGCCGCGCCGTCGCCGGTCGTCCAGTGGTACTCGACGCCCGCCGCGTCGAGCTCCGGCCCGAAGGTGCCGTCCGGGAAGCGAATGTCGCGCCAGAGATCGTCGTCGCCGGCGCGCGCGCCGCTGATCCGGATCCCGAGGTCGCGCGCATCGCCGCGTCCGGCGCGCGTCGTCGCCGCGGTGATCCGCAGCTCGCGGTACCGGCGCGCGAGCAGAATCTTCGGTGACGCGGCGCCGAGTGTCGGGTCGGACTCCAACGTCTCGAGCAGGGGCTGCAACCAGCCCGGCGGCACGGTCGCATCGTTGTTGACGAGCGCGACGTAGTCGACCTCGTCGACGTTGCCCATCCCCAGGTTGCACCCGCCGGCGAAGCCGAGGTTCTCCTGGCTCTCGATGATCCGCACCGTCGGAAAGTCCGCGCGGACCTGCTTCGCCACGGAGCGCTGAGATGCGTTGTCGACGAGGACGACCTCGAGCGCGTCGGTGGGATGGTCGGTCACGGTGAGGTGCTCGAGGCAGCGCATCGTGAGGTCGCCGCCGTTGTAGTCGACGACCACGACTCGGACTCGGGGTCTTCTCACACGGTCACCGGCGCTTCACCGGGGACGTGGGTGGGTTCCGACGTCGGAGTCGGCGGTGGCTCCGGGCGCCGGTCCCCGTCACGGTGCAGGAGCTCAGGAGGCGCGAGCACGATCCACCAGAGTCCCAGTGCGACGGCGATGCCGAAGCCGACAATGAGGAGCAACGAGGGAACCGGTGGGTTCCACTTCGCATCCGGGAAGAACCACAGCGGACCGCCGGCGCCAACCGCGTAGCGGTGGATGGCGGCCGCGAACGCCAGGAGCTGCGCGCCTGCGAGGCCGGCGACCAGCACGATCCCGAGTCGCCGCCCGAGTCGCTCTGCCCCCTCGGAGGAACCCACCCCGATCCCGGCGACGATCGGGACGCCGACCCCGAGTGGGAGCGAGTACCGACCCTGCCAGATGAAGCCCGCCTCGTGTGCGCCCGCGGCTTCGACCAGGACCGGCACGACGACGATGACCGCCGTCGCGGCGAGCAGCGCCCATGCGAAGCGCTTGGACGCGAGCGCGAGCGCGAGCGTGGCGATGCCACCGAGCGGCGAGCACCCAGACCAGGAAGGTGAAACCCGGCGCGCGGGTCTCGAGCCAGCCGAAGACACCGACCATCTGTCGCAGCATCTCGTTGCTCTTGCCGAAGCTGGTCTTGACGAGCTGGAGGCCGGACGCGTGCACCGGGGTGCCGACGAAGTGGCTCAGGGGTGACCCGTGGACGTACCACCAGAGCTGGAACGCGGAGCACGCGGCGAGCGCGCCGCTCCAGATCCAGACCCGATGCGACTTCGCCAGCGCGACGAGGCCGGCGCGCGTCGTGAGGACGAGGAGGACGAGGCCGATCAGCCCGAGCCACAGCGGGGAGAGCGCGCGGGAGAGCACGAGGATGCACATCGCGATGCCGAGCCGGTCCACGAGCTTCGGGTCGACCGCGACATCGGCCTCGCGGGCGAGCACCGCCCCGCCGACCCAGACCCCGATCGCCCCGCCGATCTCGACCCCGCTCGGGCTCACCGTGCCGCCGAGGAACAGGACCATCGGTGAGACCGCGATCGCGAGCCCGGTGCGCGGCCCACATGGGAACGAGCGTGCGGCGGAGCGACTCCAGCGCCGACGCGAGCAGCGCGGCGATCACGAGCATGCCGCAGCGCGCGCATCAGGTAGATCTGCGTGGCTCCGGGCCGCGCGATCCGGCCGAAGAAACCGACGAAGCCGTAGTACGCAGGTGGGTGGTGCCCGACATAGGTCTGCTGGTGTATCTCGTTTCGGGTCCCCGAGAGGTTGAGACAGTCGCCGGTGACGTTCTCCTTCCACGCGAGGCACGCGGCGTTGCCGCCCTGCGCGTAGATGCCCGGCGCCGTGACGATGACTGCCGCATTGCCGATGGGTGCCACCTGGCGGGGCTTCGGGACGGTCCGGCCGAGGAGCTCACCACGGCCGACGGAAGCCGCGCGCACGACGTGGGCGGGTTCGTCCGGGGCGGCCATCAGGGGAGTGGCGATGACCCACGCGAGCCCGAGCAGGGCGAAGATCGCGAACGACGTCCACCAGCGCGGGTTCACACGCCGCACGCGCGCTACGCCGTCCGCCGCTTGAGCGGCTCCCACCACGAGCGGTTGTCGCGGTACCACGCGATGGTCGCCTCGAGCGCCTCGCGGAAGTCACGCTGCGGGGCCCAGCCGAGTGCTCGGGCCTTGGAGATGTCGATGGAGTACCGGCGGTCGTGACCGAGACGGTCGTCCACGTAGTCGATCATCGACTCGTCGTGACCGAGGATCTCGAGGATGCTGTCGGTGAGGAACCGGTTCGCCACCTCGTTGCCCGCGCCGATGTTGTAGATCTCGCCGACCACCCCCCGCCGCAGGACGAGGTCGACCCCCCGGCAGTTGTCCTCGACGTAGCACCAGTCGCGCACGTTCATGCCGTCCCCGTAGAGCGGCACCTTCTTGCCCTCGAGCAGGTTGGTGACGAAGAGCGGGATCACCTTCTCGGGAAACTGGTAGGGCCCGAAGTTGTTCGACGACCGGGTGACGAGCACGGGAAGCCCGTAGGTCGAGTGGTACGACAGCGCGATGAGGTCCGAGCCGGCCTTCGACGCGGAGTACGGCGAGCGAGGCTCGAGCGGGTCGCGCTCGGTGAACGAACCCTCCTCGATCGAGCCGTAGACCTCGTCGGTCGAGATGTGCAAGAACCGATCCACCCCGACGTGGCGAGCGACATCGCACATCACATTCGTGCCGTCGCAGTTGGTGTTGACGAACTCGTCCGGGCTGGCGATGGAGCGGTCCACGTGGCTCTCGGCCGCGAAGTGGACAACGACGTCGTGACCGGCCATCGCGGCGGTGACGGCCTCGCGGTCCGTGATGTTGCCCTTCACAAAGCTGAAGCGGGGATCGTCGTCGACGTCGGCCAGGTTCTCGAGGTTCCCGGCGTAGGTGAGCGCATCGAACACGGTGACGTGGTCGTCGGAGGTCTCGAGCACGTGGTGGACGTAGTTCGAGCCGATGAAACCGGCAGCGCCGGTCACGAAGAGTCGCATGCGGGTCGGGTCCTCGTGGTCGCTGGGGGGCGCCCCACGCTAGGCCATCGAAGCTCCGGTGCCCTGTACCTCGGGGGTGCGGGATCGAGCGGATCCGGCAAATCTGCTCGGTTCTTGCCCTCCGGCTCCAGATGTGAGGCCGCGGACCCGATGTATTCCCGGGAGGTGTCGTTGCCAAGACGCGCCTCCAGCCCCAGAATGATCGGAGGATCGTGGCTCGCACTCGTTGGACGCCCGCAATCGTGCTCGCACTGCTGCTGTCGGTCGCGCTCACCGTCGGAGTCGTCGCGATCGAGCCGCCGACGCCCGCGCACGCCGATGCGCTCCCGACCGTCCCGGTCATGGGCCCGAACATCCTGAACGCCGAGCAGCTCACCGCGTGGTACAGCTCGAAGCACCGCGCGTACAACGTCCCGGGCATCAGCGTGCACGACCTCGCGTGGCTGTTCCTTGCCGAAGGCTCCGCGGAGGGTGTGCGCGGTGACATCGCGTTCGCGCAGGCGATGGTGGAGACCGGATACCTCGGCTTCGTGGGCAGCATCGTCAGCCCCGCCAACTGGAACTTCGCCGGGATGGGTGCGTGCGACAGCTGCCACTCCGGCACGCAGTTCCCGAGCCCGCAGATAGGCGTGCGCGCGCAGATCCAGGATCTGCGCAACTACGCGGACATCAATTCCCGGGCGTCCAACATGCACAACCCGTTGGTTCCGCAGTGGTACGGCTCGCCGGCTTCGGTCGCTGCGCACAACTTCGACACCTTCTTCCGCAAGGGCCACGCGCCGACGTGGAACCAGATGGGGAACGGCAACCACGCGACTTCGCCGATCTACGGCTCGGTCGTGATCTCCACCTACATGGACATGCTGTCGTTCAGCGGTCTGCCGCCCGGCGCCGCCTTGGGCGCGGATCCGGTCGGCAACCTCGAAGCAGTCACCCGGACTCCGGCCGGGGTGTACCTCCAGGGCTGGACCGTCGACCCGTCGAAGAGCAACCCGACCGCGGTCGACATCTACGTGAACGGCGTCGGCGTCGCGCGCACGATCGCGAAGAACAGCCGGCCCGATGTCGCCGCCGCGTTCTCTGCGGCCGGCGCGAACCATGGCTTCGCCGTGACGCTGCCGATCCACGGAGGCAACGTCTGCGTCTACGCGATCAACATCGGCGCGGGCACCGGCAACCCCTTGCTCGGGTGCCGAACCGTGCCGGGCCCGAACCCGGTCGCGTTCATCGACTCGATCAACCGCCAGCCGGACGGGTTGCACTTGCGGGGCTGGTCGCTCGATCCCGATTCGGCCGGCGCGACCTTCCTCGACGTGTACGCGGACGGGGTCGGCGTCGCGCACCTCACCGCGAACGGCAATCGCCCGGACATCGCGGCGGCCTACCCCGGGTACGGCTCGGCCCATGGCTTCAACGCGGTCCTGCCCGGGGTCGGCGGCAACGTGTGCGTGTACGCGATCAACCTCGGCGTCGGGCAGAACACCGGACTCGGCTGCCGGAGCTTCCTGCCGGCGCACCCGATCGGGAGCCTCGACTCCGCGACGAGGACTCCGTACGGGATCCGCGTCACCGGCTGGGCGCTCGACGCCGACACCACCGCGGCCGACGTGGTCGACATCTACGCCGACGGCGTCGGCATGGCCCGCATCCAGGCGGGTCAGGCCCGCAACGACGTCGGGAGGGTGTACCCCGACTACGGGATCTTCCGGGGCTTCGACTACACGGTTCCGATCGCGGGCGGCCAGGTGTGCGCCTACGGGGTGAACGCGGGGCCGGGCGGCAACGTCCTGCTCGGGTGTCGCAACGCATGATCAGCCCGGACCCTGATGGTCTAGCCTGACCCCCCGATGAAGGGGCTGATTCTGTCGGGCGGCGCGGGCACCCGGCTGCGCCCCATCACCCATACGAGCGCGAAGCAGCTCGTCCCGATCGCGAACAAGCCGATCCTGTTCTACGGGATCGAGGACATGGTCGCCGCCGGGATCGACGAGATCGGCATCGTCGTGGGCGACACCGCCGAGGAGATCAAAGCCGCGGTGGGCGACGGCTCGCGCTTCCAGGCCCGGATCACCTACATCCCTCAGGACGCTCCGTTGGGTCTCGCGCACTGTGTGCTGATCGCGCGGGACTTCCTCGGTGACGACGACTTCGTGATGTACCTCGGCGACAACATGCTCCAGCAGGGCCTCGCCGAGTTCGTCGAGCAGTTCGAGAGTGCCCGCGCCCGCGACGGCGCTGACGCCCCGGTGGCGCAGATCCTGCTCGCCCACGTCGAAGACCCGACGCAGTTCGGCGTCGCCGCGGTCAACGAGGTCGGCGAGGTGCTGTACCTGGTCGAGAAGCCCACCGATCCTCCGTCCGATCTGGCGCTCGTGGGCGTCTACCTCTTCGACGCCGAGATCCACCGGGCGGTCGCTTCGATCGAGCCCTCCGCTCGTGGGGAGCTCGAGATCACGGACGCGATCCAGTGGCTGCTCGAGAACGGCAAACGGGTCCGCCACGAGGTGCTGCGGGGCTGGTGGATCGACACCGGCAAGAAGGACCCGCTGCTCGACTGCAACCGGCTGGTGCTCGAGACGATCAAGTCCCGCAACGACGGCAAGGTCGACGAAGACTCGACGATCGAGGGCAACGTGATCATCGAGGCCGGCGGTGCGGTGGTGAGCTCGCGCATCCGCGGTCCCGCCATCATCGGGGCGCGCACCCGCGTGGTGAACAGCTACATCGGACCGTTCACTTCCGTGGCGGCCGACTGCGAGGTCGTCGACTCCGAGCTCGACCACTCCGTCGTGCTCTCGGGGAGTCGCATCCTCGGCATCGACAAGCTCACGGACTCCCTCGTCGGACGGAAGGTGGAAGTCGTCCGATCTGACCGCCGTCCCCACGCCTTGCGGCTCATGCTCGGCGATCACTCGAAGGTGGAGCTCGACTAATGGCAACCGTCACCGAATCGGCGGTCATCGCCGACGTGCAGATCGTCGAGCCGCTGATTCACGGCGATTCACGCGGCTACTTCATCGAGACCTACCGGCGCGAGTGGTTCCCACTCGGTCGCGAGATGGTGCAGGGCAACCGCGGTGATCGCGTCGCCGGGTCCGTGGTCGGTCTTCATTACCACCTGCATCAAGCCGACTACTGGTACGTGCCGTACGGGCGTTGCCGCGTCGTGCTCCACGACCTGCGTGAGGGATCGCCGAGTGACGGCGCGACCCAGATCATCGACCTCGGTCGGCTCGACGACGGCTCGCACGATCACCGTGGTGTGTTCATCCCGCCGGGCGTCGCGCACGGGTTCGCCGCGCTGACGGACATGACCATCACCTACCTCGTCGACGGCTACTACAACGGTGCCGACGAGCTCGGCGTGGCGTGGGACGATCCCGCCATCAACGCCGACTGGGGTGTGACCGACCCAGTGCTGTCGGACCGGGACCTGAAGAACCCCGGCGCGCCGACCTCGACCCGCAGCTCCGGCCGCACGCCCGTCTGCGCACATAGGCCGCAAAGCGTCAACACCGTGCGAACCCGGGCGCGAATTGTTGGTCCGGAGACAGAAGTCACCTGATGCGTGCCCTGTTGGGGCTGTGGCACGATTGCCCACGTTGCACGCGGGGGCTGCGATCCTGCCACCGATGGTGGGATTGCTAGGGTCACATTTCGGACGACTTATCACAACGCACGCGTCGCGTGAGTCGTCACTACCGCAGCGCGCGTCCGGTTTCATTAGCCTGACCGCATTCCGGTGGGTTCCCCGGAGGTTGAGGGGTTCAAGGTCTTGGACCCCGTTGCCGATTCTGCATACCGGCGCTGAGAACGACACGGAAAGCCCGTACTCCCCGGCAAGGACGCCAGCACTCACCCGCCAAAGTCGGCAACCAGAGGATGCACTCATCATGCGACGACTCATCGCCGCGATCATGATCACTGCCACCGCGGTCTTCGTCATGGCCACGGCCCGGGACGCCTCGGCGTCGGACCCCGTGGCCCAGGCCGACTTCGTCGGCAAGATCAACGGACTGCGGGCCAGCCACGGTGCAGGCCAGCTGCAGACGCACGCCATGCTGACGGCGAAGGCCGAGGCGTGGGCGGCGCACATGGCGGCGACGGGCTGCCTCTGTCACTCGAACCTCACCGATGGCATCAGCGGAAGCTGGAGCAAGCTCGGTGAGAACGTCGGGCGTGGCCCGAACGTCGCGTCGCTCCAGGCCGCGTTCACCGCATCGCCCGAGCACTACGCGAACATGATCGACAAGCGCTTCGAGTGGGTCGGCATCGGTGTCGCCTACGGCGCGGGCCAGATGTGGGTTGCCGAGGTCTTCATGGACGGCGCGGGTCCGGCGGCACCGGTCGGTACTCCGATCGGTCACGTGGACAGCGCGGTGCGCGGTCCCGGCGTGATCGGGGTCTCCGGTTGGGCACTGGATCCCGACACGATCCAGCCGATCACGGTCCACGTGTACGTGGACGGGCACATCGCGACGGCCACGACCGCGAACAAGCCTCGTGGCGACATCGCCGCGGCGTACCCGCACTACGGCGCCGCGCACGGCTTCGCGACGAACATCGGGGTCGGCCGGGGCGATCACAACGTCTGTTCGTACGCGATCAACCAGTACAACGGCACGGGCAACCCGCTGCTGGGCTGCGTGCTGGTGCGCAACACGCCGATCGGTTCGCTCGATGTCGCCAGCCCCAGCCCCAGCGGGGTCCGGGTCTCGGGCTGGGCGCTCGGTCCGGACGTCACGAACCCGCTGACGGTCCACCTCTACTTCAACGGTCACATCGTCCGGGCGGTGAGCGCATCGTCGGCCCGTCCCGACGTGGGCCACGCCTACCCGACCCTGGGCCAGTACCACGGCTACACCGCGAACATCCCGGACCAGAGTGGTTCGCTGTGCGCCTACGCGATCAACAGCGCCGGCAACGGGAACAACCCGCTCATCGGCTGCAAGTCCGTGAACACCAACCCGATCGGGAACCTCGACGACGCGAGCCGCTGGGGCAACGGTGCCCGCGTCCGCGGCTGGGCACTGGACCCGGACGTCACGGCCTCGATTCCCGTGCACATCTACGTCGACGGCCACCCGGTCGCGGCGATCTCGGCGAACGACGCCCGCGCCGACATTGGTGCGGCGTTCTCGGCCTACAGCTCGCGCCACGCGTTCGACGCGGTCGTGCCGTTGGCTCCCGGTGCGCACTTCGTCTGCGCTTACGGGATCAACGCCGGCTCCGGCTACGCCAACCCGCTGCTCGGTTGCCGGGTGGTCGCCTAGCTGCACCCCCCGCGCCGCCGGGCCCAGCGGGCGGCGAACGGCGGCTCCAGAGAATGGCTCCATTCGTCGATCGAGGTGGCGCTGTGCCAGCTGGCGGTGAACGGCGGCTTAGGTTGATCCGGTGACGAGCTCGGCGGGCGACGCACCGGATGCAGAGGCACCGGAACCACGAGACGGCTCGCCCCGGCGCTCGGGCACGATGCTCGGCGGCGCAGGCGTCCTGGTCGTCGGGCGCTACGTCGTCGCCGCGCTGGGCTGGGCGGGCACGCTCATCGTCGTCCGTCAGCTCTCGGTCAGCGACTTCGGCCGGTACCAGCTGATCCTGTCGATCCTCGCGATCGTCGGGTTCATCGCGGACCTCAAGCTCAGCCGGATCGTGCTGCGCGACCTCATGGCCGCAGAGGGCGACGCCGCCGGCGACATGGTCGGGTCCTACGTCGGGCTGCGCCTCGTCATCGGTTTCGTCTCGTACGTGGTCGCGATGGCTTGGGTCCTCATCGGCGGGTACTCCCGGGACATCGTGACCGGGGCCGCCGTCGCGGGCCTGAACCTGATCATCCTCTCCGCGGCCTTCGGCGTGATCCTGCTCTTCGAAGCGCGGCTGTGGCTGCGCGACGTGGCGTGGTCGAACGTGCTCGGCCAGGGCGTGCAGTTCGCCTTCACCATCGCGGTCGCCGTCTTCGGGCTCGCGTCGATCCTGTGGTTCTCGTGGTCCACGGTCGCCAACTCCATCGCCCTGACGTTCTGGCTCGCGCTCGTGGCCCGCCGCACCGTGAAGGTCCGCATCCACGTCGAGTGGGGTCGCTGGTGGGTCTGGCTGCGCGAGGCCGCGCCACTCGCGCTCGGCGCTGCACTCGACACCGTCTACTTCCGCATCGACATCGTCATGCTCTCGCTGCTCGCGACGTACACGGCCGTCGGCACCTACAGCGTCGGTTACAAGTTCTCGGACCTGCTCGGCGCGTTGCCGCTCGCCGTGCTCACACCGGCGCTCACGATGATGGTTGCCGCGTGGCCGGACGATCCTGCGGCGTTCCGGCGCACCTTTCGGCACACGCTCGATCATCCTGTCGGTCGCGGCGGTCGGAGCGTCGGTCGGCTTCGTCGTGTTCGCGGAGCCGCTCGTCACCCTGCTCTACCAACAGCGGTACGCCGACGCGACCGACGCCGCGCGTCTGCTCGTGGTCGGGCAGGGCATCCACTTCTTCACCCTGCTCGCGTTCACGACCCTCGTCGCCGCGGGGCGGAACCGGCTCTACCCGATCGCGATGCTCGTGGGTGTGGTGCTGAACATCGCGCTCAACGTCGTCCTGATCCCGCAGTATTCGTACCTGGGGTCAGGATGGGCGACGGTGGTGACCGAGCTCATCGTGCTGATCGTGCTCACCCTCGGTGTGATCCGGATCCCCGGCGTGCTCCCGTTCCCTTGGGCCGCGCTCGGCAAGTGCCTGGTCGCGGGTGCGCTCACGGGCGCGGTGGGGTGGGCCGTACTCGGCCGGATCCCGTGGCCGGTCGGTGGTGCGATCACCGCGGCGGTGTACTTCGCGTCGGTGCACCTGTTCAAGCCCAACGGCCCCGGGGGGCTCAGGGCGTTGGCGGGGGCGCCGCGCGACGACCTCGAGTCGATCATCGACACCGGCCTCGACCGCCCGGAGCCGGGCGCCGGCATGCCGGGATGATCGTGAGGGCTTGACTTTCTATCGCCGATAGGTAAACTTCCTATCGATGATAGGGGAACGGCGCAGCGGCGGGAGCTCGGGTGGCCGCGATCGTGGCGGAGGCCTGGGCGCTGGCACGGATCCAGGGCATCGCCGGGCTCTCGCTTCACGCGCTGGCGCGGGAGGTCGGGATCAAGCAGCCCTCGCTCTACGCTTACTTCGACTCCAAGCACGCGCTCTACGACGCGATGTTCGCCGACGGCAACCGCCAGCTGATCGAACGGCTGGACGCGGCTGAAGCTTCCGGGGATCCCCGAGCTGCAGCTCACACGTTCATGCGGGCGTTCGTGGCGTTCGGGTTGAGGACGACGCGCGTGCTCGCTGCTGTTCCAACGGCCGATCCCGAGTTCGAGCCGTCGGCCGGGTCGTACGCGTACGCCGAGAAGGTGCTGACCCGCGTCGGTCGACCTCGCTGCACGCGGCGGGGCTCGAGCGCCCCGGCGACATCGACTGCTTCGTCGCGATGGTGGCCGGCCTGATGGACGCCCAGCTGAGCAACGACCCCGGTGGCGAGCGTTGGACCCGCCACCTCGACCGGCTCGTCGACCTGTACTTCGATGAGCTTCCCAACCGGAGGATGCGCCGATGATGCCCAATCGGATCGAACGCCCCGAAGCCAAGGTGCTCGCGGAGGAGGAGTTCGTGCGCTTCGCGGCTGCCGTGGGCGCACTTTCGGACGATGACTGGGTGCTCCCGACCGATTGCGACGTGTGGGACGTCCGTCACGGTCGCACTGCACGTCCTCGGGTCGGCCGACGCTCAGGCGTCGTTCCCCGAGTTCGTGCACCAGCTCCTGCGGGGAGTACCACTGAACAAGGAGATCGACTCGCACCACTGGGTCGACGGGATGAACGAGCTGCAGATCCGTGAGCGCTCGCACATGTCCAACGACGAGCTCGTCGCGCAGCTCACGGAAGTCGGGCCGCAGCGCGGTTCGAGGTCGGTGGAAGACGCCGCTTCCGGCGCGCTACCTGCCGATCCCGTTCGGGCCGCCGATCGGCTGGGCGCCGCTCAAGTACCTGCTCGAAGTCGGTTTCACCCGCGACGTGTGGGCGCACCGCATCGACGTCTGCGGCGCCACGGGCCGAGCCATGCAGCTGACTCCCGAACACGACGGGCGCCTGGTCGCGGACATCGTCGAGGAGTGGGCATCGATCCACGGAGAGCCCTTCGAGCTCGTGCTCGAGGGTCCGGCCGGCGGCAAGTTCAGCCAAGGGTACCGGTGGCGAGAGGGTCGAGATCGACGCGATCGAGTTCGTCCGGGTGCTGTCCGGTCGCCTGCCCGGCACCGGCGTGCTCGCCCACCCGCTCCCACTCTGACAGAAGGGAAATCACATGGAAACCAACGTTGACGAGATCGCCGACCGGATCTTCCGGTTGTCGACGCTCGTGCCCGACATCGGACCGACGGGCTTCACCTTCAACCAGTTCCTCGTCGATGCCGAGGAGCCGTTGCTGTTCCACACCGGCCCCCGCGCCATGTTTCCGACGGTGTCGGCCGCCATCGCGACGGTCATGCCCGTCGAGCGCCTGCGCTGGATCACGTTCGGCCATCTCGAAGCCGACGAGTGCGGGGCAATGAACCAGTTCCTCGCCGTCGCGCCGGAGGCGAAGGTTGCACACGGCGCGATCGGTTGCATGGTGTCGGTGAACGATCTTGCCGATCGGGTGCCCGAGCCCCTGGGCCCCGAGACGGTGCTCGATCTCGGCGGCAAGCGGATCCGCAACATCGACACGCCGCACGTGCCACACGGGTGGGACGCGCACGTCCTCTACGAGGAGACGACCGGGACGCTGTTCTGCGGCGATCTGTTCGCGCAGGTCGGCGACGGCCCCGCGCTGACGGACGGTGACCTGCTCGACGCCGGCGCTCCAGGCCGAGGACATGTTCGGCTCGACCGCGCTCACTCCGCAGACGGCGCCGACGATCCGTCGCCTCGCCGAGCTCGCGCCCACCTCGCTGGCGATCATGCACGGCTCCTCCTACAGCGGAGACTGCGACCAAGCACTGCTCGCCCTCGCCGACGAGTACGACCGCCGTCTCGGCGCGGCCTGACCCCTCCCGCCGAGCCGGTTCCGAACCGTCGACGAACGGCCCGGGGCGGAGGGTTGCTCAGGCCTCGTAGTAGTAGGACGACCGGCGCGGTGAGACCGTCCGGTTGACCACGACGCCGACCAGGTTGGCGCCGGCGCGCTCGAGGGCTTCGAGCGTCTGGCGCACCTGGCGCCGGCGGCTCGTCTTCACGTCGAGCACGAAGATCGTGGCGTCGCACTGCGAGGCCACGGCCATGGCGTCCGCGAACATCGCCGCGGGCGGCGTGTCGACGACGACGAGCCGCACCGCCCGGAGAGAGTCGAGCACGTGGCGGAACGGACGGGCGCCGAGCACCGCGGACGCGTCCTGGACCGGCGCGCCGCTCGCGAGCACGCGCAGGAACGGGGTGTCGGGGAGCTTGCGCAGCATCGTGGCCAGGTCGTTGCCCTGGAGCACCGCCGAAAGGCCGGGGGCGCGGGGCACACCGAGTCGTTCGTGCACCGAGGGCTTGCGGAGGTCCGCATCGACGATGACCACCTTCTCGTCGAGCCCGGCGGCGGATTGGGCGAGGTGCACCGCAGTGAAGGTCTTCCCGGCGCTCTGGTTCGAGCTGCACGACGGCGAGGGTGCGCGGCTTGCCCGCGCCCTCGAGCACCATCAGGTTGGTGCGCAGCACCCGGAACGCCTCGGTGAGCTCGATGCCCGATCCCTTGGGGATCTTGGCCAGCACGGGGAGCCCGGTGATGCGGGTGACGTCGGCGGTGTCCTCGGTGCGGAGAAGCGGTCACCGGTGTAGTGGACCAGCACGGTGAGCTCGGCGACGACGACGAGCGAGACGACGAACGCCAGGATCGCGTCCCGAAGCGGCATCGGGGAGATCGGGCTGTCGCCCGCGATGGCGCCGGAGATCGTGACGAGGTTGTCGTCCTTGCGGGTCCGGATATCGGTCTCGGCCTGGTTGTACGCGTCGATCTGACCCTGGAGCGCGACCCTGTCGGCGGCCGAGGTCTGCGGCGCGGCGAGCTGGGCCTGGGCCGAGGCGCGCGCACTCTGGACGGGTTGCAGGTCCGCGAACTTCGCCTCGGTCTGCTGGGCCTGGATCGTGGAGATCAGCGACGCTGCGGCGAAGCGCGTGAGGCGCTCGGCGTCGGCGCGGCTCGGCCCGGTGGCCTTGACCTCGACGAACCCGAGGTCGCCGACCTGGCTCGCCGAGATCCGGTTGGTCGCCTGCTGGAGCGTGAGATCCATCCCGGAGGTCTTGATGGCGTTGCGCACCACGGTCGGCGTCTTCGCGAACTCGCGCGTAGTTCTGCGCGAGGTACGTCGACGCATCGGCGAGGGTCTGCCCGTTGGTCGCCGCGCTGCCGGGCACGACCTCGAGCTGGGCCTTCGCCTGGTACTCCTTGGACTGCACGGTGCTCACGGCGAACACGAGGACGGCGATGCCGAGGGAGATGAGAAGGATCCGCAGCCAGTTCTGTGCAATGACGCGGAAATGTGCCGCCAGATCCATGGGGAGGCAATGATAGGTCGGGAGAGCGTCGAAGCCGGGGCATGAGCGCTACCCGCGCCGGTGGGTCCACCGGCGGTGCTCCCTAGAATCGATCTGCCGGCCGACCGGCCCGGAGTGCCGGACCTTGCTCCCTTCCCGGAGGCATCTGATCGACGAGACGCCGAAACCGGATCGAAGCCCGCGTCAGTCGGGATCAATTCTCGGTGGAGCCGGGGTCCTGGTTCTCGGCCGCAACATCGTCGCGGCACTCGGGTGGACCGGGACCGTCATCGTCGTGCGCCAGCTCTCGCAGCAGGAGTGGGGCGAATACTCGCTGATCGTCTCGTTGCTCGGGATCGTCGGGTTCATCGCCGACCTCAAGCTGAGCCGGATCGTCCTGCGCGACGTAATCGGCGCGGACCACGAGTTCGCCGGGGAGGTCGTCGGCTCGTACGTCGCGCTCAGGCTCGTGATCGGGGTCGTCTCGTACCTGGTCGCGATGGTGTGGGTGTTGTTCATCGGGTCCTACTCCCGTGACGTCATCGCCGGGACGGCGGTCGTCGGGCTCAACCTGATCATCCTCTCGGGCGCGTTCGGGGTGACGCTGCTCTTCGAGGCCCGGCTCTGGCTCCGGGACGTCGCGATCGGCAATGCGCTCGGCCAGCTGGTCCAGTTCGTGTTGACGGTGGCGATCGCCGTCGCCGGGCTCTCGTCGATCCTGTGGTTCTCGTGGTCGACGGTGGTCAATTCGCTGGTCGTCGTCGCCTGGCTGGTCTTCGTCGCCCACCGGATCACCCGGTTGAAGCTGCATGTCAACCGGTCGCAGTGGTGGCTCTGGATGAAGGAAGCCGCACCCTTGGCTCTGGGCTCCGCGCTCGACACCGTCTACTTCCGGATCGATGTGGTGATGCTTGCCGCGCTGAGCACCTACAGCGCGGTCGGGACCTACAGCGTCGGCTACAAGTTCTCGGATCTGCTCGGCGCGGTGCCGCTCGCAGTCCTGACCCCGGCGCTCACGTTGATGGTGGCGGCGTGGCCGCACGACGTGCCGGCGTTCCGGCGGACCTTCCGGCACTCCCTCATCATCCTGACGGTGGGATCGCTCGGCGCGTGCGTCGGGTTCGTGATCTTCGCGAGCCCGCTCGTGTCCACCCTCTATACAGAGCGGTACGCGGACGCGGCCGACTCCGCGCGTCTGCTGGTCGTCGGCCAGGGCCTCCACTTCTTCACGCTGCTCGCCTTCACGACGCTCGTCGCGGTCGGTCGCAACAAGCTGTACCCCATCGCGATGCTCGTCGGTGTCGTCGTGAACATCGGGCTGAACGTCGTGCTGATCCCCGAGTACTCGTACATCGGGTCGGGCTGGGCGACCGTGCTGACCGAGGTGCTCGTGCTGACGGTGCTCACGCTCGGTGTGCTGCGGATCCCGGGTGTCCGACCGCTGCCGTGGGTCGCGATCGCAAAGTGCTCGCTGGCCGCGACGTGCGCAGGGCTCGCAGGCTGGGCGCTGCTCGACCGGATCCCGTGGCCGGTCGCCGGCCTCGTGACCGCGATCGTCTACCTGGCGGTCGTGCACTTCGTGAACATCGACGGCCCCGGAGGCCTGCGCGTGCTCGCTGGTGAGCCCCGCGACGACCTCGCCGCCGAGGAGAGCTAGATGGGCGCGGTGACCTGCACGTACTGCAGGTAGGAGAGCGGGCGCAGCCGTTCGAAGCGGAAGAGCTGGGCGTCGAGCCACGCGAGCTGGCGGTCGCAGTGGCCTCGTAGCAGGTACCCGGATGCGAGCCGGGTGAGCAGGAGCTCGGGATGGTCGACCGTGACGTCGAAGCGCCGACGGAGCATGTCGATCTCCTGGGGCTGGAGGGGGAACTCGTGGTTGTCGCTCTGCTTCGGGATCCCGAAGCGCCCTACCAGGTGCTGACGGCACCACACGAGGAATCGGCTCATCGCGCTGTTCTCGTAGAAGAACCCGCGTCCACCAGGCCCCAGCGCGCCGGCGAGCACGTCCACGAACTCGTCGAACGGCTCGATGTGATGGAGGATCATGGACCCGAAGACGAAGTCGAACTCTCCGAGGCCGCCGAGCTCGAACGCTTCGCCGACCATGGGCTCCACCATCGTGATCCCCTCGGCCGCGCAGGTTGCCTGCAGGTCCGTTACCGCGATTTCGCTGCGGTCGACCGCAACGACCATCGCGCCGTGGGTCGCGAAGAATCGCGAATATTCACCGGTGCCGCATCCGAGATCGAGGATGCGCGCGCCATCGACCGGTCCGAAGTGCGAGAGTGCCGCGTTGGCGACGCGATCGTTCTCGGGTAGCACCATCGGCTTGCGCCGCTGGTATACCGCGTTCCAGTGTTCTGTAGGGGTGGAATCGAGGGGTGGAACCAAGGCCTGCCTCCCACGTTCCTTATGGCATCCCATGGCTTGCCGACGTGGTGGGGCCCTGGACGGCCGGGCCCACGGCAAGCTGCGGTGCCATTGTCGCGACGATCGCGATCATGATCCAGAAGAGCTGGTCCATGGGAACGAGCTCGAGGTAGGTCGCGACGAGTGAGCTGACCATGATCGCGAGGAGCTGCGCGGCGACACCGATCACGAAGTCCTGGTCGATGCCCTCCACTCGTTTCTCCGTGGCTCTGGTCACGATGAACATCGAGACCAGCATGATCACCAGCAGCCACAGCGCGAAGATCCCGAGCTCGAAGGCCACCTTGAGCCACGAATTGTCGGGATAGTAGGTGGCGTTCGGATCTTGGTTGTTCAGCGTCGCCGACTTCTCCGCCGCGGCGCCGGTGGTGCCGATGCCGGTGCCGAACACGGGGCTCTGTGCGAAGAGGTCGAGGCGGTCCTGCCACGAGACGCTGCGTGCGCCGAGGCTGGTGGAGCTGAACACGGCGTTGCTCACGTTCGCACCCGTTGGGATGAACAGCGCGGCGACGAGGACGATCGGGATCCCGTACACGAGGATCTTGTAGCGGTGGAAGGCCAGATAGAGGAGCCCGATCGCGAGCCCGAGGAACGCACCGCGCACGAAGCTGAAGAGCAGGCCGACCGAGATGATCGGCAGCGCGAGGAAGAAGAGCTTGCTCCGGAGGCGCTTGGGCTCGGCGAGCGCCATCGGCAACCCGATGAGGATGACGAGCATCTCGTAGAAGCCGAACGAGAACGGGAGGTTGAACGTCGAGAACGATCGAAGCGTGAAGCCCGACGTGAACCGGATGTTGTCCTCGTAGGCGTACCCGAGCGAGTGCAGGTACGCGTGTCCGACCGCCTGCTGCCAGATGCCGACGAGCGCGGTGACGAGCCCGAGGACCATGAAGATCGTGACGAGGTGGTCGCGCTCGCGCCGGTCGAGCGGGCACCGCCAGATCGCGAGCGCGATCAGGACGCTGAAGTACGAGAGCCGCAAGCCGGTGATCGCCGTGTTGAAGTCGACGAATAAGGCTGAGACGAGCCCGAGCGCGAGCAGGCCCAGGAACGCGGGAGCCCACGCAGGGAACTTGCGGTGCTCCTGCGCGCGCGCCTCCGGTGGGCAGAGGAACGTGAGCCCCAGGATCCCGAGGATGAGAACCTGCTTCCACGGGTTCGTCCAGCCCGGGCCGAGGGCTTTGAGCATGCCGTCGAACGGTAGGAGCGCGACGAGGATGAGCACGCCGCGCTGTGGCCGACGGTAGACCGCGACTGCAGAAGGGATCAGGATCGCGAGTGCGAGCACCCAGAGAGCGAATCCGAAGATCATCGCGACGGCGAGGGCGATCGTGCCGACGACGAACAGGCTCGGAGCCGCGAGCAGGCGCTCACGCGACTCGCGCAGTGCTTCCATCGAGCGGAACTGTACCGGCGGACCCCGCCCCGACGCGGGCTTCGAGCCTCGCAGGGGACCGGGTGTTCGCTATGAGCGGATGAGCGAGCGGTAGAGCGCGACCACCATCTCGGTGTTCTGCGCGCGTGAGCGCGTTCGGAGGAGGTTCCGGAGCTCGCGGCGGCTCGCGGGGCACCGCCGCGGCCGTCACGATCGCCGCCAACCAGGCGCCGGGGTCAGTGGCGTCGAGGTGCCGGACGTTCGCCGCGCCGGCGGACACCTCGACGAGCGCCGGATCGGTGCTCGCGATCACCGGCGCACCGAAGGTGCGGGCTTCGAGCAAGGGGAAGCCGAACCCCTCTTCGAGCGTCGGGAACAGCACGACCGTCGCGTGCTCGTAGCACCACCGGAGTGCCGCGTCCGACGCACCCCGAAGCCACACCGCCAGCCCTTCGGACGCAAGCTCCTCGAGCTTGCCCTGCGTCGCCTCGCTGTGGGGTCCCGGGTGGCCGAGCACCACCAACCGGAAGGCGTCGGCCTCCCGCGCGACCTCGCGCCAGAGGTCGAGCAGGAGCTGAACGTTCTTCCGCGGTGCGAGATCACCGACCACCAGCGCGAAGCGCGTACCGACCAGACCCTCGACGGGTTCGGAATCGGTGTGGACGAGCTTGCTGCTGAGCCCGTTCGGCACCACCACCGTCTTCGGTCCCCACTGCGCGTCGATGGCGACGAGCCGGTCGCGCGTGGCGCCGCTGACTGCGACGAGCCGCGTCGCCGCGTTGATCGAGGTCCGGTACTGGCGGGGAAGGAAGAGACGCTTGGCGGGTGACGACTCCGCGGGTGATGGTCATCACGTCGTGGATGGTGAGTACGGTCGGCAACGAGGTCCGGGGGACGAGGTGCTTCGTGCCGTGGACGATCTCGGCGCCGGCCGCGGCGAACTTGGCGCCGCTCACGTAGCGCTCCCACACCGCGATGCCCAGCTGCCCCTGCGCCGGCACGGTCACCATCGCCTCCAGGCGGTCGCCGGCCAGCTCGGCGACGCGCGGCGGCCGCGGCGGGCGCGCCGACGATCAGGCAGACGTCGTCGCGCCCAGCGAGGCCCGCGACGAGCTCCTCGCTGTACCGCCCGATCCCGCCCGGGCGGTCGATCGTGTCGGCCAGGACGCCGACGCGCAGGGGGGAATCGGCACCAGGCTCCGGCATGTCGCCGCTAGCCTAAGGCCCTCCGATGCGCATCCTGATGGTCTCCAATCTCTGGCCTCCGGAAGTCGTCGGCGGCGCCGAGCAGTACGCGTCGGCCCTGTCCGACCACCTGTGCGCCGCCGGCCACGAGGTCCACGTGCTCACCTTGGGCGTCGAGGGCCCGGACGTCGTGCGCGCGGTGGCTCCATGGCCGTACCCGATCCAGGAGACCCCGTCGCAGCCCGCCTACAAGCGGCTGGCCTTCCACGCGGTTGATCTGTACAACCCGCGCGCTGGTGCGCGCGCTCGATGATGTCATCGAGGGCTTGCGGCCTGACGTCGTGCACACCAACGCGGTGCAGGGCCTCTCGAGCGTCGCGCTGACGCGGCCCGGCCGTCGCGGTGTCGCGCACGTCCACACGTTGCACGACTACTGGCTGCTGTGCCAGCGCAACTCGATGGTGCATCGCGACGGTCGCGAGTGCGAACCGCGTTGCCGGTCGTGCGTCGGGATCTCGTGGATCCGGAACGAGGCGATCCGCCGGTCACCACCCCGTGTGGTGCTCGCGGTGTCGCAGCGATCGCGCACGAGCACGAGCGGCTGTCCTGGACCAAGTCGCGGATGCGCGTGCTCTACAACCCGGTCGAGGTCGTCGCCGGAGGACGGGTCACGCCCCGCGGGGCGCAGCGTCCACTCACCTTCGGCTTCCTCGGACGGCTGGCGATCGACAAGGGTGTCGGTACCCTGCTCGAGGCGTTCGCCCGGGCCGAGCTTGGTGACGCGCGGCTCATCGTTGCGGGGCGAGGTCCCCTCGAAGCGGATGTGCGCGTGGCCGGTGGGGGAGTGATCTCGCCCGGCTGGGTGGACCGCGACGGCAAGGCCGCGCTGCTCGACGAGGTGGACTGCCTCGTCGTTCCCTCGCAGTGGAAGGATCCGGCGCCGGTCGTCCTGAACGAGGCGCGTGGCCGCGGCATCCCGGTGATCGGCGCCGCCATCGGCGGCATCCCGGAGCTGATCGCACCCGAGTGCCGGCCGCTCCTCTTCCCGCCGGGCGAGGTCGCGGCGCTCGCGGCGTGCCTCGAGGCGTACGCAGGAGCACCGGAGCGATTCCGCCCGGTACCGGTCGCGGCCCCGATCGACTGGGCCGGCCACCTCGACGCGGTGCTCGAGGCGTACGCCGAGGCCCGGTCCGCCGGGTCCGGAACCCACGTCTCGCGACATTGACCACGGTGCGTGGTCTCCTCGACCCGTCCGGCCCCTAAGATCAACCGATGGGAGTGGGTTCGGACGCACTGCGTCGCGGGCTGCGGTCACACGCTTCGGGAGTATCCGATGCGGCAGCCGAGCCGACGGAGGGGGGTGGCGCGCCCCGGTCCGGCAGCGACTCCGTCTGGCTGATCCTCGCCGTCGCGGCGGTGATCGTGATCGGGATCGGGCTGCGGTTCTTCGCCCGGTCCGACCTCTGGGCGGACGAGGTCTTGTCGGTCAACATCTCCGGGCTACCGCTCTCGCAGCTCCGCGACGGACTGAAGCACGACGGCTCGCCGCCGCTGTACTACCTCCTGCTGCACATCTGGATGCGGCTGTTCGGCACCGGCAACGAGACGGTGCGCGCGCTGTCCGGGCTGTTCGGGGTCGCGGCGCTGGTCCCCGCGTGGTTCGCAGGCCGGCGCCTGGATCTCCGGCGCATCACCGCCGGGCTGCAGGAACCCGGCACCCGAACCATCGCGTGGGCGACGGTGCTGCTGCTCTCGGCGTCGCCGTTCGCGATCAGGTATTCGACCGAGACCCGGATGTACTCGCTCGTCATGCTGCTGGTCTTCATCGGCTACCTCGCGCTGGCGCGGGTGCTCGATCACCCGTCGTGGGGCAGGCTGCTGGTCCTCGCCGCGGTGACCGGGCTCCTCCTCTACACGCACTACTGGTCGTTCGCGCTGCTCGCAGTGGTCGGCATCTGGGTCGCGTTCCTCGCGCTGCACGGCGCGCCGGAACGGCGCGTCCCCGCGCGCTACGCGCTCGGTGCCCTCTGCGCCGGGGTCCTCACGTTCCTCCCTTGGCTCCCGACGTTTCGCTACCAGGAGATTCACACCGGGACCCCCTGGGGTGCGGTGGTGAGCCCGGTGTCCAGCACTGCCGCAGCGGTGAAGTCGTTCGGCGGGAACACCCACATCGTCGGCTGGGCACTGCTGTTCCTGTTCCTGCTCGCGGTCTTCGCCCGGGCGATCGACAACCGGCACATCGACGTGGACCTCTGGACGCGGCCGGGCATCCGCATCGAGGCAGGCATCGGGCTCGCGACCCTGGGTTTCGGCCTCCTGCTCGCGCGGGCGACCTCGACCACCTTCGAGGGCCGGTACGCCTCCGTGATGTTTCCGTTGTTCCTGCTCACCGCCGCGTTCGGGATCATGGTGTTCTCGAGTCGACCGGTGCGGTACACGGCCCTCGCGCTGTTGATGATCGGCGGTTTCTGGGGCGGGACCAGCAACGCATTGCGAAGCCGCACACAGGCGTTCCAGGTCGCGAACGCGATCAAGCACGACAGCCGCCCCGGTGATCTCGTCGTCTACTGCCCGGACTCGATCGGCACGGACGTCAACCGGCTCATCCCCGCGAGCGTGCGTCAGGTCGCGCTGCCCGGCTTCACCTCACCGGGGCGCATCGACTGGGTCGACTACCTCAAGCGGGTCGACGCGATGAACCCGGTCGACACCGCCCAGGAGATCCTGCGGCGCGCCGGTGAGCACCAGAGCGTGCTGTTCGTGTACACGCCGGGGACCCAGCCGATCCAGACGAAGTGTGGGTTGATCGCCGACACGCTGTCGCTCTCGCGCACCCGGGTGCGGGCGATCGAGCCGGATCCCTACTTCTTCGAGAACCAGGGCCTGGACGAGTACCCGCCGCGCGCCGGCTGAGCTGGGCTACGCGGCGACGCTCGTCGCGGCTTTGAGCTCCGCGGCGAGGCTGCGGGCCCGCCGCACCGTCCGCCAGTAGACGTCCTCCATGAGGATGTGCGCGAACTCGCCGTTGCGGCCGATGCTGAGGAGCCGATCGACGCCGGTGGACGTCTCCAGGCGCTGCCGCTCGGCCTCGTACGCGTTGTGGAACACGGGGTATGCGAGCGGCTGACGTACGACGCGAGAGCCCAGGTAGTCGCGGCGCGCGGTGGGGATGATCTCGGTGAGCACGTCGATGCAGCGCTCGCCGAGCTCGACGTCGTCCATCTCCCACCAGGTGTCACCGATCTCCGCGCCGATGTCTGCGGTGATCAGTGTCTTGTTCTCAGGTGCGAGCCAGGGCATCGACTGCGGGGTCTCGGTCAAGCGGAAGAACGGGTACTTCGCTTCCGGTGTCCACGTCATCGTGTCGGGAAGCAGGTTGCGACCCTGCAGACGGAGGTTGACGAACACCATCGGGCGGAACCGGAACCCCAGGAACGGCTCGAGCACGGTCGTGCCTTCGACCAGCCGGGGCAGCACGTTGATCGGGGCCGTGCTGACGACGGCGGCCGCCGGGACCTGCTGACCCGCGACGCGCACGCCGACCGCGCGGTCACCGCTGACGGTGATGCACTCGACCGGGCTCTTCAGCCGGATCGAGTCCGAGACTTCGTCCGCGAGGCTGGAGCACACCGTGGAGATGCCGTGCTCGGGATACACGTGCCAGACGTTCGCGCTCAGCGGCGCCTCCCGGCCGTACCCGACTGCAACCGCCCGATGGGTCAAGCGCGCCGCGACCTTGAGGCCGACGGTCTGCGCGATCCCGCTCGGGATCTTGTCGGCGACCGCAGGGGACAGCTCCGACGCGGGCGCGCCCGACCACGCCTCGAGGAGGGGCAGGGCGATCTCGTCCGCGAGTGCGGTGCCGTAGTCGCGCCGGAACTGATCTGCCGCGGACGTGGCCGGTTCCGTTGGGCGCCGGGCCCGTCCCGCCAACGCCGAGACGACGTAGCGCGGGACCTTCAGGAGGCCGGCGGGGTAGTCATAGCTGAGCCCGTGGACCCACACCGTCTCGCCGTAGCGCTCGACGTCGCGGCACCGGTCGTTGATCCCGGTCGCGGTCGCCAGCCGATTGGTGATGAAGTGCGCGCCGGTGTCGAAGGTGAAGCCTTCCGCATCGTGGTGGCTGTCCGCCATCCCGCCGACGGACGGGCCGGCCTCGAAGAGCACCGCGTCGAGGCCGTTGCGCAGGAGCTCGCGGGTCATCGTGAGGCCCGCGATGCCGCCGCCGATCACGACGACCGGTGCCGTGCTGATCTCGGGGCCGCTCATGCGGCGTCGGGATTGCGCCGCAGGACGGCACGCAGCAGCGCGGCGCGGCCCGCACGCTGATGGAACCAGTCGAAGACGGTGAAGATCGCCAGAGGGATCGGCGACTCGAGCGACAGCCACTCGACGAGCGGGCGCGGCGCGCCCCAGTCGTCCAACGCGTTGCGAATCGAGTACACCCAGTTGACCGGGCTCACCATCGTGTCGAGCGCTTCGACCTCGAAGTCCGTGTGCGCGGCGAGCCGGCGCAACGACGGCGCGTCGAACAGGTACCAGTGCCGCGGGAAGTGGTACCCACCCCAGTGCCGGCGCTTCGCGATCGTGAAGTCGAGGGATCCGGTGTTGTCCGTGACGACGAGCAGCCGCCCACCCGGGCGGAGCACCCGGCGGATCGAGCGGAGCAACGACGCGGGGTCCGCAACGTGCTCGACGGTTTGGACCAAGATGGCGAAGTCGTAGCGCGCGGCCGGGAGGTCGAGCGCTTCGATCGAGCCGCGGTGGACCACCAGCCCTCGCGCCTCGGCGGCATCCGCGGCACGTGGGTCGAGGTCCACCCCCTCGAGCTGCCAACCCGGTGGACCGAACTCACGGAGGAGATCGAGATGGAAGCCGTCGCCGCATCCCACGTCCAGGATCGCTGCGTTGGCCGGCAGCGGTCCGGCGGCTCTGAGCAGGCGGCGCGCCTCGAGCCGGCGCCGCACCTTGTAGACGAGCCCGAAGTTGTCCTCCGTGAACGAGAACGCGTGGTAGCTGTCGGGGTAGATGGTGCTCATCTCGGCGCGCGCGGGGCGTGGGTCCAGGTACACGACGCCACATCGCTCGCAGCACACCGTGAGGAAGCTGTCCGGTGAGGTCCGGTACTCGAAGTCCTCGCCGACTCCGACCGGCTCCGCTTCGCGCGTGCCGCAGATGCAGCAGCGCGTGGATTCGAGCGTGAGCGGCCGCGCGCCCGCCTGGGGGCGGTCAGACCGGGCTCGGCGTCGAGTCGACGAGCGGGTCTCGGAGTCGGGGCGCACAGTGGAGATGGTGACGAGCGTACCGGGGGTGAACCCGAACTGGAGGTCTTGCGCCGCGCTCTGCACCGATCGCGGTCGGCTCAGGCTTGCAGGGCAACGACGGCCTCCGCGATCCGCGCGCCCGCGTGACCGTCGCCGTACGGCGTCGGGATCTCGGCCAGCCGGGCGTGGAGGGCACCGAGATCCGCGGCCCAGGACCGTCCCTGCTCACGGATCGCACCACCCGGGGCGACCAACACCGCGAAGGTGCCGATGACCTCGGGGCGCTCGGTCGACGCGCGCACGACGATCACCGGTCGCTTGACGATGCTCGCCTCCTCCTGGACCCCGCCGGAGTCCGACACCAGGAACGCGCACTCGCGGGCGAGGCCGAGGAACTCCCGGTAGCCGATCGGGTCGACGACGCGCAGGTCGCCGAGCGCGTCCCGGCCGCCGCGCTCGAGGCGGGCGGCCGTCCGCGGGTGGAGCGGCAGCACGACCGGGAGAGGAAGCGCGTCGAGCTCGGCGAGGATCACCCCCAGCGCGGTGTCGTCGTCGACGTTCTCGGGCCGGTGGAACGTCGAGAGCACGAAGCGGCCCGACTCGAGATCGAGCTCGGCCAACCGCTGAGCGCGCTCGCGGTGGTCGGGCAGCATGTGGAGCGCCGCGTCCACGACGGTGTTCCCGGTGACGATCACCCGGGACCCCGCGATGCCCTCGGCGGCGAGCCGCTCGCGGCTCGTCTCGGTGGGCGCGCAACACAGGTCGGCGAGGTGATCGGTGACGACCCGGTTGTGCTCCTCGGGCATCGCCCGGTCGTAGCTCCGCAAACCCGCCTCGACGTGCACCAAAGGGATGTTGCGCGCGTTCGCGGCCAAGGCCCCCGCGAGCGTCGTGTTCGTGTCCCCCTGCACGACGACGACTTCTGGGGGGTTTGCGGCGAACGCGCCGTCGAGCAGCATGGTCGCCTCACCCAGCTGCGCGCCGCGCGGCGTGCCGCCGACGGCGAGCTGCAGCATCGGTGGTGCGAGTCCGAGCTCGTGGAGCAACGCGCCCGCGAGCGCGGGGTCGTAGTGTTGACCGGTGTGAATTGTCCGAGCTGTACCCCCCAGGGCCCACAGCACCGGCGCGAGCTTCACCACCTCGGGTCGGGTGCCGAAGACCACTGCGACGCTGTGAGCTCGCACTGCTTTCCTCCGCGACGCGCGGTGCTGTGGTCAGGCGGACTGAAGACGAACCGATCCGACTCGTGGAACGGAAGGTGCCTACCGGTACAGTACGTGCGCGACCCGGGCAGGACGTGCACGGCGTGATCTCCGGTCGGCGATCAGCCGGTCGGGAGAGGACTCGATGATCCAATTGCGTGCAACGGAACCCGGACTCGCGCTTCCCAACGACCAGGACGCAACCGGTCGCAGCCTCGGGGAGGCCGAGCTGGCGCGCCTTGCAGACGTCATCAACTGCGGCACGTTGACGAGCACGAAGGGTGCGCAGGTGCCCGAGCTCGAAGCCCGGTTCGCCGCACTGCTCGGCGCGACGACCGCGGTGGCGTGCTCGTCGGGCACCTCGGCGATCCACGCGGCAATTGCAGCGGTCGATCCGGAACCCGGCGACGAGATCGTCACGACCGCGATCACCGACATGGGGGCACTCGCACCGATCCTGTACCAAGGTGCGATACCGGTCTTCGCGGACGTCGACGCGCGCACCGGCAACGTCACCGCGGAGACGATCGCGGCCCGGCTCTCGGAGCGTACCGCCGCGATCGTCGTCACCCACCTCTTCGGCAACCCCGCCGACGTGGACGCGGTGCACGCGCTGGGCGACGCGAGGGGTGTTCCCGTGATCGAAGACTGCGCGCAGGCGTTCCTCGCCCGGCGTGCCGGGCGCCTGGTGGGAACGATCGGGGCGATCGGCTGCTTCAGCTCCCAACAGGGCAAGCACATCACGACGGGCGAAGGTGGACTCGTCGTGACCGACGACCCGGCGTACGCCCGCCGGATCCGCATGTTCGTGAACAAGGCATGGCCGTACGGCGAGGAGAACCCGGATCACGAGTTCCTCGCGTTGAACGCTCGGATGACCGAGCTCCAGGGCGCGGTGGCCAACGGTCAGCTCGACAAGCTCGAGGCCGGTGTCGCTCAGCGCCTCGCGATGGCGGATCTCCTGACCGACGACATCGCGGCTGTGCCGGGCCTCACGCCCCCGGTGGTGCGCGACGACGATGTGATGACGTTCTGGAAGTACCCGCTGCTCGTCGATGCCGACGTCGTCCCGGGCGGCCCGCGGGCGCTCGCCGCGGAGCTCCGCCTCGGTGGGATCGCGTCCGCTCCCCGCTACATCCAGAAGCCCGCGTTCGAATGCAGGGTGTTCACTGAGCAGCGCACGTTCGGCAGCAGCCGGTGGCCCTTCACCCTCGCTCGGCCAGAAGCGGTCGACTATCGATCCGATTGGTTCCCGGGTTCGTACGCATACCTTGAGAACGTCCTCGTACTTCCCTGGAACGAACGGTACGAGGCGGCGCACGTCGAGCGCCTCGGCGACGCGATCCGCACTGCAGTCGAGCACCTGAGCAAAGGGGAACGATGACCGAGCTTTCGGGCGGCGAGATCAAGGTTGGCCTCATTGGCGCGGGTGGAATCGCGCAGGCCTACCTTCGAGTCTTCGAAGGGCTGGGTGGCGCGTGGATCGCGGCGGTGGCGGATCCGCGGGGCCGGGCCGCAAGCACGGTCGCGGCTGCGGTGCGAGGCATTGCGTACCCGTCGCACCGCGGACTGCTCGAAAACGCGGATGTCGACGCGGTGCTGGTGTGCACCCCGCCGAACACGCACCCCGAAATCGTGATGCAGGCGATCGAGCGCGGCCTTCACGTCATGTGCGAGAAGCCGCTCGCCATCGATGTCGGCAGCGCTTCGGCGATGGTCAAGGCCGCGGAGGAGGCGGGCGTCGTCTTCACGATGGCGGCCAAGTTCCGGTTCGTCGACGACGTGATTCGCGCCCGCCAGATCGTGGGTTCCGGGATCCTCGGTGAGCTCATGGTGTTCGAGAACGCCTTCGCCTCCCGCGTCGACATGTCACGGCGCTGGAACGCCGATCCGGCGATATCGGGCGGTGGAGTGCTCATCGACAACGGCACCCACTCCGTCGACATCGTCCGGTACTTCCTGGGCCCCATCGCCGAGGTCATGGCAGTCGAGGGCAAGCGGGTCCAGCATCTGCCGGTCGAGGACACCGCGAGCATGCTGCTGCGCACGCCTGAGGGCGTGCTCGGCACGGTAGACCTTTCCTGGAGCGTCGACCGTGTGACGGACACCTACCTCACCCTGTACGGATCTGAAGGCACGGTGAGCGTTGGTTGGAAGGGCGCGCGCTACCGGCAGGCGTCGAGTCCGGAGTGGGTCACGTTCGGCGACGGCTACGACAAGCACACGTGCATGGGCGCGCAGGTCGCGAACTTCTCCGCGGCGATCCGGGGCGACGAGCCACTGGCGGTCACCGCGGACGACGCGATCGCGTCTGTGGCCGTGATCGAGGCGGCGTACGTCGCACTCGAGCGCAGCGACTGGATCACCGTGCGTGCTCTTCCTGGCGGCGACGCGGCCGCGGGTGAGCAGGTGGCATGACGCCTCCGAGGTCCGGAGCACGCATCCATCCCACCGCGGAGATCGAAGCCGGGGTCGAGATCGGTGACGGCACCGCGATCTGGTCGGGGGTCCACGTGCGAGGACCGGGCACACGCATCGGTGAGGAATGCATCGTCGGCGAGCGGACGCACATCGGGTACGGCGTGAGGA
>CAWKDX010000016.1:0-84909 GCA_963848485.1 uncultured Acidimicrobiia bacterium
CAATGAAACCCGGGCCGCGGCGCGGACGACATCGCCGCCGCGCCCGACATGGCACGGGCGGCGGACGGCGACGGCGCCACCCGGGCGATCGGCCCGAGGCCGAAGGCCGGTCGCCCGGTCGCCCGATCGCCCGATCGCCCCGCTCGCTGATCCCGTCCGCCACGCGAGTCGCGCTGGTACAACTCCATCCCTCGAGTGCGAGGCACGCGGGGCGGTCTCGCCGCGCGCGCCGACCGCGCCAGAGTACAACGCACCACGCCGTTCCGACACGCCAAGGCGGCCTTCACGGCCTTCACCGGCCCCGGCCGGTGAACGTGGCGTTCGTGTCCCGACGCGACCCGTGCGACAATCGGTCCGATGACGACCCGGCGCGGCGCACGGCCGAACCACGTTCGCCCCCGACCGCCGGTCGGTTCCCGACCGACCACGGCTCGGGTCAGGACCCCCTCCCCGCCCCCGGTCGACTGTCCACCCACCGACCGATCGAGCGTGGCGGGATGCCGCTCGTCGGCCGCGTGATCATGGCCTTCGCCATCGTCGCCCTGGGTCTCGGCGTGCTGTACGTGGGGATGAGCGGGATCGGCAAGGTCGTCGGGGCGGTCGGCTCCACGGTGGGCGGCTTCGTCGCCGGCGTGACCGCCACGGCGACGCCGATCCCGACGGTCGTCGAGGTCAGTGACGCCCCCAAGGTCGAGGCGCCCGAGGAGCCGTACACGACGGCCGACACCGTCGACCTCGTCATCACGGTCCCGACCGACCTGGCCGGCGACGCCGACTACCGGCTCCGGATCTACCTCGCGCTGAAGGACCAGGCACCGGCGCCGATCGACGAGGTCGCCATCGCGGCCACGCCGACGACGGTCGTACCGGTCGACCTGACCAAGGGCGTGAACGACTTCACGGTCACGATCGTCGGGCCGGGCGGTGAGTCGGAACCGTCCGCCGTCGCCCGCTTCTTCCAGGACCAGGTCCCGCCCAAGATCACGATCGAGTCGCCGAAGAACGGGGCCATCGTCAACCGAACGGCGGTCGAGATCACGGGCAAGACCCAGGGTCGCTCCACGCTCATCGCCCGCAACGCCACCAACGGTGCGTCCGCCACCGTCGATGCCCTGACCGACGGCACCTTCAGCCTGACCCTGGCCATCACCGCCGGGGCCAACAAGATCACGATCGACGGCACGGATCCTGCGGGCAACACCGCGCAGGTCGAGCTGATCGTCAAACGTGGGACCGGCAAGCTGACCGTCTCGCTCTCGGCCTCCTCGTATCAGGTCAAGCGGAGCTCGCTGCCGACGAACATCCGGCTGACGTGCGCCGCGATCGATCCGGACGGCCGCCCGCTGGGCGGCGCCGACGTCACGTTCACGTTGTCGATCCCCGGGATCCAGACCCTCACGATGGACGGCACGACCGCGGCGAGCGGGACGGCGACGTTCAAGACCACGATCCCGAAGGGCGCCGATGCCGGCCAGGGCAGCGCCACCTGCCTCGTCTCGAGCGATGCGTTCGGGTCCGCCCAGGACTACACGGTCATCACGATCAAGTAGCCGGTCGACAGGCGCCGGACTCGCAGCTACCATCCGCCCATGGCGATGTGGCGCTGTCCACACTGCGGCACACCCCAGGCGGAGACGGCCCGCTGCTGGGTCTGCCGGCGTTCCAGCACGTCCTGCGCGACGTGCCGCCACTTCCGCGCCTCGGTCGCGGCCAAGATGGGCTACTGCGGTCTGGATCGCCAGCGCAAGCCGCTGAGTGGCGACGAGATCCGGGCGTGCTGGGAGTCCGGACCCGACTCGGTCGAAGCGGCCCCGACCGCGTCGGCCCGCCGCTCGGCGCCCGTGTCCGTGCGAACGCCTGTTCCACGACGAGAGTTCATCGAGGTGCTCTCGAGTACCGGCCCGGTGCCGAACCGCGCGACACTCCCCACCGACCACGCCGATCCGTCGGTCGACGTGGAGTCCGCGCCCGTCGCTGTCGTCCCGCGCTGGAGCCTGTGGGAGGACGCGGAGGTCTGACCCGTGCCGGTCCTCGCCTCGACTACGGCGCGGCGCTCGGCGAGTCGCTCGGAACCGGTGGTGTCGGGGTCGGCGTGGGCGTCGGCGTGGGCGTCGGCGTGGGCGTCGGACTCGGGGTCGGCGTGGGCGTCGGCGTGGGCGTCGGACTCGGGGTCGGACTCGGGGTCGGTTCGGGACCCTTCGAGAGGACGTAGTCGACCGCCGTCGACTTGGCGACCACGACGCCCGCCGCCGGACTCTGCGAGATGACCGTGCCGACGGGCACGAGCGGGTCGAAGGCTTCGCTGCGGATACCGATCGACAAGCCTGCATCCGCGATGGCCTGGACCGCCTGCTGTTCCGTCAGCGTTCGCAGGTCCGGCACCGGGACCGTCCCGACACCAGCGGCGACGACCACGTCGACGGTGCCGCCGGCCTTCACGGTGCCGCCCACGGGCGGATCCTGGGCGAGGATCGTGCCGACCGGCTGATCCGAGACTTCTTCGGTGGACGTCAGGGTGATCCCGAGGCCATCGGCCGTCTTCGTCGCATCCACGATCATCTGGCCGACGAAGTTCGGGACCGTGACGTCGGGCTTGGGCTGATCGCCACCGCCCCCGGACGCCAGTTGGAAGACGAGATAGGCGATGACCGCCAGCAGCGCGATCGCGAGCGCACCGGCGATCCAGACGACGGGACCCGGGCCGCCGCTGGCAGCGCGGTCGTCGACCGGTGGCGGCGCGACAGGAGCCGGGGCCCGCGCCGGCGTCGTCGCATAGGCGTCCTCGGCATACGGGATGGCACCGGGGTTGGCATTGGCGACGCCGCTCGCGACGGCCACCGTGGACCGCCGCGCCCAGCGCGCCGGCGCCTGGATCCAGCGTGGCGTCGAGCGCGTCGGCCATCGCCGCCGCTGACGAGAACCGGCCGGCCGGCTCCGGCGCCAGCGCCTTGCGGGTGATGGCGGCGAGGTCCGGCGGCACGCTGGCGCGGATGAGCGACGGATCCGGGACGGGACCCGACAGCCGGGCGATCCCGACCGCCGCGGCGCTGTCGCCCTCGTACGGCCGGATCCCGGTGAGCATCTCGTACAGGACGATGCCGAGCGAGTAGATGTCCGAGGACGCGGTCGCGGACTCGCCGCGGGCCTGTTCCGGGCTGAAGTAGTGGACGGACCCCATCGTCGTCCCGGGCAGCGTCAGCTGGGCCTCGGCGATGGCCCGCGCGATCCCGAAGTCGGCGACCTTCACCTGGCCGTCGCGGCCGATGAGGATGTTGCCGGGCTTGACGTCGCGGTGGACGAGGCCGGCGGCGTGTGCGGCGGCCAGCGCGCGGGCCACGGCGGACCCGATCCGGGCGACCTGGCGCGGTGGCAGCGCCCCACTGCCCTTGAGGATGGTCGCGAGGTCCTGCCCATCGACCAACTCCATGACGATGTACGGACCGGACGGATCCGCGCCGTAGTCGTACACGGTCACGACATTCGGGTGGCTCAGGGACGCGGCCGCCTGGGCCTCCTGTCGGAATCGCGACGAGAAGTCTGGGTCGCGCAGGTACTCGGAACGCAGCAGCTTGACCGCCACATCACGACCCAGCTGGGTATCCAGGGCCCGGAAGATGGTCGCCATGCCACCCTGTCCGAGCGATTCGATCAGTCGGTATCGACCGCCGAGCGTGTCCCCGATCTCCGCCACGTCCAGCTCACCTCATCCAGCGAACGGCCGGCGCTCGGCCGGGCGTCGCGGCATCGTACCGCACCGGTCCCGCTCGCTCGCGCTCAGAGCTGGAGCCCGGCCAGATACGCCCGGAATTCCGCCCCGAGATCGGCGCGCTGCAGGGCGAGCTCGACGGACGCCTTCAGCCAGCCCATCGTCGTCCCGGCGTCGTAGCGGGTGCCCTCGAACTCGTAGCCGTAGACCTGCTGCTCTTCCATGAGCGCGGCGATCGCATCGGTCAGCTGGATCTCGCCGGCCGGCGCCACGCTGGGTCTGCTCCAGCTTGTCGAAGATCTTCGGCGTCAGGACGTACCGACCGATGATGCCGAGGTTCGAGGGCGCATCGGCCGGGGCCGGCTTCTCGACGAGCGACGTGACCAGGTGGAGGCGACCGTGATCGAGCGGGTCCTGGCTCGCCTCCGCGCCGATCACGCCATATCGGCCGGTCTCCTCGTGGGGGACCTCCATGACGGCCACGACGGAGGCGTGGGTCTGGTTGTACACGTGGATCAGCTGGCCGATGCACGGTCGATCGCCGATGACGACATCATCCGGAAGGATGACCGCGAACGGCTCGTGGCCGATGAGGTCCTTGGCCATCAGGACGGCGTGGCCGAGCCCCAGCTGCTCCTTCTGGCGGACGTAGGCCACCTGGGCGAGGTCGCTGATATGGCGGACCTGCCGGAGCATGTCGATGTCGCCCTTCTCCTCGAGCAGGTGCTCCAGCTCGTAGGAGAGGTCGAAGTGGTCCTCGATCGCCCGCTTCTGGCTGGAGGTCACGATGATGACCTGCTCGATCCCGGCAGCGACCGCCTCCTCCACCGCGTACTGGATGATCGGCTTGTCGACGAGCGGGAGCATCTCCTTGGGCTGTGCCTTGGTGGCCGGCAGGAACCGGGTACCCCAGCCTGCGGCAGGGAAGACAGCCTTGCGAACGCGCATGCGACCTCGAGGAGTGCGGTTGGACGGGACCGCCCGAGTATACCCGAGGGTCCGGCCGGACCCGCCGGCGGGACCATCGGTCAGCCCGGGTCCAGGCCCTCCGCGAAGCGGCGGACGGCCAGGCTGAACGCGTCCGGCCGGTCCAGGTTGGACAGGTGCGTGGCACCGGCCAGCCGCACGATCCGGGCGTCGTCGGGCCGCCGCCGCGAACTGCCGCTGGCCGAGCCGGAACGGGAAGGTCGAACTCGCCGTTCAGGATCAACGTCGGCCCGGGATAGGCAGCCAGCGACGGCAGGAATCGGTGACCCGCCAGGCTTCGCAAGCGCAGCCGCACCGCCGGCAGCCCAGAACCCGCCGGCGACGATCGGCTCGGCGACGACGGCTGGGAAACGGGTCCGGAAGAACCACCGGTTGAGCCGGTCCAGGCCATGCCCGTCGAACGTGTCCATGACGATGGCGAGGGCGCGATACGGGGCCTTGCGGATCCCGTCCGGTTCGGCCGTGGCCCCGGCCAGGACCAGTCCGCGGACACGCTGCGGCGAGCGTTCGGCCAGATGCATCGCAACGTAGCCGCCGAGCGACAAGCCCGACCACGACCGCTCGACCGTCCGCGGCTTCATCGATGACGCTCGCGACCGCGTCGGCCGCCGCGTCCAGGGTGAACGGCTCATCGGCCCGGACGCCGTGGCCGGGCAGGTCGAGCGCGACCGTCCGATACGTGTCGGACAAGCCGGGACATGCTGCGGCGCCCACATCCCGCGAGTCAGGCGCGTCCCGTGGACGAACACGACGGCTGGCCCATCGGGCGGACCGGCGACGTCGTAGCCGATCACCGGACGTCCATCGCTACGGGCCGCCCGGCACGTGGAGCGCCAAGGCGTCCTCCTCGACCGCTCCGGCGCCAGGCGAGTCGCCGGCGGTCGCATCGCCGTCGCGGCCCGGGCTCGTCCGCTGGAGGATGACGGCGGCGGTCAGGATCGCGGCGCCGCCCAGCAACTGGATCGGCTGGAGCGACTCGCCCAGCAACAGCGCCGCCAGCGCGACGCCGACGACCGGCTCCCACAGCATGACGATCCCGGCCCGCATCCCGCCGATGATCCGGATCCCGATGAGGAAGCACAGCGACGGCAACGCGGCCGCGAACAGGCCGGTGAACAGGAGGAGCGGCCAGACGGTCGGGTTCGACAGTGGGAATGCCATGGCCGCGCCGCTCCCGGTGATCAGCGCGACGACGATGCAGGCGACGAACGCGGTCGCGATGATCACCGTCGTGGCCTGGTCGGCCGGGACGCGCCGATACCCGCTCCGACTCACGAGCACGAAGGTCGTCTGGCACACGGCGGCCGAGAGCGCGAGTGCGACGCCGATGCCGTCGAGTTCGACGCCCGCCGATGGATCGAGCTGCGACGCGACCACCGCCACCATGCCACCGAGGGCGAGCGCAAGGGCGACCCACTTGACGCGGTCGAGCCGCTCGTCGTCCCGGTCGCGATGTCGAGCGTCGCGATCATCGCCGGGTACGTATAGAAGCACAGCAGCGCGAGGGCGACGGCGATCCGATCGAACGCCACGAACATCGCGATGTTCAGTCCGGCGCCGCAGGCCGCCGGCGATCGCCAGGGATGTCTTCTCGCCCCGGTCCAGCGAGCCCGGGCGGATCGAGCCGTTCCGTGCCTCGACGGATCCGCCAGGCCACGAACAGGCCGACCGTGAGCGCGCCGAGCAGCGCCCGCCAGGCAACGAACGGGATCGGCTCCATGCCGGCCTCGTACACGAAGTGGGAGATCGGGCCGAGGGTCCCGAACAGGGACGGCGCCCAGGAGGACGACGGCGAACCCGTACAGGGGCGGCCGGGCTTGAGGGTTCATCGCCCCGGATGGTACGACCCAAGCCGGTGCGAGTGACGGTCAGCGCCCCTCGGCGGCCTCCGACGCGGCCGCGGTCCGGCTGTGCGCGGCGGCCGCGACCTCGCGCGGCGATCCGTTCCGCGGCTCGGGGATTTATGGCGGCCGGACAGCAGCCGGAAGGACGTGAACGGGATCCGGATGTCGCGGAAGACCTCGATCGAGACGAGGAAGCCGGCGAACAGGAACACGACGCCCAGGAACTTGCCGAGCTGGAAGAGCTCGGTCGACCCGAACCGGTTGAGGCCGTCGGTCAGGGTCGGGATGAACGCCCCGACGGCGATGAGGATGGTCGCCGGGACGCGGCTGTGGATCGTCCCGCCGATCAACGCCCGGATGGCGCCCGGCAGCGACGCGACCAGGTTGACCATGATCGCGACCGGGGCGATGCACAGGTTGAACAGGAACTCGTCGCCCGGCTGGTTCGGGTCCAGCGAGTACGGCCAGCACGCGCTTCTTGGGCATGAACACATAGGTCGAGAAGACCGCGCCGAGGATCAGCGCGAACGCCCCGGTGATGTTCATGAACGGCGTGAGCAGCCGGAGCGATGGCGGGAAGAGGGTCGCCACCGGCACGCCGGTCGACGGGTCGACGGCGTAGCCGGGCGCCGGCAGCGACCGTGCGCGACCATGAGCACGACGCTGAGGACGGTCGCCCCGACCACCGCCGACGCGGCCAGCAGCGGCCAGCGGTCGTTGCTGAAGTACGTCTCCACGGCGACCGCCAGGGCCAGCAGCCCGGCGACGATGAAGTACAGCAGGGGCAGCGTGCCGGCACCCTGGTATTCGGGCTTGGTTGCGGATGAGGAAGGTGAACAGGCCGGCCAGGAACAGGCACAGCGCGAAGCTGTAGCCGAAGCGGGTCCGCCCGAGCAGGAACGCCGTCCCGAGCCCGAGCCAGCCGGCCGTCCAGACCGCGCCGGTCAGGTACCAGGTCCGGTAGAGCGCCTCGTTCCAGCCGTCGATCGCCGGCGAGCGCCTCCGCGCCGGCCGCGACCCCGTAGAACAGCATCCCGAACGCCCAGACGAGCTGGAACCCGCCGCGGCGCACCCGCCACTGGTCGAACAGGCAGGACGGCGAAGACGAGGGCCAGGACCGAGGTGAGGGCCGGCAGCCAGATCGTCGGGTCCATCGTCAGCCGGCCGCCTGGTGCGTCGCGATCAGCCGGAGCAGCAGCCGATCCAGCAACCCGGACGCGTCCTCGTAGAGGGCGGCAAGTCGGGCCGGCATCGAGGGCGCGTCGCCGTCCCAGGCCGGCGAGTTCGGCCAGGAACGGGCGGCGGGCGGCGACGAACAGGCCGACCGACTCGGTCAGGCTCGTCCCGGACGGCGCGAGGCGGCGGGCCAGGTCGTCGACGAGCTCGGCGGCGTCGGCCTCGGACCGGGCGCGGGCGCCGACGTCGGCCGGGTCCGCATCGAGATGCGCCACGAGCGCCGTGACCAGACGGCGGCCGTCCAGCCGATAGACCTCGCGGTCCGCGTCGGCGACGGCCGTCCGGACGTGGTCGGCGGAGGCATCGGTCGCGGCGTAGCTGCGGTGGTAGACCTTCGACAGGCGCTCCGGCGTCGCGCCCATGCTCGGCCAGCGGGCGCGCGCCGGGCCGGCGGCCGGCGACCAGTCGGTCCAGGTCGGCTCGCTCGAACCGGCGGTGGCCGCCGGGCGTCGTGAACGCGTCGATGCGGCCTTCGTCGGCCCAGCGTCGGAGGGTGTCCTGGTCCACGCCGAGGAGCCGGCTGGCCGGCCCGATCGACAACCAGCTGGGGCGGGGAGTCCGAGGACTGCCCGTCGTGGGAGGGCTCGGAGGGTCACCGGGCGGAGCCTCACGTCGACAGAGATCTACGTAAATCTAGGTACGGCCGATGCGGCCTCGCCGGCGGAGGATAGGCGCGCCGATCCGGGCGCTGTCAAACGGTCGCGGATCGGTCGGCGACGGAGCGGCCGGCGGTCAGGCCGGGACGAACTCGTGATCGTCGCGGTGGATGCCGTCGCACAGGCCCCAGCGGACCGTCTCGCCGGGGATCGCGACCGGCCGCATGATCTCGCGGACCTCGCCCCGCCGGCAGAACAGGTAGCCCTTGTCGGCCATCCAGCGACGGACGCAGGCCGGGCTCCCCGTGGAACTGGAACGGGCCCGGGTTGATGGTCGGACGTTCGGTCCAGCCGACCGGGGACTCGCTCGCGACGATGTCGAGGAGGTTCACCCGCCAGGGCGTGCCGTCGATGATCTCGAGGCAGCCGTCGCAGCGCTTGGCCACGTTGTCGTGCACGATCGTGCGGATCTGGACGCCCATGATCTCCATCGGCCCGATGGTAGCAGTCTCGATGCGTCGCAGGGTCTGGCGCAGGAAGGTCCTCGTTGTAGGCGTCCGTATCGAGCCCCATGTCGATGTCCTGCTCCCAGCGACACAGCCCGAAGGACAGCGCCAGGCGCGCGCCGTCGGCGCGCCAGCGCGCTGGCGTCGCGCGGGTCGCCCAGGTAGCGGACGAGGATGGCGTCGGCGACGTCCCACGAGGTGAAGTAGGCGATCGAGGCGAATTCCCACCCGGCCGCCCCGACGAACGTCTCGCCGAAGTCGATGAAGGCCAGCCGGTCGCCATCGGACAGCAGGTTCTCCTCATGCAGGTCGGAGTGGACGAGGACCAGGGGTGGGCGGACCATCGCCGCCTGGACCGCCGCCGCGTATCGCTCGATGCGGGCGCTGCAGCGCCGGTCGGGCCTCCAGGGCAGGATGCGCCACGAGCGGACGACCGCCGATCGGCCAGACGCCGGCATCGAATTGATCCACGAGCGATGCGGCGACGTCGCCGGTGGCCGGTAGCGAATGGAGCAGCCGCAGGAATGCCGCGACCTGGTCGACGAGCCCGCCAGCGTCTCGTTCGATGACGGTGAGCCCGGGAGGTAGGTCGTCAGCGAGTAGGCCAGCGGCGGCATCCGGAGTCGACCTCCCAGCTGCCGATGATCGGCGTCGGCACGATGGCGCCTAGCGCGGCCAGCGCCGTCATGCGTTCGTGCTCGAGCCGATAGCTGTTCGGATAGCCGGCGTCGGGTCGCTCGATGCGAAGGACGAACCGGGCATCGCCGTCGTGGACGAGCCAGGCATCGCTGGCGAAGCCTTCGCCCAGGTGGGTCGCGGTCGCGGACGGCCGGCCCAGGGCGATCAGGATGGAGCGGACGGTGTCCACATCGAGCGACATCTCGCCTCCGTGATCGGTGGATCGCGGCCGGCGGGAGTGGTACCCCCAAGGGGATTTCGAACCCCTGATCTCCACCTTGAAAGGGTGGCGTCCTAGGCCTCTAGACGATGGGGGCGCCGGACCCGGGGAGTCTAGCAGCCAGTCTCAGGTCGGGCGGAGCATGAACCCGATGATCGCCAGCGCGAAGCAACCCGCGGACACCATCGCTGCCACGCCGCCCACCAGCCCGAGCGCCACCGCCCGACCGTTCCGCTCGGCGATCCCGGCCCGCCAGGTCGAGCGCAGGGAGTAGGCCGCGAGGGCCCCGAAGACGAGCCCGAGCACGACCGCGCCGGACGCCAGCAAGGGGATCTGCGATGGATCGCGGACCGTGATGGCATACAGGAGATAGGCGACCGACCCGATGAGGGCGACCGCCAGGATGACGACGCCCGGCGAGAATCCGCCGGCCCGCCGACTGGTCCGCGGTGGCCGGGGGCCGGTCCGATGGGCGGCCGCGCGCCTTGTCGGGTCATGCGGCGTCGAACGTGCGGTGGTACACGGCGACGTTGTAGGAGAGGCGGGGCGGGTGCAGCTCGGCACCCAGGGCCTCGCCGGCCGCACCGAATGCGTCGGTCAGGAACGCGCGCGCCTCCTCGAGCGAGTCGAAGGTCCACCAGCTGTGGACGACCCGGATCTTGAAGCCGTTGCCGAGGAACGGGCCGTCGCGCCGGCTCCAGTCCCCGTACTCGGGCCGCGGACCGATCAGTCGCGACACGTCGTCGCGACCGTAATCGTGGATCACCAACAGCCGCCCGCCCGGTCGCAACAGGCGACGGGCCGCGGCCAGCTCGCCGGAGGTCGGGACCGCGGAACGCCGACCAGGCGACGACCAGGATGTCGGCGCGGGCGGCGTCCGTCCGGTCGTCCGGCACGTCGTCGGCCAGGGCCTCCGGCGTGATCGGTGTGACCCTGGCGCCGGAGCCGGCCAGGCGTGCGGCGGTCCAGGCGGTCGTCCCGTCCAGCACCAGGACATCCCGATCGGCGATCGGGCCGAGAGCGTCGAGGGCGCGGGTGATCTTGGCCTCGCGGTCCAGGGCTCGGCCCAGCCGCTCGGCGAGGTCGCCCGAGAGTGCGATCGGCAGGTCTGACACGAGGCGCCCAGTATAGGGCCGCGTCAGTCCCCCGACCGGCCGAGGATCCTGGCGGCGCGAGGGCCGAGACGCAAGGTCGAGCGTCCCGTCCGGTGCTCGCTCGACCGTTGCCGAGTCCGTCGCGATGAGGTCCTCGAGCGCGCCGTCGAGCGCGCCCGGCACGAGACCCGAATCGGAGGACCGCGTCGGATGACCCGGCATTCACGGCGACGATGACCGTTCGTCCGTCGATCCGTCGCGTCGATGGCGACGGCATCCGCGTCGGCCGCGACCACACGCGTCGTACCGCGGCGCAAGGCCGTCTCGGTCGCGCGCAACCGGACGAGCTATTGGTGACGAGGACGAGAGCGAGCTGGCGACGAGTCGTTGGGCGTTCGCGGCGCACGCTCGCCCGGCGGCTCCGGAGCTCCGAGGCGGGCGAGCTGCTCGTCGAGACGATGATGACCGTCGCGATCATCGGCATCGCGTTCGTCGCGGTGTTCGGCGCGGTCTTCACCTCGATCCGCATCGCCGACTACGCGGGCAAGACGAGCAAGGCCGACGCGCGTCGTCCGCGCGTTCGCCGAGAAGATGAAGAAGCCCGACGGCACGTCGACCTACATCCCGTGCACGACCGCGGGGGGCACGGTCACCTACCCGGCGTGGACGGTGCCCCAGGAGTACCGCGACCTGACGACCGGGTCCGCGTACACCGCGACCGTCACCCAGATCCGCTACCTCACCGGCTACTCGGCGGCGTCCCCCGGTGGTCGACGACATGCCCCGCGGCGGACCTCGGCGTGCAGGAGCTCACGCTCAAAGCGACCGGACCGATCAACGACCCGAACGGTGCGGGGCACCGAGACCGTCACGATCACGAAGCGCAATGCGACGGGAGACCTGTGACCCGTCACGTGCCCACCCCGATGTTCCTGCGCCGGCTCGCCGTGCGCCGCGGCTTCGTCGCGACTCCGAGGCGGGCTTCACGCTCGTCGAGATGATCATGGGCGTCACCGTGCTCGGCATCATCATGGTGCCGCTCGGGATGGCCATCGCGCTCGGCTTCCGCGCCACCGTCTCGACCCAGCAGCGGCTCGCGTCGGCGCAGGACGCGCAGGCGGTGTCCGCCTACTTCCCCGCCGACGTGCAGAGCGTCGACCCGACGGGCTTCAACCCGACCGACTCGGTCAACGAGAACGTGTGCCCGGCGAATCCCAGCGATCCGCGCGAGGAGTTCCCGCTGGCGCTCTTCGTCTGGAACCAGGACCTCGGCGTGAACGGCCAGACCGTCGTCCGCTACATCGCGCGCGGCAAGGGCAAGGACAGCGAGCTCGTCCGCCGCTACTGCGAGACCACGATCGACCGCGCCGGTGGACGTGGTCCTCGCGCAGCAACTTCGGCGCGGGCCGACGACCGCCGCCAAGGACTACTTCACCGACCCCGGTGCGGTGAACCCGGCCCGCAACGAGACGCCCGCGTGCGGGAGCCGCACGCTGCACGATCCTCATCCACGACGGCTTCGACTACGCTCTTCAAGCTGACCGCCAACCGGCGAGTGGCCGGCACCAGCGAACAACGACACCGTCCCCGGCGCAGCCGACCAACGTCGCACACCACGGGCGGGAACCACGCGTGCCACGATCTACTGGGACACGCCGATCGACGACGGCGGTGCGCCGATCGAGTCGTACTACATCCAGAACAAGGTGACCCAGGCGATCACGGGTCCGTACACGACGCCCGCCGGCAATCCGCCCGTGCCGGTGAGCCCGGCGCCGTCGGCGTCGTCATCACCGGTCTCACCAACGGTCAGGGCTACACGTTCCGCGTGCGGGCCAAGAACGTGCTCGGCGCCGGGCGCGTTCTCCGAGCCGTCGTCCGTCGTCACCCCGGCCCCGACCGTGCCCGATCCGCCGACGATCGGCGCGGCGACGGCGACCCGACCGTGGCCGGCAAGGCGAGCGCGACCTGGTCGCTGCCCGCCGGCTACAACAACGGTGGCAACGCCGCTCACCGGCTTCCGCATCTACGCGCAGAACCTGCCGAACCCGGCGTTGACCTTCGACCTGTCCGGCGGCTCGACGCTGAGCGGCCGACCGCGACGGGCCTGTCTGGCAACACGCACTACACGCTCCAGGTCGCCGCGCTCAACGCCAACGGCGAGGGCTCGCCGTCGGCTTCGTCCAACCAGATCCTGACGCTGCCCGGGCAAGCCGGGCACGCCGACTGCGACTATGCGGCGCCTCGGAACGGTCAACTTCACCTTCACCCCGCCGTCCGGTGGCGACTTCGCCGACCTCACGAACTTCCGCGCGCACGTCGTCGGCTCGAGCACCTACACGACGGTCGGCGCGGCCACGGCGTGCCCGAGCGGGTTCGCGGGCACCTGCCAGATCACCGTGACGGGCCTCACGACGGGCCAGACCGTCAAGGTCCAGGCCCAGAACGCGACCGGCTGGGGCGCCGAGTCCGACGCCGACGCCCCCGATCGACGTCACCGCGCCCGTCGTCACGCTGACCGCGCCGCCGCGAACGCGTCCTCGGCACCGCGACGCCGACGTTCACTGGTGCGGCCGGAACGCTGTCGGGTGACCTGCCGACCGTGACCGTACGCATCTACTCCGGCGCGACGCGCGACCGGCACCGTGGTGCAGACCCGGACCGCCACCGGCTCGGGCGGCACCTGGACCGTCACCGGCTCGCCGCCCTCGCCGACGGCCAGTACACCGCCCAGGCGAGCCAGTCCGACTCCTTCGGCAACATCGGCACGAGTGCACACGCGCACCTTCTGGCTCGACAGCACCGCGCCGCCCGGTCACGATCACCGCGCCGACGGCGAACAAGATCTACGCCACCACGACGAACCAGGCCGTCACCTTCACCGGCACGGCCGGCAACGCGGCGGGGCCGTACCCGACCGCGGACTCCACCACGATCACCGTGAAGGTCTACTCGGGCTCCGCCGCGACCGGGACACCGGTCCAGACCCTGACCACGACCCGCTCCACGACGTCGTGGTCGGTCGCGACGAGCCCGAACCTCGGGTACGGCACCTACACGGTGCAGGCGACCCAGTCCGACGCGGCCGGCAACATCGGCACCAGCACCGTGACCTTCCAGGTCGTGATCAACCACGTCCGCGTCGCGACGCCGGCGAACGGCGGCAGCGCCGGCCGGTGACGGCACCGCCGTCGACCCGATGGACACGGTCGCCCACGGGATCGCCAAGGCGGTCGCGCCTCGGCTGGACGCAGGTCGACGTGGCCCAGGGCACCTACAACGAAGGGACGACCGGTGTCGCGCTGGTCGACAACGTCAGCATCGCCGGCGGCTGGACCCAGGACTTCAGCGCGCAATCGGGCGCGAACACGAGCACGGTGATCCAGGGCGGTCAGCAGGCCGCGCTCGCCGACGGCGACACCGGGATCACGATCAGCCGGCTCATGCTCTCCGGGCTCGGCGCCAACAGCGTCGACCGCAACGTCTACGGCCTGCGGGCGATCAACAGCTCGAACGTGATCCTGAGCAACGTGCGGGTCACCGCGGCCACCGGGTTCGCGGGCGACGCCGGCACGCCGGGATCGAGCGGCGCGACCGGTGACATCGGCAACGACGGTCCGAACGGGGCGAACAACAGCTCGAACGGACCGAGCGGCGGCAACGGCGGCAGCGGCGGCGCCGGCAGCGACGGCGGCAAGGGCGGATCGGGCGGCAAGTACAACACGAACGGATCGACCGGCGTGCCACGGTCGTCGCGGTGGCGGGACCGGCGGCACCGCGGGTCCCAAGGGCGGCTCCGGTTGTCAGAGCGGCTCCAACGGCGGCCCCGGCCACGACGGCAGCACGCCCGCCGGCCGGCACCGGCGGCAGCGGCGGCACCGGCGGCACGCAGCGGCATGACCTCGGGCAACCCGAACGCGATCTGGGCCGGCTCGAGCGGCGGCACGGCGGGCACCGGGGGCAACGGCACCGGTGGTGGTGGCGGTGGCGGCGGCGGCGGTTCCAGCTCGAGCTGCTCCAGCAGCCAGCGCTCCAGCGGCGGCAGCGGCGCGCGGCGGCGGCGAGGGCGGCACCGGCGGTACCGGCGGTACCGGCGGCACCTCCGGCGGCGGCAGCTTCGGCGTGTACACCTACAACTCCGTCGGTGACGCTCGACTCGAGCTCCTCGGTCGCGACCGGCAACGGCGGCGCCGGCGGCGCCGGCGGTTCCGGCGGCAACGGCGGCACCGGCGGCGCCGGCGGCACCGGCGGCACCGGCGGCACCCGCGGCGGCGACGGTGGCACCGGCGGCGACGGCGGCGACGGCGCCAACGGCGGCCGCGGCGGTGGCGGCGCCGGCGGTCCGAGCGTCGCGCTCTTCGATCGCGGCTCGGGCTCGATCACCCAGGGTGGCGCCACGCTCGTCGTCGGCTCCGGTGGTGCCGGCGGCGCCGGCGGCACCGAACGGCCGGCACCGGCGCAGGCCCAGAACACGGCGAATGTCTGATGATGGCGGAACGGAACGAGATGACGCCAGCGACGCATTGCACGGTGAGCAGGGGGCCAGCCTGGTGCTGGCGCTTGATGTTCCTCGCGGTGTTCGGAGTGCTCAGCATCGCCACTGCTCGGCTTCGGCGACGCGAGCGTGCGCGCCGACCACGGGTACCGCAGCCAGCGGGCGCGCAACCTCGCGACTCGACGCCGCGCTCGACGGCGCGATCAACCGCGTCGCAGCACGACCCGTCGATCGGTCGCGACCCCGCCACCTTCACCGTCCGACACTGTGCAACCCGGCGAACAACCAGGTCCTCTACTCCCAGCCGGCGACCACCGACGACCCCCGCGGTCCAGGTGAGCTGCGAGGTGCAGGCCGGGAGCAACAGCGGCGCAGCCGAAGGAGCTCGGCACTGCGCCCGCCGTACGCGCTGCTCACCCTCGGGCGACCGGCGCAGCGAACGGGACGACCGTCGTCGCTCGGGGTCCGCAACACCGAGCCCGGTCCGTACAACGGGACCAACTTCTTCGACATCTTCACCCAGCCGAACCTCACCGAGTACGGCATCAAGTTCGACCGGTCGCGCGTCGCCGGGCATCTTCCCGATCGGCGCCGTGTCGCACGTGGAACGTCCGCGGCAACATCTTCTCGAACTCGAACATCCACATCCGGCAGTCGCCCGGTCAGCCGGTGCAGGTCGACGCCGCCGAGCGGCGACGATCGGCACCACCGAGGCTCGGGGCGGTTGCGTCGGCGTCACCGGCTGCCAGCCCGTCGGCTGGGACTTCTCGGACGGCAAGGGCCAGGACCCGAACTACACGCCGATTGCGCCAGGGCGCAACGAACGCGGTGCCCGACCCGGGCTGACGGCAGCGCGCTGCCGGTCGTCACGATGAACACGGCGTGGCTCAACGCCCGCGTCGCGGAGTGCAGCGCCGACGAGCCACCTCGTGAAGTTCACGCCCGGCATCTACACCGACGCCAAGGTCATGAACGACCTCATGGGCAACGCGGCGTGCAAGAACGCGACGTTCTGGTTCCAGCCCGACGACAACGGCACCCCGTCCGACACGAGCGACGACTCGACCGGTAGCTACTACTTCGACTTCCGCAACACCAACCAGCCCGCGTACTCGTGCGGCCAGTACAGCGCGGACAACATCTTCGGCTTCAGCGGCGGCGACATCGCGCACCAGTGGTGCGTCGGTGGCCGCGCGGAGGACTACGGAGGCCAGCGCGTGCTCGGCGGCACGCCGTACAACTGGCTGCCGAACGCGAACCCGACGACCCACGAGATGACGCTCGCTCCCGGCGCGGCCGGCAACGGCACCGGGCTCTTCGGCCTCTTCCAGATCACGCAGTTCGCGAACGGCTCGAACGCGAAGGTCATCGACGGCACGCACCGCCGACATGGCGATGACCGCACGGCCGGCCCGGCAGCAGCATCTGGCTGAAGAACTTCACCCAGGTGCCGCGCGGCAGCTACCCGTCGGTCGACCTCGAGCTCGCGCAGTCCGCGTACCAACGTGAGCCGCATGAACGCGCCGACGGTCCAGGTCAACTACGGCTCGCTCGTCGGCGGCGGCACGTGCGGTCCGTACCAGCTGCCCGAAGCCGCCGGCCGACGGCAGCATCGCCGACATCAAGCTCTCCGTCGTGAACCCGACCGCGCTACACCAACCTCAAGGCGTGCCTCGAGCACCGGTGACAACATCAACTCCGCGTCGGTGCAGTACAACGTGAGCCGGCCGTGGTCCAACGGCTCGCCGTACCCGACGGCCAAGCTCGACGGCGCCCGCCTGATCCTCACGGCCAGCGACTCGTCGGCCACGTTCCCGCGGCCGCCGAGCCCGACCGACGTCGGAGGCGACTGCGACCCCGAGGCGCCGGGCGTGCAGTTCATCTTCGGTGGCGACAGCCGGGTCTACGTGCCGAACGGCGGCTTCGAGCTGTGCGCCGGCGTCAACCCGGTCGATCCCGGCCAACGGCAAGGAGATCGCGCTCTACGAGCCGGCCGGCGACCCCGCGGCTGCAGACGACCGGCGTGGTCGCGTCGAGCGCGAACCAGGGCATCGACAACCCGACGTACGCGAGCTCGATCGCCGAGCCGGTGATCCCGGGCACGAACACGCCCGGGCCGGCGTCGGCGAACATCAAGTTCTCCGGCAGCGGGACGCGAAGGCACGATGACCTTGCGCTTCGCCGGGTACACGCCGCCGAGCGGGTACACCGTGGCCAAGGCCGAGCTGCGCGCGTCCTACGACAGCAACGACTCGTGCACGCTTCTTCGGTTCGGGTGCAGCGGCACCCCGTCGGCCTCACTTCGGCTGGTCGGGCTTCCCGAGCGCGTGCACGAGCGCAGCAGAACGTCGCGCTCGGCAGCGACCTCCAGACCGCGGTCTACGACGTGACGACGCTGCCTGACCGCCGTCGCGCATCGCGCAGCAGCTTCGACGTCAAGTGGCACGCCGAAGGAACAACTGCAATGCGGCCGTGCGGCGCCAACGACCAGCTCGACGGCATCGAGATCATCATCACGCTCGCGCCGACGGACCCGAACGCGAAGCTGCGGCCCGCGAACGGCTGCATCACGGTGTCACCGAACTACGCCGAGGGCGCGAGCGACCCCGATTGCGCGCTGGTCAAGGTCGACGGCTCGTTCACGAACATCCTGTCCACCCGGCGGGGCCGGATGTCCATCAAGGGCACCGGGTACCTGCCGTCGGGCGTGATCGACATCGACGACAGCGACGTCGAGTACCCGTTCTTCAGCCGCGGCCTCATCGCCCGGCACTTCCGGCTCAAGTCGTTCAAGTACCACAACGGGCTACACCGAGCCGGTCTTCAACAACTGGATCGACACGACCCCGTCCGAGCGCGACGTGATGTTCTACGCGTGCGTGAAGGGCTCGGGCGCGTGCACGTCGACCGACTCGACCCAGCAGGGCCGCGCGTTCGTGACGTTCGCGGCCATGACCAACGCGCCCAGCGTCAAGAACTGGACCGTCCAGAGCCAGTAGGACACGCCGGAGATGACGGTTCAGGCGTCGGTGGCGGCCTGCTCGGTCGCGATGCGCTTGGCCCACGCGTAGTCGGCCTTGCCGTTCGGCCCGCGCGGCACGGAGTCCACGACGAAGACGTGGCGCGGCCGCTTGAACCCGGCGAGCTGGCCGCGCACGGAGTCGGCGATCTCGTCGCTCGTCGCGCGGTCGCCGTCGTTGAGCGCGACGACCGCGGCGATCACCTCGCCGAACCGGTCGTCGGGGATGCCGACGACCACCGCGTCGATGACCGCGGGGTGCAGCTTCACGGCCTCCTCGACCTCTTCCGGGAAGACCTTCTCGCCGCCGGTGTTGATCGACACGCTGCCCGCGACCGAGCAGCTCGATCGTCCCGTCGGCGGCGACCCGGGCCCAGTCGCCGGGGATCGAGTAGCGCTGGCCGTTGAACGTCGGGAACGTGCGGGCGGTCTTCTCCGGGTCCTTGTAGTAGCCGAGCGGGATCGGGCCGCCGAGCGCGAGCAGGCCGATCTCCTCGGAGCCGGGCTCGATCTCGCGCCCGTCCTCGCTCAGGACCTTGGCGTGCTCGCCGATCTGGAACTTCGCGGTCGTCGCCGAGCCGCCGCCCGGGATGCTGACCTGGCTCGCGAACCCGACGCCCTCGCTCGAGCCGAGCGAGTCGAGGCAGATGCAGCCCGGCACGGGCCATCAGCGCTTCCTTCACCTCCGCGGTCCACATCACCCCGGAGCTGATGATGATCCCGAGCGTCGTCAGGTCGTACGGCTGGCCCTCGGCCTCGGCCTGCTCGAGCGCGCGCACCATCGGCTTGCCGAACGCGTCGCCGACGATCGCCATCTGCGTGACGCCGTTGCGCTCGACCGCGCGCCACAGCTCGTCCGCGTCGAAGTGACGCGACTCGAGCGTGACGATCGTGCCGCCCATCGTCAGCGCCTGCAGCGAGCTCATGAACCCGGTGCCGTGCATGAGCGGCGACGCGGGGAGGTGCACCGGCGTCGCGCCCTTCTCCTCGACCCGTGCCGCGATCGCGCCCGCGCCCGCCGGCCCGTCGTCCGGGAGCGCCTCGCCCGCGATCCCGTAGACGAACGGGATGAGCGACATGAAGAGGTCCTCGTTGCGCCACATGACGCCCTTCGGCATCCCGGTGGTGCCGCCGGTGTAGAGGATGTAGAGGTCGTCGCCGGTGGTCCCGCCGCGCGGCGCGGGTTCGTGGGCCGCGATCAGGTCCTCGTAGCGGAGCGCGCCCTCGACGAGCGGGGAGCCGTCGTCGACCTGGACGATCGCCTTGAGCGTCGGGATCTGCGCGGCGACCTTCGCGACGTGCTCGCCGAGCGACCCGTGGAACAGGAGGATCTCGGTGTCGGAGTTGGTGAGCAGGTAGGCGAGCTCGTCCTCGAGGTACCGGTAGTTGACGTTGACCGGCCCCGCGCCGCACTTCCAGGTCGCGAAGACGCCCTCCATGTACTCGGTCGAGTTGTAGAGGTAGCTCGCGACCTTGCCGTCGTCGCTGAGCCCGAGATCCTTGAACGCGGCGGCGAGCCGCGCCGAGCGGTCGTCCCACTCGCCCCAGCTGCGTGATGCGCTCGCCCTGGACGAGCGCGGGCCGGTGCGGCTGGGTGTCGCGCGATCGACTCCCACGCGCTCGCGAAGTTCCACTCGACGGTCATCGTCCCCCCGGGTCTGCATCGTGACGTCGCTCGGTAGTCTGCCCCCGATGGCCGAGCGAACGGGAGGTCGAGGCGCCGGCAGGCGAGGTGGTCCGGCCCGATCGCGGCGGGCGCCAGGTGATCCCGCGGCCGCCGGGGCTGCGGCCGGGCGGCCCGCCGCCGTGGGTCGATCTCGACGCCGGCGGTCGTCGCTTCACCCTCGCGGACGTGCGCGAGCGCCTCGCCGTCCTCCCGCCGCCGCGACCCTCGGACCTCGCACTCGCCCGAGAGCCGCGCGGCCGCGGTGCTGGTCGCCGATCTACGAGGACGACGGCGAGGCGCGCGTCGATCCTCACGAAGCGGCCCGGACACGATGCCGTCGCACCGGGGCGAGATCGCGTTCCCGGGCGGCAAGCGCGAGGCGGACGACGTCTCGCTCGGCGCGGCCGCGCTGCGGGAGGCGCACGAGGAGATCGGCCTGGACCCGGCCGCGGTCGAGCTGGCCGGGGAGCTGGACAGCCTGAGCACCGTCGCGTCGCAGTTCACGATCACGCCGTTCGTCGGGCTGCTCGCCGCGCCGCCGGTGCTCCGGCCCGATCCCCGGCGAGGTGGAGGCGGCGTTCGCGGTCCCGATCTCCGAGCTGCTGGACCCGGGCGCCTACTGGGAGGAGCGCTGGAACCTGTGGGGGGCGTGGCGGCCGATGGCGTTCTTCGAGCTGCCCGGGCGAGACGGTCTGGGGCGCGACCGCCCGCATCCTCGCCGGGTTCCTGCGATTCCTGACCGCGGAGCGGCTCCGGACCGATTCGTGACGGATCACCACCCGTACGGCCCGGGTGTCCGGGACCGGACGGTTGTAGACTTCACCCTTCGGAGCGAGCGCGCGACGAGGGGAGTCACCCAGGGTGGAAGTCGAGATCGGCATCGGGAAGTCCGGGCGGCAGGCCTACGGCTTCGACGACATCGCAATCGTGCCGAGCCGGCGCACGCGAGATCCCGAGGACATCGACATCTCCTGGGACATCGACGCGTTCCACTTCGACCTGCCGCTGATCGGCGCGGCGATGGACGGCGTCGTCTCCCCGAAGATCGCGATCGAGGTCGGCCAGCTCGGCGGCATGGCGTGCCTGAACCTCGAAGGGCTGTGGACCCGGTACGAGGACCTCGACCCCGTCTTCGACGAGATCGCGTCGCTCGATCCCGAGAAGGCCACCCGCCGGATGCAGGAGCTCTACAACGAGCCGATCAAGGAAGAGCTGATCGGCGCGCGCATCCGCGAGATCAAGGACGCCGGCGTCACCGCGTGCGCGTCGCTCACCCCGCAGCGGGTCGAGCAGTACGCGAAGCACATCCTCGAGGCCGAGCTCGACATCTTCGTCGTGCAGGGCACGGTCGTGTCCGCCGAGCACGTGTCGAAGGACCCGGCGCGCCAGCCGCTCAACCTGAAGAAGTTCATCCGCGAGTTCGAGATCCCGGTCATCGTCGGCGGCTGCGCGTCGTACTCCACCGCGCTGCACCTCATGCGCACCGGAGCCGTCGGCGTGCTCGTCGGGCGTCGGCCCGGGCCACGCGTGCACCAGCCGCGGCGTGCTCGGCATCGGCGTCCCGCAGGCCACGGCCATCGCGGACGCGGCGGGCGCCCGGATCCGTCACCTCGACGAGACCGGCGTCTACGTCCAGGTCATCGCCGACGGCGGGATGCGCACCGGCGGCGACGTCGCCAAGGCGATCGCCTGCGGCGCCGACGCGGTGATGATCGGCTCGCCGCTCGCCAGCGCGTACGAGGCGCCGGGCCGCGGCTACCACTGGGGCATGGCGACCTTCCACCCGTCGCTGCCTCGCGGCGCACGGGTGTACGCGGGCCAGAAGGGCACGCTCGCCGAGATCCTCGTCGGTCCCGCGCACGAGAACGACGGCACGCTCAACCTCTTCGGTGCGCTCCGCACGTCGATGGCCACCACCGGCTACGAGACGGTCAAGGAGTTCCAGAAGGCCGAAGTGATGATCGCCCCGTCGTTGCAGACGGAAGGGAAGTCGCTCCAGCGCGCGCAGCACATCGGCATGGGTCGCTAGCGAACGTGCCGGAGCGCAGCGGTACACCGCGTGCAGCCGAAAGACGAGCGGAGCGTGGCCCGAGCGGCCCGGCCCGAAGGGCCAGGAGCGGGAGGGACGTCGGAGCACGATCTCGTTCTCGTCGTCGACTTCGGAGCGCAGTACGCGCAGCTGATCGCGCGGCGGGTGCGCGAGGCGCACGTCTACTCCGAGATCGTGAAGCGCAGCACCACCGTCGAGGAGATGCTGGCGCGCAAGCCGAAGGCGATCATCCTCTCGGGCGGTCCCGCGTCGGTGCACGTCGACGGCGCGCCGTCGATCGATCCGGCGATCTACGAGTCCGGCGTCCCGGTGCTCGGCCTCTGCTACGGCGCGCAGCTCGTCGCCGCGTGATCTCGGCGGCGAGGTCGCGAAGACCGGCCGCGGGCGAGTACGGCCGCACCGAGCTGACGGTGAGCGAGCCGGGCGTGCTGTTCCGGGAGCAGCCCGACGACCAGGTCGTGTGGATGAGCCACTTCGACACGATCACCCAGGCGCCGCCGGGGTTCCGGGTGCTCGGCGTCGACCGGCGACACGCCGGCCGCCGCGTTCGGCGATCCCGACCGCGCGATCTACGGCGTGCAGTTCCACCCCGAGGTCGCGCACACCGAGCGGGGCCAGGAGATCCTCAAGGCGTTCCTGTTCGACGTCGCCGGCTGCCGGCCGACGTGGACGAACGTCTCGATCATCGAGGAGCAGGTCGCCGAGATCCAGGCCCAGGTCGGCGACGCCCGGGTGATCTGCGGGCTGTCCGGCGGCGTGGACTCCGCGGTCGCCGCGGCCATCGTGCACAAGGCGATCGGCGACCAGCTCACCTGCGTCTTCGTGGACACCGGGCTGCTGCGCCTGAACGAGGCCGAGCAGGTGGAGGACACGTTCCGGCGCCAGTTCAACATCGACCTCGTGCACGTGAAGGCGGGGGACCGGTTCCTCAACGCGCTGAACGACATCGTCGAGCCCGAGCGCAAGCGCAAGATCATCGGCGAGACGTTCATCCGGGTGTTCGAGGAGGTGGCGCGCGACTACGAGGACGCCGCGTACCTCGTGCAGGGCACGCTCTACCCGGACATCGTCGAGTCCGGCGGCGGCGACAACGCGGTGATCAAGAGCCACCACAACGTCGGCGGCCTCCCCGAGGACATGAACTTCGAGCTCGTCGAGCCGCTGCGCCACCTGTTCAAGGACGAGGTGCGCGCGGTCGGCGAGGAGCTCGGCCTGCCCGAGGAGATCGTCTGGCGCCAGCCGTTCCCCGGTCCGGGTCTCGGTGTGCGGATCATCGGCACGATCACGCCCGAGCGGGTGGAGATCCTGCAGCGCGCCGACGCGATCGTCGTCGAGGAGATCCGGCGCGCCGGCCTCTACCGCGAGATCTGGCAGAGCTTCGCGGTGCTGCCCGCGGTGCGGACCGTCGGCGTGAAGGGCGACGACCGGACCTACGCGTACCCGATCATCATCCGCGCGGTCACGAGCGACGACGCGATGACCGCGGACTGGGCCCGGCTCCCGTACGAGGTGCTCGAGCGCATCTCGTCGCGCGTGATCAACGAGGTCCCGGGCGTGAACCGCGTCGCCTACGACGTGACGAGCAAGCCCCCCGGCACCATCGAGTGGGAGTGACCCGCGACCCCGCCGCGTTGCGTTGGTCCCTCACGACCGCTTCGCACAGACGGAGCGGTGGCGGATCGGGGTCGGTAGCGTCGGGGGATGCGGGCGTTGGTGCAGCGGGTGACGCGGGCGTCGGTCCGGGTCGGTGACGAGCTGGTCGGCGCGATCGGCGCGGGGCTGTGCGTCCTCGTCGGCGTGACCCACGACGACACCCCCGCCGACGCCGGCGAAGCTCGCGGCCAAGGTGCACGGGCTGCGGGTCTTCGACGACGACGCGGGGCTGATGAACCGGTCGCTCGCGGAGACCGGCGGCGCCGCGCTCGTGGTGAGCCAGTTCACGCTCTACGGCGACACCCGGAAGGGCCGGCGCCCGTCGTGGGTCGCGAGCCGCCCCGCCGGAGCAGGCCGAGCCGCTGGTCGCCGGATTTGTCGCCGCGCTGCGCGAGCTCGGAACCCCCGTCGAAACCGGCCTATTCCGGGCCGATATGGCCGTCGAGCTCGTCAACGACGGCCCCGTCACTCTGCTCGTCGAGGTACCGAGCCGGTAGCCTGTCGCGCTCTGGATCGCATCGAGTCCTCCCACAGCATCTGGCTCTTCGATACCGAGCGAAAGCGATTCCGTCGCTTGCCGCGCGGTGCCGACACCGACGCGCCCGCGCTCGACGCGGACTGGGAGCAGTACTTCGCGCTCGAGCTCGACGACACCACCGGTGCCTTCACCGTGACGCTCAACGAGGACGGCACCCGACTGCTGCGGGCCTTCCGGGACGAGTCCGCCACCGGGACCGAGCCGCCGGCCCGCCGGGACGACATCACGACGACGGAGCTGCGCATCCCGCGCCCCGACGCGTGACTCCGCCTTCACCAAGGCGAACACCTGTACGATTCACCTGTGACGAGCACGCAGACCGAGTTCGGACGAGTGAGCGACGATCTCGTCGCCGGGTTGAACCCCGTCCAGCGCGAGGCGGTGATCGCGCCCGACGGTCCGGTGCTCGTCATCGCGGGCGCCGGGTCGGGCAAGACCCGCCTGCTCACCCACCGCGTCGCGTACCTGATCGCGGAGCGCAACGTGTCGCCGTTCGAGATCCTCGCGATCACGTTCACGAACAAGGCCGCGGGCGAGATGAAGGAGCGCGTCGCCGAGCTCGTCGGCCCGGTCGCGCACCGCATGTGGGTCTCGACCTTCCACTCCGCCTGCGCGCGGATCCTGCGCCGCGAGGCGGGCCTGCTCGGCTACCGGTCGTCGTTCTCGATCTACGACCAGGCCGACGCGACCCGCCTCGTGGACTACGTGCGCCGCGACATGAACCTGGACCCGAAGCGGTTCCCGCCCCGCCGGCTGCAGGGCTCGATCTCCGCGATGAAGAACGAGCTCATCGGCCCGGAGCAGGCGCTCGCGGCAGCGACGACCCCGCCCGAGAAGCGGCTGGCCGAGATCTACGTCGAGTACCAGAAGCGCCTGGGCGAGGCCTCCGCGGCGGACTTCGACGACCTCCTCCTGCTCGTCGTCAAGCTGTTCCGGGAGCACCCCGACGCGCTGAGCCGGTGGCAGAAGCGATTCAGCCACGTGCTCGTCGACGAGTTCCAGGACACGAACCTGGCCCAGTGGGAGCTCGTCCGGCTGCTCGTCCGAGGAGCACCACAACGTCATGGTCGTGGGCGACGCGGACCAGTGCTTCGTGCCCGGCACCCTCGTCACGATGGCCGACCGCACGCACCCGGCCGATCGAGACGGTGGTCGCGGGCGACCAGGTCCTGTCGTACTACGGCAACGGCGACTTCCGCCCGGCCCGGGTGCTGCGGGTCCACCGCGCGCAGGCGAAGGCCGGCACGAAGATCACCCTCGCCAGCGGCCGTGAGCTCACCTCCACCCCCGAGCACACCCACTTCGCCGGCGACCTCGCCGGTTTCGGGGCGCGAGCCCGTCGCCAGGACGACCGACGCGCACCCGAAACGAGCGTCGAGACGACGGACGCGGCCGTGACGACGCTCGCGCCGGCGCGACGGATGGTCGTCACGCTGTGCGACGAGCAGCGCGGCGCGCGGGCGTTCCACCGGGTCGAGCTGTTCGGCAGCGACGAGGAGGGTCGCACTCGCGCTCGAGAACGAGCTCGGCCTGCACATCCGGCCCGAGCGGCGCGACACCGACTGGCGGTTCGAGACCGCGAGCTCGGACATGGCGGAGATCGTCGAGATCGTCGAGCAGATCCAGGGTGTGATCGACGTCGACGTCGAGTACACCGCGCGGCTGGCGACGCCCAGGGGCGCGGGCGCCACGAACACCGACCTCCCGTTCACCGCGGCGGACGCATGTCGAGCCCGGCATGGTGATGGTCAACGAGAACGGCGCGTTCGAGCGGGTCGAGTCGGTGGAGCCGGTCGAGCTCGACACCGCGGTCTACGACCTCGACATCGAGCAGACCCACAACTACGTCGCCGGCGGCATCGTCACCCACAACTCCGTCTACGCGTTCCGGGGCGCGGACTACCGCAACCTGCTGCGGTTCGAGGAGACGTTCCCGGACTCGTCGGTGATCGTGCTCGACCAGAACTACCGGTCGACCCAGCGCATCCTCGACGCCGCGAACGCGGTCATCGCCAACAACGCGGCCCGCCGGCCGAAGCACCTCTGGACCGAGCAGATCGGCGGCGAGCTCATCGTCCGCTACCACGCCGAGGACGAGCACGACGAGGCCCAGTACGTCGTGCACGAGATCAACCGGCTCGCGGACCAGGAAGGCGTGCGCTTCCGCGACACCGCGGTCTTCTACCGGACGAACGCGCAGAGCCGCGTGATCGAAGAGACGCTGGTGCGCGCGGGCGTGCCGTACCGGATCATCGGCGGCACCAAGTTCTACGACCGCCGGGAGGTGAAGGACGCGCTCGCGTACCTCCGCTCGCTGGTCAACCCGGACGACGAGGTCGGCTGGAAGCGGATCGTCAACGTGCCCAAGCGCGGCGTCGGCGACACGAGCGTCCGCAAGGTCGAGGCGTACGCGCAGGGCGCGAACCTGACCGTTCCGCGAGGCGCTGCGCGACGGTGCCGCGGCGGGCGTCACCGGCCGCGCGCTCGGCGGGAATCCGCGACCTGCTCGACGTGATGGGCGAGCTCGAAGCCGACGCCGAGGCCGGGCGGGGTCTCGGGCGCGCTCGAAGGCGTCCTGAGCAAGACCGGCTACCTCGCCGAGCTCGAGGCCGAGCGCACGATCGAGGCGCAGGGCCGCATCGAGAACCTGGCCGAGCTCGTCGGCGTCGCGCGGGAGTTCGACGAGAACCTCGACGCCGGCAACACCGTCCGCGCTCGTCGCGATCGCGGGGGTGGACGAGAGCTCCGAGCCGCCGGTCGGCCTGGCCCGGGTGCAGGCGTTCCTCGAGGCGATCTCGCTCGTCACCGACATGGACGGTGACACCGCCGACGAGTCCATGGTCACGCTGATGACCCTGCACAGCGCGAAGGGCCTCGAGTTCCCGGTCGTGTTCCTCACCGGCCTCGAGGACGGGATCTTCCCGCACATGCGCTCGCTCGGAGACCCGGAGGCACTCGAGGAGGAGCGCCGCCTCTGCTACGTCGGGATCACCCGGGCCCGCGAGCGGCTCTACCTGTGCCACGCGTGGTGCCGGCAGCTCTTCGGCGCGACGGACTACTACCCGCCGAGCCGCTTCCTCGCCGAGATCCCCGAGGAGCTGGTCCAGTCCCAGGGCGAGCCCCGGACCCGGCGATCGGGGGGTGGCTTCGGCGCGCACCGCGACGCGGTGGTCGCGGCCGCGGTCGCGTCCGGCGGCTCGGCCCGCGGGCGCGACACCGGCGGCACCGCGGCGACGGGCGCGACGCGCCGGCCGGAGCCGTCGGGAGCCGGGGCGCCGAGCAGCTCGGCCTGCACGTCGGCGACGACGTCACCCACGAGAAGTTCGGCGAGGGCGTGATCCTCGACGTCATCGGCGAGGGCGACAAGGCCGAAGCCGTCGTGCGGTTCCGGGACGCGGGGGAGAAGCGCCTGCTGCTGGCGTGGGCGCCCCTGCAGCGCATCGACCAGTAGCCGCCCTCAGCCCTCCTTCACGACCGAGTACCAGACCCGGTGCGCGACGCGCACCAGGCTCTCGCCGATGCGGGAGTAGCGGCGGTAGAGCTCGCGGCGGCCGGTGACCTCCTTCAGATCCACGACCTCGGTGAGCTCCGACATCGCGCGCCGGTAGCAGTGCTCGAGAGCCCGCTCGCAGTGGATCGCTGCGTCCGCGGCGCCGGTCGCGCGGTCGGGGTCCGACTTCAAGGCCTCGAACGCGTCGTGGACGTGCCGGACCCCGGTCTGGAGATGACCGGCCATCTCGGCCATCGGCTGGTCCGGCGGCAGCTTCATGATCTCGGACTCGCGCACCGCGTTCTTCGCGCCGTTCAGCACCTCGTCGAGTCGTTCGGAGAGCTCGTAGATGTCCTCGGGATCGAGCGGGGTGCTGAACGCGGCGCGCAGCTCCTTGAGCAGGCTGCGTCGGGCGTCGTCGGCTTCGTGCTCGAACCGGCGGACGCCCTCGTTCTGCTCGAGGTCGCCGCGGGACCACGCCACGAACGCGTCGATGCCGTGGCCGGTGATCTCGGACTGGTCGAGCAGGAGCGCCAGCAGGTCCGGGGTGTACGGCAGGAACCAGTGCTGTCTCACGTGAGCCACCTCCAGAGCGGGGTCGCCAGGGCCCCGAGCATGACGCACACCGGCATGGTCACGAGCCAGGCGACGCCGATGTTGCGCACGACGTGCCAGTGCACGTGGTGCCAGCGCTCGCCGCTGCCGACGCCCGCGACCGACGACGCGACCACCTGGCTCGTGCTCACCGGCGCGCCGATCGCGGAGGCGCCGAGCACGACGAGCGCGGAGCCGGTCTGGCTCACGAGCCCGTCGAGCGGTCGCAGCCGGAAGATGCCCATCCCGACGGTGCGCACGATCTTCCAGCCGCCGACGCAGGTCCCGAACGTCAGCGAGGTCGTCGCGACGATGGTGACCCAGAGCGGTGCGCTCGTCCCCGTCGAGTGCTGGGTCGCGACGAGCATCACGACGATCACGCCCGTCGCCTTCGCCGCGTCGTTCGCGCCGTGCCCGAACGCGAGCCCCGCGGAGCTGAGCCACTGTCCCCAGACGATCGGACGCCGGATCTCGCGGCTCGCGCGCCGCAGCGCGAAGCGCGAGCAGGCGTGTGCCGACGAAGCCGGTCAGCAGACCGAGCAGCGGCGAGACCACGAGGGCGACCACGACGAGGCCAACGGTGGACCAGCCCACCGCGGTGAACCCGTCGGCGACCACCGCGGCGCCGACGAGTCCGCCGACCACTGCGTGGGTGGAGCTCGACGGCAGGCCGCGCCACCACGAGAGGAGGTTCCAGACGAGCGCGCCGCTCATGCCGGCGCCGATGACCGCCACGACCTGGTCGGCGGGACGTCCACGATCCTGCCGACCGTGTCCGCGACGGCCGCGCCGAGCACGAGCGGGCCGAGCAGGGTGAAGACCGCGGCCACCGCCAACGCCGAGGCCGGCATCGCGGTGCGGGAGGCGACGAGGGTCGCGACCGCGTCGGCCGCGTCGTGCACGCCGTTCGTGAAGTTGAACGCAGTAGCGACGATGATCGCCGCGAGCAGACCGCCGGCCACCGCCCGAGTCTGACTCCTTTTCCGAGGATCTCCGTCGCCCGATCGCCGGACCGCGTGGATCTCGGTGGGCGACGGCGGCTCCGAGGTCTCCGTCGCCCGATCGCCGGACCGCGTGGATCTCGGTGGGCGACGGCGGCTCGCCCGCTACGAGCCTGCGGGGGGTGCGATGTTGCCGCTCAGGTTCACGAGCAGCACGCCCTTCTGCGATCCCGACTTCGGGACCCTGGTGGGGTAGCGGGCGAGCTGGTCGATCCGGATGGGCTGGTCGTGGCAGTCGACGAAGGTGTCCATGGAGCCCCGCCAGCGCACGTTGCAGTCCTTCGTGCCGGGCTTCTTGATCTTCAGGGCGACGAGCTTGCCGTGCTCCAGGGCGATCCAGAACCCGTTGTCGCCGGTGTTGCCGGCGAACGCGAACGGCCCGCCGTCCTTGGCCTTCTGGCGCAGCGTGGAGGCGAACCCGAAGGGGATCGGGCCCTTGATGTCGGGGTTCTTGGCCCGCCCGGTGATGAAGAGGATGGTGCCGGCGACGAGCAGCCCGAAGACGAGGATGCCGAGGGACGTCACGACGATCAACCGGGTGTCGCTCCGGCCCTGTGCCATGGGAGGGGTGTACGCCCGGGGACGGGCCCGAGTCCAACCCACCCCCCGTTGGCCGGGGATACAGGCCTGTAGGTAGGGTTTCGCCGACATGCAGCGTCGGTATCGAGTCGTCATCGCGAAGCCGGGCCTCGATGGTCACGATCGGGGAGCCAAGGTGATCGCGCGGGCGCTGCGTGACGCCGGGTTCGAGGTCATCTACACGGGCCTGCACCAGACGCCGGAGCAGGTGGTCGAGACCGCACTCCAGGAGGACGCCGACGCCGTCGGCCTCTCGCTCCTCTCGGGCGCGCACATGACCCTGTTCCCGAGGATCCTCGATCTGCTGCGCGAACGGGGGCTCGAAGACGTGCTGGTGTTCGGCGGCGGGATCATCCCCGAGGCCGACATCCCCGGGCTGAAGGAGATCGGCGTCGCCGCGCTCTTCACGCCGGGCACGCCGCTGGCCACGATCGACCAGTGGCTCGAGTCCGCGCTCGACGAGCGGGAGGCGCAGCTCACCGGCTGACCCGTCCCACCGAGAACCCCCGGCGAGCGGCGAGCCGTCGCGCGTCGGCTCCCCCCAGCAAAAAGGTTGTGTGCCAGTGGACCTGTTCGAATATCAAGGCAAGCAGCTGTTCGCGCGCTACGACATCCCGGTGTCACCCGGTGAGGCGGTGACCGACGTCGAGGCCGCGGTCGCGGCCGCGAACCGCATCGGCTACCCGGTCGTGCTCAAGGCGCAGGTGCAGGTCGGCGGGCGGGGCAAGGCCGGCGGCGTGAAGCTCGCCGTCGAACGAGGCCGAGGCCCGCGAGCACGCGACGAGCATCATCGGGCTCGACATCAAGGGCCACATCGTCCACATCCTCTGGGTCGAGAAGGCGAGCGACATCGACGAGGAGTACTACGCGTCCTTCACGCTCGACCGCGCCGCGAAGAAGCACCTCGGGATGCTCTCCGCGCAGGGTGGCGTCGAGATCGAGGTCGTCGCGGAGAAGGACCCGGACGCGATCGCCAAGATCTGGGTCGACCCGGTCGAGGGGCTGACCGAGGAGGCGTGCCGCGAGTGGGTCGAGCGGGCGCAGCTGAACCCGAAGGCCGTCGACGGCGCGGTCGACATCCTCGGCAAGCTCTACGTCGCCTACACCGAGGGCGACGCGGACCTCTGCGAGATCAACCCGCTGATCCTCACGCCGGACGGTCGCGTGCACGCGCTCGACGCGAAGGTGACGCTCGACGACAACGCGGTGTTCCGGCACCCGGACTACGAGCAGTACGACTCGACGCAGGTCCGCGACGAGCGCGAGCAGGCCGCGCACGACAAGGGCCTGCAGTACGTCGGGCTCGACGGCTACGTCGGCATCATCGCCAACGGTGCCGGTCTCGCGATGTCGACGGTGGACATCGTGAGCCAGGTCGGTGGCGAGGCCGCGAACTTCCTCGACATCGGCGGCGGTGCGAACGCCGAGGTGATGACCGGCGCGCTCGAGGTCATCAACAACGACCCGAAGGTGCGCTCGATCTTCATCAACGTCTTCGGTGGGCATCACGAAGGGCGAAGAGGTCGCGAACGGGATCGTCGAGGCGCTCGAGCGGGTGAGATCGAGGCGCCGATCGTGATCCGGCTCGACGGCACCAACGCCGACGAGGGCCGCGCGATCCTCAAGCCCCATCTGTCCGACCGGCTGCAGCTGCAGCCCGACCATGCTCGAGGCGGCGCACGGCGCGTGGTCTGCGCTCGCCGGAGGCCGAGAGCAATCATGAGCATCTTCATCGACGAGACGACCAAGTTCGTCTACCAGGGCCTCACCGGTTCGCAGGGCCGCTTCTACGGGAAGCTGAACCGCGAGTACGGCACGCAGATCGTCGCGGGCACGAACCCGAAGAAGGCCGGCACCGACGTGGACGGCGTCCCGATCTTCGCGACGGCGGCGGAAGCGGTGAAGGAGACCGGCGCGACCGGCTCCTGCATCTTCATCCCCGCGCCGGGCGTGCGCGACGCGGTGATGGACGCGGCCGAGGGTGGCATCACGTTCATCGTGGTGATCACCGAGGGCGTGCCCGCGCAGGACGAGGCGTGGTTCTACAACAAGCTCAAGCGACGACTTCCCGGACGTCCAGCTGCTCGGCCCGAACTGCCCCGGCATCATCAGCCCGGGCAAGGCGAACGTCGGGATCACCGCGGGCCACATCGCCAAGGAGGGCGGGCCCGGTCGGCATCGTGAGCCGCTCCGGCACGCTCACCTACCAGGCGCTCTGGGAGCTGAAGCAGAAGGACATCGGCGTGACCACCTGCGTCGGCATCGGCGGCGACCCGGTCCCGGGCACCACGTTCATCGACTGCCTGAAGGCGTTCGAGGCGGACCCGGAGACCAAGGCCGTGATGATGATCGGCGAGATCGGCGGCTCGGCCGAGGAAGAGGCGGCGGAGTTCATCAAGACGTCGATGACCAAGCCGGTCTCCTCCTACATCGCGGGCGTCACCGCGCCCCGGGCAAGAAGATGGGCCACGCGGGCGCCATCGTCTCGGGCGGCAAGGGGACGGCCAAGGCGAAGATGGAGGCGCTCGAGGACGCGGGCGTCAAGGTCGGCCTCAACCCCACCGAGGCCGGCGACCTCATGGCCGAGATCGTCAAGACCCTCTGACCCCGCCCCACCCCCTCCCCCACCCCCCTCGTTTTGGCGTCGCCTGAGGCGCCCACGCGGCCCGTGGACGACGCCGAAAGCGCGGGGAATCGATCGGGCCGGGGGCGCCGTCAACAGGTAGGTTGAGGCGTGATGCGGATCGGGATCCTGGCATCCGGGACTGGCACCATTCTTCAAGCCCTGCTGGACGCGGACCTGCCCATCGTCGTCGTCATCGTCGACCGTCCGTGCGCCGCGACCGAGCGCGCGGAGAAGGCTGGAGTTCCCGTCGAGACCATCGCCCGTGACAGCTTCGGCGCGGACTTCGATCGCCTCGCGTACACCCACCGCGTCGTCGACGCGCTCGAGCGGCACCAGGTCGACCTCGTCGCGATGGCCGGCTTCGGCACGATCCTCGACAAGCCGATCCACGACCGGTACCCGGACCGGATCGTGAACACGCACCCCGCGCTGCTGCCGTCGTTCAAGGGCTGGCACGCGGTGGACGACGCGCTCGCCGCGGGCGTGAAGGTCACCGGCTCGCACCGATCCACTACGCCACGCTCGAGGTGGACGACGGCCCGATCCTCGCCCAGGAGGCGGTGCCGGTCCTGCGACGACGACACGGCGGAGACGCTGCACGAGCGGATCAAGGACGTCGAGCGGCGCCTCTACCCGGCGGTGCTCTGGCAGCTGGTCCGCGAATCCGAAGAGGAGGGTCAGCTCTGATGCGCGCGCTGCTGTCGGTCTACGACAAGACGGGTCTGGTCGAGTTCGCCACCGGGCTCTCCGAGCTCGGCGTGGAGCTGGTCTCGAGCGGCGGCACCGCCCGGGCGCTCGCCGAGGCCGGGCTCGCCGGTCACGACGGTCGAGGAGGTCACCGGCTCGCCCGAGATGCTCGACCACCGGGTGGTCACGCTGCACCCGAAGATCCACGGCGGGATCCTCGCCGACCTGGGCAAGGAGTCGCACCGCGCCGACCTCGAGACGCACGGCATCACGCCGTTCGACCTCGTCGTCACGAACCTCTACCCGTTCTCGAGCGACCCGGGCATCGAGCTCATCGACGTCGGCGGCCCGACCATGGTGCGCGCCGCGGCGAAGAACCACGCGTGGGTCGGCATCGTCACGAGCACCGGCGCAGTACGACGCGGTGCTCGACGGAGCTGCGCGGCTCGGACGGGAAGGCGCTCTCGGACGCGACCCGCCGCGCGCTCGCGCTCGAAGCGTTCGCGAGCACCGCGGCGTACGACGCGGCGATCGTCGAGTGGCTCTCGACCGAGGCGGGCGACGACCCGGTGCTGCCCGCAGCACCTGGACCTCGCGCTCGAGAAGACCGACGAGACGTTGCGCTACGGCGAGAACCCGCACCAGCGCGGCGCGCGCTACCGGCTGCGGGGCACGACGAGCTGGTGGGACGACGTCACCCAGCACAGCGGCCTCGCGCTCAGCTACCTCAACTACTACGACACCGACGCCGCGTGGAACCAGGTGCACGACCTCGGTGACCGTCCGGCCGTCGCGATCATCAAGCACGCGAACCCGTGCGGCGTCGCGGTCGCGGACGACCTCGCGACCGCGTACCGGCTCGCGTTGGAGTGCGACGAGCGCTCCGCGTTCGGCGGGATCGTGGCGCTGAACCGTCCGATCGACGACGCGACCGCGGCGCTGATGGTCGACGGCCCGCAGGCCGACGTGGTGATCGCGCCCGGCTACACGGGCGACACGCTCGACGCGCTGAAGAAGAAGCGCAAGAACACCCGCATCCTCGAGGCGCCGGCGCCGGAGGCCCCGACCCGGGACTTCCAGCAGATCTCGGGCGGCTTCCTGGTGCAGGACGCGCCGTACTTCCAGGCCGGCCGGGACGAGTGGCGGGTCGTCACGAAGGCGGCGCCGACCGCCGAGCAGTGGGCCGACGCGGAGCTGGCCTGGCGGATCTGCGGGCACGTGAAGTCGAACTCGATCGTGCTGGTGAAGGACGGCCAGGCGGTCGGCATCGGCGCCGGGCAGCAGAACCGGGTCGAGGCGGGCGAGATCGCGGCGAAGAAGGCGAACGGTCGCGCGGTCGGCGGCGCGTGCGCGTCGGACGCGTTCTACCCGTTCCCCGACGGCGTCGAGGCCGCGGCGTCGGCGGGCGTCGCGGTCGTGGTGCAGCCGGGCGGATCGGTGAGCGACGAGAAGGTCATCACCCGCGCCGACGAGCTCGGCCTCGCGATGGTGTTCACCGGCGAACGGCACTTCCTGCACTGATGGCGCTGCCGTGATGATGCCCGGCGCGCCGGTCGCGGAGGCGGTGTTCGCGGATCTCGAGCCGCGCATCAAGGCGTTGCGCGACGCCGGTCACGAGCTCGGGCTCGGCACGATCCTCGTGGGCAGCGACTCCGCGAGCGAGGGCTACATCCGCATCAAGCAGCGCAAGGCCGCGGAGCTCGGGCTCGACGTCGCCGCACATCCACCTCGGCGACGACGCGACCCAGGCCGACGTGATCGCGGCGATCCGACGACGTTCAACGACGACCCCGCGGTCGACGGCTACCTCGTGCAGCACCCGACGCCGCCGCAGATCGACTTCGACGCCGCGCTGCTCGAGATCGACCCGGACAAGGACGTCGACGGGCTGCACCCGGTGAACGTCGGCCGGCTCGCGCTGGGGATGCCCGGCCCGATCTCGTGCACGCCGGCGGGGATCGAGGCGCTGCTCGCGTACTACGAGATCCCGGTCGCCGGCCGTGAGGTGTGCATCCTCGGGCGCGGCACCACGCTCGGCCGGCCGCTCAGCATCCTGCTGTCGCTGAAGCGCCCGACCGCGAACGCGGCGGTGACCGTCGTCCACACCGGCGTGCCCGACTGGCCGCGCTACACGCAGCGCGCCGAGATCGTCGTGGCCGCCGCGGGCGTCCCCGGCATCCTGCAGCCCGAGCACATCACGCCGGGCGCGGTCGTCGTCGGCGGCGGCGTGCGGTACGAGGGCAAGAAGCTGCTGCCCGACGTCGACGAGCGCTGCGAGGAAGTCGCGGGCTACATCACGCCGCGCGTCGGCGGCGTCGGCCCGACGACGATCGCGATGTTGTTCCGCAACGCGGTCGAAGCCGCGGAGACGGTAAGCCGGAGTCGCTGCGATGACGGTCGATCTGTCGCGCTGTGCGGCACCGAGCACGACGGCGGCGATCCGCTGCCCGGAGTGCAACGTGGATCCCGGCTTCGGCCCGGACCGTCCGAGCCCGTTCGCGAACGGCGACCCTGTGGGCCATGATGGGCGGCATCGCGGCGGTGTTCCTCGTCACGCTGCTCGTGGTGGCGATCACCGAGCTGACGCGCCCGCGCTCGAACGCTCGCACCACCCGTTCGACCGTACCACACGACGAGATCGCAAAGGAAGCCAGATGCCCGAGAAGATCACCCTGACCGACGGAGTCCTGCAACGTCCCCGACAACCCGATCATCCCGTACATCGAGGGTGACGGCACCGGCGTCGACATCTGGCCGGCCGCGCAGCTCGTCATGGACGCGGCCGCGAAGAAGCACGGCAAGACGATCGAGTGGAAAGAGGTGCTCGCCGGCGAGAAGGCGTTCAACCAGACCGGCAGCTGGCTGCCCGACGAGACGACGGACGTGTTCCGTGAGTACCTCATCGGGATCAAGGGTCCGCTCACCACGCCGATCGGCGGCGGCATCCGCTCGCTGAACGTCGCGCTGCGCCAGATCCTCGACCTCTACGTGTGCCTGCGCCCGGTGCGTTGGTTCACCGGCGTGCCGAGCCCGGTGAAGCACCCGGAGAAGGTCGACATGGTGATCTTCCGGGAGAACACCGAAGACATCTACGCGGGCCTCGAGGTCGAAGAGGGAACGCCCGGAGGCCGCGACGCTGATCAAGCTGCTGAAGGACGAGTTCGGTTGGGACATCCGGCCGGACAGCGGTGTCGGCATCAAGCCGATCTCGGAGACCGGGTTCGAAGCGGCTCATCCGCGCGTCGATCGAGTACGCGGTGAAGCGCGGCCGCAAGAGCGTGACGATGGTGCACAAGGGCAACATCCAGAAGTTCACCGAAGGCGCGTTCATGGGCTGGGGCTACGAGCTCGTGCGCGAGGAGTTCGCCGACGTGGCCGTCGGTTGGGACGACTGCAACGGCAAGCCGGGCGACAAGATCCTGGTGAAGGACGCGATCGCGGACATCACGCTGCAGCAGGTGCTCACCCGCCCGACCGAGTTCGACGTGATCGCGACGACGAACCTGAACGGCGACTACCTGTCCGACGCGCTCGCCGCGCAGGTCGGTGGGATCGGCATCGCGCCGGGCGGCAACATCAACTACGTGACCGGTCACGGCATCTTCGAGGCCACGCACGGCACCGCGCCGAAGTACGCGGGCCAGGACAAGGTGAACCCGGGCTCGCTGCTGCTGTCCGGTGTGCTGATGTTCGAGCACCTCGGCTGGCAGGAAGCGGCCGACAACATCGTGGCCGCGCTCGAGGCGACCATCGGCGACAAGATCGTGACCTACGACTTCGCCCGCCTGATGGACGGCGCCACCGAGGTCAAGTGCTCGGAGTTCGCCCAGGCCATCGTCGACCGCCTGTAGCCCGCGGCCGGGTCTGGCCGGCCGCGGCGCAATTCGCCCGGGCGGCCGGCCATCCGGCACCATCGATCGGCGTCGAATCAGAGGCAGTCCCGTGATCCTCGCCGAGCTCAACATCCGCCACACCCGCCGGCACATGCCGACTCGGCGCGTGGCGTTGGATGCGAGCTACCTGCCGATGAACGGCTCGGCCTACGGCGCGGCGCTGCTCACGGCGGTGGTGGCCGAGAACATCGAGGGCCTCGACGACGAGCAGCGTCGAGCTCCTGCCGAAGTTCCTGAAGTCCGCGCTCGACGGGTTCATCGGTCCCGCGCATCGGCCTGCGCTACCGGCTCCAGACCGACGTGCACGGCCTCGACCTCTCCCGGCACCGCCTGCTCGAGGACACGGGCGTGCTCGTGGTCGAGCTCGACGTGCACGGCGCGGCCGTCCCCGCAGGTGATCGGCGCGATCATGGCCGCGGCCGCGATGGGTCCGACGACGCGGCGCAAGGCGCTGCGCGCGATCGAGGCCGCGATCGCGCAGCCCGGGGTGATCCCGGAGCCGTTCCTCGTGCGTCGGCTGCTGCACGGGGTGCCGAGTGAGCGACCGCCGCTCGCCGCGTCGGGTCCCGTCGGCCCGATCAACGGCGTGATCCTTCCGGACGCGGCGAAGTGGGCGGGCGTCCCGTCGGAGCGTCGGTGGGCGATGGAGGTGCTCGGCCTCGGCGCGGAGATGAAGGTCGACCGCACCGACATCCAGAAGCGGTTCCGCCGCCTGCTGCGCACCGCGCACCCGGACCACGGCGGCGAGTCGGCCGGCGCGGCCGAGCGCATCGCCGAGCTCACCGAAGCGCGCGAGCTGCTGCTCGATGGGCTGGCGAAGACCGCGCCCCGACCGTCGAGCGCGCCGCCCGATGAAGAGGAGCGGGTCCAGGACGAGCGGGTCAGCGAGTCCCGCTGAGCTGCGTCAGCAGCTGGCGTGCAGCGCGCAGGCGCCGATCTCCGGGACGCGCTTCTGGATCCACGGCCGGTAGAACGACACCCGCATGAACAGGTCGGGTACGCCGGGACCGTTGCTGGACACGATGCCGACCTGGAGCCGGCCACGGCTGTAGGAGCTGACCAGCGGGCCACCGCTGTCGAAGGGCTCGATGCTGCGACCGTGGGTGTTGTCGGTGCAGACGATGCGCGACTGCTGGAAGGCGCCGAACTGCGCAGTGGCGTAGTTCGCCGCACACGTCCGGCTGTCGACGGTCGTCAGCTTGGCGGTCTGCAGCACCGCGGTGGGCACCGGATCGGTACCACCCGGCCGGTCGACCGTGTCGCCCCATCCCGCGAGGTTGAGCGTGCGGTGGCCGTGGGCGAGGTCGTTGTCGCCCGAGGTCGCGAGCCGCTGGAACGGTCCGGGTTGCGGCGTCGTGAGCTCGAGCAGCGCGACGTCGTTCTCCTGGTCGGTGGAGTACTTGGTGTAGCGGACGATGCGGCTGACGAGGACCGTCCGCCCGCCGGACTTGGCGAGGTTGGTGCGCCCGATCACCACGCGCAGGTCCACCGGCCGCACGAGCACGTCGTCGTTTCCGATCGTGCAGTGCTCCGCGGTGAGCACCCAGCGCGCCGCGATCAACGTCCCGCCACATTCGTGCCGCCCCAGCGGGGTGTGCACGGCCTTGGGATCGCACTGGTAACCGGTGGCGCTGTCGTGCGCGTCGCACGTGGTGCCGATCGAGACCATCGTCGGCCAGTCACGTCCCCGGGCGTCGTGGCCGCCGCGCACCGCGCCACGCTCGGCACGCCCGCGCTCAGCGCCAGCGCCGTGACGAGGAGGGCGCCCAGCCCGAGGGTCGCGCGTCGTCGGATCCTGCTCATGGCCACATCCTGGCAGAGCGCGACGATCCGCGGGTTCACCTTCGCCAGCTGCCGCGCGATCACGGGTCACCGAGCGATCGCTCCGGGGTGACGAAGTGCCGACTCGTTCCGGCGCCGGCCAAGCGCAGGTTGTGCGTGTGCTTGTACGCATGGTGGAAGTGACAGACGCCGGCGAGGTTCCCGATCTCGGTGAGCCCGCCTTCGGCGACCGGCGTGTTGTGATCGATCTCGAGATGCCGGCTCGCATGGCAACCCTGCAGCGCGCACTCGGGTGAGAGCTCCTCGACCGCGGTGCGGAGCCGGGCGGGAATCGACCGGCCGAGATGGCTCACGGCCAGCACGTCGGTCCCGTCGTGGATCAACGCCTTGAGGAACGCATCGTCGGCGAGGCGCCGGGCCACTGCGACCGGGATCGGGCCGACCCCGACGATCTCGCACACCTCGCCCGCGACGGTGTGCCCGCGGGTGAACGCCGAGTGATCGACGCGAGCCACCACAGTCGCCGGCGCCCGAGAGGGGCAAGCGACGAAGTGCGCGGCGGCGGACCGGTCGGCCATCCGGGTCATCGCGTCGAACGCGAGCGCGTCGGGCGGCTCCCGTCGTTCTGCGGTCCGGGCTTCCTCGAAGAGCTCGGCCTCGTAGGGCTGGAGTGCGGCCATCACGCCGGCAGTGAGCTCGAGCGGCCCCCGCAGCTCGAGCAACCCTTCGACGTCCGACAGTGTGCGGTGGCGAAGGTATCGATGGTTCCGGGCGAGCTCGTAGCGCTCGGCCTGGTCGGTGGACACCGCGGCCTCGACCCGGGCGCAGCGGTCCTTCAACCCCTTTACGCCTTCGGTCTCCGCGGCCGAGAGCAGCGCACGCTCTGCGTTCGGATCGGCGGCGGCGGCCTTCGCCACCGCGTCGACCTGCGCGTCGGAGAGCGCGCCGGATCGCAACACGGCCGCGGTCTCCGGCAGGGCGCCGAGCCGCTCTGCGGTCTCCAGCGTCGACTTTGCGCGACCGACGGTGGTCCCCGTGATAGAGGCCATCCAGTTGCCGACGTCGCGAAAGGCGCCGTCGACGGTCCACGCCCCGGTCTCGGCGACGCGGCCCGCGGCCAGCGTCCGACCCGCGGCTGCGAGCCGCTCCACCTCCGCGAACTGTTCGACGAGCTGCATGGCCTGCACACCGTCGAGGCCGGCCGGGTCGAAGGTGGACACGAGAGAACGCAGCGACGCGAGCGAGCGTTGCAAGACATCGGACACGGCGCGCCTCCTCCCGAGCATCGATCTGGAACACGAGCGGGGAAGAGGGTGACCGGGGAAGGTCTCTGCACTGTAGTCGAACATACGTTCGATGACAAGAGGGCAGCACGAGAAAGTTCGCGATCGGGCGCGTGCGAAACTCGAAGGCGTGGCCACCTCCCCGACGATCGAAGACGATCTCGCGCTCGCGCACGGGCTCGCCGACCTCGCAACGCAGATCGCGGTTCCGTTCTTCGAGCGGGGGGTGGAGACGAGGTTGAAGGAGGACGGCTCGCCGGTGAGCGAGGCGGACCTCGAGGTCGACCGGCGGCTCATCGACGGGCTGAAGCGGGAGCGGCCGGGCGACGCGATCCTGAGCGAGGAGTCGGGCGAGCACGGCTCGTCGTCGCGACGGTGGATCCTCGATCCGATCGACGGCACGTTCAACTTCGTCGAGCAACGGCCGGCGTGGGGGACGCACGTCGCGCTGGAGGTCGACGGCGACGTCGTGCTGGGCGTGATCACGCGGCCGATGTATCAACAACGTTGGTACGCGACGCGTGGCGGGGGCGCGTTCAGGATCAACTCGTCCGAGCGCGGGTGGGGCGAGCCGGAGCCGGTGCGGGTGTCGACGACGAACGTGCTCGCGCGGAGCCGGATCTGTCTGTGGTCGCACCAGACGGAGGCGCGCCTCGACGAGCTGCGGCAGGGGTTCACGGTGGTGCGCCCGTCGAGCCTGGACAACACGCTCGAGGTGATCAGCGGCGAGCTCGACGCGTTGATCGACAACGGTGGCCGTCCGTGGGACCACGCGCCGGCCGTCATCCTGGTGCAGGAGGCGGGCGGCTCGTTCCGGGATCCGGAGGGTGGTCAGCGGCTGGACCTCGGACGGTCGACGTACAGCAACGGCCGGATCGACGCCGAGCTCCAGCGCTTCCTCGCGAGCTGAGCTCCGCGTGCTGCTGATCCGCCGGTTCCCGACGGCCGCCGCGTCGGTCGAGCAGCTGGTACAGATCCACGCGTTGATGCTCGATGCGTTCGCCGGCGACTTCGACGCGGAGGACTGGGAGCACACGCTTGGCGGGACACACGTCGTTGCGCTGGACGGTGACGTTGCGGTCGCGCACGCCGCGGTGGTGGCGCGGGTGCTGGAGGTGGACGGTCGTCCGTTCCGCACGGGATACGTGGAGGCGGTGGCGACGTTGCCGGCGCGCCACGGTGAGGGGATCGGCTCGCTCGTGATGCACGACGTCGCCGAGATCGTGACCGGCGACTTCGAGCTCGGCGGGCTCGGCACCGGGCGGCACTCGTTCTACGAGCGGGTCGGATGGGAGCGCTGGCAGGGCCCGACGTACGCCCGCCACGGGTCGGAGCTGGTCCGGACCGAGGAAGAGGACGACGGGGTCATGGTCCTGCGCTTCGGCCCGTCGGCGTCGGTCGAGCTCACCGCCGCGATCTCGTGCGAGGAACGCCCCGGCGACGACTGGTAGCGACGTAGCCCGCTACTCCCAGATCTGGTCGAGGTCGGTGATCGGGGTCGCGCCGAGGGTGATCAGCGAGTCGTTGCTGGGTCCGGCGCCGGGACCGGTCCAGACGGTGACCGCGCCGTAGCTGTGTTCGAGCGCTTCGGTCGCGCCGGCGAGGGTGGTGTCTGCGTCGTGATCGGCGGCGACGACGAGCGTCGTCTCGCTCGCGGCGTAGATCAGCTTGTTGCGGCCCTTCGCGTTCGCGACGGAGTATGCGGCCGCCGGTGGGTACGGGGTGGCCAAGCAGAGCCGGCCCCTGCCGATCGCGGCGCGCAGCTCGGGTTCGCGCGTCACCCGGAGGAGCGCGTCGGCGACGAGTGCGCCGTACGCGCCGCCGGACTCGAGGGTCGCTTCCAGCGCGAAGCGGTCGACACCGGCCGACGCGCCGGAGATGACGTTCCATCCGGTCTCGACCGCGTGCCGTGCCGCGTCTCGTGCGACGCCGGCGCCTTCGGGCGAGATCTCGCGCGACCCGACGATGCCGAGGCCCGGTCCGTCGAGGATCTCCAGCAGGCCCGCGGTGTAGAGGACGGCCGGCGCGGCCGGACCGAGACGTTCGGCGAATGGCGCCGGGTAGCCGACGTCGACGGACGCGATCACCCGGATCCCCTGCTGGTCGAGCTGTTCGAGCTCGAACGCCAGGCTCGTCGCGGCTTCGAACCGGGCTGCGACGCGCGTCGCGAGCTCGACGTCGCCGAGGTCCGCAGCCAGGTCGTCGACCGACCGCCCGAGCAGGCCGCCGAGATCCGGCGCCACAGACCGAAGCGCCCAGTACTCGCGCGCCCGGAACGGCTCAGCCGGCGCGTCGACCAGGCGTTGGGTGAGCAGGATCGCCGCCAGGGAAGCGTCGGCGCGTCGGGCCATGGTGGAGGTGCTCGCGTTCAGTTGACTTGAGCCAGCACCGCACCGTAGACCGGCCCGCTTCCCTCGCTCCGGAGCAGCTGGGCCAGGACCGTCATGGTCCAGCCGGAGTCCCAGACGTCGTCGATCACCAGGCACGCGGTGTCGGGGATCGGCCCGGTGATCTCGAACGCGCCACCGACGTTCTTGGCCTGCTGCGCGCTGTTCTCCATCTGGTCCTGCGGCGCGGTGTCTCGTACCTTCGAGACGACGGGCAGGAACGGGAGCCCGAGCTTCTCGGCCACCCGCTCGGCCAGCGAGGCGACGAGCTCGGGTGCACGTCGGGACGGCACCGCGGTCACCCACTCGAACGGCGGATCCGGGTGCTGCCCGCCGAGGAGCTCGATCAGCGCGTGCGCGAGCTCGTCGGAGAACGCACCCGCGGCCTTGTCGGCCTGGATCTGCGGGCCCCAGCCGCCGTCGCCCCAGCGGGCCAGCGCCCACCCGTCGGCGAGCTGCTCGGGCTTGGCGATCCGGGAGCTGCCCGGCCACTGCTTGCGGGGCTGGAGCACCAGGTTCTTGCCCCGGAGGAACTGCTGCGCGTCGATCACCAGCGACCGGTCGAGCTCCGTCACCAGCGACTGACCGGTGCAGCGGCTGCAGCGACCGCACGGCGCGGCCTCGGGGTCGTCGAGCTCGTGGCGCAGGATCTCCATCAGGCAGCTCGTGCTGTCGAGGTAGTCGCGCATCGTCTCCTGCTCGTGCCGGCGCTGCGCGGTGACCTGCGCGACCCGCTCCTCGTCGTAGGACCACGGCGCGAGCGTGCGCCGGTACTTGCGGCCGTCGCGCTCGACCGCGCCGTCGACCTCGAGGTTCTTCAGCATGCTCTCGAGCCGGCTGTGGCGGACGTTGACCGCCTGCTCGATCTCGTGCAGCGGCACCCAGTCGGCCGCGTCGGAGAGCAGGAGGACGACGGCCTCGGCCTGCTCGCGGTCGGGGAAGGCGGTGCGGATGAAGTAGTCCTGGATGTCGCCGTCCTCGTGGCCGGCGAGGAGGATGCCCTCGGCGCGGTCGATGCCGCGCCCGGCCCGCCCGACCTGCTGGTAGTAGGCGATCACGGAACCGGGCGACTGGTAGTGCACGACGAACGCGAGGTCGGGCTTGTCGTAGCCCATGCCGAGCGCGGAGGTCGCGACGACGGCCTTGATCCGGTTGGAGGAGAGGTCGGACTCGATGTCGAGCTTGGTGTCGGTGTCGGTCTCGCCGGTGTAGGCGCGGGCCTCGATGCCCTGGGTGCGCAGCCACTCGGCGACCCGGGACGCGTCGGCGACGGTGAGCGTGTAGACGATCCCGGTGCCGGGCAACGTCGGCAGCACCTGCGCGAGCCAGGCCAGCCGATCCGGTTGTGAACGCAGCTCGATCGCATCCAGCGCCGAGCGTCTCGCGATCCAGCGGACCGCGGATGGTCAGCAGCTCCGCGCCGAGCTGCGCCTGCACGTCGGCGACGACCCGGTCGTTCGCGGTCGCCGTCGTCCCGAGCACGGGCACGCCCCGCGGCAGGAGATCGAGGACGCGCGCGAAGCCGGCGGTAGTCGGGTCGGAAGTCGTGACCCCAGTCGCTGATGCAGTGCACCTCGTCGATGACGAGCAGACCCGCGCGGCGCGACCGACGGCAGCACGCGCTCGCGGAACGCCTGGTTCGCGAACCGTTCGGGGGAGACGAGCAGGCAGTCGATGGTGTTGGCCTCGAGCTCGGCGATGACCTCGTTCCAGACCTTCTGGTTGTCGCTGTTGATGGTGGCGGCGCGCAGGCCGCCGCGCTCGGCCGCCTGGATCTGGTTGCGCATGAGGCCGAGCAGGGGAGAGACGAGCAGGGTCGGGCCGGCGCCCCGGGCGCGCAGCAGGGCGGTGGTGACGAAGTAGACGGCGCTCTTGCCCCAGCCGGTGCGCTGCACGACGAGCGCGCGGCGACGGTCGGCGACGAGGGCGGTGATGGCTTCGAGCTGGCCGTCACGGAACTCGGCGGTGGGATCGCCGACGAGCCGGCGCAGGGCGTCGGTGGCTTCGGCGGCGAGGGGGGACTCGGTCATGGCCACCGACGGTACCGGGCGCCTGGGACAGTGACGCTCAGGTCAGCCTGATGATGGCGGTCAGCGCGGAGAGTGCGGCGATGATCGTGACCACGTTCCACTGGATCATGCGGCGCTGACCGTTGGCCGAGTCCGCCGAGCTTGTTCTCGCCCGGAACTCCAAGCGGAGCGCCTGCGGTCTCCGCTCGGAGCATCTCGATCTGGTGGCCGATCTGGGCCTGGAGCTGATCGAACCGGTGGTCAGTTCGTGCCTCGAGCTGATCGATCCGCTGGCCCAGGCGCGCTTCGAGGTGGCCGAGCTCCTGACGCGTCGCGACATCGGCCCAGCCCGTGGGCGGCAGCATCTCCATCAGGACGAGTGCCGCTTCGGCGCCCCACGCGGTGCGGGCGGCGTCGTGCAGCAGGAGACGGCGGGCTTCATCGATGGACATGTTTCCCCTTCACGCACGTATCGGTCAATGCAAGGGGGAGGTGGTGCGAGCGACGGTACCGGCCGATTGGGACGGTGACGCTCAGCGAGCGATGAGGAATGTTGCGACGGCCATGACGATCATCGACGCCACATTCCATCGGATGATGCTGTTGGTCGCGGCTCGAAAGTCCGCGCGGATATCTGCCCGCAGCGCTTCGGAGATCTCGTGGATCTGGCTCTCGGGGGTCATCGGTGCCCATGATCCCTGGTTGACGGGAAACGGTCAACGCGAGCTGGTGTCGAGAGCGGAACGTCGGTGCTCAGCCAGTGATGGCGGCGACGAACGGTCCGACCGTCTCCCGCACCTGGTCCACGGAGAGGGTGCTCAGGCTGGCGATCGACATCTGGTGCATCGCCCGGCCGGGGTTGGCCAGGATCTCGGCGGTGAGGACGGTGGCGATCATGGGGCCGAGGTCGTGGGGCGCGGCGGCGACGGCGTGGCCGAGCGAGCCGTCGGTGTCGAACACCTCGATGAGGCGGAAGACGTCGTAGAGATCGCCGCCGTGCTTCGTCGCGCGCCGTCTTCGCTCTCGGATGACCGACCGCGTGGCTCTTCGCCGCGATGAGTCCCGCGGGCGTGGCGACGGGAAGCTCGACGTCGTCCGCTTCCGTGCCGCGAGTCCCGATGCGCATAGTGCGTCGCGGTGTCGAACGCGAAGCGGTGGCCGGCGACGAAGAGGCGGGTGGCGTCGTCGAGCCCGTCGAGGTAGTCGGGCGTGAGGGGGAGGGTGGAGATGACGTCGACCTCGAAGTCGCCGACCATGACGGTCTGCGTGCGGGTCGGGTCGCGCTGCTCGCCGAGCACGTCGATGACGCCGGGGATGTCGTCTCCCGCGACGACGTCGATGTCGCGCGTCGTGCGGTGCGCCTCGTCGCCGACGGCGAGTCTGAGGTTCACCGCGAGCCCGCCGACGAGCGCGAGCGGCGGGACGTTGGTGGCGGTGAGCTCGTGGAGCGCTTCGAGCATCGGCGCGAGCGCGTCGGGGACCGCGACGAACGGGACCTGGCTAGGCCCAGACACGCGCGATGCCTTCGGGCTTCCACTTCTCGAGGATCTCGTGGCCGCGGCCCGGGGTCGCGGGCGAGGTCGAGCGCGAGGAAGAGCGGGTGCGCGAGCGGCCAGGGCTTCAGGCCTTTGGTGGTGGGGAGGCGGCGGGTGCAGACGAGCGGCGTGGGCGCGACGGCGACGATCGCCTTGCAGTTCTCGCGGTCGGTGTTGCCGAGGGTGCGTTGGGCACGGCGCATCTCGGTCTGGGTCGAGACCCAGAAGAAGGGACGGTCGTCGGTGGCGAAGAGGGGAGCGCCGAGCTCGAGCGCGGCGCGGTCGCCGGCGGCGGCCCAGCCTTCGCGCGTCGAGTTGGTCGAGCTCGTAGGTGAGCTGCTGGTTCGTCGGGTCGGGTAGCTCCTTGACGAACGCGACCTTGGCCGGACGCCAGACGTCGGCGAGCGCCCAGAAGAGATCGGGGAGCGACGGCCGACCGTCGACGACGAGTCCTTGCGCTTCGAGCAGCTTGGCCGCGTTGCTGATCGCGGTCGGCGACATGCCGATCTCGCGTGCGATGGCGCGGAAGCTCGGCGGCTTCTCGGGTGCGAGGAGCAGGGCGGCGGCGTAGGACATGCCGGCGCGGCCGCGGATGGGTCCGTCGGAGCGTGGGGACGCGAGCGGAAGATCGCCGTGGGCCGTCGGTCGAGGTAGCGGGTCCGCGGCGACGAAGACGATGTCGAGCGAATGGGTCGGCCTCTCGATGTGCGCACCGATTCGTCGGTCGAACCAACTCCATCCTTCGCGGGTCAGGTAGTCGCGATCGCGCTCCTCGCTGATCTTGTTGCCGACGATGATGGCCTGGTCCTTCGTGGTGCGACCGGTGAGCTGCTGCACATCGCCGAGGCTGGCCGAGTCGATCGGAAGGACCGTGATCGGCGACGAGTCGCCGGCCACTTCGAGCGAGACGGTTGGGCGCCGATCGCGGTGATGTGAAGGCCCGGAGAACGGACACCGAGGTGGATGAGGTCGTCGACGGCCACTGCCATGTGATCCTGGGCCCCGATCCGAGGAACTGGCATGACTCCAGTATAGCGGGCAGTGTCCAGTAGCACTGGCCACTAGACAGACGACGTGGATCCGCTGTCCGCACCCAGCCGGTACCGCTGACGCTGGAGCTCAGCCGACCCGCACGATCGCGGTTATCGCCGCGAGTCCCGCGGTCAGGGTGGCGACCTTCCGCGGATGAGCCGGCGCTGGCCGACCGAAGCTCCAATCGCAGCGTGTCGAGCCTCTCTCCATCGGCAGGAGCGCTTCCTCGGCACCCGACCCACCGCCGGCTTCGAAGCGTCGGCCCGCACCGAACACACAGGTACGTTGGGCCCACGACGGCCGGCAGGGAGACGATGGATGAGGATCTTCAGATCCGTCTGAACGCATTTCAGCGTCTCGAAGAGCTCGAGCGGATCTACGGCGATTCGATTCCGAACCGGGCACTTCGCGAAGGCTTCGAGTTCGGCGGCGAGCGAATCCTCTTCCGTGCGCAACAGGGAATCTTCAAGCCGCGACGGATGCGGCTCCCGCTCTCCATCCGCACGCCCTCCGACAATCCCTACGGCGACAAACTTGGTTCTGACGGCTTTCTCCAGTATCGCTACCAGGGTGAGGATCCCAACCGTCACGACAACGTGTGGCTGCGCACCTGCATGCGAGAGGGCACGCCCCTCGTGTACCTCCATGGACTGGGAGGAGCGAACTACCAACCGCTGTGGCCGGTCTACATACATGGCGACGCCCCCGCGTGGGGTGAGCCACAAGGAGTGGCAGGCGCTGGCCTTTCGACGGAGCCAAGAGGTCTCGATGTCCTGTGCCGGTTTCTAGACGCCGGAGGCGGGAGGCTGCAACGTCGGCAAGGGAGGATCCTGGACCGAGCTGCGCGAGGAGTGTGTTGATCTGCGACGTCAAAGCGTTGGACTGGGCGACCAGCGCGTTGAACTGATCACGCGTGGCGTTCAACTGATCGACGTTCTCGTTCACCCCGGCGGCAATTGCCTGCCGCGACAGGGTGCCTTGCTGCGTCCTCAGGGTGACCTCGTTTTGTGAGGGGTCGAGGATCTGGTGGCCCCGATCGGCCAGTGAAGCTGCCGTCTTGCGGTCGGTGACGAGTTCCGAGGCAAGTGAGTGTTCTCTGCTCCGGCTGCGGGCTCGCTCGGTCTGGGCCGGACCCGAGCCTTCTTAGCGGAGCGAAGGCTCGAAGCCCCCGCGTACGTCCACACGAGGGAGGCTAGGCAATGAAGCCGACGGCGGCGACTATTAGCCACCGCCAGAGCCAGACCCGGTCAGGCGACGACGTCGGCGGGACGGGGAAGCGGTATGAAAGAAGCAGTCACGGCTGGGCTTTCCCGGCCGCCTCGAGACGCGCTCGACCGAAGAGGCGCTCGAGCTGATCGACTGGTCGGTGGTTCTGGACGGGCCCGGTGCTCTTCCACCAGTCGGGCGGCTGCTGTGACGGCAGCCGCCCTATGTGCTTCGCTCTCGGCGAGTTCCGGATCGGCGCCGCCGACGTCTACCTCGGTGAGGTCGGCGGCGCGCCGTTCCACATGAGCCTGGCGCAGTTCGAGTACTGGAAGCACACCCATCTCACGCTCGACGTGGTGGCAGCCCGTGGCGGAGGGTTCTCGCTCGAAGCACCCGAAGGCGTCCGGTTTGATCCGCTCCCGACTTTTCACCGACGACGAAGCTGCCGATCTGCCCGAGGTGACCACGGATTGAGTCGTCCGGCGTGCCGCCCGTGATCTCGCCGACGAGCGCGCGAACGAGTTCGCGTCGTCGGCCTCATGCCACCGAACTGCGCAATCCAAGAATGCTCCGCATTCCAGATGATCTGATCGGGCCTATGCCGCCGTCGGGTCATAGGGGTGGTCCTCCTTCGCCCCAGTCCGGGGCGAACGGACTCGCACCACCACCGGACCACTACATCGGGGTCACCTCACCCTGCCGAGCTCATCAACCGCGCGGGTGATCCCGCGATTGCGTCGGTCTACTTGGGTGGCAGCGGAACGTACGGGGCGAGGCATGCCCCGTTGGCTTTGATCTCATATGGTCCTTCGGTGGCGAGGACCGGCAGGGTGAGGAACACGTTGTGGTTCGCCGGCGCGTCGGCCAAGCGCACCCAGTGGTCGCCGTAGCGGCGCATCTCGACGGTGAACGGCTTCGACGACCACAGCCGGTACTGGAACGGACCTGGGGTTGGTGGCGGGACCCGGGGGACGGGCAGGCCCAGCTGAGCTTCCCCGAATGACGTGGGCTTGATCTTCAGAGGGCTTGTCGAGCGCTCGGCACCCGCGGTCCTGGCTGAAGCCACCGACTCGGGCTCGGGCGACGCCGAGATCGACGAGATCCTGATCGGCGGTCGCAACGTTGCGTCGAAGGGTGAGCCGTAGCGGTCCATCAGGGATCGGGCCTGCCCGGCGGTGCCATGGGGATTGTCGAATCCGAAGAAGGTGACGGGTGTGCGGTCGGGGATGACGTCGGGCCCCAGACCCAGCACGAGCATCGTCCCCTTTGCCTTCAGGCCCAGCTCGGTGTACTGACGCGCGAAGTGCCTGCAGCTCGCTGCGGGCGTCAAGGGCGCGCGCACCTCCGAACACGAGCACGAGCCCGCGGCAGCAGCGAGCCAACGGCGGTTCGAGTGCGGCACAGCGCTCATGGGCCAGGTGATCGGTCTGGCGGGGGACGACGGCCAGGAGCGCGAACCCCAGAGAGAGGTAGGCGTAACGGAACGTGTGGTGACCGACGGCGCCGCCGCGGCTCGTGGACCAAGGCGAGCGGCCAAGCGAGCATCGCGGCCGACCAGGCCAGGAAGTTCGCGCCGGCGGCGAGCCCTCGTCGAAGCTGCATTACCCCGCACAGGAGGAAGGCCGCCAGCAGAACCGCAGCCAGGGGCCAGACGCCGAAACCGAGTTGATAGAAGGGCATGAGGCAGAATTCGCGGCACGATACGGGCGGTTTGCGTAAGGGTCAGCGAATTTGCGGTTCTGAGAGAGGTGGCGGGCGGGTCGTAGAAACCACCAGACTGCCTAGAGCGCAATCGGCACAACCACCGCGAACCATCGTCGCATCGGTGGCCTCACGAGCACGTTGTGCACGAGGCATGCACCCGCCACGACAAGACCTTCGCCGGCCGAGCACAGCGAGAGAACGAGCGCGCCGGCGAGGACGCCATCGGCACGCCGGCCGCGGTTCAGCGCGGCTGCGCAGAAGATCCCGCCGACCAGCGCGAGGAAGTGATTGAGCCCAGCGGGCCTGAAGGTCATGCCCGTCGTACCAGAGCAAGGGCAGCGCCAGGATCGCGGCGAGCGGCGGCCCAAGTTGGCGTTGCGTGGTGAAGAAGTAGCTGACGGGAACCGCGAGGAGGCTGAAGATCGCCGGCGATCATGAACGGGGTGTAGGAGAGAGTGGCCCAGCTCAGCTGCCCCTCGGTAGATAAGCCAGGCTCATGAAGCTGAGGGCGCCGTTATAGGGCCTGAGCAAGCCACCCCAAGAGCCCGCCTGATAGATCACGCAGCAAGTCATCGGACCAGAAGTACAATTTACGGGTGAGACGGATGACGTACAACAACCATCCAGCCACCACCAGCCTGAATATCACGTCGACGGTATGCGCCGTGAGCCAGTCGTAGGCGTTCAGCCGCCGACCGCGTACCCGCATCGTGCCTTTCTAGCGTCATTTTGGTGATCGTGTCGACCAGGGAGCGCCGGCAGGGGCGCCACGCGTGAACGCGGAACGCGCGAACCCGACGTCTCTCCAAGCGCGACGAGATCGGAGCCAAATCGGCGCAGCGCTGATCAGTGCTATCTTCACGCCCGCCGTACGGCGGGTCCAGAGGGGGGCACTGTCACGTTTCGTACCGCCTCAGCGGTTCCCCGGTCGGGTCGGCGGCGCGGGACGAAAGGTCAACGTGCGGGCTTGCATGATCGTGGGCGTCAGATGACTGGAGCGGTACCGTTCAACGATCTGCAACGTCACTGGGCGCCCCTGGCGGACCGGCTCGAGGGGGTCGCTACACGCGTGCTCAGAAGTGGCTGGTACTTGCTCGGCCCGGAGACGGAGGCGTTCGAGTCCGAGTTCGCGACGTTCTGCGGCGCCGGTGGCTGCGCCGCCGTCGCGAGCGGCACCGATGCGCTCGAGATCGCGCTCGCGCGCGCTGGGATGCGGTCCCCGCGACGAGGTCGTCGTAACGGCGAACGCCGGAATGTACGCAACCACGGCAACCCTGGCGATCGGAGCCTCGCCGGTCTTTGCCGAGATCGATCCGGCATCGTTGCTCCTCTCGGCGGACATCTGCGGCCGCTCTCGTGACCCCCAGAACGGCGGCGGTGGTCGCCACCCACCTCTACGGCAACGTCGTCGACGTCGAACGAGCTCCGGCGCCGCCTCCCACCCGGGAATCCCGATCGTCGAGGATGGCGGCCCAGGCCCACGGGCATCCATCGGCGGACGCACAGTGGGATCACTGGGCGACATCGCGGCCTTCAGCTTCTATCCCACCAAGAACTCGGGGCGGTCGGTGATGCAGGTGCAGTCGTCTCGAACCGGCCAGAGCTCATCGCCCGAGCGAAGGCGCTGCGACAGTACGGCTGGGAGTCCCGCTACGTCGTGACGCTGCCCGGCGGGAGGAACTCGCGAATCGACGAGCTCCAGGCCGCGGTGCTCTGAGAGTTCCTCCCTTTGTCCCTCGATGGAACGACGGCGAGCCGCATGTCCGTGCGCTACGTCGAGGCGCTCGGCGACCGCTCGATTACGTCGACGATGGCGACGCTCGCACGCGGCCGGCCACCCATCTCTGCGTCGCCCGGGTCAAAGGCCGCGACCGTCTGAGAGAGGCCATGGCCATCGGACGCTCATTGGCTGTGAGGTCCACTACCCGGTGCCTGACCACCGCAACCGGCGCTCAGCCGACGCCGTTTCCGGCACGGTGACCTGACCGAGACCGAACGTGCGTGCGAGGAGGTCCTCAGCCTCCCGTGCTTCCCGCTCATCCGCGACGATGAGATCGAACGGGTCGTGGAGAGTGTGAGGCGTCGAACATGAACGTGCCGACGGAGCGGGCTCACGGATCCGACGCGGAAGCGGCGTCGAACCCAGCCAGATGCTGACGGTCGTCGTCCCGGTGTACAAGAACGCGGCGTCGATCCCGAGCTGTGCGTCCAGCTCGGCGCGGTCGAGCTGCCCGACGGAATCGAGTGCCGGGTCGTCTTCGTCGTCGACGGAAGCCCGGATGGTTCAGCGGAGGTCCTGGCAGTCATGTCTCGAGTCGTGGACCTCACGCGCAACAGTCGTGGTGCTCTCACGCAACTTCGGGTCGTTCGCAGCGATCAGGGCCGGGCTCGAGCATGCCGAGGGCGACTACTTCGCGGTGATCTCCGCTGACCTCCAGGGGCCTCCGGCGCTCATCCCGGCCTTCGTGAACGGCTCTGCGCCGGCGACGTCGACCTCGTCCTCGGCCGCCGGGAGGGCCGAGCCGACCCGCTCGTCGAGCCGGCTCGCCGCCGGTGCTCTTCTGGCGCATCTACCGCCGATGGGTACAGCCCTCGATGCCGCTCGGCGGTGTCGATGTCTTCGCGTGCAACGCGGCGGTCAGGACGTCGATCCTCGAGCTGGAGGAGGCGAACTCCTCCCTCGTGGGTCAGTTACTCTGGATCGGCTACCGGCGGACCACGGTGGGCTATGAGCGATTGCCGCGATCCGAAGGCAAGAGCGCGTGGACGTTCGCGAAGAAGCTTCGCTACCTCTCCGACAGCATCTTCTCCTTCACCGACCTCCCGATCCGGTTCCTGCTCTTCGTCGGGCTGTCTCGGTTTGTTGCCGTGCGGCGTCGCGCGTCGTGGTCGGCGACGGCGTGGTGGCTGAACGTGACCGATGTACCCGGGTACACCCCGATCATGCTGGCCGTCCTGCTCGTCGGGTTCGTGTTGATCCTCGGGCTCGGGATCGTCGGGTCGTACGTCTGGCGCACCTACGAGAATACCAAGGATCGTCCGCTCACCATCGTCCAGTCGGTCCGCCACTTCCCCGGGACCCGACGTGGCTGAGCCGGTCTTCGTCCACCCGCACGGCCTCTGCGAATCACCGCCGTGGGCGAGGGCACTCGGATCTGGGCGTTCGCGCACGTCCTTCCAGGGGCGCAGATCGGAGCGATCTGCAACATCTGCGACGGCGTCTTCATCGAGAACGACGTCGTCATCGGCGACCGCGTCACTCTCAAGTGCGGCGTGCAACTCTGGGACGGACTGCGCGTCGGCGACGATGTCTTCATCGGCCCGAACGCCACGTTCGCGAACGACCCGTTCCCGAGAAGCCGTCAGCGTCCTGAACAGTTCGCGGTCACTCATATCCACGACGGGGCGTCGATCGGCGCCAATGCCACGATCCTGCCCGGCGTCAACATCGGTCGGGGAGCCATGATCGGCGCCGGCGCCGTCGTGACCGCCGACGTCCCCGCCAATGCCAAGGTCGTCGGGAATCCCGGAACCATCATCGGCTACGTCGATGATCGTCCGGTGGACGTCGACCGACGGCGAGGATGATCCTCGCACGAGTTGAGACCGCAACGGGCGCGCGACGACGCGGCCTCCCACGCGGCGCCCGGCTGATCGACCTGCCGGTGCATAGCGACATGCGAGGCGCGCTGGTCGCCGGGGAGATGGGGGACGTCCTTCCGTTCGTCCCTCAGCGCTACTTCGTCGTCTTCGACGTCCCGTCTCGCCACGTGCGGGGAGAGCACGCACACCGTGAGTGCGCGCAATTCCTCACCTGCCTGGCCGGTTCGCTGGCGGTCCACCTCGACGACGGTGAGCGCCGAGCCGAGGTCCAGCTCGATACCCCCGGCCGAGGGCTGCTCATTCCACCGATGGTCTGGGCCAGCCAGTTCCGGTACAGCGCTGACGCAGTGTTGCTGGTGCTGGCTTCGCACCCGTACCGCGCTGACGACTATGATCCGCGACTACGAGGAGTACCTGTCCGAGCTTGTCCGCGACCACACCGGGCACCGCGCCGATCTGATCCTGCGAATGGTCCAGGTCAGGACGTGCAGCCTTCAAGGATCCGACACACGTGGCGGTCCCATGACCAGTCGGCGTCCGCAGTCGCGGTCGGCTCGGCCGATCCGATCCCGAAGCGCGGGCCGTCGCGAAGCCGGGTGAGGGCGGCCTCGTCATGGCGCGGCCGAGCAGGGTATCCACCCATCATTGAGACGTTCTTGGAGCGGACGCGGGTCGGCATCTTCGCGGGCGCTGTGCTGCCGCTTCAATCTGGTCTTCATTACGGCGTCCCGATCTCGTCTGCATTACGGACTGCCACATGCGTCCCACCTCCTATCGAATACGAGGGTATACATCTGTCCGTCCGATTGCTGGGCGACGCCGCGGACGTGATCGAGCTGTGAGGGGCAGCTCCGACGGCTCGCCCGCGACGTTGAGTTCACCGTTGCGTCCGACGATCCACAGGCGCTCGCGCCGGACTGAGCCCGGCCGTCGTCGATGATGCTCGTCGTGCCTACGTGACTCGGTCTGGCCATCCAGCGAGCTCCATCAGGCGGCGTTCCGCCACCGGGTGCTCACCGCATGTCGAACGCGCTGCGCGGTGTGCGACCCTTCGACACGCGAACCTGCTCGACGCCGCGGACATCATGCCGGACCGACACCAACATGGAGCTCCGGTCGTCTCGAATGGTCTCGCGCTCTGCAAGATCCACCACTCGGCGTATGACGCGAACATCGTCGGAATTCGCCCGGATCTTGTGATCGAGGTCAGCGAGCCGGTCTTGCAGGAAGTCGACGGGCCGATGCTGCGGTACGGGCTGCAGGCGACCCACGGAACCCGGTTGGTCGTCCCGCGCCGCCCCGACGAGCAACCCAAGCCCGAGTTCCTCGAGTTCCGGTACGACGAGTTCCGGAAAGCGGTCTGACCCGAATTGCGAGCCGTGAGAAGTGACTTCACGGGTCGCCTCCTGGCCGCCGCGAAGCCACATCTGACCGAGTGCTACGAACAGGTGGCGGCGACGCCGTCCGACTCGAACGGCACTCTTGGTGCTCCAGTCGCCCGTGGGCCATGCCCATGGAGCTCGAAGCGCTTCACTGCGCTCCCAGCCAGGGAAGCAGCAACCCACCCACGACGACCTCGGAGAATTTCCTGACCCGGCGCTAGATTTCGGGCCATGCCCGAATCGAAGCAGCCCCTTCACGTCACCGTCACCGGTGCGGCCGGCCAGATCGGTTACGCACTGGTGCACCGGATCGCCTCCGGCCAGCTCCTGGGAGCAGACCAGCCGATCGTCCTCCGTCTGCTCGAGATCGAGCCGGCCATGCAGGCGCTCGGCGGCCTCGTCATGGAGCTCGAGGACGAAGCGCACCCCCTCCTCGAGGGCATCGTCCCGACCAGCTCCCTGCACGAGGCGTTCGACGGCACCAGCTGGGCGCTGCTCGTCGGCTCCATCCCCCGCAAGGCCGGCATGGAGCGCGGCGACCTGCTCAAGGTCAACGGCGGCATCTTCGGTCCGCAGGGTCAGGCCATCAACGACCACGCGGCGCAGCGACGTCCGCGTCCTCGTCGTCGGCAACCCCTGCAACACCAACTGCCTCATCGCCCGCAGCCACGCGCCCGACGTCCCCGCCGACCGCTGGTTCGCCATGACCCGCCTCGACGAGAACCGGGCCAAGGCGCAGCTGGCCAAGAAGGCCGGCGTGCCGGTCCGGGACGTCACCAACGTCGCGATCTGGGGCAACCACTCCGCCACCCAGTTCCCCGACTTCGCCCACGCCAAGATCAACGGCAAGCCCGTGCACCGAGGTCATCGGCGACCCCGACTGGCTCGAGGCCGAGTTCATCACGACGGTCCAGAAGCGCGGCGCGGCCGTCATCGAGGCCCGCGGTTCGAGCAGCGCGGCGAGCGCGGCGCACGCGGCCATCGACTCGGTCAACAGCGTCTGGCAGAAGACGCCCAAGGGCGACTGGCACTCCCTCGCGGTCTGCAGCAACGGCGAGTACGGCGCGCCGGAGGGCCTGCAGTTCGGCTTCCCGGTGCGCAGCGACGGCAAGAGCACGAGCATCGTCGAGGGCATCGAGCACGACGCCTTCGCGAAGTCCCGCATCAAGGTCACCACCGACGAGCTCCTCTCCGAGCGCGACGAAGTCCGGTCGCTGGGCCTCATCCCTTCGTGATCCCGACGCCGGAGGACGACGCCGCCGCGATGCGGCGCGACGTCGACCGGCTCGTTGCCTTCAGCGACGGCGTCTTCGCGATCGCGATCACGCTGCTCGTCCTCAGCCTCACCGTCCCGACGGTCTCGGACCAGCACCTGGCCAAGGCGCTCCAGGACCTGCTGCCCGAGCTCTTCACGTACGGGCTGAGCTTCCTCGTGGTCGGCATGTACTGGATGGCGCACCACCGCACCTTCCGATCCCTCGTCAAGGTGGATCGCACGCTGCTGTGGATCAACCTCGCCGTCCTCGGCTTCATCGCGCTGCTGCCGTTCCCGACCGAGATCCTCGGCAAGTACGGCAACACGACCCTCGGCACCGTGGTCTACGCGGCCACCCTCGTCGGGGTCGGGTCCCTCTCCGTGCTGCTCTGGTGGTACATGAACCACGCCGGGCTGAGCGCGCCGATGCCCGCCGACCGCGTCCGGCTCAGCAGCCTGCGCGGCGCGATCCCGCCCGCGGTGTTCGCCATCTCGATCCCGATCGCGTTCGTCGATCCCGATCTCGCGAAGGTCTTCTGGCTCGCGATCTGGCCCGCCAACGTCGTGGTGGAGAAGCGCTACGGCAAGGAGGCGTACGGTCCGTAGCCAGCGGAGGGGGGCTAGCACCCCGTTTCCGAGGGGCCTGGCCGCCTTGTCATCGCGGCCGGCGACGCACATTGTGAGGGCGTGGCAGCAGTGCTCATGCTGGCGCGGTGCGAGCTCCGGCGTCGTTGGCGCAGCGCACTCGCGCTGGTCATGTTGGTCGGCATCGTCGGTGGTGTCGTGGTCGCGTCGGCGGCCGGCGCGGAACGGAGCGCGACCGCGCTCGACCGCTTCATCAGCTCCAGCAACGTGTCGAACGCCCAGATCGGCATCAACCATCCGACGCCCGCCCAGCTGCGCGCCTTCCGCCGGGTCCCCGAGGTCGCGGACCTCGCGGTGCTCCACGCCTACGGGCTGAGCCCCCACGGGCTGCCCAACCTGAACACCGCCGCGACCATCGACGGCAAGCTCGGGCGCACGGTCGACCGGGCCCGGCTCATCCAGGGCCGGTTCGCCAACCCGCAGGCGGCCGACGAGATCACGATCGGTGACGGGCTGGCGTCGCGCCTGCACCTCGGCATCGGTGACCATCTCGTCGCGGACTCGGTCACGCCGGAGCAGCTCGCTGCCGCATCGAGCAACCAGGACCCGGGACCCGATGCCGGACCGCGAGTGCGCCTGCGGGTCGTCGGCATCGCCCGGAGACCGCTCGACCTCGGGGACCTCGCGGCCTCCGGGGGCGTGGTCATCGAGACGCCGGCATTCGATCGTGCGTACCGGAACCGGATCGGGCTCTACGGGACGGTGCTGCGGGTGCGCACCCGGGGTGGTGCGGCCGACGTCCCGAAGGTCGCGACGGCTGCCCGCCGCATCTTCGGCCTGCAGATCGAGTCGGTGGCGGATGTCTCCGCGGAGACGCGGGGCGGTCAGGACGCGATCAACGTCCTCACGTTGGCGCTGTGGGTTTTCGCCGGTGTCGCCGCGGTTGCCGGCGCGGTCGCCGGTCGCGATCGTCCTGTCACGCGACGTCTCGGACGCGGAACGGGACCAGTCGACGCTGGCGACGCTCGGACTCACCCGAGGGGAGCGCGTCGCGACCGTCGGTCTGCGGGTGGTGGTCGTCGCGATCGGCGGGACCATCGTGGGGACGGCCATCGCGGTCGCGTCGTCCTCCCGGTTCCCCATCGGCATCGCGCGTCGGGCCGAACCCTCGCCGGGCCTGCGGATCGACGGGATGGTGCTCGGGCTCGGCATCGTCGGGATCGCCGGGTTCGTGCTGCTCGTCGGGCTGGTCGCGGCCATCCGGGCGACGAGCCTGCGCTCGACGGCCGCGGTCGCCCGCCCCGGCCGCACCCGGCGCACCCTCGCGGACCAGGGGGCCAAGGCCGGGCTGCGCCCGTCGGTCACCAACGGCTTGCGCCTGGCCTTCGAACCGGGGAGGGGCGCGACCGCGCTCCCCGTTCGCTCCGCGGTGCTCGGCGCGATCTTCGGCGTCGTGGGGCTGACCGCCGTGCTCGTCTTCGGGGCCAGCCTCGGCCATCTCGACGCGACGCCGCGGCTGTACGGCTGGACGTGGGACTTCAAGGCCGCGGACGACTCCTTCACCACGAGCTGTGGCGCGAACGACTTCGGCCTCACCCATCAGCACGGGGTCGCGTCCGTCGCCGCGGTCTGCTTCGAGAGCATCCAGGTCGACGGTCGGCCGACGACGGGCTGGGGCTTCACCGCGGTGCGCGGCACGATCGGGCCGGAGGTCGTCACCGGCCGGGCGCCGAGCGGCCCGACCGAGGTCGCGCTCGGGTCGGCGACGTTGCAGGCAATCGGCAAGCAGGTCGGCGACCGGGTCCGCATCCGCGGTCCGAAGGGGACCGGGACCTACCAGATCGTCGGCCAGATCGTCCTGCCGCAGATGCAGTTCGGCCAGGCGCAGCCACTTGCGGATGGTGCTGCGTTCACCGGCGAGGGGTTCGCGCCGCTGCTCGACCTGCAGAACCGCACGCGCTACCTCGTCGCCGACTTCGCCCCCGGCGTCAACCATGTGGCGGTCCTCCGCCGGGCCGACGCGACGCCGCAGTTCCGAGCGCCGCCCGGACAAGCCGCGTTCGTCGCGGATCAGGGGGTCGCCGGCCCGACCCGTCCGCCGGAGGTCCAACGCCTGCGCCAGATCGACTGGTTCCCGCCCGTGATCGCGCTGCTGCTCGCGGTGCTGGCCCTCGTCGCGATCGCGCACACGTTGATCACGACCGCGCACCGGCGGCGCGCCGAGCTCGCGGTGCTGAAGACGCTTGGGCTTCGAGCGCCGGCAGGTGCGCGGCGACGCTCGCGTGGCAGGCCACCGCGTTGGCCGCGGTGGGTCTCGTCGTCGGCATCCCCCTCGGGGTGGTGCTGGGCACCGTCGTTTGGCGTGGCGTCGCGGACAGCCTGGGGATCGTGTCGACGCCGGACTACCCGACCCTCGCGCTCCTGCTCACGATCCCCGTGGTGATCGCGCTGTTCAACTTCGTCGGGTACTGGCCCGCTCGGACCGCGGCCCGCATCTCGCCGTCGGCTGCGCTGACGGTCGAGTAGCCGGCTCGTTAGCCTGGTCCCATGAAGCCGCAACCGTTGATCGCCGTGCGCGACGTCGAGGCCTCGAGCCGCTGGTACCAGACGCTGCTCGGCTGCCGGGGCGACCACGGCGGGCCGGAGTACGACCGCCTGATCGACCGCGACGGCCGGCTGATCATGCAGCTCCACGATTGGGGCGTCGAGCACCACCACGGCGAGATCGGTGACCCCACCGTGCCTCCGGGCAACGGCGTGCTCCTCTGGTTCGAGGTGGAGGACTTCGACGCCGCGGTCGCGCGCTCCGAACAGCTCGACGCGCCGATCGTCATGCCCGTGCACCGCAACCCGCCCGACGGTCAGCCCGGTGGACCCGAGCACCGAGAGCTCTGGATCAAGGACCGCGACGGCTACACCGTCGTCATCGCCAGCCCGGACGGCTCCGACCCGCTCCCGTAGCTAGCGGTTCGCAGCCGCGGCCGGGACGAGCGCGGCGATCACGTCCGCATCGGGACCGGACGAGGGGAACATCGGACCGGTGGACGCGCGCAGGTTCATCTCCGCGCCCGTCGCCGCGTCCTCGAGGCGCAGCACCCGGCCGAGACCGAAGTGCTTGATCGAGGCGGTCGTCGTCGCGCGGTCGAAGCTGGCCACGAGCCGGTGATCGTTGTCGCCCTCGTCCCAGTTGAGGACGTGCACCTTCGTGGCCGTGACCGCGACGATGAGCCTGGTGGTCAGGGGTCGCAGCTCTGCCGCGTCCCGTGCCGCGGACGGCGGGCCGCCGACGGTCTGCTTCATGAATCCCTGGAGCCCGAACGCGCCCGCGGCCAGCACCGGATCCCCGTCGCGCAGCACCGCCTCGGCGTCCGCGCTCATCTCGTGCTCGTTGCCGGCGTGCGTCACGGTGAACCCTCCTGTCCGACCTCCAGAGTCGACACCGCCGCGGCCCTCCTTGAGCCGCCGTCAGCCCGGCGGTGTCCGCCTGGTGCCGAGGAGGTGGAAGAGGCGGCTGAGCTGCCGGTACGGATCGCGCCGGCTCGCCTCGAGCTCGACGGCCAGGACCTCGTCGACGGGATCGACCTCGGGACGATCGCGGGCCCAGCTCTCGGTGAAGAGCCGGACGCCGTACCAGGTGATCGGATCGACGCCGTGCCGGCGCAGCACCTCGCCCAGCTCGTCGACGTCGTCACCCCGGCTGTCGAGGCCGAGGCCGTTGACCTGGCGGTCGGCGTCGAACGCGGCCAGCGCTTCACTCCACTTCCCGTCGAGGGCCGGCCGCACCGCGAGGGTGCGCCGGTTCTTGGTGACCACCGAGACAAGGCCCCCGGGGCGGGTGAGCGCGCACAACGCCGCGGTGAGCGGCACCGGGTCGTCGAGGTACATCAGCACGCCGTGACACAGCACCCCGTCGAAGCGCGCCTCGCCGAGGATCTGCACCGCGCGTTCGCCGTCGGCCTCCACGAGCTCCACCCTCGCCGCGACGTCGGCCGGCTCGACCTCGAGCGCCTTCCCGGCCTCGGCCAGCATCACCGCGGACGGGTCGACGATCGTGACCCGGTAGCCCGCACGGGCGAGTGGGATCGACTGGTTGCCCGCACCGCCACCGACGTCGACGATCTCGGCGGGCGGCGACGGCAGGTGCTGCATCAGATGCGCGTGCAGCACGTGGGTGCGAACCTGGCCGTAGAGCTGGGAGTAGTGCCGCACGAAGTCGCTCGCCACCGCGTCCCAACGAGGGTCACCCATGCTCGGCATCCCGACATTCTGGGCCGTCGTTCGCCGAGCGCCATGAATTCGGCAAGCCTGTCGATCTGGTGGGCTCCGTTCGTCGTCCGGACGAGTCAGCCACCGAGGAACAAGGACGAGGAGCACCCATGAAGTACGCGCTGCTGATCACGATCGACGAGGCGAGCGACCTGGCGATGAGCCCGGCAGAGGCCCAGGCGCAGATGGCCGAGTACATGAAGTTCCAGGAGGGCGCCGGGAGCGCGCTCCTCGCCGGTGAGCGCCTGCGCCCGACCACCGACGCGACCACGGTTCGGGTGCGCGACGGCGAGGTCCTCGCTTCCGACGGCCCGTTCGCCGAGACCAAGGAGCAGATGGCCGGCTTCTACCTGGTCGACGCCAAGGACCTCGACGAGGCGATCGACCTCGCGTCGAAGATCCCTGCGGCGCGCAAGACCTCGATCGAAGTGAGGCCCGTCTGGGAGATGTAGCCCCCGACATCGAGGCCGCGCTCGCGGTTGCGTTCCGCGACGACTGGGGTCGCGGTCGTGGCGACGCTCATCCGCGTCACCGGCGACTGGGACCTCGCGGAGGAATGCGCGCAGGACGCGTTCGCCCGGGCGCTCGAGACCTGGCCCCGCGACGGGGTCCCGCGCACTCCCGGTGCGTGGCTCACGACGACCGCGCGCAACATGGCGATGGACCGGCTGCGGCGGGCCAAGGTCGGGGCGGCCAAGCTCCAGGAGGTCGCGGTGCTCGCGCCCGACGACGCCGACGAGGCGGAGACCCGTGACGTGATCGACGTCGATGACCGCGGAGTCGAGGACGACCGCCTCCGGCTCATCTTCACGTGCTGCCATCCCGCGCTCGGCCTCGAGGCGCGCGTCGCGCTGACGTTGCGCACGCTGGCGGGGCTCACCACGCCCGAGATCGCGCGCGCGTTCCTGGTCCCGGAGCCGACGATGGCGCAGCGGATCGTGCGGGCCAAGCGCAAGATCCGCAACGCGGGGATCCCCTACCGGGTGCCGCCCGCGCATCTGCTCCCGGAACGAATCACCGCGGTGCTGGCCGTCCTCTACCTGCTGTTCAACGAGGGCTACGCGGCCACCTCGGGCGCGGATCTGGTGCGGGCCAACCTCTGCGACGAGGCGATCCGGCTCGGCCGCACGCTCACCGAGCTCATGCCCGACGAGCCCGAAGCCCTGGGCCTGCTGGCGCTGATGCTGCTCCAAGACGCGCGGCGTGCGGCGCGCGTCGACGCCGACGGCGACCTGGTGACGCTCGAGGAGCAGGACCGCTCGCGATGGGACCACGCGGAGATCGACGAAGGCGTGGAGCGGCTGGACGCGGCGCTCCGGCGCGAGCAGCCCGGTCCGTACCAGGTCCAAGCCGCGATCGCGGCGTGCCATGGCACCGCGGCGACCGCAACCGATACGGACTGGGTCGAGATCGCGACGCTGTACGGCGCGCTCGCGCGGATGGTGCCGTCCGCGGTGGTGGAGCTGAACCGCGCGGTGGCGGTCGCGATGGCCGACGGTCCTGACGCGGGGCTCCGGCTCGTCGACGCGCTCGACGACTCCGGCCGGCTCGACGGCTACCACCTGCTCCCGGCGACGCGCGCCGACCTGCTCCGGCGGCTCGACCGGCGCGACGAAGCGGCCGTCGCCTACCGCGCCGCCCTCGAGCTCACGACCAGCGACTCCGAACGCCGCTACCTCGAACGCCGCCTCGCCGAGATGCAGGCCGATACCGATCCTTGAGGCCAGCACCGGCAGCGCTTCCGACGTTCAGTGCTGGTCGGGCGAGCTCTCCATCTGTCGTGCTCTTTCCACGAGCTGGTGAGCGAGAGCGTCGACCTGCGGGTGTTCACCGTCGCGCTCGTGCACCGCATCAAGCACCCCGGGGACGACCTCGAGCGCAGTATGCGCGCACTCCCGGATGGCACGTGCCGCCGCCGAGGGACCGAGTGCCCACGAAGCTGCTTCCTCGACCAGGTCAGTCGCGCGCACCTCGCCGACGAAGAGCTTGGTGCCGACGCGCATGCCCATTTCGAGATCGACACTCTCATAGAGACGAGTCGAAACGATGTCGTAGAGCGGGGCGAGACGGAAGCCCTCGTGATGAAGGAACGAGACGTTCTTCGCATGGAGATCCGCGTTGCCGCAGAGCACGGTGAAGGTCAGCGCCTGAAGCAGCGCGCGCTGGTCGAGCACCGGATCTGTCCCCCAGCGGTTCAGCGCCTCCGCGATCAGTCGAAAGGACGGCGGTCCTTCTGGGAGGCGTTGGTACTTGGCCCCCGGGAGGATGCCCAGCACCTGGCACGCGTCTTCCTGGTGGATTCGACGGGTGACTCCACCCACGGTGTGGCGGTCGTATCTCTCGACGAGGATCGCGGTTCTCGATCCGATGTCGATCATCTCGGTCTTCGGCACTCTGAATCCGAGTCCGGTTGTGCGCGAGCCGTTGAGCTCGGCCATCTCGCGTGCCACCTGCATGCAGAAGTACTCGACCTCAGCGAGCCCTGGGTACTTGGGTGTGCCGTCGTCGGTGAGCGGCACTGGCTTCAGGATGTGCGTCGAGGGTGTCGACCCGAGCGGCAAGCCGAACCGCTCACCTTGGTGCACCACCACGAGCTTTTCCTGGACGCCTCCCAGGCTGATTCGCACATTGGCAACTGCTCCGACTCCGAACGGTGCAGTGTGAAGCTCTCGAACGCGTTGGATCAGCTCCTTCGGGTCAAGCCATTCGATCCCGTCGTCGCGGTCGGAGTGTTCGTCGGACCCGGTGACGCTCACCGCACCCGCGCAGTCCCGTCCGTAGGCAGCCAGCAGCCCGAAGGTGTCGTCGCGGTCGACTCGCGCGCGTTCGGCAACTTGATCGCGAACCCAGCCCTCGGGAACGAGACCCTCGAGAAACGCCCGTGCCTCAGTCGCGGGGTAGAAGCCCGCTCTGACGGGAAGGCGCACGGAAAGTAGCCGCTCACCTTCGTGTTGACTCACGGTTTCCTCGAGGTATTCGAGTGCCGCGAGCCCCTGCCCGGCGTCCAAGAGCCTTGCTACAGGCTTGCCATCGAGAAGACACAAGAGCGGGTCACGGGTTGCCATCAGGTGCGTCGCTCGACTCGGAGGTCGAGGCCGACTGCGTGCAGGGCTTGAACGAGTCGGCGCAGATGCTTGGTGCCGCGCGCTTGTTCGAGGTCGGAAACGAAGTCGCGTGAGAACCCAAGGAGCTCTGCGAGTTGGGCTTGGGTCAGCCCGCGAGCTTTCCGAGCGCTGCGGAGCCCGTCGATGATGGCTTGGATGGATTCGTCGACTGCGGCCATGCACACTCCTGGTGCCAGCGGGAGTTTTCCCGCATGCGACTGGATGACCCCATGGTGCGGGAATTTTCCCACATCCTATCATCGGGCGGCGACGTTCGGGAAAATTCCCGCATAGCGCTGTCCGGCCATCGTCTGCGGGAAAACTCCCGCACTCAGCGTCAGCGGGCCGAGAACCGGATGGAGCGGTTGGGCGCGGATGAGTCGGCCGCGTCGCGGTCGAGCCAGTCCATCACCACGCCGACGAAGCGTTCGGGTTGCTCGAGCTGGGGGACGTGGCCGCAGCTCTCGAGCTCGATGAACGCCCAGTCGCGCCGGTTCGCGGCCAGCGCGCGGCCCACGCGACCGGCACCAGACGATCGCGGCGGCCGTGCATGATCAGCGTCGGGCAGTGGATCGAGGCGACGTCGCGCCGGATCGGGCCCGCGAGGTAACGGAACAGCGAACCACCGGCGAGGGTGTAGGACGCCGCCGTATCCGGGAACCCGTGGCGCTCGGCCGAGAGCGAGATCAGGCGCGCACGGATGTCCGGGTCGAGCTTCTCGGGATGCGTCATCGCCATTGCGAGCGTCGCGTCGACGAGACCCTCGTGGCCCAGCGCCCGGGCCCGGGCCCGCACGATCGGCGTCGCGGCGCGCGGGCAACGTCAGTGCCGCGAACTTCGCGGTGCGCGACATCTGCTTGAGGTTGCCGCGGGGTCGTGGGAGCGCCGGGTTCACCAGCACGAGACCCGTCACGAGCTCCGGGTGGTTCGCGGCGAGCGCGATGCCGAGCGAGCCACCCATCGAGTTGCCCATCACCAACGCGGGAGCACGCGCGTCGAGCAGCGTGGCGAGCAGCTCGAGGTAGATCGGGAACGTCGGCGCGTGCCCGTCGACGCGCGTCCGGCCGAAGCCGGGGAGGTCGACCGCGGTCACCGTGGTCCCGATCTGATCCGCGAGCGGCTGGCCGACGAGCTCCCAGTTCACCGTGTTGCCACCGAGCCCGTGCACGAGCAGCACCGGCGCCGCGCCCGACTCCGGACCGGCCGGCTCCCAGTCCGCGGTGTGGACCCAGGCACCATCGACGTCGACCCAGCGCTCGCGCACCGACTGTCCTGTCTCGCTCACGCTGAGCCCCTCATTGATCATCACTGACTTCATCGGCTCGTTCGACGCCGAGCCCGAGCAGCAGATCTTCGTGCAGCTGCATCCAGACCGTGTGATACGAGTCGATGCGAGGGGAGAGCAGCCAATCGTGCTCTTCCGCCTCCACGTGGCGTCTCGCCCCTCGCAACCGGTCACGATACTGCGCGAAACGGGACACCTGGCGCCCCAGGCTCCGCAGCACGGGAGCGGTCTGCTGGTCGTGGGCCACCAGGCGGTCGATCACGCTCCAGTCGTAGACGGGATCCCGGTGGTCGTTCGTGACCCCGCCCGCGCGCACCTGCCAGTCGCTGCAGATCTGGATCAGGCTCCGGTTCAGGGGCCCGAAGCGTGCGTAGGCGGCCTGGACGGGCTCCTCGAACGGCGTGTCGCGCGACGCAGAAGCGGACCTCGGCCTCGGCGCGCCCCGGGGGCGTGAGCATCAGCATCGACCGGCGCCGGATCGCGAACCCGGCGTCGACGAGCCGGTCCGCGACCGGGCCCTCGTCGGGCGCGGTCCCACGGACCCGCAGCTCGTGGAGCACGCGGTCGTCGTCGCTCAGCGGTTCGTCCACGGACGGAAGGCTCGCGGACCTGGCGACCGTGATGGCGGTAGGGTCCCGCACCGTCATGACGACCACGCTCGGAACCGGCACGAAGGCCCTCGACGCGGTCGCGGTGCGCGGCGCGTGGCGGATGCTGAACACCCCCGACGACGTGCTCGAGCTCATGGACTCGTCAGCCGTCGGCGTCGTCGCCGGCGTGACCGACGCCGGGGCCACGTTCCTCGCGCCGATCTTCGACGAGCTCACCGCGGTCGTCTGCCTCTCCGGCACCCCGGCCAGCCACATCGGCATCGTGAGCCGGGAGTACCAGGTGCCCTGCGTCATGGCGACCGAGTTCGCCGAGGGCGTCCCCGCGGACGGCACCGAGGTCGAGGTCGACTGCTCGGGTGAGTCGGGCATCGTCCGAGCGGTCTGACCGATGCCCGATCGGGACGCGGTCAACCGGACGCTGCTCTACCACGGAGACATCTCCGGGAAGATGACCGCGGAGCGCACCGCGCTCGAGTCCGCGCTCATCCCCGTCACCGCGTACATCCTCATCTCCGGGATCGAGTGCTACCGCCGCTACCCGGACCTCATGGCCGCGATCGCCGCGGCGAAGTCCCCGAGCGACATCGGCGCGGCGGGCAAGCGGCCGGGCAACCAGGTCGACGCGGTGCACCTCTGGTCGATCGCGAACATCGCGCTCGTCGGCCGCCAGATCCTCGCCCCGTTCGGGATGATCGACCCGGTCACCGACCTCGCGACCCTCGATGCGATCTTCAGCTTCTGGGAGCCGGCCGCCGCGAGCTTCCGCGGTGACGGTCACCTACAGGCTTGGGACGCCGGCTTCACCGTGCCGCGCTACGCCCCCGACGTGATCGACGAGCTCGTCGCCGGCGCGACGCCGATCGCGACCGACGCGGCAACGAGCGAGCCTCTCCAAGCTCAACGCCGCGCTCACCTCGTACCTCTTCCTCCTCTACTTCGACACCCGGGCCGGCTATCAGGACACCGGTCCGTACCCGTTGCCCGACGGCCGCGCGTTGCTCGTGCGCGACTTCAACGAGATGGCGGTCTCGCACTTCCCCTGGAGCGCCGAGATCGGCGCCGACCTCCCGCACGCGAACCTCACCGTGGCGTTCGTGCTCGACGGCGTCGACGTGAAGGTCAACGACTGGGGCACCACCGTCACCGACCCGGTCGATTACATGAACCACGTCGTCGCGGCCGGCTGCTTCGACTCCACGGGCGGGACGCTCACGCCCATCGCACCCGCCGAGCTGGACGACCTGCGGGGATCCGTCAAGCGCGCGCAGCAGGATCTCTACCGCCTGATCGCGGGCATGAGCCGCGGCGGAGAAGATCGACGCGGGGGCGTACGTGTACTTCACGTTCCTGCGGCCGTTCGCCCGCGTCGCGGGCGTCGAGGACGATCTCGACTGGACCGTGCCGCGCGACAGCCTCGACCTCTACGAAGCGCTGTCGATGATCGACAAGATCCCCGACGGCGGGATGCCGGACCCGGACGTTGCGTACTACACGCCCCTGCCGTGACCGTCTGGCGGCTCGAGCTCGCAGGGCCCGACGGCACCCGCGGCTCGGTGGAGCTCGAGCTCCCGCCCACCGGCAAGGCGCGCTACGAGGTGCACCTCGCCGGCCCCGAGCTGGGCCCCGGTGTGATCGTCGTGCGCGACGACGACGTCAACCCGCCGCGCGGTCGGCTGCTCGAGATCCGCGCCGACGGGTTGTGGGCGGAGCTGGTCTGCGAGACACCGGGGGAGCACTGGGGCTTCGGGCTGGAGGCGTTCGGGCTCCGCTACGACGACGAGGAGGAAGCCGCGCGCAGCGACATCGGCGAGCGGCTCGCGGTCGGGCTCGACCTCGAGTGGGAGACGCCGAACCTCGTCCACGGTGAGCTGCTCGTCGGGCGCGACCGGATCCCGTTCGACGGCACCGGCACGTTCACCGAGACGGACCGCCCGCCCGGCTGACCGCCGGAAGAAGATACTGTACATGGAGATAGTATCCATGTACAGTAGCTCCATGGCGACCCCCGGGCATCCTCCGACCGTCGGCGCACTGGTCTGGCGGCTCTCGCTGAAGTGGCGGGCCGCCGTCGATCGCGCGGTGGCGCCACTCGGCCTGACTCACGGTCAGTACTCGCTGCTGGCGTCCCTGCAGGGGCTCGCCGAGACCGGGCTGCAACCGAGCCAGCGCGAGCTCGCCGACCACACCGGGCTCGAACCGCTGCACGTCTCGAAGCTCGTCCGGGCGCTGGAACGTGAGGGCCTCGTCGAGCGGGCCGCGAACCCGGCCGACACGCGTGCGGTGCTGCTCCGGCCCACGGCCCAAGGCACCAAGGTCGTGCTGGAGGCGATCGACATCGTCGGGAACCTGCTCGACGAGCTCACCGCGCCACTCGGCGGGCGGAAGGGCAAGGAGACCCGCGCCCTGGCCGCCGCGCTCACGACCCTGCTCGCAGTATCGACACCCGAGCCATGAGGAGACGACCGTGACCCAGACCCAGCCTCCGATCCTGACCGGTCAGCACATCGGCCAGGCCCACTACGCGACGCGTGCCCTGCTCGAGACGTCACTGGCCCAGCACGGGCTTCCCTTCGCGGACTGGCTCATGGCCAGCTTCATCGCGACGGCCGGCCCGGTCGTCACCGAAGCTGCGGCCATCGAGCGGGTCACCGGTGGCCTCAAGGTGGACGCCGCCACCGCGCGCACTGCGCTCGACGACCTCATCGCGGCAGGCCACGTCGTGCGCACGACCGACGACGAGACGAGCGTCCGGCTCACCGAGACCGGTGACGCGCTGGTACAGCAGCTCCTGGCCGCGACGAGCGGGATCGCCGAACGGCTCTACGGCGATCTCAGCCCGACCGACCTCGAGACCGCGCGCCGCGTGCTCCAGACGGTGACCGAGCGCGCCAACGCCGAGCTCACTGGAAGCGCCTAGGTGAACGACGGACGCAGCGGCATGCCGCTCAGGCCGCCGTTCGCCTTCACCGCGAGGACCTGGTGGATCTGGTTGCTGCCCTCCTCGAACGTGATCGCGCACGCGGCCATGTAGAGGCGCCACACCCGGGCCCGACCCGCGCCGACGAGCGACACGGCGCGGTCCCAGTCCGCCTCGAGGTTCGCGACCCACGCCCGCAGCGTGAGCGCGTAGTGCTCGCGCAGGCTCTCGGCGTGGCGGACCTCGAAGCCCCGGCGCTGGATCGCGCTCGATGACCGAGCCGACCTCGTGCAGCTCGCCGTCGGGGAACACGTACCGGTCGATGAACGAGTACCGCTTGAACCGGGACCGCGTCTTGCCCTTGGGCGCCGCGGGCCGGCTGATCGCGTGGTTCAGCAACCGGCCCTCGGGGAGCAGGAGTGCGTAGAGCTGGTCGAAGTACGTCTCGAGCTGGGACAGGCCGACGTGCTCGAACATCCCGATCGAGCTGATCGCGTCGAACGGGCCGTCGTTGATGTCGCGGTAGTCCTGCAACCGGATCTCGACGACGTCGCTCAGACCCGCTTCGGCGACCCGCTTCTCCGCGAGCTCGGCCTGGCGGCGCGAGACGGTCACACCGACCGCGCGCACGCCGTGGTGCTGCGCCGCGTGCATCACCATGCCGCCCCAGCCGCATCCGACGTCGAGCAGCCGCATTCCCGGCTTCAGCGCGAGCTTCCGGCAGATCAGCTCGTACTTCGCCGACTGCGCGGCTTCGAGGGTCACCTCCGGCGAGTCCCAGACGCCGCACGAGTACGTCATCGACGGCCCGAGCACGATCCGGTAGAAGTCGTTCGACACGTCGTAGTGGTGCGCGATCGCGGCCGCGTCGCGCTGCGGACTGTGCCGGCGCCCGCGGCAGGCGCGCTTCCTCGGGGGGGATGGGCGGGCGGTGCAACCCGGCCGCGCCCGCGAGCTTCAACGCATTGATCCACTGCTCGCGGCGACAGGTGGAACCCCGAGAACCGCGACCGCAGCTCGAGCGCGGCGAAGAGATCGCCTTCGATGTCGAGGTCGCCCGCGACGTACGCGCGGCCGAAGCCGAGATCGCCGGGCGCAGTGGCGAGTCGCCGCACTGCGTCCGGGGATCTCACGACGAGCGTCGCCGCCGGATGCTCCGGGCCGGCGTGGCTGCCGTCGTAGGCCTCGAGGCCGATGGGGAGGTCTTCGCCGAAGACCCCAGTGACCAGATCAGCAACAGTCATGGGCACGTCCCGTCCGTGCTTCGATGTGTCTGGGCGCCGTCGTTGTGTCGAGCGAAATTCTACCGATCCGGTCGTGGATGTAAACGGCCAAATCCTGCGGGCGTAGGGTTCCGCGGCAGTGCGCGTACTGGTCGTCGAAGACGAGGCGAAGGTCGCCGGCGCCGTGCGCCGAGGGCTCGAGGCCGAGGGGTTCGCGGTCGATCTCGCGGCCGACGGCCCCGAGGGGCTCTGGCTCGCGGGGGAGAACCACTACGACGTCATCGTGCTCGACATCATGCTCCCCGGGATGAGCGGCTTCCGGGTCTGCGAACAGCTGCGCGAGGCCGAGAACTGGACGCCGATCCTGATGCTCACGGCCAAGCACGGTGAGTACGACGTGGCCGAGGCGCTCGACTCCGGCGCCGACGACTACCTCACCAAGCCGTTCTCGTTCGTCGTCCTGCTCGCCCGGATCCGCGCGCTGCTGCGACGCAGCGGCCGGGCCGCACCGACCAGCTACACCGCCGGAGACCTCCGCCTCGACCCCGCCACCCACCGCTGCTACCGCGGTGAGGTCGAGATCACTCTGACCGCGCGCGAGTTCGAGGCGTTGGAGTTCCTCATGCGCAGAGTCGGCGAGGTCGTGTCGAAGTCCGAGATCCTCGACAACGTCTGGGACTTCGCGTTCGACGGCGACCCGAACATCGTCGAGGTCTACGTCCGCCACCTGCGCAAGAAGCTCGACGAGCCCTTCGGGCGCCACTCGATCGAGACCGTCCGCGGCTCCGGGTACCGCCTCGTCGCGGACGACGGCTGAGCGATGCGCTGGTTCGCGAGCGTCCGGGTCCGAGTCGCCATCGCGACGGTGCTCGTGGTCGGTGCCGCGCTCGCGGTCGGTGGGTACACGCTGGTGCGACTCCAGGAGCGCGCGCTCACGAAGGACATCGAGTCGACCGCCCGTTCCCGCGCCCGAGACATCGCGCAGACCGTCGCCGACGGGACCTTCGCCCGCGAGATACCGGTCCCACGGGGTGAGAACAACCTGGCCCAGATCGTCGACGGGTCGGGTCACATCGTCGCCGCATCGAAGAACGTCGCGGACGACCCGCGGATCTCACACCACATCCCCGAGGACGTCGCCACGATCCGCACCGTGCGGAACTATCACGAGGCCGACCACCCGCTGCGCGTCGCGATTCGGAAGGTCGAGGCCCGCGGCCAGCAGTACGTCGTCTACGTCGCGTCGAGCCTGGGCCCGGTCTCGCGCAGCACCAACAGCCTCGAGACCCTGCTCGCGATCGGGTTGCCGTTCCTCGCGCTGCTGGCCGGGCTCCTCGCGTGGATCGCGGTGAGCCTCGCGCTCCGACCGGTCGAGGCGATCCGGCGCGAGGTGGAGACGATCGGTGGCGAGGATCTCCACCGGCGCGTCCCCGATCCGCCGGTCCGGGACGAGATCGGACGCCTCGCGCAGACGATGAACGCGATGCTCGCCCGGCTCGAGGTCGCGACCGATCGGCAACGAAGATTCGTTGCCGACGCGAGCCACGAGCTGCGCAGCCCGCTCACCGGAATCCGCACCGAGCTCGAGGTGAGCCTTGCGCACCCCGAGCCCGTCGATTGGCCCGCGGTCAGCCAGGAGATCCTCGACGACACGATCCGACTCCAACGTCTCGTCGACGACCTCCTCGTGCTCGCGGCGGCGGACGCGTCGGTCGACGCGACGCAGCGCGAGCCCGTCGATCTCGACGAGATCGTGATGGCCGAGACCCGCCGCACGCGCAATCGCACCACGGCCGCGATCGACACCAGTGCCGTTTCGGGCGCGCAGGTCGACGGGAACGCGGAGCAGCTCGGCCGCGTGGTGCGCAACCTCCTGGACAACGCGGCGCGCTACGCGGTCGCGAGCATCACCGTGACACTCACCGAGGCGTACGGCGATGCCGTGCTCACGGTGGCCGACGACGGCCCCGGCGTCCCCGAGGACGCCCGGGACCGGATCTTCGAGCGCTTCGCCCGCCACGACGCCGGCCGCAGCCGCCGCGCCGGCGGCACCGGCCTCGGCCTGGCGATCAGCCGGGAGATCGTGACGGCCCACGGCGGGACGATCGGGCTCGATCCGGGCCCCACGACCCGGTTCACGGTGCGATTGCCGCTTTCTGCCGCAATCGGCTGACACCGTTCAGCGAGGATTCAGCCTCGGTCCCGCAGAGTGCAGCCCATGGACCAATGTGGCTCGGCTCGCCGGCAAACCCCCCTGCGCTGGCTGAGCCGAGCCGCGTTGGCCGGCACCGCGATGGCGACGGTCGTCATCATCGGCCAGGCCCAGACGCTGCCGAACTCGACCCAGGTGACGCTCGTCGTGCTCGCCTCGGTCGGCTACCTGGCGATGCTCGCGGCCGACCACCGCTGGGGCGGGCTCAACCTCGGGCTCGTCGTCACGGCCGGGGTGGTCACCGCGTTGGCCGCGCTCAGTGGACCCGCGCACTTCACCGGTGACCTCTGGTCCTACGCGATGTACGGCCGGATCGTCGCCGCGCACCACTCCAGCCCGTATACGAGCCTGCCCGCGAAGTTCCCCCGCGACCCGATGCTGTACAACGTCGGTCGCAGCTGGCGGCACACGCTCTCGGTCTACGGTCCCGCGTTCACCGCGTTCTCGGCCGGCGCGGCGTTCTTCCTCGGGGCTGCCGCGCAGGCGACGCGTGTCTTCTACCAGCTGGTCGCGATCGCCGCGCTCGGTGGCGCCGCGACGATCGTCTGGCGCCGGACCCACTCGGCCGGCGCGGTCGCGTTCCTCACGCTGCACCCGATGATCACGATGTTCATCGTGAGCGGCGCGCGCAACGACATCCTCGTCGGCGTCGCGGTCCTCGCGGCCGTCGTTCTCCTGGAGCGGTCGCACCCGGTCGGGAGTGGCGTGGTTGCCGGGATCGGCGCGCTCGTGAAGGTGACGGGTGTCGTCGGGTTGGTCGCGCTCGATGGTCACGGCGTACGTCCGCGGTGATCGACGCGCGGCGGGGCGCCTCGCGATCGGTGGTGGTGGGGTGATCGCGCTCGGATACGCGCTCGCGGGGCCAGCCGCGCTGTTCACCCCGATGGCCACTGCGGGCGCGCTGTACTCCCGCGGGTCGCCGTGGTCGCTCGTGCGGAAGCTGGGTGACTCGCCCCCCGACCCGCACCTCGCGCTCGGTGGTCCTCGCCGTGCTGGTGCTCGTCGTCCTCATCCGTCACCTCCACGGCCCCTCGCGCGACGCGGTCGCCGGAACGCTGACGATGCTCGCACTCGGTGCGTCCTGGGCCCTTCCCGGCTACATGGCCTGGGGCCTGCCCACCGCGGCGCTCGACCATCGTTCCCGCCTCGCCCGCATCTCCGCCGCGGGAGGTCTCGTCCTCCTCCTGACCTACGACGTCCTGCGCCACCCGTTCGAGAGCGGCAACGTCGTGAACGTGGCGCTCGTCGTCGGACCCCTGCTCATGGTGGCCCTCATCATCGGGCTGCTCACCACGCACACCCCCACCCCAGCAAGGAGCAACGTCATGATCGAGCTCGATCGTCGCCCAGCCCCGGTGCTCGCACCGATGTTCGCCGCCCGCACCCTCGTCATCATCCCCACGCTCGACGAGGCACCCAACATCGCGACCGTGCTGCGCCGCGTCCGCAATGCCGTCCCGGAGGCCGACGTTCTCGTCGTCGACGACGGCAGCGACGACGGGACCCCCGAGATCGTCGACGACCTCGCCGCCGCGTCCGAAGGGCGCATCTCCGTCGCCCGGCGCACCGGACCGATCGGGCTCGGCCCCGCGTACCAGTTCGGCTTCCGCCACGGTCTGGACGCGGGCTACGAGATGCTCGTCGAGATGGACGCGGACCTGTCCCACGACCCGCGTGATCTGCCGGCACTCATCGAAGCGGTGCAGCAGGGCGCAGATCTCGCGATCGGCTCCCGCTACGTCGACGGCGGCATCACCATCGGGTGGGCCAAGCACCGCGAGGCGCTCTCCCGAATGGGTGGCTGGTACGCCCGCCACCTGCTCGGCTCGCCGGTGCACGACATCACGTCGGGCTACCGCGCCTACCGCGCCGAGCTGCTGAAGGCCATGGACCTCGATTCGGTCGGCGCCACCGGCTACGGCTTCCAGATCGAGATGACCCACCGCGCGGAGCAGGCCGGCGCCCGATCACCGAGGTCCCGATCGTGTTCCGCGAGCGGACCGCCGGCACGTCGAAGATGTCGCTCGCGATCGTCAGCGAGGCGCTGCACGATGGTGCCGCGGATCGCCGTGCGGGATCGGCACCGGCACCAGCCCGCCGTCGCCCACTCGTTCGCCACGGGTGGCGCGCGATGACGATGACCGCGGCGGCACCCGTCGCCCCCATCGCGACCCCGCCGAGCCCGGAGCGCGGCATCGTTGGTGCAGCGGGTGCGCCGGTGCCTGAGCGTCTCGGTGATCACGACGATCATCAGCGTCTCGACGCTGGTGATGGCCACCGCGGTGTTCGGCGTCGAGGCGTGGATCGCCAACATCATCGCGACGAGCCTCGCGACGGTCCCGTCGTTCCACCTCAACCGCCGGTGGACGTGGGGTCGCACCGATGCGAGCGACCCGCTGCGCGAGGTGCTGCCGTTCTGGATGATGGCGTTCGTGGGGCTCGCGCTGTCCACGGTGACCGTCGGCATCGCGGACTCCTGGGCCCTGCGGATGCAGCTGCCGCCGTCGATGCAGCTCGGAGCGATCCTCGCCGGCCACCTCGGCGGTTTCGGCCTGCTCTGGGTCGCCCAGTTCATGGTCCTCGACCGTGTGCTCTTCGCCCGCCCGACCGAGCTGTAGGGATCTACTGGGGCAGGGGCCGGCGGCGTACATGCAGGCGAGGAACTCCCGGTCTTCGAACCGCTCGTCCTCGCCGAAGCGCACGATCACCAGCGACTGCGACGCGATGACGAAGAGCCGTTGATCGCCGGCACCGGCCGCCATGACGAGGTCGGCCGGCACTCCCGGGAACGGCGCGTGGCTCTCCAGCTCCGGTCCGGGGTTCAGCCACCAGCCCAGTCCGTAGCGTGAGTTCGCCGGGCTCGGCGCCAGCATCTGCGCGACGAGCGCCGGCTGGAGCACGACCCGCCGTTCCAACGCCCGTGCTGGGCGACCAGCCGGCCGAACTTCGCCCACTGCGTCGCCGTCAGGTCGGCGCCGGTCGCGAACAACGGCTGGCCGACCTCGTCGCGGTCCCAGCCGGAGATCTGCGAGGCCGATCGGGCTGGAACACGTGCTGCTGCGAGGTAGGTGAGCGGGTCGCCCCTCAGGTGCGCGTCGCGCATCTTGCGCTGGACGACGGCGGCGAAGACGTTGAAGTGGTTCGGGCCGTAGTTGAACGTCGTTCCCGGCGGGTGCACGAGCGGCGCGTCGATCGCGGTCCGGTACACGTTGTCGCTCGGGAGGCCGGCCTTCGGGTCGATGCCGCTCGACTGGTCGAGCAGCTCGCGCACCGTGATCCGCGACTTCGCCGGGTCGGACCTCCACTCCGTGATCGTGTCGGCGACCCGCTCGTCGAGGGAGAGCAGTCCGGAGGCGGCCGCGGCGATGCCGAGCGCACCCGCGAAGCTCTTGGTCCCGCTGGCGAGCCGGTGCGGACGGTTCGCGCTCCAGCCCTTCGGTGCTCGTCACGGTCCGGCCGTTCGCGCTGCACGAGCAGCACGTCGGAGCCGCGCCGTGCAGCGCGTACTCGGCCGCCGGTCCGTACGGGCCCGGGTCGGTCGGCCGGTCGAGGCGGACGAGCCACCGACCCGCGGCCACCAGCGCCACGGTGATGACCACGAGTGCGAGGGCCGCGAACCCTCGCGGTCGCGGCCGGACGTCAGAAGTCGACGGTGGAGAGCTCGGGGATCCAACGGCCCGGCCCGGTCGACGGCGTCCCGCCAGCGTTCGCGGTCCAGCACGCCGTCGCGGCTCGCAGCGTGCGCATCGGGTTCCAGGTGCCGCCGAGCGCGTCGAGGTCGGGCCAGGTGCCGACGGCGAGACCGGCGAGGAAGCCCGCGCCCAGCGTCGTCGCTTCCTTCACCGGCGACACCTCGACCGGCTTCTGCGTCGCGTCGGCGAGCGCCTGCACGAACGTCGCGTTGCGCGACATGCCGCCGTCGATCCGCAGCACCTCGATCGCGTGCACCGGATCGGTCTCGGCCGCCTCGACGAGGTCCGCACCCCGGTGCGCGACGCCTTCGAGCACCGCGCGCACGAGCTCGGGGCGGCCGGTGCCGCGGGTGAGGCCGAGGACGGTGCCGCCGGGCGCCGAAGTCCCACTGCGGGGTGCCGAGCCCGAGCATCGCGGGGACGAACACCACGCCACCGGAGTCGGCGCACTGCTGCGCGACCGCGTCGCTCTCGTCCGAGCTCGAGAGGATGCCGAGGTCGTCGCGCAGCCACTCCACGTTCGTCCCCGCGGCGAGCATGATCGCCTCGAGACCCCACGTGTCCATGCCGCCGAGCCGCCAGGCGATGATCGGGAAGGTGCCGCCGTCGCCGCGGGTCTCGAACTCCGGCCGGTCCGGACCGAGCACCAGTGTCGAGCATCCCGCCGGTGCCGAACGTGATCTTCGCCGGGCCGGGCCGCACGCACGCCTGGCCGAGCAACGACGCCTGCTGGTCGCCGACCAGCGCCGCGATCGGCGGCGCGCCCGGGAGCGCGGTGGCGGGGCCGATGATCCCGCTCGAGTCGACGACGGTCGGCATCATCGACTCCGGGATGCGCAGCGACTCCAGCGGCGCGCGCCGACCAGCCCGAGCCGTCGCCGCGCAGCACGCCGGTGACCGCCGCGTTGGTCGCGTCGGTCACGTGGCTCGCACCTTCGGTCAGGATCCACGTGACCCAGGAGTCGGGGGTGCCGAAGCACAGGTCACGCGTGCGGTCCGGGTCGTAGGTGTCGAGCAGCCACGCGATCTTCGTGGCCGAGACGTTCGGCGCGAAGCGGAAGCCGTTCGCCTGCTGCTCGAGGCACATGCCGATCGTGCGGAGGTCCTGCCAGCCGATCGCGGGCCCGATGGGCTCGCCCGTCGCGCGGTCCCAGACGATCGTCGACGCGCGCTGGTTCGTGATCCCGACCGCTTCGACCGGACCGCTCGTGCGCGGCGAGCGCCGCACGTGGCGGCCTCGAGCACGGTGTCGGCGAGCAGGCGGGCGTCGAACTCGACCGTGCCGGGCTCGGGGGAGTCGGGGAGCAGCGGGCGGAGCTGCTCGTCGTGGCAGCGACGCGTCGGGCTCCATGATCGCGGCCCGCACGGACGACGTCCCGACGTCGAGCACCAAGAGGCTCACGAGCGAGGCTCATGGCCAGGTGGGGTCGCCCCACGGGTCGGCAAGGCCGAGCTTGCCCGGGTTCAGGATGCCGTTCGGGTCGAGCGCCTGCTTCACCGACGCGAGCACGTCGAACGCGCGCCGAGCGCGTCGTGCACGAACCGCGACCGGTTGAGGCCGACGCCGTGGTGGTGGCTCAAGCGCGCCGCCGTGCTCGAGCACCGCGCGGGTTCCGGCGTCCCACGCGGCCCGGTAGAACTCGTCCTTCTGCTCCGGCGGCGGTTGGCCCGCGAACGTGAAGTAGAGGCACGCGCCGTCCGGGTAGCTGTGGCTCTGGTGCGCGCTCGCGACCAGCGCGCCCGGCACCGCCTTGATCGCGGCGGTCGCCGCCTCGTAGATCGGCGCGCACTGCGACCACGGCGCCGAGATCTCCATCGTGTCGACGACGTAGTCACGCCGGATCAGCGCTTCGAGCGCGCTCACGTCGTTGCGGTTCTCCAACCAGTGGCCGACCAGCTCCGGATCGAGCCGCTCCGCGCCGGAGCACTCGTCCGCGGCGACCGCCATCATCGCGTCGACGATCGCGGGTCACCCTCGTCCATGACGAGCAGCACGTGGCGGTCCGGACCGGTCTGGAACGACCGGTCGCCTTCGATCGCGTCGTACAGCCGGACCACCGCGGGTGTCGCGCCCCGGTGCAGCATCCGCCGGCACGCGTCGAGCCCTTCGGCGAAGCCGGTGAACGCGTACGCCGCGCGCCGCTCGGCCGGCGGCGCGGGATGCAGCTTGAGCCGCGCGCCGGTGATGATCCCGAGCGTGCCCTCGGACCCGACGAAGAGCTGGGTCAGGTCCGGGCCGACCGCGGCGCGCGGCCACCCGCCGGTGTGGATCTCCCGGCCGTCGGCGAGGACGACGTCCAGCCCGACGACCATGTCCTCGATCTTCCCGTAGCGCGTGCTCATCTGCCCCGCGCCCCGGCAGGCGAGCCAGCCGCCGACGGTCGAGAGGTCGATCGACTGGGGCCAGTGCCCGAGCGTCGCGCCGTGCTCGGCTCGCAGCGTGTCCTCGAGCCAGGTGCCGAAGGTGCCCGGCCGGACGTCGAGGACCATCGACTCCGCGTCGACGCCGACGATCCCGCTGATCGCGGTGAGGTCGAGGATCACGCCGCCGTGCACCGGCACGCTGGCGCCGCAGACCCCGCTGCGTCCGGCGGCGGCCGTGACCGGGATGCGCGCTTCGTTGCACAGCGCGAGCACGGAGGCGATCTCCGCGGTGCTCGACGGCCGCGCGCGACTGCCGCGGCGCGCGCCGCGATCTGTCCCTCGAGCGACCAGACCGTCGTGAGTGGCCACCAGTCCCGGCTCGCCTCGACGACGGACGTCGGCGTCGACCAGCACGGTCGCGCACGCGTCGCCGAGCCGGCGTAGGAGCGCGTCGTCCGGCTCGACTCGGGTCGCGGTCAGCCGGTCGCGGACCTGATCGGTCGCGGTTCCGAGCGCGATCGGCGGCGTGGGTGCGCCGGAGTTGGTCAAGCGCCGATCGTTTCGTCCAGCGCGTGCTCCGGAAGCCCTGCGTGGGTGCGCTCGTTGGCCAGCGCGGCGCGGTACGACGTGACCTCCGCGGCGATCCGGGCCGCGTCCCAACCGAGCTCCGGTGCGATGAGCACCGCGACGGACTCTGCCGCGGCCGAGGTGGCGTCGCGGCCGAGCAGGCGGGCGCGGGTGCGGCGCGACAGCACGTCGTCCAGCGTGGTCGCCATCTCGGCGCGGACCGCGTAGATCGCCTCCGAGCGGCGGTACGGCAGGCCGGGGACGAGCGGGGCCCTGAGCTCGGGATCGTCGCGCTCGAGGTCGAGGATCTCGCGCTGCAGGCTGCCGTAGCGCGCCTGGAGGTGCTCGTCGGTCGGGGCCGAGCCCCGGGCCATCGCGGTGCCCTGCGACGCGGTCGCGCCGAGGAGGCGGAGCCGTTTCGTCACGCTCTTCCCACCTCGGCCGAGGGTCGCGACGATCGTGTCGACCGTGTCCGAGGCCATGCGCCGGTAGGTCGTGAGCTTGCCCCCGGTGACGGTCACGAGCCCGCTGGGCGAGGAGAACACCTTGTGCACGCGCGAGAGGTCCGCGGTCTTCTCGCCGACGCTCCCGCCCGCGATCAACGGCCGCAGCCCGGCCCACGTCCCGACGATGTCGTCCTTGGTCAGCGGGTCGGTCAGGACGAGGTTCATCGCGTCGAGCAGGTAGTCGATGTCCTCGGGTGAGCACTCGGGATCGTCGAGCGGGCCCGCGTAGTCGGTGTCCGTCGTGCCGATGTAGGTGAGCTCGCCCCAGGGCACGACGAAGATCGAGCGCTTGTCCTTCGGGACCGGCACGATCGCCGCGATGTCGTTGCGGACCTTGCTCCAGGGCACCGTGATGTGGATGCCCTTGGCCGGGCGGATCGTGCGCGGATGCTCCGGAGTGTCAAAGGTTTGGATGTCGTCCGACCAGACGCCGGTCGCGTTGACCACGAACTTGGCGTCCACGTCGATGCTCTCACCGTCGGCGTCGACCGTCGCACCGATGATCTGGCCCGATGCGTTCTTCCGCAGCCCGATGACACCGGCGTGGTTGGCGATCACCGCGCCGCGCGTTGCCGCGGTGCGCGCGATGGTCAGCGTGAGGCGGGCGTCGTCGGTCTGCGCGTCGTAGTAGATGTACGCAGCCGCGACGTTGGGTGCCCGCAACGTCGGCATGTGCGCGACTGCGGCGTCCTTCTTGATGCGGCGGTGCAGCTTTCCGATGCGCAGCCCGCCGGTGAAGTCGTACAGCCAGAGCGCGGACCCCAACGCCCGGGCGAGCTTCGAGTTCATCAGGCCGTCCTTCGAGAGGACCGGGATGAGGAACGGGAGGATCCGCACGAGGTGAGGCGCGTTCTTCAATGCGATCTGGCGCTCGTAGAGGTTCTCGTACACGAGCTTGAACTCGCGGTGCTGGAGGTAGCGCAGGCCGCCGTGCACGAGCTTGGACGACTTCGACGACGTACCGCTCGCGAAGTCGTCGCGCTCCACGAGCGCGGTGCTGAGCCCGCGTGACGCGGCGTCGAGCGCGACTCCCGCCCCCGTGATGCCGCCGCCGATCACGAGCACGTCGAAGCGTTCCTCGGCCGAGACGGCGCAGCGCGTCGGCACGATCGAAGGCGGGAGCAGCCATTGGGTCAGGCTACCCCCCGGTCCTGCGGGCTCCTCCGGCGGGCCGGCTCAGCGCGGGGCGACGAGCGCGGCACGCGACTCGACGACCGGGTAGGCGCGGTGTCGCGGTGCGGAACACCGGATCCAAGGCCTGCCACGCCGCGCCGTCGACCCGGTAGCGGACGTCGAGCCGGACCGAGGCCCGGATGGCCATCGGCGCCTTCGGACTGCGGCGCTCGTAGGTGTGCACGACGTCCGATCGGGCCGGCGCGGCCGCGCCCAACGTCCCCGGTTGCACGGGCGAGCCGTCGCCGAAGTCCCAGCGCACCGCGGCCGGGGTGGCCTGCACCTCGACCCGCAGCCCGAGCTCGTCGACGATGTCGTCCACCGGACCGGAGTAGCCGCTGACCCAGAACCACGACTCGAGCCCCGTGAGGCCGCGACCGTCCGGGTTCACGTGCACCGCGGTCGGTGGGTACGGAAGGTCGCGCGCGATCTGCTCGGCGATCGCCTGCACGTCGACGGTGCCGGTAGCCGGAGCGAACGAGCTCGGCGCCAGCCACACGCTGTCGAGGTACGTGGGGCCGCAGTACACGTAGTACGCGACGTACTCCGGTCCGGGTCGCGGTGGCATCGGCGTCGAAGCGATGTCGGGATCGACCTTGCCGGGCTGCAGGTGGTGCGGGAACTTCGTCGGAACCCAACGCCGCAGGCATCCCGTCACGACGCCCGAGGTGTCACCGGGACCCGATCCATCAGCCGGCGCGCGCACCTCGACCCAGACTCCGTGCCGCGCGAGATGCACGTGCGCACCGGTCGGGTCCGTCGACGCCGCGGCAGTGGTCGCCGCGTCGCGCGCCCGAAGGGAGCGCGACGACGGACGTGACGAGCAGGAAGACCGCGCACGTGAACCGCGCGGCAGCTCTCACGCGGAGGAGGACGAGCGTGGAGTGGCGGGCAGGTGAACGGTGCTTTCCATCCTGGATCGGAACCTTCCATGGTGAGACCTCACGGCCTCCCGTCGCCCCGCACGAACCCGCCACCCCGACGCTCGGTCGGGAGTGTACGCGTGAATGTCCGGTTCGTGTCGGGCCGGACGCTGATCGACCGGTGACGCAGGGCAACAGATGCTTCGGGCGAGTCGCGAATATCGCCCGGGATCAACGCCCGACGCTCACGGTGGGGTGGCGGGGAGATCAGATGACGGTGCCCGGCGACCCGTCGTCGCGCTGGACCGGGCGACCCTCGGCGGCCCAGGCCTGCATCCCACCCTCGAGGTTCACCGCGTCCAGACCCCAGGAACGCAGGAGCTCGGTTGCCTTCGCGGAGCGTGCGCCGGAGCGGCAGACGCACACGATCTTCACGTCGAGGGGCAGCTCGGCGCGCACCATGTCGAGGCGACCGAGCGGCCAGAACCAAGCATCGGGGGCGTGGCCAGCCTCCCATTCGTCCGGTTCGCGCACATCGAGCAGCACCGGGGACTTCAGCGCGTCGAGGTCGTTGACCGTGGTCGACGGGACGGATTTCGGGGTGAAGGAGCTCACGAGGAATTCTCCGGTCTGGAGGAGGTCAGCGTCGGCGGGAGGACTTCGAGGACTTCGCCACCTTGGCCGCCGGCTGCTGCTTCGCCGCCTTCGCCGGAGCCTTGGCCACCGCTGTGGTCACCGCCGGCTTCGCGGTCTTGGTCGTCGCCTGCTTGGTGGTCGCCTTCTTCGCCGGCTTGGTGGTCGCCGGCTTGGTGGTCGCCTTCTTCGCCGGCTTGGTGGTCGTCTTCTTGGTGGTCGCGGGCTTGGTGGTCGTCTTCTTGGTGGTCGCGGGCTTGGCTCTTCGGTGCGTCTTCTTGGTGGTCGCGGGCTCGGCCGCCGGCGCCGGCTTCGCCCGTGTCTTCTTCGCCGGCGCGACGGCGGCCGGCGCCACCTCGAGGGCCGGCACCGCGACCGGAGCCGGCGTGTGCGTGGGCAACGGGGTCTGCTGGGTGCCGCGTCCTGCGGACCGGCGGGACCGCTTGGTGGTTCCGGCGGTCGGCCCGGCTCCGGCCGGACCCGGTGGTGCCGCGAGCTCGGGCGGCGTGGACTTGGTCGCCTTCGCCGCCACCTTCTTCGTGACCGCCTTGCGCGAGCCTTCCTTGGTTGCGTCCGTCTTGGCCTTCGCCCGACGCCGCCCGACCTCCGCGGCGACCGTCTCCTCGCTCGGCGCGCCCGCAACGGTGGCGAAGCCGGGCAGGCCGAGCTCGATGCCCCGGCGTGGCGCGTCGACGGCTTGCACGACGAACGTCCGCGTCTCGTCCTTCGTCAGCACGTCACGGGCCCGGCTCGGCTGCGGTTCGCCCATCGCACTGAGCGGGATGTAGCAGCGCACGCCGTCGACGTTGATGAAGGCGCCGTGGGAGGCGAACGCGTCGACGATGCCCGTCACCTCGGTGCCGAGCCGGTGATCGATCACGAACTGGAGGAACGATGCGGGTTCGTTCACCGCTTCGGGCTCGGGCTTGTTGTTCTCCTTCGGAGTCGCCGTGGCCGAGGCTCCGCTGTTCGCCCTCGACCACCGCGGCGACGGCGGCGCTTGGGCGCGTCGGGCTCCATCGCGCTCGCCGTGGCTTCCGCGATCGCCTTCTGCACCTTCTTCGGCGCCTTCTCGCCACTCTGCTTGGCCTTCTGCACCGTCTTTCGGCTGACGATCCCGCGCACCGGACGGCGCAGAGAGAAGATCCAGCCGACGCCCGGGACGGGCTTCGCACCGATCAAACGTCCGGGCTCGAACAGCCACTCGTACTCCGCATGGAACTCCTGGAACGAGTCGTTCGAGAGCACGGTCCCGCCGGTGCGGTCCGCGATCTGCAGCAGGAACCCGTCGCCGCGTCCGACCGCGCCGGCCGGCGGGGAGACGACCTCACCCGCGGCCTCGGTCTGCGCGAACGCCTCTCGCTCGGACGGATCGATGCGGTGTTCGAAGCTCGCGTCGACGACGACCGTCGCGACGGCACCCGGGTGTTCCCCGTAGAACGCGGCGACGGCTTCCTTCAGCTGGGCGAGGCTGGGCTCGGTGCGGCCCTCGGTCGCCAAGTTCGATCCGTCGATCACGAAGTGGTCGGCCATCAGTCTCCGGTCACGCTGAGTAGGTCTGCGGCCATCTCGCGCAGAAGCTTGTAGTCGGCTTTGCCGTTGGGTGCGCGTCGCAGCGTGTCGGTGAAGAGGATGCGACGCGGGATCTTGTAGCCGGCGAGTCCGCTGCTCCGGCAGAACGCCTGGAGCTCGGGTTCGTCGGTGTAATAGCCGTCGGCGACCTGGACGAGGGCAACGACCGTCTCGCCGAACCGAGCGTCGGGCACGCCGACCACGACGCAGTCGAAGACGCCCTTGTTCTTGCGGAGCGTGATCTCGATCTCCTCCGGATAGACCTTCTCGCCGCCGGTGTTGACGGTCGCCGACCACGCCCGAGGAGTCGCACGGTGCCGTCCGCGTCGACGGTCGCGTAGTCACCGGGGATCGAGTAGCGGACGCCGTCCACGTTGCGGAAGGTCTCGGCGGTCTTCTCAGGGTCCTTGTAGTAGCCGAGCGGGATCCGCCCCCCGACCGCGACCATGCCGACCTCCTCGGTGCCACGGCGTGACCTCGCGTCCGTCCTCGGTGACGACCTTGACCCGGTCGTTGACCGCAAAGCGGGCCGCAGCGATGTCCGCGTCGCCGGCCTTGGCGGCGGAGCGGCTCATGAGGCCTTCCGATGCGCCGAGCGAGTCGAGCATCGTGACGCTCGGGAGGTGGTCGAGCAGGCGCGCTTGACCTCGGGGCTCCACGTCACACCGCTCGACGTGATCGCCCGCAGGTTCGAGAGATCCCACCGGTCCGGTTCGGCGTCGAGCGCCGCGAGCAACGGCCGGGCGAACACGTCGCCGACGATCGTGAGCACCTGCACCGCGTTGCGCTCGACCTCGCTCCAGATGAGCGAGGCGTCCAGGCCGACCCGGTCGATCAAGACGACGGTCCCGCCGCCGGCGAGCGTCGAGAGGGTGATGAAGAGGCCGGTGCCGTGCATGAGCGGGCAGGCCGGGAGCGCGTCGAGCTTCGGCGCGGCAGGACGACGGTTGAGGCGGCACAAGAAGAACGTATTGCTGAGCTGTGGGTTCTGCAAGGCAGC
>CAWKDX010000017.1:0-21880 GCA_963848485.1 uncultured Acidimicrobiia bacterium
GGGCGCGGCGGGCCGAGGAACGGACCCGCCGATGAACGTCTGCAGCTCGGCGAACCGGACGACGGTCAGGTCGTAGATGAACTGGTTGTTCAGCACGCCCTGCGGGACGATCGCTGGAGCAGTAACGGCGCGACGGTCGTCGGGAACAGGAGCGCGAGGTAGCCGAAGAAGATCAGCACGATCCAGACCGCGGCCAGCAGGTCGACGATGCGCTTGGTCGGAACGCGGCGCGTCGAGGTGTTGCAGATCCACAGCATCGCCACGACCGTGGACACCCAGATGAGCCAGCGATACGTGAACACACCGACCGAGTTGAGGTTGGGGAGGTTCAGGGCGGTGATCGGGATCCACAGGACGAGGGCGACGAGCGGCAGGATCGACCCGGCACCCGCAGCGGGCGGCGGGTGAACATCGGGATGCCGAAGACGGACGCGGGATGATCCAGACGATTGCGGCGATGCCCAGGAAGTAGGCCAGCGGCATCCACACCGTGAGCAGGGCCATCGGCCAGATCGGGTCGAGGAGCGGCCGGCGCTGCGCGGTCGGTTGCCGGATCGGTGGCTCGGCCGGCCCGACCAGCTCCGGGATGACGGCGGTCACCGGACCCCCCAGACCAGCTCGTCGACCAAGTGGGCGACGCCGGCGATACCCGGCCGGATCGTCGACGGTCGGGGGGATCGTGCACGCGGCCGGGTCCTCGAGCACCCGGTCGAGCGCAGCGAAGAGCGCTGGTTCCTCCTCGGCCAGCGTCACGAGATCGCGTCCACCGAGGAAGCGGGAGAACGCGAACTGGTGGTTGTCCACGTGCTCGCCGAGGTCACCGCGCCGAGGAACCACGATGGGGTCGCAGCCCGGCCCCGCCCGTCTCCATGATCGCGCCGGGCCCGCCCGGGCAGACCACCGCCGACCGTGCTCGCAGCAGCTCGCGGAACCGCTCCGGTGCAAGGAACGCGATCAACTCCGCGGTTCGATGACACGCGCATTGCCGTGCTGGACCACGAGGCGGGCTTCGGGATGCGCGCCCCAGGCGTCCATCCAGTCCATCAACCGCTCGAAGCGGTGATGGTCCGTCCCGACCGTCGCGAAGACCAGCGGACGACGCGTGGTGTCGACGTCGGTCACGATCAGTACACCGGCCCCGCGGTGACGGTGTCCCGGTACAGCTGCTGCTGCTCCGGCCACTGCACCAAGAAGAGGTCGGTCACCGGGCGGCAGAGCCGGCCGGTCATCGTCGCCGAGTCGATGCGGTCGTAGACCTCGAGGTACACGGTGCGCGGCGAGCAGGCGGCCTAGCCAGAAGAAGGGACGGCCACGCCGGCCCCGGTCGAGATGATCACGTCGGGTCGTTCGCGGCGCAGCACCTTCACCGAGAGCACAGGTTCCGCACGAGGTTGCGGATGTTCCGGGTGGTCGGGTGGTGCACCCAGGTCACCCGCTCGTCGGCGAGGCGGCTCTCGGCATCCGGCAGCTGGAAGCACGCCCAGCGCGCTCGAGCTCGCCCCACCACGGCCGGAGCTTCATCAGCTGGGCGAGGTGGCCACCCGAGGAGCACACCAGCAGCACGCGGTAGGGCGTGCCGGCAGGAACGTCGCGCGCCGCCCGGCCCGGCAGCCACCACGGCGCGCGCCCGCCCGGAGCGAGTGCTGCTCGGAAGAACCGTCTCGGTGCGCGTCGCCACGGTTACCAGCCGGTCGGAATGCGGTACGTCACGATTCCCAGCACCTCGGTGCCGACGGCCGAGAACAGCTCGAGCGTACGAACGAGCTGGTCACGCGTGCCGTTCGACGGATCGAAGACGACGATCACCGAGTCCACCAGCGGGCAGAGCTCGAGCGATTCGGCGGACGTCAGCACCGGGGCACCGACGATGATCTCGGTGTCGAATCGCGACCCGAGCTCCGCGAGGCGGGTCTCGGCGGTATTCGTCGTCTCGACGGCGAGCGCGCCCGGGCCCGACCGGGCGAGCGCCGGCATCAGGGTGAGGCCATGGACGTCGAGCGGTTCCACCAGCATGCGTTCGATGGGACGCTCGCCGAAGACCACCTCGACGTTCGGCGCGGACTCGATCGCGAAGTACTTCCGCGAGGTTCGTCTTGTTCGGCCAGGCCAGGAGCGTGCTCCAACCCGACGACGCGATCGTGACCGCCAGGTTCGCCCCAACCGCGTCCGGGGCCGGACCGGGCGCGACGCCGGCGATGAGCAGTCTGCGGGGTCCGGTGCCACGGCGCGGCCACAGTCGCACGCGCAGCCCCCGATAGGAGCTGGCTTCGTCTCCAGCCGGGTCCACCAACGCGGGCAACCCACCGGCGGTGGTGTTGCGGGGCCGGGGGATCTCCGCGAGCGGCTCGCGACCGACGACCTCGATGAGGTCGTGCCGGCTGCGGATCCCGCGGTCAGTCCGGTCCCGCAGCAGTGCGAGCCCGAGACCGACGAGCGTTCCGAGGATCCCCGTCGCGAGGATCGTCACGATCACCTTCATCTTGCTGGCCGGGGCGGGGAGGTCCGCCGGCCGGATGATCTCGCCCGGCTGGGTGTCGATCGACGAGGTCGCGGCGGCTTGCGTCTCGAGGTCGCTCAGCTGCGAGATCAGGGCACTGCGGCGCGCCTCGGCGTTCGTCGCGGCGTCACTCCCAGGGGGGTTGTTCGCGATCGCCGCCGACGCGTCAGCCAGGTTCCGGTTGATCGCGGACTGCTGCGCGGTGAGCTCCGCGATGGTGCGCTTCTGGGTCTCCTCGGCGTTCGTGCGGCGGTAGTCGAGGTACGCCTGGGCGAACGCCTGGGCGCCGGCCTGGGCCCGCTCCGGAGTGCTCGCGGCGAAGCTGATGTTCAAGATGAGCGTGCCGACGGGGTTGTCGACCGTGAGTCGGTTGACGAGGTCCTTCGGGTCCTTGTCGAGCTTCAGGCGCTTCGCGACCGTGGTCGCCACAACGGTCGAGTCGAGCACCTTGGCCTGGGTGTCGGCGCCGACGTCCTCGATCCGGTTGTCCACGAAGGGGTCGGAGAGGATGGGGCGGATCACAATGGACGAGTTGCTCGTATAGGTCACACCCTTCTTGAAGGTGTACAGACCGCCGAGCACCATGAAGACCAGCGCGGTCGCGAGGACGACGCGCCAGCGCCGCTTGATGATCGCGGCGTAGTCGCCGAACGAGAGCGACTCGCGTTCTTGAGGCATCTGACGTTCTCCTAGGTGGGGCTGGGGGCGACGATCACTCTGGGTGGTTCGCGACGAAAGCTCTCGAGGAGCTCCTGGAGGTGTATCGACCGGCGGAGCCGCCACGTGAGCACTGAATACGCGGCACCACCGACGATCGTGGCGACGAAGAGGCCGGTCCAGCTGTCTCCGAAGGCGAGGCGGGCGCCGAGGCAGGCCACCCCGACCGTGGCGAGCGAGAGGGCGATGGTGCGCAGCATGGGCACCGACCACGGGTGGATCCCCATCCGGCGCGACGCCTGGATCGCCGGGAGGCCGTCGGCGACGATGAGCGTGAGCCCCCACACGAAGCCGGCCGCGCCGATGCCGTACTGCGGTACGAGGATGAGGTTGCCGACGACGTTGACGCCGAGCGCGGCGGCGGAGTTGAACAGGCTCTGGCGACTGCGCCCGCTCATGAGGATGACGCTGTCGCACGGGCCGCCGAGGCACGCGAGCATCATCCCGATCGACAGGAAGACGAGCGCCGCCTCGGCCTGGACGTACGCGGGCCCGAACACGCGCAACAGGACGGCAGCGAACGAGCCGACGATCAGGTAGGTCGGCCAGATGATCGCGACCTGCCACGTCGTCGTCTGCGCGACGACCTTCTTGGCGTCCTTGAGCCGATCGAGCGTCAGCAACCCGCTCACCTTCGGCCCGACCGCCTGCATGAACGCCTCGGCGATGAACGCGCCGACGAGGAGGTCGCGCGTGCCTGCGGCGTAGATGCCGCCCGCAGTCGCGCCGATGAGGGCGGAGACGAACAAGGTGTCGAACCAGAGCACCGCGACGTTGAACGCCTGACCGAACGCGCGCGGGAGCGTGAAGATCCAGAACGTCCGCGCGATCGGCAGGAACGGCGCCGGCAGCCGTTCGGATTTGGGTGGCAGCGTCGCCTCTTCGGCGCGATCAGCCGCGCGTAGACGTAGACCGTGACGAGCGCGGCGATGAAGGTCGTCAGCGCCCACGAGATCATCACCGCTTCGGGGCCACCGCCCGCGGTGACGACGAGGAATGCGGCGATCGGCATCCGCCGGCCCGGATGATCTTCTCGACCCAGACCTGCACCTTCATCGTGCCGAACCCGCGGCTGCCGAGCACCAGGACCGAGTACGCGGCGGAGAAGGGGAGGAAGGGCGTGAGCAGGCGGATGAGGTCGGTGATGAGCTTCGTGTCCTCACCGCCGCTGAAGAGCCGCGCGAGCCCAGCGGCGAAGTACCAGAGGATCACGGAGAAGAGCACGCCGAGTGCGAGCACCGGCAGGACGGCGGCGATCACGGTGGGGCGGATGCGCTCGACCCGGCCCAGCGCGCGGTCGCGGCTGATCATGCGGACGAGGCCGGTGCTGCCTCCGAGCTCGGCGAACCGGCTCATCACCGTGAACACGGCGATCACGACGATCACTGCGCCGGCGATCCGGGCGCCGAGCTCGCGGGTCAGCACGACGAGGAGCAGGAAGCTCGCGACGCCGTAGATGATCGAGCCGACGATGTTCAGCGCACCGCCGCGTGCGACCTGCCGCACGTGGCTCTGGGTCTCCAGGTGGTCCTGGGTCTCGGCCTCGGTGCGGGTGTCGTGTGCCGTGTCGGTCATCGCCGTGCCTCACGCGCGGCGTCGAAACCACCGCGGGCCTGGCCGGCCCGCTCTTCACGGAGCAGCACCTCGGTGTGGTGCAACGCGACGACCGCGCGCTGCTCGTCGAGCGGGATGCCCAGTTGCGTGAGACCCGGCTCGGCGTCGGCTGCGGCGTGCGTCAGCGCGACGTCGGGGTCCTCTTCGCGCAGCACGAGGTGACGGAGGTGGAAGAACTGGAGCAGGTCGAGACCGAAGGGCACATCGGGCGCGCTGTACGCCCAGTCCCACGCCCACAGATCGCCCTCGGCATCAGCCAGGTTCCACTCCACCCAGTCGCCGTGCCAGCGCCCGAACGCGATCTCGGCGTCACCATGGTCACGGGCGACGCAGTCCAGGTGGTCGGCGAGGGCCGGGCGTCCGGCGCGAGTCGCGAGCTGCGCGGTGGCGACGGCGTCGAGCCAGTAGCCGGACTCCGTCACGCGCCGGCGGGTCACGGGGCCGTCGAGCGTGGCGACTTCGTGCAACGGCTCCACCGGTGGCAGCTCGGAGCCCCGCAGCCGCCGCGCGGTGCGCGGCATCGGCGCGGTGACGAGCAGCTCGAGTCCTTCCCAGGCGCCGCGCCACGCGACCTCGGGCACGGAGACGTGATGCCAGCCGGCCCGACCCGCCAGCTCGAGCGCGTCGGCCTCGGCGTGGATCATCGCAGTCGTCACCGGGTCCCAACCGATCTTGGCGAATCCGATGGACCGGCCGTCGGGCGAGAAGAGCTGGAGCACGGGAGTCACGAACCCCGACCCGCCCTTCTCGGTGCCGGCGAACACGACCCGGGGCTCTCCGAGCACCGCGGCGAGGTGATCGAGCAGTACCGCGGCGTCGGGCCCGGCCACCAAGTCGCGCGACTCGGAGAAGCGGCCGGCGGCCCCCGCCCAGAGCGCGGCGCCGATCACACCCCGGGCGAGGCGCACCTTCAGTGGGCGCAACCGGTTGTACGCGAGCACCGATCGGGCCGCGGCCCGCCGAGACGATGCGGGCACGAGGAAGTGGCCGGCCGGGCCGCGCACGGCCAAGAGCTCGGCCACCACCCGGCCGTCACCGGTCACTGGTTGATGAGGAGGTCCGGCGTGGAGCCCACCACCGTCGTGCGAGCGGACGATCAGCTCCGACAGGGGTGGTGCGGCCCACCCGTCCTTGATCGCAGAGCCGGGCACGTCGTGATTGTAACCTTCCTGCCCCCTCTTACTGATACAACCATTTACAGACGACTCGCGCACTGCGGGGGTGCGCTCGGCGGGTACCGCGGCGCCGGACCGAAGACGGCGACGCCGGCTCATCGAGCCACCTCGGGCGCGCCGAGGAGCCCGAGCGGCCGTGACGCCACCGCCATCCGCACGTCGTCGAACTGCACCTCGTTGGACTTGGTGGTCCCGCCTGGACCGAGCACGAGGTCCCGGACCGCGCTCGGCACCTGGCCGGTCGAGGTGATCGACGGCTGCGGGACGCCGTCGACCCGAACGTACGCGACGTAGGTCGTGGTCGCGAACGAGCCCTTCGCCTCCACGAGGTGCCACTTCCCGAGCGCGATCGGGGCCCGTGCGTTCGCCGTGTCTCCTCGGAAGAGGTCCCAGCGGAATGTGCGCCGGGGCGTGTCGACGAAGAAGTCGAAGTTGTTCCGGGCCGGGAGGTTCCGCACGGTGAACAGGTCGACGCTCTGGCCCGGCGTCCACGAGACGACGCGCATCCACGCCCGGAACGACCAGAAGCCGCGGTTGGGTCCGGCGTCCCAGCTGGCGTACGCATCCGCGCCGGGGGCGTGGATGTCGAGACCGAGTGTCCCGCGCTTCGCCGCGGCGCGGGTGATCCGGGCCCGTTCGTGCTCACGAAACCGCCCGAAGGCGCCGTCCTCGAACCCGGTGGCGAAGGCGTCAGGATGCGAGATGTCGCCGGCGGTGCTGGGGGTGGTGGTGCCCGCGTCGGCCGCGGCCGAACCCGATCCGGAGCCGCACGCGGGCGCGATGAGGACGAGCGCGAGCGCGGCGACCAACCACACCAGTCGAGCTCGCAGCAGCTTCATCTCCCCCGGTCCTTCGTGCGCTCCCTGTCGACGTCGGCAATCCGGGTCCCCACCCTGAGCGCCGCCCGCGTCCCGAACCTGTATGAGCCTTTCGGCCTATATCGACCTGGTTATACGAATCTCGATCTAGGGTTGGCGCGGTCATCGCGGGAGTGGGAGCTGCGGGGGAGCACATGGGACGGGCCCGTCTGGCGACGCTGATCGCGGGGGTGGCACTGCTCGGCGCGGTGGTGGCCGCCGGCCTCGTCCTCGGCGGAACCCGAGGCGCGCTCGGTTCGGCCGTCCCCACCGTCAGCGTGCCCGCGCGTGAGATCGACGTGGTGGAGGGCAGCACGGGGACCTCGACCGTGATGGTCACCGCGACGCTCAGCACCGCGTCGTCGACTCCGGTGACGGTGGCCTACACGACCGCGAACGGAACCGCGAAGTCCACGGACGGCGATTTCGTGGCGAAGAAGGGCACGCTGACGTTTCCTGCCGGTGTCGTGCGCCAGTCGATCCCGGTGCTCGTCAACGGCGACACGAAGCTCGAGGACACCGAGCTGTTCCGGGTCGACCTGTCGAAGCCCGTCGGCGCCACGCTGAAGCACGCGAAGCAGAAGATCGAGATCCTGAACGACGAGCTGCCGGCCATCACCATCGGCGCGATCTCGGTCAAACCGGGCCGACCGGCGAACTTCACGGCCAGGCCGGCGCAGCGCTACTCCTTCGGGTTGACGCTCGGCGTGCGCACGATCAACGGCACCGCCAGGTCGCCGGCCGACTTCGCGGCGATCGACACCGCGATCACGATCCCCGCCGGCTCGAGGGCCCCGGTCAAGGTTCGCGTGGCGACCTCGCCGAACTCGACCGCGGAGCCGGCCGAGACGTTCTCGATCGAGGTGAGTACGCCGGTCGTCGTGCTCGGCACCGGCACCGCGACGATCAAGGCCGGTCGCACCACCACCACCACGACCCGGACCCGGCCCAACCGCGGGGCTTGCCCGAGCGGCTCGACGATCACCACCGCTCCGATCCCGGGTCCGACCTCGCCCTCCTCGCCCGCGACGCTCGCGCCGCCGGACGGCGTCACCGCCGGCGCGCAGTGGGACATGATGTTCGACGACGAGTTCGACCGCGCCGCGGTCACCGCTTCGAAGTGGAGCACGGGCATGCGGTCCGGAGCGCAAACGCTCGAGGGCAACGGCGAGCTGCAGTGGTACCAGCCTGCGAACTCCGTGGTGACCACGGACAACGACGGCTTCGGCCAGATCGGCGTGCTCCGCCAGACGCTGCAACAGCAGACGGTGCCGAGCGAGCACTACACGGTCCGCACGCTGAGCCGGATCTACCCGCCGTCGAAGTGCGCGGCCTTCTACGACCCGTCGGTGAGCAACTCGACGGCGTCGAGCAACACGAACCTCACCGACGTCCCGTACCGGTTCACCTCGGGGATGCTCAACAGCTCCAAGAGCTTCGGCTTCAAGTACGGCTACGTCGAAGCCCGGGTGAAGATGCCCAAGGGCTTCGGGCTCTGGCCCGCGATGTGGCTTCGCGACTGGCGCGGCTGGAACTACGAGATCGACGCGTTCGAAGGTTTCGACCGCAGCGCCCGAGTGTTCCGCACCACCCACTGGTGGGGCAACGGGAGCAACCACAGCACGGAGAACGACGGCGGCGACATCGGGCTCTCGTCCGGAGGTTCGCCGTGTCGCCAGCACATCCCGGTCCCGGCCACGTCGTCCGGTGCCGCGAGCTGCTCACTCACGAACGGCATCGACCTCTCCGCCGGCTACCACACCATCGGTCTCAACTGGACCGCCACGAAGTACGAGCTCTATTTCGACGGGGTCAAGCGCTGGACCTCACGCCCGGGGGCGAGCATCGCGAAGTACTACAGCCACCTCATCCTGAACCTCGCGTTCGGCAACAACGGCTTCGAGTTCGACTGGGCAAAGGAAGCCGTCAAGCCGTTCGACCCGAACCTCTTCAGCTCGACCATGTTCCCGAAGCGCACCATCGAATGGGACTACGTCCGCGTCTGGCAACCGGCGAACGCCCACGACACCTGTGCACCCGCGTCCTGCAGCCGACAAACCGGTCCGGATTCGGGACCGGGCGGCGCTACCCTCGACGCATGGAATTCCGTCGCATCCACGCGCTTCCGCCGTACGCCTTTGCCGAGATCGACGCGTTGAAGGTGGCAGCCCGCCGTTCGGATGTGGACGTCATCGACCTCGGGTTCGGCAACCCGGACATCCCGTCGCCCGCGATCGCGGTCGAGAAGCTCGCGGAGGCGGCAAAGAACCCGCGCAACCACCGGTACTCCGCGACCCGCGGCGTACCCCGCCTCCGGCTTGCCATCACGGACTTGTACCAGCGGCGCTTCGGGGTCGACCTCGACCCGGAGACCGAAGCCTGCGTCACCATCGGCGCGAAGGAAGGCTTCTCACACCTCATGTGGGTGCTGCTCGGCCCGGGTGACACCGCGCTGGTGCCGAGCCCGTCGTACCCGATCCACATCTGGGGCCCGATCCTCGCGGGCGCGGGTGTGCACTACGTGCGCATGGGTCCCGATCAGGATTTCTTCGCCAACTTGCACGCCGCCTGGGAGCAGGCATGGCCGCGGCCGCGCGTCGTGGTCATGTCGTTCCCTCACAACCCGACGGGCGAGTGCGTCGACCTCGAGTTCATGACGCGCATGGTCGAGTTCGCGCGCGAGCACGACGTCCTCCTCGTGCACGACTTCGCGTACGCGGAGCTCGGCTTCGACGGGTACGAGCCGCCGTCGCTCCTGCAGGTGCCGGGCGCGAAGGATGTCGCGGTCGAGATCTACAGCCTGACGAAGAGCTTCTCGATGGCCGGCTGGCGAGTCGGCTTCATGCTCGGAAACCCGGAGGTGGTCGCGGCACTCGCGCGCGCTGAAGAGCTACCTGGACTACGGCACGTTCCAGCCGATCCAGATCGCGTCGATCGTCGCGATGAACGAAGCCCCCGAGTACCCCCGCGAGGTCAACGAGATCTACCTCGGTCGGCGCGACGCGTTGGTCGACGGCCTGGCGCGCATCGGGTGGCAGATCGAGAAGCCGAGGGGGACGATGTTCGTCTGGGCTCCGCTCCCGGAGGCCTACGAGGAGCTCGGCAGCCTCGAGTTCGCCAAGATGCTCGTACAGGAAGCCAAGGTCGCGGTCTCACCGGGCGTCGGCTTCGGTCCGGGCGGCGAGGGCTTCGTGCGGTTCGCCCTCGTGGAGAACGAGCAGCGCATCGGTCAGGCGCTGCGGGGGATCCGCAAGGCACTCGTCAAGCTGGGCTAGCGCGGGCTGGATCAGCCCATCAGGCCGCGGAGGCAGAAGGCCACCGCGGCGTCCGCGACCTGGCCCACGGGCGTCGTTGCGTTCGAGCAGGTAGGTCTGCGCGAGCCGCTCAGTGACCCCCACGACGGCCTCCGCGAGCACCTCCGGGTCCTGATCTGCGATCCGGCCCTCGACGATCCCGTCCTTGATGTGGCGCACGGCGTCGGCGATCGCGACCTCGCGGTTGTGGCGCACCACGCTCGCGAACCGCTCCTCACTTGCCGCGAACTGTACGAGGTTGGACGAGCTGCGGTGCTCGTCGAACCAGTCCATCGACGCGCGGATGCCGAGCTCGATGCGTCGCACGGGGTCCGGCTCGTCGCCGATCGCGGCCTGCTGGCGACGCCGCAGGTCCTGGTGCGCGCCGCGCAACAGCTCGACGAAGAGCTCCTCCTTGCTGGGGAAGTACCAGTAGAAGACGCCCTTGCCGACGTGCAGGCTGGCGACGATGTCGGCGACGGAGGTGGGGTGGTAGCCCCGCTCGGAGAAGAGGCGTGCCGCCTCGCGCAGGATCTGGAGCCGCCGATCCCGGCCACGCTGCGTCAACTTCCGCGACATGGCGTCACGCTACGGGCGCCTCGACCGACGGGTCAACGCAACCGCTCCCGGTCCGTTCAGGGAAATGTCAGCGCGGGTTCGCGCCCTGGACACGTGGGCGTAGGTCCGAGGTAACCGGCGTGGCTCATGATGCCAGTGACCCCCGGAGGTGCCCCATGGCGCAGCTGCTGTCCCGTCTTCGCGAAGCGGTGAGCTCATTCGGCAACGAAGGTGCGCTCGCCAACGTCGTCTCGGAGATGGGGCGGGCCGCGGCGGCCCGGCACGCCGTGGACCAGCTCGAGCTCCGCTTGGCTCTCGCGGCGCGCGTCCCGCACGCCGCGTGACCCGGCGGACCGGCCGATCCGCCTGACGCCGCGCACCTCGGACGCGCGCGCTCACACCCGCGGCGGGCTGTCGCGGTTTAGTGTGGTCGGGTGCGCCGGTTGCGAAGCCGGTGCCAGGGGGGAACGTGGCCTACTGGGTCCTCAAGGCGATCCTGACGCCAGTGCTGCGCCTGGTCTACCGGGTGCGGGTAGAAGGGCGCGAGCAGGTGCCCGAGCGCGGGCCCGTCATCCTCGCCGCCAACCACCGGTCCTTCCTCGACTCGATCTTCCTCCCGCTGGTCCTCCGCCGCCGCGTGACCTTCGTCGCGAAGGCCGAGTACTTCGACGACCCGAAGACTGCGTGGTTCTTCCGGGCCGTCGGGCAGATCCCGATCCGGCGCGAGGGTGGCAGTGCGGCCGAGGGCGCGCTCGCCGCGGCGACCCACGTCCTCGAGCGCGGCGGCGTCTTCGGCATCTACCCCGAGGGGACCCGCACCCGCGACGGCTATCTCCATCGGGGCCACACCGGGGTCGCCCGGCTCGCGCTCGCGACGGGCGCGCCGATCGTTCCCGTCGGGCTGGTCGCGACGGACGAGTGCCAGCCCACCGACAAGAAGTTGCCGCGGCTGTTCCGCACCGTGTGGATCCGGTTCGGCACCCCGCTGCCGCTCGAGCACTACCAGGGCCGGGAGCACGACCGGCTCGTCCTGCGCCAGATCGCGGACGAGCTCATGTACGAGATCCGCGAGCTCAGCGGCTACGAGTACGTCGACTCGTACATGACGAAGCACCGCGAGGAGACGGACCAGCCCGAGCTGGTGCCGAACCCCGCCGTGCTCACCCGCCTCGCCAGCTGAGCACGGCTCGGGCCGCGCGCACCGCAGCGTCAGTCGAGTGCCCATCCGCGCGAGCGTTCGACCGCTCGACGCCACGTTGCGAGCCCCGCGTCCACCAACCCGGCGGGCATCGCAGGGGTGAAGCTCGCCTCGGCCCTCCACGCGTCAGCGGCTTCTCCCGCGCTCGTCCAGACCCCCTCCGAGAGCCCGGCGAGGTACGCGGCGCCGAGCGCGGTCGTCTCCTGGACCGCGGGTCGCCGCACGGTGACACCGAGCAGGTCGGCCTGGAGCTGGCCGAGCAGGTTCATCACGCTCGCCCCGCCGTCGATCCGCAGCTCCGCGAGCCGCGTCCCGGTGGCCGCAGTCACCGCATCGACGACGTCCCGCGTCTGGTACGCCATCGATTCGACGACCGCCCGCGCGAGCTGCGCACGACCGGTCCCGCGGGTCAGGCCGAGCATGGTGCCGCGCGCGTACGGGTCCCAGTACGGCGAGCCCAGCCCGGTGAACGCGGGGACGAACATCACGCCGCCGCTGTCCGGAACGCTCTCGGCCAGCGGGCCCGTCTCGGCCGCGTCGGCGATCACGCCGAGCCCATCGCGCAGCCACTGGATGGCCGCGCCGGTGACGAAGATCGCGCCCTCCATCGCGTAGACCGTCGGCTCCGAACCCACTTGCCAGGCCACGGTCGTGAGCAGCCCCGCCGCCGGTTCGGGCCGGTTCGGGCCGAGGTTGACCAGGACGAACGAACCCGTGCCGTAGGTGTTCTTCGCCATGCCGGGCTCGAAGCACGCCTGACCGAACAACGCGGCCTGTTGATCGCCCGCGATCCCGCTCACCGGCAGCGCGAGCCCGGCTGCTGCCTCGGGATCCGTCACCCCGAACCGTCCGCTGCTCGGCCTCACCTCGGGCAGGCAGGTCTCGGGAACGCCGAAGAGCTCGCACAGCTCCGCCGACCACTCGAGCTCGCCGATGTCGTAGAGCATCGTGCGGCTCGCGTTCGACGGATCCGTCGCGTGCTCCCGACCGCCGGTGAGCCGGTAGAGGAGCCACGCGTCGACCGTGCCGAACGCGAGGTCGGCCGACGCCTCGACCCCGCCCTCCCGCAAGATCCAGGCGAGCTTCGTCGCGGAGAAGTAGGGGTCGAGCACCAGCCCGGTGCGGTGCCGGATGAGCGGCTCGAGGCCGGCATCGCGGCGCTCGTCACACTCGGCCGCGGTCCGTCGGTCCTGCCAGACGATCGCGCGGTGCTGGGGTTGCCCGGTCTTGCGACTCCACACCACGACGGTCTCACGCTGGTTCGCGATGCCGATGCACGCGATCGTCTCGCCCGCGGCCTCCGTCGCGCGCGCGACCTCGCCCAGCGTGTCGATTGTTGCGCTCCAGATCTCGTCCGCGTCGTGCTCGACCCAGCCCGGTTGAGGGAAGTACTGCGGGAACTCGCGCATGGCACTGCGCACGACTCGCCCGGTCTCGTCGATCGCGAGTGTGCGGATCCCGGAGGTTCCCGCGTCGATGCTGAGAACGACGGCCATCAGGTGGTGGTGGCGGAGACCTCGGTCGTCGGCGGCGTCGGCGGTGCGCCGTCACCGCCGAGGGTCTCCGCCAGGCGGTGGCCGAGCTGGCGGTCCCGGGGCCGGAACTCGAGCACCAGCTTGCGGCCGGCCTCCGTCGTGATCCGAACCTGCAGCATCGGTGCGAAGGTGCGAACGCCGTCGACGGTGACGGACCCGAGTGGCGCGTCGAGGAGCACGTCCTGCTCCTCGACGGGCCGGACCTCGTGCGGCTGGGCCACGATCAGGAGCCGGCGATCCGTGATGCCCACGAGGTGGGGCTTGCGGGCCAGGAAGAGTGTCGAGACCTGGGCGCGCGGGAAGGCGATCCACGCGAAGCCACCCGCGAGGAGCGGCTCGCCGATCTCGACCCGCGAGCGCACGGCTTCTTCGACTCGGGTCCGTGCCTTCACGACCGCAGGTTATCCGGGTGCTTGCGCGCTGCGGCAGGATGGGCGGGAGAGCAGGATGGGCGGGAGAGATGGAGAGGACCATGCGCATCGGAGTGTTGACCGGCGGCGGCGACTGTCCCGGCCTGAACGCCGTGATCCGGGCGATCGTGCGCAAGGGGGAAGGCGTCTACGGGCACAACATCGTGGGGTTCCGCCATGGATGGCGCGGCGTGATCGAGTGCGAGACCGTCGCGCTCACCACCACCACGACGCGCGGGCTCCTTCCCCGAGGCGGCACGATCCTCGGATCGAGCCGCACCAACCCGTACAAGACGGACGACGGTGTCGCGCGCGCCCTCGACACCTTGCGTCGCGAGCGCATCGACGCGTTGATCGCGGTCGGCGGTGAGGACACGTTGGGGGTCGCGGCCAAGCTCGGCGCGGAGGGTGCCCACGTGATCGGCGTGCCCAAGACGATCGACAACGACCTGTCCGCGACCGAGGTGACGTTCGGTTTCGACACCGCGGTGCAGATCGCAACCGACGCGATCGACCGACTGCACACCACCGCGGAGTCGCACGACCGGGTCATGGTGGTCGAGGTCATGGGCCGGCACGCAGGCTGGATCGCGTTGCACTCCGGGCTCGCCGGCGGCGCGGACATCATCCTGATCCCGGAGCTGCCGTTCGACATCGCCGAGGTGTGCGAGCGCATCGAGCACCGCCACCGCGGGGGCGACAACTTCTCGATCGTCGTGGTCGCCGAAGGGGCGACGCCGGTCGAGGGCACGATGACCTTGCGGTCGGGGGAGCTCGACGAGTTCGGGCACCCCCGACTCGGTGGGGTCGCCAACCGGGTCACCGAGGAGATCCACGCCCGGACCGGTTACGACGCGCGCGTCACGATCCTGGGCCATGTCCTGCGCGGCGGGACGCCCACCGCGTTCGATCGCGTGCTCGCGACCCGGTTCGGGATCGCGGCGATCGACGCGGCGCACGACGGAGCATTCGGATCGATGGTTGCGCTCCAGTGCGGTGAGATCGTGCGGGTGGCGATCCACGATGCGGTGAAGGAGCTCAAGGTCGTCGATCCGGCCCTGTACGACGTTGCGAGCATCTTCTTTGGCTAGCGTGCGCCGCGATGGGAACTGCGCTCGATGACCTGATCGCGCTGCTCGATCTCGAACCCCTGGAGGTGAACCTCTTTCGCGGGGTCTCGCCGAAGGAAGACCAGCAGCGGGTGTTCGGAGGCCAGGTCGCGGGCCAGGCGCTCGTTGCCGCCGGCCGCACCGTGGAGCCCGGCCGGCCGGTGAACTCGCTGCACGCGTACTTCCTTCGCCCGGGTGACCCGACGGTCCCGATCGTGTACGAGGTCGACCGCATCCGCGACGGCAGGAGCTTCACCACCCGGCGGGTCGTGGGCATCCAGCACGGGCGCGCCATCTTCAACCTCCAGGCGTCGTTCCACATCGAGGAGACCGGCCCCGACCACCAGGACCCGATGCCCGACGTCCAGATGCCCTCGGAGCTGCCGACCTTCCAAGAGCAGATGTCGGCGCACCGGGACCGCTTCTCTCCGGACATGATCGAGTGGCTCCAGCGGGAGCGCCCGATCGACCAGCGCCCGACCGAGCTGCCGAGCTGGATGGACCCGGGGCCACGCGAGCCGAGCCAGGACGTGTGGATCAAGGCGAACGGGATGCTGCCCGACGACCCGCTGCTGCACGTGTGCATCGTCGTCTACGCATCGGACCTCACGATCCTCGATACCGCGATGCTCCCGCACGGCAACTCGTATCGCGAGGACGAGTACCAGATCGCGAGTCTCGACCACGCGATGTGGTTCCACCGGCCGTTCCGGGCGGACTCGTGGTTGCTCTACCACCAGCGGAGCCAGTCCGCGAGCAGTGCGCGCGGCATCGCCGAGGGTTCGATCTTCACGATCGACGGCACGCTCGCGGTGACCGTGATCCAGGAGGGGCTGATGCGTCCCCTCCGCCGCACGTAGGGGGGAGCTCGGATGCCTTCGACCGACGGAACCGTCGACCTGCGATCCGACACCGTCACGACGCCGACCCCCGAGATGCGGATCGCGATGGCACGGGCGCCCGTCGGCGACGACGTGTACCGCGAGGACCCGACCGTCAACCGGCTCGAAGAGCTCGCGGCCGCCACGCTCGGCAAGGAGGCCGCGATCTACACCGCGACCGGCACGCTGGCGAACCAGCTCGCGATCCATGTGCACACCCGGCCGGGCACCGAGATGCTGGCCCCCGAGCGCGCGCACGTCTACCGGTACGAGGCCGCCGCCGTTGCGTCCAACTCCGGCGTGCAGGTCCGCCCGCTCCCGGACGGGAACGGGGTCGTCTCGCCGCACGCGATCTCGGCCGCGCTCGAGAGCAGCCGTCATCACTTCCCGCCGATCTCCCTGGTGACGATCGAGAACACGCACATGCCGGCGAGCGGCCGGCCTGCGTCCGCGAGCGAAGTCGCCGACATCGCATGGGCGGCAGCCGCGCACGCGATCCCGTTGCACTGCGACGGCGCGCGTCTGTTCAACGCGGCGGTCGCGCTCGGCACGACCGTGCACACGCTCGCTGCGCCGCCGGACACGGTCATGTTCTGCGTGTCGAAGGGCCTTGGTGCACCGATCGGCTCGCTCCTGTGCGGGCGGACGGCGTTCATCGACGCGGCCCGTGAGCAGCGGCAGCGCTTCGGCGGGGGGTGGCGCCAGGCCGGGATGATGGCCGCGGCCGCGATCATGGCGATCGAGACCATGCCCGAACGGCTCCCGGACGACCACGCCCGGGCCCAGCGCTTGGCTGTGGCGCTCGCGGACCGGTTCCCGGGATCCATCGACCCGAGATCGGTGCGCACGAACATCATCTGCGCACGGGCCGATCGGCTGCCCGCCGAGTTCCTGACGATGCTCGAGGGTCGTGGGATCCGGGCCGGGACGATCGACGCGGACACCGTGCGCCTGTGCACGCACAAGGACATCGACGACGCCGACATCGATCGCACCATCGCCGCGTTCGACGTGCTCGCGGCCGACGCGGTCGAGTCCCGGCGTTCCACCTGGTCGAGCGACGAGTCGCCACAACCCTGACCCGACCCGCCTTCACGGGAACGAGTGGGAGGGTCAGCGGTAGCCTCCGAGCCTCAAGCCGCGAGTGGGAACGGTGACGCCGTGCGAGTGCTCATCACGGGATGTTCGAGCGGATTCGGATGGGGTGGCGCGGTCGAGCTGACCAAGCGTGGCCACGAGGTGATCGCCACCGCGCGGCGCCCCGAGGTGCTCGTCGATCTCGATGTCGCGCAGAAGCTTGCGCTCGACGTCGACTCCGATCGGTCGGTGGCCGATGCCGTCCGTGCCGCGGGCCACATCGACGCGCTGGTCAACAACGCCGGCCGGGGGATCATCGGCCCGGTGGAGCTGCTCCCCATCGACGAGGGCAAGCGGCTCTTCGAGACGAACTTCTTCGGCGCGCTGCGGATGATGCAGGCGGTCCTCCCGCAGATGCGCGAGCGGGGGAGCGGGACGATCATCAACGTCACCTCGGTGGCCGGACGCGTCTCTCCGCCGCTGGACGGCATGTATGCCGGCACCAAGTTCGCGCTCGAAGGCCTCACGGAGGCCCTGATGCGTGAGGTCGGTCACTTCGGGATCAAGGTCGCGCTCGTCGAACCCGGCTTCTTCTCGACCACGTTCTCGGACAACGCCACCCGCGTCGGCCTGGATGCCGCACCGTACGACGAGCTCGCGGGCCTGGTCCGATGCCGCCACCCGGCTCCGCGGCGGGGCTGAGGTGGGTCCGGGTCCCGAAGCGGTCGCATCAGACGATCGCGGACATCGTCGAGTCGGATGCGCCGGCCTTCCGGAATCCCGTCGGCGACGACGCGGTGATGGTCCTCGGCGCGCGTGATCAGATGGACGACGCCACGTTCGAGGCGTCGATGCGGTCCGTCCTCGAGCTCGACTGGTGACGGCGACCGAGCTCGCGACTCCGAGTCGGGCGCTCGCGGTCTACGCGCATCCGGATGATCCAGAGGTCTCGGCCGGTGGCACCCTGGCCCGCTGGGCGGCCGAGGGTTGCGAGGTGTGGGTGCTCGTCACGACACGCGGCGACAAGGGGACGAGCGATCCGGACGTCGACCCGGAAGTGCTCGCGGCGCAGCGGGTCGGGGAGACGGCGAGCTCGGTCGAGCTCCTCGGTCTCGCCGGTCACCGCCACCTCCAGCACGGTGACGGCGACCTCGAGGACGACCGGACCCTGCGCGAGGAGATCTGTCGCGTCGTGCGCGAGCTTCGGCCCGACGTGGTGCTGTGTCCGGATCCGACTGCGGTGTTCTTCGGCGACGGGTACTTCAACCACCGCGATCATCGCGTCACCGGATGGGCGACGCTCGACGCGATCGCTCCTGCGGCAGGACTCCCGCACTACTTCGCCGAGCAGCTCGCTGAGGGGCTCACCGTGCACCACGTGCGCGAGGTGTACCTCTCTGGGACGCTCGAGCCGAACTGCTGGGTCGACATCTCCGACCACCTCGAGCGCAAGATCGACGCGCTGTTCTGCCACCAGAGCCAGCTCCAGGAGACGGGGGAGCCGTTCCGCGCAGTTCCTCCGCCAGCGGGCCGAGCACGACGGCCGCCAGGCTGGGGTGCGCTACGCCGAGGGCTTCCGCCGGCTGACGTTCGGCGACTGAGCCGGCCGCAGCCGCGCTTCAGCGGGGGCGGGGACGGCGGTCGTTCGCGCCGGCCCCGGGCGGCCGTCGCCACTCGGCCATCGCCCGCAGCGCGAGCACGGCGACGATGCCGACGCCGACGGCGGCGATGACCGCGCCGACGAGCGCGCCGATCGCCTTCTCGGCGGCGGTGCCACCGCTGCTGCTGACGTTGACGAGGCCGTAGCCGATCGCCCCGCCGAAGAGGCCGGCGAGGACGACGCCGAGGTACGCGAGCAGGAAGGCACCACGCGGAGGCCCGGGGCCCGTGTCGAACGCCGGCAGCTCCTCTTCGTCGGTCACCGGTGCGGAGGTTAGGACGTCGCCGGCCGCGACGACGGACGGGACCGCGCGGCGAGCGGTCGTGCCACACTGGCCGCATGGCTCGGCCGACCCACGAGTGGACGGTCGCCGGCGCGGTGCTCGAGCACGGCGACGGCCTGTTGCTCGTCTGCAACCAACGCCGGAACGGCTCGCTCGACTGGAGCACGCCGGGCGGCGTGATCGATGCGACGGACGCCTCGATCCTCGATGGGCTCACCCGCGAGGTCGAGGAGGAGACCGGCCTCGTCGTGCGGGAGTGGGAGGGCCCGCTCTACGAGGTGACGATGGTCGCCCTCGATCTCGGCTGGATCATGCACTGCGAGGTGCACCGGGCCGCTCTCGTTCGAGGGGGAGCTGCGCGTCGACGACCCGGACGGCATCGTCGTGGACGCGGCGTTCTTCCCCGTCGAGGAGGTGCCCGGCCGGCTCGAGGCGTGCTTTCACTGGGTGCGCGAACCGCTGGCGGAGTGGTTGACCGAACGGTGGGAGCCGGCCCGGCGGCCGCGGCTTCAGCTACGACGTCCGCGGCACCGCGCTGGACTCCCTCGAGGTCATCCGCACCCAAGATTCCTGATGCGGCGACGCGAGCGCGTGATGCGCGAGGCGCCGTCGATCCTCCATCTGGATCTCGACGCGTTCTTCGCGTCGGTGGAGCAGCTCGCGGACCCGGCGATCCGCGGCCGGCCGGTCGTCGTCGGTGGGCTCGGCAACCGCGGGGTGGTCGCGGCAGCGAGCTACGAGGCGCGCCGGTTCGGCATCCACTCCGCGATGCCGATGGCGCGGGCCCGGCGTGCGTGCCCGGACGCGGTGTTCCTCTCGCCCCGGTTCGACGCGTACTCCGAGGCGAGCGCGCAGGTCATGGCGTGCTGCACGACGTCACGCCGCTGGTGGAGCCGATCTCGGTCGACGAGGCGTTCCTCGACGTCGCCGGCGCGCGCCGGTCGCTCGGTACCGGGCCCGAGATCGGCGCATTGCTCCGGCGACGGATCCGCGCCGAGACCGGGCTGACCGCGTCGGTCGGTGCGGCGACGACGAAGCTGCTGGCGAAGCTCGCGAGCGACATGGCGAAGCCGGACGGCATGCTCGTGGTGGAGCCGGGCACCGAGCTCGAGTTCCTCCACCCGCTCCCGGTGACCCGGCTCTGGGGGGTCGGGCCGGCGACGAGGAAGCGGCTCGACCGGCACCGAGTGAAGACCGTCGGCGATCTCGCGCGAGCTGCCGGAGGCGACGCTCGTGCGCGAGCCTCGGCGCGTCGGCCGGTGCACATCTGCACGCGCTGGCCTGGAACCGCGACGACCGGGCGGTCGAGCCGGACCGCGTGCTCAAGTCGATCGGGCACGAGGAGACGTTCGCGCAGGACCGGACCGATCTCGACGGGCTCGAGCGGGACGCGCTGCGCATGGCCGACGCGGTCGCGATGCGCCTGCGCAGGACCACGAAGACCGCGCGGACCGTGCAGCTGAAGGTGCGCTTCAGCGACTTCCGCACGATCACCCGATCGCACACCCTGCCGACCCCGACGGACCTGGCCGCCGAGATCGGTGACACGGCCCGCACGCTGCTGCGCGCCGGTGGACCTCGAGGAGGGCATCCGCCTGCTCGGGGTGTCCGTGCAACAGCTCGAGGAAGGCGTCGGCGTGCAGGGTCGGCTCGACTTCGACGGCCCGGGCCCGGTCACCGAGGATCGCCGCGCGCTCGAGGACGCGATGGAGTCGGTGCGCGAGCGGTTCGGCAACGATGCCGTGGGCTCGGCCGCCTTCATCGACCGGGGTCAGCTCCGGACCGGTCGGCGTGCCAGCCTGTGGGGCCCGACGACGAACGCCCCGACGACCGACGCCCCGACCGACGAACGACGAGGAGGAACCGCACTGATGCTGCGAATCGGGCTGATCGGCTGTGGCCACATCGGAACCGTCCACTCCTTCGCGCTGCGCCAGCTCGCCGACGGCGGCCTGATCGACGCGGACATCACCGCGACCTTCGACACCGACCCCGAGCGGGCCGCTGAAGCTGGCCGAGCCGAACCACGCAGCGCCGGCCGAGATCCCTGGAGGCCCTGCTCGACTCGGTCGACGTCGCCTGGATCTGCACCTGGACCGACGGCCACCTCCCGGCGGTCGAGGCGGCCGTGGCCCGGAACCTCCCGGTGTTCTGCGAGAAGCCGCTCGCGCCGAACCTGGCGGACTGCCGGCGCATCGCCGAGCTGCTCGGCCGGGGTGCCGCACCAGGTCGGCTGGTCCTGCGCCACGCCCCGGTGTTCCGCAACCTGGCCGAGATCGTGCACTCGGGTCGGTACGGCAAGCCGATGGCCCTGATCCTGCGCGACGACCAGTACTTCCCGATCCAGGGCATGTACGGCTCGACGTGGCGCGCGACGTGGGCAAGGCGGGCGGAGGGACGCTGATCGAGCACTCGATCCACGATCTCGACGTCATCAATTGGGTGATGGGCCCGCCCGAGTCGGTCTCCGCGCACACCGCGTCGATCTTCGGCTATCCGGGCATCGACGACTCCGCCGCGCTGCGCCTGGCGTACCCGGGCGGCGCGACCGCGTCGCTCGTGAGCGTGTGGCACCAGGTCACGACCCGGCCGTCGACCCGCCGCCTCGAGCTGTTCTGCGAGGACGCGTTCCTCTGGACCGAGGACGACTATCTCGGCCCGCTCCACGTCGAGACCTCCCGGGGGTCGAGACGATCGAGGGTGAACCGCCGTCGTGGATCGACCGGTTCACGGTCCCGGAGGTGCTGGCCAAGCCGTTGGCCCAGTACGCAGAACCGAGCAAAGCGTTCCTGGATGCCCTGGTCGCGGCGGGCGACGCGGCCCGCGGCGTGCCCGGGGTGGAGGACGCCCTCGCGGCGCACGAGGTCGTCGACGGGGCGTACCGGTCGGCCGCGGCGGGTGGCGAGACCCAGCGATTCGCGCCGATTCCGGAGGGCCTGCGTTGAGAGCAGGGTGTCGACGCGCGAAGATTGGCTGATGCCGCTTTCCGAGGAAGAGCAGCGGATACTCCAAGAGA
>CAWKDX010000018.1:0-275798 GCA_963848485.1 uncultured Acidimicrobiia bacterium
GATGTATTGCTAGGACTCCGGCCTTGAAGGCGCCGTGACCACGACACCGGGTCGGCACCCCCAGGTCGGTGTCGCCGCTCAGCACCCAGTGGGTCCCGACCAACGGAACGCGCGTCGGGTTCGTCGACCGAGGACGCGGTGCTCGTCGGATCCGCCGCTGCTGCACGCGGCGACGCACGACGAGCAGCAGCGCTGCGACACGCCGTACGCGCACGGGTTCGGACGGTGAACATCGGTGCGCGGCGGGCGCGAGCAGGCATCGGCCTCCTTCGAATCGAAGCGACAATATTGCACGGGCGCTCCACGGACCGCGCCGCGACGCGGATCGAGCCGCCGCTCGTGGAGGCGGTACCGTCCGGATCGTGAGCCGACCCGGGCCCGAGCGCCCGCCCGCCTACCGATTCCTGAAGATCCTCGCCTGGATCGTCGTGAAGGTGATCTTCCGGCGCGTCGACGTCACCGGCGCGTCGCGCCTCGTCGAAGGCGAGCCGACGATCATCGCGGCGAACCACACCAACGGGCTCGCCGACCCGGTCGATCATGGCCGCGAAGCTGCCCGGGCTCCCGAGCTTCCTCGCCGGGCGAGGACCTCTGGCGCTTCCCGCCCGCGCGGTTCCTCTTCTGGCTCGCGCAGGTGCTGCCCGTCTCCCGCCGCCGGGAGGGCGCGGACGCCGGCGAGCAACGAGTCGGTGTTCGCGGCGTGCCACGACGCGCTCGCGCAGGGCGCGCACATCGCGCTCTTCCCCGAAGGCGGTGTGCACCTCGAGCCCGCGATGCTCCCGCTGAAGACCGGCGCGGCGCGCATCGCGCTCGGCGCCGCGGCCGACGACGGGACTCCCGGCATCACCATCGTGCCGATCGGGCTCGTCTACGACGACAAGGGCCGGTTCCGCTCGCAGGCCGCGATCCACATCGGTCATCCGATCGAGGTCGACGACTGGGTCGAGCGCTACCGCGCCGACGGCCCCGCCGCGGTGCGCGGGCTGACCGATCTCCTCGCGCAGCCGCCTGCACGAGCTCACGCTGAACCACGCGTCGTGGGAAGAGGCCGCGGTCATCGACCGCGCCGCCGCGATCACCATCCTCGGCGAGCGCGACGCCGGCCCGCGCGAGCCGGTGTTCGCCGAGCGCAGCGCGCTCGAGCCGCGCGCTCGCCGCCGCGATCGAGGCGAGCGGCGGCGAGGACAGCGACGCGTTCCGACGGCCTCGCGGCCGCGGTCGAGGCGTACCGACGGGACCTCGCCCTGCTCGGCATCGACAACCCGCGCGCGGTCGCCTCGACTCCATCCGGGCTGGATCCGGCTGCGCCTCGCCCGGCTCGCGGTCGGCAGCGTGCGTCCTCATGCCGTTCGCCGCGGTCGGCATGGCGCTGAACGGTGCGATCGTCCCGGCGATCCAGCTCGTCCGGTCCAAGGTGAAGCACCCGGCCTGGCAGATGACGGCCAAGGGCCTCACCGGGCTCGTGCTGCTCCCGACGATGTGGGCCACCGAGACGACGATCGCGTACCGCCGCTTCGGTGGCCGCGCCGCGCTCGCGGTCGCCGCGGCCGGGCCCGATCGGCGGGATGGCGTGGATCGCGTGGCGCGTCCGCTGGCTGCGCTGGCGCCGCACCGCCGCGAGCCTCGAGTGGTTCCGTCACCCGGACGAGGCGCTCGCCGCGGCGCGTGCCAGCCGTGAGGACGTGCTCGAGCAGGTCGCCGCGCTGGTCGGTCAGCCGGCGATCGTCCGCATCCGCGCCGAGGCCTGACCGGCCGGCCGTTGTGCGAACACCCAGGACGCCTGCTTCGGGCTGAAGTTCCGGTGCACCGCCGTGCGAGTCCTGCGTCGACTGCGCGGTCAGCCTGGACACGCAATCGACCGGATCAGAGCTGGATCTCGGACAGTCGCCGTCCGATTCCGGCACCATTGCCGTGTTCGTACTGGCTCGACGAGAGTCTGCCAGCTCTGCACCGCGACCTCGAGGTTGCGCACACGACGCTGCGCGCGATCGAGCCGCAGCCGAGCGCGCCGCAATTGGTCCTTGGCGTCATCCAAGCTGCCCCGCAACAACTCCAGCTGCGACCGTTCCGCCTGGTCGAACTCGGACGCATACGCCGTGCATGGGCCCACCTTGCGAGCGGGCCCGCCCGGTCGAGCGGGTCCTACGTCTGCGCTACCCGGCGACTCGGAGCCCGAAACTCGTGAGGGAAGAGGTCACGCTTCGCACTGATCGGCAACGTTCGCGTGCTGATCGACTCGCGCTCTGCACTCGCCTGGGGCGCCCCGTGGGGATACGGTCCCCCTCCGGCGAGTTGACGCCCTGCTGCGCCACCCTGCCCGGTGTGGCAGGGCGTCCTCGCCGTCTTGCTCCTCGAGCTCACTTCGCGGCGGCCGATTCCACGCTCCGGTCATGTCGCGGTCAGACCGCGGTCGGCGAGCACCTCGGTCGCGGCACGCGCGCCCGACTGCAACGCGCCGTCCATGTACCCGGTCCAGACCGTCGCGGTCTCCGCACCGGCCCAGTGGATGCGCCCGACCGGCTCGCGCAATGCCGGCCCGAACTGCGTCCACACCCCGCACGGGAAGTGCGCGCCATAGCAACCGCGGGTCCATTCCTCCTGCGACCAGTCGAGCTCGACGTACTCCACGACCGCGGCAGCCTTGCGTCCGAAGAACCGCACCAGGCTGCCGACCACGGCCTCCTGTCGTTGCGCCGCGGACGACCCGGCTCAACGCGCGCCCGTGCGCGCCCTCGAGGAACGCGAGCAGCACCCCGGGCGTGCCGGACGGGGGCGAGTTGTCGAAGACGACACCGACCGGACCCTCGTCACCCGTCGCCTGTCCGGTGAGACCGTCCTCCCGCCAGAACGGCGACTCGTAGACCACGTTGCACTTGATCACGGAGCCGGCCGGAACCCGTTGTGTGAGCTGGTCCCGGTAGCGCGGGCAACGGCGGGTCATAGGTGATGCGGCCCGGCGAGCACCGGCGGGATCGCGACGATCGTGTGACGTGCGGTGACGAGCACTCCATCGGCGAGCACCGTGATCACGTCACCGCGCTGCTCGATCCGACGGACCGGGGTGCTCAGCCGCAGAACCTCGTCGCCAAGCTCTTCTGCCAGCCGGAGCGGCACGAGCTGCGAGCCCCCGACGTAGCGGTCCTGCTGCGCGCCGTCGGCCACGCCCGCAAGCGCGTCGACTCCCCCGCCCGAGTGGGTGTAGTGCAGCGCGTGGAGGAGCGAGAAGTCCTGGGGCTCCGCCGCGAACACCGCCTGGGCGTAGAGGCGGAACAGGCTGCGCGCCTTCCCGGTGTGCGCGTTGCGCCTGATCCAGGTCGCGAACGTGATCGCATCCCACTCCCGGGCGTGCTTCGCGGTCCAGGGCGTCTCCAACGGGACCTGGCGAGCCAGTCGGTCGAACCGCAGTCTGCGCCTGGCCCATGTCCACGAGCGACACCGGGCTGATCTTGGGGATCGCCCCGGTGTAGCGCGCCTGCGTGTCACCGAACCGCAGGATGTTCTCGCCGTCGTTGTACGTCGGGAAGGTCTCGATCCCGAGCTCGGTCCCGAGCCGGATCATCCGGTGCTGGCCCGGGCCGATCCACTGGCCGCCGACCTCGACGACGGTCTCGCCGTCGCTCAGGGTGCGGCCGTGGACCCGGCCGCCGACGCGGTCGCGCGCCTCGAGCACGACCACGGTCTTGTCCTGCGCGACCAGTGCGCGCGCCGCGCTGAGCCCCGCGAGACCGGCACCCACGATGACGACATCAACGGTCAACCGCTCGGCCATTCCTGCACCTTAGATGCGGCACCGGCGCCGGCTCCCGGTCGATCAGGAGTCGAGATGGGCGGTGTCGTTGTAGCCAATGAGGCTGGCCTGGCCGTGGCGCCCGGCGATCCGGGTGATCGACGCCAGGTCCAGGAACATCCGCCAGCCGAGCTCTTCGCTCGCCCCGAGCGCCCAGGTCACCGCGGCCTTGATCGGCGAGACGTGGCTGACCGCGACCACCGTCGGGCCGTCCAGCAGCTCGGCACCGAAGTCCGCGACGCGCGAAGCCACGGCGCGGAGGCTCTCTCCTCCCGGCGGCGCGAACGTCGGGTCCGTGCGCCACCGCGCGCAGCGCGTCGGCCGGCAGATCGGGAAAGCTCCGGCCGTCCCACTCGCCGTAGTCGAGCTCGATGAGCCGGTCTTCGACGACGATCTCGGCGCCGACGGCGGCCGCGATCGGCGCGGCCGTCTGACGGGCCCGGAGCAACGGGCTCGCGAACACGGTCGCGACCTCGATCGACGCCAGTCGGCCGGCCAGCGCCGCCGGCCTGCTCGAGTCCGCGTTCGGTGAGCGCCGGGATCGGCCCGCCCGAGGGCGAGTCGTTGCCGGTTGGCCTCGGTCTCGCCGTGCCGGACGAACAGGATCACGCCACCGGCTCCTGGAGCCGGCCGCGGCGGAGGAACTCCTCGCGCTTCGCACGCTCGCTGAGCCCGAAGCGCCCCCACGCCCAGACCCCCAACGCGAAGCCCGCCGCGTCGAGCAAGACCAGGATCGTCAGCGGAGGGACGAGGGAGTCGTCCGGGAAGTCCGAGCCGAGCAGAGGCCACAGGAATGACGTGTTGTGCAGGAACGCGCCGGAGAGGACCAGGCCGCACATCCAGCCGATCGGCAGGCAGATGAGCTGGCGGCGCAGCAAGCGGGAGCGGCCGATCGTGCCGAGCATCACGCCCGCCAGCACCGCGACCGCGACGAACAGCGAATGGCCGTAGGCGAAGTAGCCGAGGGGCGCGTCGATGAGCAGCGGCAGCAGTGCGCCCAGTGCGATCAACCGGTAGTCCAGACCCCGACTGCGGAAGATGTCGTGCACCGCGACGATCGACGGCGCGAGGTACCAGAACACCATGCAGGTGCTCTACGGCTCCACCGCGTCGAGCGCGGCATTGACGAGGGCATCCGCGTCGACGTTCTTCTCCCGGCGGATGTGCGCGAGATCCACTTCCGGGAACTCGGCCAGTAGCGCACGCGCTTCGTCGTAGAGCGGCCTGAGGAGCGCGCTCTTCACCTTGTAGCGCCCTTCGAGCTGACGGATCATCAGCTCGGAGTCGGCACGGATGCGCACGCGGCGCGGGTCGTACGCGAGCGCGGCACGCAGCCCCTCGATGCATGCCTTGTACTCGGCGACGTTGTTCGTCGCGATCCCGATGCACTCGCTGACGCTCGTGAGGAGCACCGGCGGGTCGACGGTCACATCGAGGACGACCGCACCGATGGCCGCGGGACCGGGGTTTCCCCGCGCGCCTCCATCGCACTGCACTTCGACGGTGTCGATCATTGCGTCGGGACGAGGATGGCGCCGCAGTTGTCGCAGTTGTGCACGGTCCCGTCCGTGCGCTCCCGGTGGATCCGGTCCACCTCGGTGGCGGGGATCGTGAGCCGGCACCCCTGGCAGGTGTTCCCGATGAGCCGGGCCACGCCGGCACCGTGATTGCTCAACCGGATCTGCTCGTAGGTCGCCAGCGTGTCGGCCGGGATCGCGCCGGCGGCGACGCCACGGGCTTCGAGCTCCTCGGCGAGCTCGCCGTCGATCACGGCTTCCTTCTCGACGAGCGCGGCGCGGGCGGCGTCGGCCACGCCGTGCAGCTCCGCGACCCGCGCTTCGATCCCGCCGACCTCGGAGTCGAGTGCCTCCTGGCGCTCCATCAGCTCGAGCTCGCGGTCGTCGAGGGTCCCGCTGTGACGGGTGAGGGACTCGACGTCGGCCTGCATCGCCTGGAGCTCGCGAGGCGAGCTGATCGTGCCCGAGTACATGGTCTTCTCGACCTCTTTGATGCGCGAGGTGACCGCGGAGCTCTCATCGTCGAGGCGCTTGACCTCGCGGACGACCTCGTCGCGCCGGCCGCGGGCGTCCGCGAGCTGCGGCTCGAGCGCCGCGACCTCGGCCTCGGCGCGCGCCAGCACTTCCCGCTCGGCGAGGATGGCCCGCCGGTGGCGGAGAGCTTCCGCGGCCGAGTCGTGCTCCTGGACGACGAGGAGCTGCTCGAGCGGAGTCATCGAGGCCGAGCCTACCGGTCGCCTTCTCCGCTCACGGCCCCGGAGGCGTGGGAAGCCGACGTCGGCGTCGTCGTGGGCGGCGGTGCCGATGTCGGGGTCGTCGCGGGCGGCGCGGTCGCCGCGGGAGTCCAGGTCGGTGGGGCGCCGAACGGGCGGCCCTTCGTGGTCGACGACGTCCCGAACCGCGCGCCCGAGCTCGTCTTGCCCCGGCCGTTCTCGGAGACGTACTTGCCGTACGGCCAGAGCTTCTGGTCGGGCATGGTGAACGAGAGCTCGGGCTGGCCCTGGAGCGCGGCCGACATGAACTTCTGCCAGACGGTCGCCGGCCACGTGCCGCCGAAGACGGGGCTGAACTTGCCGACGCGACGCATCGGGATCCGCGCCGCCGGGTCGCCCATCCACACCGCGGTGACGAGCTGCGGGGTGTAGCCGACGAACCAGGCATCGCTCTCGTTGTCCGTGGTGCCGGTCTTGCCCGCGGCGACGTGGCCGGTGATCTTGGCCCGGGTGCCGGTCCCCTTCGTGATCACGCCCCGGAGGACGTCGGTGACGGTCCGGGCGATCTGCGGGTCGAGCACCCGCACGCCCTCGCCCTTGTCCTTGAAGAGGACGTGACCGTTCGAGTCCTCGACCTTCGTGATGAACACCGGGTCGTGCCGGACGCCGTCAGCGGCGAGGGTCGAGAAGGCGGTCGCCATGTCGAGCGGGGACACGCCGTCCGACGAGCCGATGGAGAGCGAGTAGTTCGCCCGGGTTGATCGGGTGGGTGATCCCCAGGCGCTTCGCCATGTCGACGACCTTGTCGAGGCCGACCGCGGCACCGAGCCGGAAGTACGCGGCAGTTGACCGAGTTCTCGGTCGCGCTCCGGAGGCTCATGACCCCGCCGCCACCCTCGGCGTTCTGGGTCCTCAGCAGCGGGTTGTACTTCTTGCCGGTGAACCGCAGCGTGCACGGCGAGGTGCCGTCGATCGAGTCCTTGACCGAGAAGCCGTTCTCGAGCGCGGTCGCGAGCACGACCGCCTTGAACGTGGACCCGGGTTGACGACCCGTGGGCCGCCGGGTTCGGACCGGTGTCCACCGGCATCGTCGCGAGGTTGTACGGGGAGTCGTTGAAGCTGAGGTGCGGCCCGGCGACGATCGCCTTCACGTCTCCGTTGCTCGGATCCATGGTCGCCAGACCCGACCTTGAACTGGGTCTCGGGGACCGTGTTGTCGATCGACGCCTGCGCGAGGAACTCGGTGCGCGGGTCGTACGCGGTGGACACCTTCAGGCCGCCGAGGTTCAGCTTGTCCTCGCGCTGCCTTGTCCGTCGCGCCGAGCCCGAAGCGCGGATCCGTCGTGAGGAGGTCGCGAACCGTCGCGACGTAGTAGTTGTCCGGCCGGAACTCGGCCGGCGGCGGCACGGTGGGCAACGGCTGCGAGTTCGCCGCCGCCGCCTCGGCCTTCGTGATCCGGTGCTGCTTGACCATCGTCGCCAGCACCTGCGCCCGGCGGATGAACGCCCGGTCCGAGTGGAGGAACGGGTTGTCGCCCTCGGGGTTCTTGATGAGCCCGGCGAGGAGCGCGGCCTGTGCGAGGTCGATCTTGTCGAGCGGGGTGTTGTCGAAGTACCGCGCGGCCGCGGCCTTCACGCCGTACGAGCCCTGCCCGAAGTACACGGTGTTGAGGTACTCCTCGAGGATGTGGTTCTTGGACCACTCCTCGTTCAGGCGGATCGCGAGCGCGGCTTCCTTGATCTTGCGGTTGAGGTCGCGCTTCGGATGCTTGAGCACGCGGTTCTTGATCAGCTGCTGCGTGATCGTCGAGCCGCCCTGCTCGACCCCGCCCTTGTCGACGTTCTCGAGGAACGCCCGCACCATGGACTGCACGTCCACGCCCGAGGTTGTCGTAGAAGGTGCGGTCCTCCGTCGCGATGACTGCGCTGATCAGCGACTTCGGGACGTCGCTCAGCTTCACCGGCCGGCGGTCGCGCAGGCCGAGGGTGTCGAGGTAGTCGCCGTTCGTGTCGTAGACGGTGGTGGGCTCGCCGCAGATCGCGCACTGGCGGCTGAGCAGCGGACCGACCTTGCCCGAGTACTGGCTCGAGCCCGCGATCTTCACGATCCCCGGCACCAGGGCGGCAAGGCACACACCGATGCCGATCCCACCGAGGGCGATGATCACGAAAAAGCGCAGCCAGCGGCGCGGGGGACGTTCCATGGGGACCTCCACGATCCCACATGGAACGTCGCAAATGGGGGCGCGTCGGGCTCGAGTCGGTCCGAGGTAGGTGTCCCAACCCGTCGTTAGTGTGGCTTTCATGCACCGGCTCGTCCTCACCTCGTACGGGCGTCCCGCGCGTGCGGCCCTCGAATCGCTGGTCGCCGAGGCCAAGGGCGCCGACCCGCTGGCTCCCGTCACGGTGGCCGTGCCGTCCAACTACGCGGGCCTCTCGCTGCGCCGTCACGACGCCCGATTCGGCCCGAACCACGCTCCGGGCCTCGTCAACGTGCGCTTCCTCGCGCTCAACCGGGTCGCCGAGCTGCTCGGCGCGCCGTTCCTCGCCGAGCCCGACCGTCGTCCCGCTCACTCCCGAAGCGCGGCTCGAGGCGGCGCGGGTCGCGCTCGGCGGAGACGCCCGGCGTGCTTCGCATCGGTCGCGGGCCACCCGTCGACCGTGCGCGCGCTCGTCAGCGCGTTCGCCGACCTGCGCGTCGCCGACGACGCCGCGCTCGCCCGCCTCGCGGAGACGAGTCCGCGCGCCGCGTCCGTCGTTCGCTGCTACCACCGCTTCCGCGAGCTGACCGCGGGCACCTACGACGACGAGGACCAGCTCGAGGTCGCGGCCGCGCTGGTCGCGGAGTCGGGCGTCCCCGCGGACCTCGGTGCGCTGGTGCTGTTCCTTCCCGATCGCCTGAGCCCCGGCGGACTCGCGCTCGTCGCCGGGTTCGCGTCGCGCACGTTCACCGCCGCCGTGCTCGGGCTCACCGGCGACCCCGACGCGGACGCCGAGACGCGCGCGCTGGGCGAGACGCTCGGCCGCGGCCGCTCGGGCGATCCACTCGACTCCGGCCCGGCGACGGTACGGGTCGGCGACCGGGTGATCTCCGCACCGGATCCCGAGAGCGAGGTGCGCGAGGTCGTGCGCGCGCTGGTCGAGCGGGCGGACGCCGGCCGGAGCCTGCACGACGTCGCGGTCGCCTGGCGGATCGCCGAGCCGCACGCCGGGCTGCTGCACGAGCGGCTCGGCCGAAGCCGGCATCCCCGTCTACGGACCCTCGGTGCGGCTGCTCTCGGACACGGTCACCGGCCGCAGCCTCGTCGCGCTGATGGACCTCGCCGACCGCGACTTCCGCCGCGACGACGTCATGGCTCTCCTCGCCGGCGCGTCGATCCGCGAGACCGCCGGCGGTCCGTCGGTGCCCGGTGGACCGCTGGGACCGGCTGTCCCGGAAGGCGGGAGTCGTCTCGGGCGCCGACCAGTGGCAGGCCCGGCTCGCGCGCCGGCGCGCAGGAGATCCTGGACCGCGCCGCGGGGACGCGACCCGGAGTGGCTCGACGACGAGCTCGCGAAGATCGACCGGTTCGCCGCAGTTCGTCGAGGAGCTCGTGGCGCGGACCACCGAGACGTTCACGACGTGGTCCGACTGGGTCGCATGGGCACGTAGCTCGTGCAGCGCTACATCGGCACGCCGCCGCCGACCTGGCCCGAGGCCGAGATCGACGCCCACGAGCGGGTGCTCGAACGGCTCGCGGCACTCGGCGCGCTCTCGAGCACGATCCCGGTCGATCGGCCGACCTTCCGGGTCGCGCTCGGCCGAGCAGCTCGAGCAGTCCGTCGACCACGTCGGCCGCTTCGGGGTCGGCGTGCTGCTCGCCCCGCTCGGATCGCTGCGCGGCACCGACTTCGACACCGTGTTCGTCGTCGGCGCCGCTGAGGGCCGGCTGCCCCCGCCACCGCGCGACGACCCGCTGCTCCCCGATCGCGAGCGGGCCGTCACCGCGGGCCAGGTTCCGGCCCGTTCGATCGCCGCCGGCCGCGAGCGCGCGGAGTACCTCGCGGCGCTCGGCGGCGCGAGCGGGGAGGTGTTCCTCAGCTGGGCGCGTGCGGATCCCGTCGGCCAGCGCGCCCTGCTCCCGTCGCGCTGGGTCGTCGAGACGGTGCGCGAGCTCTCCGGCACGTTGATCAACGCCCGCCAGCTCGCCGAGGCCCGCCCCGGACTCCTCCCCCACGTGCTCGTCCTCGAGTCGTTCGCCGCCGCGCTCCGGCTCCCCGGGCCGGCGATCTCGGTCAGCGAGCTCGAGCTCAAGGCCCTCGACGCGACCCGGCTCGAGCCCCACTCGGAGACCTCCGGTCCGGCCGCGCATCCCCTCGCCGCCGCGAACCCGCAGCTCGCGCGTGGCTTCCGCGCGCTGAGCGGCCCGGGCCGAGCCCCGCTTCACCGAGTTCGACGGCATCGTCGGGCCCCGCCCGGGCATGCTCCCGAGCGCCGACCGTCCACTCTCCCCGTCGCGCATCGAGGCGTGGGCCCAGTGCCCGTTCCGCTACTACCTCGCCAACCTCCTCGAATCTGCGCCAGCGCGACGCACCTGAGGCGATCGACACGATCGACCCCCGCGAGCGGGGCTCGCTCGTGCACAAGGTGCTCGAGGACTTCGTTGCGGAGATGCCGGCGCGCACCTCGCCCGGACCAGCCGTGGTCGCCCGAGGAGCGCGCGCGAGCCCGCGAGATGACGTCGGAGCAGTGCGACGAGGCGGTCGCCGCCGGCCTGACCGGTCGACCGCTGCTCTGGCAGCTCGAGCGGGCCCGGATCGTGCGCGAGGTCTCGCGCACGCTCGATGCAGACGAGCGGATCCGGGCCGAGCGCGGGCTCGTCACGCTCGACACCGAGGTCCACTTCGGTCGCGGTGACCACGACACGCTGCCGGAGCTCACCCTCGAGCTCGAGGGCACCACCGTCTCGTTCCGCGGGCTCGATCGACCGGATCGACGCCTCCCCGGACCCGGACGGAGAGGTCGTCGTCTACGACTACAAGACCGGTAGCGCGAACGGGTTCAAGGGGCTGGAGGACGACCCCGTGCTCCAGGGCACCAAGATCCAGCTCGCGATCTACGCCCTCGCCGCGGAGCAGGCGTTCGCGCCTCGCCCGGTGCGCGCCGACTACTGGCACACCGCGCAGCCCGCCGGCAAGGAGCTGCGCGGCTTCGACATCGAGAGCGGCCGGCGCCGCGCGCCGCGAGGTGCTGACGACGGTCGCCGGTGGCGTCGCGTCCGGCACCTTCCCCGCGTACCCGGGCAAGGAGAACCCGCACTTCAACTCGTTCGACGAGTGCGGGTTCTGCGACTTCGACCACCTCTGCTCACCCGACCGCGAGCGCGCGTTCGACGCGAAGCGCAAGGATCCGACCGTCGCCGAGTTCGTCGGCTCTGCGGGGCCTGGAGGACGACGCATGAGCGCGGACGCCGGTGACGATCTCCGTGCGCGTGCCCGTCGGACCAGGCCGCACGCGAGCAGATCCGCCGCGAGCTCGGCCTCACGCTCAACGTCGTCGCCGGCGCGGGCACGGGCAAGACCCACGAGCTGGTCGAGCGCGTGGTCGGCCTGCTCCGCGACATCCCGATGAGCGAGATCGGCGTCATCACGTTCACCACCGCCGCGGCCAGCGAGCTCCAGGAGCGCATCCGCGAGCAGGTCGAGCGCAACGCCCTCACCGAGACCGGGCGACGGCCCGTACACGCGCGCGCTGCAGGCGCTCGACGACGCGGCGATCTCCACGTTGCACGCGTTCGCGCAGCGGATCCTCTCCGAGCACCCGCTCGAAGCGTCGCTGCCGCCCGGCTTCGAGGTGCTCGACCCGATCCAGGAGTCGGTTGCGTTCGAGGACTGGTGGCAGCGCGCGCTCGACCAGCTGTTCGCCGACGAGGCGCTGTCCGAGTCGCTGCTCGTCCTCGGCGCGCTCGGCGTGAAGCCGAACCGGTACCGCCAGCTCGCGCGCATCCTCACCGAGCATCACGACCGCACCGCGGGCTACGGCATCGCGCCGCTGCCGGTCCCCCGCCTGGACCTGGACCCGTTGCTCGAGCGCGATCGACGCCGCGACCGAGCTGCGGACCTCGTGCACCGACTCCGGCGGACCGGATGCTCGTCCACCTCGACGGGCTGCACGAGCTCGGCGGATCGGCTCCGGGTGCTCCGCGACGACGAGCTCGAGGCCTTGGCGCTGCTCGCGCGAGCGGGCCAAGCTCACGTGCACGTTCGGCAAGCAGGGCAGCTGGCGCGACGACGGCAAGGAGCTCGCGGCGAAGGCGTGCGTCGCCGCCAACGATGCGCGCACGGCCGCGATCGCCGCAGTCACCCAGCCCGCGATCTCGAACGTGCTCGGTGCGCTGGTGCGCGAGGTCGCCGGCGCGGCCAAGTGGCGGACGCACGAAGGTCGGGTCACGTTCCACGACCTCCTCGTCCTCGCCCGGAACCTGCTGCGCGACGACCCGCGCGTCCGCACTGCGCTCTCGGAGCACTTCCAGGTGCTGCTGCTCGACGAGTTCCAGGACACCGACCCGCTCCAGATCGATCTCGCGATGCGCATCGGCGGCATCGCCGTCCGAAGCCGAGGTGGCCGTCGACTGGAGCGAGATCACCGCCCGGCCCGGCGCGCTGTTCGTCGTCGGCGACCCGAAGCAGTCGATCTACCGCTTCCGTCGCGCCGACATCGAGCTGTACGGCCAAGTGGTGGAGTCGCTCACCGAGACGGTGCTGGAGCTCACCGAGAGCTTCCGGTCCCGGCCCGGGATCATCGACTGGGTGAACACCGCGCTCGGCGCGCTGATCCAGGAGGACTGCGACGGACTCCAGGTCGCGTACTCCGCCCTGCACGCGTTCCGGCCCGCCGACCCCGAGGTCCCGGTGCCGGTCGGCGCGCCTCGGCGGTGCCGGCGCCGAAGAAGTCCGATCTCGCTCGGCGACCTCCGGGTCCGGGAGGCCACGCGAGCTCGCCGCGCTCGCCCAGCGGATCCGGACCGACGGTTGGCGGGTCGCGGCGAAGCCGGACGAGCCCGGCGCGGTGCCGCTCGGGCCGGGCACCGACGAATGGGTGCGGCCGGCCCGCTTCGCCGACGTCGCGGTCCTGCTGCCCGACCCGGACGCTGCTCCCCGAGCTCGAAGCCGCGTTCGCCGCGGCCGACGTCCCGCTGCGGATCGAGAGCCAGTCGCTGCTGTTCGCGACCATCGGAGTGCCGGGACCTCGTCTCGATCCTCGGCGCGATCGACGACCCGGCCGACGAGATCCGGATCGTCGCGGCGCTGCGCACGCCCGCGTTCGGATGCTCGGACGCGGACCTGCTCGAGTACCGCGACGCCCGTGGGCGGTGGTCGATCCACCACGACCCGCCCGAGTCGCTGCCACTCGACCACCCAGTCGTGGTCGGCCTGGCCGATCTGCGCGCGCTCCACGACGAGCACCTCTGGGAGACGCCGGCCGACACCGTCGAGCGGGTGATGCGCGAGCGCGGGCTCTTCACGCTGGCGCTCGCGAACCGCCGGCCCCGGGACCACTGGCGCCGGCTCCGGTTCCTGACCGACGCGGCGCACGCCTTCAGCGACGCGGGTGGAGCGAGCCTGCGCGGCTTCGTGCAGTGGCTCGACGAGCAGCGGGAGGAAGGCGCGCGGGTGAACGAGTCCGTCGTGGCCGACCCCGACGACGACGCGGTGCGGGTCCTCACCGTGCACGGCAGCAAGGGACTCGAGTTCCCGATCGTGGCTGCTCGCCGGCCTCGGCGTCGCGTTCCGGGCCAACCCGGCCGCGCTGTACCACGGCGACCCGGTCCCGGAGCTTCGGCTGACCACCACGACTGCCGGCAGCTGGACGACCCCCGGATACGCCGACCGTCGCCGCGCGGGAGGAGACCGCCGACCGGGCCGAGGGGATGCGCCTGCTGTACGTCGCGACGACCCGGGCCCGGGACCACCTCGTCGTGAGCCTCCATCACGTCGAGGGGACCAAGTGCCACGCGGCGGAGATCGCAGCGCGTCGACGCCGAGCACCACCTGCCGTGGCGGGTCGAGGTCGCCGACGCCGAGCGCCGTCGCCGCCGCCCACGACGGCGATCCAGCTCAGCTGGGATGCCGAGACCCCACCCGCGCCGATGAGCGGCGTCGAGCGCGACGACTGGTGGCGCGCCCGTCGGGCTGCGATCGCCGGCACCGATGCGCAGCCGATCGTCGCCGCCACCGGCATCGCCCAGGCGCTGCGCCCGGCACCCGATCGGCTCGAGCCCGGTGCCGATGCTCGCCGACCTCGAGGTCGAACCGGAAGCGGATCGGCCGGCGTGGCGGCGCGGGCGGGGCGCCACCGCGCTCGGTCGGGCCGTCCATGCGGTGCTCCAGACCGCGGACCTCGCGCACCGGAGCCGGCATCGAGGGTGCCGCTCGGGCGCAGGCGCTCGCCGAGGGCATCCCCGAAAGTGAGGCGACGATCGTCGCGCTGGCCCGCAGCGTCCTGGGTGCGCCCACGATCCGGGCGGCGGCGTCCGGGCGGTCGTGGCGTGAGGTCCCGGTCGCCGCGGTGATCGACGGCACCACGGTCGAGGGCTTCATCGACCTGCTGGTCGCCGACGGCGAGGACCTGATCGTCGTGGACTACAAGACGGACACCGCGCGCAGCGATGCGGAGATCGATGCGGCCCTGCAGCGCTACCGACCCCAGGCCGGCGCGCCTACGCGCTGGCGCTCGAGCACGTGCTCGGCCGGCCGGTCACCCGCTGCGTCTTCGTGTTCGCCCGGTCCAAGGGCCCGGCCGTGGAGCGTGAGGTCGCGGACCTTCGGCGGGCTGGTCGACGATGTCCGCAGCCGGCTCGCGTCGGTGCCGACCCGCGGCTCCGTCGCGGGTCCACCGTCGGGCTGAGCATCGGACCCACCGGTAACCTGCTCACCGTGGAGGTCGAAGCGCTCATCGAGGTGCCGCGCGGCTCGCGCAACAAGTACGAGGCCAACCACGAGACCGGCCTGATCTGGCTCGACCGGATGCTCTTCACCGCGACCCAGTACCCGACGGACTACGGCTTCATCCCGTCGACCCTCGCGGACGACGGCGATCCGCTCGACATCATGGTCCTGCTCGACGAGCCGACCTTCCCGGGGTGCCACATCCTCGCCCGACCCGTCGCGGTGCTGCGTATGCGCGACGAGGCCGGCGGCGACGACAAGATCCTCTCGGTCCCCGCCACGGATCCACGCTGGTCGCACCTGCTCGACATCACGGACATCGCGAGCTTCCTGCTCGACGAGATCCTGCACTTCTTCCAGGTCTACAAGCAGCTCGAGCCGGGCAAGCTCACCGAGCCGGGCCACTGGGAGGACCGGGCCGCGGCCGACGAGACGATCCGGGTCGCATTCGAGACCTACGTGCCCACCCGACGGCGGGTGACGCAGCGCCTCAGGTGAAGCTCGGGCGCAGCGGCATCCCACTCTGGCCGTCGGTCGACTTCGTCGCCAGCACCTGGTGGATCTGGATCTGATTCGCCTCGAACCCGACCGCGGACGCTGCGATGTAGAGCCGCCACACCCGCGCCCGCGCCTCGCCCGCCTCGCTCACGGCCTCGGGGCCAGCTCGCTTCGAGGTTCGCCAGCCAGCGGCGCAGCGTGAGCGCGTAGTGCTCGCGCAAGCTCTCGACGTGCCGGGCTTCGAGACCCGCACGCTGGATCGCCGAGACGACGAGCCCGACCTCGTGCAGCTCCCCGTCGGGGAAGACGTAGCGGTTGAAGAAGTCGTGGGTCAGGCCGCGACCGAACCGCGCCCGCAGCTCCGAGGTCACGCGCGCGACCGGGTTGGCGAACACGTACGGCGGCTCGCTGATGCCGTGGTTCAGGAACCGCCCACCCGGCGCGAGCAGCGCCGCGCACCGGCTGAAGTACTCGCCGAGCTGCGTCCAGCCCACGTGCTCGAACATGCCGATGGAGCTGATCGCGTCGTACGGGCCGTCGTCGATGTCGCGATAGTCGAGGCACCGCACCTCGACCCGGTCGGTGAGCCCGGCTTCGGCGACCCGCTTCGCCGCCAGCTCGGCCTGGCGCCGCGAGAGCGTGACGCCGACCGCGCGCACTCCGTGATGCTGCGCGGCGTGCAGGATCATCCCGCCCCAGCCGCAACCAATGTCGAGCAGGCGCATCCCGGGCTCGAGCCCGAGCTTGTTGCAGACGAGCTCGTACTTGTTCGCCTGCGCCTCTTCGAGCGTGCTCGTCGCTTCGGTCCACACCGCGCACGAGTACGTCATCGACGGTCCGAGCACGGTCAGGTAGAAGTCGTTCGAGACGTCGTAGTGATGCGCGATCGCGGCCGCATCGCGCGCCTTGGAGTGGCGCACGCCGCGCAGGCGCGCTTCCTCCGGCGGCGGCGCGAGCGGCTTCAGCGACTTCACGCCCAGGATCTTCAGCGCCTCGAGCACCTGCGCGGGACTGACCCGCAGCCCTTCCAGCTGATCCTGCAGGGACAGAATCGAGAAGATGTCGCCGTCGAGGTCGATGTCCCCGGCCACGTAGGCGCGACCGAGGCCGAGCTCGTTGGGCGCGGTCACCAGGCGGCGCAGGGCTCGGGGCGAGCGGATCACGACGGTTGCGGGTGCGCCCTCCGGTCCGGCGCGGGTGCCGTCGTAGGCCCGGAACTCGACCGGCGGCGTCTCCACCGACGAGGCCGTTGAAGAACTCGGCTACACCCATGTCAGCCTCCGCATGCTCGCCGGCGCTTCTGTCCGAAAGTCAACCACTCCCGCTCCGGCTACCCCGAACATTTCCGCGCCGAAACTCAGGCGCTCCGCCGCGGCGCGCACCCCGACGCCCGTCCGCGATCGAAATACGCTGCGGCGATGGCTCGAGTCTCGTTCCCCATCACCGGCGACGCCGCCCGCCGACCAGCTGCTCGTCGACGACCCGCTCGCCCTCCTGATCGGCATGCTCCTCGATCAGCAGGTGCCGATGGAGTGGGCGTTTCGTGGCCCGGCGACCCTGTCCGAACGACTCGGTGGGCTCGACGCCGCACGGATCGCGGCGATGCCCCCGGACGAGCTTCGTCGAGGTGTTCCGCCAGAAGCCGGCGCTGCACCGCTACCCCGGTTCGATGGCCAAGCGGACGCAGGCGCTGTGCCAGGTGATCGTCGACACCTACGACGGCGACCCCCGCAAGATCTGGAACCGGGTGCGCGACCCCCAGGTGCTCCTCGACCGGCTCCGGGCGCTGCCCGGCTACGGCGACGAGAAGGCGAAGATCTTCCTCGCGATCCTGGGCAAGCGGTTCGGCCGCGCGCCCGCGGGTTGGGAGCAGCTCGCGACGCCGTTCGGCGACGAGTCGCCGCGTTCGGTCGCCGACATCGACTCACCGCGAGGCGTTCGCTCGAGTCCGCGCGTGGAAGAAGGCGCAGAAGGCCAAGGGACGCAGCAAGTCCGACGAGTGAGCCCGATCGCTACGCCCGCGCCGGCTGATGGCGCTTCCGCGTCCGCCCGACGAGCACCGAGCGCGACTCCGAGCGCGAGCAGCGCAGCACCGAGACCCGCTTGATCCTTCGAATCGGTGCCGGTGCGGGCCATCGAAGCGGCCGCCGCCGGCGGTCGGGAACGCGCTCGGTGCGGTTCCGGTCGCACCGGCGACGCGGGGTCGGCCTCCGGGACAACGACCGGGAGCCGTGCCCGTGGCCGACGCAGGGACCGAGGCCGAGGTCGCCGACGCGGCGATCGCCTGCCCGCCGTCCGAGGCCGTGACCTGGCAGGTGTACGACGCGCCCGGGGTCAGTCCCGTCACCGTGATCGGCGAGCTCGTCCCGGTGGCGTGACCGGTAACTCCTCCGGTGCTCGAGGTGCACGTCGACCGTGTAAGCGTCCGCAGCGCTCGCTCGCGCCGAGAGGCTGCTCGCGCCGACGGTGGGACAGCAGCCCGGGCGTGGCGAACGCAACGGTCAGCGAGCCGTTCGCCGGCGTGATCGACGTGATCGTGATCGCGGTGCAGCCGAAGCACCAGTCGTATCCGGCGAGGTCGCTGACCGGGTTTGACCGTGACGAGCGTTGCGCCCTGCGCGATCGGGTCGGGTCCACCCTGCTGGCCGTTGATCGTCGACCGTGGCGCCCTTCCACCAGACGGCGGGATAGCTCGTCGTCGGGAGACTGCGGATCTTGCACGACCGGACTCGGGTCGCCACTGCTCTCGCATCCGAGGAACGCCAACGCGTACGTGCCGGACGGGACATCGGGCACGGTGTACGTCCCGTCGGACTGCACCAGCCCGAAGAGTGCGAACTGGTTGGGCAGGAAGGCGATGACGCACACGGAGGTCATGGCCTTGCCGTTGAAGTTGACGACCTTCCCGGAGATCGTGCCGGCGGCACCCCGCGCCAGCTTCGCGTCGATGTGCTTGACGACCTGACCGTTCGTGACCGCGATGGGCTGTGCGCTCGCGGCCGCCTCGGCTGGTTGTTCCACCACTGGCCCGCATACCGGTGGCTGCCGCTGCAGTCCACGAACTGCACGACGTAGCTGCCCGGCTTGGCGACGTTGATCGTGTAGCGGCCCTGGTCGTTGGTGCGAGCTGAGGCCGCCGACGAACGTGCTCGTCGTCGCCTGCGCGCAGATGCCCTGCAGCGGGTTGCCGGCGCGGTCGGTGACGGCGCCGCGGATCTGAACCGGCGGCGACGAGCTGCCGCGTCGATGCCGGTGCGGGTGCTCCCTGGCGCGAGCGTCAGCGCCTTCGCACTCTCGTTCGTCGCGGCGTGGTCCCACCACTGCTCGACGTACTGGCTGTCGTCGCCACAGCCGCGGAAGTGGACCTTGAGGGCGATCGCAGGGAGCCCGCTGATCGCATAGGTGCCGTCGGGCCCGGTCGAGGCGCCGTCGATCCAGTCGGTGCCGTCGGCGGTGTCCGCTTCGGCACTGACGCACATGTTGCCGACCGGGTGACCCGGCCGAGGTGACGCGGCCGCGTGACCGTCGCGCCCGGCGCGAGCGTCGCGTCGATGTGGTCCATCAGGCTGTCCTGAGCCGGTCACCGTGAGCACGGTGGCGCTCGTCGGCGTCGACCTGGCCGTTCCAGAACTGCGATGCCCACGTCGCGGGCGAGCTGCCGTCGCGGAACTGCACCCGGTACGCGCCCGGCGGTAGCGCGCTGGTGCGGTAGTTCCCCGACGAGTCGGTCTGCGCCCCGACGGAGCTCCCGCTGTCGACCGGGTTGACGTTCACGGAGATGCCGGCGATCGGGTTCCCGTTCGCGTCCGTCACCCGGCCCGCGACCTCGGTGCCCTCGGTCAGCTGCGCGTCGATGCCCGTCCGGTCGTCACCGGCCGCGAGCACGACCGGCGTCGAGCTCTCGTAGCCGGACTGCGTGTCGTACCACTGGTCGAGGTAGGGACCGCTGTTGCAATCGCGGAAGTGGACGCGGATGTCGGTCGCCGGCAGCTGGCCGATGGTGTACCGGCCGTCGGCGTCCGTGACCGTTCCGGCGAGTCCAGTCCGAGCCATTGCCGTTCGGGACGTTCGCGTCGACGCAGATGCCGGAAGCCGACTCCCGCCCGGACCCCGCACGGTGCCCTCGATGACCGCGCCCGCGCTCAGCTGCGCGTCCACATCCGCCTGGACCGGGCCGTTGCCGGTCGTCAGCTTCAACGTGCTCGCGGCGCTCGAGCGTCGACGCCTGCTTCCAGTACTGCGGCGCCCAGATCGGGTTCGGCGACTGGTCGACGAAGTGGACCTGGTAGCTGCCCGGGGCGAGCGGCGGCGGTCGCGTAGGTGCCGTCGACTCCGGTCGTCACGCCGACCTTGCTCGGACCGGGGTCGGTCGGAGTGAGGTCGACGGTGATGCCGGAAAGCGGTGCTCCGTTCGGGTCCGTCACGGTGCCGGTGACCGACACCCCGGGCGCGAGCGTCACGTCGCCGACCGGGGTGGCCATGCCGTCGATGACCTGGACCGAGTCGGCCGAGCTCGCGTCGGGGTGACCCGAGTACCACTGCTCGACGTACGTCGGGCTGGCGGTTGCAGTCCGTGAAGCCGACCTTGTACGAGCCCGGGTCGAGCCCCGTGATCGTGTAGGTCCCCGTGGCTGTCGGTCTGCACGCTGGGACCGTTCTCGACCTGCGCGCAGATCCCCGACGAGTGGGGTGCCGGCGCCGTCGACGACCCGGCCCGTGATCGAGCCGGTACCCGTCGGTGCGGCGCCGGCGGGGAGCGTCCCGACGCATCAGCGGCGACGACGACCAGCAGCGCCCCCAGCGCGAGCTCGCCATCCGCGAGCTTCTCAATTCCCGCCCAATTCTCATGGCTCGGGTTCGGCAGGCACGGCCGCGGAACTTGAAGTCGCACTGCCCGTGCGACAACAGTCACCCGTCCCTTATCGACAGGTCCATCCGTGTCGTTCAGCGGCGTTCGCCGGACGACGGCGGTCGGTGCGGGCTCGATGGCGTCAGCCGGCCTCGGCGACGACGTCACCGCGGCCGAATCGCATCGACGAGCTGGGCGTGGTCGCGCTCGGTCTGGTCCGCGTATCGGCGAGCGAACTCGCCGATCGCCTCGTCGAAGCGTGCGCCCTTGCCGATGTATCCCGCGATCGTCGCAGGGTCCCCGGTGCGGGCGTGCGACCGGGCGAGCGACCTCGCCGCACGCGGTCGCGAACCGCACGAGGCCCGGGGCGATCCGCTCGCTGTCCGGGATGATCTTCATGTCGCGGAACTGGCGGACGTAGAAGTCCATGCCCTCGAACGACGTCCACCCGACGAAGATGTCGGTCGCGCTCTGGATGAGGCGCTTGCCGTTCACGACCCGCGCGCCCGTGGTTGCGGTACCGGCTCCGGCGGAGCTGCGCCTCGTACACCGACGGACCGGCCTGCTTGACCTGGAGGAAGAGCGGGTCGCCGCCGCCGCGGCCCTCGAGCAGCAGCAGGTAGACGAGCATGCCGACGCTCCCGACGCCGACGACCTGGCGCGCGGTGTCGACGTAGGCGAACGTCGAGAGCAGTGCCGCCGGTCGGCCTGCAGCGTCGCCGCGTACTTGCCGAAGACCTCGTGGACGATCTCGAGCCGGCGCGGGTCGTCGAAGTGGGTGAGCTTCGGCGGGTTCTCGAGCAGCCGGCGCCGACCGTCGACGAGGTGGGTGAGCTTCTCGAACGCACCGCGGCTCGTGCGGCGCCGCCCCTGCTTCTCGATCAGCTTCGAGACCCGCTTGCGCTGCTTCCCCTCGAAGAACTCGAGCAGCTGGTCGACGTAGATGCTGTCGTACCAGATCTCCATCTGCGGCGCGGTCGCGTAGTGCGCCATGCGCGTGCGGTACGCCTGGAGCGCGGCCGCGACCGCGTCGTCGCCGATCTCGGGCGCGAGACCGTTGTGGCGAGCGACCACGACCAGGCTCGCCGCGAGTCGCTGCACGTCCCACTCGAACGGGCCCGGAAGCGTCTCGTCGAAGTCGCGGAGGTCGAACGAGAGGTTCCGCTCCGGCGTCGCCCAGAGGCCGAAGTTCAGGACGTGCGCGTCGCCGCACAGCTGGACCTCGATCCCGCTGTTCGGCATCGACCCGAGGTCGGCGGCCATCACCGCCGCGGCACCGCGGTAGTAGGTCCAGGGCGACGCGGCCATGCGACCGTGCCGGAGCGGCACGAGGTCGGCCAGACGGGACGCGCTCTGATCGAGGATCGTCCTCAGCGCATCGTGGCGGCGCGCGTCGGCGCGCCAGCCGCCGAGGCCCCCGAGCGGCGCCAGCTCACGTGCGTCCTTTCCGAGGGCTCGGCGGACGGCCAGGGGCCGGAGCTCGGGGTCGTGCTGGAGTGGCGACACGAGGCGATGCGATCAGTTCGCGGGCCGCGGGGTCAAGGCGAACGCGGCCCACGGCGCGCTAGGCCCCGGGGCGGGCTCCCACCCGGTCTCCGCGTGCCGCAAGACCGGGAAAGCGGGCCAGCAGCTCGGCCCGGCGCCGCCGCATCATCAGAGTCAGGGCCACGTTGCCGGCCGCGAGGGCGAGGAGCAGGACTCCGACCACAACCCGACCCGAGCTCAGCGCGCCGACTCCGAGCACGACCAGGATGGCCGCGATCACTGATCGGATCACCGTTCGTAGGTTCGTGTGCTTCATGGCGATGCCTTCCGTTCGCCCGAAACGTAGGTCCCGCATGTGAAGCAACGGTCAACCGATGACGAAACTGTCGTGAGCGATCTCGCCCTCGGCGATGCGCTTGATCGCCGCCAGGGTCGCGGGGATCCCGGTCCGCGCGGCCTCGGTCCGGTCGTCGATCTGAGCGGGCGCGTCGTCACCGAAACGGTCCGCGAAGAGTGCCTCGCCGTCGGGCAGGAACTCCCAGAGCTCGGTGATCTCGGTCCCGCCGTCGGCCGGGCTGAACCGATAGCTCCAGCGCACGTACGACCCGCCGACGATGAACGCGAATTCGCGTCCCCGGTCTGCGATCACAACTTCCGAACGGGTCTTCCACGTCTTCTCCGGCACCACGTTGCGGCCGACGAACCACGCACCGACGCGCGGGCCGTCCGCGTCACCCTCCCACCAGCACTCCTTGCACACAGGGCTCCACTCCCCCATTCGGGTCACGTCGGCGACCATGTCGTACAAGTCCTCGGGGTCACGCGCGACGACGATCGAATCCGAGAGCTGGAGATTGGCCATCCGCCCAGTCTGCCTGCGGCCCGGCCGGGACGTCGAACATCCGGGAAGCCCGGAAGCCGCGCCGGATTCGACCATTGGCGTTGGCGGCCCCGCGGCGACCCCGGTGGAGGCCCTAGGCCGCCGCTTCGATGTCGCGACCGTGAACCAGCGCGTGCCAGGCAACTCCGGGCGCGTGCTTCCAGCCCTTCGCCTTGACGGCCTGACCGAACTCGGAGCCCGCGAGGGCGAGCCCGACGATCCCCAACATGATCTCGAAGCCCCAGGCCAGGGTGAGCGCCTTGCCGTCGAGCCCGAGGATCACGCCGTACGGAATCCATGACAGCAGCCACAGCACGACACCGAGTCGGAGCTTCACGTCAGCAGACCGGAGGGCACCACGAGCACAGTAGATCGGACCGGGCCCAATGAAGCATCCGAGGAAGACCTTCCCGCCGACTCCGCCTCAGGCGGCGAACGAGACGAGCATGGTTCGGAGCTGATGGGGGCCGACGTCGATGGTCAGGGTCACCATCGGGCGCCGGCGAGCGGGACTCGGAGACGAGGTGTCTCGTCGAGGTTCGCGTCGAGGAATCGTCTCGATCGGCAGCCCGAATCGCAGGGTCGCCGATCCGGCCGCGCCAGTCGGGTTGAGCATCCGCACGACGAAGCCGCCACCCGCTTCCGCGGGCTTCAGCGCCGAGAGCATCGCAACGCCATCGAGCTCGAACAGCGGGTGTGCCTTCGGGGAGGAGTGGTTGCTCGCCGGCGGGCACCGCACGGAAGCCGAGCTCCGCGCTGCGGATCACCGCGGGGTCACCGTCGCCCGCGAACAACGAGAGCGCCGCGGTGATCGGCCCGAGGCACTGAGCCTCCGGTGTCGTGTGGCCCGGACCGGCGGGGACGGGGCGCGATGCCAGGTCGAAGCCGCGAGAGGTTCCCCACCGGCGCGGAGCAGCGTCACCGCGATGGTCCCGCCGGGCGTCACTTCGGCTTCAGGGAGCCCGGGGGCGCCGACCGTGAGCCCACCGGCCGAGATCCAACCCTGGTGCGGAAAGGTCGTCGGGCGCCCGATGCTGCCACCCACGGTCGTCGGCGCGCTCGGTCGTCCTCGTCGCGGTGTCGAAGGTCGTCGCGGCCCGGAACTCGTCAACCGGCACACCGGTCGGAAACAACAATCGGAGCCGGTGGTCGCGCGCGGCATTGTCGAGCTTCACGGCAGACATCCACGCGCTCGACGCCGGGTGACAGGCGCACCGTCGTCTCGAACCGACACTCCACGGTCGCGTCCGTGCGGGCACGCCGATCGGTGGTGAGTCCGACCGGCAGGTCGAAGGTCCGCATGACGCAGAGCTCGGCGACCCCCGTCGGTGCGAGCGTCCGGACAACCTCCACCCGCACCGGCTCGGTGATCGGGTGATCGTCGGGCAGTCCGTCGAAGTCGTAGGTGTCTCCCGCATCAGCCAGGTCCTCCACCGCGCCGAGCTGCTCCCAACGCTGATCCCCCACCTGCAGCATGAGCGTGCCGTCGAGCGCGGCAGTGACTGCGCGATCTCCGACGGTGATCGTGCGCTCGTCGTCGACGTGGTCGGGCGAGGCATCAGCGGGCGCGAGGTGCAGACGACGCCAGCCGAAGGCCGGGACGTCGGCCACGACGAACTCCAGGTCCGCGGGCACCTGCTCGGGCAGCACCCGGAAGCGGCCGGGGTCGTCGGACGCGACCATCCGGACGGGCTGGCCATCCACGGTGAAGCCCTGGCGCATCAGGCTCGCCGACCGCGAGTGGATGGATGTCGGCATTGTCGTCGGTGACGAGAAACGTGGGCACACCGTCGAGCGGGAACCGCACGAGGTCGGTGCGCGGGAACGGCGACGGGTTGAACACCGCCAGGTCGATCTCGTCGGTCCACGGCAGCGCGCGGTCGGTTGGGAGGCCGGCGAGCCGCTCGAGCAACCGGCCCGACGTCTCACGAGCCAGCTCGAGCGCATTCGCGTAGCGCGGCTCCATCTGCGCGTGGACCGCGTCGACCGAGCAGCCGCCGATCGAGTCGTGCGCCTGGTTCACGAGCAGCTCGCCCCACGCCAGTCGCAGCGACGGCCGCTCGTCGGTGAGCCCGAACGCGCGACCGAATGCCGCCCAGGGTTCGGCCCAACCAACGAGCGCCGCTTCGGTCGCGCGGTCAGCGAGCTTGAGGTGCAGGCGCGACGACCAGACCCCGGGCAGCAGGTTCGCGATCCGGCCGCCAACGAGCTCACCACGGTGCTCGGCGTCGCCGACCTCGAGCCCGTCGACGAAGTCGTCGAACAGGCCGCGACTCACGTTCCATCCGGTCGCGGCGGCCAGCGCCTCGGCCACTGCCGCCGTGTGGGAGTCCGGTGGCGCGTGATCGACCCCGTTCATCAACAGGATCCGGTCGCCTCCAGCCTTCGCGAGCGCGCCTCCGACCCGGACGAGCCGTTCGACGGCGGCGTCGACGTCGACCGGGAGGAACGCGGCCCCGAAGTAGCCCCGTCCGAGGTGGTGCGCGCGGATCGACGTGCCGTCGGCACCGACCCAGCGGTAGGTCGCGGGCAGCCGGTCGATCTCGTTGCCGTTGCCGCGCCAGTACACGAAGCCGTCGAGTCCGAAGCCGGCGAAGAGCTGCGGGAACTGCGCGGGATGGCCGAACGAATCCGGTGTGTACGCGACCCGCGACACGGGACCGAACTCGCTCGCCACTCGCCTGCCCGCGAGCAGGTTGCGAACGTGGCTCTCGCCCGACGGGAGCAGCGAGTCGGGCTGCACGTACCACGGTCCGATGCCAAGGCGGCCGGCGCGGCACGCGGCCTCGAGATCGGCGCGGCGCTCGGGCCGGATCTCGAGGTAGTCCTCGAGCACGACCGCTTGGCCGTCGAGGACGAAGCGCCAGCCCTCGTCCGCGTCCAGCAGCTCCAGGACCCGGTCGATCGTGTCCACCAGCCGGGCCCGAAAGGCTTGGAACGTCCGGTACCACTCGCGATCCCAGTGGGTGTGCGACACCATCACGCAGTCCATGAAGCCCAGCCTCTCAGATCACGCGGACCTATCACGAGGGCGACAACCCGCCCCGGACGACCAACCCGACCGGACTGATCTCGATCGGCACGATCTGGGCGGTGGGGTGGACCTCGATGAGCTTGTCGAGCTCCGACTTGCCTGAGGCCGACGGACTGAGGATCGTGACCGACCCGCCGCGTCGGCAGCCTCTCGACCGCAGCTCAGCCCTCAGCGCGCGCCGCGACCTCACCAAGGATGTCGGGCGGGACGAAGTTGTTCTCGGTCGTCGTCTCGGCCTCGGTGAGCTCGACCATGCGCTGGACGACCTCGCTCGGATCGAGCTGTCCGGTCGTGACGAACTCGCGCATCATCTCGAACATCGGGGTCGACGGCGCGCTCAGTGACGTGTCACCGAACCACTCCCACATCGAGTCGGCCATCCGATCGTTGAACCCTGTCTTGTACGGACCCGGGTTGAGGAGCGTCACATCGACGCCCTGCGGCGCGAGCTCAGCACGCATCGCCTTGCCCATCGCCTCCAAGGCGTGCTTGGTCATCGAGTACGGACCGAACGACGGGCCGACGACCACGCCGGCAATCGACGAGACGATGATGATCCGGCCTGCACCCTTCGCGACCATCTGAGGCAAGACCTGCTGAGTGACCGCAAGGGTGCCGAAGACATTCACGTCGAACAGGCGGCGGACCCGATCGAGCGGTACGTCGGCCATCGGTCCGGTCTCGACCCGCGCCCGCGTTGTTGATGAGCACATCGACATCCCAACCCGCAGCCTTCGCCACGTCAGCTGTCGTGATGTCGACCTTCTCCACCGTCAGCTCGGGATGCTCGGCGCGCAGCGCAGCTGCGTGGTCCTCGGTCTCCGTGGTGGCGATGACGTGGTGGCCGCGCGCGGCCAGGGCGAGGCTCGCGCCCTTCCCGAACCCGGACCCCGCTCCGGTGATCATCACGTTCTTCGCCACGATTGGATCTCCTGGTCATGAGACGGGTCGCGTCCGGGGCGGTCGCCGTCAGCGCGTGACACAGTGTGACCGATGAGCCCCCGGTGCGGCTCCGGGCGTCGACGAGGGCCAGGAGTTGCCGCGCTCCAGCGGCTTCCGAAAGGATCGACCGATCACAGACATCACGGCGACAGCTCTCACGGTCACCCGGCGCAGTTCGGTCACCGAGGACCAGATTGACCACCTCGGCCACATGAACGTCCGGTTCTACGGGGTGAACGCGCAGGCCGGAACCACAGCGCGGCTCGGCCCGCTGGTCGATCGCGACGACCTGATCCTCCGCCTCGTCGACGTCTACACGCGCCACCACCGCGAGCAGCTCCTCGGGGCCCGCCTGATGGTCCGCAGTGGGGTGATCGACGTCGTGGCCGACGGGCTCTGCTTGTACCACGAGCTCGTGAACGAGGACACGGACGATCTGGCCGCCACGTTCGTCCACCGCGTGAGGGCCGAGGACGATGCGGGTCGGCCGGTCCCGTTGCCCGGCGCGGTCGCGGACCGCGCTCGGGCGGTGGCCGTCGCGGTGCCGGCGCGGGGAGCGACCCGCAGCATCTCGCTCGACACCGACCCGGTCGCGAGCGCCCCCGGCCTCCACGTGGTGCGCGACCGCGACCTCGCGATGCGCAAGGTCCGTTCCGTGACGCCCGAGGAATGCGACGCGGACGGCTCCTTCATCCGTTCCATGGCGCCGGGATTGACCTGGGGCGGCGAGCCGGTCAACCGGCGACTGACGGAGATCGTCCACGAAGGTCCGAACGGCGAGCGGATGGGCTGGGCGTCGATGGAGACCCGCATGGTGATCCGGCGCCTGCCCCGCCTCGGCGACCAGATCCAGAGCTTCAGCGCCGTGATCGGACTCGCGGACAAGACGTCGCACCGGATCCAATGGGCCTACGACATCGATCGGGGCGATCTGCTCACGACGTTCGAGGTCGTCAACCTCGCGTTCGACACCGGGGCTCGCCGACCGATGAGCATTCCGGCGCGACTCCGCGCCGCCGAGCAGTCGGTCCTGCATCGGGACCTGGCCCCTCGGCGACGCGCGTAGGCGTCAGTCGCGGCGGTCTTCGCGCCGGTCCTTCCGGCGTCGGTGCCGGCGCATCACGCCGACGCCGAGCCACACCAGCGCCCCGAACGCGGCCGTGACGATCGTGTACAGCCACAGCGGCCAGGTGAAGCTGAAGAACAGGAAGTGGAACCGCACGTCCTTCCGGTTCTGCAGGATGAACAGGAGCAGCACCAGCCCGCCCGCGATCGAGGCGATCGCTCCACCACTGGGCCGACGACTCCCTGGTTGGGGGACTGCGTCCTCGTTCATGGCTCCCTCCCCTGCGGCACCGACCTGCGCCAGTGTCGCACGGGTGCGGTCATGCCGCATGCCGACCAGTCGCCGAGGTCCACGAGCCCCAAGGCGGGTACCTCGGCGCCGCGTCACCAGCAGTGACGCGGTGCTGTAACGGCGATCGCAGACGATCGCTTCGGTTACCGCGACGGTGGTCCCGGAAGTGGATGGGACAACTCGTCCACCTGACGAAAGGGCAGCAACATGTATCTGTTCTCACGGCGTACGCGTCTCTCGGGCGGCAACGGCACTGCCGGGGTCGAATGGGCCCAGTCGATCGCCAACAAGGTCAAGGAGCTGACGGGCACGGAGATTCAGCTGTGGTCGACCGTGTACTCGCCGGGCTTCGGCACCATCTCCTGGACCGGCTGGTTCGAAGACCTCCAGTCGCTCGAGACGGTCGGCGACAAGCTGCAGACCGATCCCGGGATGGAGAAGCTGAACAACGCCGGCACGAAGTACACCGAGGGTGGGTTGGACGACGGTCTCATCCAGCCCATCTACGGAGCGCCGACCGAAGCACCGATCCAGTACGTGGGCGGTGCGGTCGCGGTGGCGGCGGCGGGAACATCGAACGGGCCATGGCGGCCGGGGTCGAGATCGCGCAGAAGTCGGAAGCGGTGACCGGGCTGCCGACCATCTTCGGCCGGTCATTGACGGGCCCGTACGGCGGCGTCGGATGGCTCACCGGGTACGAGAGCGCGACCGCGATGGAGAAGGCCGAAACCGCATTGGCCTCTGATCCGAGCTGGCTCAAGCTGCTCGACTCGACCAAGGGGTGCTGGGCCGAGGACACGAACGTCACTCAGTCGACCATCTACCGGCGGCTCGGCTGATCCATCGACTGCACGGTGGGGGTCCCGCGGGTACGGGCAGGGACCCCCACCGTCCAGTCGTCCTCCCGAATCAGGCGCGCACGAGCTCGATCTGCGCGAGGACGCCGAGCAGCCCGAAGTCCACTCCGATGGCGCCGGCTTCGTCGAGCCAGGCGTTGGCATCGTCGTCGAGGACGCAGTCCCGACGCCGGCGCGACCCCGCGAGCGCGATCAACGTGGTGGCCTCGTGGTACTTCCACCCGAACGACCGAGCGATCTGCAGTGCCTGATGCAAGGTGCCGTCCGCAACGTCGTGGCGGCCCATGACCGACGCGAGCTTCCCGAGGTACGCGCTGATCGGTCCCTGGCTCGTTGCCCCGCTGAAGGACACCTCGTCGCCGAACGGCTCGAGGAGCGGGAGCAGCTGAGCCGCCACCTCGGCGTCCTCGAGCTCGATCGCGAGCACCGCGTAGCCGACGACGATCGTCATCCAGGTGTAGTCGACGGGGATGCGCGAGAACTGCTCCTGCGCACCCTGGCGCAGGATGGCGCGCGCCTCGTCCGTACGATCCGACCGCCAGGCAGGTGATCGCGTAGGCAAGTCGAAACACGAGGACATCGGGGCTCGCCTCGACCATGCCTTGGACCAATGGGTAGAGCTCGTCGTAGCGGCCGGCGAACGAACGGTTGACGAACAGCTGGACGCCGTAGAGCGAGAACGCTTCGGGTTCGCCGATCTCGGTGCCGATCTCGAGCGCCAGCTCCGAGAGTCGCTCGGCGTCGTCGAGCCGGGCCTCCATCATCGCCTCGAACGATTCGTAGATCGCCGCGACCCATCGCAGTCGAGGCTCGCCGAGGTCTGACGCGATCGAGGTCATCCGCTCGAGGCTGGCGCGGGCGAGCTCGGGGTCCGCCGACTCGATGGCGACGAAGTAGGCGGCCCGGCTCGCCCAGAACTCCAGGTTCCGGATCCTCGGCGGTGCGGGCCGCGCCCACCGCCCGCAGCGCCAGCTCACGCCGGAGCGGCAGCGTGCCGGGTCCTTCGAGCGCGAACGTCAGCGCCGACATCGCCTGGAGCAGCAGGGTCGGGTCGTCGCTCGCGTCGATGAGCTCGACCGCCCGCCGCGCGACCTCCTGGCGGAGCTCGTACCGCGGCGTGTGGATGAGCTCCACGCGCGTAGAGCGCCAGGAGCCGCGCGTAGGTGGTCGTGTCGTCGGCATCCGCGACCTCGATCGCCGCCTCGATCGCCGCGAGCTGTTCCGGGTCCACCGTGCCGATCCGGCCGAGTCCGCGGTCCGTGGCGAGCGCGGCACGAACGAGCACGTCCGACGCGCCCGTCCGCGCCGCGAGTCGCCGCGGCCTCGAGCAGGGTGTCGCGAGCGCCAGGGTCGCCGGCGCGCTGCTGCGCGATCCCTCGGCGCACCATGAGGTCGGCGCGCTCCGCCTCGGGAGCCGTTCCGGGCGCCGTCGCATGATCGAGCGCGGTCTCGTACCAGGCCGCCGCCTCACTCGCGGCGAGATGCGCGAGGGCGTAGTCGCCCGCGGCGACAGCCCACGGTTGGGCCGCGGCGCGGTCTCCGGCGAGCGCCCAGTGTCGGGCCAGCGCGACGACGGTCTTGTGGGGCAGCTCGTCGCCGCTGCGTCTCGAGCGCACGAGCGCGGCTCGAGCGTGCAGCCGTCGTCGGCCGGAGGCGCCGAGCTCCGAGTACAGGGCGTGACGCGACGAGCGCGTGCGAGAACCGCAGCGAGACCGGTGCGCTCGTCCGTCTCGACCAGAAGCCCGGCACCGACCGAGGAGTCCAACGCCGCCGACGACGTCTCCCGGGTCGACGTCGACCATCTCGACGAGCGTGTCCTCGTCGAACTCGATGCCCAGCACCGCGCCGGCCTGCAGCACCTCGTGCACGCGGTCGCCGAGTCCCTGCACCCGGCTCCACACGACGGCCAGCAGGCTCAGCTGGGAGGTCCGTGGTGCTGAACGCGCCGGAGAGCTCGATGCCGTCGCCGACGACGAGCTGACCCGACTCGAGCGAGATGCCGGACGAGCTGCACCGCGTACAGCGGGTTGCCGGCCGGTCTGGGCCGCGGAGCTGTTCCAGGACATCGTCGGCCGGATGCGCTCGGCGCTTCGGTGACCGAGACGACCAGCTCGGAGAGCTCGGCGTCGTCGAACCCCGCGAGCGCGATCCGGCGCACCTCCGCCGTTCGAGGTCGGCCAGCGCCGCCACGAGCTCGGTCGACTGCTCTTCCGTGTCGCGGAAGGACGCCACGACCAGCACCGGCACGTCGATCAGCGCGCGGGCGAGGTGCCGGAGCAGGAGCAGCGCGGTCGGCTCGGCCCAATGCAGGTCGTCGAGGACGAGGACGCAGCGGACCCCACGCGGCGAGGCGCCGCACGAGGTCGGCGACCGCCTCGAACAGCTGGTAGTTCCCGGTGGCGTCGTCGGGTCCGGTCGGTGGCGGGGCCCAGATCCGGTTGAGGAGGTGCGGGGCGATCCGCGCCAGCTCGCCTCCGTAGCGTTCGCAGTGCGCGCGGAGCACCGTCCTTCGGCGCGTAGTCGACGAGCGTGCCCACCAGCGTCGCGGAACGGCTGCAGCGGCACCGCCGGGCCGTCGTCGCAACGCCCGTAGACGACGGTGACGCTGCCCCGGCCTGTCGCAGATCCGCGCCAGCGCGGCGAGCAGCGTCGTCTTGCCGATCCCGGCCTCGCCGCTCAACAGCGCGACCCGCAGGGAGCCGGCGTGCGCCTGCATCAGCTCGGACTCGAGCCAGGTGAGCTCGCCGACGCCGTCCGATCAACCGCGGGCCGCGTGCGCGAGCACACCGGGCAGCGGGACGGCGAACGTCAGCCGAGGTGTCCGGCGGTGCGAACGCGCGCCGGACCGTCGCCGGATCCTTCGACGCCTTCCTCGTCACCCGGACCATCCGGCCGCGACGCGACGCTCGATCGAACGGACCAGCGCCGACGGCTCGGTGCCGGTCTCCTCGGCCAGAAGCGTGCGGTAGTCCTGATACGCGCGCAGCGCTTCGGCCTGTCGGCCATCGCTCGCCAGTGCCTGGATCAGCAGCCCGTGCGCCCGGTCACGCAGTGGATGGATCGCAACGTGGGCCTCGAGCGCCGCGACCGCCTCGCCCGGCGCGCGCCCGCCCGATGAGCAGCTCGGCGCGATCCTCGATGGCGACGCAGCGGAGCTCGTCGAGCCGCGCCGCTTCCGCTTCGGCCCAGGGCTCGTGGCGGAACTCGTCGAGCGCGTCGCCGTCCCAGAGGTCCAGCGCGAGCTCGATCGGTCGCGACCCGGTCGCCGTCGTCGGGCGGTGCTCCGAGCAGGGCCGGTGAACAGGTCGATGTCGACCGGGCAGGTGATGCGATAACCGACCGCGTCGGTGCGGATCACGGTCTCGCCGAGCCTCGATCGCAGCCGGGAGACCGTGGTGCGCAGCGCACCGGCCGAAACCTCGAGGAGATCGCTCAGGTACTCGGGCCGCAGCGTCGCGCCGGCCGCGAGCGCGAGGGCGGCGAGCAGGCGGCGCTGGCTCGCGCTCGGGCAGATCGACCGCCTCACCGTCGTCATTGACGAAGCGGACCGATCCGAGGAGCCGCACGAGCGGCGCCGTCCACACCAGAGGCCGGTCCTGCCCGGACACGGACTGCACAGCCGGAGCGTACGCTCCGCCCGGCGAGGGTGCACCCGGCACGGGGCACCGGGGGCGAACTCGCTCAGAACCGCGCATCACCGCGGCGCTGGCTCAGAGACCGAGAGGATCGTCGACGAGGCCGAGCCAGACCTGCGCCGAGTCGATCGCCACCTTCTCGCCGATGAAGGCGTGCTGGGTGCCCGTGTAGAGGTCGCGGAAGGCGCGCTCCAGCCGACTGCCCTCCCGGATGGCGGTCGTTCCCGCAGCCAGGTGCGCCCACTGGGCGATCTCGCGCGAGCAGCTGGTCGCGTAGACCGCGGCCGCGCCGCATGTCAGCCCGCATGGTCGGCGTCAGCTCGTGGCCCGCGCCGACCGTCGCCTCGACGTCGCCGAAGGTCTGCTCGACCAGCAGCCGCGCCGCTCGCCACATGCACTCGTGGTGGGCCAGGCCGACCTGGAAGCTGGCCTTGTTCGCGAGGGTCGAGGGATCGCCCATGCGGATCTTGGTGACGGCGAGCTCGCGGACGTCGTCGATCATGCTCCGGGCGACACCGAGCGCCCAGCTCGCGTGGCCGGCCGCGACGATCGGCATGATCCCCATCGCGAACGTCGGCGCGGCGCCGCGGCCGGCGTGCGAGTGAACAGCGGGAAGGTCCGAGACTCGGGGACGAAGACGTCGGTGAGCTCGTAGTCGTAGGAACCGGTGCCCTTCAGGCCCTGGACGTGCCAGCCGTCGGTGAAGCGCACGTCCTCGTGCGGCAACGATCGCAACCCGCAGCTCGGGGATGCCCTCGGCGACGAACACCAGCTCACCGTCGACCATCGGCATGAAGCCCGCGGCCACGTACTCGCTGTGACCGGTGCCGGACCCGAAGTTCCACGCGCCGGTCACCTGGTAGCCGCCGTCGACCGCGTTGCCGGTGCCGTTGGGGAAGAACTGGCCGCCGAGCGTCACGCGGTTGTGGTTGGCGGTGAAGACCTCGGCAAAGCCGGCATCGGGCAGGTACGCCGCGATCGCGGCCGCCGACGGCAGGTTGGCGATGCCGATCCAACCGAACGAACCGTCGAGCGTGGCCATGTCGATCCAGGTCTGGATCATCTCGCGGAACGTCGGCTCGGCCCCGCCCGCCTCGAAGGGGTTGAACCGGGTCATCAGCCCGGTCGCCCACATCGACTCGACGATCGGCGGCGTCGTGGTGCGGAGCTCCTCGCAGGCGCGCGGCTTCGGCCGTGACGAGCGCGGCCATGGCTTCCACCATCGCCGGTCCGTCGACTCGCGCGTCCGTGCCCGTCGGTGCGCTCATTTCGTCGTCATTCCGTTCTGCGCCGCGCCGCGACCGGGCACGATCCCATCGGGTGAGGTGCGCTCGATCATCGCGCACACCTCGAAGGGATTCGGCCGGCGCTCGCTCGACGGTTACGCCGCCTTGCGCCTGCACCGCCTTCAGGAGCGCGGCGTTCGGCGCCTCGGGCAGCGTGGTGAGCGGCGTCGCGAGCTCCTCCACGGTTGGCCCGTACTGCTCGGCGAGCGGCGCGAGCGCATCGAGGTCGAAGTCGTAGAGCTTCGCCACGTTGCCGGCCAGGACGTCGCGCAGCTCGGCTTCGGGGACGTCGTGGAACACCGCGCGCAACGCCTCGCGTGAGTACGGCGCGCTGCCTTCGTCGTGCGGGTAGTCGCTGCCCCACATGTAGCGGCCCGGGCCCATCACCGTGTGGGCGGCCCAGTCGTCCGGTCCGGGGAAGCTCGGATCCGACCCAGCAGCTCTGCTGGAAGTACTCGGTCGCCGAGCGCGGGATCGCGTTCTCGGCCGTGTACTTCAGCTCGCCGATCTCACCCTTGCGACCATCGCGATGATGTGATCGAGCTGCTCGAGCATCGGCGGGAACGCCGACGGCGGAACCCTCGGTCATGACGAACCGGAGACGCGGGAACCGCTCGAACACACCCGAGAGCAGCATGTGCACGAACGGCGCGCTGCCCGTAGAAGCCGACTTCGGCGATCATGATCATCGGCACCGAAGCGAACCGTCCGTAGTTCGGCGAACCGGTGCCCGCGTGCAGGTTGACCGGAACGTCCAGGTCCTGCAGCGCCGCCCAGAGCCGGTCGTAGTCCGGGTGGTAGAGCGGCTTCACCCAGTCCACGTCCGGCGCAACCGTCGGGAGGAGCACCCCGCCGCGCAGTCCGTGCTCCTTGATCCAGGTGGCGTCTTCGATCGCGTCGTCGATGTCGTTCAGGAAGATCTGACCGATGCCGGCACGCTGCGCGGGCTTCCGGCCGCAGAAGTCCACGAGCCAGCGGTTGTGCGCGTGGATCCCGGCGCGACGGTGTGCGTACTCCTCCGGCTTCGGCGGGCCGGCGAAGAGGACGAAGCCCGGATAGAACGGCGGCACCGTGTTCGGGAAGATCACTTCGCCGACCACACCGTCCGCGAGCTGGTCCGCATCGCGGCGGTCGTCGTCCCAGTTGCGCACGCGCAGGTCGTTGTCGCGCAGGTCCTTCCACGGGTTCTTGTACTTCTCCCGCCACGCGTCGAAGTCCTCGTGGAATTCGGGGGCGAGGTACTCCCGGTAGGTCTGGTGGTTGGCGCCGGCGTGGGTGTCCGCCGAGATGATCGTGTAGCGCGGGCTCGTGCTCTCATTCGCCATAACCTGATACTAGAACAAGATTCTTGTTACGGTCTACTCCCATGGCGATGCTTCTCCGCGATCCGACGTCGTTGCCCCGGAGCCAGCAGGAGCGACGAGCACGGATCGTGCGCGCGGCGATCGCACTGCTCGAGAACGGCGAGTACGACGCGATCCAGATGCGCGACGTGGCCGAGGAAGCGGGCGTCGCGCTCGCCACGATCTACCGCTACTTCACGTCCAAGGAGCACCTGTACGCGGCCGCGCTCCTCGAGTGGGCGGGCGACTTCCGGGCGCCGCGAACGCTCGTCGAAGCCGACCGAGACCGACGAGGCGCGCCTGCGGGCCTTGATGCGCCGCGCGATCCGGGCGTTCGACCGCTACCCGCAGATGATCCGTGCGGTGACCGTGCTCGAAAGCTCGAACGACCCGAACGCCCGCGCGCTGTTCGACGAGTTCGCGGCGCTCAACCTCGGCGCGCTGATGGACGCCATGGCCTCGATCGACGACGCGACCGCCGCCGCGATCATCGAGACCGCGAACAGCGTCATGGTCACCCGACTCCGATCCTGGTCCCAGGGGCGCACCTCGATCCAGGACGTGCACCGTCACGTCGAACGGACGCTCGACCTGATCTTCTCCCCCGCCCCGACCACACGGCCATCGGACCGAGACTCTTCTCGTGGGCGCTGAGGGACTCGAACCCCCGACCTCCGCCTTGTAAGGGCGGCGCTCTACCAACTGAGCTAAGCGCCCGAGGGGAGATCACGGTAGCCGCGGGCCGCTGCGACTACCCATCGCCCAGCGCCGCAACGCCGGCCACCTCGATCGTCGCCGCCTCGGCACCCTTCGTGGCCGCAGCGTCCGCGTCGGCGGCCTTCCCGCGCCGGCGCATGCCGAGCGCGAGCAGGCCACCGGTGATCGCCGGGCAGGAACGTGCCGATCCCCCGGTACGCGAGCGCGCCGGCGAGCGCGGGTGCGAGCGGCACGCCGTAGTGGTGCAGCACCGCGGGCATCGCAACCTCGGTGAGTCCGAGACCCGCGGGGACGAACGGCACCGCGGTCGCGAGGATGCCGGCGCCGTAGGCCAGGATCAGCTGGTCGACGTTCGCGTGCACCCCGACCGCGAGCAGCGCGGCCTCGAGGCACGCCATGTCGAGCAACCAAGCGCCGGCCGACAGCAGGAGCAGCAGGGTCTGGTTCCGCCGGTCGCCGAGCACCGCGTCGCGGTCCGCGTACAGCCGGTCCATGGTCGCCTGCCGGGTCTCGTGCGAAGGCGTCTCCCGCCAGAAGCACGCGTGGTGCCACGCCGGTGTTGAGCACGCGAGGGTGCGCTTGCTCGTGACGATGAGACCGCACGACGACGAGCGCGACGCACGAGAGCAAGGCGCGATCACCACCGCCGGCATGCGTTCGTTGTGGCGCACGTCCGCGAACAGCGTCGCGAGCAGGAGGTCGACTGCGAGGATCGTCAGCAGCGCGGCGTTGCTGAACCACTCCGAGAAGCCGATCGCGAACAACGCACGTTGGCGCGGCAAGCCCTTGCGGTGGAGCTCCTGCACGCCGAGCGCGACGCCCTCGACCGGCGACGCGGGGGTGATCGCACCGAGGCCGTAGACCACGAGCGCGAGCTCGTACGCGGAGAGCGAGCCGTACCTTCGGCGGGCCGCCGGCGAGGCGCCGAAGGTGCAGCGCGATGAACAGGAAGCTGATCGCCTCGAAGCCGACGCCGAGTGCGATCCACTTCGGATCGGCATCTGCCAGCGCGTCGAGCGCGGCGCCGATGCCCCCCGGCGAGCTCGACGACGACCGCGAACGCGATCCCCGCGACCACCAGCCCGAGGATCCATCGGACCAGCGCGGCTGCGGCGGCTGCTCGAACCGGTCCCCGGGTCCGCCACCGCCACGACTCAGATCCCGGCGGTCGGCATCGGGACGACACAGGACACTCGTGCAGTGTGCACGATGACGGTAACCGCAGATCACGGCGCTTCTCTGCCCACGGTCACGAATCCCAAAACCGGACGGCCACCCGTATGACGCATTCCGAACATTGGCCGCGGGCAGGCCGAGGCTCGAGGTCGGGGCGTCGGGGGGACAACGCCCCGACCCAGACCTGTGCCGTCACCTCGGCCCGCCCATGCGCGGCGATCGTGTGCCCGGCGCCTAGGCGGTCTGCTTCTCGCGCCAGGACGTCCTGGACCCGGATCAATGGGGACAGGAGCGTGGGCGGGGCCACCTTGGGCGGCCGTCCCCGCTTCCGCTTCTGCGCGAGCACCTTGCCGTTCGCAAGCAGCTCACCGCCCCAGACGCCCCACGGCTCCCGCCGATCCAGCGCCGCCTCGAGGCACTCGTCCCGGACCTCGCAGCCCCGGCAGAACGCCTTGGCCCGTGCGATGTCGTCGAGCTGCTCCGAGAAGAACAGCTCCACCAGGGACGCAGAGCCGTCCCGGCACAGAGCCTCGGCCCGCCAGGCCTCTTCCTCTGCAATCTCGATCTCGATGGCGATCATCGCCTTGCCCTCTCTCTTTGGTCGTGCTCGGTACTGGACTGGGTGGCGGCACTTCTTCGGAAATGCAAAAAGGCCGCCGGGTTGCCCCGACGGCCTGGTGGTTTGCTGTAGCGGGTGGGCTACGGCGAGGTCACCGGGTGGCGTCGGGGCCGGGGAGTCTTCGGGTCGATCTTCATCCCGGCGTTCGGGAGAATCGACCACGAGCCCGGCTTCGGCGTGGCGTACGCACCGGCCGAACGGACGCGCGCGACGCCGAAGGCTGCCTGGTGCTGGCGCTCGGCGTGGCAATGCATCGTTCTGGCTTTCCCGGTCCTGGTCGCTGACGTTCGGTGACGCGGATGGATCACACGGTGGTGATTCGACAGCAAGTGTAGGCAATCAGACCCGGTGGGGGTGCGTCAACCGAATATTCGGCGAACCCGGACCCGGACCTGAGCCGGTGCCGATCCGACCGGAAATCGCCGGGATCGGGGCTCAGCCGGCTCCGACGTCGGCGGGCCGGGTGATCTCGAGCAGCGCGGCGTGGACCGCGGGCGGGCCGGCGAGGATGTTGCCGCTCACCAGCCACTCGTCGGGGTCGCCGACCCAGTCGGTCACCACTCCCCCGGCCTCGCGGACGAGCAGCGCGCCCGCGGCCACGTCCCAGGGCCCGAGGCCGAGCTCGAAGAACCCGTCGAACACCCCGGCCGCGCTCCAGGCGAGGTCGAGGCTCGCCGCGCCGACCCGGCGCAGGTCCTCGACGACGTGTACACCTACCGGTAGACCGCGAGGTAGCCGTCGATCCATTCCTTGTGCCGGAACGGGAAGCCGGTCGCGGGGATCGCTTCGCTCGGCGCGCGCGTGCTGACCGCGAGCGGGACGCCGTTGCGGGTCGCGCCGCCGCCGAGCGACGCGCAGTACGTGTCACCGAGCAGCGGCGCGTGCACGACGCCGACGATCGGTTGGCCGTCGCGCACCAGCCCGATCGACACGCCGACGGCGGGCAGCCCGTGCAGGAAGTTCGCGGTGCCGTCGAGCGGGATCGACGAGCCAACCGAGCGACGCGCGCTCACCGCCGCTCTCCTCGCCGAAGAACGCGATGTCGGGCTCGTGCGCCGCGAGCGCCTCGCGCACCGCGTTCTCGCTCGCGGTGTCGACGTCGCTCACCCAGTCGCCCGGCGCCTTCGCGCGGATGTTGCTCGCGCCGCCGCCGAACCCGTCGAGCACGATCTCGCCGCCGATGCGCGCCGCGCGCTTCCGCCACCTCGAGGAGGTGCGCGAGATCGAGGTCGGTCACCCGGCCGCCGCACGCAGCGCCTGGAGCAGCCCGGACGTTCCGGCCGCGACGAGCTTGCGCCGCGCGTTCGGATCCGCGATCGCCGAGCGGACGGTCCTCGCTGTCGATGACCTTCACGCCGGCTTCGGTGCAGATCAGGAGGCCGCCGAGGTAGTCCCACGGCGCGTGCACGCTGCCGGCGTCGAAGTAGCCGTCGAGCGCGCCGTACGCGACGTCGCAGAGCGCGAGCGCGCACGAGCCGAGCGCCCGGAACTGCTTCCACGCGAGCATCCGCCCGGGGAAGTTGGAGATCCCGACCACCGCGTCCTCGACCCGGGTCGCGGTCGACGGCACGAGCGGCCGGCCGTCACGCGTCGCGCCCTCGCCGCGCAGCGCGCGGAACGACGAACCGGTCGCGTGGTTGACGACGAGCGCGGCGAGCGGACCCTCGCGGTCGAGCGCGCAGAGCGACGTCGCCCAGTACGGGATGTCGCGGGCCGCGTTGCTCGACCCGTCGATCGGGTCGATGACGACGGTGACGCGGCGCGTTCTCGGTGCCCGTGATGCCGGACTCCTCGCTCACGATGGTCACCGGCACCCGGCCCAGGATCTCGAGCGCAGCCTTGTCGGCGACGAGGTCGATCGCGTACTGGCCCGGCCGGTCGGTGCGGGCCCGCCGGTCGGCGCCGGTGATCGGCGCCACGGCGTCGCGGATCGCGACCGCGGTCTTGTCGAACAGGGTCAGGAGTGATTCAGGCATGTTGCCGGTGAGTCTCGCAGACGGCGCCGGGCGCGGCCGGGTCGGCTACTTCGGCAGGATCTCGACGATCGCGTTGTAGTCCGGGACCCCGGATTCCGGGTCCAGCCGGCCCCGGGGCAGCAGGACGTTGCCCTCGGGGAAGAACACCTGGACGTTGCCCGGGCCGGATCGGCGCCACGTGGACCCGGGCCTCGAGCTCGCCGTGCTCGGACCGGACCAGCACCGCCGCGCCGTCCTGCACGCCCAGCGACTCGGCGTCCTTCGCCCCGAGGAACAGCGCGTCCCGGCCGGCGCCGGTGAGCGGATCCACCTCGGCGTAGACCATCGAGTTGAACTGCTTGCCCGCGACGGGTGCTCAGCACGAACCGGCCGGCCGTGCGGTCACGCGACCGCGGGCGCGACCGCGGAGAACTTCGCCTTGCCGTCGGCCGTGGGGAACACGCCGTCCGCGCAGAGCTGCTTGCCGCCCCACTGCACCGCGTCGCCGAGCTTCTGCAGCTGCTCGACGCCCTGCGTACGTCGGGACGACGCGCGCGATCTCGTCGCGCACCGCGTCGGCGTCCTCGAAGTCGAGCAGGTCGGCGCGGTCGGGCCGGACCCGGCGGCCGAGGTCCGCGAAGATCTCCCACTCGCTGCGTGCCTCGCCGATCCGCGGGCCCTGGATCTCCGGGCTGAACAGGATGCGGCGCTCGGTCGTCGTCTCGGTGCCGCCGCCGGGCTGCTCGTAGCGCGTGCACGCGGGCAGCAGCACCACGACCTCGCCCGGGTCCACGAGCATCTGGCTCGACATCACGATGTCCTGGTGCACCCGCACCGGGACCCGCTCGAGCGCGTCGCGCACCGAGTCGGGATCGGGCAGGACGTCGAGGAAGTTGCCGCCGCTCGAGTAGAGGACCTCGACCTTGCCGCGCGCGCCGGCCTCGACCATCGCGTCGGCGGTCATGCCCTCGCGGTCGCCGATCGGGATCCCGTAGGTCTCCGACAGCGCGGCCGCGCTCGCTGCGTCGATCGAGACCCCGCCCGGGAACACGGTCGCGTACGCGCCCATCTCGGAGCCGCCCTGCACCCCCGAGTGGCCGCGGATCGGCATGAGCCCCGCGCCCTTGCGGCCGACGTTGCCGCGGGCCAGGGCCAGGTTCACGATCGCGGTGACGTTGTCGACGCCGTTCGCGTGCTGGGTGATCCCCATCGACCAGACGAGCACCGCGGACTGCGCGCCGGCGTACATCCGAGCGAAGCGCGCCATGTCGTCGCGGGTCGCGCCCGGACTGCTCCTCGAGATCCGCGAACGACTCGGCTTCGAGCTCCTGGAGCAGCTGGTCGAACCCGGTGGTGTGCTCGCGGACGAACTGGCGGTCGACGCCGCCCTCGGCGAGCAGCACCTTGAGCACGCCGTTGAGGAACGCGATGTCGCCGCCGGTGTGCACGCCGAAGAACTCGTCGGCCATCTTGGTGCCGAACATCGCGCTCTCGACGTTGCTCGGCACCCAGTAGTGGTCGAGGCCCGGCTCCCGCATCGGGTTGACCACCGCGACCTTCGCCCCCCGCTTGCGGGCGAGGAACAGGTACTTCATGAAGACCGGCTGCGCGTTCGCGACGTTGGCGCCGAACAGCACGATGAGATCGCTGCCGATCACGTCGGTGTAGGAGCACGTGGTCGCGGCGACCCCGATCGTCCGCTTGAGCGCGGTCGTCGACGGCGAGTGGCAGACGCGCGCCGCGTTGTCCACGTTGTTCGTGCCGATGACCCGGGTCATCTTCTGCGCGACGTAGTACACCTCGTTCGTGATGCCCGCGCGCGGTGAGGTAGAGCGCGAACGCGTCAGGGTCGTTGCGCCTTGATCCGGTCGGCGATGAGATCGAGCGCCTCGTCCCACGAGACCCGGGAGAAGCCCTGCTCACCGCGCCGCCGGACCATCGGGTACGGGAGCCGACCGAGGTCCCGCAGCTCCGCGCCACTGAGCTTGCGCAGCTTCTCGACGTCGCCGAGCACCGCTGGGATCGAGCGCCTTCATCGTGTTGACCCGCAGCAGGTTCAGCCGGGTCGTGCAGAGGTGGACCCCGGAGATCGTCCAGTCGTGGAAGCCCGCGACGCCGAGCGCGCAGCCGTCGCACACGCCCTTGCTGAGGATCCGCCACGCGTACGGCAGGTTCTTGCGGTTCTGTCCAGACGATCTTCGCCATGTCGCCGTAGTGGTTCGGCTTCTGCTCCCCCATGCCGTACGGCTTGAACCCCACCCAGAGGCTCTTGCGCGTGCCCTTCGGCGCCTTGATCTTCGCCGATCCCTTCCAGGCCATCAGTGCTCCACGTCGATGCGTTCGGGATGGGAGTACACGTTGCCGCGTCCGTCGCGCAGGAACCCGACGAGCGTCTGCTCGAACCGCTCGCGCGGTCGCGACCGCGAGGCTCGACGGCGCGGAGACCGCGCCCACGATCGGGATGCCGGCGACCGCGGCCTTCTGCACGATCTCGAAGCTCAGCCGGCCCGAGACGATCGAGGACGGAGTCCGAGAGCGGGAGCAGGTCCTTCATCACCGCGTGGCCGACCAGCTTGTCGACCGCGTTGTGCCGGCCGACGTCCTCGCGCAGCACCGAGCAGCTCACCGGTCGGCGAGAACAGGCCCGCCGCGTGCAGGCCGCCCGTCGCTTCGAAGACCGTCTGGGACTTCCGCAGGGTGTCGGGCATCGCGACGAGCGTCGACGCGGCGACGACCGGCCCGGGCTTGACCGGACCGCAGCGCGATCGCCACCTCGTCGAGCGTCGTCTTGCCGCAGATCCCGCAGCTCGAGCTCGCCGCCACGACCCGCTGGTGGTCGCCGAGGTCGACCGGCCGCCGGGTCGCGACCGTCACGACGTTGTACTCCTGGTCCTGGCCCAGCTCGGCGGCGAGGCAGTACCGGACCTCGGCGAGATCGGTCGCGCGTTCGAGCAGGCCTTCGGTCCGGCAGAGGCCGACGGCGAGCTCGAAGTCGTGGCCGGGGGTGCGCATCGTGACCGCGATCGGCTCGGCGTCCTGGCCGGCGCCGTGGACCCGGATCTCCATCGGCTCCTCGGTGACGAGCCGGTCCGGCCGCTCGATCAGCCGGCCGCCCTCGATCGCCTGCACGCGCACCGGCGTGACGGCACGACGGGTCGACGCGGTGGTCATGGGTCGAGGCTACCGGGAGGCTCGGATCCCCCACCGCTTCGCATCCTCGGGCGTATCGACGTCGACCAGCTCCCGCTCGTCGACGTCGTCGAGCCGGTCACGTCGTCGTCCTGCAGCAGGGATCGCAGCGACCGCTCGCCGTCGGCCAGGAGGCGCCGGGCCCGGTCGAGCGCCGCCGGCGAGTAGCGGGCGCAGACCGGCTGGACGAACCCGTCGCGGTCGACCGGGACGACGGTGCCCGCACCGTGCCAGCTCGCGAGCCGGCCGAGCAGCGCCTCGGTGACGAACGGAAGGTCGCACGCGAGCAGGAGCACCGGGCCCGCGCCGCCGACCGGCGTCCGCGCCGGCGACGAGCGCGGCGAGCGGACCGCGCCCGGGCGGGTCCTCGTCGACCACGGGCAGGCTCGTGTACCCCGGCCCGACCTCGACGACGGGCGCGCAGACGCGCGCGAGGATTCGCGCCGGCTCGCGCCGGCGATGGTCTCGCCGTCGACGACCAGCGTCGGCCTTCGGGACGCCCATGCGGGAGCTGGCGCCCCCGGTGAGCAGCAGCCCGGGGACCGGCACGCGGCGCGGTCAGGCCGCGGTGGCGGGAAGCGGCTCGTAGGCCACGACCTCCCACGCGCGCGAGCGGCGCAAGCAGGCGCACCTCGTTGTGCACGACGCTGCCGTCGCGCAGGGTGAGCCGGGTCGTCACCACTGCCGCGTCGCCCTTCGACCGTCTCCGCTTCGGCCGCGATCTCCTCGACGAGGTGACCGATGACCGAGCCGTTCGCGTACGCGGCGCGCTTCGCGGCGATCCAGTCGGCCTTGCGCATGCCGTCGTGCAGCTCCGGACCCGACAGCCGGTAGATGACGTCGAAGTCGAGCAGCTCCCAGGCGTGCTCGTAGCCGAGCGCGATCTCGATCGGCACCGGGCCGGGATCCTTCGCGACGCCGACGACCACCGCGACCACGGCGAGCCCGATGAGCAGCGACCAGCACGACGACGAAGATCACGCCGCGACCTCGTCGATCTGCGCCGCGAGGTCGAAGTCCAAGTCGGTCAGCCCGCCGGCGTCGTGGGTCGTGAGCGCGATGTGGACGGTGCGCCAGCGGATGTCGATGTCCGGGTGGTGGTTCGCGGCCTCGGCCAGGAACCCGACCCGCACGACGAACGCGATCGCGCCCGGGAAGTCCGCCCGCACGAACTCCTTGCGGATCTCGTCGCCGACTCGGGACCACCCGTCGAGCGTGGCCAGCCGGCCCTCGATCGCGTCATCGTCCAGTCGATCGGCCATCCCGCCCAGTCTCGCGCTCCGTGCCCCCGGAACCCCAGCCGCCCGATCTCGAACCGCCCCTCAGGCAGCCGCGGGTTGCGGATGGATCGCGGTGCCGGACGCTGCGGAGAGGTTCGCCGGTGCGGACGCGGACGCCGGCTGGTCGCGACGGACCCGCCAGAGGGTGACGAGTCCGCCGGCGATCGGGACGGCCGCGAACGCGACGCCGGCGACCTGCACGCCGACCGCGGCCGCGGCGAGACCCACGATCGGCAGCGCGACCAGGCTGCCGCCGCTGTTGATCGTCCCGTCGAGCGCCATCACCCGACCGTGTGCCTCCACCGGCGCGGCGCGCTGCATCAGCGTCCGGGCCGGGACGACGAAGAACGACGTGACGCAGCCCCACACGCCGATGCCGAGGAACGCGACCGCCGGCGTCGCGGTGCCGATGTAGAGCAGCGCCGCGACCCCCGAGATCGCGGCCGGCCGCAGCCGCGATCCGGATGCGCGCGATCCGCTCACCGAAGCGGCGTCACGATCAGGGTCGTTCCGAGCAACCCGACGCCGAACGTCGCCTGCAGCAGCGCAAGCATCGTCGGCGATCCGTGCAGCACGTCGCGCACGTACACCGGCTCGATCACGAGGAACGCGCCCCAGATGACGTAGACGCAGCCGGACATCCCGAGCAGCAGGCGCAGCCGCGGACGCCGGCGGACGACCCGGAACCCTTCGCGGATATCGTCCACGACCGACTTGTCGTCCGGCGTGACCGCGAGCGCGCCGATCGTGATCGGGACGAGCACCAGCACACCGATGACGTACGTGAGCGCGTCGATCACGAACGCGCCCTCGACGCCGATGACGCTGATCGCCAGCGCTGCGACCACCGGTCCGACGACGATCGCCGACTGGGACGCGGCGCCGAGCACCGCGTTCGCCTCGACCAGCTGGTCGTCCGAGACGAGCCGGGGCGGCAGGGCGCGCAGCGCGGGATCGGAGAACGCGCTCGTGAACCCGTGCAGCGTCGCCAGCGCCACGAGCATCGGGAACGATCCCGCCAGAAGGAAGGTCAACGAGACGACCGCGGCGAGCGCGTCGGCGATCATCAGGACCCGCTTGGGGCCGATCCGGTCGATCGGGATGCCCGCGAGCGGGCCGAGCAGCACCGGCGGCAGCGCCCACGCGAGGCCCAGGAGCGCGATCGCGCCGGGACCCGCGTCGAAGCGGAAGCTCGCGAAGCCCCAGAGCGCGACGATCGCGCACCAGCTGCCGATGCCATTGACGGCCTGGCCCGCGACAAGGAGCGCGATCCGACGATCGCGGAGGAGCTGCATGACTCCAGGGTACCGACGGGCACCGGCCCGAACCGCCCGAATTTCGGGCTCTGGGACGCCCGTCACGTGCCTGGCGCAGGCGATCTGGTCGTACGATGACGCGATGACATGTCCGTCCTGCGGGAGCGCGGCTCCGGCCGACGCGCGCTTCTGCCCTGCGTGCGGACACAGCCTCGTGGCCCGACCGGACGAACGCCGCGTCGCGACCGTGCTGTTCGCGGATCTCGTCGGGTTCACCTCGCTCTCGGAGACCGCGGACCCGGAGCACATCAAGAACCTCGTCGACCGCTGCTTCGAACGGCTCGCCGCGGAGATCACGACGTTCGGCGGGCAGGTCGACAAGGTCATCGGCGACGCGCTCGTCGCGCTCTTCGGCGCGCCCGTCGCGCACGAGGACGACGCGGAGCGCGCGGTGCGCGCGGCGCTGCGCATGCAGGAGCGCCTCGCGGAGATGCGCGACGAGATCGGCATGGACGTCCACCTGCGCATCGGCGTGAACACCGGCGAGGTGCTCGTCGGCGCCCTGCGCGCCGGCGGCGACTACACCGCGATGGGCGACGTCGTGAACACCGCGAGCCGGCTCCAGCAGGTCGCCGGCCCGGACCAGGTCGTCGTCGGCGCCGGCAACCCACGCGACGGCGCTGCGCGGCGTCCGCTACGAGCCGCTCGGCCCGATCACCGTGAAGGGTCGCGAGGAGCCGGTCGCCGCCTGGCGGGCTCTGGCCGCCGTCGCGCCCCCGGGCCACCGGCACCGCCGGGTCGAGACCCCGCTCGTCGGGCGCGAGAGCGAGATCGCGGTGCTGCGCGCCGCCCTCGCGACCGCGACCACCCGCCGAGCGCGCGCACCTCGTGCTCGTCACCGGCGAGGCCGGCGTCGGCAAGACGCGGCTCGCGAGCGAGCTCGGCCACATCGCGGAGTGCGAGCAGGGCGCGCGTGGTCCTCAACGGTCAGTGCATCCCGTACGGCGAGACGAACGTGTGGTGGCCGATCGCGGCGATGGTCGCCGAGGCCTGCGAGGTCGACCTCACCGATCCCGAGGCCAAGGTGCCGACGCTGCACCCGCGCCGCCGTGCGCAGCGTGCTCGGGCTCGACGACGACGACCCCGAGGTCGGTCGCATCACCGAGGGTCTCCTCTACCTCATGCGCGAAGGCGGTCCGGGCGAAGGCGTCGACCCGACCCGCGCCCGGGAGGAAGCGCTCCGCGCCGCGCTCGCGTTCTTCGCCGGGCTCGCGGCGACGCAGCCACTCGTCCTCGTCCTCTCCGACCTCCACTGGGGCGACGACGCCGTGCTCGACTTCCTCCCCCGCCTCCTCACGCACCTCGCGACGCAGCCGGTGGTCGTCGTCGGAACCACCCGGCCCGAGCTGACCGATCGCTGGATCGCCACCGGCCGGCCGCCACAACACGGTGCACGTCAACCTCGATCCCGCTCGCGAGCGACGACACCGACGCGCTGCTGCGCACGCTGCTCCCCGACGCCGGACGACGAGCTCGTCTCGATCCTCCGGGACCGCAGCGGCGGCAACCCGTTCTTCATCGAGGAGCTCGTCGCGATGCTCGGCGAGACCCCGGCGACCGAAGGCGCCCGCGAGCTGCCGGCCACGCTGCACGGGCTGCTCGCGGCGCGCCTCGACCGCCTCGACGCCCTCGACCGCGTGACGCTCGAGGACGCGGCGGTGATCGGCAACGCCGGCCCGGTCGAGCTCGTGCTCGCACTGGCCGCGGGCCGGAACACCGATGCCACCCAGCCGCTCGCCCGACTCGAGCAGAAGGACCTGCTCGAGCTCGAGGACGACGAGTTCCGGTTCCGCAACGAGCTCACCCGCGACGTCGCGTACGGCACGCTGACCAAGGCGGAGCGGGCCCGTCGGCACGGCACCGTGGCGAAGCTCATCGCCGAGGAGGCCGAGGCCAACGACCGGATCGAAGAGGTCCTGGACCGGCTCGGCTACCACTTCAACCTCGCGGCCGCGCTGATGGCCGAGCTCGGCGCGATCGACGGGCTGCCGAGCGGCATGGTCCCCGCCGGGGTGCGCTTCCTCCGCCGCGCCGCGGACCAGGCCGAACGCCGCGACGACTGGGCCACCGCCGACAAGTACCTGAGCCACGCGATCCCGCTCGTCGACCGCGACGACCGCGAGGCGGCAGATGACCCTGCGCCTGGCCCGGGCACGCGCCCGCGCCGAGCTGCCGCGACTGCCCGGGCGCACGCTACGACCTCGCCGCGGTGCAAGCCGCCGCCGAGGCAGCTCGACGACGCGAACGTCATGGCCGCGGCGCAGACGGTGCTCGGCGACGTCCTGTTCAAGGAGGGTGACCTCGCCGGATCGGCCCGAACGCTCGACGAGGCCGTCGCGCGCTGGCGCGAGCTCGACGACCCGCTCGGGCTGGGCGACGCGCTCCGGTACCGCGGCCTCACCGACCTGTTCGGTGGCACGCCCGAGGGCGCCGCGGTCTACATCGACGAGGCGCTCGACATCTTCCGGTCGATCGGCCACCGCCGGGGCGAGGCGTGGGCACTGCAGAACCTGGCGTGGATCGCCTTCGTCCGCGGCAACGCCGACGAAGCCGAGCGCCGGCTCGACGCCTCCGCGACCGTGTTCGGCGAGCTGGGCGACTGGGGTGGCCTGAGCTGGGCGCTCGGCCTGCTCGCGTGGGTGCGCTTCACCCAGGGCCGGCTCGACGAGGCCAGCCTGCTCGCCGAGCGGATCCTGCAGGAGGCGACCGAGCTGGGCAACCGGTGGGCCGGCGCGATCATGCGCGTGCTCCTCGCCAACGTCTCCTTCTGGCGCGGCGACCCGGTCCAGGCCCTCGAGTACGCCACAGCAGTCCCGCACGGTCTTCCAGGCCCTCGGCGACGCCTGGGGCGAGCTGCAGTCACTCGCTCCGGCGGCCCTCGCGCTCAACGCGGAGCTGCGCGCCACCGAGGCGCGGTCGATCATCGACGCGGCCGAGGACGTCGCCCGGCGGGTGCCCGACCTGGTGATGGCTCAGATCCCGACGCTGCTGCGCGTCGCACTCGCCGTCCAGACGGGCGACCCGGGGGCGTACGCCCTCGCGGAGGAGATGGTCGATGTCGGGCGTCACGGCGAGCCGTTCCTGAACGACGAGCAGCACGCGCTCTGGGGGCTCGCCCAGCTGCAGCACGGTGAGGTGGCCGGCGCCGTCACGACGCTGCGCGTCGCGCGGGCCGGCGCGCTCGAGCCGGGGCCCGCAGGCCGCGGCGGACGTCTTGCTCGCTGCGGCACTCGTCGCCGACGGCCAACCGGACGCGGCCCTGGACGTCTGCACCGAGGCCGACGAGCTCGTCGTCACCTTCGTCGACCGCTACCGACTCGAGATCGCCCGTGGGTTCGCCCTGCACCGCACCGGCGACGCAGACGGTGCGCACGCCGCGCTCGAGCCGCGCCGCGGAGATCGTCGACGCGACCACCTCCCCGCTCGACCAGTTCGTCGTGCGGCTCGCCCGCGCCGCGCTCGACCGCGAAGCCCCGACCGACGAGCAGCGTTCGATCGGGTGGGAGACCGCGTTCGCGCTCATGGCCGGCACTCCGGGCTAGCGCGGCAACGAGCGACTACTCCCCGATCGTCGCGTCCGGGTCGGGGTCGCCGCCGTCCACCCCGAGGTGGAGGCGCAGCAGGAAGAAGTGGCCGAGCGGCCCGATGCCGAACGCGAAGAGCAGCGTCCCGATGCCGACGTCGCCACCGAGCAGCCAGCCGAACAGCAGCGCGGTGAGCTCGAGCACGGTGCGCACGAACCAGAGCGGGTAGCCCTTCGCCGCGATGCCCGTCATCAACCCGTCGCGTGGCCCGGGGCCGAGACCGGCGCCGATGTAGAGGCCGACGCCGAACGCGATGATCACGATCCCGACGAGCAGGTACGCCCAGCGCACCGCGAGGGTCGTCGGATCGGGTGACCAGTCGATGAACGGGTCGACGATCAGACCGACGGTCAGGGTGTTGATGACCGTGCCGATGCCGAAGCGCTGGCCGAGCGGGATCCAGAGGAGGAGCACGAGGAGGCCGAGCAGGATGACCACGGTGCCGAAGCTCAGGCCGGTGTGGTCCGCGATGCCCTGGTGCAGCACGTCGTAGGGGCTCACGCCGAGCCGGGCCTCGACCATCATCCCGATGCCGACGCCGAGCGGGATGATTCCGAGGATCAGCCGCGGGAGCCGACGGCGCAGCTCGGCCGGGCCGGGGAAGCCGAGGACCGTGAGGTCCGGGTTGCCGGCGCGGGCGCGCGTCGTCGCCGGGAGCTCATCGAGAGCGTCTCAGGAACGCGGCCGAGTCCCGATCGAGGTACACGACGGCCTGCGCGGTCTCCTGCAGGATCGAAGCGGGGCACGCGGTGCTCACCGGTCCTTCGAGCGCGGCGCGCACCGCGGACGCCTTGCGCGCCTCGGGCACGATCGCGAGGACCGTTCCCGCGGCGAGCAACGCGGGGATCGTCACGGTCATCGCGTACGGGGGGACCGAGTCGACCGTCGGGAAGTGCCCCTCCCCGACCTGCTGACCCTTGCAGATGTCGTCGAGCGCCACGATCTTCACCGCCTCCGGGTCCGCGAAGTCGGCGACGGGCGGGTCGTTGAACGCGAGGTGCCCGTTCTCGCCGATCCCGAGGCAGCACAGGTCGAGCGGGTGCGCCTCCAAGCAGCGCCGCGTACCGACGGCACTCGGCTTCCGGATCGGCCGCGGACCCGTTCAGGTAGTGGAACTCGCCCGGGTGCACGCGTTCGACGACCCGCTCGCGCATGTAGCGGGCGAAGCCGGCCGGGTGCTCGTCGGGGATCCCGACGTACTCGTCCATGTGGAACCCGGTGACCCGATCCCATTCGATCCCCGGCATCGACGCGAGCCGGTCGAGGAACGCGAGCTGCGAGGTTCCGGTCGCGAGCATGACGTTCGCCTCGCCGCGCGCCGCGATGCTCGCGGTGATCGCGTCCGCGGCAGCAGCCGCGGCGTCGTGCGCCAGCGCGTCGATGCTCGCCTCGACCACGACCATGCAGGCGAGCGGTTGGCGTCATGCGAACTGCGGGAGCCAGGCCGGCCGTCGCGTCGAGCAGCTCGTCGGTCATCGACTGCAGCTGGTCCCAGTCGATGCGCGACGCGAGCGGGTCGGCGAGCATCGCCTCGAAGACGAGCTCCCGGCTGCCCGTGAGCGCCGCCTCCACCGTCAGCTCCTGCGACCCCGACGACCCGGCGCAGGTGCGCGGCGAGCCCGGGCGGGCACTCGGCCCGGTCGCGGCCGCGCACGCCGGAACCGTCGACGGTGCAGACGCTCTCGACCACGACATCCGTCGGCAGGTCCGGGCACTGTCCCGCGTTCGGGATGTTCAGCGGGAAGTCGCGCGGCTTGTCGCGCAGCATCGAGTCGATCAACGGCGCGACGAGCTCCCCGGACGGGAACGTCGGCACCTCGGGCGCGGCGATCAGCGCCTCGAGGTCGGCGACGTGCCCGGCCTGGCTCTTCTCGCGGTCCTCGATCGTCGTGATGTTCACGCCCCAGCGCTCGCCCCAGCCCGACTGCTCGGTGAGGAAGCCGGGGAAGAACTCGGCAAGGTGCCGGTCGCCGGCCGCCGGGAGCACGCCGAAGCGGTCGAACAGCTCGAGCTTCAGCTGGTTGTGCTCGAGCAGGTCACCGCGGGTCCACCGCCCTCCGGGACCGGCGCTGGGAGTCCCGAAGTCGTCCGGGAGGTCGAAGGCGAGCGGCTCGGGCGCGCGGCTCGGATCGGCAATGAGCTCGCGCAGCAGCTCGAAGCCGTCGCGGCCTTCGATGTCGAACGCGGTGATGACCGGCAGGTGGTTCACGCCGGTGACCTCGAGGTTGATCGATCGGAAGTCCGCGTCGAGGAGCAGGGAGAGCGTGAACCGGGTGAGCGTGAGCTCGTGGCACAGCCCGATCGTCTTGATCGGCGTCTCCCGGGTGACCGCGCGGCACAGCGCGGTCATCGGGTTGGTCAGGTTCAGCAGCCACGCGTCGGGACAGACCTCCTGCATGTCACGGGCGATGCCGACGAGCACGGGGACGTTGCGCAGCGTGCGGTTGATCCCGCCCGGGCCGACGGTGTCGCCGACGCTCTGCCGGATCCCGTACCGCTCGGGGATCTCCAGGTCGTGGCGCATGCTCGTGAACCCGCCGGTCGAGATCGAGACGACGACGAAGTCCGCACCCTCGAGCGCGCGCCGCTGATCCGTGGTGCTCGTGACCGACAGCCCGATGCCGCGTATGGATGCGATCCGCTCGACCCACCGGCTCATGAGCGGGAGCGGCTCCGGGTTGATGTCCTGGAGGACGATCTCCGCGCCCTGGAGGGACGGGGTGTTCGCCAGGTCGATCAGCAACTTGGGCACCCACTGGTAGCTGCCGCCTCCGATGATGACAATGCGCGGTGGCAATGGTGCTCCTCTCGCGTTGGGTCGTGGCCGTCACCGGAGGGCGACGGCCACCTCGATCTCGACGGCGCCACCGCGCGGGAGCGAGGCGACTCCGATCGCTGAGCGTGAGTGCCGACCGGCATGGCCGAAGACATCGGCGAGCAACCGGCTCGCGCCGTCGACCACTGCGGGCTGCTCGAGGAAGTCGGGCGCGCAGGCCACGAAGCCGAGGACCGTGAGCACCCGCTCGATCCGGTCCAGCCCCCCGAGCTCCGCGTGGAGCACGGACAGTGCGTTGAGCGCGCACCAGCGGGCGGCCTCGGCGCCCTGTTCGACGGTCAGCCCGGAGCCGAGCTTGCCCGGGTGCACGAGCATGCCGGACTCGTCGCGCGGCAGCTGACCCGACGTGCGAGCCACGCCATCGTGGATCACAACCGCGTCGAGGGGGTCGTGGGGCGGGTAGGGCCCCGGAAGTGTGAGGTTGAGCTCGACGAGTCGGGCTTCGACAGTCATGAGTTGGTCCGATCCAGCCAGCGGTCGAGGAAGTTCGCCGACGTGCTCGCCGTGCCAGCGATGGTCACCTTCGAACACGTCGTGGACCAACGCGTCGGGAGGTGCATCGAGTGAGCGGTACAGGTTGCGGAGCTGTTCGACGGTCGCGCGTGCTGCCGCCTCGGGGAAGAGGACGTCCTCACGACCGGTCTCCACGAGCAGCGGGCGGGGCGCGACGAGTGCGGCGACGTCGACGTGCTCGAGCGTTCCGAGCATGCCCGGCATCACCTGCGAGCCACACATGTTCCACGGAACCCGGTGCGCGGCCTTCCACGACGAGAGGTACCCGCTCACCACCGCGGCGCGCACCCGGTCGTCGATCGCGGCCAGGAACAGCGACATCGTCGCGCCGTAGGAGAAGCCGACGACGCCCGAGCCGGCTCTCGTCGACGAGCTGGTGCTCACCGAGCACGTCGAGCGCCCGCTGCAGGTCCCAGAGGTTCTGCGCCAGCGGGTTGAGCCCGGCCATCACCGCGTGCACCAGGTTCACGTCGCAGTGGTACTTGTTCTCGGGCTGCCAGTCGGTGCGCTCGCCGAAGCAGCGGAGGTCGGGCGCGAGCACGACGTAGCCGCGCGTCGGCCAGCGTGTGCGCGTAGTCGCCATGGTGCTCGGCGAACGCGGCGCGCGACCTCCGGCGTGTCGATCCCGCAGACCTCGTCCTTGCCCGGGACCGTGACCGTGCACGGCGAGCACCGCGGGACCGGGCTCGCGCCGCTCGTTCGGGACGAGCAGGTACGCGGGCACGCTCATCGTCGCTTCGGCGTCGAAGACGACGCGGTCACGCCGGTAGGGACCGCAGTCGGTCGAGTCGAGCACCTCGAGGTCGAGCGGGGCCGGAGTCGGGGTCGGGCCGAGCAACCCGCTCAGGCGGTGCCGGACCCGGCGCCGCCACGGGCCGAGCGCATCGACGGTCTCGGGGAACGGATCGTCCTGCTCCACGGCGGCGAGCTCGAGCTGCCACTGGGCCCACGGCGAGAGGTTGCGGACGCGTCCGGTCGGCATCGGGTCAGCTGCCGGCATCGAGTGCCCACTGGAGCCCGCCGGAGAGGTGTCGGAGATACGCCGGGGTCTCCCACGCGCCCGGAAAGTGGCCCAGGCTGGTGGAGAAGGTCCGGCCCCTGCCTTCGCCGAAGCACCACGACAGCGGGAACCCGAAGGTGGGGTGCCCGGCTCCGGGGACCCGCAGATCGAGGCTTGCGGGCGGGACCCGCAACAGGATCTGCGCGTCCTCGCGCAGGTCGCGGAACTGGTACACCTCGTCGTGCCAGCGCCACGTCGGGCCCAGGTGGGCGGTCGCCGGATGCGTCGGGGTCGGTCACGTCGAGGTCCACCGTCTCCGTCCACGGGTGGCCATCGAAGCGAGCACCGACGATCTGTCCGTAGTCGCCCAGCCGTAGCAGGAATCGGTCGCGGAGTGGATCGCGAGCACCGCGAGCTCGCCGCCCCGCAGCCGGTCGAGGATCGCCTTGCGTTGTGCGTCGGTCCACGGGGTCTCGCCGATGGTGAAGAGCGCGAGAACCCGTGCGCCGGCGATGTCGTCGTCCGGCGAGCGTGCGGACATCGTCGACCCGACGGCACTCGAGACCGTGCATGCCGGCGATCTGAGCGACGCCGACCGCGGCCTGGTCGAGCACGCCGTGGACGCCGGCCGGACCGTCCACGTACGGCGCGACCTGGGTGACGAAGAGCAGCTCGGAACCTGACACGGGCGTCACCGTACGGAGGGCCGCTGGTAGCGTCAAGATCGGTGCCCGCGCGGGCGGGCGTGACTCGGTCCGGGGGCGCGAGATGAAGGTCGGATTCATCGGGCTCGGGGCCATGGGACTCCCGATGGCCCGCCACATCGTCGACGCCGGCCACGAGCTCACGGTCGCGTCGCGAAGCCGGGGACCGATCGACGCGGCGGTCGCGTTCGGCGCGCGCGAAGGGACCGATCCGGCCGCGGTCGTGGCCGCGAGCGAGATCACGATCCTGTGCCTGCCGAGCTCACCGCAGGTCGTCGAGGTGCTCGACGGGGCGATCGCGAGAGCTCGGACCCGGCAAGATCGTGGTCGACACCTCCACGATCAGCCCGGACGTCGAGCGCGAGCAGCACGCTCGGGTCGACCGCGACGGGGGCCGGCTACCTCGAGGCGCCGCTCTCCGGTGGCACCGTCGGCGCGCAGAAGGGTGCGCTCACGCTCATGGTCGGCGGCGAGGAAGCGACGCTCGAGACCGCCCGGCCGGCGCTCGACCCCTTCGCCGGACTCGTCGTGCACGTCGGCGGGCCCGGGATGGGCCAGGTCGTGAAGCTCTGCAACAACCTCATCTACGCGGCGCAGATGCTGGCCGTCTCCGAGGCGACAGTGATGGCCCAGGACGCCGGAGTCGAGCTCGGACACTCTACGAGATCCTCACCCACGCCACCGGCGACTGCGTCGCGGTGCGGACCCGGCTGCCCGCCGAAGGCGTGGTGCCGGACAGCCCCGCGTCCAACGGATGGGCGCCCGGGTTCATGACCGATCTCATGGCCAAGGACCTCGACCTCGCGATCGACTACGCGGCGAACGCGGGCATCCCGCTCTTCACGTCGGGGATCGTCCGCCAGATCCTCGGCGCGACCAGCGCCGCAGGGTTCGGCCGGGAAGACTTCTCCGCGATGGCCAAGGTGATTCGGACGCTGGCTGCGAGGTGACCGTCCTCACGCTCGACCTCGGGACGAGCGCGACGAAGGCGGCGCTCTGGGACGACGACGGACTCGTCGCGATCGCCCGAGCTGAGATCACGACGTCGCACCCGCGGCCGGGATGGGCCGAGCAGGATCCCGAGGACTGGTGGCTGTCGGTCGATCGACGCGTGCGCGCAGCTCCGCAGCCGCGCTCGTCCGCAGTACGAGCACGGTCGATGCGATCGGATTCTCCGCGGCGCGCGAGACCTTCGCCGGGTTCGACGACGAGATGCAGCCGATCGGTCCCGGCATCCTCTGGTCGGACCAGCGCGGCGCGGCCGCGGTGCTGCACTTCGGCGATCCCGACGAGTTCCGGGCGCGAACCGGCGTCGTGCTCAACGCCGCGTGCTGCGCCGCGAAGATCGCGTGGGTCACCGATCACGAGCCCGAGGCGTTCGCCGCGGCACGTTGGATCCTCGCGCCGCGCGACTTCGTGATCGCGCGGCTGACCGGGAGTCGTGCTCACCGACGAGACGCTGGCGTCGCGCACCGGGCTCTACGGGCTCGACGGCACGCTCGGCGTCGCGGAGTCGATCGCGGTGAAGCTCCCCGACGTCGTGCGCGCCGACAGCGTGGTCCCCGCGTTCGACGGCGCCCGGATCCACGGACCCGAAGACCTCGGCCTCGCGCCCGAGCGTCCAGATCGTCGTCGGCGGCGGCGACCGGGCCTGCGAGGTCCTCGGGCACCGGCGCGCGCGAGGGCGTCCCGATGGTCTCGTGGGGCACCACCGCGAACGTCTCGGTCCCCCACCCCGGCCCGATCGGCGATCTTCCGGGGGTCGCCGCGGTGTCCCTCGGCGCGCTCGGCGGGTACATCGTCGAGGCGGGCCTCTCCGCGGCGGGCGCCGCACTCGAGTGGCTCGAGCGCATGACCGGCCGACCCAGGCGAGGTGCTGCTGACCGCAGGCCGCCGCATCGCCGCCGGGTGCGAACGGTGTGGTCGCCCTCCCCTGGCTCCACGGCGCCCGCGCGCCGTGGTGGCAGCCCGACGCTCACGCGGCGTTCGCCGGTCTCACGAGTGCGAGCGGCCCGGGCGAGCTCGCACGGGCAGTCGTCGAGTCGGTCGCGTTCGACGTGGACCGGTGCCTCGAGCTGATCGCACCCGGAGCGACCGAGCTCGCCGTCGCGGGCGGTGGCGTCGAAGAGCCAGCTCTGGCGCGAGGTGCTCGCCGCGACCACCGGCCGTCCGCTCGTGCGCCGCGCGGTGGACGACGCGGCGTCCGTCGGCGCCCGACTCCTCGTCGGCGAGGCCACTGGATCGCCCGTGGAGCTGGACCAGATCAACCCTGTCGTCGCGCGCGACGAGCCGGACGCCGATCTGCGTGACCGCTACCGCGGCGCACGGCAGGACTCCGACGGTTCGCCCGGGCGATGCTCGACCTCACCTGAGCTGGGTCGGAAACCAGGAGGGGCGGCACACCTCCGGGCGGCCTCACCGCCTCGTCGTTGTGCCGCCCACTCCCCCAACCACCGACGAATGGATCGATCGCACTCGGCGAGCCGACCCATCCCGTGCTCGAATGAGGGACCGAGAGAGCCCGGTGATGTGCATGTTGGTCCCACGCCTCACGAACAGAAATATCGCGTCGGAAATCAGGCCACCCTTGATGGGTTCGTGTACCTCGAACAGGTGCTCCGCCCTCGCCGCTCCGCGATACGGTGCCAACGATCATCGACGATCGTGCCCGGGCTGCCCACACCGCCACTCGATCTGCGGCTGCCAGACACGCAGGCCGCTTGACTGCACAGATCCTGGGGGTCCCGACATGGCTGAGCTGACGGTGGGAGACGCGAGGTTGTGGCTCGCTGCCGAACACCTCGACGAACGCGGGGAAGGCCCGAGCCCTGGGGCTCTCGTCCTCTGGAAGACCGAGAAGATGGTCGAGGGCCTGCGTCAGCTAGTCCATGAGCTCCAACCTCTTCGGATCGTTGAACTCGGAATCGCGAATGGCGGCAGCACCGCGCTCCTTGCGGCTCTAGCGCCGAACGCCAAGATTCTCGCGCTCGACATCATCGCCGGTTGCCCGGTTCTCGACGACTACCTCTCGACGCATTCGCTTCGTCGCGGGTGCGGCCGCACTATGAGGTCGACCAGAGCCACGGCGCCCATATTCGCCAGCTCGTCGAGTCGGAGCTGGGCGGCCCGATCGACCTCGTGATCGACGACGCCTCCCACGCCTACCAGCCCACGTTGTTATCTTTCGAGGCGCTGTTTCCGCTGCTGCGGTCCGGCGGCTGTTACGCCATCGAGGACTGGGCATGGGCACACGTCGAGGTGCCCGAGAACATGCGCCACTTGGTCCCGCCTGGGCCACCGATGTCGCGATTGATGTTCGAACTGATGATGGTCATGGGTTCTTACGCCGGGCGTCGTGGATCGAATCGAAGGCGACGCATCAACACAGCGGATCTGGCGTGGAGACGCTTCAATAGCGCTCGACTGGTCGCTCGCTGGCGCGTGGACGACCATCGACCAGATCATTCTCTGACTTCGTCCTCGACCTTTTGACTGGCGGCATCAGCCATCCCAGCGTCCTTCACATCCGTCACGAACCTCTACCGAGTCAGGTCCGGCTGGGGCTCGCAGCGATCGAAGCGGCGGCAGCCGAGTGGCTACAGAGCATCTGGATCGCGGCCGAGTCCAGAGCGAGCTCGGTCGGTTCCGGTACCTGGTTCGGATCGAAAGCTGCTCGCCGGGTCTCGGAGGGGGAGGCTTCAATGCGGCGCTCGGCGATGTCGCTGGGCGCATCATCGTCGAAGATCCACGTACGGCCAGTGTTGAGGTCGAGAAACAGAATCCGCGCGCTTGGGCCGATGTGGCGGAATCGTCCATCAGTTCACTCCCCGGGGTATCGACGGTCAACCCCGCCCTGCCCTTGCAGTCCGTCCGACCGGGGTCGCCGTCAGCGTCGATACAAACGCACCCGCCTTGAGCGCCGCTTGAGAAACTCGATATTGCGACATGACGCCCGTGTTCACGGCCGGATCGAGCCCGTACACTTCGGCCACGAAGGCCGTTTCCCCTCCCCACCGTCAGGCGGGTGAGGGAACGGGCAGGGAGGGACGCCGTGGAGTTCGGCATCCTCGGGCCGCTCGAGTCCACCGCGAAGGAACCGGGGCGCTGAAGGGGGCCAAGCCGCGGGGCCTGCTCGCGCTCCTGCTCCTCCAGCCCCAGACCCTGGTGTCGCCGGAACGACTCGTCGACGATCTCTGGGAGGGCGATCCGCCGGCGTCGGCCGCGAACACGCTGCAGACCTACGTGCACCACATCCGCAAGGCCATCGGCGGCGACATCCTGCTCACCCGCCCCGGCGGCTACCTCCTCGCGGTCGACCCGGACGAGATCGACGCGCGGCGGTTCGAGCGCATGGTGCGGTCCGTCGCGGAGGACCGGTCCGACCGATCCGTTGCGCGCCGCGAACGAGCTCCGGGAGGCGCTGAGCCTGTGGCGCGGCGACGCACTGGTCGAGTTCGCGGACGCATCCTGGGCCACGGGCGAGATCGCCCGGCTCGCGGGGCTGCAGCTGTGGGCGATCGAAGCCCGCATCGACGCGGACCTCGCACTCGGGCGGCACGCCGCGCTGCTCCCGGAGCTCGAGTCGCTCGTCGGCGTGTACCCGCTGCGCGAGCGGTTCTGGGGCCAGCTCATGCTCGCGCTGTACCGCAGCGGGCGTCAGGCCGAGGCGCTGCGGGCGTACCGCCAGCTGCACACGCTGCTCGACGAGGAGCTCGGTATCCGTCCGAGCACCGACCTCGTCAACATGGAGCGTTCGATGCTGCTCCAGGAGCCGACGCTCGACCTGCCGCTCCCGACCCGGGTCGTGGCCGCGGGCGAGACCCACGGACACGAACGAGGCGGGCGGCGCAGGACGCGGCGCGCGGGCGGAGCTCGATCCTGCCGATCGCGCTGGAGTCCGTGCTCGACACGCCCCTTCGTCGGGCCGCAGCAGCGAGATCGACTGGTACGTGCCGGAGGACCTCGACGGCTGCCGCGCGGTGCTCGTCTCCGGCGAAGCCGGCATCGGCAAGACGCGCTTCGCGGCCGAGCTGGGCCGCCGGGCCGCGAAGGCCCGCATCCCGGTGCTGTACGGCCGCTGCCAGCGGGCGCTGGCAGTGCCGTACGAGCCGTGGATCGAGGCGCTGCAGTGCCTCGCGGAGACGACGCCGGCCGGCCGATGGGACGACTGGGTCGCGAACCGCCCGTCGCTCGCTCGGCTCCTGCCCGATCTCGTCACGCCCGCGCCGGACCGGCCGGACGCCGACCCCGACGCGGAGCGCTACCGGCTCTTCGAGGCGGTCACCGGGCTGATCGCCGACGCGGCCGGACGCGCGCGGTGCGGTCATCGTCCTCGACGACCTGCACTGGGCGGACGAACCGACCCTGCTGCTGTTGCGCCACCTCCTCGTCGTCGCGCGGCCGGAGCGGGTCCTGGTCGTCGCCGCGTACCGCGACACCGACCTGCTCGGGGCCGCCGCGCTCACCGAGACCCTCGCCGATCTGCGCCGGGTGCAGGGGCTCGAATGGCTGACACTCTCGGGACTCGGCGAGGGCGAGGTCAGCGAGCTCATCACCGCGCTCACCGAGGAGCACGACGTCTCGAAGCTCGCGCGGGCGGTCCGCGACGAGACCGACGGCAACCCGTTCTTCGTGGTCGAGGTCGTGCGCCACCTCACCGAGACCGGTGCGCTCGTCGATCCCGGATTCGGCCCCCGGTGACGTGCGCGACCTGCCGCCGAGCGTCCGCGAGGTGGTGAGCCAGCGGGTCCGCGCGCTCGGCGTCGACGTGGCCGAGATCCTCGCGACGGCGGCGATCATCGGGGTCGAGTTCGAGCTCGACGTCCTCGCCGAAGTGCTCGATCAGGCGCCCGAGGCTCTCGTCGACTGGCTCGAGATCGCGGTGCGGGCCCGCGTCCTGCGCGAGGTCGGCCCGGATCACTACGAGTTCGCGCACGCGCTGGTGCAGTACACGTTGGCCGGGGACGTCAGCGCGACGCGGCGACGGGATCTGCACCGCCGCATCGCCCGGGTGCTCGAGACCAACCGTGGGCGGGACCGCGAGCGCGGGCGAGATCGCGGACCATCTGCTCCGCGCGGATCCGGCCTCGCCCGACCCCCGCGTCCTGGAATACATGCGGATCGCGGGCGCTCGGGCGCTCGGCCCAGCTCGCCGCACGCGACGCGTGCCGGTGGTTCAGCGAGGCGCTGCGGGTCGTCGAGCTCCTGCCGGACGTCGACGCACGCGTCACCGTCGAGCTCACGGTCGCGCTCGGCGAGGCCGCAACGCCACGCCGGAGATCCCGAACCACCGCACGACGCTGCTCCACGCGGCCGAGCTCGCGCGCGAGAGCGACGAGCGGGACCTGCTCGTGCAGGCTGCGCTCGCGAACACCCGAGGCTGGGCGAGTGCGGCCGGGTCGGGTCGACACGTCTCGGATCGCCGTGCTCGAAGCCGCGATCAGCGCGGTCGGGGCGGGCGACAGCACCGCCCGCGCCCGGCTTCTCGCGCACGTTCGCGGCCGAGCTGACCTGGGACGGCGACTGGCGCCGGCGGCGCAGCCTGTCCGACGAGGCGCTGGCCATGGCCCGGCGGGTCGGTGACCCGGACACCCTCGCCTACGTGCTCACCCGCCGGCCGAACACGATCTGGGTGCCCGACGCGCTCGGCGAGCGGCTCGCGAACACCGAGGAGAGCCTGCGGATCGCCCGGCGGCTCGACGACCCGGTCGCGCGGTTCTGGGCATCGATGTACCGACTGAACGCGACCGTGGCCGACGCGGATCTGAGCGAGGCCGAGGAGCTGCTCGACTCGATGGCCGGCGATCGCGCGACAGCGTGCCGCTCCCCCTCCTGCAATGGGAGGCGCACCTCCATCGCGCCTGGTACCAGCTGCTCGGCGCGCACTTCACCGAGGCCGAGAGCGCACGCGAGCGCGTGCGTTCGAGATCGGCGCGGAGTGCGGCCAGCCCGACGCGCCCATGATCTACGCCGGGCCAGCTGCTGATGATCCGGTTCGACCAGGGCGACGCTCGGCGAGCTCGAGCAGATCCTCGAGCAGCAGCTCCTCGACAACCCCGGCATCCCCGCCTTCCGTGCCGCGCTCGCGCTGGCGCAGTGCGACGTCGGCCGGTTCGACGAGGCCGCGCCGACAGCTGCACCGCGGCCGCGGGCGAGGCGTTCGAGGACCTGCCCTACGACCAGGTTTGGCTCCTGTGCGTCGGCATCTGGGCGTCGGTCACCGAGGTCGTCGGAGACGCTGACACCGCCGCGGCGATCTACCGCGCTCATGCGACCGTGGTCCGGTCAGGTGCTCTCGACCGGGCGCGCACCTGTTCGGCGCGTGCGACCACTGGCTCGGCGCACTCGCCACGGTCACCGGCGACTTCGACGCCGCCGACGCGCACCTCGCGCGTGCCCGCGGGCTGCACGCCCGGCTGCAGGCCCCGGTCTGGTCGCTGCGCACGCAGCTGGCGCGCGCCACGCTGCTCGACCGTCGGGGCACGAGCCGCGACATCGAGGAGCGCGACTGCTCGCTCACGAGGTGCACACCATGGCCACCCGGCTCGGCTGCGCAGGCCTGAACCGGCGTGCCGAGGCGCTCCTCAGCTGGGCGCCGGGCGGCTGGCGCTCGAGGTGGTCGAGGACCAGCGGGTAGACGTCGCGGTTTGCGTTGCGGCCGACGATGCCGTCGAGGTGCGCGTACTCCGTCAGCAGCCGTCGCTCGTAGTGGACCCCCGGGTTGCTGGTCTGCAGCCAGTCGCAAGGTTCGCTTCGACGTGTCCGGGAAGAAGATCTTGTTGTGGCGCCCGGCGAGGAACAGGATCGGGATGGAGAGATGGCGCGCGTTGCCCGGCTCGTCCGGCCCGTCGGACTTCAGGTAGACGTCCTTGCCTTCGTGATCGAGTGACTTGGCGCGCCGCGACCATGTTGCCGATGTGACGCAGGGCATGAACGCTCGTCACGCCGAAGAGGCGGCCGAGATCGTTGTGCGTGTCGTCGTTCAGCTGCGCATGCCGGTGGGTCAGCCCGAAGTACGCGGTGATCCACTGGCACACCGCGTTGCCGCAACCTTCACCTCGCGGCGTCGGCGCAATGCGCAGGATGAGGTCGTAGACGACGTTGCCCAGGGTGCGGTTCTCGTCCGGGACCATGACCGGCGCCATCTTCTCGAGGATCGGACCGAGCCCGATCTTGACCTTGAACGTGTTGAACCAGCTGCTGACCGGATGGACGGTGACCTGCGAGCAGACCGCGGAACGGACCTGGGAGCGCATCTGTGCGTTGCCGTCCCACAACATCGCCATCTGGAACGACATCGACCCGACACAGTGGGCGAACACCTGCACCGTGGGCGACCCGTGTACGCGGAGACCTCCGCCACCGCGACGTCGGCCAGTCATCGCGCGCGACGTCGTCGATCGTGAACTTCCCGCGCGATGAGCTGCAGATACGGGCTCGCCCGGTAGTCGAACAGCCAAACGTCGTAGCCGTGGTGAGCGAGGTACTCCGTGAGGTTCTGCTCGATGGTGTCCGTGACGTAGCGCGCGGTCGACATCCCGAAGCCCGGCGCGAGCAGCACCGGTCCCTTGGAGCCGCCCTGGTACCGGGTCAGCCGGAGCCAGGCATCCGGTGCACTCGCGGTCCTGCCACTCCGGGTGTGCGGCGTCTCCGGTGCACCACGCGCGTCGTGGTCTTCGCGCGTGGGCGGCCGCGTGGCGTGGGCAGCGGCGGCTCGGGCGGGAACGCCCAGGGCTCGCCGAGCAGCCCGCCGAACTGGCGCAGCAACATGGCGAAGAACATGGCGAAGAAGCGCAGCGAGCCGGCCACGCGCGTGCACGGATGCTCATGGTGTCGGTGACCCGCATCGTGGTGAGCTGGCGCAAGAAGTCGGCACCAGCGCGACACGCAGGATGCCGGCCGCGACGATCGGAGCCATCGGTGTCATCGCTGATCGAGGTGGAGAGCGTGGTCGTGCGCGGCCACGCCGCGAGCACCGAGTCGCGGTGCAGGTGCTTGACCCCGTCAGCGTGTAGTCCCGCCCGTCCTGGGTCCGGCAGCTTCAGCTCGTAGCGCATCTCCCACGTCTGGACCTGGTCGACGGATCGTGGACGAAGAGCTCGAACGTGCCCGCCGGTGACCTGCATGACGATCGGCGAGAGACCCGCGATGAGCGCGGTACCGCGGACCGAGGCGCACGTTGCCGAGCTCCGCAGCACCGCGTCGAGGTCCGGGTAGTCGATGTCGAGCACGACCTCGGCCCACTGCCGGTCGGCCTCGGCCTGGCGCGCCCCCTGGCTCGGATCCTGGATCGCCAAGGTGGAGACCCACCCGGCCATCCGCTCGCGGAAGTGGAACCCCGCCGCCGTACCGTCCATCGCCCTGCCTCCTGTGTCGTGCGTCGCTCGCGGGTCACGGACCGGCGAGCGACGCGATCAAGAATGTGCTCGTCCGTTCAGCCAGCGCGGAGATCGTGAACAGCGGGTTCGTGCCGAGGGGCGTAGGCACGATGGAACCGTCGGCGACCCAGAGCCCTTGGTACGTCTCCGTTCCCTGCTTCCCCGCGAAGACCCGACCAGCATCGTCCACCACGCCGTCGCCGCGCATCGTCGGCCATGACCGCTCCGCCGAGCGGGTGCACCGTGATGAGGCGGCGGCCCATGCGCTTCGACCACGCCGGGTTCGGTACGAAGATCCCACCCAGCGAGCGGGCGAACCGTCGGAGTACCCGGTTCGCCCGAGGGTACGGTGGTTGCGTCCCCGCGTCGGGCCAGTCGACGCGGACGCGGTCGTGGTCCGGGTCCAGCGACGAGCGTCCGGTGTCACCGTCGTGGCTCATGACGAGGAACGTCTGGGTGTGGTCGGTCGGGCCTCGGTACGGACTGCGGAACGCGCCGAACGATCACCTCGGACCAGCGCGGCCGGTGCGGGCGGTTCCGGTTGCTGCCGTTCGTGATCCCGGCGAGCGCGAGGCCCGGGCGCAGGATGCGGGCGAGCGCCGCGTGGAATCGTGGCGTCCTCGACCACCACCTCACGAGGCAACGCGGAGCCGTCGTCGTAGGTCACCAACCCGGAGATGCACGGCCCGGGTGGTTCGTCGACCCGCGACGGCTGCTGGGCGACCCCGATGCCATTGACCCGACGGGTCTCGTCGTAGCCGAACGCCAGGACGTCCCCGTTGCCCGAGAAGTGATGGCCCAGCTGGTCCGAGAGCTCGAGCCCCGCCGCGGCGGAGCGGAGCAGGATCTCCGTCGTGCCGAGGGTGCCCGCGCTCAGAACGACCGCGTCGGCGGTGACGATCCGGGTCGGGCCCGCGAATGCGTTCGCCGGCCCGCCGCGGGGGCGGTAGGCCACAAGCCAGCGGTCGCCGCGGCGGCGGACGGTGCGCACCTCGACCTCTGTGAAGATCTGGGCCCCGTCGTGGTGGGCTTTCGGGAGGTAGTTCATGAGGACGGTGTTCTTCGCCCCGACGTTGCAGCCCGTCACGCAGTCGCCGCAGCCGGTGCACCCGTCCTGGTGGACTCCACCGGTGCTCGTCCCGGGCTGGAACGTGACGTTGATGAACGCCCGGATGTCGGTAGCTCCGCCGGACCCGGTCGCGGCCGCCAGCATCCGGGTCTTGCGCGGCAGCGTCGCGATGCGCTGCGGGTTGAGCATCTTCCGTGCGGCCTTGTAGTGATCGGTCAGGGCGTTCTTCGTCCGCAGCGCCGTCGGCCAGCGATCGTTCCCGACGAACACGCGATCGTCCGGCACCGCCGCGACGTTCGCGTTGATGAGCGACGTGCCGCCCAGCCCGCACCCGACGAGGACGTTCATGTCCCCGTCCAGGTGGAAGTCGAACAGCGCGCGCCGATCACCGACGTGCCGCCCGGCCAGTCGGGCCTGGGTGTGGCGCATCGCGCTCGGTCAGGCGGTCGGGGTACTCGCCGGGATGGAGCTCGCGTCCGCGTTCGAGCACGCACACCTCGTGACCGGCCTCCGAAAGGCGACACGCGGTGATCGCCCCGCCGTAGCCCGACCCGACAACGACAACCTCGTAATGCGCCCGCATCACGTGGACCGGCCGAGCGAGTCGTCCCATCGGCCAACAGTGTGGCGGATGCGTCAAGCGATTCGCGGTTCCGCATTGCACCGCTCAAGCGAGACTCACCTCCCACTCAAGCGCGCGGGACGCAGTGGTCCTGCCACGCGCGGGCGTGACCGGTGCGTCGAGGTTCCGCGGCCCGCCTGACTGCGACCGGAGTCGGTGAGCGGCTCGCACCTCTCGGGCTACCACCGGCCGCGCGTCCGTGCCGACGGTACAGACACTCGAAAAAGGGCGCCGGCAGGGATCGGTCGAGCGGGTCTGCACACGTCGTCGCTCAGGTCGAGACCGGGCCCGGTCGATACTTCGCGACCAGCCCGGCCGGGACGCCGGGTCCCCAGCCGACGAGGACGGGCACACACGGGAACGATGACCACTCAGACCGCAGCGCCGGCCAGCACCGCAACCGCGGGGGGTGACCCGTCGGCCGCAGTCCACGCGCGGCGCTGGGTCATCCTGGCCCTCCTCGCGGGATGTCTCGCCCTCATCGCGCTCGACAACACGATCGTCAACGTCGCGCTCCCACGGATGCAAGAGGATCTGCACGCGTCCGAAGGCGAGCTCCAGTGGATCGTCGACTCCTACTCGTTGTTCTTCGCAGGCTCGTTGCTGATTGCCGGCAGCCTCGGCGATCGCTATGGACGACGCCTCGCGCTGCTCTTCGGGCTGAGCGTGTTCGGACTCTTCTCACTGGGTGCGGGGCTCGCTCCGAACACCGACACGTTGATGATCTGCCGCGCGCTGATGGGCATCGGTGGCGCGTTCATCATGCCGCCCACGCTCTCGATCCTCGCCCAGGTCTTTCGCGACCCGGGCGAACGGGGTCAGGCGATTGCGATCTGGGCCGCAGTGGCCGGTGCCGCCGTTGCCGTCGGGCCGGTGCTCGGAGGGTTCCTGCTCGAACACTTCGACTGGCACTCCATCTTCCTGATCAATCCGGTCCTCGTGATCGGTGCGATCGCCGTCACGCTCGCGGTCGTGCCCGAGAGCCGCAACCCGGCGCGACCACGCCTCGACCCACTCGGCGCAACGCTATCGACGACCGGGCTCGTCTCGCTCATCTACGCGATCATCCAAATCCCCGAAGACGGCCTCTCGCTCGGCACGGTCGGGGCGGGACTCGTGGGCATCGCACTCCTCGTGGGCTTCGTCGTCTGGGAGCTGCGCGCTCCGTCGCCGATGCTCGACATGAACTTCTTCGCGGACTCGCTCTTCTCGACGTCGGTGTTCGCGGTGGCCGTCATCTACTTCGCGCTGTTCGGTGCGATGTTCTTCGTCCCGCAGTTCCTGCAGCTCGTGCGCGGCTTCTCACCGCTCGCTTCGGGCTTCGGCGTCGTCCCCCTCGCCGCAGGTCTGCTCGTCGCGTCGCTCCTCAGCACACGCTGGGCCGCCCACGTCGGCGCCCGTACCGTCGTCGTCACCGGATTGCTCTCGGTCACCGCCGGGATGGTCGTCGCCGCGTTCATCACCGCGTCCACGCCCTACGTGGTGCTCGGCATCGTCCTCGCGCTCGATGGGCGCCGGCCTCGGTCTCGCACTGCCGCAGGGCACCAACGGCATCATCGCGTCGGTTCCGCGAGAAGGCCGGCTCCGGGGCTGCAGTCAACGACGCAGTCGGTGAGATCGGCGGCTCGCTCGGCGTCGCGATCCTCGGTGCGATCCTCTCCACGTCGTACCACTCCTCTATCAACACGGCGATCGCCCGGGCGGGACCCGCCGCGGCGCAGCTCCCCCACGCGACGCTCGACTCGATCCGCGAGTCGCTCGCGTCCGCTTCGGTCGCGGCCGGTCAGATCGAGGGGCCCGCTGGCGCCGCGATCCGAGCAACCGCCGGCGTCGCGTTCACCAACGGGATGACCACCGCGCTGCTGATCGGCGCGATCGTTCCCGCCGTCGGCGCGATCGTCGTGCGCTGGAAGTTCCCCCGCGTCGTCGAGGTCGTCGAGGAGTCCTGATTGGTACGGCCAGGCCTCGCCTGGATCGAAGATCGTGCCGAGGCTCGTGGCTCGGCCCGGTGGGGCCGGATGGGATCGAACCATCGACCGAGGGATGATGAGTCGTTCAAGGTTCGGCGCACCGTGTCGTCGGCTGTGCTGGGGTGGGACCGCTACGGCACCGCGGCGTTCGCTGCTGCCCCATGGGAAGGGGACTCGCATTGCGATGCAGTCCGTCGTACGGGACCCCGTCGCGTCGGGCGGGGTCGAGTTGCGTCCGCGTGACCGTCGAGCGGTGAGGTTGTGCGGCGATGCCGGGGCTAGTGCGCTCGTCTGAGGGAGATTCGGACCCAGAAGGTCGTCCCCGCAGGCGCGTGCACGCCGGGTGACCGCGACGACTGGTGACCCGGCACCAACGAGATCCCCGCGTCCACCCCGTTGAAGGTCTCGACGGTCTTCGTCCCATGGAATCTGGTCGTGTCGATCTGGTCAGTGAACAGCGTCTTCGGACCCGCGCTCCCGTTCCCCGTCCACCAGTCGGTGACCTCGACCCGGGTGTGCGATGCGCCCTTGAACCGGCCCTGCGAACAGCCGCTGAACTCTGCACGGCCAGTGTTCACTCCCGACGATCGATCGTGGTGGAGCTCGGCGTGGCCCCGGAACCCGCCCAGCTTGGTGCCGCACCGTGAGCGGAGGTCGCAGCTCGACGAGCGTCCACCTCGAGCGCAGCTCGACGGCGTGCTCGAGGCGCTGGTCGTCCACTGAAAACTGAGTTGGTAGACGTCCACGTGACCGCGCCCGCTCTCCGCCTGAGCCGGCGCGGCGGCAACCCAGCCCCCGAAGGTCGCGGCCACGATCGCGACCGCGCTGACAAGAATGTTCCTGAACACACGCATTGCGGCCCAACCTCCCGAACCACCCGCTTTGGGCAGGGCGGCATCGTCGCGCCGGTCACTCTCGATAGCAACCCACTACCGGAAGAAATCTACCGGAATCTTCCTACATGCTGCCCGATATTCTGGAATCCTTCGTGGGCCGCATCGGCCACCGCGGAGACGAACCGGCCCCCTAGCTTCCGGGCAGGGATACGCTGCGGCCGATGCGGCAATCCTTGTCGGAGACGGGGCGGCCCGAGCGATGATTCTCCAACCGTGACCGCTTCGTGGCGGTTCGTCACGAACCATGCCGCCGTGCTGATCGAGGTCGCCCTCGATCCCGATGCGCGCATCCGGGACATCGCGAATCGTCTGGCGCTCACGGAACGGACGGTCCAGGGCTTGTTGAAGGATCTGACCGACGCGGGCTATATGACGCGTGAGAAGGTCGGGAATCGCTATCGGTACACGTGCAATCCCGACGCCAAGCTGCGCCATAGCCGCCTCAGAAATATCACCATCGGGAGTCTGCTCAGTGCGCTCTCTCACGGTGAACCGGTGCCGAGACGCGATCCCTGACCCGCAAATAGGTCCGGGGCCCAGTTCTGACGGGACGAACTGACCGGTGGAAGGCGGCATGAAGTCCAAGCGGTCCCGTTGGGCAATCGACCTCGACGCGGGCACCGTCACCGCGCTCAAGGCACAGCGGAAGACCCAGCTCGCAGAGCGGATGCTCGTCGGCGCGGGCTACAAGGATCGGGGGCTCGTCTTCGCGGTGCCGGACGGCGAGCCGTGGAACGCCGACACGATCGGGCAGGCATTCGAGCGCGCTGTCGACCGGTCCAGCCTGCGACGAATCACACTCCACCGGCTTCGGCACTCCTGAGGGGTCCCCGGTGAGTGGTCCAGCGGCTATGCGAGTGCTGGTTGGTGTCGGGTGGTCCAGGCTCGGGCGAACTCGTCGGGGTGAGGTCGCCGTGCGCGCTGTGGGGCCGGTTCATGTTGTAGTCGATGCGCCAGTCCTCGATCAGGACTTGGGCTTCGAGCAGGGAGTCGAACTGCCAGCCGTTGAGGAACTCGTCGCGGAGCCGACCGTTGAACGATTCGATCCACGCGTTCTGCCACGGCGAGCCGGGGTCGATGAACACGCTGTCGACCGCGTTGAAGCGGCACCAGTCCGCGACCGCGTACGCGATGAACTCGGGTCCGTTGTCGAACCGCACGATACGCGGGTGGCCACCACGTTCGACGGCGATCCGGTCGAGGGTCGCGACGACCCGGTCCGCGTCGATGGAACGGTCCGACGACGATCGCAGGGCACTCGCGGGTGAACTCGTCGACGACGTTCAACAGCTTCAGGGTCTTGCCATCGACGGTGGTGTCGAACTGGAAGTCGAGTGCCCACAACACGTCGGTCGGATCGGACACATCTGCCCGACCGGCACGCCGATCCCACGGTGTGGCTTCTTGCGTTTCCGATACGGCACCTTGAGTCCTTCGGCCCGCCAGAGCCGCTGGATCCGCTTCTTGTTCACCCGCCGGCCCTCCCGGCGCAGCTGCTTGTACGCGCGTCGCCACCCCCACCGCGGGCCGCTCGACCGAGAACGCGCGCAGCCACGCCCGCAGCTCGGCTTCCTCATCGGCCGGCGGCTGGCGGGTCGAGACGTTGCGTCGAGCGGTGCTGGCCGACGACCGCGACACGCTCGACGTTCGGAGACCCCGAACCGGTCCCGCAACACCGCGATGGCGTCGCGTCGACGGTTCGGGGTCAGAAGTTTCCCTCGGCCAACTCCTTGAGCATGTCGATGTCGAGCGCCTGGTTCGCGACAGCTTCTTCAGCCGGGCGTTCTCGCGCTCGAGTTCCTTCAGCCGTTTCGCGTCGTCGGCTTTCATGCCGCCGTACTGCGCGACCCAGCGATGCCACGTCGAGTCGGCGATCTCGAGATGCCGACACACCTCGTCGAGCTCGGTGCCACCCGCCAAGAGCTTGTTGCCCTCCGCGAGCTTCCGGATGATCTGATCGGGCGTATGCCGCCGTCGGGTCATGGTGCGAGTCCTCCTCGCCCCAGTCTGGGGCAACGGACTCGCACAACCACTGGACCACTACACGGGGGTCACCTCAGCCTCTCGGTCGCAGTCGCCACCTGAAACCGCTCGACGAACGGTGCGTTGAGGCTCTCGATCTGATCACGCAGTTCGCCAGTGAAGTCGCGCAACTCGATTCCCGCATCTCGGAGTGCGCTCCAGCCTCGCTCTCTGATGCGGGCGTCCGGATCGAGCATCCCGATGTAGACAACCGCTACGCCTTCATCGATTAGTCGCTGAGCGCAGGGGATCTTGGCGTGGGTTGCGGGTCGTGCACGGCTCGAGGGTTGTGTAGACGGTCGCTCCTCTCAGCCCGCCAGAGCCGACCCAACGTGTTTGATGAGGCAGAACTCGCGTGATCACCAGGACCGTCCTGACCGTGGTACCGTCGGCGATGAAGCCGCGATTCGCATCGACGGCTACGGCACCGACCAGAGGAGAGTGCTCGGCGCGACCCCGGCTCGCCCGTACACTTCCCCGCCAGCTCGATCGCACGGGTCATCCACTTGACGTCGTCTGATGAGGGCTGACTCCTACGGATCGGCACAACGAAAGCCTAAGTCCACGCGTCGTTGTGTCGGTCGATATCTGGCTGCCGGGACTCGAACCCGGGACCTTCGGTCCCCCAGCTCGTCGACGATCTCGCGGTGAGCCGGGTGCTTCCGATGAGTACCCCGACGACAAGCCGGCGTTGGCTCCAATCGATGGGTTGTCTGAAGCCCCGGACCTCGGTCTCGAGCCAACGCGGTTCGGCGACCTCACGGAGCGACGGAGACTTCCGGGCGCTTCCGCGTGTGGTTGCCGCTCCGACTCCGATCGTGCCGTCCTGGGCTACGCGCTCGACTCCGCTTCCAGATCCATTCGATCCCGGCTGCAGAGAGGACGACCACACCGAGGTCGCTCGGAGTGTGGAACCGAGGCTCCCCGGACACCACCACCACGACGCCGGCCGCGATGATCAGGGGGGCAATGAGGGGGAGCACGAATCGGTTCGCGTGCCAGGCACTCACGAACCCGACGACCGTGAGCGCCGCGATGAGCGAGTAGGAGACCACCCAGGCCCAGATGGGCGAGCTGTCGGTCGTCATCCAGCCTGCGATCAGGCCGACGGTCTGCGAAGGCCGAACAGCGCGAAGGTGCGACCGATCCGCGCCGGTACCACAATCGGCATCCGGTCGAGGTTGTCGAGAGCGTTGCTGATCGCGTCCCTAGCGTGGCCAGGCTGAAGTGCGCTCCATCATCGTGGGGATGCCGAAGCGCGACGGCCTGCAGGCACACTCCGTCGTGGTACCTGAGCAGGCGTCCGCTGTACGTGCGGGGTGGGCAATTCCCGAGGAGCAGCGCGCTTCCGTCGTTCGTCGAGAGGAACACCGGGGCCTTGAAGCGGGTCGTGTTGTAGATCGTCCAGGGGGCCAGGACCATCGCGCACAGTAAGATTCGCCATCGCGACAGGCCGGTCCGCCGTCGCATCGACACGGCGCGAGCCCCGATGAGCACAGGAACAACCATGACAACCAGGAGCGCGAGCCTTGGGAGCGGGCAACGCGGTGAGACCGCAGAGCGCCCCGACCGCGGCGCTGCGTCCGAGGGTCGGTCGGGACTTGAGCCCTGCGATGGCGAGGGTCAGGATGCCGATGAGCAACAACGTCAGCGGCTCGGAGAGCACGTTGCCCTCCAGGACCCAGAAGCCGGGGTAGAGGGCAGCGACGACCGCGGCGATCAGGCCGACCCGTTCGTTGAAGTACCGGCGGCCCACAAGCCCGGCGACCGCGATCACTCCGAGTCCGATGACCACACCGACCAGCTGATGGGCGAGTTCGCTGCGACCGCCGAGCCACGAGACGGCGGCAAGCACCGTGACCCACGCTGGAGGGTGATGCGCAGTTGGTGTACCGACGTTGCCGAACCCCGATGTGTAGCCCTGGCCATCGGCGATCCGGAGAGCATCGAGGCGATAGGCCAGGCTGTCGCCGCCGATGAGCGGGCGATGGTCGGTCAGGACGTAGAGCAGCCGGACGGCCGCGCCGAGCCCCACGATTCCCGCGAGCAGGCGAGCGAAGCGGGCTTCGATGACGGAGACCACTGGAACCTTCGGTACCGCCGAGGCAACCGGAACGGTCATGAGGAAAGCCTCTCGCCTGATGTCACGGGGAACGCTAGGTGCAACGCACCCTGAGCGCCAGCTCTCCGCAGGGCAACGTTCCCCGTTCCGAATCATCACGGTACCCGCCACGCAGTCCTCCGCGAGCCCCGACCGTCATCGCTCGTTCGAGATGACTCTCGGCGGACCGCCACCTTTCGGGAGACCCGGAGCAGGTGCCGGAGCACTCGAGGGCTTCCGTGTAGCACCCGAGGACTGGACGGGGCTCGCCTTCGACCCCGAGCCCGGTGCGGTCGACCGCCCGCGTCGTGGATCGTGGAACGGCGAACACCGAGAACGCCGCATGGTCACGACGCGAATTCAGTTCGGACCAGCGTGTCGCCGTTGACGGTCCCGTCACAACGCCGAAGAGCCGATCCACGATGGCCTGCAACATCCGCACTGCCGTCGATCCGACCAGGAGCGCGCCGACGTAGGTCCCCGTCATCGTCACTGCCCTCCGCACAGCACGGACCGTCGTGCGCCGATCGTCGAACGTGTGCCGGGCACAACGACAAGCTGATCGGGATGCAGTCTTCGTCGGCAGGCTTGGCCGGGAGCAAGGGCACGATGTCGACGAGTCGCCGCCGCTGGAGTCCTCGTCCGGGCTGCCTGGCGCCGCACCACCATCGATACCGATGAACTCGCTGGCAACAACTCGCATGGTGCTGCTCCTCGTTCGTCGTGCGCGGCCGAAGAGACCACCGTGCGACGACCACGAAGTCACCGGCAATGGCGGGCTGCGCAACGCTGGCGCCGCACAGAGCGCGTGCCAAACGCGCTCCACTTAGCTGCAGGAGTTCGCTACCAGCCGAGGTCCCTTCGTGAATGTTCGCGTAAACTTCCCGCGACCTGCCCGCGACCTCAGGCTCGCACCGACGCAGGTGAGGAGGCAGTGCCTACCTCCTCACCTGCGTGCTTCGTGGTCGGGCTGCCGGGACTCGAACCCGGGACCTTCGGTCCCCCAGAACCACTCGAGCCCGGATCCCCCACCTGCACCGATACCCGAAAACCGCTCCTGACTTGCGGAAACATTCTTGGACAGTTTTCGCGTTTGTCGGTGTTTTTCGACCTCCCGCGGCCTGGCCGCGGCCGGTGCGCCGGACACACGGGATGTCGCCACAGCCTTGCACGGTGACACCATAGGATCTGGGATGGATGGATTGGAGAGTGCGACCGCCGCATTCCTCCTCGACCACAGCATCGACGTCGTCGAGGTCGATCGACCGAACCGCAGACCCGACGGCAGAAGGGCAAGTCGGACACGATCGACGCCGAGGCCGCCGCTCGCGCCGCGCTCAACGGGACCGCCACCGGGGCGCCGAAGTCCCGTGACGGTGACGTCGAAGCGATCCGCGCGTTGCGGGTCGTGCGCCGCACGGCGATGCGCACCCGCGTCCAGGCCATCCACCAGCTGCGCGCGTTGACCTCGACCGCGCCACAAGAGTTGCGGGACCAGCTCCGGGGTCTCGAACCGCGCCGACCTGATCGAGACGTGCGCCCGGTTCCGGGTCGCTGACGCCAACGACCCGACCACCGCGACACGCTTCGCGCTGCGGGAACTCGCCCGGCGGATCACCCAACTCACGAGGAACTCGACCGACTCGACGGCCAGATCAAGCCGCTCGTCATCCGGGCGTGCCCCGAGCTGCTCGAGCTGCGCGGCGTCGGCGCGGACACCGCCGCGATCCTGTTGGTCACCGCTGGCGACAACCCGCACCGGCTCCGCAACGAAGCATCGTTCGCGAAGCTCTGCGGCGTCGCGCCCCTCGAAGCCTCCTCCGGCCGGGTGCGTCGGCATCGCCTCAACCGTGGCGGCGACCGTCAAGCCAACCACGCGCTCTGGCGCATCGCGCTCGTCCGCATGGGCTGCGACGAACGCACCCGCGTCTACGTCGCCCGCCGCCGCGCCGAAGGACTCAGCACCCAAGAGATCATGCGTTGCCTCAAGCGCTACATCGCCCGCGAGGTCTTCCGCATCCTCACCGAACGCGTTCACGAAACGCGCCCTTGACCTATAGGAGCATCAGCCTCCGCATCAGAGATGCAACTGTGTGGACCCTGCACGGAGCGAGACGAGTGGTGCGCCGGCGTGTTCAGCGGCGTCGGGTTGGCGAATCGAGGAACCCAGACTTCGGCACGATCAGCTGAGGGCGGTCAGCTGGCCCGGAGGAAACGGCGAAGGGCGTCGCGGATGAGATCGGAGTTGGTGCGCCCTTCCCGCTCGGCGCGCTCGCGGCAACGCCGCTGCTCAGCTCGGGGTCGAGACGCACTGACTCGACGGACGCCGCCGAGGAGCCCATCGGCGGGCGCCCACCCCGGCGGCGGATGATCTCATCGACGTCGAAGCCCGCTTCGGCCTGCGCCGCGAGCTTCTCCACGAGCTCGTCCGTGATCGGTTCCCCGCTCTGTGTCCGTCCGTAGTCACTTCTTCGCCATCGTCATTCTCCGGGCAGCAGCCGTCGATACTTCGTTCGCATCGCCATCGTGTGGATCACCAGTTACGGGCCGTGCCTCTCCGCGGACCAGCGTGATGACTTCGAGCAGCGATCCACTGCGGCTCGGGCCGAGGTAGGGCGCAGTCGTCCTCCAAGACGACGATCACCATCGCGTTCCGCACGGCGTGCTCGATGTCGTCGACCGCCACTCCGTGCTTGAGCGCCGACGGGTGCAGACTCCACACGCCAGAAATCGTACTACGAAACCTGCCCGCCGGGCGTGCGCTCCAGGCCGGCGGTGCAGACGCTCGTGCAGGCCCCGATCGAGCCCACCGTCGTGGCGCGAGATCGACAAAGGGCGGTCCGAGCCCGACTTCACGGTATCGCCGCTGGAGACCACCGCTCATGAAGCGCCTGATGTGGGACCGCATCAGCGAACTGCTGAAGTTGCCGTTACTGCTCCAGATCGTCTTGAGAGCAAGTACGATCTCCGGCGTCAGGTCACACGGTCGTTGCGAGGGTCTGCTCCGCCACCTACGGTCTCGGGTAAGGAGCCTGGCAGAAGCGACGCTTTGAATCTCCGGCTCGACCGTTGGTGTCGAAAGACTTCGCGAAGAGCGATCATCGGCTGTTCGCCAACTGCCTCGTGTAGGTCGTGGCCGATCGATCAGCGCGCACTGCTAGGAGTCGACGTTTCGGAGGAAGGGATGGTCCGTGGCCTTGAGCTGAGCGAGGGTCATCGTGTTAGGGTTGGCACGGGCCCCGCCCAACTCGTACTTCGTGGGGTGTACGCCCGTCCCCACGCGGATGAAGGAGTGGCACTTGAACGCCTCGGCGCTTTACCTCGTGCTCCCAGCTGAAGCGCCCCGACGGCGTGCACCACCGGTGGGAGCACTCGTGCCCAATCTGCCCGGAGAACTGGTTGAAATCTGCTCCCTGCAGATCGAGTTTCACGATCCAGTGTTCCAACCAGAGCCGGCAACGCTGACGGTTTGGCTGGTCGACCAGACCGGTGCTGGGGGTCACGGTGAGCGCCGCGGCGGCCCAGTCGTTGGAAGGGCACCGCGACCGGCAACCAGCTCGTGCGCCTGACCGCTGACGTAGCTCTCGGGCCCTCAGATCGGGGCGTCGGGATCACCAGCGCAGATCCAACGACCGGGCTGCGCCTCGAATCTGCGGCCCGAGGATGGTGTTGTTTGGACTGCACTGGCACTTGACAGACAGAACATAAGGGCTCGGTCCGGTCCGCGGCATCATGACGACCAGCACGCTCGTGGTGGGCGCGAGTCACCCTACGCAGTTCGGTGTGACGCCGATCCGCGGGGTCGGCCTCTCCGACGCGGTCCGATGCTCGCCGACTAGCCCGACGGATACAGACTGCCCCGGCACGAGGCTGGGCACGCCGTCGGGCGCGGAACACGGACGTGAGAGAGGTACCACTCATCAGTGAACGTGGTCGGAGCGCCGGTGAAGGGTGCCGCCGAGCAACAGTCCTGTGACGAAGCGGATGACCGACTGGCCGCCGGCTCGCCGACGCAGCGCTCGGAAATCGCGAAACCACTTGTAGCGTTGCGTGGGCCCGGAAGGGATCGAACCTTCGACCGAGGGATTATGAGTCCCCTGCTCTGACCACTGAGCTACGGCCCCGAAGAAGCACTCGTGTTTATAGCCCGTGGCTCCGGCATGACCCGTGAGTCGCTCCTCGATTGTGGGTCCACGCACCGGCCAACCTGGAGGCGTGACCAAGACGTGGAGCGATGGGCCCGGGGTGGTCGCGATGCCGGACGGAACCCGCGTTCGTGGTCGCGGACTGCGCGCTGAGCTCCCGGCGGGAGACGAGCCGACCTTCGGGCTCTACCTGCTCGGTCGAGAGCCGCAGCCGGTCGAATGGGAGTCGCGCTGGCTCCCATGGCCGGACTTTCGGCTCCCGCGGAATCGAGTCGCGGCGGTCGAAGCCCTCGTGGACGCGCACCGTCGCGCCGCCACTGGGCGGGTGGAGATCGCGTGTACCGGCGGCCACGGTCGCACTGGTACCGCGCTCGCGTGCATCGCGATCTTGTCGGGCGTGGCTCCGGACGACGCGGTCACGTTCGTCCGGAGGCACTACGACCGGCGCGCGGTCGAAACCCCCTTCCAGCGCCGGTATGTCCGTCGCTTTCGCGGGACGTAGCTGGGGCTTGCCGGGTCACGACCCGGTCGCGGCCTGGTCGGCCAGCTCGAGGAGCTCCATCGACACTCCCCGCCGCGGTGCGAGGACCTCGTCGATGATCCCGTACTCACACGCCTCCTGCGCGGTCATGAAGTAGTCGCGCTCGAGGTCGCGCTCGACCTGCTCCAGTGATCGCCCGGAGTGGAAGGCGATGATCTGGGCCATCCGCTTCGTCGTCGACAGCACCTCGCGCAGCTGGATCTCCATGTCGCTCGGCGCGCCCCGGGTACCGGCCGAACCCTGGTGGATCATGATCTTCGAGCTCGGGAGCGCGAGGCGCTTCCCGGGCGCGCCGGCACAGAGGATCATCGCGGCGGCCGACATCCCCATGCCGACGCAGATGGTGGACACCGGCGGGCGGACGTGCTGCATGACGTCGTAGATGGCCATCCCCGCGTAGGCGAGCCCGCCGGGCGAGTTGATGTAGAGCTGGATCTCCCGGTCGGGATCACGCGCTTCCAGGTGCAAGATCTCCGCGATGATCAGGTTGGCGATGTGGTCGTCGACCTCTTGGCCGAGGAAGACGATGCGCTCCCGCAGCAAGAGCGAGAAGATGTCGTAGGCCCGGTCTCCCCGGGCGGATTCGTCGAGGACGGTAGGAATGATCGACTGGCGAAGCTCCATCGGGAACGCCTTTCGGGATGCATCGGAGTATCTCGTATTCGAGATATCATATTCGATGTCATGAGTCCTTCCGAACGCAGACACGATCCGGTTTTCCCCGGTTTCAGGGAAGCCGCGGCGCGCCGCCACGAGCTGGCCGAGACCCTGGTCGAGAAGCGGAGCCGGCTCGGGCTCTCCCAGACGGAGGTCGCGGCGCGCATGGGCACGTCGCAGTCCGCGGTCGCCCGGTTGGAATCGGGCGACGCCGACGTGCGGCTCTCGACGCTCGAGCGCTATGCCGCCGCGCTCGGCCAACAGCTTGAAGTCCGGCTGCAACGGAGGAGCCGATGAACGCGACCGGGTTCGGACCATTTGACGACCCCTTTCGTGGGCCCCTGGAACCCGACCCGGCGGAGTGGCTGCGCGCCCAGCTCTGGGCGCGACGCACCGATCGCGCTGACGGGCCCGCTCGATGGCGCACTCGCGTCCGCCGTCGCGGCCGGTCTCATGGCGCTCGACGCCGAGGGTGACGACGCGGTCTTCCTCCACGTCGACTCCGGCGGTGGCACCCTCGAGGCCGCGTTCACCGTCATCGACACGATCGACCTGCTTGGCGTCCCCGTGCGCGCCCGCTGCGTCGGCCGCGCGGACGGCGTCGCCGCGGCCATCGTCGCGGTCGCCCACCACCGGTCGGCCACGCCGCACGCCCGGTTCCGGCTCGGCCTCCCCGAGGTCGGCTACGGGGGCCCGGCCGCGATGCTCGAGGCGAACGCCAGGGAGCACCAACGCCAGACGGAGCGTTTCGTCACCCGGGTGGCGCGGGCGACGGGCCGCGCGTTCGAACACGTCGAAGCCGACGTCGAGCGACGTCGCTACCTCGATGTCGACGAGGCGCTCGCGTACGGCCTCATCGACGAGATCGAGCGACCCGAGAAGCCGGGCTCAGCTGGCGAGCGACCCCGTTTCGGGTTCGCGTGAGTGGCTCCGGGGGAGGGACTCGAACCCTCAACAATTCGGTTAACAGCCGAGCGCTCTGCCGATTGAGCTACCCCGGAATGGCGCCTGACGATAGCAAGCCCGCACATACCCCACGATGCTTCGGTGCGTTCGAGAGCATGGACACACGACATATGCGCATCCGCGTCAAGATCGAGGCCAGAATGGAGATCGACGTTCATCCGCAACCGACTCTCGTCGACCTCGAAGAACCGGCGCGGCCACGCGCAGAACAAGCGAATCATCGTGGGAGAGCTCATCGCGAGTCTCGCACCCAGATCAAGACGGAGGACTTGCTCACCCCCAACTGCGAAGCGATCGCCTGCAGGGTGAAGCTCTGCGCGCGCGAAGACGCGCGCCTCCTCCTGCTATTCGACCTTGCCGCGAGAGCCCATGGTCGAGCTCTAGCGAACGTATGTTCGTCACCGAGAAGTCGGCGCCATCGGGGATTTTGCGGTAGGAAGGGCGCCATGAAGTTTCGGGTCGGTCTGGTCATCGGATTCGCAGCCGGGTACTACCTCGGCGCGAAGGCGGGTCGCGCCCGCTACGAGCAGATCCGGCTGCGGCTCGAACGACTCCGTGACAGCCGGCTCTTCGACCGCCTGCAGGCCGCGGTCGAGCTCGGCGTCGAACGGCTCCGCCCGGACGACGAGCCCGAACAACTCCGGCTCGTCGAGCCGATCGTGGACGTCACCGGCTGAGACCGCTCCCCCGGCGTGGACGAACGAGGACGACGGTCTACGGCTCTTCGAGGTAGTCGCGCAGGCGCTGCGAACGCGTCGGATGACGGAGCTTCGCCAACGTCTTCGACTCGATCTGGCGGATTCGCTCCCGGGTCACGCCGAACTCACGGCCGACTTCCTCGAGCGTGCGCACCTGACCGTCGTCGAGACCGAACCGCAAGCGCACAACTTGACGCTCGCGATCGTTGAGCTCCTCGAGTGCCTCTTCGATCGCTTCCGTGAGCAACGCGCCGCGCCGCGGCGGTTGCCGGCGCGGTCGCGTTCGGGTCTTCGACGAAGTCGCCGAGGAACGAGTCGTCGTCGTCGCCCACCGGTGTCTCGAGCGAGACCGGTTCCTGACCGAGGCGTTGGATCTCGCGCACCCGATCCGGCGTCAGCTCGACCTTCGCCGCGATCTCGTCCACCGTCGGCTCGCGGCTCAGCTCCTGGAGCAGCTGACGCTGCACCCGCATCACCTTGTTCATCGTCTCGACCATGTGCACCGGGATCCGGATCGTGCGCGCCTGGTCGGCGATCGCGCGGGTGATCGCCTGGCGAATCCACCACGTTGCGTACGTCGAGAACTTGAAGCCCTTCGTGTAATCGAACTTCTCGACCGCACGGATCAGGCCGAGGTTGCCTTCCTGGATCAGGTCCAGCAGCGCCATCCCGCGCCCGACGTAGCGCTTCGCGATCGACACCACGAGCCGCAGGTTCGCCTCCGTGAGCTGGCGCTTGGCCAGCTCACCGTCGCGCGAGACGGCACGCAGGCTCGCCCGCTGCGCGTCGCTCAGCGTCGGCTCCTGCTCGACCCGCTCCACCGCGTCCAGGCCCGCCTCGATGCGCTTGGCCAGGCTCACCTCTTGCGGACCGGTGAGGAGCGGAACCTTCCCGATCTCCTTCAGGTACATCCGCACCGGATCGAAGCTGCCCTCACCCGGACCGCTCGGCCGCTCGGCGCGCGCGCGAGCAGGGCGGATCCGCGTCGCGGGCACCGCGACGGATTCCTCAACCACCGGGTCGGCGGCCGCACCCGGACGCGTCGGGACCCGAACGATGCGCCTCGACCGCCGCATCGACTGCGTCCGTCACCGTCTTCGATGCCGGCTCGCCGCGTCCGTTGCGCCGCTCGTCCTCGCGCGTGAGCTCTTCCAGGATCTCGTCGACAACCTGGATGCCGTTGCGCTCCATGCCCGCATAGATCGCGGCGAGCTCCGCGGTCTCCGGTTCGAGGTCAGGAAGCGCAGCGAAGATCTCGCCCGTCGTGACGAAGCCGCGATCCTTGACGCGTGCGACGAGCGCGTCGATGTCGTCGGACGACGCGTCAGCAGGCACGGCCACCGCGGGGTCGGGTGGGACTGGTCCCGCGTCCGGTTTGGGCTCGATCACGTTGGCGTCCACTGTGTGATCCAGCGTACCAACTGCATCGCCGCTTCCTCACCGGCCGCGTAGCTCCCGAACTTCGAGCTCCGCACCGCGTCGAGCCGTTGTGTCACCTGAATGGCCCGATCGTCGTTCGCGGCGCGGAGCTGGTCTCGGAGTCGTTCGGCTGCCGGCTCCACGAGGTTGACCACCAATCGCGCCCGGACCGTCTCGGGCTCTGCGTCTTCCTGTGGCTCTTCCACCGCGAGCCGCTCGAGCAGGGCCCGAACCGGACCTTCACTCGTGGCCGAGCGCGTCGTGCAGCTCGTCCGCGCTCGAGAGCTCCTCGAACGCGGCCCGCGCGATCGGATCGACGAAGAGCGACGTGTCCAACCAGTCCGCCACCAGCTCCGGATCGTGGATCGCCCAGCGCAGCACGTCCTCCTCGCGCGGGTCGATCGCGACGCGCGGCACCCGTTGCTCCTCGGGCGCAGACTGCTCGGATCGGTCCGACCACTGCGAGCGCTCGGATCCGCGCGTCCGTTCGTCCGGCCGTGGCGCCGGGCGCCGCGCGATCGCCGACTTGAACCACGCGTGATCGATGCCGAGCGTCCCCGCCGCGGTCTGGATGTACTGCTCCCGCACGAGCTCGTTGGGGTGCTCGCGCAGCACCGGCACGAGCGCTTCTGCGGCACGCGCCCGGCCTTCCGGCGAGGTCAGGTCCGCGGCACCGAGCACCCGGCCCATCTTGAACTGCATGAACCGCTGCGCACCCTCGACCGCCTTGACGAGGACCTCGGGATCGTCCTTCCAGACGTCACCCGGATCGCGGCCGGGTGGGAGCGCCGCCACCTTCACCTCGATGTCGAACTCCTGCTCCCACTGGTACCACTTCTCCGCCGCGCTCTGCCCCGCACTGTCGGCGTCGTAGGCCAGGACCATGCGCCGGGTGAAGCTCTTGAGCAGCTGCACGTGCTGCTCGGTCAGGGCGGTGCCACACGTCGCGACCGCGTTGGGGATCGCCGGCGAGCGCGAACCCCATCACGTCGGTGTAGCCCTCGCAGATCACGACCTCGTCGCGGGCGCCGATCTCCGCCTTGGCCCAGTTCAGGCCGTAGAGCAGCCGGCTCTTGTGGTACAGCACCGTCTCCGCGGTGTTCTTGTACTTCGGGCCGTCCGGTGTCGAGCGACCGACCGCCGAAGCCGACGGCCACGCCGGCGCGGTCGTAGATCGGGAACATCAGGCGCGACCGGAACGAGTCCTGCAACCGGTTCGACCGGTTCACGAACGCGAGCCCCGCGGCTTCGATGTCCTCCCGGGAGAACTTGAGGTCGTAGAGGTGCCGGCTCAGTCCGTCGTATCCGTCGGGCGCCCATCCGAGCACGAACCGGCGCGCGGCGTCACCGTCGAAGCCCCGGCTGCGCAGGTACCCGCGGGCTCGACCACCGGCCGGCTGCTCGAGCAGGATCGAGTGGTAGTAGTCGATGGCCGCGGCGGTGGCCTCGGCCAGTCGAGCCTTGCGCTCGCGGTCCTTGGAGACCACGGTCGAGTCGTAGCGCAGCGTGATCCCCGCGCGCGCCGCGAGCCGTTCCACCGCTTCGGGGAAGTCCAGGCCGTCGAGCTTGCGCACGAACGTGATCGCGTCACCGCTCTCCTGGCACCCGAAGCAGTAGTAGAGGCCCATCTCCGGATTGACCGAGAAGCTCGGGCTGTTCTCGGAGTGGAACGGGCAGAGACCGACGAAGCGCCGGCCCGCGCGCTTCAGCGCGAGCCGCTCGCTGATGAGCCCGACGATGTCGGTGGCTTCCCTGACCTGCGCAACGTCCTCGTCGCGAATTCCCATCGTGCGTCAGGGTAGGTCAGGCGCCGGCGGCGCCGTACCGGGGAATGCTCGGCTCCGGTCACCGGCCGATCGCGACGTCGAGGCCGGCCGGCAGCGAAGACGGGGTCCCAACCCAGGTGGGCCACCGCCTGGGTGAAGGCGAAGCGGTCGGTCATGCCGGCGACGTACGTGACGGCCTCCAGGAGGGCCTGATCGCTCCCTGCACTCCAGCCGTCGCTGGGATGGCCGGTGCGCACCAGGTCCGGGAAGGGCAGGGTGTTCGGCCGGTCCGCGTAGTGCTCGACGAGCGCACGCAGCACCCGGACGACCGCCAGGCCCTGCGCCACCGACGCCGGCCGCATGTAGATCTGCTCGTAGTTGAACGCCCGGAACTCCCCGAGCGCCTCGGCCATCGCCGTGCCCATCCCGATCTCGCCCGTCTGCGCCGCGGTGTGCGACGACCGAGGTGATGAACGCACCCAGCTGACGGCTCCGGCGCTCGCCGCAGAGCTCGCGCACCGACGCCGGCAGCATCGCCGGCGTGACGATCCCGGCCCGGACCGCGTCCTCGAAGTCGTGGCAGACGTACGCGATGCGGTCCGCCCAGGACACGACCTCGCCCTCCGGGGTGGCGGGCGCGGGCCGGGACCAGGAGTGGTTCCGGATGCCGTCGAGCGTCTCCACGCAGAGGTTCACCGGTGCCAGGACCACATCGGCACCCCAGCGCGGCGTGATCGAAGCCCCCGGGCACGTAGGACGTGAACGCGTCCTCGCTCGCGTGGCCGAACGGCCCGTGCCCGCAGTCGTGCCCGAGCGCGATCGCCTCGGTGAGCGCGACGTTGAGTCGGCACGCCCTCGCGATGCTCGAGGCGACCTGCGCGACCTCGAGCGCGTGGGTCAGGCGCGTGCGCTGATGGTCCTCGGGGAAGACGAACACCTGGGTCTTGCCGGCCAGGCGACGGAACGCGGTCGTCCCGTGCAGGATCCGGTCCCGGTCCCGCTCGAAGCAGGTGCGCGACCGCGTCGGGCTCCTCCGGCATCGCCCGGTGCCCGCCGCCGCGGGCCCGGGTGGCGCCCGGTGCGAGCTGCTCGTCCTCCAGCTCCTCCCGGGCGACCCGGTCGAACACCTCGATCGAACCGATCTTCGCGGCGGAGTCGGCGTGGGCGCGCCGCACCGAGCCGGCGTCGAAGCCGTCCATCGTCGCGGCCCAGCTGCGCGCCCGTTCGGTGAGATCCGGGCCGTCTCCGACTCATGACCCGAGGATACCGACGGGGTGGGACGCCAAAGGCCGGTGCCCGATCAGGCCGTGGTTCCGGGGCCGCCTTCTCCGAGCGCGGCGTGCGCGGCGGCGAGCCGGGCCAGGGGCACCCGGTACGGCGAGCACGACACGTAGTCGAGGCCGACCTCGTGGCAGAAGTGCACCGAGGCCGGGTCGCCACCGTGCTCCCCGCAGATCCCGAGCTTCAGGTCGGGCCGCACCTCGCGACCGCGCGTCCTTGGCCCACTCGACGAGCGTGCCCACTCCGTCGCGGTCGAGCTGCTCGAACGGGCTCACCGGCAGCAGGCCCTGCTCGAGGTACGCCGGCATCATCCGGCCCTCGACGTCGTCACGCGGAGAACCCGAACGTCATCTGCGTGAGGTCGTTGGTGCCGAACGAGAAGAACTCGGCGATCTCTGCGATCTCGCCTGCGACGATCGCCGCGCGCGGCGTCTCGATCATCGTGCCGACCAGGTAGTCGACCCGCTCGCCCCGCTCTCGGCGAAGACCTTCTCCGCCTCCTCGCGCACCCAACCGTCGAGCAGCTCCATCTCGGTGCGCACGACGGTGAGGGGGATCATGATCTCGACCCGCGGGTCGCCACCCGCCTGCTTGCGAGCGACCGCGGCCTGGATGATCGCCCGCACCTGCATCCGGTAGAGGCCCGGCTTCAGGATGCCGAGCCGGCATCCGCGGGTGCCGAGCATCGGGTTGGCTTCCTCCCACCGCTTGAGCGCGGCCATCAGGCGATCCGCCTCGGGGTCGCCGACCCCGTTGATGAACGCGTCGACCTGGCGTCCGAGCATCTCCTCGTGCCGAGGCAGGAACTCGTGCAACGGCGGGTCGAGCAGCCGGATCGTCACCGGCAGCCCGTCCATCGCCTCGAGGATCCCGATGAAGTCCGCCGCGCTGGACGGGCAGAAGCGCGTCGAGCGCCGCCTTCTCCTCGGCGTCGTCCTCCGCGAGGATCATGCGCTGCACCGTCGGGAGCCGGTCGCCGAGGAACATGTGCTCGGTCCGGCAGAGCCCGATGCCCTCGGCACCGAACTCCCGCGCCAGCAACGAGTCCTCGGGGAGGTCCGCGTTCGCGCGCACCTTCATCGTGCGCACCTCGTCGGCCCACCCGAGCACGATCCCGAACGGCCCGGTCGGCTCGGGCGTCACGACCGGCACCTCGCCGACGACGACCTCACCGGTCCCACCGTTGATGGAGATCACGTCGCCTTCGCGCACGGTGACCCTGATCGGGTGCGACACGCCGCCGACCTCGCGCGTCGCGCACCACCGTGAACTGCTTCTTGACCAGGTCGATCTGCAACGCCTCGGCACCGCAGATCGCCGGCTTGCCCATCCCGCGGGCGACCACGGCCGCGTGGCTCACGAGCCCGCCGCGCGACGTGAGGATGCCCTCCGCGGCAATCATGCCGTGGAGGTCCTCGGGCGAGGTCTCCGGCCGAACCAGGATGACCGCCTCACCGGCCGTCGCGGACGCTTCCGCGTCGTCGGCGGTGAAGGACACCTTCCCCACCGCCGCGCCGGGTGACGCGTTCAGGCCCTTGGCCAGCACCTCGTACGTCGCCGTCGGGTCGAACTGCGGGTGCAGCAGCTGATCCAGCTGCGCCGGCTGGATCCGCAGCACCGCCTCGTTCTTGTCGATGAGGCCTTCGGACTCCATCTCGACGGCCATGCGCAGCGCGGCCATCGCAGTGCGCTTGCCGACGCGCGTCTGCAAGATGAACAGGCGGCCCTGCTCGATCGTGAACTCGATGTCGCACATGTCGCGGTAGTGACCGCTCGAGGCGCGCCATGACCTCGAGCAGCTGCCGGTGGCATTCGCCGAAGTCGTTCGCCATCGCGTCGAGCGGCTCGGTCATGCGGATGCCGGCCACCACGTCTTCGCCCTGCGCATTGGCCAGGAAGTCGCCGTAGGGCGCGTGCTCCCCCGACGACGGATTGCGCGTGAACGCCACGCCCGTGCCGGAGTCCTCGCCCTTGTTGCCGTACACCATGGTCTGGACGTTCACCGCGGTCCCCAGGTCGTCCGGGATGCGCTCCATCCGCCGGTAGTCCCGCGCCCTCCGGCCGTTCCAGGACTTGAACACGGCTTCGATCGCGAACCGCAGCTGCTCGTGCGGGTCGTTCGGGAAGTCGACCCCGGCAACGCGCGACACGATCGCCTTGAACGATCCGACGAGGCCGCGCAGGTCGTCGGCCGTGAGCGCGGTGTCCTCCGCGACGTCACGCTCCTCCATGAGCTCGTGCAACGCCTCTTCGAAGTCGTCGCCGGGCACGTCGAGCACGATCTTGCCGAACATCTGCACGAAGCGCCGGTAGGAGTCGAACGCGAAGCGCTCGTTCCCCGTCTGCTTGGCGAGGCCCTGCACAGAGTCGTCGTTCAGACCGAGGTTGAGGACGGTGTCCATCATCCCGGGCATCGAGAAGGGCGCGCCGGAGCGCACCGAGACGAGCAGTGGGTCGACGTCGTCGCCGAGGCGCTTGCCCATGTCGGCCTCGAGCACGCGCATCGCGTCGGCGACCTCGTCCATGAGGCCGTCGGGCAGGGTGTCGCCCGCGGCCATGTAGGCGTTGCAGGCCTCGGTCGTGATCGTGAACCCGGGAGGAACCGGGAGACCGAGCTTCGTCATCTCGGCGAGGTTGGCGCCCTTGCCGCCCAGGAGGAACTTCTGCTCCCGGCCGCCCTCTTGGAAGGCGTACACGTACTTCATCGCGTTCTCCGTCTTCATCGTGGATCAGGCCTCGACGACGAACGTCTTGGCCAGCTTGTCGTTGACGCCCTGGCGGTTCTTGTCCCGGATGTTCCAGAGCGTCGTGCCGAGGCCGAGGACGATGGCCAGGGGTCCGAGCACCTGGATCAGCGCCAGGGTCAGGAAGATCGGTACGCCGTAGTGGATGAGCGAGCTGCTCCACCCAGGAGCCGAGCCGTCGAGGCGCACGAGCCGGACCCGGCGCAGCCGCTTGCCGAGCGTCTGGCCGCTCCTGACCGACATCGGCACGCGTGTACAGCGAGCCCGAGGATCAGGATCGCGAGGTACACGAGCAGGTACGGCGTGCGCAGCTTGCCCTGCGCGGTGGCCAGCTGGTCCGCGACCTGCTTGGCCGTACTTGTCGGCCGCGTTGGCCTTCTGCGTCGCCGCCTTCGCCTTCGCCTGCAGCGTCGGCGACCCGGTCGCGTGTCCGGGTGTCTTCGTGTTCTTCTCGGTCGAGAGCTTGCTGTTCGCCTAGTCCTTCGCGTCGTCGGCCTTCGACTTCGCCTTGTCGGCATTCGTCGATGCCGTCGTCAGGTGGTCCACCCGCTTCGTCTCGGTCGGGTACTGGTTCTTGATGATCGCCCCGCCGAGCGAGTACACGACGAGGAAGATCAAGACGAGCACGGAGAAGTCGATCGCGAGCGCGTAGCTGCGCGGACGGACCGGGGCGATGACCATGCCCTCGGGCGGCTCGATCGTCGGCTGCTTGTGCGCGGGCAACGGCTTGGCGTCCGGGTCGGCGCTCGCCGCTCTTGGACGACCCGTTCTTCGACGACCCGTTGTTGGACGAGCCGTTCGTGGCGATCGTGGTGCTCTCGTCGCCCCGACGGGCTCCGGTGGTCCGGCGCGACGGCACGACGACCGTGACGTCCGATCCGTCGGATGCCGACGTCGCTCGCCGTCGCCCGCACGCGGCGAGCGACTCGTCGTAGCGCTCCCGCTGGATCGGGTCGGAGAGCACGTTCCACGCCCGGTTCAGCTGCGCCCGGCGCGAGGAGTCGGCGTTCGCCACCTCGGCGCGGTACGCGGCCTTGATCTCGTCCTTCGACGCGCCGGGGTCGACCCCGAGCAGCTCGTAGTGGTCAGTCATCGGTGTCGCTCATGCCAGGTCATTGCGGAAGGTGCTCCCGGAAGTGGTCGACGAGTCGGTCGAGTGAGACGCGGTCCTGGGTCATCGAGTCGCGGTCGCGCACGGTGACCGCGTTGTCATCGAGCGTCTCGAAGTCGATGGTGACGCAATAGGGCGTTCCGACCTCGTCCTGACGTCGGTACCGCTTGCCGATCGAGCCGGTGACGTCCACGTCCACCATGTAGCGGCGGCGGAGGTCGCCCGCCACGGCCTCGGAGATCGGGACGAGCTTCTCGTTCTTCGACAGCGGGAGGACCGCGATCGTGTACGGCGCGAGCCGGGGATCGAGGCGCAGCACCGTCCGCTTCTCGACCTTGCCGTCCGCGGTCGGGGCCTCTTCCTCGTGGTACGCCGCGAGCAGGAACGCCAGCGTGGCCCGGTCCGCGCCCGCGGCGGGTTCGATCACGTGCGGGACGTAGCGGCGGTCGTGCTCCTGGTCGAAGTACGACAGGTCCTCACCCGAGAACTCGCCGTGCTTGGTGAGGTCGTAGTCGCCGCGGTTGGCGATGCCCTCGAGCTCGCCCCAGCCCCACGGGTAGTCGAACTCCACGTCCGAGGTGCCGGTGCTGTAGTGCGACAGCTCTTCGGTCTCGTGCGGGCGGAGTCGCAGCTGGTCCTCGGGGATGCCGAGATCCGTGTACCAGCGGAACCGCTCCTGGCACCAGTACTCGTACCATTGCCGCTGTCCTCCGGCGGCACGAAGAACTCCATCTCCATCTGCTCGAACTCGCGGGTCCGGAAGATGAAGTTGCCCGGGGTGATCTCGTTGCGGAACGACTTGCCGATCTGCGCGATGCCGAACGGCGGCTTCTTGCGCGTCGTCGTCTGCACGTTCTTGAAGTTCACGAGGATGCCCTGGGCCGTCTCGGGCCGCAGGTACGCCACCGAGGTGTCGTCCTCCACCGGGCCGACGAAGGTCTTGAACATCAGGTTGAAGCTGGCGGGCCTCGGTGAAGGTGTCCTTCATGCCGCAGTTCGGGCACGCGCCGGATTCTGGGAGCTGGTCGGCCCGGAACCGCTCCTGGCAGTTCTTGCAGTCCACCAGGGGGTCCGTGAACGTCGCGATGTGACCGCTCGCCTCCCAGACCTTGGGGGCCATGAGGATCGCCGCATCGAGGCCCACGACGTCGTCGCGGAGCTGGACCATCGAGCGCCACCAGGCGTCCTTGACGTTGCGCTTGAGCAGCACGCCGAGGGGTCCGTAATCCCACGTCGAACGAAAGCCTCCATAGATCTCGGACGAGGGAAAGACCAGTCCGCGTCGTTTTGCGAGGTTCACGACGCGGTCCATCAAGTCGGGGCGGGCCACGGCCGAACAGGGTAGTCCGGCGAAACCCAAATTCGTCCCGAAGCGATTTCCGACCGTGCCGGGCCGCGTCGCCGGTGGGCGGATGCGCTCGGGCACCCGCTCCCCGGGTTCATGAAGTGCGGACCGGGCTAGAGCAGCGACGCCGACCGGATCCGGCGTTCGGAGTGGTACTCGAGGGCGAGGACGCCGAGGCGTTCGATCTCGTGCACGTGCTCGTAGGCACGGTGGGTTCGCGATCGCCTGGTTGAGCTCGCCGCCGACGAGCCGGCCGAGGAACTCGAGCGCCTCGGGCGCGACCCGCACTCCGCCGAGCCGACCGCAGGTCGCGCAGAGGACGCCGCCGTCGCCGAGGTCGATCGCGGTGAACGGGTCCGTCGCCCTCACAGCGGACGCAGGCGTCGAGGTAGGGGTGGAAGCCTTCGAGGCTCAGGAGCTTCCAGAAGAAGGCCGGGGTCACGACCGGGGACGGGCGCGCGCTCAGGGTGCGGAGCGCGCCGACGAGCATCCGGTACAGCGCCGGGCGCCGCCTCCTGCTCCTGGGCGACCTGGTCCACCGCTTCGAGCATCGGCACCGCGTGGGTGAAGCACGCGTAGTTCTCGCGCAACGGCCGGTTCGCGTCGATCGTCTCGACCTGGGTCACCACGTCGAGCTCGCGGCCCCGGTAGCACTGCAGCGCGACGTGGCTCGTGGGCTCGAGCCGGGCTCCGAAGCGACTGCCGCTCTTGCGCACGCCCTTGGCCACCGCGCGGACCTTGCCGTGGCCCTGGGTCATGAAGCTGATGATCCGGTCGGCTTCGCCGAGCTTCACCGTCCGGAGCACCACTCCCTGATCCCGATACAGCCCCGGCATGATCGGATTGTAAACGACAAGCGTGTCGTTTGCCGCCGCCGGCGGCGCGGGCTCAGGTGTCGACGGCGCCGAAGCGGCGATCGCGGTTCTGGAACTCGCGCACCGCGTCGAAGAGGTGCTCGCGCCGGAAGTCGGGCCAGAGGACGTCGGTGAACAGGAACTCCGAGTACGCGCTCTCCCAGAGCAGGTAGTTCGAGATCCGGTACTCCCCCGACGTGCGCACCATCAGATCCGGGTCGGGCATGTCCGGCGCGTAGAGGTGCCGGGCGATCGTGCGGTCCGAGATCTGGTCCGGCTTCAGCTTCCCGGCCTTGACCTCTTCGGCGATCGGCGCGCACCGCATCGGTGAGCTCCGCCCGCCCGCCGTAGTTGAACGCGAACGTCAGCGTCATCCGGCGGTTCCGCGCGGTGAGCGCCTCGGTGTCCTCGATGTGGCGCAGCACCCGCTTGGGCACCCGACCGCCGCGCCGACCGATGAACCGGACCCGCACGCCCCGCTCGTTGAGGTCGTCACGGCGCCGCAGCAGCAGCGACTCGTTGAACCGCATGAGGAACCGGACCTCGTCGAGCGGCCGGCGCCAGTTCTCGGTCGAGAAGGCGTAGACCGTCATCCAGGGCAGGCCGAGCTCGAGACCACCCTCGACCGTGTCGAAGAGCGCCTCTTCGCCCGCCGCGTGACCCTCGGTGCGCTTCAGGCCGCGCTGCTGCGCCCACCTGCCGTTCCCGTCCATCACGATCGCGATGTGGCGAGGGATGCGCCCGGGATCGATCCCGTCGATCACGAGACGGTGAGCGTGCCCTTCATCCCTGCCGCTTCATGGCCGGGGATCGAGCAGTAGTAGTGGTACGTCCCCTTCTTCAGCTCGACCTTCCCCGAAGCCGTGGAGCCCTCGCCGCTCACCTCGATCGAGAACCCCGGGACCTCGTGGATCTGCAGATCGTGGGAGCCGCTCTCGATGTTCTTGAGCGTGATCTTCACGATGCCCGGCGGCGACTTCAGCCTCGTGGGCTTGAAGAAGACGTTGCCCGACTCGACCTTCAGCGTCTTGATCGGCGGGCCCGTCGGCTCCTTGAAGCTGCTGAACCCGAGCTACTCCCGCCGCACGCGGTCACGCCGATGACGAGGGCGGCCACCGCGACGCCGCCCTTCAGGATGGTCTTCACGCTCAGCTGCCGCCGGTGCTCGACTGCGAGGCGCCGCCCGGACCCGGACCGCCCGTGCCCGGGTTCGACGTCGACGTGGTCGCGCTGGCCGGGATCGTGGTCTGCGTCGGGCTCTGCGTGCCGGGCTGGACCTTCCCTCCCGGGGCCCCGACCACGATCGTGGCCTCCATACCCGCCGCCCGGTGACCCGGGATGGTGCAGAACACGGTGTAGGTCTTGCCCTGCGTGAGCTCGACCTTGGCCGCGTTCTGCCCGACCGGCACGTGCAGAATGAAGCCGGGGACCTCGGTGCCGTCGAAGACCAGCGTGTGCGTGCCGCCCTTGTCGATGTACTTGATGAGGTTGATGCCGGCCGGCACGTTGAACGACTTCGCCTGGAAGCTCAGCTCGGGCAGGGCGTCGATCTCGAGCGTGTTGATCGCCGGGCCGGACGGCTGGACGTAGCCGGCCGAGGCCTCGGACTTCGGCAGGCTCGCGCCGAGGACCAGCGAGCCCGAGAGCATCACGAGGACCGCGATGCCGGCGACGCCGATGACCAGCGAGGACGTGCGGATCTGGGGGATCGCCGCGACGACCGTCGCGCCGACCAGGATCGCGAGGGTGATCCCGGAGGCGACGACGACCGCGAAGGTCGACCCGCCCTCGGAGGCCGCGAGGAAGACCCGGGAGATGTTCAGCGCGAAGAAGGCGACGGTGAGGATCGCGCCGATCGGGATGAGGAACGGGAGGATCAGCCGGCTCTTCTTCGCCTCCGGCCCGCGGGTCCACGGCGGGGGCCGCGCTCGCCGGGACGGCGGGAGCGGCGGCTTCGTCCTTGGCTGCGAGCGCGGTCCCCTCGGGCTCGCGCCCGGCGCCGCGGCCGTCAGGCTCGTTCGTCGCTTCGGACGACTCGTCCGGAGATTCGGTCGACTCTGGCTCGTCGCTCATCTATGCCCGCAGTCCCATCTCGGTCAGCTCGTGGTCCAAATCCGACACCCCCGGTCCCGGCCGGTTCCGGCGTTCCTCGGCCGCCGCCCAGCGGAAGAAGATCACCGCGATCAACGCCCACAGCAGCAGGCCGGCGCCGATCTTCATGATCAGTCCGGCGATCAGCTGGTCGTTCAGCGCGGAGAGCCCCCAGAGCTTCGGCAGCGACTCGTAGCGACGATACAGCGGGTGGCTCCCGAAGGTGAGAAACGAGGCCGGGATCGTCGGCACCACCGACTGGAGGAACAGGAACGCCATCCGCAGGGGCGGGACCAGGCGGGGGATCTCCGGCAGCGGGCTCACGACCGGCATCCAGACGATCAGGGCCGTGACCACCAGCACCGTGTGGGCCGCGAAGTGGGCCCAGCCGGACTCGAGGGTGAGGTCCACCACCGCCGGCCAGTGGACCAGCACGATGGTCACGTTGAAGACCACGAGCGCGGGGAAGAAGCGGGACAGCCAGCGGACGGACTTGAACAGCCAACGGGGCGAGAGGACCCATCGGGCGAGCCACGCGGGCGTCCCGAGCAGGATCAGCGGGGCCGACACCATCGTGAAGGTGAGGTGCTGGACCATGTGGACGCTGTACAGGTAGCCCTCGGCGAGGTCGTGGATCGGCCACTCGGCGGCGAGGAACATCGCGAAGATCCCGAGCCCGAAGCAGGTGACCTGGAACCGGGTCGCGACCGGGGTGCCTTCGGGCAGGCGTCCGGGGACCGATGCGGGTCGAGCGCGATCGCGTAGGCGGCACACAGCAGCCCGACCAGCAGCAGGACGTCGGGGTGCGGCTCGAAGGCCGGGAAGTGCCCCTCGATCGTGCCGACGCTCAGACCCGGCATGAGCTCAGTCCCAGATGTGCAGGGTGGTCAGCACGATCGCGTACAAGGTGATCGCCCCGATGGCCCCGGTGATGAAGAACCGTTTGAAGATCGGCTTGTCGCTGCTGAGGTGCATGTAGAGGCTGGCCACCATGACGAACTTCACCAGCGCCAGCGCGAGCAGGCAGCCGACGAGCAGCGCGGTCGGGATGTCACCCTCGAGGTAGTAGAAGCCGACCTCGATCGCGGTGAGCACGCACAGGACCACGGCGATCATCACGTACTGGAACGGTGACGAGTGCGGCCGGATCTCGCCCGGGAGCATCGGCACCTCGTCCGGCGAGATCGCCGAGAGGCCGTGCTCCGCTTCCTCGGCCCGCTCGAGCGCGGTGCCCGGGAGCAGCGTGGGGTCGTCGTGCTCGTCGATCGTGGACTCGCTCATGTCTCGCCTCCCCTACTTCTGCGGCGGGATCAGGTAGACGACGGTGAAGATCACGATCCAGACCACGTCGACGAAGTGCCAGTAGAGACCGGCGATCTCGACCTTCTCCGAGTGCTGGACGCCGATCTTGCCCTGCATGGAGAGGCCCCACAGGGACAGCAGCCAGATGATGCCGACCGTGACGTGCGCACCGTGGATGCCGGTGAGCACGAAGAAGCTCGATCCGAACACGTTGGTGGAGAGCGACGAGGCCCTTCCGGTAGAACTCGGTGAACTCGTAGATCTGGCCGGCGATGAACGTCAGGCCGAACAAGGTCGTCGCGATGAGCCAGACCCGGAACCGGCGGTGGTCCCCACGCTGGATGGCCGCGAGCGCGAGCACCATCGTGAGCGAGCTCATCAGCAGCATGAACGACGTCACCGACGTGAACGGGATGTTGTAGACGTCCTTGGGCGTCGGGCCCTTGACGCTGCGCCCCCGGTAGAGCAGGTAGGTCGCGATGAACGCGCCGAAGAAGAGGCACTCCGACGAGAGGAACACCCACATCGCGAGCTTCGTGTTGCGTCGTGCCCGTCGCGGTCCCGTGACCGTGGTCGTCGTGCTGGCCCTCGGACGGCGCCGGCAGCGTGGCCTGGGCCATGACTAGCCCTCCGCCGTTCCGGGCTCGATCGCCCAGCCGTACATGCCGAACAGGAGGACGATGACCCCCGGGATCGCGAGCCAGGGGCTCTTGAACACCGCGGCGTAGCCGAGGATCGGCAGGCCCAGGGTCAGGATGAACGGGAAGTACGACGGCGACGGCAGGTGGATCCCGTGCCCCTCGCCGTGCGGGTCGCCGTCGCCGCCGTCCGGACCGTCACCGTGGTCACCCGAGCCCGCGTCCTTCTCGAGCACCGCGGTCGCACCCGTCGTCGCCGCTGTCCGAGCCGCCGGCCGGCAGCCGCACGAGCCGGCCCTCGGCGTCCTCGGTGTACTTGCGGTGCCAGAAGTCGTCGCGGGCGTGGACCTGCGGGATCTCGAGGAAGTTGTACTCGGGGACCGGCGTCGGCGTGGACCACTCGAGCGTCCGGGCGTCCCACGGGTCCGAGCCGGCCTTCTCGCCCCGCAGGGTCGTGAGGACGATGTTCACGAGGAACACCAGCACCGAGAACGCGATGATGAACGAGCCGATCGACACCAGCAGGTTGAGGTTGTCCCAGCCCATGCCCGACGCGTAGGTGTAGGTGCGGCGGGGCTGACCCTCGAGCCCGAGGATGTGCATCGGGAAGAACGTGACGTTGAACCCGATGAGCATCAGCCAGAAGTTGAGCTTGCCCAGGCGCTCGTTGAGCAGCTTCCCGAAGATCTTCGGCCACCAGTAGTAGAAGCCACCGAAGATCGCGAAGATCAGACCGCCGAAGAGCACGTAGTGGAAGTGGGCCACGACGTAGTAGGTGTCGGTCTGCTGCGTGTCGGCGGGGACGATCGAGTGCGTGACGCCCGAGAGGCCGCCGATCGTGAACATCGCGATGAAGCCGAGCGCGAACAGCATCGGGGTCTGCAGGCGCAGCGACCCGCCCCAGACCGTGCCGAGCCAGTTGAAGATCTTCACGCCGGTCGGGATGGCGATGAGCATCGTCGAGAGGCTGAACGCGGAGACCGCGACCGGGCCGAGACCCGTCGCGAACATGTGGTGCGCCCACACGCCCCAGCCGAGGAAGCCGATCGCGATCCCCGAGAACACGACGACCGCGTAGCCGAACAGCGGCTTGCGGGCGAACGTCGGGAGGATCTCCGAGATGATGCCCATGCCGGGGAGGATGAGGATGTACACCTCGGGATGTCCGAACAGCCAGAACAGATGCTGGTAGAGCAGCGGATCACCGCCCGACCGCGACGACGAAGAAGTTCGTCCCGAAGTTGCGGTCGAAGAAGACCATGATCAGCGCCGCGGTGACGCAGGGCATCGCGAACGCGGTGAGGAACGCCGTGATCAGCATCATCCAGACGAACACCGGCATGCGCATGAGCGTCATGCCGGGCGCGCGCATGTTGAGGATCGTCACGATGAAGTTGATCGCGGACGTGACGGACCCGATGCCGAGGAACACGAGCCCGACGGTCCAGAAGTCGGGGCCGTGGCCGGGGAGGAACCCCTGGCTCATCGGGGTGCTCGTCAGCGGGGTGTAGCCGAACCACCCGCCGTTCGGCGCGCCACCGAGCACGAAGCCCGAGTAGATGAACAGGCCACCGAAGAGGAACACCCAGTACCCGAACATGTTCAGCCGGGGGAACGCGACGTCTCGCGCCCCGATCATGAGCGGGATGAAGTAGTTGCCCAACGCGACGGGCAACGGCATGCCGACGAGGAAGATCATCGTCGTGCCGTGCATCGTGAAGACGGTGTTGTACTGCGACGCGGTGAGCACGGTGCCGTTCGGACCGGCGAGCTGGAGCCGGATCAGCAGCGCCTCGATGCCGGCGATCAGGAAGAAGACGAGCGCGGTCGCCCCGTAGAGGATGCCGATCTTCTTGTGGTCGACCGTGGTGAACCACGACCAGAACCCGGTGCTCTTCGTCGGCCGGTGCAGCAGACCTTTCCCGGCACCGCGCGGAGGTGCGAGGACCTCGGGGACAGCCGTCATCGGCGAGCTCCCTGCGTCACTACTTCTCTCCCAACAGGTACGTCACGATCGTGTCCGCGTCCGCTTGCGTCATCGTCGGGCAACCCCTTCGGGGTGTTCTTCGTGAACGAAGGCATGCCGACACAGGTGGCCGGCGGTGGCAATCGACAGTCCGTCGACGCCATCGCGATCATCGACGGGCGCGTTCATCACCCAGTTCGTGAGGTTCTTGCGGTTGACCTCGTAGGTGCCGCCCGCGAACGTGGTGCGGCTGTGCCAGGTGGGTCAGGTTCGGCCCGTAGTTCGTCTTCGTGGAGTCGTCGAAGACGTGGCAGTTCGTGCACGCGTACTTGGTCGCGGTGAGCTGCTTGATCTGCCCGGTCCAGGGTTGCGCCGGGCCCTGTTGCTGGCCGGCCAGCCAGCTTCTCCCAGTCCGACTTGGTCTCCGCGATCACGCGGAAGCGCATGTCGGCGTGCGAGAGGCCGCAGTACTCCGCGCACGCGCCGAGGATAGGTGCCGGGCTTGTCCGCCTCGATCGTGTTGTGGTTCGTCCGGCCCGGCATGACGTCCTTCTTGCCGTTGAGCTCGGGCACCCAGAACGAGTGGATGACGTTGTCCGAGACCTCGGAGAGGTACACCTTCGTGTTGACCGGGATGTGCAGCTCGGTGCTGGTGACGACGTTCTTGTCCACCATCGGCTGCTTCGGCAGCTCGAACTGCCACCACCACTGCTTGCCCGACACGGTGACGTTGAGGACGTTCGGCCCGGTGGGCTTCTTGGCCAGGTCGAAGATGGTGGCGATCGTCGGCACCGCGACCACCGCGAGGATCAGCGCGGGGACGATCGTCCAGCCGATCTCGAGCGGGGTGCTGCCGTGGATCTGCTTCGGGTTGTCCGGCTTGCCCTCGCGGTGGCGGAACTTCAACGCGAAGAAGACGGTGGCGACGAGGACCGCGATCCCGATGACGATCGCGAGGATCAGGATCGGGATGAAGAGGTTGTCGATCTTCTGGGCGTAGGGGCCCTTCGGGTTGAGCGAGTTCTGGCCGTTGTCGTTGCCGCAGGCGACGAGAACGGTGACCAGGCCGACGAGGAGACCGACCCGGCGAAGGCGTCTCCCGATCTTCGGAACCCTCATGCCCTCTTCCCTGTGTGGACCGGAGCCGGGAGCTGGGACGCCCCCCGTACGGGCCCCCCGAACCGCGGGGCGACACGCCGGGGCGACTCTATCCCCGGCGAATTGGCGAGGAGCAACTCAAGCGCGCGAGTTAGAGACCAAGGCGGTCGAGTGCATGCGCCCGGCGCTGCCAGTCGGGGTCCACCCGGACCCGGGTCTCGAGGTAGACGCGGGCACCGAGGAGCACCTCGAGCTCGTGGCGGGCCTTGGTGCCGGCGTCGCGGATCACCGCCCCGCCCTTGCCGATCACGATCCCCTTCTGGGAGTCCCGCTCGACCCGGACGACCACCCGGTAGCGCAGGATCCCGTCGCCGGCCTCGTCCTCGCCGTCGTCGCCTGGCTCACGCGGCGGACGGTCGTCGGGGAAGTCCTCTTCGAGCGGCTCGGCCGTCACCACGATGGAGTGGGGCAGCTCGTCGCGGGCGATCGCGAGCAGCTTCTCGCGGACCAGCTCGGCGACGAGCGCGGTCTCGGGCTGATCGCTGATCACACCGTCCGGGTAGTAGACGGGACCCGGTGGGAGACGGGCCTCGAGCTCGGCGACGAGCGCGTCGACCCCTTCGCCGGTGCGCGCCGAGAGCGGGATGAACGCCTCGAAGTCGCCGAGCGCGGCCGTGACCCGCGCGAGGTGGTCGACGACCTCGCCCGCGGCTCGCCGCGTCGGTCTTGTTCAGGACCAGCAGGCTCGGCGTCGCGACCCGGTGCACGAGCTCCGCGATGAACCGGTCGCCGCCACCGATCTCCGAGTTCGCCTCGACGAGGAGGCAGACGACGTCGACCTCGGCGAGCGTCTCGACCGAGCGGCTGTTGCACCGCTCCCCGAGCAGCGTGCGGGGCTTGTGGATGCCCGGGCGTGTCGAGCAGGACGATCTGCGACGCGGCGGTCGTGCGCACGCCGCGGATCTGCGTCCGCGTGGTCTGGGGGCGGTTGGAGACGATCGACACCTTCGACCCGACGAGCCGGTTCACCAGCGTGGACTTCCCGACGTTCGGTCGACCGACCAGGCTGACGAACCCGGAGCGGTGCTCGGTCACGACGTGCCGGGCGCGGTGCGCTCCGGTGCGCCCTGGCGACCGTTCGCCTTCGCGTCGTCCGGCACCGCGCGGTGCGCGACCGGGATGATCGCCACCGATGCGATGCGGCGGCCCTCGACCCGCTCGGTCCGGAACTCGAGGCCCTGGAACCGCACGGTCTCACCCTCGTCGGGCACGTGGCCGAGCAGGTTGAAGACCAGGCCGCCGACGGTGTCCCACTCGGTGTCGGGGAGCTCGACGCCCAGCACCTCGTTCACCTCGTCGATCGGCGTGCGGCCCGGCGCGCGGATGCCACCGCCCTCGAGCGGCTCGACGCCGGGCTCCTCGGTGTCGTACTCGTCGACGATCTCGCCGACGATCTCCTCGAGCAGGTCCTCGAGCGTCACGAGCCCGGCGGTGCCGCCGTACTCGTCGACGACCATCGCCATGTGGAACTTCTGCGTGCGCATCTCGCGCAGCAGCTCGGCGACGCGCTTGGACTCCGGCACGAACACCGCGTCGCGCACCGCGACCCGCACCGGCTCTGCCCCGCCACCCGGTGCGTGACCGGTGCACGAGGTCCTTCAGGTACACGATCCCGATGATGTTGTCGGTGTCGTCCTCGTAGCAGGGGATGCGCGAGAAGCCGCCTTCGATCGCCGTCTCGATCCCCGCTTCGACCGTCTCGTTGGCGTCGATCGCGACCATGTCGGGACGCGGCCGCATGACCTCGCGCACGACCGTGTCGCCGAACTCGAAGATGGAGTGGATGAGCCGCCGCTCCTCGCGCTCGATCTCGTGCTCGTCGGCCGCGACGTCGGCCATCGTGCGGAGATCGTCCTCGGTGACGAACGGGCCCTGCTTCAGGCCCTTGCCCGGGAGCAGCACGTTCGCGAGCCCGATGAGGCCACGCGAGAGCAGCCGCAGCGGCGGGAAGTTCGTCACCGCCCAGAGGAAGCCGGAGACGCGGAGCGCGGCCCGGTCCGGCGTTCTGGATCGCGTAGGTCTTCGGCGCGACCTCGCCGATCACGAAGTACACGACGATCTGGATCACCAGGCCGATGAACAGCCCCGCGCTGCCGAACGACCGCTCGAGCAGCGCACCGAGCAGCGACGCGCTCGTCAGCTGCGAGACGAGGACGAGCAGCAGGAGCACGTTGAGCGTCTGCTCCGGCCGCTCGAGCATCTGCGCGAGCCGTGCCGCGCCCTTCCTGCCCTCTTCCTCGAGGGACAGCGCGCGGATGCGGCTCATCCGCGTGAACGCGGTCTCGGCCATCGCGAGGACGATCGAGACGAGGAACAGCAGCGATGACGGCGACGAGGATCGCCGCGTCCGCTACCGCTCATGATGCTTCCGACGTCAGGGGGTGGAACCGGGGACTTGGCAGTGGACCGGGGTTCAGCGCTCAGTCCCCCTGCTCGATCTCGCGGAACCGGGCCAGCAGCTCCCGCTCTCGGCGCTGCATCGCCGCATGCTCGCGCGGATCGGCATGGTCATAGTTGAGCAGATGCAGGACCCCGTGGACGACGAGCAGCGCGATCTCGTCGTCGGTCGTCCATCCGTGCTCGGGCGCCTGGGCCGCCGCGACCTGCGGGCAGATGACGACGTCGCCGATCAGGCTCGGCGGCTCACCGGCCTCGGCCGGGGCGCCGGGGCCGCGGCCACCCTGGTCCGGCTGGCGGCCGCCGAGGACCACGTCGTCGTCCATCGGGAACGCGAGCACGTCCGTGGGGCCGGTCCCGCCGAGGAACCGCTCGTTGAGGTCGGTGATCGACTGCTGGTCCACGAAGATCAGCGAGAGCTCGGCCACGCCGGGCACCCGCTCCTCGGCGAGCACGACCCGGGCCAGGCGCACCCAGCGCACGACGTCGACGGGGACGACCGACTGCTCGTCCGCGCCGAACACCTCGACCGAGGTCGACGGCACGGTCATGTGTTCTTCTCGTACGCGTCGACGATGTCCTGCACGATCTTGTGGCGCACGACGTCGCCCGAGCCGAGCTCGACGAACGCGAGCCCGTCGATGCCTTCGAGGACCTTGCGCACCGCGAGCAGCCCGGACCGACCGCGGCCGCCCTCGGGCAGGTCGATCTGGGTGACGTCACCGGTCACGACCGCCTTCGAGCCGAACCCGAGGCGGGTGAGGAACATCTTCATCTGCTCGGCGGTCGTGTTCTGCGCCTCGTCGAGGATGATGAACGAGTCGTTGAGCGTGCGCCCGCGCATGTACGCGAGCGGCGCGACCTCGATCACCCCGCGTTCCATGAGCCGGGCGACGCCGTCGGGATCGAGCATGTCGTAGAGCGCGTCGTAGAGCGGACGCAGGTACGGGTCGACCTTCGCGAGCATGTCGCCGGGCAGGAAGCCGAGCCGCTCGCCGGCCTCGACCGCGGGCCGGGTGAGGATGATGCGGTTCACGTTCTTCGCCTGCAGCGCCTGCACCGCGAGCGCGACCGCGAGGTAGCTCTTGCCGGTCCCGGCCGGGCCGATGCCGAACGTGATGGTGTTCGCTCCGCACCGCATCGACGTAGCGCTTCTGGCCCGCGGTCTTCGGGCGCACGCTCTTGCGGCCGCGCACGACCTCGGTGTCGAGCACCGTCGGTCGGGCTCTGGTCGGACTTCAACATCTCGATGCTGCGACCCACACCTTCACGGTCGAGCACGTGACCCTTCTCGAGGAGCACGACGAGCTCCTCGAAGAGCCGGGCGACGATCTCGGAGTCGGCGGGCTCGCCCGACACCGTGATCTCGTTGCCCCGCACGAGGATGTGCACCGGGAACGCGTCCTCGATCGACCCGCAGCAGCTCGTCGCGCTGGCCGAGCAGGTCCACCATGAGGTGGTTCCCCGGAACGAGGATCTTGACCTGGGTCGGCGACGAGGAGGTCACGTCCCCATCAGGGTAGCGCCGGACGGCCGCGAACGGCGCGAGTTTCGCTACGCAGAGGTCGTCGTGGCGCGCAGGCCGAGCTCGTCGAGCCGCACACCCAGGTCGTCGGGCCGGCGGCCGAGCACCGCCGCGAGCACCCGCAGGTCGTCGCGGCGAATCGTCAGCAGACGGCCGTTGAAGTCCTGGCGCTGGAGCTGGATCGTCGCGGCGTACCGGGACAGCACTGCGGCTTCGGGGTCGTCGAGCGCGTGCAGCTTCACGAGATCGATCGTGAAGCCGGCGTCGAGATCGGTGCCCTCGGTGAGGTTGATCTCGATGTCCGCGTCGCGCGGGAGCAGCTGGTCGGGCGGCACCTCGTAGATCTCCGCGAGCCGGAGCAGGCGGGGAACGGAGATCGCGCGCTCGCCGCGCTCGTACGCGCCGAGGACGGATGCCTTGAACTCGAGGTCGGAGCGCGCCTCCACGTCGTGGAGCGACAGCCCCTTCTGGCGACGGATGGCTCGCAGCCGTTCGCCTACGTTCACGCCATGCATGAGTCCCCGCTGCCCCCGAGATAGTTCGCCGCCCGGCCGGCGCAGACTATCTCAGAGTTCACGTCGCTTGTCGACATTCGCGCGCCGAGTGCGCACGCACTTCATGCGCTCGATCGGCCCAAAGCTCGGAGGAGTCGGGCGCCTCACTCCGCCGAAACCCGGCCAAAGCCGCCGCCACCGCGACCGGCGCGGTCACTGCCCGTAATACGTGCGGGCCCACCGAGAGTCGGCGCCCGGCCGCGAGCTGCTCGCGTTCGGCGGGGTCGAGGCCACCCTCCGGGCCGACCACCACCAGCCACTCGGGCCCCACCGGCTCGGGGCAGCCCGGCGGGCCCGTCACCGCCCGGATCGGCCACGAGCAGGCCCGGATGCGTCGGCGAGCTCGGCCAGCGGACCGCGGCCGCGAGCAGCTCGGGGAGCCGGGCCCGGCGCGACTGCATCGCGGCCTCCCGGATGACCCGGCGCGAGCCGGGCCCGCGCCCGTTCGCCGCGGTCGCCGTCCCAGCGCACGACGGACCGGCGCAGCGTGATCGGCATCACCGCGTCGACGCCGAGCTCGACGAGCTGGTGCACGACCGCGCCGGCCTGGTCGCCCTTCGCGGGCGCGAACGCGACGACCAGGCGCGGGGTCAGCGCGGGTTCGGTGGTGAGCGGACCGGCCGGCGCGAGCCGGAGCCGACCCTCGCCCACCTCGGCGATCGTGCAGAGCCGCCAGCGACCACACCCGTCGCTCGCGGTGAGCGACTCGCCCGGCCGGAGCCGGCGCACGCGCTGCAGGTGGTGCCCGTCGTCGCCTTCGACCCAGAGGTCGCCGTCATCGCCGCGACGTCGTCGACGAAGACGTGCGCGACCGCCGGCGCGGCCGCGGCGAACCCTTCGGTCACCGCTCGCCGAACGTCGAGCGGATCTTCGAGAAGAAGCCACCCTCCGCGGGGCGCCGCGACCTCCTCACCGCGCAGCTCGGCGAACTGGGTCAGCAGGTCCTGCTCCGCGTCGGTCAGCTCCTGGGGGACGTCGACGTCGATCTGCACCAGCAGGTCTCCCCGCCCGCGGCCCTGCAGCACCGGCACACCGCGACCCTTGAACCGGAAGACGTGACCGGGCTGCGTGCCGGGCGGCACCGTGACCTCTTCGGGCTCGTCGAGCGTGTCGACGGTGAGCACGGTGCCGAGCGCGGCCTGGGTCATCGCGATCCGGCGCTGGTGGACGAGATCGAAGCCGTGGCGTTCGAGCGACGGGTGCGGTCGCACGCGCACGGTGACGTACAGGTCGCCGGCGATGCCGTTGCGCGGCGCGGCCGGACCGCGACCGGTGAGCCGGAGCCGCTGGCCGTCGTCGATGCCCGCGGGCACCTCCACCTCGATGTGGCGCGTCGGTGCGGACGCGCCCGTCGCCGCCGCAGCTGGTGCACGGGCTCGGGATCTGCTGGCCGGTGCCGGCGCACGCGACGCACGGCACCGCGGTGACGAGCTGGCCGAGGATCGAGCGGCGCACCTGGCGCACCTCGCCCGCGCCGCCGCACGCGTCGCACCGGCTCGGGATGCGTGCCCGGCTCGCAGCCGGAACCGTCGCAGCGGTCGCAGGCGCTCGGGCATGTGCAGCTCGAGCGTCTCGGTGATCCCGAACGCGGCCGCCGAGAGGTCGAGCTCCATGACCGCCTCGGCGTCGGGCGCACGCGGCGGTCCCGGACGCGCCGCCGCCGAACCCGCCCTGGAAGAACGCGTCGAAGAGGTCGCCGAAGCCGAACGCCTCGGCGCCCGGCGGCGCCGCCGCCCGCGCCGCGGCTCTCGTCGCCGAACATGTCGAACCGGCGACGGCGCTCGGGATCGCGCAGCGTCTCGTACGCGCCGGTGATCTCCTTGAAGCGCGCCTCGGCCGCGGGATCAGGGTTCGTGTCCGGGTGCAGCTCGCGTGCGAGCTTGCGGTAGGCGCGCTTGATCTCGTCGTCGGTGGCGTTCGTGTCGACGCCGAGCAGCGCGTAGGGATCGGTGGGCATGGTGCGGCTCAGCCGAGCAGGAGCCGGCCGAGCTGCTGTGACACCGCGGCCACGGCAGCCAGCGCCTGCTGGTAGTCCATCCGGGTCGGGCCGAGCACGCCGACGGTGCCGGCCATCTGCCCGTCGACCCGGTACGGCGCGAGGACGAGCGAGCAGTCGCGCAGCTCGTCGACGTCGTTCTCGGATCCGATGCTGACGGTGACGCCCTGGTCGAGGAGGTCGCGCACGAGCGACACGACGACGACCTGCTGCTCGAGCATCTCGAGCAGCCGCGACGCCCGCTCCGCGGTCGCGAACGCGTCCTGGTCGCCGACGATCCGGCTCGCCCCGCCGACGTACAGCGGCTCGGCACCGGAGGCCGCCCGGCGGGAGAGCGCCTCGACACCGAGGCGGACGAGCTCGTCGACCACCGGGTCGCCGGTCGGCCGGCCCGACGGACGCCGCACTGAGGGACTGCTCGCGCAGCGCTTGCGTCGAGCGCCGCGCTGGCCCGGGCGATCTGGCTCTCGTCGTAGTCGCCGGTGTTCGAGATGACCTCCTTCTCGATCGAGCCGTTGGAGAGGACGGCGATCGCGAGCATCAGCTCGGGCTGGAGGGCGACGAGCTGGGCGCTGCGCACCCGGGCTGCGTCGAACTGCGGGCCGACGATCACCGCCGCGTGGCTCGTGAGCCGGGCGAGCAGGAGGCTGGTCTCGTGGAGGAGATCCTCGAGCGCGCTGTGGGCCGAGGCGAAGAAGTCCGCCACCGCCCGCCGCTGGCTCACCGGCAGCGAGCGGGCCTGGGTGAAGTGGTCGACGAAGTACCGGTAGCCCTGGTCGGTCGGGATCCGGCCGGCCGAGGTGTGGGGCTGGACGATGTAGCCCTCCCGCTCGAGCTGGGTCATGTCGTTGCGGACCGTGGCGCTCGAGACCCCCAGCGAACGGGACTGGGCGATGGACTGGGACGCGACGGGCTGCGCGGTCTGCACGTACTCCTCGACGATTGCTCGCAGCACTGCGGCTCGGCGGTCGACTGCGTCCATGACGTGCGCCCCCGTTCAGATGGCCGTGAGGCGGATGGTTAGCAGTCGAGTCTACCGACTGCTACCTGCTGCCCGCCTGCCGCGAGCCCGGAGAGGAGGCGGACGGTGACCTCGGAGGCGAGCAGGCGGCCCCGCCGGGTGAGGATGAGGCGGTCCCGGTGGCCGGGGAGACTCGACCAGGCCGTCGGCGGCGAGCTCCCGGGCGACGGCACCGAGCGCCGGGGTCACCGGGATGCCGCCCCGGGTGCGAACCGCCAGGAGCAGCGCCTCCTCGACCCGCGCTTCGGGATCGAGCACCTCGTTGCCGGCTTCGATCGACGCCCCGGACCCGACCGCGGCGATGTAGCGCTCCGGGGTGCGGAGGTTCCACCCCCGGCGGCCGTCGAGGTGCCCGTGCGCGGCCGCGCCGATCGCGAGGTAGTCACCCTGGTCCCAGTAGAGGAGGTTGTGCCGGCACTCGCCACCGGGTCGGGCCCAGTTCGAGATCTCGTACCACTCGTACCCGGCGCCGCGCAGGACGTCGTCGGCGATCTCGTACTTCTCGGCCTGGTCGTCGTCGTCGGGCGCCCGGCGCCCGCCGCGCGCGATGTCCTGGCCGAGCGGTGTGCCCGGTTCGACGGTCAGCGCGTACGCGCTCACGTGGTCGGGCTCGAGCCCGAGGACACCATCGAGGCTGCGGCGCCAGTCGTCGATCGACTCGCACGGCGAGCCGTAGATCAGATCCAGGTTGAGGTGCTCGAAGCCGGCGGCGCGGGCCGCCCGGACCGAGCGAGCAACCGAAGCCGGGTCGTGGGTGCGGCCAAGCTCGGCGAGCACGTGCGGCGCAGCGACTGCACGCCGAGCGACAGGCGGTTCACGCCGGCGGCGGCGTAGGTCGCGAGCTGCTCGGGTTCGACCGAGTCCGGATTGCACTCGACCGTCACCTCGGCGCCGGGCGCCCGGGGGATGGCGTCGAGGATCCGGGCCAGACCGTCAGCCGGGATCAGCGACGGGGTGCCACCGCCGAAGAAGACGCTCGTGGACGGGCGCCCGATCGCGGTCATCTGCCGGTGCGCGTCGGCGACGCAGGCATCGACGTAGTCGTCGATGAGGTGGCCGCGGTCGGTCCAGGTGGCGAAGTCGCAATAGTCGCAGCGGTCCGCGCAGAACGGGATGTGGACGTAGACACCGAGCGGCACCGCGCGATTGTCCCACCCGTTCCGGCGGTACGTTGCACGGATGGCCCTGACGTTCGAGCTCCCCCCGAGGCCGAGGCGTACCGGGGCGAGATCCGGGCCTTCCTCGCCGAGCACGCGCCCGGCGGGCAGTACCCGTCGGACTGGATGGCCCGACTCGCGACGAACGGCTACGTCACCCCGCACTGGCCCCGGCCCTGGGGTCGTGACGCGTCGCCGATCGAGCAGCTCGTGATCGACGAGGAGCTGAAGGCCGCGCTCGCGCCGAAGCCGATCAACCCGATCGGCATCGGCTGGGCCGGACCCACCCTGCTCGTCGCGGGCACGCCAGAGCAGCAAGCGCGCTACCTGCCGGGCCTGCTCGACGGCTCGGAGATCTGGTGCCAGCTGTTCAGCGAGCCGGAAGCAGGCAGCGACCTCGCGTCGCTTACGACGCGTGCGGTGCGCGACGGCGACGAGTACGTGCTCAACGGCCAGAAGGTGTGGACGACCCTCGCGCAGTGGTCGCGCTACGGCATCCTGCTCGCGCGCACCGATCCCGACGCGGAGCCGCACCGCGGGATCTCGTACTTCGTGCTCGACATGCAGTCGCCCGGGATCACCGTCCGGCCCATCAAGCAGATGGACCACGACGCGATGTTCAACGAGGTGTTCTTCGAGGACGTCCGCATCCCGGAGGCGAACCTGGTCGGCGACGAGAACGACGGCTGGCGGCTCGCCAAGGTGACGCTCGGCAACGAGCGGGTGTCGCTCTCGGGCGAAGGCGCGCTGTGGGGTCGTGGCCCCACCGCGCACGACGTGCTCGACCTCGTGCGCGCCGACGGTGCCGTCGCCGACCCGGTGCTCCGCCAGCGACTCGCCGCGCTGTACATCGAGTCGGAGGTCCTCCGGCTGATCCGGCTGCGCACGGTCTCGGCCAAGGTGCAGGGCCTCGAGCCCGGCCCCGAGGCGTCGGTCCGCAAGGCGCTCGCCGACGAGCACGGCCAGCACGTGATGGCGATGGCGGTCGAGCTCGCAGGGAGCGACGGGATGCTGCTCGACCGGGGCCCGTTCGGCGCCGCGACGTCCGAGTGGGCGAAGGGCTACCTCTACAGCCGCGCGCTCACGATCGGCGGCGGTACGAGCGAGGTCCAGCGCAACATCCTCGCCGAGCGCATCCTCGGCCTCCCCCGCGACGCTGGCCCGACCCCCAGCTCGGATCATCGCGTGCTGACGACCGGCGTCACTCGGCTTGGTGGCCTCGATGAGGAAGCGAGTCGAGTGCGCCACGAAGGACCCGTCGCGCTCGATCTGGTCGTGCAGCGCCGGAGCTGCGGGCGGTAGCGCTCGACGGTGAAGTCGGGGACGGTCCAGACCACGAGCCGGAGGAAGTAGACGACCGCGCCGATGTCGAAGAACTCGGCCCGCAGGCGCTCGTCGCGGAGATCGACCACGTCGAGCCCGGCGGCTTCGGCGTCGCCGACGGGCGAGCCCGGACTCACGGTTCGAGCCGGGCGGGAGCGGACCCATCAGCGCTTCGCTGAGCTCGCGCATGCTGTGCGGACCGACCTGCTGGGAGAAGTACGTGCCTCCGGGTCGGAGCACCCGGGCGATCTCGTCCCACCACGTGTCGACCGGATGCCGGCTCGTGACGAGATCGAACGCATTGCTCGCGATCGGCAGCGCCGCGACGATCGGCTTCGGTCGCGATCACGTACGCGCCGCGCGGCCGCAGCCGACGCGCCGCAACCAGGACGTTCGGCGCGTAGCCCTCGGTCGCGACCAGAGCGGCGGGAGCTGCGGCAGGTCGCCGAGCATCTCGCCGCCACCCGACTGCAGGTCCAGCATCCGCTCGGCGCGCGCCGCGCGCTCGGCGACGCGCTCGGGCGTAGCCCCAGCTCGGCCGCTCCTCGGTGGCACGGCCGTCGAGCCAGCTGAAGTCCCAGCCGTCGATCGGCGCGTGCTCGGCCTCGTCGATCAGCGCGTCGAAGGACGCCACCGGCCTAGTCGCCGAGCTTGAGCGCGGCGACGAAGGCCTCCTGGGGCACCTCGACCCGGCCGATCTGCTTCATCTTCTTCTTGCCTTCCTTCTGCCGGTCGAGCAGCTTGCGCTTCCGGCTGACGTCACCGCCGTAGCACTTCGCGATGACGTCCTTGCGCTTCGCCTTCACCGTCTCGCGGGCGATGACCCGGCCACCGATCGCGGCCTGGATCGGCACGTCGAAGAGCTGGCGCGGGATGAGCTCGCGCAGCTTGTCGGTCATGCGCTTGCCGTACTCGTACGCCTTGTCGCGGTGCACGATCGACGAGAACGCGTCGACGGGCACGTTGTTCAGCAGGATGTCGACCTTCACGAGCTTCGACTCGCGGTAGCCGTCGCGCTCGTAGTCCAGGCTCGCGTAGCCCTTCGTGCGCGACTTCATCTGGTCGAAGAAGTCGAGGACGATCTCGCCGAGCGGGACGCTGTAGACGAGCTCGACCCGCTCCTCGGAGAGGTAGTCCATCTTCTTCATCTCGCCCCGCCGGCCCTGGCACAGCTCCATCAACGTGCCCACGTACTCGGACGGCGTGAGGATCGTGATGGTGACGAACGGCTCCTCGATCGACACGACGTCGTTGAGCGGCGGGAGCGACGGACGGGTTGTCGACGACCTCGACGCCACCGTTGGTGGTGTGCGCGAGGTACTCGACGTTCGGCGCGGTCGCGACGAGCGCGAGGTCGTACTCCCGCTCGAGCCGCTCGCGCACGATCTCCATGTGCGAGCAGGCCGAGGAACCCGCACCGGAAGCCGAAGCCGAGCGCGCCGGAGGTCTCGGGCTCGTAGGTGAACGACGAGTCGTTGAGCCGCAGCTTCTCCAGCGCCTCGCGCAGGTCCGCGTACTCGTCGCCCTCGACCGGATAGAGACCGCAGAACACCATCGGCTTCGGGTGGCGGTAGCCCTGGAGCACCTCGCCCGGCCGCGCCGCGGTGGTGACCGTCTCACCGACGCGCGCCTCGCCGACGTCCTTGATGCCCGCGATCAGGTACCCGACCTCGCCGGGCCCGAGCGTCGCGACCGGGGTCGGGACCGGCAGCCGCACGCCGATCTCCTCCGCGTCGTAGACCGAGTTGGCCTGCAGGAACTTCAGCCGCGCGCCGGAGCTCATCGTCCCGTCGAAGACGCGCAGCGCGCTGACCACGCCGCGGTAGGGGTCGTAGTACGAGTCGAAGATCAGCGCCTGGAGCGGCGCGTCGGCGTCACCCTTCGGCGCCGGGATCTGCGCGAGCACCGCGTCGAGGAGCTCGGGCACGCCGTCGCCGGACTTCGCGGAGATGCGCAGCACGTCCTCCGCCGCGATGCCGAGCACCCGCTCGATCTCCTCGGAGACGCGATCCGGGTCGGCCGCGGGCAGGTCGATCTTGTTCACCGCGGCGACGATCGCGAGGTCGTTCTCCATCGCGAGGTAGCAGTTGGCGAGCGTCTGGGCCTCGATCCCCTGGCTCGCGTCGACGAGCAGGATGACGCCCTCGCACGCGGCGAGGCTGCGGGACACCTCGTAGCCGAAGTCCACGTGGCCCGGGGTGTCGATCAGGCTGATGACGTGGTCTTTCCAGTTCAGCCGGACGTTCTGGGCCTTGATCGTGATGCCCCGTTCGCGCTCGATGTCCATCGAGTCCAGGTACTGGGCCCGCATGTCGCGCATCTCGACCGCGCCGGTGATCTCGAGGATCCGGTCCGCGAGCGTGCTCTTCCCGTGGTCGATGTGGGCGATGATGCTCAGGCAGCGGAGCCGGTCGAGGGGGATCACGTACACGTCCGGGCGGAATCGGGGGCGGGCGCCCATTGTCCCTCGCGCGACGCCTGATTCCCGCGAACGGCCGGCTCCGGCGGCCTCCTGATAGCCTTTCCCGGTTCCCGAGACACAGATGAGGTCGCGACACCCGATGGCGAACATCAAGAGCCAGAAGAAGCGCAACATCCAGAACGAGAAGCGGCGGGTGCGCAACGTCGCCGTCCGGTCCGAGCTCAAGACCCGGGTCAAGGGCGCCACCACGGCGGCCGAGGCGGGCGCCGAGGACGCGGCCCAGCGGCTGGTCCTCGCCCAGAAGCGGATCGGCAAGGCCGGCTCCAAGGGGATCATCCACAAGAACGCGGCCGCTCGCCGCACGTCGCGGCTGATGAAGGCCGCGAACAAGGCGCAGGCGAGCTCCTAGCTCCGTTCGATCCCTCGCCGCGTCAGCGGCGGGAGCCGCTCCGGGACCGGCTCCGTGAGTGCAGCGCGGCCAGGCGCGCCACGAGCACCTCGAGCACCGCGTTCTCGGGCATCGCGCTCGCGCCCTTGAGGTCCAGGTCCGCCCGGTGCAGCGAGTCGATCGCGCGCCGGAGCCCGTCGGTGCCGAGCGCGCTCGACGCCTCGAGCGCCTTCTGCGCCGGGTACGTGCTCCCCTTGCCGCCGAGCGCGGCGTGCGCGTCCTTCGTCGTGCGGATCGACGGGTCGTCGAGGCGCAGCAGCTTGCGGTAGCGGGACTGCAGCAGCCCGAGCACCTGGAGCGGGTGCATCGGCTTCGGCTGGCGCGCGCTCGTGACGTGGAGCAGCCGGTCGAGGATCGACAGCGCGGCCGCGACCTTGCCTTCCTCGATCGCGTTCGTCAGCTGGAAGACGGGCACCGATCCCGCCTCGCCGAGGTACGGCTCGACGTCCGCGGCGCTGAGCTTGGCGCCGGGCCCGAAGGCCGCGCCGAGCACCTCGACCAGCCCGGCGGCGCGGCCGGCGTCGTCGCCGAGGCGCTCGGCCGCGACGCGCGCCGCGTCCTTGTCGCAGGCGTGATGTCGGCCCGCGCGAGCTCGGCGCCGAGGACGTCGACGGTCTTCTCGGAGTCGGGGCCGACGACCTCCGCCTCCTTGAGCGCGTCGACCAGGCTCTTCGGCGCCCGGCCACCGCCGCCGACGAACACGAAGACCGTGGTCTCGAGCAGGTCGGCGAGGACCGCGGCGATCGGCGCGGCCTCCTCCGGCGTTGAGCTGCTCGTAGTCGCGGACCACGACGATGCGCTTGCTCGTCATGAACGGCGGGCTCTGCGCCGCGTTCAGGATCGCGGCGACCACGGGCACCCGTGGCCGCCTCGTCACCGCCGCTCGGCGGCGCCGGCTGCGCGGCTCGTCGGCCCCGGCCCGCACCTTCGCCGGGATCGAGAACTCCTCGACGACGAGGGTGCGGTCCTCGCCGTCGAGCAGCTCGTCGACGAGCGCCTGCGCGGCGCGGGAGCGCAGCACCGGGTCGGTCGCCTTCACCAGGTAGAGCGCGCTCACGAGACCGACCACCTGACGTTGCTCGAGGATCGCCTGCAGCATCCGGCAGACGTGGACCGAGCCGCGGACGTCGTGGACCCGGACGATCCGGCACCCGTGGGCGACGCCGTACGCGACCGCGGCGAGCGAGACCTCGCGCCGGTCGCCGATGTCGAGGTCGAGCAGCTCGCCGAGGAACCGCTTGTTGCTGGCGGAGAGGAGCAGCGTGTACTCGAGCTCCGCGAGGTCGTCGCTCTCGCGCAGCAGGACCGACGCTCATCGCCGGCGTCTTGCCGAGATCGAGCCCGGCGTCGATCGCGATCTGGTCGACCGCGAGGCCGGCGGCCTCGGCCCGGCGCGCCCGGTCGACGAGGAACGTCCGGACGTCGCCGACCAGGTCGTCGTAGACCGGCTCCGGGTCGGGGACCCGCGGCGCGAGCCGGATGTGGGTCGCGACGACCGACGCGTCGTGCTTCGCCGCGACCGTGAGGTACTCGGGATCGCCGAAGCCGCTGATGTCGTTGCCGACGACCGCGCCCGCGGTCGCACGCGGCGTCGAGCACCGACGCGCGCCAGGTGTCGCACGAGATCGGGACGTCGAAGCGCGCGTGCACGGCCTCGATGGACGGGATCACCCGGTCGAGCTCCTCGGCCTCCCCCACCTCGGGCCCGGGACCGGCCTTCACGCCCCCGATGTCGAGGAGGTCGGCGCCCTGCTCGACGAGCTCACCCGGCCCGGCGGACGAGGGCGTCGAGTGCGAACGTCTCGCCCGCGTCGTAGAACGAGTCGGGCGTCCGGTTGAGGATGCCCATCACGAGGGTGCGCGTGGTGAGGTCGTGGACGACGTCACCGAGGCGGAAGCGCGGCATCGCGATCGAGCCTACCGGCGCCGCCGTCGGTCGGTCCTCGGCTGAGCGCGGAGCCCGACGACCCGGAGGAGCGCGATCGCGCCGGCAGACGCCGGCGGCGAGCCCGCAGAGGCCGCGGCCGTCGAGCGCGACGGGTTGCTCGAGCGGCGGTGCGGGCGACGGTCTCGACCCAGCGCAGCAGCGCGAAGGTCGGGAGCTGGAGCCCGTGCGCGATGCCGGGCCCGACGACGCCGCCGGCGACCCCCGCGACCAGGCCCCAGACGGTGAGCGGGCCGACGATCGGCGCGGCGAGGAGGTTCGCCGGGAGCGCGACGAGCGGGACGGTGCCGAACACCGGGAGCAGGACGGGCAGCACGCCGATCTGCGCGGCGGCGGTGACGCCGAGCGCGTCGCCGATCCACTTCGGGCCCGGGGATGCGGGCGCTGAACGCGGGACCGAGCCAGAGGATGCCGGCGCTCGCGCCGCACGAGAGCAGGAAGCCCGACCGAGTGGAGCAGGAACGGATCGGCGACGAGCAGCCCGATCGCGGCGAGCGTGAGGATGCGGCTGGCGGGAACCGGTCGGCCGAGGAACGTCGCGCGCCATCGCGATGCCCGGCCATCGCGGACGCCCGCGAGCACCGACGGCTCCCAGCGGGTCATCGTGCCGAACAGCACCAGGATCAGCGAGCCCGACGACCAGCCGGCTCCCGAGCCGGAGCCGGACGAGCAACGGCGTCGCGATCGCGAGCACGAACGCCACGTTCGCGCCGCTCACCGCGAGCAGATGGCTGAGCCCGGCGTCGCGGAAGTCGTCGACGAGGTCGTCGGGGATCGACCGGGTGTCGCCGAGGAGGAAGCCGGCGAGCACCGCCCGCTCGGTCGCCGGGAGCCCGTCGGCGCCGCGCAGCACCGCGGCGCGCGAGGTGTTCGCGAGCCGGTCGAGCGGCGACCGGGGCGCCGCGAACGCGGTGAGCTCGGACACCTGCGAGCTGCGCGACCGCGTGGCGCCAGCGGTAGCGGGGGTCGAAGCCGCGCAGCGGCTCGAGCGTTCCGGTGACCGTCACCCGGTCGCCGGCTTCGAGCACCCGGAGCTGGGTGGTGACGTCTCCCCCGCCGACGAGCAGGACGGTGCGACTCCCCGCGTCGGCGCCGTCGACCCGGCTGACGCGCGCGAGCACCTGGACGACGAAGCGCGGGCCGGACGGGTCTTCGACCAGCGATCCCTGCACCTGCACGCGCGCGCGTCGCGCGACCGCGGCCGTCGCAGCGGCGAGCCTCGAGCCCGTGCAGCGCCCGTTGGGTGGCCGCGCCGCCGAGCAGCGCGCACCCGACGAGCGCGAGCGCGAAGCCGCGGCGGCCGCGCATCAGGAGCCGCGCCGACGAGCAGCGCGACGGCGGCGACGAGCGCGACCGTCGCCGAGCCCGGGACCGAGTGCCTGACCGGCGAAGATCCCGACGACGACCGCGGCGAGCGCACAGAGCGGACCGAAGCGCGCTCACACCGAGACCAGGTCCTTGATGTCGGCGAAGCGGAGCTCGCCGATCCCGCGGACGTCCTGCAGCTCACCGACGCTCTTGAACCCGCCCCGCTTCTCGCGCTCGGCGATGATCGCCCCGGCGAGGCTCGGACCGATGCCGGGCAGCTCCTCGAGCTGGCTCTCGCGTCGCGGTGTTGAGGTTGATCGGGCCGGTCGGCGTGCCGTCGGCCCCGGTACCCGGTCGCCCCGCCGGCGTCGGCTGCGACCGGGGCCGGCGCGCCGACGAGCGCGACCGCGATGCGCTGGCCGTCGACGACCTTGGCCGCGAGGTTCAGCCGGTCCAGGTCCGCGCCGGGCAGCCCGCCGCCCGCGGCCTCGACCGCGTCGATGACCCGCGCGCCGGCACGGATGCGGACGACGCCCGGGTGCGCGACCGCGCCGGCGACCTGCACGACGAGCTGGCCACCCGTGGCCGAGGCCGCCGTCGAGCCGTCGGTCGTGCCAGTCGGGCCGGCGCGTGTCGGGCGCTCCGCCGGACGCCGAGGTGGTCGCGGTCGTCGGCGCCGTGGCGCCCGCGCCGGCGGTGCCGCTGACACCGAGCTGGTACCAGGCGAGGCCGGCGACCAGCGCGGCGAGCGAGGAGCGCGCCGACGCGGACGCGGGGATCGTCCCAGTGCGTGCGCGTGCGCGTTCGACGAACGACGCGGGCGGCAGCATTCTTCGGTGGTTCCGGGCGGGGCGGAACCGGTGGCTCGAGCATCGCGACCTCCGGGCGCGTGAGGGCCCACGGAGGAAGTGCGAGGGGAGGAAGCTGCGACCGTACCAGAGCGGCGGCTCGCTCGGACGGCGCCGCTGCGGGCGCGGGCCTCCACCTCGAGGGAGATCGCCGCGTACGCGCGCCAGTGGCGCTGCCCGGCGACGCGGCAGCCGGAGGTACTCGCCGAAGTAGCGGCGCGAGGAACCGCACGACGCCCAGCTCGCGCCACTGCTGCACGTGCACGAGCTCGTGCGCGACGAGGCCCGGCGTCCTGCTCGTGGCCGCGGCGCACGAGGATCCACGGCCCGAGCGTCATCGCCGACGACGCCCGGCGTGAGCACCGGCACCACGACGACGCGCGCGCGTTCCCGGTCGAGCTCGGGAACGTGCGTGAACACCGCGGCCGCTTCCGGCGACAAGCGACGAGCGCGCACGGAACGGCGATCGCCTAGCCGACGACGAAGTTGACCAGGCGTCCGGGAACGACGATCACCTTGCGCACCGTCTTGCCGTCGAGCAGCGCGGCGACGCGCTCGTCGGCGCGCGCGGCGGCCTCGGTCGCGGCCTCGTCGAGGTCGCGCGGGCACGGTGAGCCGGGCGCGCACCTTGCCGTTGAGCTGGACCGCGATCTCGACGGTGTCGACGGTGAGCCACGCGGGATCGGCGGTCGGGAAGTCCTCGTAGGCGAGCGTGCGCTTCGTGGCCGAGCCGCTCCCAGAGCTCCTCGGCGATGTGCGGCGCGAGCGGCGCGGTCATCAGCACCAGCGGCACGACGACCTCCTCCGGCGCCTCGCCCGTCTCCGCGACGACCTGGGTGAGCCGGTTGTTCAGCTCGAAGAGGCGGGCGATCGCGGTGTTGAACGAGAGGTCGTCCATGTCGGCGGCGACCGCGGCGATCGTGCGGTGCAGGAGGCGGCGGGTCTCGTCGTCGGCCGGCTCCGGCGGTGACGCGCGACTCGCCGGTCTGCTCGTCGATGACGTTGCGCCAGAGCCGCTGCAGGAAGCGGTGGACGCCGATGATGTCGCCGGTGTTCCACGGCCGGCTCGCGTCGAGCGGGCCCATGAACATCTCGTAGAGCCGCAGCGTGTCGGCGCCGTAGTCGCGGTAGATGTCGTCGGGCGCGACCGCGTTCTTCAGGCTCTTGCCCATCTTCCCGTGCTCGCGCCGCACCTCGACGTCGCCGTGGAAGAAGCGCCCGTCGCGTTCGACGACCTCGGTGGCCTCGACGTAGAAGCCGCGCTCGTCGACGTACGCGTCGGCGAGGATGTAGCCCTGGTTGAAGAGGCGCTGGAACGGCTCGGGCGTCGACACGTGGCCGAGGTCGAAGAGCACCTTGTGCCAGAAGCGCGCGTAGAGCAGGTGCAGCACCGCGTGCTCGACGCCACCGACGTAGAGGTCGACCCCACCGGGACCCGGGGCCATCCAGTACTGCTCGGCGGCCGGTGAGACGAACTCGTTCTCGTTCGTCGGGTCCAGGTAGCGCAGGTAGTACCAGCACGAACCGGCCCACTGCGGCATCGTGTTCAGCTCGCGGCGGTAGGTCTTCGGTCCGCTGGATCCGCCGGCCCAGTCGGGCAGGGTGATGTCGAGGTCGACCGTCGCCCAGCCTCGGCGCGCGCGAGCGGCGGCGCGCGGGACGCTCTCGACGTCGTCGGCGACGATCTCGGGCTCGAAGTCGATGATCTCGGGCAGCTCGACCGGGAGCATCGACTCGGGAACCGCGACGGGCAGGTCGTCCTCGTCGTAGACGATCGGGAACGGCTCGCCCCAGTAGCGCTGGCGGCTGAACAGCCAGTCGCGCAGCTTGTAGGTGACGGTCGCGGCGCCGAGCTCCTCGGCCTCGAGCCACGCGGTGATCGTCTGCTTCGCCTCGGCGACCCCGAGCCCGTCGAGCGAGACCTCGTCGTTCGCCGAGCTCACCGCGACGCCGTCGCCGACGAACGCCTCGGGCCACTCGGCGGCCGGCGTGTCGGGCGCTGACGCCGTGCTCCTCGAACCAGCCGGCGGCGGCTGGATGACCGCAGCGGATCGGCAGGTCGAACTCCTGCGCGAACTCGAAGTCGCGCTGGTCGTGCGCGGGGACGGCCATGATCGCGCCGGTGCCGTAGCCCATCAGCACGTAGTCGGCGACGAAGATCGGGATCGGCAGGTCGTTGACCGGGTTGGTCGCGAACGCGCCGGTGAAGACGCCGGTCTTCTCCCGGCCTTCGGCCTGACGCTCGAGCTCGCTCTTGTTGCGCCGCGAACTCGCGGTAGCGGCGCACGGCCTCGGCCGGCCCCGCTTCGGAGCCGAAGATCCCGCGCCACGACACCGGGATGTCGTTGATGTCCTCGCCGAGCGACGCGCCCGGCCACTCCGCCGGCGTGATCGCGTCGACCAGCGGGTGCTCGGGCGCGAGGACCATGTACGTCGCGCCGAAGAGCGTGTCGGGCCGGGTGGTGAAGACGGTGATGGTCGTGTCCTCGTGACCCTCGATGCCGAAGTCGACCTCCGCGCCGACGCTGCGCCCGATCCAGTTGCGCTGCATGAGCTTGATCGAGTCGGTCCAGTCGAGCAGGTCGAGGTCGGCGAGCAGCCGCTCCGCGTACGCGGTGATGCGCAGCATCCACTGCTTCAGCGGACGCCGGTAGACCGGGTGGTTCCCCCGCTCGCTGCGGCCGTCCGGGGTGACTTCCTCGTTGGCGAGCACCGTGCCCAGCGCGGGACACCAGTTGACCGGCGCCTCGTCGAGGTACGCGAGCCGGTTCGCGTCGACGAGCTCGCGCCGCTCGCGGGCCGAGAGCGCCGCCCAGCCGACCTCGGGATCGGCTTCGAGCCGCGGGATCAGCTCGGCGATCGGCCGGGCGCGGTCGGCCGTCCTCGTCGTACCAGGAGTCGAACAGCTGCAGGAAGATCCACTGCGTCCATCGGTAGTACGCGGGGTCGGTCGTCGCGACGCTGCGGCGCGGGTCGTGACCGAGCCCGAGCGCGCGCAGCTGGCGGCGCATGTTCGCGACGTTCTCCTCGGTGGTGACCCGCGGGTGCTGGCCCGGTCTGCACCGCGTACTGCTCGGCCGGGAGCCCGAACGCGTCGTAGCCCATCGCGTGCAGGACGTTGTGCCCGGTCATCCGCTTGAAGCGGGCGTAGACGTCGGTGCCGATGTACCCGAGGGGATGGCCGACGTGGAGCCCCGCGCCGCTCGGGTACGGGAACATGTCGAGCACGAAGAGCTTCGTGCGGTCCGCGACCGCGTCGAAGCCCTCGCTCAGCGGCCCCGACGGGTTCGGGGCCCAGAAGGTGTGCTCGGCTCTCCCACCGGTCCTGCCACTTCGCCTCGATCTCGTTCGCGAGGCGGGCGTCGTACCGGTAGGTGGGCAGCTCTTCGTCGCGTCGTGCATCCGCTTCAGTCATCGTCGGGCGAGCGTAGGCGTCGCGCTCAGCGCCCATCGGAAGTTGTCCCACCCTGTGCCGTACGGTGCCGGGCAGTGCTCGGTGTGCGAGACCGCGGCGGCTCGGAGACGGCTGATAACTTGGAGGTTCCCATTGGGGCTGTAGCTCAGTTGGTAGAGCACTTGCATGGCATGCAAGAGGTCAGGGGTTCGAGTCCCCTCAGCTCCACCGATCACAATGGCCCGTTCCATCGGGTCTGGAGATCGATCGAATGCGAGCTGTGGCGGCTCGTGGCCGGAGAGGGCTGGTTCGGCACCAAGCGGAACGACCGAACGATCCCAGACGTCAGCGGCAAGCTCTCGAGTTGACCGCCTGTCGATCTCGCTCCGGCGCGGACCACGACGCGACGACCCGGCCGGGCGGGCCCAGCTGCTCGAGTCGTGGGAGCACGATGGAAGCGGTCCGGCCGTGCATCGTCGAGGGCCGCGACCAACCGCGACGAGCGGCCCGGAAGTCCGGCCGTCCAGACCTAGAGTCCAGGCCCGGATGACAAATCTGACCGAGCAGGGCGAACGCGGGGCACAACTCGGCCCGCGCCACTTCGTGCTCCCGACGCTCTTCGTCCTCGGCGTCACCCTGCTCCTCTACGGGTCGCCGGTCCCCCGGCTGAGCGAGGAGCTCTACCTCCCGCTCGTCCGCCGGGTCGCGGACCCGAGCTACCTGCGCGGGGACTGGACCTTCGGCGGCTCCTTCGGCGAGCACTGGCTCTTCGACCACCTCTTCTCCCCGCTCGCCGGCGCGCTCTCGGTCAACGCGTTCGGCTGGCTCGGGCGGCTCGTCTTCTGGCCCGTCCTCGGGTTCCTGCTCATCAAGCTCGGCACCCGGTTCGGGCTGCCCGCCTGGCCCGCCACCTTCGCGGTCACGTTCTGGCTCCTGAGCAACCAGGCGCTGGTCGGCAACGAGTGGATCCTGGGCACGTTCGAGGCGAAGACCGTCGCCTACGTCTGCCTGCTCGGCGCGCTGCTCGCGATCACCCGCAACCGCATCCCGCTCGGACTCGCGCTGCTCGGCCTCACGGTGAGCTTCCATCCCGCGGTCGGGCTCTGGTCCGCGTGGGCGGGCGGCGCTCGCGCTCCTCGCGCTGCCCGAGACCCGCATCCGCCGCTGAAGTGGAGCTGGCTCGCGCTGCTCGTCGCGATCCCGGGCATCCTCGGCGGACTCGCGGCCAGCGGCAACGCGTCGGCGGCGATGCAGCGCTTCGTGATCCTCCAGGCGATCCCGTACCACACCGACCCGTTCTTCGGCGGCGAGACGCTGGCCGCCGCGCAGGTCGTCCTGCACGTCGGGCTGCTCGTCGCGATGCTCGCGTTCAACCTCTGGTCGTACACGAAGTCGAACCAGGACCTCACGCAACGGTTCTTCGCCGCGTTCCAGATCGCCGCCGCGATCCCCTTCGCGCTCGCGTACCCGGCACGGGCGCTGCACCTCTGGGGCTACCTGCGGCTCATGCCGTTGCGGTCGTTCCCGATCGTGGTCCCGCTCATCTTCTTCTTCCAGGCGTTCTGCCTCGCGCGCCGGCTCGCCGCGGCCCGACGGCGTCGAACCGGCGGAGACGGCGGCGCGCCCGGCGCAACGGAGCGCTCGTCCTCGTCGGCGACGCTCGTCATCGCGATCTTCCCGACGTCACCGCTGCTCGCCGCGCCGCGCATGATCCGCCGCAACTACGCCGCGTGGACCACCGACGGATCACGTCGCCGAGGCCTTCAACTGGATCCGGGAGAACACGCCCGAAGAACGTGCGCTGCATCGTCCCGGTCGACCGCCAGGACGCGTTCGACCGCAGCGAGCGGGCCCAGGTCGCGAACTGGCAGGCCATCCCCTACGACCGCCTGTCCGAGTGGAAGACGCGCATCGACGAGCTCGTCGGTGGCTCGAAGTACTTCGACGGCTCGAGCTACCACGGCGACCTGCCCAACCTGCGCGCCGCGTACGACAAGCTCACGACCGCGCAGATCGACGCCATCGCGGCGAAGTACCACATGAACTGCCTCGTCAGTGAGACGCAGTACCCGTACCAGCTGATCCATCAGAGCGGGCCGGTGCACGTCTACGCGCTCAAACCGTTCTGAGCGCCGGGACCCACTCCGTAGACTCGTCCGTCGTGCCCACCCCGTCCAGGCCTTCGGAGCTCAGCATGATCGGCGTCATCGACTACCGGGCGGGCAACGCCCCGAGCGTCATGTACGCGCTCGACCGCCTGGGCCTCGACGCCCGCCTGGTCGCCGAGCCCGCCGCGTCTCGACGGCGTCGACCGGATCATCCTCCCCGGCGTCGGCGCCGCCCGCGCCACCATCGCGTCGCTCGCGCGAGTCCGGCCTCATCGAGCCGCTCCGCGACCCGCGTGCTCGACGACCGCATCCCGTTCCTCGGCATCTGCATCGGGCTCCAGGTGCTGTTCGATCACAGCGAGGAAGGCCCGGCCGACGGCCTCGGCTGGGTGCCCGGCGACGGTGCGCCGGTTCCCCGACACCGACCGGGTCCCCCAGATCGGCTGGAACGCGGTGCGCTTCACCCGCGCGCACCCCGTCACCGCCGACCTCCCCGACTCCACCTACTGCTACTTCGTGAACTCGTACTACGCGGTGCCCGACGAACGACGAGGACGTGCTCGGCGTCGACCGACTACGGCGTCGAGTTCTGCTCGGTCGTCGCGCGCGACAACCTGATCGCCACCCAGTTCCACGCCGAGAAGAGCGGCGAGCTCGGCCTGCGCCTCCTCCGCGGCTTCGCGGCCTGGGACGGTGCGCCGTGCTGACCAAGCGGCTCATCGCGTGCTTCGACGTCGTCGACGGCCGAGTGACGAAGGCCCAGCAGTTCCAGGACAACATCGACGTCGCGCCCGCGACCGACCTCGGCCGGCGCCTCTACGACGACCAGATCGACGAGATCGTCTTCTACGACATCATGGCCAGCGCGCAGAAGCGCAAGATCGATCTGGACACCGTGCGCGAAGTCGCCGAGCACGTCTTCGTCCCGTTCACCGTCGGCGGCGGCATCCGCTCGATCGACGACATGTTCGAGGTGCTCAAGGCCGGGCGCCGAGAAGATCAGCATCGACTCGATGGCGGTGCGCGAGCCCGACATCATCCGCCAGGGCGCGGAGGCGTTCGGTCGCCAGTGCATCGTGCTGAGCACCCAGGTGAAGCGGGTCGAGCCGCGGCCCGACATCCCCAGCGGCTACGAGGTGTTCATCGACGGCGCGCGCGTCGCGACCGGCATGGACGCGATCGAGTGGGTCAAGCGCGGCGAGGAGCTCGGCGCCGGCGAGATCGTCGTGAACAGCATCGACAACGACGGCACCGCGTCCGGCTACGACCTCGAGATCACCCGCGCGGTCGCCGACGCGGTGAACGTCCCCGTGATCGCGTCCGGCGGCGCCGGCAACGCCGACCACATCGCCGACGGGCTGACCGACCGGCGGCGCGTCCGCCGCGATCATCAGCTCGATCCTCTACTCACCGCGGCTCGACCGGAACATCGGCGTCCGGGAGCTCAAGGACGCGCTGGGCGATCGGGGCGTCCCGATGCGGCCCTGGGTCGAGGCCGAGCTACGACCGGGCCTAGTCGCTGGCGCTGGCCGATCGGCTCCCACGCGATCCGCGGCGCGTCGGTCCAGAGCCGTTCCAGCGCGTAGTACTCGCGGGTCTCGGCGAGGAACACGTGCACGACGAGGTCGCCGTAGTCGAGCAGGACCCACGACGCGTCGTCGAGCCCCTCGGTGTTGCGCGGGGCCCCGCCGCCCTCGCGCTTCAGCGCAGCCTCGATCTCGTCGCAGATCGTGCGCACCTGCCGGGTGTTCGTGCCACTGGTGATCACGAACGCCTCCGTGATCCCGATGATGTCGCCGACATCGAGGACGATCGTGTCCTCGGCCTTCTTGTCGTCGGCCGCTCTCGCCGCGGTGACGGCCCGTCGATGGGAGTCCAGGTGGTGTTCCTTCCGCACTCAGGAGCCGGGCGTGGTCCCGGTCCGGAAGCAGTCTGCCCCGGCGAGGATCGTGACGTCGACCACCCCGATCGGCGGTGTCCGGCCTTCTTGAGCACCCGCAGCCCAGCGCCCTGCACCATCCGCTGCGCCGCGGGCCGGTCCCGCGTCGCGGTAGTAGACGACCTGCGTGTTGGTCAGCCCGAAGTTCTGCGACGTTGCCGGTGAGCGTGACCTGACCGCCGGCCGGGACGAGCCGAGCGGCGATGGTCTGGGCCAGCCCGACCGCGCCGGTGCCGTTGAGGATCTCGACCCGCGGCCGGCGGCCCCCGCCGTCGAGCAGCGCGTTCGGGAACGCGCCGGCGACGTAGCGCGCGCACGTCCGCCGACGCGCGGCTCGAACCGCTCGCCGCCACCGGTGGCGACGGACTCGACCGGCAAGCGTGTCGGTGCGCCGATCCGGCGCCTTCGCCGCCGCGACCAGATCGGCCAGCCCCGGCTGCGCCGCGACCGTCGCGCCGGGCGACGAACGGATCGCGCAGCCGCCGCATCCAGCCGTCGATCACGTCCTGCACCGTGACCAGCCGGTCGAGCTCGCTGCCGGGCTGGCTGCGCGACGAGCAGCCGGGCGGCCTCGCCGGCCGCGACCTGCTGCGCGTCCGGCCGGCGACCGCACGGCTCGGTCGGTACCCGCGAACTCGACCGCGCGGTGCAGGTCGACGGGGATCGGGGCCGCGATCGCCGCGGCCGGCGTCAGGCCCGCGTCGTCGAGCACGACCGTCTTGGCGACGTTCACGCCGAGCAGGTTCTCGACCGTCGTCTGCAGCAGCGCCGTGCCACCCTCGTTCGGCGAGGTCGGCGAGCGCCTGGGGCCCGAGCGACGGCACCTCGACCTGGGTCGCGACCGGGAACAGCAGCACCGAGGCCGACTTCCCGTCGACGCCGACGAGCATCAGCAGGTCGATGCGCCCGTCCGGCGCCGCGGTGCCCGATCAGCAGCGTCTCGGGCGCCGCGCGCGCCCGCGGCGCCGCGCCGGCGGACGCGCGCCGAGGTCCCGTCGGTCGCTCACCGGCACGGATCAGCGCGCCGATCGCGACCGACGACGGCCAGCACCACGGCGACCGCCGGCATGAGCACGAACCAGAACCGGCGGCCGCTGCGCCCGCTGCCGGCGGGCCTGGCGCGCGCCCGGTCGCCCGTCCCGATCGGCTCGGCGCGGCCGCCGCGCGCCGCGACCGTCGACCGCGCCGCGGCGCTCCGGCGCCGTTCCCGCCGGGTGGGGCGGTCCGGCTCGTCGAGCACCGTGCCGCCCACACCTTGCGCCATCAGCGCGAGAGTGTAGAGGCCCTCATCCCGGATGAATTGCACCACCGGCGGCGGCGTGAGCCCGTCGATCGGCAGCCCCAGCGCCGACCCGGCGCCGGATCTCCGACGACGAGACGTCCAGGCGGGGGATCGTGACGTGCTCGAACCGCCAGCCCGGCCCGGGCGGCGCCGCGTGCTCGCCCGCCCGCTCGACGACCGCGATCGCCGGCCAGGTCCCGGGTCTCCTCGAGCCGGCGCCAGGTCGGCATGTTCGCCACCGCGTCGGCCCCGAGCAGCAGCACAGCTCCCGCCCGGCGGCCTGCGAGGCGCTCGAGGGTGTCGGCGGTCACCGACGGCCCGGCGTGCGTCGATCTCGACCCGCGACACCTCGACGCCGTCGAGCCCGGCGCACGCCAGCTCGACCATCGCGAACCGCTGCTCCGGGTGAGGCCACGACCTGGCCCCGCTTCTGCCACGGATCCCCGGCCGGCACCATGAGCACCCGGTCCAGGCCGAGCGTCGGCCCGCACGTCGACCGCGGCGACGACGTGGCCGATGTGGACCGGGTCGAAGGTCCCGCCGAGGATTCCCGAGCCGCTCCGCATCCGCCCGGAGCATACGGGCCGACCCAGTTCACATCTCCGTAACGCTCAGGATGCATCACGTTCCGTAAGGTGGTGTGCATGGGTGAGTCAGCAAACGTGCTGGTGCGCGTCTGGCTCCCGGATCGTCCGGGTGCTCTGGGACTCGTCGCCTCGCGCATCGGTGCGGTCCGCGGCGACATCGTCGGCATCGACGTGCTCGAGCGCGACCAGGGCGTCGTCATCGACGAGTTCGCGGTGCGGCTCGCGGACCTCGACCTCATCGCCGTGCTGGTCAAGGAGGTCGAGGAGGTCGACGGCGCCTCGGTCGAGGAGGTCCGGATCGTCGGCCGCTTCCCCGATCCCCGCCTCGACGCGCTGCGAGTCCGCGGCGACCCTGTGCGAGTCCGCCGACCACCGAGGCGCTCGGCGACGCGGCTGGTCGCGCAGATCCGCAAGGAGTTCCTCGCCGAGTGGAGCGTCCTGATGCGCGGCACCGAGGTCCTCGCCGCGGCAGGGCGACGCGCCGAGCGCCGACCAGCTCCACGCGCTCGGCGACCGGCACGATGGCGTCGCCGTCGGTCGCCGAGGGCGAGACCGGGCCCGGGCGACCTCGCGGTCGCGACGCTCGAACGGCTCGGCGCGATGCTGCTCGTCGGCCGGGAGGGCCAGACGTTCCGGCTGCGCGAGCGGGCCCAGCTCTTCGCGCTGGCCCGGGTCGCCGACCGGGCCTGGCAGCTCCTCGAGCACCGCGGCGAGCCGGTCCGGCGCCCGACGCGGGTGAAGGAGTCGTGCGAGTCCCACCGGTAGGCTCGCGCCTCCCGTGGACACCGTCACGATCGAGCCGCTGCAGCCGTTCGCAGGTCGACGAGACCGCCCGGATGCTGGCCCGGTCGTTCGACGACTCGCCGCTGTTCGAGTTCCTGTTCCCGAAGGGTCCGGCCCGGCTCCGGATCACCGCCGGCACCTTCCGCGGGACGCTGCTCGACGCGCTCCCGTTCGACGCGGTCCACGTCGCCGTCGACGGCAGCGGCGTCCTCGGCGCGGCGTGCTGGCTCCCGCCCGAGGGCTACCCGATCACGCCGCGGCGCCAGGCCTGGATCCTGGCCCGCCTGGCCCGGCTCGTCCCCTGGGCCGCCACCCGCCTCCCGACTCGATGCGCTACCTCAGCGCGACCGACCAGGTGCACCCGAAGGACCTGCACTGGTACCTCGCGATCCTCGGCGTCGACCCGCGCCACCAGGGCGAAGGGCTCGGCGGCCGGCTCATCGACCACACCCTGGACCGGCTCGACCTCGAGGGGCTCCCCGCGTACCTCGAGACCGACAAGGAGTCGGAACCTCGCCTGGTACGCCCGCCGCCGCTTCGAGCTCCGCGAGACCCTGCACCCGGTACGCTCCGGCCCCCCGGTCTGGACCATGTGGCGCGACCCCGCCTGACGCTCGACTCAATCCCTACCAGCCCCGATTTTGGCGTCGTCGAGGTGCCTCTACGGCGCCCTCGCGACGCCAAAACGAGGCTCGGAGGTTGGGGTCAGGCCTCGACGACGGCGGCGACGAAGCGCTGGAGCTGGCGCAGGTTGCGGCACTCGAAGACGCCGTCGCAGTACACGCCGTACTCCGAGACGATCGAGTCGCCGGTGTCCCAGTAGCCGCGCGGCTCGGGGTTGAGCCAGTAGACGCGCCGGGCCCGCTGGCGCAGGTCCTTCAGCACCGTGCGCCTGAGACGCGTGGTAGTTGTTGCGCGCGTCGCCGAGCAGGATGATCGACGTCTTCGGCGTGACCTCGGTGCAGGTGCCGCTCGCGGAACACCTCGAACGCGTGGCCGTAGTCCGAGTGGCCGTCGACCCACACGACGTCGGCCTCGGTGTTGACCCGCTGGACCGCCTCGGTGAGCTCGTCGGACTCCTGGAAGAAGCGGGTGACCTCGTCGATGCCGTCGATGAACACCCACGACCGCACCTTCGAGAACTGCCCCGCGATCGCGTAGACGAACTGCAGCGTGAACCGGGCGAAGCTCGCGACCGACCCGGAGATGTCGGCGACGACCATGATCTCGGGCTTCGACGGGCGCGGGCTCTTGAACTTCGGCTCCGCCGGCACACCGCCGTACGACAGCGAGTGCCGGACCGTCGAGCGGAAGTCCAGCTGCCCGCGGTTCTTGCGCTTCCGCCGCTGCGCGAGCCGCGCCGCGAGCGCGCGGGTCAGCGGCTCGATCGCGCGCTGGAGCTGCTGCATCTCCTCGCGCGACGCGTGCATGAAGTCGATGTCTTCGGGCAGCGGCTTGCGCAACGTGCGCGCCATCGCCTCGACGCCCCGGTCGGCCACGAGCCGGCGCCGGATCTCCGCCTCGATCATGTCGCGCAGCTCACGGAGCCGGCGCTCGTACTCCTCGCGGGCGAAGCGGGCCTGGAGATCGGTCTCCGCGTCCGCCCTCGGCGTCGCCGCCCTGGCCCTGCTGCGCGGCGCGCTCCATCAGCCGGCCCGCGAGCGCGTCGTAGTCGAGCTGCCGCAGCGTCCGGTACAGGTAGTAGGTGCCGCCGACCGGGCGGCCGGGCTCCATGCCCGCGAACCGGGTGACGGCCATCGCGGCGAGCTGGCGCAGCTGCTCCTGGTCCATGTTCATGAGCGCGGCCATGAGCATCTCGGCCAGCTCTTCGTTGCTCATGCCCTCGCCCGAGCCGCCGCTGCCCTGCTGGCCGGGCACGCCGCCGGCCTCGTCCGGGTCGCCGGCCTCGCCGCCCGGCTCGCCGTCGCCGTCGACGCCGCCGGTGTAGAGCGAGAAGTACACGTCGAAGACGGTGTCGAACGCGCGGCGGTGCCGGAAGCTCTTCACCAGCGTCGCCGCGAGCACCTCGCGGAACGCCTCCCGCTCGGTGAGCGGGATCTGCTCGACCGCCGCGCATCGCGTCGAGGTTCTCGGTCATCGAGACCGGGAGGCCCGCGGCGCGCAGCTCGTGGACGAACCCCTGCAGCACGTCGAGCATCACCCCGTCGCCGACGCCCGAAGGGACCTCCAGCTCGTTGCGGGTCATGGCGTGCTACAGCTTTGCGAAGTGCACGGGATCACCCGCGTGACGCCGGGAGCCCCGTGCCGATCTTCGGCGTGTCCACCAGCTCCTTGCGCGCCTTGGCGATGTCGGTCTGGTACTTCAGGAGCACGTGCAGCGTCTCGTCGATCACCTGGGCGTCGACGGAGTCGTGGCCCAGGTACAGGAGCGTGCGGGCCCAGTCGATCGTCTCGGAGATCGACGGCGCCTTCTTGATGTCGAGCGCGCGGATCGAACGCACGACCTGCGCGATCTGCTCGGCGAGCGCATCGTCGATCTCGGGCACGCGCACCCGCACGATCTCCTTCTCGCGCTCGAGCTCCGGGTAGTCGATGTGCAGGTACAGGCACCGCCGCTTCAACGCCTCGGAGAGCTCACGGGTGTTGTTCGACGTGAGCAGCACGATCGGGCGCTGGCGTGCCGACGATCGTGCCGAGCTCGGGGATCGAGACCTGGAAGTCCGAGAGCACCTCGAGCAGCAGCGCCTCGGTCTCGACCTCGACCCGGTCGACCTCGTCGATGAGCAGCACGATCGGCTCCTCGGCCCGGATCGCCTCGAGCAGCGGCCGGGTGAGGAGGAACGGCTCGCCGAAGATGTCCGCCTCGACGGTCTCCCAGTCGGTCTCGTGCTCACGGTCGGCCTGGATCCGCAGCAGCTGCTTCTTGTAGTTCCACTCGTACAGCGCCTTGGACTCGTCGAGGCCCTCGTAGCACTGGAGCCGGATCAGCCGCGAGCCCGGTGACCTCGGCCACCGCCTTCGCCAGCTCCGTCTTGCCGACTCCGGCCGGTCCCTCCACCAGCACCGGCTTCTCGAGCCGGTCGGCGAGGTACATGACCCCTGCGATGCCGGTGTCGGCGAGGTAGTCCGCGGTCCGAAGGCGCGTGACCACGTCGTCTACCGAGCTGAATCTCTCCGCCACTCCTAGCTCCTCACCTGTCCGTCGCCCCATATCAGGTACTTGTAGGTCGTCAGCTCGCGCAGCCCCATGGGCCCGCGGGCGTGCAGCTTCTGGGTCGAGATGCCGATCTCGGCGCCGAAGCCGAACTGCTCGCCGTCGGTGAACCGGGTCGACGCGTTCACGACGACGGCCGCGGCATCCACCTCGTGGGTGAAGCGGCGGGCGGCGTCCAGGCTCCGCGTGATGATCGCCTCGGTGTGGCCGCTGCCGTACCGGTTCACGTGGTCGATGGCCGCGTCGAGCGTCGGCACCGTCGCGACGCTGAGCCGCAGCGCGAGGAACTCGCTCGCGAAGTCTGCTTCGGTCGCCTCGCCCATCGCCGGGACCCGTCGGCGCGAGGCCTCGTCGCCGACCAGCTCGACGCCCTCGGCGATCAGCGCCTCGGCGACGCGGGGGAGGAACTCGTCGGCGATCGCCTCGTGCACGACGAGCGACTCCGCCGCGTTGCACACGCTCGGGCGGTGCGTCTTCGCGTTGAGCACGATGTCGAACGCCAAGTCGAGGTCCGCCGCGTCGTCCACGTAGACGTGGCAGTTCCCGTCGCCGTCGATGATCACCGGCACGGTCGCGTGCTCGCGGATGCTGCGGATCAGCGACGCACCGCCGCGCGGGATCAGGCAGTCGACGAACTCGGTGAGCTGCATGACCTCGATCGCGGTCTCGTGCGACGGGTCGTCCACGAGCACGAGCGCGTCCTCGGGCAGCCCGGCCTTGGCGAAGCCCTCCCGGAGCGCCGCCGCGACCGCCAGGTTCGTCCGCAGCGCGCGTGCCGCTCCCCCGCAGGAGCGCGGCGTTGCCGGACTTCAGGCAGAGGCCGGCGGCATCGGAGGTCACGTTCGGGCGGTTCTCGTAGATGATCGCCACGACGCCCGAGCGGCACCCGCACCTGCTGGATCTCGAGCCCGTTCGGGCGCCGCCAGCCGTCGAGCACCTCGCCGACCGGGTCGGGCAGGGCGGCGACGTGGCGCAGGCCGGCGGCCATGGCGCCGGATGCGGGCGTCCGTGAGGCGGAGGCGGTCCAGCGGGCCCGGCTTCCATGCCGGCCGGCGGCGGCGGCGTCGAGATCGGCCCGGTTGGCCGCCAGGACCTCGGGGGCCCGCTCCTCGAGCACGCTCGGCGGCCGCCAGGAGGGCGGCATCCTTCGCCCCGGTGGAGGCGGTGGCGAGGATCTCGCGGCCGCCTGGGCCCTGCGGCCCATCTCGGTCACAGCGGCGACGGGCATGCGCCGAGTGTAATCCTTGACCGCTCGGTCAAGTTTCTGACGAACGCACACGACCGCGGCCGTCTCGCCGCAGCGAAAGACCGCTGGAGGGCGCCCGCGCACGGCGCGTCCGGCGATCGCCCTCCAGAGATCTTCGAAGAGAGACGCGGGCGGAGCCGCAGCGACAATGCCGGCTGCGGCTCCGCGCTCCCCGTCCTACCGTGGGCCTGGTGAGCCCCGTATCCGCTCGGTGAGCGGGGGTCTCACCAGGCCTCCCCCCGTTCCGGCAGGCGAGAACCACGCACAGTGTGACCGACGCCACATGTCAAGGCAAGAATTTCCTCGACCTTTCGCAAATTTCGACCACGATCCGTGAGCCAGGTGGGAGACCGGCCTCGGTCGGCCGGCCGTCAGTCGGCCAGCACGACGAGGTCGTCGCGGTGGATCGACCTCGGCCGGCGACCCGTCGGGCAGGTCGCCGGAGCGGCGTCCCGCCACCGCCCGCAGCCCCTTCGGCCGAGTACCGCGCTGAAGCCCTTCGCGAACACGCGACCGTCCTCGCCGACGATCTCGACCGCGGCGTCCGCCGTCGAAGTCGCCCTCGACGTCGCGCACCCCGGCCGCGAGCAACGAGCGGCCCTGCGACACCAGCGCGCGCCGCGCGCCGTCGTCGACGATGACCCGGCCGCCGGCCCCGACCGCGAACGCGATCCACAGCTTGCGGCTCGGCAGCCGCTCGGCGTGCGGCTGCACCACGGTGCCGACCGCGACGCCGGCCGAGCGCGTCGGTCGAGCACTCCCGGCTGGTCGGCCGCGGCGATCACCGCGCGCACACCGGACCACGACGCGATCTTCGCCGCGGCGAGCTTGCTCGCCATGCCGCCGCTCCCCCGCACCGAGCCCGTGCCCCCGGCGACGGACTCGAGCGCCTCGTCGACCGCGGCGACCTCTTCGATGAGCGATGCGTCGGCGTCGAGCCGCGGATCCGCGGTGAACAGGCCCGGCGGTGTCGGTGAGCAGCACGAGCATCTCGGCCCGGACCATGTTCGCGACCAGCGCGGCGATCCGGTCGTTGTCGCCGAAGCGGATCTCGTCGTCGGCCACGGTGTCGTTCTCGTTGACGATCGGGATCACGCCGAGCTCGAGCAGCCGGCGCAGCGTGTCGCGCGCGTGCAGGTACTGGGCCCGGTGCACGAAGTCGAACGGCGTGACCAGCACCTGCCCGGCCACGACCTGCTCCTCGGCGAGGATCGCCCCGAACCGCTCCATCAGCAGGGGCTGGCCCACCGCGGCCACCGCCTGCAGGGTCTCGATGTCCGTGGGCCGGCGCGCGAACCCGAGCGCCGGCATGCCCGCGGCGATCGCGCCCGGAGCACACCAGCAGCACCTCGTGGCCGGCCCGGCGCGCGCCGACGAGCTCGCGCGCACAGCTTGCGGAGCGCGGCGTCGTCGATCTCGCCGGAGTCGGCGGTGATCGACGACGTCCCGACCTTCACGACCGCGAGCACGTCAGAGCCCCTCGACGTACTCGAGCTCGACCGGACCGATGCGCACCAGGTCGCCCTCCTGCGCGCCCGCCTTGGCCAGCGCCTTCTCGACGCCCATCCGCCGGAACCGCTCCTGCACGTAGCCGAGCGCCTCCTCGTTCGTCATGTCCGCGACCGCGACGACCCGCTCGGCCGACCGACCGCTGACCCGCCACGCGCCGTCGTCGTCCCGGCGCACGGAGAAGCCTTCTTCCTCCGGGCCGGTAGACGATGAACGGCGCGGGCTCGGGCTCGACCGTGCGCGACCTCGTCGATGAGCGTGCCGAGCCGGCCGAGCAGCTCGTCGAGGCCCTGGTGCGCGACCGCGGAGATGCACAGGCCGTCGTACTCGTGGGTCGCGACGTCGGCCTTCGTGCCGATGACGATCCGGGGCCGGTCGAGCAGCTCGGGCCGGTAGCGGCGGAGCTCGTCGAGCAGGATCCGCTCCTGCTCCTCGGGGCCGCGCTCGTCGACCGGCGCGAGGTCGAGCAGCACGACGAGCACGCGGGCCCGCTCGACGTGGCGCAGGAACTGGTGGCCGAGCCCGCGACCCTCGGCCGCGCCCTCGATGAGGCCCGGGAGGTCGGCGAGGACGAACTCGTGGTCCTGGAACCGCACGACGCCGAGGTTCGGCTCGAGCGTCGTGAACGGGTAGTCGGCGATCTTGGGCTTGGCCGCGCTCACGGTGGAGATCAGCGTCGACTTGCCGGAGCTCGGGAACCCGACCAGCGCGGCATCGGCCATGAGCCGGATCTCCAGCTCGAGCCACTGCTGCTCGCCGTACTCGCCCTGCTCGGCGAAGCTCGGCGCCCGCCGCGCGTTCGAGAGGAACCGGGTGTTGCCGCGCCCGCCGCGGCCACCGCGGGCCGCGAGCCACGAGTCGCCGTGGTTCACGAGGTCGGCGACGATCTCGTGGGTCTTCAGGCTCGCGGATCGTCGTGCCCTCGGGGACGGTCACGACGAGGTCCTCGCCGCTGTGGCCGTGGCGCTGGTTCCCGGAGCCGTGCGTGCCGGACTTCGCCTTGCGGTGCGGGATGGTCGCGGAACGCGAGCAGCGAGGCGACGTTGCGGTCGGCCTTCAGCCAGATGTCGCCGCCCTTGCCGCCGTCGCCGCCGTCGGGTCCGCCCTTGGGCACGTGGGCCTCGCGGCGCATCGAGACCGCGCCCGCGCCGCCGTCGCCGCCCTTGACGTTGAGCTGCGCCTCGTCGACGAACCCCCGGTGTCCCCGGTTACTCATGCGGACCCAAGGCTATTCGGGCGACGCCGGCAGCGAGCGACTCGACACAGTCTGAGCGACGAACGAGCGGCAGCGAAGCAGCGGCTCTGACCGGCTTGCCGCCGGGAGCCCAACGCGCCTCGGCCGCTCAGCGAAGCGGAAGGTTCAGGCAAGACGTCGACGAGCTTGCGGCCCTTGCGGTGGCCGAACTGCACGGTGCCGTCGGTGCGCGCGAACAGCGTGTCGTCCTTGCCGAGGCCGACGTTCTCGCCCGGGTGGAACCGGGTGCCGCGCTGGCGGACGATGATCGTCCCTGCCGTCACGATCGTGCCGCTCGAGACCTTGACCCCGAGCCGCTGCGCGTTCGAGTCGCGTCCGTTGCGGGAGGAGGCTGCGCCCTTCTTCTTCGACATGGTTGCTCAGCCCTTCGTGATCGCGGTGATCTCGATCGTCGTGTACTTCTGACGATGACCCCAGCGCTTCCGGTTGTTCGACTTCGGCTTGTAGACGAAGCCGTTGATCTTCGGTCCCCGACCCTCGCCCACGACCTTGGCGGTCACGGTGGCGCCGCCGAGCTGGTCCGGCGTGGCGAGCACCGAGGCGCCGTCGACGAGCAGGACGGGCCGGAGCTCGACCTCGCCGTCCTCGGCGCCGAGGCGCTCGACGTCCAGCACCTGACCTGATTCGACCTTGTATTGCTTACCGCCGGTGGCGATCACTGCGTACATGGCGCGTGAAGACCTCAGAACTCGTGGGGGAACCGTGGAACTTTACAGCATCGACTCGTCGACGAGGAATCCCCGGCCGCCACAGACGGTGCAGGTCTCCGAGAACGCCTCCACCAGGCCCTCCGAGATCCGCTTCCGGGTCATCTCGACCAGGCCCAGCTCCGAGATGTCGAAGACCTGGGTGCGGGTCTTGTCCCGGGCCAGGGCCTCCCGGAACGCCCGGATCACCTCGTCGCGGTTCTTGCGGATCTCCATGTCGATGAAGTCGATGACGATGATCCCGCCGATGTCCCGCAGCCGCAGCTGGCGGGCCACCTCGTCGGCCGCCTCCAGGTTGTTGATGAAGACGGTCTCCTCGAGGTTCGACTTCCCCACGTTCTTGCCCGTGTTGACGTCGATGACCGTCAGCGCCTCGGTGCGCTCGATGATGAGCGAGCCGCCGGACTGCAGCCAGACCTTGCGGTCGAGCGCCTTGTGCAGCTGCTCGTGCACGTGGAAGCGCTCGAAGATCGGCAGGTCGGGGTCGTCGTAGAGCTCGACCCGCTCCGCGAGCTCCGGCGCGATCGCCTCGACGTAGCTCTTCACGTCCTCGTACAGCGCCGGGTCGTCGATGACGATCGAGCGGTACTCCTTCGTGAACTCCTCGCGGATGACCCGCACGACGAGCGGCGGCTCCTTGTAGAGGAGCTTCGCCGGCTTGCCCCGCTCGACCAGGCTCGAGATCTGCTTCCACTGGTCCTGCAGCCGGGCGAGGTCGCGCTCGAGCTCCTCGGGCGTCGCGCCCTCGGCCGCGGTGCGCACGATCAGGCCCGCGTTCTCCGGGCGGATCCCTTCGAGCACCTTGCGCAGGCGCCGACGCTCGTCGTCGGGGAGCCGCTTCGAGATGCCGTAGGTCGTCGGCTGGTTCGGCACCATCACGACGAACCGGCCGGCGAGGCTCACCTCCTGGGTGAGCCGTGCGCCCTTGGCGCCGATCGGGTTCTTCGTGACCTGCACCAGGACGGGCTGGCCGTTCTTCAGCAGGCGCTCGATCTTGGGCTGCGCCTCCTCGACCTCGGACGTGTCGAACGAGACGTCACCCCGGTAGAGGACCCCGTTCTTCGGCGTGCCGATGTCGACGAACGCGGCCTCCATGCCCGGCAGCACGTTCTGGACCTTGCCGAGGTAGATGTTGCCGTCGATCGAGGTGGCGTCGTCCTGCGAGCGGCTGACGTAGTGCTCGGTGAGCACGCGGCCCTCGAGCACCGCCATCTGGATCACGCCGTTGCTCGTCGACGTGCACGACCATCTGGTACCGACCGGTCGGGCGGCCCTTGCGGGTCTTGCCGCGGCGCCGGGCCAGCGTCTCGTCGTCGAGGTCCTCGAGGTCCAGGCCGTCGTCGGCCGAGACCGCCGCGGTCACGACCTCGCTGCGATTCCGCCCCCCGGACTGGGGCCGGCCCGCGCCGGCACCAGCGCCCGCCGCCGGTCGCGCCGGTGCGACTGCGGCCCTTGCCGCCCCGGCGGCGGCGCTTCCGCGGCGCGCCCGTACGCTCACCCGCCTCGTCGCCCGTCACGGTCGCTCGCGCCCCGTTCCGATCCCGCCGTTCGCGCCACGTCGGATCCGCTCGGCGCCGACGCGGGCGCGGCGGACGGCCGGGAGTCGCCGATCTGGGGCCGGGGCGGCGCGACCTTCGGCACCGCGTCAGGCTCACCGGCGCGCGGGGTCTTGAGCCCGGCATCCTCCATCGCGGTCTCGGCGAGGTCGTCGGTGGTCAGGCCGCGATCGGCCGCCGCGTTCTCGTCGTGGCCGCGGCGGTCGCCGCTCGCCGTGGCCGGTACGGACGGCGCCGCGTCCTCGTGCGCCTCGTCGCGGTCGGCGCCCTTCGGTCGCCGCCGTCCGACCCTCACCCTCACCCGCGCCGCGCCGCCGCCCCCTGCCGGGCGCCGGTTCCGACCGCCGCGGGAGCCGCGCCGGCGCCGCTTGCGCGGCAGGCCGTCGGGACCCAGCACCGGCGGTCGGGGACCGCCGCCGGGACCAGACTCGCCTCCGCCCGCGCCACCTTCAGCGCCCGCGCCCGGCGCGTCGCCGGCGGCAGTGGCCGCTTTCGCGCGAGGTTCAGGAGCTTGCGGTGCCTCGGGCTCGGGGGTCGCCTCCGGCCGCTGACGCGCGCGGTGCGCGAGCGGTCGGGGAGCTGTCGTCGGGCTCGGAGGCCGGCACGGCCTCCGCCATCGTCTCGTCGGACATCGATTCCTTCTCTCATGACGCGCGCGCCTCGACGGCGCGGCGCGGGTCGGCAGCAAGCGGCTCCAGCCGCGCGCCACCGCGCTCGATCCATTGCCCGGTCCGCAGGACCCGACGCTCCGCGAGCTCGCCCCCGAGCGCGGCGAGAAGCTCGCCGGCCCGGACGCTCACAGGTTGCGTCGACACCTCGACCTCGAGGAGCGCGCCGTGCTCGGTTGCTCGGAGCACGGCGATCCGCCGGAGAGCCGGTCGGATGTCCTCATCTGCCTCGCGGCCCTTGCGCGTGCGGGTCACGCGCAAGGACGGTGCTGCCATCGCGGCGGCCACGAGGCGCGCCACCACGAGCGGTTCCGGCGCTTCGCCATCCGGCGCCGTCACCTCGAGCTGCCAATCCACCGCGGTCACTGCCTCTTGCAATGCCGGTGCCCGGTCCGCCAGCGCGGCGACACCGGTCACCACGATCCCTTCCGGCAGGGCGGCGGTGAGCGCCTCCGGAAGGCCGTCCAGGTCGATCGGCTCGCTGAGCTCGACGTCGAGGAACTCGGCGTCGGACTCGTGGCCGACCGAGAGTGCCAGCCCGAAGCTGACCTTCGGGCGGGGCGAGAACCCCAGCGTGAACGAGAGCGGCAGGCCGACGATCCGGAACGCCCGCTCGAAGCCCCGCGCCACGTCGCGGTGCCCGACGAAGCGCACCTTGCCGTGCTTCGAGAACCGCATGCGCACCGGGAACCCGTTGTCGCCCCTCACGGCACGACCCAGGGGTTGTTCCGGCCGCCACCTTCGCGGCGTTGCCCGTGCCACCAGCTCCACCGGGACCGTGTGGCCCTGGCTCAGGTCCTGGCCCGTGCCCTGGCTCCCGCCGGCGGGCGGGACCGGCGACGCGACGATGTGCTCGATGGCGTAGTCGGTGCACACGCCGCAGTCGTAGCACGGGGTCCACCGGCAATCGGGGAGCCCGTGCTCGGCGAGCGCCGCCTGCCAGTCCTGCCAGAGGAAGTCCTTGTGCAGGCCCGCCGCGATGTGGTCCCACGGCAGGATCTCGTCCTGCGTGCGGTGACGGGTGACGTACCAGTCCGGGTCGAGACCCTCGGCCGCCATCGCGTCGGTCCAGCGGTCGAGGCGGAAGTGCTCGCTCCACTCCTGGAACGTCCCGCCCGCCACGCCAGACCCGCTCGATGACCCGACCGATCCGCCGGTCGCCGCGCGACGCGAGCCCTTCGGCGAACGTCGCGTCGGGGTCGTGCCACTTCACCTTCGCGCCGGTGCGCTTCAGGTCGTCGCGCAGCAGCCAGATCTTGCGCTTGAGCTCCTGCGAGCCGTTCTGGCCGAACCACTGGAACGGCGTGTGCGGCTTGGGCACGAACCCGCCGACCGAGACCGTGCGCTCGCCTGCTTCGTGTGCTTGCGGCCGACCTTGACGACCTGGCGGGCGAGCTCGGCGATGCCGAGGGTGTCCTCGTCCATCTCGGTGGGCAGACCGACGAGGAAGTAGAGCTTCACCCGCCGCCAGCCCTGCGAGTACGCGGCGTCGACCGCGGTGTAGAGGTCCTCTTCGGTGATCAGCTTGTTGATGACCTGGCGGATCCGCCACGACCCGCCCTCGGGCGCGAACGTCAGCCCGGTCCGGCGCACCTTCTGGATCTGGCTCGCGACCCCCACGGTGAACGCATCGACCCGGAGCGAGGGCAACGAGAGCCCGACGTTGCCGCAGCCGCTCTGCTCGTTGATGAGGTCGCCGACGAGGGTGTCGATGCCGGAGTAGTCGGCGCTCGAGAGCGACGTGAGCGCGACCTCGTCGTAGCCGGTGCGCTGGAGGCCGTCTCTCGACCATCGTGCGGACCTGGTCGGCCGGGCGCTCGCGCACCGGCCGGGTGATCATCCCGGCCTGGCAGAACCGGCAGCCGCGCGTGCAGCCGCGGAAGATCTCGACGTTCAGCCGGTCGTGCACCACCTCGATGAGCGGGACGAGCTGCTGCTTCGGGTACGGCCAGTCCGCGAGGTCGGCGACCGTCCGCTTGTCGACGACGGCGGGGACGTCGGCGTAGCGCGGCGTGACCGCACGGATGAACGCGCCGTCGTACTCGACCTCGTACATCGACGGGACGTAGACGCCGGTGATCGTCGCGAGGTCGTGCAGCACGGCTTCGCGGCCGCCGACCCGACCGCCGCGCTTCCACGCGTTGACGACCTCGGTGATCTCGCCGACCGGCTCCTCGCCGTCACCGATGACGAACGCGTCGACGAAGTCCGCGAGCGGCTCCGGGTTGAACGCGCAGTGGCCGCCGGCGAGCACGAGCGGGTCCTCGACCGATCCGGGCCTCGGCCCGCACCGGGATGCCACCGAGGTCGAGGCAGTTCAGGAGGTTCGTGTAGACGAGCTCGGCCGAGAGGTTGAAGGCGACGATGTCGAAGTCGGCCGCCGGCGTGTGGGTGTCGACCGAGAAGAACGGGACCCGGGCGCTGCGCATCTCGCCCTCGAGGTCGAGCCAGGGCGCGTAGGAACGCTCGGCGACGGCGTCGCGGCGTTCGTTGAGGATCTCGTAGAGGATCTGGAGCCCCTGGTTGGGCAGCCCGATCTCGTAGGTGTCGGGGTAGACGAGCAGCCAGGCAACCGCATCGGGCCGGTGCACCGGCTGCTGGCTGCCCCGCTCCATCCCGATGTAGCGAGCGGGCTTTTCGACCCTGGCCAGGAGCGGTTCAATCCGCGGCCACAGGCTTGACATCTCGACGGAGTCTACAGAGCGGACTCCGAGAACCGAACCGGCCCGCTGTGCGCCTCGAGGAGTCGGTGTGGAAAGGACGGGCCGAGGTGCGCGCTCGACGACCAGATCAGGTGAATCGGCGCATGTGGATGTTGGCGACGAGGCCGATGCAGGCGAACGAGACGATGACCGAGGACCCGCCGTAGCTCATCCACGGCAGCGGGATGCCGGTGATCGGCATGATGCCCATCGTCATCCCGACGTTCTCGAAGACCTGGAAGACGAACATCGCCAGGACGCCCATGCAGCACAGGGTGCCGAACAGGTCGTTGGCGAGGCGCGCGGCTCGCCAGGTGCGCCACACGATCAGCGCGAAGAGGGCGAGCAGCGTGGCGCCACCGACGAAGCCGAGCTCCTCGCCGACCACGGTGAAGATGAAGTCGGTGTGCTGCTCCGGGACGTAGGCGCCGTTGGTCTGGGTGCCCTCGAACAGGCCCTTCGCCGGTGAGGCCGCCGTTCGCGACCGCGATCTTCGACTGCTCCTGGTTGTAGCCGGAGCGCTCGGCGTCCTTGCCCTCGTTGGCGAACGAGGTCAGTCGCTCGATCTGGTAGTCCTTCAGCACGCCGAGGTTCACGGCGCGCGATCGCGACCGTCGCCGCGAGCAGCAGCAGGATCACGAGGTGGCGCCCGCGCGCGCCGGCGACCGTCAGCATCGTGAGCACGATGAACATGAGCACGAGGTCGGTGCCGAGGTCGGGCTGCAACATGATCAGCCCCATCGGGACCCCGGCGATCAACAGCGCGACCGCGAGGTGGCGCACGTCGAGCTCACCGCGGTGCATCGCGCAGTAGCCGGCGAGCACCAGGATCACGAAGAGCTTGGCGAGCTCACCCGGTTGGAGCTGGAACGGTCCGACGTCGAAGCGGGCCTGCGCACCCTTCACCTGCACGCCGATGCCGAGCACGACGACGAGCAGGAACACCGTCGCCGCGTACCCGAACAGCGCGAGCTCGCGGAGCCGCCGGTAGTCGATGACCGTCATGATCGCCATGCCGATGATCCCGAGGACGATCGCGATCGCCTGCCGCTTCACGAAGCTCAGCGGGTCGTCGCCCGCCTGCTCGAGCTTCGTGTGGGTCGCCGAGTAGATCATCAGCAGGCCGAGCCCGGAGATGAGGATCGGCGCGATCACGAGCGCGAGGTCGAGGTGGCGCAGCGGCGACGTCTGCAGCCGGGCCCGCCGGTCGGTGAGGACCGCCGCCACTAGTTGCCCTCCGCCGGCGGGAGCGTCGCGACGTCGGTGAGCGGGCAGGTTGTTGAGGCCCTGCATGATCCGCCGCACGATCGGGGCCGCGGTCTCGGCGCCGTAGCCGCCCTCTTCGACGACGGCGAGCACGATGTACTTCGGGTTCGCCGCCGGCGTCATGCCCGACGAACAGCGACGTCGTCTGCTTGCCCTGCACCTGCGCGGTCCCGGTCTTGCCCGGCCACCATCCCGGCCGGGAAGCCCGGGAACACGTTCGCCGCGGTGCCGCCCTTGGCCTCGGCGACGCCGGTGAACCCGGCGAGCATCGCGTCGCGTCCCGGCACCGGCACCTGACCCACGGTGATCGGCGCGAGGTCGCGCACCTTCTTGCCGCTCGCGTCGAGCACCTCGGAGGCGAGCCGCGGCTCGCGCAGCGTGCCGCCGTTCGCGAACGCGGCGTAGGCGTTCGCGAGCTGCAGCGGCGTCGACGAGCATGTCGCCCTGGCCGACGGCCGAGACTGGATGTTGTCGCCCGGCAACCAGTCCGGGTACGGGAACGCGGCCGGGTTCGCGTCGTGGATCTTCTTCTTCCACGCCGCGTCGGGGACGCGACCCGTCGCCTCGTTCGGGCAGGCCGATCCCCGGTCGCCTTGCCGAACCCGTACTGGCGCGCGGTCTCCTGGAGCGCGTCGCCCCCGGGGATCGCGTGCCGCTGCCGGTAGTAGAGGTCGCCACCGATCGTGTAGAAGTACACGTCGCTCGAGACCGTGAGCGCGCGGGGCAGGTCGACCCGGCCGTACACGCGCGCCGTTGTCGTTGGTGAAGAAGCGGTCCGGGTCGGTCGGGTACGCGTACCTGCCCTTGTCGTCGATCGTCTTCGTCGGCGTGATGTCGCCGCTCTGCAGCCCGGCGATCGCGGTGATCGAGCTTGAACGTCGAGCCCGGCGCGTACTGCCCGGCGATCGCCCGGTCCACGAGCGGGTAGTGGCTGTTCGGGTCGTTCAGCGCGCTGCCAGGTCGGCGTCGGGATGCCGTTGACGAACTGGTTCGGGTCGTAGGTCGGGTTCGACGCCATCGCGACGACCGAGCCGTCGGTCGCGTCGAGCACGACCACCGAGCCGGCGGGCGCCGCCAGCTTCTTGAACGCCTTCTTGTTGCTCTTGTCCTGGGTCGCGCTGGGCCGCGCGATCCCCTGCGCGAGCGAGTCCTCCGCGAGCTTCTGGGCGTCGAGGTCGATGGTGAGCTTGACGTCGTTGCCCGGGCTTCGGCTTGGTGCTCGACATCGTGCGCAGCACGCGCCCGGTGCTGTCGACCTCGACCCGGTCGGTCCCGGCGGTGCCGCGCAGGTCGGACTCGTAGGTGAGCTCGACCCCGCTCTTGCCGATGTCGTCGCCGAGCTCGTAGTGCGCGGACTTCGGCTGCGCCTTGAGCTCCTCCGCGTTGATCTCGCCGACGTAGCCGAGCACGTGCGCCGCGACCGTCCCGTTGACGTAGCTGCGCACCGCGAGCGGCTCGGCCTGCACCCCGGGAAAGTCCTCGCGGTGCTCGCTCACGTAGGCGAGCGCCGAGTACGGGACGTCCGACGCGACCGGGCACCGGCGTGTACGGCGAGACGCGCGGGTCGTCGAGCTTCTTGCGGATGTCGGCGGCCGGGACCTTGAGCAGCTCGGCGAGCCGGTTCACCACCATGGTGCGCTTCTGCGGTCGAGAGGTTGCGGTCGATCGTGATGACGTTCGCGATCCGGTTGTCGACCAGCGGGCGACCCTTGGCGTCGAGGATCCGACCGCGGATCGGCGGCTCGTTGACGAGCGCGCACCGAGTTGCTGGTCGCGGCCGCGGCGTAGTCCTCGCTCGCGGCGACCTGGAGGTACCAGAGCCGGGCGAAGAGCGCGCCGAACAACGCCAGGACGATCACACCGACGATGCTCATCCGGACGCGACTGTCGATCACAACAGTTCCGTCACCAGGGGTGCCGCCATCGAGGTCACCATCCTGGCCTGCTGACCTCGCCGGCGGTACGCGGGCTGTCGTCGTCGGACCGCGAAACCGACAATTGGGAACATGATCGGGGCCACGATCGCGTCGTAGACCCCGGCCAGCAGCACGACCCGCAGCGACCGGAGGGCGAACAGCTGCTCCTGGCCGACGATGGCGCCGATGCCGACGAACAGCAGCCCGCCGAGGATCCCGCCGATGCCGCCGAGCACCGGGGGCACCCACCACGCGTTGCGCAGCAGCCCGCCCTGGAGGATGCCGATGAGGTAGCCGGTCAGCGCGTACGCGAGCGCGGAGAGCCCGAGCGGCGTCTGCAGGAACAGGTCCATGCTCAGCCCCGCGGCGAACCCGAAGATCGCGCCGGTCTCCGGGCCCTCCCGGTACGCGACCGCGACGGTCGCGACCAGCCCGAGGTCGGCGACGACGCCGAAGACGCGCAGGTACGGGAGGATCGTCGTCTGCACGAGCACGATCGCGATCAGGAGCAGCGCGAGTCGTCCGAACCGGATCAACCGCGTGCCGCCCTGGAACTTCAGGATGCGCACGACCGACGAGCGCGCGACGTCGGCCAGCGGCTGCACCAGGATCGTCTGCTCGATCGCGCCGGGAGCCGACTTCACCGACACGACCCTTCCGACCGGGATGTTCGCGGGATAGCGACTGCTCGTCCGCGGTGAACACGAGCTCGTCCTTGCTTCACCTTGAACTCCGGCCGGACGAAGTCGAGCCGGAGCAGGTTGCTGCCCGCCCGTCCGCTCGCGACACCGGTACCACCACTCTTCTCGAGCCGCACCGCGACCCCGGAGTTCGGGTCGGTGAGCAGCAACACGGTCGCGCGCTTGCGCGACGCCTGGACGATCCGACCGACGAGACCGTCGCCGGTCACCACCGGCATCCCCGGTGCGATGCCCGCGTCGGTTCCCCTGTCAACGGCGATCGTCGACTCGAAGTTCCCCGGCGAGCCCGCGACCACCTGCGCATCCACGCCGGCCAGGTCCCCGACGAACGGCAGCTGGGCCAGCTTGCGCAGCTCCCCGTTCTCCCGGAGCACGCCGCGCGACTGCGCGGCCTCGCCCCGCGCCTGCGGCGAGCTCGCGGCGCAACGTCCGGTTCTCGTCCTTCAGGTCGCCGCTCTGGGCGACGCCGTCGAACCAGTCGGCGACCGGCGAGAGGACGTCGTCGACCGCCGACTGCACCGGCGCCATGGCGTCACGCGCCGAGTCGCGCACCGTGCGCGTCACTCCCCCGCCGTTGCCTCGGGCGTCGACGGTGATCAACGTGATCGAGGTCAGGACCAGGAGGATGAGCACGGAACGCCGGCGACTGGAGCGTCGGTATACCGCCACGGTTCAGTTGCTCGCTCTCCGGGTTTGGTCAGCCCCGCTGCGAGGACATGAGCACTTGCTTGAGTGCGTCGAACTCCTCGAGGCACTGACCGGAGCCTATGACCACGGAATACAGCGGGTTGGGCGCGACGAGGATCGGCATCCCGGTCTCGGAGTGGAGCCGGTGGTCGAGACCGTGCAGCAGCGCGCCGCCGCCGGTGATGACGATGCCCTTCTCCATGATGTCCGCCGCGAGCTCGGGCGGCGTCTTGTCGAGCGTGACCTTCACCGCGTCGACGATGGCCGAGACCGGCTCCTCGACCGCTTCGCGGATCTCCTCGGTCGACACGACGATCGTCTTCGGCAAGCCGGTGACGAGGTCGCGGCCGCGGATCTCGGCGTACAGCTCTTCTTCGAGCGGGTACGCGCTCGCGAGCGCGCACTTGATCTCTTCCGCGGTGCGCTCGCCCAGTGCGAGCGAGTACTCCTTCTTCACGTACGTGATGATCGCTTCGTCGAGCTCGTCGCCCGCGATGCGGATCGACTCGCTCGAGACGATGCCGCCGAGCGAGATGACCGCGACCTCGGTGGTGCCGCCGCCGATGTCGACGACCATGTTCCCCGCCGGCTCGTGCACCGGGCAGCCCGGCACCGATCGCGGCGGCCATCGGCTCTTCGATGATGTAGGCCGGCTTGCGCGCACCGGCGTACTCCGCGGCTTCCTGCACCGCGCGCTGCTCGACCCCGGTGATGCCCGACGGGACGCAGATCACCATGCGCGGCTTCGCCCAGCGGCGCGAGTGCACCTTCTGGATGAAGTAGCGGAGCATCTTCTCGCAGATGTCGAAGTCGGCGATCACGCCGTCCTTCAGCGGCCGGATGGCCTGGATGTGGCCCGGCGTGCGACCGATCATGCGCTTGGCCTCGGCGCCCACCGCGAGGGGGCGGCCGTCCTTCACGTTGATCGCGACGACGGAAGGCTCGTTGAGCACGATGCCGCGCCCGCGCACGTAGACGAGGGTGTTGGCGGTGCCGAGGTCGACCGCCATGTCGCGGCCGACGATCGACGAATACCAGGGTTCGGACACGGGGTGAAGCCTCCCGGAGCGGGCCGGAGGGGACAAGCGTAGGGGTTGGAAGGACCGTGATCCAGCCCGGCGACCGCCCACGACCGGGCGGTCACAGCGTGCTCAGCCGAGCCCGGGAAAGAAGAGCGCGATCTCCCGAGCTGCGGATTCGGGCGAATCGGAGCCGTGGATCAGGTTCTCGGTGAGCTCGATCGCGAGATCGCCCCGGATCGTGCCCGGCGCCGCGTCGACGCGGATTGGTCGCGCCCATGAGCGTGCGGACCACCGGCTGGGCGTCGGGACCCTCCACCACCATCGCCACGAGCGGGCTCCGGGTGATGAACTCGACGAGGTCCGAGAAGAACGGCTTGCCGTCGTGCTCCTCGTAGTGGACCTGGGCGACATCGACCTCGAGCTCGCGCAGCTCGAGCGCGACGATCGAGAGGTTCTTGGCTTCGATTCGCCGGATGATCTCGCCGACGAGCTTGCGCTCGACCGCGTCCGGCTTGCAGAGAACGAGGGTCCGGTCAGTCATGAGTCGGGCACGATACCCGCGCCGCGACCGAGCGGCGGGAACCGTGCCGGTTCAGGCGTCCGGCACCAGCACGGAGCGCGCGGCGCCCACCGTGTAGAGCGATCCGGTCACGATCACCTGGCCGTCGGCCGGCGTCACCTCGAGCGCGCGGGCGACCGCGTCCGGCACCGAGTCGATGATGTCGATCTGGTCGTTGTCGACGCCGAGGTCCATCGCCGCGTTCGCGACCTCCATCGGGTCGAGCGCACGCGGGCTCGGCGGGCGCGTGCACACGATGTTCTGCGCCGACGCGATGCCGAGCGCTTCGAGCATCTCGTGCGGCTCCTTCTCGCGCAGCAGCCCGACGACGAGCGTGCGCGGTCCGGTCGCGAACTCCTCGTTCAACGCGGCGAGCAACGCGTGCGCGCCGGCGACGTTGTGCGCGCCGTCGAGCAGCAGCAGCGGTTGACGGCCGACGACCTCCAACCGACCCGGGCGACCGCAGGCCGGCGAACGCCTCGCTCACGACGTCGGCCGAGATGCGCTCACCGAGGAAGCTCTCCGCCGCGGTCGAGCGCAATGACCGCGTTGTCCGCCTGGTGCGCGCCGTGCAGCGGGAGGAAGACGTCGTCGTACGGACCCGGTCGGCGTGATGAGGTCGAGGAGCCGTCCGCCGTGCGCGAGCCGCTGCGAGCGCACGCGAGAAGTCGCGGTCGCGCAGGATGATCTCGGCGGGCTCGCGCGCCGCGAAGATCTCGAACAGCTCGGGATCGGTCTCGCCGAGCACGAGCGTCGCGCCCGGCTCGACGATGCCGCTCTTCTCGCTCGCGATCTCGGCCCGGGTGCCGCCCAGGTACTCGACGTGGTCGACGCTCACGTTCGTCACCACGGCGACCGGCGCCTGCGACGATCGTCGTGGCGTCCCAGGTCCCGCCGACCCCCACCTCGACGACCGCGACGTCGACGGCCTCCTGGGCGAACCAGTCGAACGCGGCCGCGGTGAGGATCTCGAAGTAGCTCGGCCGGTCCTCGACGAACTCCTCGACCAGGGCCACCCGGCTCAGGGCGGCGGCGAGCTCGACGTCGTCGATCGGCACGCCCCGCAGGGCCATCCGCTCGTTGACCCGGGTCAGGTCCGGGCTCGTGTACGAGCCGGTGGAGAGGCCCACCGCGTCGAGCAGCGCCGCGACCATCCGGGTCGCCGACGTCTTGCCGTTGGTCCCGGTGAGGTGCACCGCCGGGAACTCGAGCTGGGGCGAGCCGAGCAGCTCGGTGAGCGCGCGGATGCGGTCGAGCGTCGGCGCGACCTTGCGCCGGTCGACGCCGACCGGCACGCCGATGCCGGTCTCGAGGTTCACGTGCGCGGTGAGCCACGCGAGCGCTTCGGTCAGGTTCACGCGGCGGGTTCGTCCGCGAGCTCGACCTCGACCGCGAACGTGTCGCCGGCCGCGGTGTCGAGCGCGGCGATCGAGCCGGCGCCGCGCACGTCGGCCGCGATGCGCTCCAGCGCCGCGAGCCGCTCCGGCGTGTCGCGTGACGGTGACGCTCGGTGACCTCCGCGCGCATCGAGCGGCGCGCTTCGGACTTCACCTTGCGCACCGCGCCGAGGACCTCGGCCGCGACGACGTAGTCCAGGGCCTCGGTGTCGCCCGCGAGCGCGCGCGAGTCTTCGGCCTGCGGCCACGACTGGCGGTGCACGCTGCCGTCCTGCCACCACGACCAGACCTCTTCGGTCACGTAGCAGAGGAACGGCGCGAACAGCCGCTGCAGCGCGACCAGCGCGATCGCGAGTGCCGCGCGCGCGGAGCCCGCGCCGCTCTCGCCGATCGTGCCGTACGCGCGCTGCTTCACCAGCTCGAGGTAGTCGTCGCAGAAGCCCCAGAAGAACCGCTCGGTGCGCTCGAGCGCGCGGGCGTAGTCGTACTCCTCGAACGCGGCGGTGACGTCGCGCACGAGATCGGCGAGCGCGGCGAGCATCGACCGGTCGAGCGGCTCGGTGACCGGCTCGTCCGTTCCCGCGTCGCCGATGACGCCGAGCGCGAACTTCGACGCGTTCAGCAGCTTGATCGCGAGGCGGCGACCGACCTTCATCTGGCCCTCGTCCATCGCGGTGTCCGTGCCCGGACGGCCGTTCGCGGCCCAGTACCGCACCGCGTCGGCGCCGTGCTGCTCGAGCAACGGCATCGGCGTGACCACGTTGCCCTTGCTCTTCGACATCTTCTTGCGGTCCGGGTCGAGGATCCAGCCGTTGATCGTGGTGTCGGTCCACGGCAGCGAGCCGTGCTCGAAGTGCGCGCGCACGACCGTGTCGAAGAGCCAGGTGCGGATGATCTCGGGACCCTGCGGGCGCAGGTCCATCGGGAACGTGCGGGCGAACAGGTCGTCGTCGTCGCCCCAACCGGTCGCGATCTGCGGCGTGAGCGACGAGGTCGCCCACGTGTCCATGACGTCGGGGTCACCGATGAAGCCGTCCGGGCTCGCCCCGCTGGTCGGCGGTGAACCCGTCGGGCACGTCGCTCGACGGGTCGATCGGGAGCTGGTCCTCGCTCGGGAGCAACGGCGCGTCGTAGTCGACCTCGCCGTCGGGCCGCAGCCGGTACCAGACCGGGAACGGCACGCCGAAGAACCGCTGGCGGCTGATGAGCCAGTCGGTGTTCAGTCCTTCGACCCACGACTCGTAGCGCTGGCGCATGTGCCCCGGGTGCCAGTGCAGCTCGCGGCCGCGCGCCAGGAACGCGTCGCGCAGCTCCGGCTCGCGGCCGCCGTTGCGGAAGTACCACTGGCGCGACGTCACGATCTCGAGCGGGCGCGAGCCGCGCTCGTAGAACTTCACCGGGTGGGTGATCGGCTTCGGATCGCCGACGAGCTCGCCGGACTCGGTCAGCAGCTCGACGATCCGCGCCTGCGCCTGCTTCGCGTTCTTGCCCGCGAGCTCGGCGTAGTTCGCGTCCGCGTCGGGACCGGCGCTCCCCCACTCGGGGTGATCGGCCACGATGCGGCCGTCGCGGCCCATGACGTTGCGGGTCGGGAGCTGCAGCTCGCGCCACCACACGACGTCGGTCGTGTCGCCGAACGTGCAGATCATCGCGATGCCGGAGCCCTTCTCGGGATCGGCCAGCGGATGCGCGAGGACCGGGACCCGGACGCCGAACAGTGGCGTGGTCACGTCGGTCGCCGAACCGCGACTGGTAGCGCTCGTCGTCCGGGTGCGCGACGAGCGCGACGCAGGCCGGGATCAGCTCGGGCCGGGTCGTCTCGATGAGGATGTCGGCCGCGCCGTCGACGCCGTGGAAGGTGATGCCGTGGTACGCGCCGGCGAGCTCGCGGTCCTCGAGCTCGGCCTGCGCGACCGCGGTGCGGTCGTCGACGTCCCAGAGCGTCGGCGCCTCGGCCTGGTACGCCTCGCCCCGCGCGAGGTTGCGCAGGAACGCGCGCTGCGACGCTCGCCGCGAGCGCTCACCGATCGTCGTGTAGGTCATCGCCCAGTCGACCGAGAGGCCGAGGCAGCGCCAGAGCTCCTCGAACTTCTTCTCGTCCTCGACGACGAGCGTGTCGCACAGCTCGACGAAGCTCTGCCGGCTGATCGGGATCGCCCGCTTCTCCGGCTTCTCGGGCGGGACGAACTCCGGGTCGTACGGCAGCGACGGGTCGCAGCGCACGCCGTAGTAGTTCTGCACCCGACGCTCGGTGGCGAGCCCGTTGTCGTCCCAACCCATCGGGTAGAAGACCTCGTCGCCGCGCATCCGGCGGTAGCGGGCGATCGTGTCGGTCTGCGCGTACCCGAACACCGAGCCCATGTGCAGCGAGCCGCTGACCGTCGGCGGCGGCGTGTCGATCGCGTAGACCTCGTCGCGCGACTTGGTCCGGTCGAACGCGAAGATGCGCGTCCTCGTCCCAGCGCGTCGACCACTTCGCCTCGAGCCCGTCGAGGCTCGGCTTCTCGGGGATCTCCATCCGCGGGAGTCTACGGAACCTGGCACCGGCGTCAGAGCGGTGACGCGAGAGCGAGCTCAGGCGGTGCGGCGTTCCTCGTCGTCACCGGTGACGAGCGTCGGGTGGACCCGCTCGACCACGACCGACCGGTCCACCACGCACTGCGTGACGTCCGAGCGGCTCGGCAGGTCGTACATCACCTCGAGCAGCACCTCTTCGAGGATCGCCCGCAGGCCACGCGCACCGGTGCCGCGTGCGAGCGCCTGGTCGGCGACGGCCTCGAGGGCGTCGTCGGTGAAGTGGAGGTCCACGTCGTCGAACTGGAAGAACTTCTGGAACTGACGCAGCAGCGCGTTCTTCGGCACGGTGAGGATCCGCATCGAGCGCGTCGCGGTCCAGGTTGTGGACCGCGCCGATGACCGGGCAGCCGGCCGACGAACTCGGGGATGAGACCGAACTTCAGGAGGTCCTCGGGCATGACGCCGCTGAGGATCGCGCCGACGTTGCGCTCGTCCGAGGTGCGGACGTCGGCCCGGAAGCCGATGCCCTTGTTGCCCTGGCGCTGCTCGATGATCTTGTCCACGCCGGCGAACGCGCCACCGCAGATGAACAGGATGTTCGTGGTGTCGATCTGGATGAACTCCTGGTGCGGGTGCTTGCGCCCGCCCTGGGGCGGCACCGACGCGGTGGTCCCCTCGAGGATCTTCAGCAGCGCCTGCTGCACGCCCTCGCCGGAGACGTCACGGGTGATCGACGGGTTCTCGGCCTTGCGGGCGATCTTGTCGATCTCGTCGATGTAGATGATCCCGGTCTCGGCCTTCTTGACGTCGTAGTCGGCCGACTGGATCAGCTTCAGCAGGATGTTCTCGACGTCCTCGCCGACGTAGCCGGCTTCGGTCAGCGCGGTCGCGTCCGCGATCGCGAACGGGACGCGCAGCAGGCGGGCGAGCGTCTGCGCGAGCAGGGTCTTGCCGCAGCCGGTCGGGCCGATGAGGAGGATGTTCGACTTCTGGAGCTCGACGTCCGGGTCGCCGTACGCGCCGGCCTGCACCCGCTTGTAGTGGTTGTAGACCGCGACCGAGAGGATCTTCTTCGCCTGCTCCTGACCGATGACGTAGTCGTTCAGGTACTCGTAGATCTCACGGGGCTTGGGGAGGTCGTCGAAGCGGACCTCGGTGCTCTGCGAGAGCTCTTCCTCGATGATCTCGTTGCAGAGATCGATGCACTCGTCGCAGATGTACACACCGGGACCGGCGATGAGCTTCTTGACCTGCTTCTGGCTCTTCCCGCAGAACGAGCACTTCAGCAGGTCGCCACCGTCACCGAACTTCGCCACGTCCCCTCCCCCTCGGAGCCGTTCAGCCTCTAGCTGACACCTGCGGGCACCGGCACTGCGGCCAGCTCCCGGTTCGTGATCACCTCGTCGACGATGCCGTACTCCTTGGCCTCGTTGGCGCCCATGATGAAGTCGCGGTCGGTGTCCTTGGCGACCTTCTCCACGGTCTGGCCGGTGTGGTGGGCCAGGATCTCGTCGAGGGTCTCACGCATGCGCGTGATCTCCTTGGCCTGGATCTGGATGTCCACGGCCTGGCCCTGCGCACCACCGTGAGGCTGGTGGATGAGCACCCGGGCGTGCGGGAGGATGAACCGCTTGCCGTGCTCACCGGCCGCCAGGATGACCGCGGCGGCCGAAGCGGCCTGGCCGATGCAGATGGTCTGCACGGACGGCTTGATGAACTTCATCGTGTCGTAGATCGCGAACAGACCGGTGATCTCGCCGCCCGGTGAGTTGATGTACAGCGAGATGTCCTTGTCCGGGTCCTCGCTCTCGAGGTGGAGCAGCTGCGCCATGATCAGGTTGGCGACGTGCTCGTCGATCGGGGTGCCGAGCAGGATGATCCGCTCCTTGAGGAGCTTGCCCAGCAGGCTGGTGGTGCGCTCGCCGCCGTAGGGGGTCTTCTCCCAGACCTCGGGGACGTAGAAGGAGTTGTAGATCACGCTTGGGGCTCCTCTTGGACTGAGTCCAGTGAATCGGGTGGGTCGGCTTCGTCGGTTGCGTCGGCCGGATCGATTGCAACGTCGGGATCGGCGTCGGCATTCCGGTCGGGGAGCGTGAGATCGATCGGATCTCCCTCTTGATCGACCACGGCCGCGTGATCGATCAGGAACTCCAGCGCCTTGCCTCGGGCGATGTCAGAGCGTACCGCCTCCAGCACCCCCTGCTTGGCGAGATCGCGCCGTACCCGGTCGGGCTTTTCGCCCATTCGCTCGGCCAAACGGTCGATCTCGGCGTCGAGCTCCTCGTCGCTCGCCTCGATCTCCTCCTGCGCCACGACCGAGCGCAGCCCGAGGTCGGCGAGCACCGCCTTGGTCGAACCCTCGCGGATGCGGTCGATGAAGGTCGCCTGGTCCTGGCCGGTCGCGGCGAGGTAGCCGGGGATGTCGACGCCCTGCGCCTCGAGCCGGTGCACGAGGTCGTGCAGGTTGCGCTCCATGTCCTGCTGGATGAGCGCCTCGGGCGCTTCGACCGGCACGAGGGCCGCGAGCTCGTCGAGCACGCGGTCCCGCAGCGCCATCTGCGCCTGGAGCTTGCCGATCATCGAGATGCGCTCGCGGCTGTCGTCGCGCAGCGCTTCGAGCGTGTCGAACTCGGTGACCTCGGAGACCCACTCGTCGGTGAGCTCGGGGAGCACCTTGCGCTTCGCGTCCTTCACGAGGACCTTGAACGCGACCTCTTGGCCGGCGAGCTCGGCGAACCGCTCGGGCAGGGTGTCGGTGAACTCGACGATGTCGCCGGGCTTCTTGCCCCGCAGCGCCTCGTCGAGCGCGGGGGTGAGGCCGTCCGAGCCGACCTCGTAGAGGAAGTCGGTCGCGGTCATCGCGTCGACGGGCTCGCCGTCCACCGATCCGCTGATGTCCATCTCGGCGTAGTTGCCGTCGACGAGAGGCTCGGTGGAGTCCTCGAGATCGCCGAAGCGCTCGCGCAGGCTCTCGATCTGCGCGTCGACCGCCTCGTCGTCGGGCGCGGTGTAGTCCAGCTCGACGGTCAGCGAGTCGTAGCCGGTGACGTTGACGACCGGGCGCACCTCGACGACGGCGTCGAACTCGACGTCGCCTTCTTCCTCGCCCGCGGTGATGTCGATCTCCGGTGCGGCGATGGCGTCGAGGTCCTCGGCGACGACCGCGTCGGCGTAGAAGCCGGGGATGCCGTCCTTCAGCGCCTGCTCGCGCGCGACCTCGGGACCGAAGCGGGCTTCGAGGATCCGCCGCGGGGCCTTGCCGGGCCGGAAGCCGGGGATGCGCACTTCGCCGGCGAGCTTTCGGAACGCGGCGTTGATCGCGGGCTCGAACTCCTCCGCGGGTACGGCGACGTGAAGCTTGACGCGGTTGTCTTCGAGGGGTTCGACCGTGGTCTGCATAGGGCCGTTCACATTACCCAGGCTGACCCGTCGAGCCCGGATCCCTTCACTGCCCGCGTCGCTGGCTCGCGTCCAGCTGCGGGGTCACCTTCGGACGGTCAGCACTTGGTTACCCTCGCTCGGTGGTGACGCTCGTCGTGGCGGCGGGAACGATTGCGGCGAGCACCGGGCCGCTGCGTCAGCTGAGCGACCCGTCGATCTCGTTCAGCTCGATCCTCGTCGTCACCGTCGTCGCGCTCCTCGCGCCGGTGCTGGTGAACCTGGCGCCGAGGCTCCGCCTGCCCGCGGTGGCCCTCGAGATCGTCATCGGCGTGATCGTCGGGCCGTCGGGGCTCGGCTGGCTCGAGGTCGACCTCCCCGTCGTCGTGCTCTCGCTGCTCGGGCTCGCCTTCCTGCTCTTCCTCGCCGGCCTCGAGATCGATCCGGCCCGGCTGCGCGGCCGCATCGGAGCGATCTCGCTCGCGTTCGTCGCGTCGCTCGGCGCTGGCCGTCGTCGTCGCGTTCGCGCTCCAACCGGTCGAGACGATCCGCAACCCGCTCGTTCGTCGCGATCATGCTTGGCGTCGACGTCGCTCGGGCTCGTCGTGCCCGTCATCCGCGACGCGGGCGAGAGCGAGACGGAGTTCGGTCAGACCGTGCTCGCCGCGTCGTCGCTCGCCGAGTTCGGCACGATCCTGCTCGTCTCGCTCTTCTTCTCGACGAGCTCGTCGGGCACGCCGGGCCTGGGATCGAACGTCTTCCTGCTGGTCGCGTTCAGCGTGCTCGTCGTGGTGGTCGGGCTCGGGATGATGGAGGCCGGCCGGTCGCTGCGCGTGTCGACGACGCTCAGCGCGCTCGAGGACACCTCGGCCCAGCTCGGGGTGCGCGCCGCGGTGCTCCTGCTCGTCGCTCTTCGTCGCGCTTGGCGAGCGGCCTCGGCGTCGAGACGATCCTCGGCGCGTTCGTCGCCGGCGCGCTGCTCCGGTTCGTCGACCAGGAGGAGCACCTCGATCCACGTCGAGTTCCGGCGCAAGGTCGAGGCGATCGGCTACGGCTTCCTGATCCCGGTGTTCTTCGTCAGCAGCGGCGCCCGGTTCGACGTCGACGCGCTGGTCCACTCCCCCGACCACCTCGTCCTGATCCCGCTCTTCCTCCTCGCGCTCCTCGTCGTCCGGGGCGTGCCCGCGTTCCTCTACCGGCGGTACTTCGCGACCCGACGGGTCGTCGCCGCGGGACTGCTGCAGGCGACGTCGCTCACGTTCGTCGTCGTCGCGGCCCGGCTCGGGCTCGAGCTCAACGTGTTCGACGAGGCCTCGGGCGCGGCGCTCGTCGCCGCGGGCCTGCTGTCGGTGATCGTGTTCCCGCCGATCGCGCTCTGGCTGCTCGGCGACGGTGACCTGGCCGACGACGATCTCGACTCGTCGAGGACGTCGGCGACGACTGGCGGACGAGCCCGGCGGTGCGAGCCCGGCGTGACCCCGGATAGGGTTCAGGCCGGACGAAATCACTGCGAACGGACCATGGGAGCCATCACCGTGCAGACCTACGAGACCCTGTTCATCGGCGGGGAATTCGTCAAGCCCGAGACCGGGGACCTGATCGACGTCATCTCCCCGCACACCGAAGAGGTCATCGGCCAGGTGCCGGACGCTTCCCCGGCGGACATCGACAAGGCCGTCGCCGCGGCCCGCAAGGCGTTCGACGCCGGCCCGCTCCCGGTCGAGGAGCGTGCGGCCGGTCTCTCCCGGCTCTCCGCCGCGCTGCAGGCGCGCGGCGAGGCCATCGCCGACCTGATCTCGAGCCAGATGGGCTCGCCGAAGTCGTGGTCGATCATGGGCCAGGTCTTCTCGTCGACGATGGTGCTCGACACCTACGCCGCGATCGCGAACGGACTACACGTGGGTCGACGAGCGCCCGGGTGCCCTCGGCGGTCGGCTGCAGGTGCGCCGCGCCCCCGTCGGCGTCGCGGCCGGGATCATCCCGTGGAACGTCCCGCTGTTCATCATCGCCCTGAAGCTCGGTCCGGCGATGGCGGCCGGCGTGCCGATCGTGCTGAAGCCCGCACCGGAGACGCCGCTCGACTCCTACCTGTTCGCGGAGGCGGTCATCGAGGCCGACCTGCCGCCGGGCATCATCAACATCGTTCCCGCCGGCCGTGAGAACGCCGACTACCTCGTGCGTCACCCCGGCATCGACAAGGTGAGCTTCACCGGCAGCACCGCGGTCGGCAAGCACATCGCGTCGGTGTGCGGCGAGCAGCTCAAGCGGGTCACGCTCGAGCTCGGTGGCAAGTCCGCGGCGATCGTCCTCGACGACGTCGTGCTCGACGACACCCTGCTCAACGAGATGGTCATGTCGGGCCTCATGAACAACGGCCAGGTGTGTGGCGCGCAGTCCCGCATCCTCGCCCCGCAGTCCCGGTACAACGAGGTGGTCGACGCGCTCGGCCGACAAGGTCGGCGCGCTCGTCGTCGGCGACCCGCTCGACCCGACGACGCAGATCGGCCCGCTGGTGGCCAAGCGTCAGCAGGAGCGCGTCGAGGGCTTCCTCGAGGCGGGCAAGGCGGCGGGTGCCCGTGCGGTCACCGGCGGCGAGAAGACCGACCAGGAGTCCGGCTGGTACATCACGCCGACCGTCTTCGCCGACGTGGACAACGACATGAAGATCGCCCGCGAGGAGATCTTCGGCCCCGTCCTCTCGGTCATCCCGTACTCGGACGAGGCGAACGCGATCTCGATCGCGAACGACACCGACTACGGCCTCTGCGGCTCCGTGTGGACGGCGGACGTCGACCACGGCGCCGAGGTCGCGGCCAAGGTGCGGACCGGCACGGTGGCGATCAACTCGTCGATGATCCTCGACTTCAACGGCCCGTTCGGCGGGTTCAAGCAGTCGGGCCTCGGACGCGAGCTCGGCCCGGAGGGCATCGCGCCCTACACCGAGCTGCAGACGGTCATCCTGCCCGCGGGCTGAGCCCCGCGGCGACACCGATCCAGAACAGTCATCGGGTGAGGGGGCGGATCTGATCCGCCCCCTAACCTGTGGACGCACGGGAAGTGGCGCAGCCCGGTAGCGCACCGGCTTTGGGAGTCGGCGGTCGGGGGTTCAAATCCCCCCTTCCCGACGTGATCTCGTTCCGGCGACTCGAACGAGCCGACCTGCCGACGCTGACGCGCTGGCTCAACACTCCGCACGTCTACGCGTGGTGGGGCGCGGCGCATGGCGAAGGAAACCTCGGTGGCGCGGGCGACGACGCGGCGTCCGTCGCGGACCGTGCGCGCGGAGTACGGGGCGGAGATCGACGCGGGCGGGCCGACGCAGTACTTCGTCATCGAGCTCGAACGGCGCGCCGATCGGGATGATCCAGTGGTACCGGCTCGCGGACGGCGCCGAGAACGTGGAGTACGCGGCGACGATCGGCGAGTCGGTCGACGGGACCGCGGGCGTCGACCTGCTCATCGGTGAGGTCGACGCGATCGGTCGCGGCCTCGGCCCGCAGGTGATCGACGCGTTCGTCACGACGGTTGTGTTCGCGGCCGACGGGATCACCCGGTGCGTCGCCGGCCCGGAGCTGGGCAACGCCCGCTCGATCCGCGCGTTCGAGAAGGCCGGCTTCCGTGCGGTGCGGGATGCGGTCGTGCCGGGCGAGCCCGAACCGGAACGGATCATGGTGCGGGACCGCGGGCGATAGCGTCTCAGTCTCTCGCGGGTGTAGCTCAATGGCAGAGTCCCAGCCTTCCAAGCTGGTAATGCCGGTTCGATCCCGGTCACCCGCTCCAGTTCGAATGCGCAGGTCAGCAGCGTGGTGCAGACCTGCGGTGAGTATCGTCGAGCCGTGACGCTCGAGCCCGTGCACCCAACGCTGGACGAGCGGGAGCTGCTGCTGCGGTTCCTGCACCGCCAGCGTGAAGAGGTTGTTGCGAGTGCGACCGCCCTCACGGACGACCAGGCCCGTTGGACTCCCGATGGGAGGCTTCTCCCGATCATCGGTGTGATCAACCATCTCAGCCACGTCGAATGGCGCTGGATCGACGGCCGCTACCTCGGGAGCACGTTCCGTCTGCGGGAAGACGAGTTCAGGGTCTCCGACGACGTCTCGTTGGCCGAGGTGATCGCCACCTACTGGGCGCGCGAGCGAGAGACAGAGCGGATCGTCAAGTCGGCTCCGAGCCTCGACATCGCCTGTCTTGGCACTGAAGGAGATCTGCCAGCGGCGCACGTCCTGCTCGGACTCCGTGAACCATTGGATCTCAGGTGGGTTCTCCTGCACCTGATCGAGGAGACCGCGCACCACGCAGGGCACGCTGACTCGACCCGTGAGATGCTTGACGGATCCAAGACCCGGCCCTGACGCATCCGCCGAGCCGATGGCGAGGGTGCCCCGCCAAGAGTCCTGCGCAGCACGCGACTCAGCTCGTGAGCAGAGGGCGGTCCTGCCCTTCTCCGCCGAGCTCCGGCGTCGTGTCGTGGCCGATACGGTGGGGAATGCCGCATTCCTGGGTACTCGCGAACCGGCGTGCCAGTGCCGCAACCTCGTGCAGGACGTTCAGCTGAAGACGATGCGCACGGACGATCCACCCTCTCGTCGAGCTGCTCGTCGCGGCTCTCGCCGGCCGCCGGGGCACCGGCGCGTCTGCGGCACGATGACGGCGGCAGCAGCGTGACCGTCGACGCGTCGGCGGCGACCATCCCGGCAACTCGCGTCGTGCAGTCGGCGCGCCCGATCCCGGACGCGCCGGACGATGCAGGCAGTGGTGCTCCTGGCGCCGGCCGCGTTCATCCTCGTGATGGGCTGGCGCCGACGATGGATGGACGAGGACGCGTTCATCAACCTCCGCATCGTCGACCAGCTCTTCGCCGGCCACGGGCCGGTGTTCAACGCGGGTGAGCGCATCGAGGCCTATACCAGCCCGCTCTGGCTCGGCGTGCTCGCGCTGGCGCGCGGCACCCTCGGTCACTTCATGGCGGTCGAGTGGGCAACCGTTGTCGCCTGCCTCGCGCTGTCGGTCGGAGCGTTCGCATTGGGCGGGTTCGCCGCGCGCCGGCTGCACTCCGACGACGAGCTGGTCGTCCCCGTCGGACTGCTCGCCGTCGCGGCGATCCCGGTGGTGTGGGACTTCTCGACCAGCGGCCTCGAGGTCGGGATGACGTGGATGTGGCTGGCCGGAGTCTGGACCCTGCTCCTGCACGCCGCGGGCGCGTTCGCGCCCATCACCGCGGACGTCGGGTGGCCGCGCTGGTCGTGCTCGGGTTGGGCCCGCTCGTGCGGCCGGACCTCGGCCTGTTCTCGGTGTGCGTCGTCGCGGCCTGGATCCTCATCACCCGCGACCGCGGACGCGCCGCGGTGTTCGACGTGGCCGTCGCGATCGCGGCGCCGGTCGCCTACCAGGTCTTCCGCATGGGCTACTTCGCCTCCGTGGTCCCGTCGACCGCGCTCGCCAAGGACGCCGGTGGCCTCCACGTCCAGCAGGGTCTCAACTACGCGCAGGACCTGGTCAGCACCTACTGGCTCTGGATCCCGCTGGCATGCGTCGCGGTCGTCATCGGCCGCAACCTCCGGCGCGGCCCCCCGCCGTTCGCCATCGCGTCGGGTGCGCTGCTGCTCGGCGCCGGGCTGCACGCGGGTTACTTCGTGCTCATCGGTGGGGACTACATGCACGGACGGCTGCTGCTCCCGGCCCTGTTCGCGTTGGCACTGCCCGCGTCGCTCGGGTTCAAACGAGGGAATCTTCTCGGGTACGGGATCGTCGGGATCGTCGGGGTGTGGGCGGTCGTGTGCGCGGCGACGCTGCGGTTCGAACAGCCGCCGGCCGCACGGTTCACCGTCGTCCCCATCTCCGACCGGCGCCTGCTGAACGGCGCGCCGGTCCTCGCCCACACGAAGCACAGCCCGGGCTTCATCGCCGGCGACCAGATCGCGGCGCTCTACGCGGACGGCGCGCGGGGCTACATCCCGCTCTTGAAGTTCCAACCGATCCCGGGCAAGGACCCGAACCGTCTCGCGGTCGCGCTCGGCTCCATCGGCATGAACGGGTACGTCGCCGGCAAGGACGTCTTCATCGTCGACCTCGCGGGCCTGGCCGAGCCCCTCGCCGCGCACACCTCGAACGTCCCGGGCCGGGCGGCCGGGCACCGCAAGAACGTCGACCTCGCATGGTACGACGCCAGGTTCGCCGCGCACCCCACCGGCCGAAAGGCTCTGGCGGCGAACCACGCCCTCGCCTGCGCGCCGCTGTCCGACCTGCTCCACGCAGTCGACGACCCGCTCACCCCCGGCCGCTTTCTCAGCAACATCGTGCACAGCGTCTCGTTCACGACGATGCACATCCCCGCCGACCCCGGGCGGGCCGAGCGCGAGCTCTGCCCTCGGAGCAGAAAGAGCCGGTGATGACCACCACACAGGTCCCCGTCACCGAGTCGAAGGCCCCGGTGCGGATCAAGTTCGAGTACCACGCATCGCTCGACGGGTTGCGAGCGCTCGCGCTGCTGGCGATCATCGCGTACCACTTCAACTACGCTGGGCACGCGGCGCGTACCTGTCGGTCGACTTGTTCTTCATCCTCTCCGGATTCCTGATCACGACGTTGTTGATCATGGAATGGCGCCGCACCGAGACGGTGCGGCTCAAAGCGTTCTGGGCCCGCCGAGCCCGCCGTCTGCTCCCGGCGCTCCTCGTGGTGCTGGTACTGGTCGCGGTCTTCACCCGCTTTGAGATCAATCCTTGGAATCGTGCTGCGGTCCGCGGCGACGGCCTTGCGAGCCTCTTCTACGTCGCGAATTGGCGGTTCATCGTCGAGAAGCAGGGCTACTTCGAGCTGTTCTCGGCTGCATCTCCGCTCCGCCACATGTGGACCCTCGCGATCGAGGAGCAGTTCTACCTGGTGTGGCCGCTCGTCGTGTTCGCCGCGCTCCGGCTCAGCCGCGGCTCGATGCGGGTGCTCGCCGCGGTCTGCGGCATCGGAGTCGTGGCGTCAGTCTTCGTGATGGTGAAGACGTATGCACCCGGCGACCCGCTGCGTGCCTACTACGGAACCGACGCACGAATGCACACGATCCTGATGGGCGCATTGCTGGCGATCCTGCTTGTCGTCTGGACCCCCAGCGCAAGAGCCAGACGCTGGCTCATGATCGCCGGCACCGTCGCGTTCGTCGTGATGTTGTACGCCTGGAACGTCGCGACCGGAACCAGCCGGCACTACTACTACGGCGGCTCGGCGCTCTACGCCGCGCTCGCCTGCGTTGTCATCGCAGGCGCGCTGCAACCCGGAGCCTTGCGGGCGCTGCTCGGGATCGCACCGCTCGCGTGGATCGGTCGGCTGTCCTACGGCCTGTATCTGTTTCACTGGCCGATCATCGTCTGGCTCGTGCCGTCACGCGTTCACCTCGACGGGCTCGAGCTCAACGCGCTCAGGATCGTCTTGACGTTCCTCGCCGCGACCATCACGTTCTATCTGATCGAGCTCCCGATACCGCGAGCGTCGTCGGCCGTCACTCCCCTGGAAGCGCGTCGAGCCCTTTGACCGATCAAGAACCGCACCGCGGCGCAATGTCGCCCGATGGTTGGCTCTTCCGCTCGTCGCAGTCACGTTGGCAATCGTTCTTGCGTCCGCGACCGGTGCATCTCCGGCGCCGAGCTATCTCACCGGGGCAAAGCCCAGGACGAACTTCCCATGGACCTACGGCGATCCGTACTACTGCGGCGCGCCTCGTCCCGACGAGACGAGCGAGGCGCAGCGCGCAGGCCCGATCGACCGGTCCACCTCGCGTCCCACACTCCGCACGTGCTGTCCACATCCTCCTTCTCGGTGACTCGACCGCGTGTGCCTTCTTCCCAGGGCTCAAGGCCGTCGCCGCACAGGTGGGTGCCACGGTCGAGCAGGCGGCAGTCCCCGGCTGTGGCATCGCGGGTGGGCAGATGACCACGACCCGAAACGAGCAGGTCACGCCCCACTCCGAGCGGTGCCCGATCATGGTCAAGGATGCGCAGCTCCCGGCGCTCGAGCAGATGCGTCCGGACATCGTGGTCTGGATGAGCATCTGGGAGAAGTCCGACGTCGTCGTCCGCGGCCGAACCTTGGTCTCCGGCACTCGCGCCGGAGACGCCGAGACGACGCGTCTGATGGACGCGGAGCTCGCCCGGGTCACAAAGTACGGCGCAAAGGTCGCCATGGTCACGACCGCCGCGGCGGCACCCAACGATGCGCAGGGTACGAACAACACCAGCAATGCAATCGACGATGCGAGCTACGCGCGCCTCGACCGAATCCAGCGGCGATTCGCGGCGCGCCACCCCGACTCCGTCACGCTCATCGACCTTGCGCACCACGTGTGCCCAGACGGCGCGCCCTGCCCGGAAGAGGTCAACGGGGTTCGGCTGCGCCCCGACGGTCGGCACTTCACGCCCACCACAGCCGCGATGCAAGCTCGATGGCTTCTTCCCCGGGTCCTGTCGACAATCAACCGTTGACGGCTGCCGACGAATCGCGCGACGCATCGGCGAATGTCACGGTGCCGCGGAGTACTCGTACCACCCTTTGCCGGTGTTGCTCGAGGACGCCACGACCCGAAGGTCGTCGCTCACCCGGGCGCCGACCGAGAAGGCGGGATTCGACCCGATCGTCTCCGCCTGCGCGAGCGATTCGACCGCGGGCGAAGGAGCGAGCGCATCGAGGATCCGCACGGGACCCTTGAGCGAGTTCGAGAGCAACGTCGTGGACTTGTCGAGCAACAGGAACCACGCGTTCCGTGAGACGTCGATCCCGCCGAGGTCGAACACGCCGGTGTCGAAGCTGCGGCGCCCGTTCGGCGCCCAGAACGCGATCGCATGGGAACCGACGATGCAGGTGAAGGACGGATCCAGTCCGGCGATACAGGCGTCTCCGTACTCGCGGCGGGATTGGTAGACCCAAGCCCGATCGCCGTCGGCGGAGATGAATTCCCGTTCGATCGACTCTCTGCTCGTGCTCGTGTACCGCGTCCGCGTCAGCCCCGATGGCAGCTCGACCAGGTCCGCCCACGCCTCGTCGGGGCGCCGCACTCCGAGGTCGTCCCTCCCGGATTCGTACACCTGGACGAACCCGGTGCCGTCGGCCGCGAGCGTGAAGCGGTTCTCCACGTACGAGTTCACCGGCCCGGAGAGGAACGGACGGTCCACAGCCATTCCCGCTGCGAGGTTCGCGAAGCGTTCGACCGGTGCCAACTGGGGGCCCGACAACGTGTACTCGGCCGTGAGCCCGTCGTCGGAGATGGCCTTGGCGACCGCCTTGGTCGCGCCCGCCGGGCGCGGTATGCCGATCTCGACGGGAGTGATCGACTGGGTTGCGGTCTCCCACCTCTTCACGGCGCCGTCGGTGTCGACGAACACGCCGTAGGTGAGTTGATCGGAGAATTTCGCTCCGGCTGGCGGCGCGAGCGTCGCTCCTGCAGCCCAGATCACGGAGTCGTTGCCTGCCATCACGAGGACGCGCTCCCCGCCGCGACTGACCTTCACGGCCTGGTCACCGTCCGGGAGGGTCACGACCGATCCGGTGCTGCGGTCCACCCGCCAGCGGCCGGCCGCGGGGGACGGTCGCGCCGGGGCCCGTCGAGCGCACGACTGCGAAGTGTGCGTCGCCCGACAGCAGCTCGAACGTCACCGGAGAGCCAGGACCCTCCCGCGCCACGAAGTTGGGGTGGGGGATCGCCTCACACGCGGCAAGCAGGACGAGTGCGGTCACCCCGATACCCAAACGCCGTATCGGCTTCGACCCTACGAGCACCCCGCGCACGTGAGCACCCAGAGGACGATACGGCACCTTCACGTGCCTGTCAGGGGGCGGAAAGGCCGAGGGCACGGATCGGCTCGGTCAGGTTCGGGCGAGGAGAATGCCCTCACCGCCCGCCGCGCGCAGGCGATCGGTACGCCCGGTCAGGTATCGCTCGGCGAGCTCGGCCGTTGGGACGTACCGGACGTTCATGAAGCCTGCGTCTCGGGCGAGCTCCACGATCCGTCCGGTTCGAAGAAGCTGACCCATGGCGTCCCGGCGGCCTGAGCACCCCGCGGCGGCAGCTTCGAGGCCCGGCCGGTCGGCCTCGTCGAGCAGCTCCAACGGGACCATGAAGGTCATGACGACGGTCGAGCCCGGCGCCAGCGCGGCGAGCCGGCGCAGGGTCGCGGCGGTGGCCGCCTTGGTGATGTACATCGAGACGCCACTCGATGACACGACGGCCGGGCCTTCGCGTCGAAGCCGGCGTCGAGGAGGGCCTGCCACCAGTCGTCGTCCGCGTCGAAGTCGACGGGGACGAGCCGAAGCGAGTCCGGCACCCCGTAGCCGAGGTCGTCCAGCCGCTGGCGCTTCCATGCTTGGGCGCCGGGTCTGGTCGACTTCGAAGACGGCCACCCGGGAGCGAGCTCCGGGTGTCGCTGGTACGAACGTGTCGAGGCCGGCGCCGAGGAGCACGTACTGGGTGATGCCCTCGTCGATCAGCAGGTCCTCGACGAACCGGGTGCGGGCGACGATCGCGGCCCGGTAGCCGCTCGTGCCGATCGGGTGCATGTCCGGCCGGTCGCGCCAACCGTCCTCGGGCGCGGCGAGCGCGAGACCGATCTCGTCGTCGATGAGGTGCGGCGGCGCGTCGAGCTGCACGTGCAAGCGCGCGCCACAGCGCGGTGCGCACGGCACTGCTGTCGGGCGACACGTTCACGAGGCCGCTGGCGCCTGGAGGCTCCACAGCCGGCCATCGGGATCTCGCACCGTCATCTCCTGGGTACCCCAGTGCGTGGGCTGGAACGGTGTGACGACCTCGACCGCGGGATCGGCGTCGAACGCCTCGGCGTCATCGACGTGCAGGACGAGCTGCATGCCGGTCGGTCGGTCCTCGGGGACCTCGGCGATGAAGACGTAGGGACCGTCGCCGTTGCGCAGCTGGCCGGAGCTGTGGTCGGTCTCGAACTCGAGCTCGTAGCCGAGCGCCTGGAAGAACTTCGCCGCCTTGCCCCAGTTGTGGGTCTCCAGGAACACCGCCTCGATGCCGTTGGTGGTCATGTCAGTCGTCCTCTCTTGAGCGCAGGTAGTCCTCGAGTGCCGCGGCGACGAGCGCCGAGAGCGACTGCTCGGTGTCCACGGCGTGGTGCTTCACCCGCTTGATGAGTGGCACGTGGCAGGTAGACGTTGAACTGCTTGACCTCGCCGTCCGTCATGCAAGCATGCTAGCACACTAGGACACTCATCGGCCTGCTCCACTGCGGATCAGAACTGGTTCGCGGGCCATCCGGCGCGGCGGGTGCATATGCTCCGGCCATGAGTCTGCCGAAGGAATGGGCGAACGAGAGCCTGGTCTTGCGGATCGAAGCCGATCCCGGTGCATTTGCCGCGCTGTCGCAATTCGCGCAGGTCGAGAGGGATGCGCTTGCCGCGTCCGAATGCTCGGGCCTGCTCATCGAGCACGAGACGATCGGCGTGCAGGAATGCACCCTCTCGGCGGAGTGTCCCGGTGGAAGTGCACGCCACGACGTGCGGATCACGTGCGGGATCTTTGACTCCTGCCCTTTGTGCACCCACTGAGCTCCCCCAGCTGATCCGTCACTTCTCGGGGTCACGACACACGATCACCGGGCAGTCCGCATGCTGGATCACGGCACGCGTCGTGCTGCCGAGCAGCGCGTCGTGCAGAGCACTGTGCCCACGAGTGCCGACGATGATCGCCGCGGCATCCCGCTCGTTCGCGATCTGCACCAGGGTCCGGTCCACGGTGACGTCGTCCACCACGGCAATCCCGTCGGCCGTGAAACCGGCCTCCTCCGCCAGGTCGACGCCTCGCCGCGCCACGAGCTGGGCCTGCTCGTACAGGTTCTGGTCCGCGCCGGACGCGGCCTCGACGTCGAGGGGGGACGACGGAATCGTCAGCGGGTCGTCCGTGGGCGGCGCGAACCGGGTACCGGCCTCCCACACCGTGACGACGAGCGCGTGCGCCGGCGCGAGCAGCGTGCCTGCAGCGTTGATCGCGCGCCCGGCCGCCGGGGAACCGTCGTAGCCGATGATGACGAGCTCTGAGCTCACGGCAGCTGACGTTACGCCCCGCGCCGACGGCACGGATCATCTGGACGTGGTGAACCCGGAAGTCAGTAGAGTTCGGCGCCGGTCGAGCCGCGGCGTCCGCCGGTGTGCTGCCCCGCCCCGCCTGCCCCGGGAGACATGAACGTGAACGCTGATCAGGTTGCCCGGTTCCAGTTCGAGGGCCAGGACCTGCCCTGGTTGCTGGCCCACTGGGCCGAGGCCAAGCCCGACCACCCGTTGCTGATCTGGGAGCCACGCGACGGCAACGGCCGCACCTGGACCTACGCGGAGTTCAACGACGACGTACGCCGGCTCGCCGCGGGCATGCGCACCCGCGGCATCGCCAAGGGCGACAAGGTGCTGATCCATTCGGACAACGCACCCGAGATGGTCTTGAGCTGGTACGCGTGCGCGACCCTCGGCGCGGTCGGGGTGACCACCAACACCCGCAGCGTCGCGGCCGAGCTCGAGTACTACATCGACAAGGCGGGCTGCGTCGCCGGCATCACCCAACCGCAGTACGCGGCGCTCGTCGCCGAGGCCGGACCCAAGCTCTCCTGGATCGCGGTGACGGCGGACAACAGCGGCGCGCCGGCGCCTGCCAGCGAGCTCGACCACGGTCAGCTCGCGTTCGGCGACCTCTCGGCGACGCCGCCGCACTCCCCGACCGGCCACACGAGCCGATGCTGCCCGCGGGCATCCAGTTCACGTCAGGAACCACGTCGCGTCCGAAGGCCGTCGTGCACACGCACGCGAACGCGCTGTGGGCCGGTCGGGTCGGGCCGGACAACATCGCGATGACGGGCGACGACGTCTACCTGATCTACCTGCCCTTCTTCCACGTCAACGCGCAGAGCTGGTCGCTGTGGACCACGCTCGGGGTCGGCGGCACGATCGTGCTCCAGCCGAAGTTCTCCTCCAGCCGGTTCTGGGAGGTGGTGGCTGCCCACAGGGTCACGCACATCTCGCTGATCCCGTTCATCTTCAAGGCGCTCGCGGGTCAGCCCATCCCGGAGCACACCATCAAGGTGGGGGTCTTCGGGCTGATCATGCCGGAGCTCGACGCCTGGCTGCAGTGCCAGGTCGTCCCCGCGTGGGGCATGACGGAGACCGTCATCCACGCCACCTCGATCAACCCGTCGGGCACGTACCCCCTGCGCTCGATGGGCAAGCCGACTCCCGGCTACGAGTTCCTGATCATCGACAAGGAGACCGGCGAGCTCTGCACCGACGGCAAGGTCGGCGAGCTGTGGGTGCGCGGCACGCGCGGCATCCAGCTGTTCCTCGAGTACTACGACAACCCCGAGGCGATGGCGAAGAGCTTCACCGACGACGGCTGGTTCAAGACCGGCGACATGGTGAGCATCGGCGAGGGAGGCAACTTCTTCTACTCCGAGCGCGACGGCGACGTGCTGAAGGTGGGCGGCGAGAACGTGTCCGCCCGCGAGGTCGAGGACCTGTGTCGGCAGGTCCCGGGCATCGCCGACATCGCGGTCGTCGGTCGGGACCACGAGATGCTCGACACGGTCCCGGTCGCGTTCGTCATCGCGAACCCCGGCGCGGACGACGAAGCCACGCTCGAGAAGGCGATCATCGAGCTGTGCCGGGCCAACCTGGCCGACTTCAAGGTGCCCCGTGCGGTCTACGTCGTCGAGGACTTCCCGCGCGCGACGCTCGACAAGGTGGCGAAGAACCAGCTCCGCGACATCGCGAACTCGATGGAGTCCCCAGACTGAGGGAGCTCAGGCGGCGTCGCGGCGACCTTCGCGGTCCCGCGTGCCGGTCGCTCGCGCGCGCTGAGCGCGATTGAGACCGCTCGCGCGAGCGAGCCCATCGGGCGGATGCTTCGGGGCTACCGTGCTCGTGCGGGGGCCGGATGGGCAGAGTGCACGGGCAGGTGCGTGGCGTGGACCAACATCGAACATCATCGACGACCGATCGGACGCGCGGGCACCGACTCACGACATTGCTCACGCTCGCGGCCGTCATGGCGGTCGTGCTCGCCGCATGCGACTGGTCGGTGTTCGGCTACAACGGCGCTCACACGCGCAACAACTCCACCGACACGGCCACCTCAGCCACGAACGTCCGCGAGCTCGTCACGGCGTGGCGGGGCGCGACGGGTGCTGCGATCTCGTCATCCCCTGCGGTCGCGAAGGGTGTCGTGTACGTGGGCTCCGACGACGGCAAGCTCTACGCCTTCGACGCCACGAGCACTTCAGGCTGCTACCTCTACGACTGCACGCCGCTCTGGACTGCGCTGACTGGCGGGCCGGTCTCCTCTTCGCCTTCGGTCGTCGACGGTGTCGTCTACGTGGGCTCGGACGACGGCAACCTCTACGCGTTCGACGCGAACGGTGGAACCGGGTGCACCGGGACACCGGTGACTTGCACGCCACTCTGGACCGCGCGCACGGGCGGGCCGGTTCGCTCTTCACCACTCGTCGCCAACAACATCGTCTACGTCGGGTCGGACGACGGACACCTCGACGCGTTCGATGCCACGGGCGTCCAGGGATGCGGTGGCGCACCGCGAACGTGCGCGCCCCTGTGGACCGCAGCGACGGGAGGCGCGGTGCGATCATCCCCCGCGATCGCGTCGAACGTCGTGTACGTGGGTTCGGACGACGGACTGCTCTACGCGTTCGACGCGACCGCGGTGCAGGGATGCTCCGGAACCCCGATCGTCTGCAGGCCCAAGTGGACCGCGGCGACCGGCGGACCGATCGAATCCTCGCCGGCGACCTCAGGTGGGGTGGTGTACGTCGGATCCGGTGACGGGTCGCTCTACGCGTTCGACGCGAACGGCGCCCACGGCTGCGCCGGCACCCCGTTGACGTGCATGGCCGAGTGGACCGCTCCGACCGGTGGGCCGATCAAGTCCTCACCTGCGGTCGCCAACGGAGAGGTCTACATCGGCTCCGATGACGGCCACCTCTCCGCGTACGACCCGTCGAACCCGGACGCGTGCAATGGTGTCCCCGTCGCCTGTGCTCCCGTGTGGACCGCCGTCACCGGTGGGCCGGTGAGATCATCGCCCTCCGTCGCCGGTGGGCTCGTGTACATCGGAACGGCCGACGGCCACCTTTCCGGCTACCCGACCAGCGGTGGTGCCGACTGCACCACGCCGCCCCGCGTGTGCAACCCGGCCCGCACGATCCCCATCGGTGGCGCCGTCGCCTCCTCCCCCGCGATCAGGGGCGGCATCGTCTACGTCGGTTCCGATGCCGGCGCGCTCGTCAGCGCCCGGCCGGTTGTCACGCCCCTCGACCCGACCCTGGCCGACGATCTCCTGACTCCCGATCGCAACGACACGTTCGGGCTCGCAGTCACCGGCGCGACGACCACCGCGAGCGCACCGACGTCGAACCTCTCCGGCAACACCCGAATCGCGTTCCTACGCCTCGCGGATCCGGTCGCCGAGAACGAACAGTCCTGCGCCACGTGGTCGGGTGACTCTTCGACCATCAACCAGGAAGGTGCGGCGCTGCGCGTCGCCGAAACGAGTGGCGGTGCGCGCCGGGCGATCACGGTGACGAAGAACGTCTACTTCCACGCGGGGTGGATCTTCAACGTGCACGTCTGGGACACGGGCACTCCCAGCGTCGGTACCCAGATCGGATCCTTCGATCTCAGCTCGGTGTTCCGACCCGACGGTCAGCAGATCTCGCTTCCATGGAACATCTGCGCGCGGGCGGTCGGCACCACCGTCAGCTTCATCGTGTGGCCGGCGTCCGAGGCTGCGCCGGCGTGGAACGATGCCAGCCACGGCGGCAGCGTCACCCTTCCTGCGGGCTGGGACTACGCGGGCACCGCCGGCTGGTACATCGGTCACCTGCAACCCGGGGACAGCTCGGTCTTCACGGCCTTGACCTCCGGGGTCGTTCCCGATGTGCCCCCGGCCACCCCCCTCGGCGTCGCGAACGGGCACGAGCCGCAAACCCAGCGTCACCACCTCGCCGCGCGCCCCGACCGCAGTCCACCAGCTGCCGTAGCCGCCTCGCCGGTTTCGGATCCGACGCCGCGGTGACAGGATGCGGAGATGACGAGTGAGCGCATCGAAGTCCGAAGGATCATCGCCACCGACCCCGCAACGATCTTCAAGATCGTCAGCGACCCCAAGGGCCATGTCGCGATCGACGCGACCGGGATGTTGCTCGCCGCGACCGGCGATCCGGTGACGGCCGTCGGCGACACCTTCGTGGTGCACATGGACCGCGAGTCGCTCAACGACTTCCCGATGGGCCGTTACGACGTGACGGTGCACATCAAGCGGTTCGTGCCCGACCGGGAGATCGCGTGGACGATCGAAGGGCAGATCAAGCCGCAGATCGGTCACATCTACGGCTACACGCTCGAGCCCACCGATGGTGCCACGCTCGTCACCTCGTACTACGACTGGTCCGAGATCGACCCGGTGTGGAAGGAAGCCAACATCTTCCCGATCATCTCGGAAGGTGCCCTGCGCGCGACGCTCGGCATCCTCTCCCGCACGGCTGCACCGCAGGACTTCGAACGTCCGCCGGACTGACCGCGATGGACACACGTCCGATGCAACCGACGGAACAATCGATCGCATTCGGCCGAACCGGTGACGGCCGCTCCCGCTCGTCTTCGCAACCGGTCGCGTCGACCGCGATCGAGCAGCGCCATCGTACGCTCACTCGGTGAACCGCGGCTCGGCACCGCGCCACGCTCGCCCAGGTCGCACCGATCGGTAGGCTTCCGCGGCCGCGCCAGGGGCTGCGGTGGACAGACGAGGTGGAGCGGATGCGGCCGCAGCGACGAGTGGGCACGGCGATGGCGGTCTGCGTCGGCGTGATCCTCGGTCGCGGCGCTCGGCCCAGCGGTGCCGGTGTCTGCCGCGACCAGGCCCGGTGCCCCGACCGGCCTCACGGTGAACGGCATGAGCCCGGCCACCGGGGTCGATCCGGATGCGATCGACGTTCGCATGGCACGGTGACGGATCCGCGGCCGGGCGCGTCGCCAGACGGAGTACCGCGTGCTCGTGGCCCGCAGGGCGACCATCGGATCCGCGTGCCGGCTCAATCGTTTGGGACAGCGGCTCGGTGGCGTCCGGCCGGCAGGCGTTCGTCCGCTACCCGGGACCGCGGCTCGACGCGGCGACACGGAGTACTGGTGGACCGTCGCCACACGCGTCCACGGTGCGCGCACCGGCCCGTTCGCCCGACCGTCACCGTTCGTCACGATCCCCCGCACCGGCCGACTGGCACGCGGACTGGGTGACTCCCGGGCCGTCACCACCGACGCACGATCAGTTCACCTACGTCCGCACGACCGCCGTCCATCGGCGCGAGCCCGATCGTCAGCGCCACCGCGTTCGTCGCCGCGTCCCACCAGTACCAGCTCTGGATCAACGGCCACCTGCGCCGACGCGGGACCGTCGTTCTCGTACCCGGACGAGCAGTACGTCCAGGCCACCGACGTGACCCGGCTGGTGCGGGCCGGACGGGACGAACGGCTTCGGAGTCCTCCACCACTGGTACGGCGCCGGCCAGGGTCGCCCCGCGGGCCAGCCCGGCCTGCTCGCGCAGATCTCGGTGCTCCACCGCGACGGCTCGCGCCAGGTCGTCGGCACCGACGGGACGTGGCGCGAGCAACCGGCGGAGTGGACACCGGGAACGCCGCGCAACGACGAGGGCGACTTCACCGAGGTCATCGACGCCCGCCACCATCCCGATGGCGTGGTCGACGTCGAGATTCGATGCGGCCGGCTGGCAGCCGGTCCCCGTTCTCGGCCCGATCGGCGTGGCGCCCTTCACCCACCTCGTCACGCAGCGGACTCGCATCGAGACCCGGCCCCTCCGGCCAGTGTCGGTTCGCCGCCTGCCGTCCGGCGCGACCGTCGCGAACTACGGCGCGATCTACGCCGCGACACCGGTCGTGCGGTTCCGCCACGGCACCGCGGGGAGCACGGTGACCGATCCGTGCCGGGTTCGCGTTGAACCCCGACGGCACCGTCTCGGCGACCCACGAGAACCAGGGCACGGACATGAGCTACCGCTACACCCAGCGGACCGGGCGCCTCGACGTTCCATCCGTTCGGATACCTCGCGTTCCAGTACCTCGAGATCGACGATCCGACCGAGCGACTGACCGCCGACCAGCTCACGATCGAGACCCGTCATCGGCGAATGCCCGACGACCACGCGGCGACGTTCAGCTCGTCTGATGCCCGAGCTCGACGCGGTCTGGGCGCTGACCCGCCGGTCCGCCTTGTACGTGAGCCAGGAGCAGTTCGTCGACACCCCGACGCGGGAGAAGGGCCAGTTCCTGCTCGACTCGTACGACGATTCGCAGGCGACGATGCGCGCCTTCGGCGAACAGAACCTCACGTGGCAGGCGCTGCACGACTTCGCCCGGTCCCAGATCCGCTACTGGCCGGACGGCCGTCTCAACGTCGTCTACCCCAATGGCGACGGCGCACGGGACATCCCCGACAACACCGAGCGGTATCCGGACTGGGTCTGGCAGTACTACGTCGCGACCGGCGACCGCGGCGCACTCGTCGAGCTCGCGCCAGTGGCCAGCGCGGGTCGCCGAGTACATCGACGCCGCGACGGATCCCGCGACGGGGCTCGTGACGAGGCTGCCCGGCGGGGGCGAGGACTACCTCTACGGCGCGGTCGACTGGCCGCCCCCGATGCGCTACGGCTACGACATGAGCACCGTGGCGCGCACCACGGTGAACGCGCTCGCCGTCGACGCGTACAACCGGGTCGCGTCAGATGGCGATGCCGCTCGGCGACCGACAGCCGAGCCGACACGTGGCGCGGCCGTCGCGACGCGCTTGATCGGCGCGATGAACGACCGGCTCCGACGCCCGGACGGCATCTACGTCGACGGCCTGGAGAGTGACGGCTCGATGAGCAGCCACGCGTCGCAGCAGGCCAGCGCGTTCGCGCTCGCGTACGGAGTGACGCCGCCGGCCCAGCGCGCGGCGGTCGGCGCGGTACGTGGCACGGCTCGGCGTCGCGATGGGACCCGACAACGGCCTCGTGCTCCTCCGTGCGCTGCACGCCGCGGGCCTGGATGCCGACGCGCGCCGGATCCTCACGGACCCGTCGGGCCCGGGCTGGGCGCAGATCGTGGCGAGGGGCGGCTCCTTCACCTGGGAGACCTGGGCGCCAGACGACGCCAGACGGCGACAGCACGTCGCACGGTTGGGGCTCGGCCGCGCTGGCGGCGTTTCCCGAATCCTTCCTCGGGCGCCACGGTCGTCGCGCGCCGGATCCCGGCCCGCCGGCGCCCGCCTCGAGATCACCCAGCCGCGGGCGAACCTCGCGCGAGCATCGGGCACCGTCCCGACGGTCAGCGGTCCGGTGCGGATCACCTGGCGGCGCGCGGAGTCGGAGCCACGCACCTCGGGCTGCGGGTCCCACCCAACGCCTCCGTCACGCTCCACCTCCGCGCCGCCGACGCCCGCCGGGTCACCGAGTCCGGGACCGGGCTGGTTCACCGTCCGGGGCTGCGGGTCATGCCCGGCCCGGCGGGCACGGTCAACCTCACCGTCGGCGCGGGGACCTACTCGTTCGCGTGAGCTGATCACTCGCACCGACGGTCAGTCGGACGCGGCCGCCTCGAGCCACGGGGTGAGGTCGAGCTTCGGGTAGCGCAACGCGGTCTCGCGCAGCATCGCCTCGTCCCAGATCGGATGGCCGGGCCGCGGGAACCCGAACAGCGCGAGCTCGTCCGGGGTCGACGCCTCGGCGAAGCGGTCCCACTGCGCCGAGTTCGCGCGGGACTGGATCGAGTCGTAGCCCACCCAGTCGTGGCCCGCGTGCTTGAAGCTGACGTTCAGCAGGAACCGCGCGCCACCCGGGATCGGTGAGATCGACGCCCGCGGTGGAAGACGTCGGGCCGGTACGCGAGCAGCGAGCCGCGCACGCCGGTCGCGGGCTGCTCGGCGGCGTAGATCTCCGGATCACCGTCCGGCATGATCAGCGGCTCGGTCGGCGAGTGGCCCACGGAGTCGCGCAGCGGCGACCAGATGCGTCGGCGCGGTGCCGGCGTGCACGTCCGAGAGGTAGAGGAACGACTCGACGTGCAGCCACGGCGTCTCCGTGAGCGGCGGCAGGAACGAGTGGTTCCGGTCGGTGTGCATCGGCTGCTCGTAGTTGGTGAGGCCGGTGTACTTCGCGTTCGCGCGCGCCTGGTAGAGCCGGAGGTCGGTCGCTCTGCAGCGCGCGCTGCATGAAGTCGACGATCGCCGGGTGCACGCACAGCCGGTTGAGCGCACCGGACCCGGGGAACGGGAACTCGCTCAGCCAGGTGTGCTGCTCCGGTCGGAACCCCGGCCCCGTCGGGGGCCACGACCCACTCCTCGCGGCGCGGCGGCGGTCGGCCCAACCAGCGCTCGGTCTCTCCCTCCGGGTCGGCGTGGTACTGCTCGGCGGTCGGGAACAGGCCGGGCAGGTCGATCGCGGCCGCGTCGATCTCGTCCGTGCCGACCAGGCCCTCGATCAGGACCCAGCCGTTCTCGCGCCACGCCGTGACGGCGGCCTCGGGCGCGAAGCGTCATCCGTCCTCCGTCCTTCCTTCCGACGCGCCGAGGACCGCGCCCGCATTGCTGCGCTCGGTCGCGCGGTCGTCGGTGCCGAGGTAGGAGGCGATGACGAGCGGGTCGCTGCGGATCGTCGCGGACGGCACCCTCGGCGATGACCCCGCCGGCCTCCATGCAGTAGACGCGATCGGAGATCGCCATGATCAGCGGCAGGTCGTGCTCGACGACGATCAGCGTCGCGTCGAGCTCCTGCTGCACCCGCTTGATCAACGGTCCGAACGCTTCGGCCTCGCGCTGGGCGACGCCGGCGGTCGGCTCGTCGAGACAGATCACCCGGGGCGCGACCGCGAGCACCGCGGCGAGCTCGACGATGCGCCGGGTGCCGGTCGAGAGCTCGGCGATGAACCGGTCCGCGTAGCGCCCGAGCCCGAGGAAGTCGATCAGCTCCGCCGCTTCGGCCCGCTTGGACCGTTCGTCGCGTGTCGCGTTCGGAAGGTAGAGGAGCGACCCCCAGAACGACGTCCGCTTGCGCGCTTCGAGCGCGAGCTGCACGGTCTCGCGCACGGTCAGCTCGGGGAACAAGCGTGGCGGCCTGGAACGTGCGGCCGAGGCCGTAGTGCGACCGCCGGTGCGCGGGGAGCTTCGAGACGTCCCGTCCGAGGAGCTCGACCGTCCCCTCGCTCGGGACGTACCCGCCGATCGCGTTGAGCAGCGTCGACTTCCCGGCGCCGTTCGTGCCGATCAGCCCGATGACCTCGCCGGCGTCGGCGCGGAAGTCGACCGAGTCGACCGCGACGAGCCCGCCGAACGTCACGGTGAGCCCGGTGGTCGAGATCACGCTGCCGTCCGAGTTCGCGACGATCGGACGGCCGATCGCGTTGTGCAGCGACACCGGTGGCGCGGTCCGGGTCTTCGTCGGCCACGTCGGGCAGGCGCTGCTCCAACCAGTTCAGGATCGAGCCGCGGAACCAGTACCCGATCTGGGTGAAGCCGCCGGGGATGTAGAGCAGGATGATGAGCAGCCCGATGCTCGACGTGAAGAGCGGCACCGTCTGGTTGTCCGGCCAGAACGCGGGCAGGCCGATCACCCAGAACGCGCCGACGACCGCGCCGGCCAGGCTGCCGAGCCCGCCGATGACCGCGAGCGCGACGAGGATCAGCGAGTCCTCGACCCGGAAGAACCGTTCCTGGAAGCCGATCGTCACGACGAGCCCGCCGAGGATCGCGCCGCCGAGCCCGGCGACGAACCCCGCGACCGCGAACGCGGTGAGCTTCGCCCGCCTCGGCGAGACGGTCAGCGCCGACGCCGCGGGTTCGTTCTCGCGCACGCCGATGATCGTCCGCCCGATGCCACTCCGGCGCAGGTGCCCGACGACGAGCAGCACGATCACGAGCACCGCGAGCGTGAAGTAGTAGTAGCCGCGGTTCAGGTGGGCGAGGTCGATCGGGCCGAGGGATCCGCGCGGGAACTGCACCGTCGTTGCGTCGACCGAGCCGGTGAAGATCGGTCGCGAGAAGATGTACGCCTGCGCCGCGATCGCGAAGGCCAGCGTGCTGATGCCGAGCAGCAGGCCCTTCACCCGGAGCGCGCCGAACCCGACCGCGACCGCGACCAGGCACGCGATGGCCGCGCCGAAGAGCATCGCGAGCACGAACGGGACTCTCGGGATGCTGCCCTGGAGGATGCGGGTCGAACGCCAGCCGATGTCGAACGTCACCCCGCGCACGAACGCCGCGGCACTCAGCGCGCCGATGCCGGCGAACGCCATCTGACCGAGCGAGAGCTGGCCGCCCCAGCCGGTCAGGACCGTCACCGAGACCGCGCAGATCGCGAACGCCAGGACCATCGCGTAGGTCTGCTGGTGGAAGGACTGGGTCACGATGAGCGGCAGGACGATCGCGAACACCAGCGCGGCGCCGGCGAGCAGCTGCGGCATCCGCCGCACCCACCAGATCTCGCGCAGTCGCTCGGGAACCGCCGGGACGCGAGGTGCGAACGAGAAGCTCTCGGCGCCGGAGTCGTCGCGCCGGCTCATCCGGGCCACGAGGAACAGCACCAGGATCAGCACCACGAACTGGACGAGACCCGACCGTGTTCGGGAAGTTGAACACGAGCACCTGGTAGAGCACCCCGATGCCGATCGCGCCGGCGACCGCGCGCGGGAACGACTTCATCCCGCCGACCAGCGCGGCCGAGAGTCCGAGCAGCAGCGTCTCCGGCCCGATCGAAACGAGCTCGGACGATCCCTGCTCGGTCGCGTAGAGGATGATCGACACCGCGGACAGGAACCCGGCGATGGTCCAGATCGCGGTGGAGACGAGCTTCGGGCTGATGCCGGTGAGTCGGGCAAGGTCGGAGTTCGAAGCCGACGCCCGCACCGAGATGCCGAAGCGGGTGTGGCCGAGCAGCCACCACAGCCCGGCCGCGATGATCGGAACGACGATCAGCACGAGGAGCTGCGCACCCTCGATCGTGATGCTCCCGACGTGCCACTCCCCCGTGATCGGTGTCGGGAACGCGGTCTGCAGCGAGCCGGTCCGGTAGTCGGGGAGCGTCATCGTGATCGCGCGAGCGAGCTCGGCGACGCCGATCGTCGCGACGAGCACGATGACGCGCGGCGCCTTGAACAGCCGGCGGATCACCGCCAGCTCCACCACGGTCCCGGCCAGGGTCCCGGCGAGCACGGCGAGGACGAGCGACGGCCAGTACGGCCAGTTCGCCTTCCCGGCCATGAGCGCGAGCAACGCCGCGGCCGGTACCCCGAGGTCGGCGACCGCGAAGTTGATGACCCGGCTCGACCGGTAGATCAGGACGATGCCCATCGCGATCAGCGCGACGATCAGCCCGCGCACGACGCCGATGAAGATGAGGTTCGCGGTCCAGATGTGCGGGACGAGCAAGGAGCCGACGATCACGAGCTCAGCCGCCTTCGGTCCCGAAGAAGACGGCCCGGGCGAGGTCGTCGCGGGCCAAGAGGTCCGCGGCGGCGCCCTCGAACTTGACCTCGCCCTTCTCGAGGAAGATCGCCCGATCCGAGATCGCGAGGGCGATGTTGAGCGACTGCTCGACGATGATCATCGTCTGGCCGCGGGCCCGCAGCTGGTCCACGAGCTCGAGCATCCTCTGCACGACGATCGGCGCGAGCCCGAGCGACAGCTCGTCGATGATGAGGACCTCGGGCTTGTGGAGCAGCACCCGCGCCAACGCGAGCATCTGTTGCTGGCCTCCCGACAGACTGCTCGCGAGCTGGTCCTGGCGCTCCTCGAGCTCGGGAAACAGCTCGAGCACCTCGGCAATGCTCGCGTCGACATCGGCCTTCGTGCCCTCGTTCAGCCACGCGCTCACCGAGAGGTTCTGGTCCACGGTGAGCGCAGGGAACGTCCCGTTGCCACCCGGGAGCGAGACGATGCCCAGCTTCACCCGCGACTCCGGTGCCACATAGGTGATGTTGCGTCCGTCGAGCCGCACGACGCCGCGCTCGGGAACCTCGAGCCCGCTGATCACCCGCAGGATCGTCGACTTCCCCGCGCCGTTCGTGCCGAGGAGCGCGACGCACTCGCCGTGCGCGATCTCGAAGTTCACGTCGAACAGGACCTGCACCGTGCCGTACGAGAAGTCGATGTTCGCGACCTGCAGGGCAGGCGTCGCCTCGCCGAGCTCGACCCGCTTCTTGTGCTCTTCCTGCTCCTCGAGCAGCTCCTCGACGACGAGCGAGAGGTCGCCGCGGATGAAGCGCGCACCGTTCATCAGCATGAGACCGCCGATGATGCTCGTCGGCACCCCGATCGCGATGACCGTGCCGCGGATGCCGATTGCGTTCGTGAAGAAGCCGGAGAGCACACCGCCGAGGAAGCCACCGATGAAGAAGATGTACATCGTCGCCATCGCGGTGCCCATGCCCCGCAGCCGGTACGGCACCACTGCCTGCAGCACCGGCGCCGGTCATCGCGAACGCGGAGGTCGTGAGCACGGCCTGCGGGACGCCGAGGATCCAGAACCAGGCCGAGCTGTGCACCGAGTACTGCAGCGGGGTGAACAGCGCGGACGGAAGGATCAGCGCGCCGACCATCGCCAGCGCCTTGGCCGGGTTGATCCGGTAGACCCGGTCGAAGTACCTCCCGACGAACGGGAGGATCGGCAGCGCGGCGATCCCGGAGAGGCTGAGGATCAGCCCGCGGGTCAGCACGGCGTGGATGTGCAGGTTGTCGTTGAGGTAGAGCGACGCGAGCTCACCCTGGCTGAAGAGCCCGAAGCCCAGTGCGCAGAACGCGACGAGCACCGTCTTGATGGTCGCGATCTTCTTGATGCGGGCGAACGCCGACTCCATCGAGATCGGGGCCGGATCCTCGTCTTCGATCACCTCGCCGAGAACGTCGTCCTTCTCGAACTGGCCGCGCGGCGGCTCCTTCATCTTGAAGGCGACGATCGCGACCACCCCGACCGGGATGCCGAGGAGGTACCACGCCCACCGCCAGCCCTCGGGCCCGCCGGCCCAGGTGGCGATCGCCGCGGCGAGCACCGGCGAGCAGAGCCCGATGCCGTGCGCACCCATGTTCATCACGGCGGACATGCGGGCGCGGATGCCGATCGGGTAATTGTCGGCAATCAGCGACTGGTGCACCGGGATGCTGTTCGACTTCGCGATGCCCGTCGCGAAGCGGGTCCAGAACAGCATGAACGCGTTGACCGCGAAGCCGGACAGCAGCACGAAGAACGAGAAGAAGAGGCTGGCGATGCCGACGATCGGCACCCGCTTCACCCGGTCGGCCAACCAGCCCATGGGGACGGCGCCGAGCACGAAGAACGCGGACGACGCGGTGCCGATGAAGACGATCGCACCGCTGCTGATGCCGAACGTGTTGCGGATGTTCGGGCCGAGCACCTGGATGGCCGCGCCCTCGAGCTCGTCGAACGCGAGCAGCAGCCCGAGCACGATGAACATCAGGCGTCCGCCCTTCGCGAACGCCTCGCGGAACGTGACCGGGTCGGAGTTCACCCCGGGCAGCAGGTCGTCCGGGAAGATCACCTGCTCGGAGGAGCGCGCCTGTGCTTCCTGGCGTGCCGCCTCCTCATCCAGCACCGCGGACGCGAGCGCAGCCGCATCACCCCCCGGCTGCTGCGTCTCCGTCACGTCACCGCCTTCGAGCCCGATCGGCGCACGACCCCCCTGGCTGCGGGATCGTATTCCCTTCCTGACGTGCGTGTCAGGTTTGATCCGTCCGGGTGGCCCGGATCTACTGACCGGTGATGTTCTCCACCGGGGTGATGGCCTTCCAGTCGCCGTCGGGCTTGATCGACGAGTCGAACTTCTGGAGCCGGAAGTCGTCCTGGACGTCGTACTTGCCCTTGTGCAGCGACGAGAACTTGCCCGACCCGCGGTTCACGATCGGGCCGTAGCTGTTGACGGTCTTCACCCAGTTGGTGTCATTCAGGTGCTTGCCGACCTTGGTCGCGATGTCGTCGAACATCGTCATGGTCTGGCAGGCGTCGTTGATGGACCCGTAGGTGTCGAGCGTCTTGCCGCCGGGGCCCTTCAGGATCGTCGTGGATTTCGGGGCCGTCTTCCCGGTGCCCTTCTTGTAGATGGCAGCGCAGTACTTGAAGTTCGGCGACTTGTCGTACTCCGTCGGGAGTGGGCCTCCCGCGGTGATCATGCCCTGGTACGGGTTCGGCTTCACGCCTGCGTGCGTCACCTGCTGGGCGAAGCTCCGCGTGTCCGTCGTGTCGCTGATCAACATGACCTTCGGCATCTCCTGACGCAGCTTCGTGACGAACTGCTTGGACGAAACCTCGTCGCCGGAGAGGAAGATCGTGTTGACGTGCTGGCCCTTCCACTTCTCGATGAAGCTGTCGAGCTGCGCCTGCGCCGCCGTCGTGTCGGCGGTGCCGTTGATCGACAGCACCGCGGTCGAACCGAGCGGGACCTTGAGCTTCTTCAGGCCCGGGACGATCGTCTTGTTCACCGTGTTGGCCTCGGCCGAGCCACCCAGCACCGCGGCCTTCCGGCCCTTCAGCGTGTGCTCCTTGTTCAGCAGCTGCAACGTGACTCTGACGGTGCGTTCGTTCGTCGCACCCGGATAGATGATGAGCCCCGGCGGCGACTGGTTCATGATCTGCTGGGTCAGGTTCCACGTCATCAGGACGCGCTTGTGCTGGTTCGAGACACAAGTCTCCGCGTCACCGGAGAAGTCGACGAAGTTCCCCATGACCGCGAACACCTTGTCGTCGTCGGTCAACTTCGTGCACACCGCCAGCGGACCCGCGCTTCCTAACGGGCAGTAGCTCTCGTAGACCGGCTTGATCTGGCGACCCGCGACGCCACCATGCTTGTTGATGTTGTCGATGTACGCCTGGTACACCTGCTTCTGGTTGAGCCGGATCGAGTCTGAGAACTGCTTGATGCAGTCGAAGTTCACCAGTGCGATGCCGACCTTGACCGTCTTCGGCGTCACCCCGACCCCGGGTTTGGTCGACGCGGCGGCCGGCGAGCCGGTGAGCATCGACGCGCCCCCTGTGGTGCTCCCTCCGAACGCAGCGAGCACCATCACGAGCGCGATGGACGCGAAGAGCGTCGTGATGAACCCCACGCCCGTGCGCGGTACCCGATTGCTCGACATCTGGACCCCCCGGTCAGTCGATGGGGGGACGCTAGATCGAATGTGACACGCGCGTCACGTCACTCCGGTTTCGCGACCTCGGCGACGAGTCCCTCCCAGGCCCGCAGCAGCACCGATCCCGCGATGGTCTCGCCGTCGCGCGAACGGTCGGTGCCGATGAGGATGCGCCCGTCGAGCCCGTCCAACCCGACGTCGCGCTCGGAACAGTTCACGGCGACCGCGTGTCCATCGCCGCGGCGCCACGCCCAGACGCCCGCCGGGGCGGGCCGCGCGCGAGTACGCGCCGAGGCACAGATCGGGCGTCGCGGCCCGCCGGGCCAGGAGGTCCCGGGCCAAGTTGAGGATCGAGCTCGGGTCCTCGCGCTGGTCCTCGACGTTGCAGGCGGTGTCGCCCATCGGGAGCCAGGGTCGGACCCCGGCGTCAGTGAACCCCCCGCCCGGACCCTTGCGCCAGTGCATCGGTGTCCGCATCGCGTCGCGCCCCGCGTACGCGGGCCAGTACCGAACGCCGAGCGGATCCCGAAGATCCGGTTGCTCGAGGGTCGTGTCCCCGAGGCCGATCTCGTCACCCTGGTAGAGCACGGGAGTGCCCCGCAGGGTGAGCAGCATCAACAGCGCGGCCCGAACCCGACGCGGGTCGTCATGCGCCCAGCGGGTCGCAAACCGGGACATGTCGTGGTTCGAGCCCGTCCACGCCGGCCACGCACCGGGCGGCAGTGCGGTCTCGATGCGCGCCACGAGGTCGGGCATCGTGGCCGCGTCGAACGGCGCGTTGATGAACGGGAAATTGAACGCGAGCTGCAGCTCGTCGAGATCCACGCCGTAGTAGCGACCGAGTTCCGCAAGGTCGTCGACCGGCGTCTCGCCGAGGAGCACTCGCGGCGGGTCGTACGAGTCAGCGATCGTGCGCCACCGGCGCAGCACGTCGTGCACCTCCGGACGGTTCGCGTTGTAGACGGGGCGCTGCCCGAACAGCTGCACATCGAGGGGATCGTCCTCGGTCGACGGCGGGTTGTCACGTAGCTCTGCGTCCTTGACGATCACGTTGCAGACGTCGATGCGGAACCCATCGACACCCCGGTCGAACCAGAACCGCAGCAGGTCGTCGAACTCGTCGCGCAGATCCTCGTTCCACCAGTTCAGGTCGGGCTGCTCGCTCAGGTGGTTGTGGAGGTAGTACTGGCCGGTCCGATCGTCGAGGGTCCACGCCGGCCCGCCGAAGCTGCTCACCCAATTGTTCGGCGGCGAGCCGTCGGGCTGCGGATCGGCCCATACGTACCAGTCGCGAAAGGGCGCGGTCCTCGACGCCCGTGCGTCCGCGAACCACGGATGCTGATCGCTGGTGTGGTTCGGGACGAAGTCCAGGAGGACGCGGATCCCCCGCTCGTGGGCGACGTCGAGGAGCTCTTCGAAGTCCGCCATCGTACCGAGCTCCGGATCCACGGACCGGAAGTCGGCGACGTCGTAGCCCCAGTCTGCATTGGGCGAGACCGTGATCGGGCTCATCCAGACCGCGTCGACCCCCAGCCACTGCAGATAGTCGATCCGATCGATGATGCCGCGCAGGTCGCCGACGCCATCCGAGTTCGAGTCCGCGAACGAGCGCGGATAGATCTGATAGAGGACGCCCGGCCTCCACCACGACGCGTCTCCGTCCCGCGGGCGACTCGACATGGGGCAGAGAATAGGTTTCGCCCCGGCACGATTGCCGCGAAGGCATCGCACCTTCGCCGCCCGCCGCCACGCTGCCTCGAGCCGAATCCCTCGTGCGGGACTACCGCAAATAGGACCATTCGGTATTGGTCAAAAGGAGTGCCACTGCCGGGTAAAATGACACCCTCAGATCAATCAGCTGTCCGTCCGGACCATGCGCGGGCCCTGTGTACCTCAGTGGCGGGATGGCGATCATGGTCCGAGAAGACAAGCTCTCCGCAGTCCTCAGCGAATTCGCGCGCACGCTGGCGACCGACTTTCCGATCCAGGGCATCTTGGACCACCTCGTCCTCCGGATCGTCGAGATCCTCCCGATCACCGCCGCCGGAGTCACGTTGATCTCGGCCGGTCGGGCACCGCGCTACATCGCGGCATCGGACGAGTCCGCGCTGCGATTCGAGCGACTCCAGACCGAGGTACGGGAAGGCCCGGGCGTCTCCGCCTTCGAGCTCGGCAAAGCAGTTGCGATCCCCGACCTCACGGCCGACGAACGCTTCCCCCGGTTCGGCCCCGCCGCGACCGAGGGCGGTCTCGGCGCCGTGTTCAGCTTCCCCCTGCGCCACGGCGACGGAAGACTCGGCGCGCTCGACCTCTATCGCGACGGCGTGGGCCCGCTCGAACACCACGACCTGGGAGTCGCGCAGACGCTGGCCGACGTAGCCGCGGCGTACCTGCTCAACGCACAGGCGCGCGACGATGCCCGCGCGACCGCAGATCGCTTTCACCACATCGCACTGCACGACCCGCTCACCGGCCTGCCCAACCGTCTACTGCTGCAGCAGCGGTTGACCCATGCCGCGCTGCGGGCGAAGCGTTCGCAGACGAACGCGGCAATCCTCTTCGCCGACCTCGACCGGTTCAAGCAGGTGAACGACACCTACGGTCACCACGTCGGCGACGACCTGCTGCTCGCCGTCGCGCAACGCCTCTCGCGCCTCGTCCGCCCCGGCGACACGCTCGCCGCGTCTCAGGAGACGAGTTCGTGATCCTGTGCGAGGACCTGCAGAGCCCACAGGACGTCGAGGCGCTCGCTTTGCGCATCGATCGGGCGTTCGCCACGGCCTTCGTGCTGCCCGACATCGAGCTGTCGATCAGTGCCAGCGTCGGCATGGCATACGCCGGACCGGGCGACGAGATCTCCGACGAGCTTGTCGACCAGGCCGACACCGCGATGTACCAGGCCAAGCGCAAAGGCGGCGCCGGCCACCAGATCATCGACCTCCGCGAGGCGCTCCACGCCGACGAGCGCAACAACCTCGAGCGCGACCTGCACGTGGCGTTTGCCGAGGAGCAGCTCACCGTCGCGTACCAACCCATCGTGCGCTCCATGGACGGCCTCATCACCGGCGTCGAAGCCTTGCTGCGTTGGCAGCATCCGGCACGCGGCGACATCCCGCCGCCGCTCATGGTGGAGATCGCGGAGCAGACCAACCTCATCTGCGACATCGGCGCGTGGGTGCTCGAGCGCAGCTGTCGCGACCGCGCCCGCTGGCTGGAGACGCATCCACACGCGCCGCTGGACCTCGCGGTGAACGTCTCCATCCGCCAGCTCATGAGCTCCGACATCGGCGCGGTCGTCACGCGGGTGCTGGACGAGACCGGAATGGATCCGGCCTCCCTCGTGCTGGAGATGACCGAGAACGTGTTCATCGAAGACAGCGAACGCGCGATGACGATCCTCGCGGACCTCGACGAGCTCGGCGTCCGGCTCGCGCTCGACGACTTCGGCACCGGATACTCGTCGCTCAGCTATCTCCGGCGGCTTCCCGTCGACATGGTCAAGATCGATCAGGGGTTCATCGCAGACATTGGCAACGCGCCGAGCGGCGGCGCGATCGTCGCCGCGGTGACGAATCTCGCCCACGTGCTCGGACTCACCGTGACCGCAGAGGGGGTCGAGACGGAGGTCCAGCGCGACGAGGTCCGCGCCATCGGATGCGAGTCGGCGCAGGGCTACTTCTACGCGCGACCGATGCCCGCGGCGGGCATCAGCGATCACCTCGCGGCGACGATCATGCAGCCTCCGCACCTGCCGGCGCCGGCCGTCGCGACCGTCTGATCGCGATCGGCGTTGAGGCCGACCTTCACCGAGAAGACCTTTGGACCGGTCAATTCGGACACGCGGACGATCACCAGTTCGAGCTTCCAGTCCGTGCGAACCAACCGACAGCCGCTCAGGCTTCGGGCGCCGCAGCCAACCCACGCGCCACCGCGTGACCCGTCGGCGCAGCGCAGAGGTACGGCTCAGGTTCGTGCGCGCGGTGCCCGTTGTCCACAAGGTGATCGGTGACCTCGGCGCCGAATGCCTCCGCGAGGCGGGGCTGCATCTGGCACGCCTGGTCGCCGACCGCGGCGATGTTGAACCAGCGGGTGACCGAGCCCGGCCACGCACACCGACCGTCGACGGGCTGCGGCTGCAGGTGCGGGCGCACGAAGGTCTCGGCTCCCAACGGTGACCCGATGGTCACCAGCGTCGACACCGGCCACTCGGGATGAGCGCACAGCGCTTCGTACGCGACGATCGAGCCGAGCGAGTGTGCGACGATCACTCGCGTCTCGGGTGTGATGGCCGCGACGACCCGGTCCCCCACCCGGGCGCGGGTCTGCGGATCAGCGAAGTAGCGACCGGCCTGATCCACCAGTCGATTCAGCATCTCCCGGCCCATCGCCTTGGCGATCATCGCGAGCCCGTCGGGGCCGGAGAGCGTCTGCGCGACCTCCAGCAGGCCCGCGTCCTTCGCGACCTCGCGCAGGTCCTCGTCCGTCGGTTCGCCACCTGACTCGGGATCGTGACGGAACAGGTCGCCGTAGAACGCGACGGTGAAGTCCTCGGGCCGGATCTCCGCGCCGGCCAGCGCGAGCCCGTCGCGCAGCGCCGGCAACCACCGGCCCGCGATCTGGTTGGGTCCCCACAGCTCATGGAACGCGCCGTGCACGCCGACGACCTTCGCCATGGTCAACTCCCTTGAAAGCAGACAGAGACGCTTCGCAGCCGTCGAAGCGTTGGCAGACCAGTCAGGGCCGTGTGGCGCGCGGCCATCGAGTCCTGAATGCGCACCGGCCTCCCTCGTCGGCGCTCAGCGCTTCGGGTCCGGATCGAAGGGTCCGCGCCCCATCTGGTCGCGGATGGTCTCGACCGCCGGATTGGTCATCGACCGGCGTTGCCAATTCGCGCCGTCCACCACCAGCGTGTGCCCGGAGATGAACCGTGCGTACGGCGACGCGAGGAACGTCGCCGCCCAGCCCAGCTCCTGGCGCTGCCCGACTCGCAACGCGGGCTGGGTGCGGTCCTTGTCGTGGGTCCGGTCGATGTTGCTGCGGATGTCGCTCGTCATGTCCTCGTGCGGGAACAGCCCCGGGACGAGCCCGTTGACCTGAATGCCGTACGGCCCCCACTCCACCGCCAGGGACTCAGTGAGGTTCTTCACGCCAGCTTTCGCTGCAGCCGAGTGCACGAAGCCGGGACCCCCGGTCCACGCGTAGGACGCGCCGACGTTGATGATCGAACCGGGTCTGCCCACGACGAGGTGCCGGCGACCGAACTCGCGCGAGCAGATGAACGTGCCGTTGAGCGTGATGTCCACCACCGTGCGCCATGCATTCGGCGACATGTCCTCGGCCGGCACCGGGAAGTTCGCGGCGGCGTTGTTGACGAGCACATCGGGCAGCCCGAACTCGGCGGTCGCGGCGTCGAACGCGGCCGCGACGCTCTCCGGCTCGCGAATGTCGCACTGCACCGTGAGCACCCGGGCGCCGAGAGCCTCCATCGCCGCGCGTCCGGCCGCGAGGTGCTCGTTGTTGCGACTACCGATGACCACCGCCGCTCCGAGTCGTGCGAACTCCGAGGCGATCGCCTTGCCCAGCCCGGTCCCGGCGCCGGTGACGAACACGCTCGCGTCGGCGTACGTGCCCGCCGGTAGCGCGGATGCTCCGACCGCCGGGGCGCGGGAAGACCGATCAGCTCCGCCATCTCAGGTTCCTCAGCTTCCCGTGTACTTCGCGGGACGCTCCTCGGCCCGCGCCGCGCGCATCTCCGCCATGTCGTCGCTGCGACTCACGAACGTCTGGTAGATCATCTCGTCGGACATCGACGCCCGGATCTGTGGCAGCGCGAGGTGCCGGATCACCTCACGGGCCATCTTCACCGTGACGGCGGGCGCAGCCGCAATCTGCTCGGCCATCTCCCGCACGGTGCTGTCGAGCTCATCCGGCGGCACGACCCGGCTCACGACTCCGTGAGCCAGTGCCTCCTCCACCGAAAGGATCCTCCCCGTGAGCACCATGTCGCTCACGAGCCCGTGCCCGCACATCTCGTAGAGAACCGCGACCCCGCCCGTGTCAGGGATCACGCCGTAGGTCAGCTCGGGTAGCCGGAAGCGCGTTCCCTCGGCCGCGACGCGGATGTCGCAGAGCAGCGCGCGCTGGAACGATCCACCCATCACCCAGCCCTTGCACGCGACGATCACGGGGGCGTCGAGCTCCCAGAGCTGCTGGATCCCGCGGTGGCCTCGGCGCATCAGCTCATGATGCGACAGCGGCACCTTGATGTTGCCGATTGAGGCGGCGTCGCGGCCGGACGAGAAGGACTTCCCCTCACCGCGCCAGATCACGCACCGAACCTCGGGCCGGGCCTTCAGCTCGGCGAGGATCTCGAAGAGCGCCGCGTCCATCTCGTCGTCGAACGCATTGTGCTTGTCCGGCTGGTCGTTGGTGATGATCCCGACGGGACCCTCGACCTCCAATCGCAACCTGTCCGTCACGGTGTCACCACTCCCCCTCGCACGACCGGGTGGAGGTGCGTCGCGTGGATCGTAACCAGACCGCCGGACCCGGCGGGCGGCACCGGTCAAGCCCCCGGCGCGAGGCGGTCGCGCAGCACCGCGATGGCCGCCAGAGCCACGACCGGCACGAGGATCGCGACGTTGCCCCACGATTCGATCATCACGCCGCCGAAGATCGCGCCCGCGAGGAACGACGCGTTCGTGATGGCCAAGATGCGCGTCACCGGTAGCTCCCGCTCGCGAGCCGAACGATGGAAGAGCTCGCCAAGCGACTGGCCGAGCCGCACGAGCATCCCGGACGAGAAGGTGGACGAGACATTGACACCGTCGACGCTGCGGACCGCCGGGGTCTGCATCGCCATCGCCATCGTGGCGACGATGATCCCGAGGTAGCGCAGGGACCCGGACGGCGTCTCGGATCCGGGACCGAATCCGATGAGCACGATCGCAGCGTCGGCGGCAAGCAGCCCCGTTGCCCACGTCAGCAGGCGGCGCCGCGCGCCGCGCGCGCCCGTGCCCGAGCGGATCACGAACGGGGTCAAGGCGCTGCCGACGATGAACGTGAGCACCGCCACCATCGGCGGCCAGACCTTTTCGATGTGCCCTTGGCCGATCTCGAGTCCCGCGAGGACGGTGTTCCCCGACTGAAAGGCAACGAAGGTCCCGGTGAGCCGGTCGAGGCTGAGCGCGTCGAGGCATCCCGCGACGGCCGCGAGGCTCGAGGCCAGAACCAGCGAGCCCGCAATCGGAGTGAGGGGCTGGAGCTCAGCCGGCTCCACCGGCGCCCCGACCCGTCAGCTGACCACCTTGGCCTTGAGCTTCTGGAACTCCGCGTCGTCGATGACGCCCTGATCCTTCAGGTCCGCGAGCCGGTGGAGCTCGTCGGCCGGGCTCTTCGCGGTGCCCGCGGCCTGCTGGATATACGCCCGCTGCGCCGCGTCCGCCGCCTGGGCCGCCTCCACCGCGTGCTCGCTCATCTTGTGACCGCGCGCAATCAGGTAGACGAACACCCCGAGGTAGGGCACCAAGATCACGAAGATCACCCAGATCGCCTTGGCCCACCCCGAGAGGTCGTGGCTCCGGAAGATGTCGGCGAACACCGTGATGAGGATCCAGATCCAGATGAAGAACATCACGAACCAGAGCAACGACCAAAAGACCTGCCCGGAACCGAACTGCTCTGCCAACATCGGCAACCCCTCCCCTATCGACCTGCTGCCGAGTTGGCAGCGCAGCGAACGATACGCGCCCGGGGCGGGACGCGTCCGGGATCATCCGGACCGGTGCGGATCGAGCAGCCGGGCTCGAGACGCGGCCCGCCGGATCACTGCTCCAGCAGCGTGATCAACAGCAGCAGGGCATCGGCGACCGCGCCATCGCGCAAATCGGCCGGTTCTGTCCCGTTCAGGGTCTTGCGCATCGCCAACGCGGGTTGGCGCCGGCTGCAACCGCCGAGCCACAGGGTTCCGACCGACTGGTCCTCCTCGCGGGCGGGGCCGAGCACGCCGGTGGTCGCGACGGCGACGTCGGCGTCGAAGCGCTCGAGGGCGCCGCGCGCCATCTGCCGCGCGGCATCGTGGCTGATGACCGGGCCGGGCGCGACGTCGAGCATCGAGAACTTCGCGGCGGTCGAGAAGGCCACGACGCCACCCTGGAAGCACGCACCGGCACCGTCTGCCATCGCCAGTGCGGCGGCGACCGCACCGGCGGTGCACGACTCCGCCACCGCGAGCCTGGCGTCGCGCGACCAGGCCAAATCAACGGCGCGCTGCGCCAGCTCGGAGATCGTCTCGAGGCTCACGGCCATCGGCCGCTCAGCGATCCGGAGCTCAGTACTCGGCGGCATGTCGGTCTCCATTCTCACCTGAGAACAACACTGTACGGCCGGGGTTCGGGCGCCGTCCCAACGCACCCCCGAGCTTCCACACGGCATACCCACGGGGGCCCGACCCGAAACGGCGTCGCCCGCGCGAGGATCCCGTCGCGGTTTCGGTGCCCCGAGCGCCGGGTAGCACCGCGCGTGATCTCAATACCCGAACCCCATGGAGCATTCCGATGAGCGACCACACGAAGCCCACCGCCGAAACCCGCGCGGCCGAACGTGAAGAGGCGAAGGCCCCGCACCAGCCCGACCGCGAGCCCACGAAGGACGAGGAGGCCGCGGCCGAGGTCCTCGAGCTGGACCCCGACGTGGCGAAGAACGAGAAGGAGATGGCGGAGCGCGGCGCCAAGCAGAAGGGCGAAGGCCGGATCTAGGCCCGCTTCGGCAGCTAGCTCTGCTCGAGGTCTCGGCGCAGGGCCTCGAGTGATCGGGACAGCAGACGCGAGACGTGCATCTGGCTGATGCCGACCCGGGCCGCGATCTCGGTTTGGGTGAGGCCGTCGAAGAACCGCAGCCGCAGGATCGTCTGCTCCCGCTCGGGCAACGTCGCGAGCAGGTCGTTGACGACCATTTCGTGCTCCACCTGGTCCATTCCCGGCTCTTCGGCACCGAGAGTGTCGCCAAGCGTGCGGTCGTCTCCGGGCAGCTGTGCGTCGAGGGACTGCGTGGCGAACGCGCGGTTCGCTTCCATCGCTTCGAGGACGGCCTCAGGGTCCACCTCGAGGCGTTCGGCGATCTCGGCGACCGTCGGCGAGCGCCCGAGCTCGTTGGTCAGCTCCCCGACCGTCGCGGTGAGCCGGAGGCCGAGCTCCTGGAGCGCACGGGGCACGCGGACCGACCAGGACTTGTCGCGGAAGTGGCGCTTGATCTCGCCCGAGATCGTCGGCGTCGCAAAGGTCGAGAACGCCAGGCCCCGCTCCGGCTCGAAGCGCTCGACCGCCTTCAACAGACCGAGCGTCGCGATCTGCTCCAGGTCCTCGACCGCCTCGCCCCGCCCCGCGAACCTGCGGGCGAGCGCGATCGCCAGCCCCAGGTGCTCGGAGATGAGCTCGTCTCGTATGCGCCGGTCCTTGGTCCGGCGGTACTCGAAGAACCGCGCGAGCGGTTCGTCGGAGGTGGTTCTCATCCGCCCGGCACGCGCTTCGTCAGCCGGAAGCGGCGCTGCCCACCCACCGCTTCGAGCTGGTACTCGTCCACCACGGCCGCAACGATCGTGCGGGCCAGCTCGGTGGGCGCGAACGAGCCACCATCGTCGACGCTCGTGCCCTCCACCTCGACCAGCGCGTCACGCAGTGTGAACACGAGGTTGAGGGTGGACTCCGGCCGGCCCCCGGTGATCGCGAAGCTGAGCTCGTCGACCGCGATCCGCAGGTCCTCGAGCTCCTCGAAGGTCATGCCGACCCGGCTCCCGACGTCCGCGGCGGCCAGACGGGCGAGGCGGAGGAACTCCGGCGAACCCGGAATGGCGAGCTGGATCTGGGTGACCGTCACGGGCGTCATGTTTGCAGACCAGTTCGGCAGGAAACACAAGGAGCGCCATGTTGTCGACCGAAACCGCCGAAGCCGTGTTTGCGCCGGTCCCCGAAAGCGTCGCGGCCGCGCGCCGGTTCACCCGCGCCGCGCTGGGTCGGCACGAGATCGACCCGGAGATCGTGAGCACTGCGACGCTCCTCGTGAGTGAGCTGGCTACCAATGCGATCGTTCATGGGACGAGCACCATCCGGCTTCGGGTCGGGGTCGGTGACGAAATTCGGGTCGAGGTTCGCGACGCCAGTGACGACGCACCCGTCGTCGTCGAGGGTGACGAGCCGAGCGCGAGTCCGGGCGCGGCCTCGCGATCGTGACGACCTTGGCCGACAGATGGGACTGGGCGCCGCGTCCACTCGGGAAAGGTCGTCTGGTTCGCGCTGGCGTGCGCCTGAGCCTTCACCCGAGCGTCACGGCGGCGACCGCCTGCTCGACCGTGGAGTCGAAGGGGACCCGCTGATCGAGCTGGGTGAGCGCGACGACCCGCTGGACCAGCGTGTCGTCGTCGACGACGAGCCGGAGCTCCTGTCGGCGGCCCTGCAGCCGCTCGGCGAGCTCGAAGAGGAGCCGGACGCCGGTGCTGTCGAGGTACGAGGTCTTCGTGAGGTCGAGGATGAGGAACTCCGTGTCGTGCGACACCGCGTCGACGAGCACCACGCGAATGTCCTCGACGTTCGAGAGATCGACCTCGCCCTCGACGTGAGCGACAAGGATCGGGCCCTGCGGGTCGAGGACGACTTCGGCCAGTGGGTTCACTCCGCGACACCGGCCGGTCCGGTCAACCGGCGCCGGAGTCGCACGACCGTGCCGTCGGAACCGGGCTCCACGTCCACCGCGTCCATCAACCCCCCGCGAGATCGAGCCCACGGCCGCGGCCGCCGGAGGACCGGCGCCTCCGCCAGTGGCCGAAGTCGCGAACGACGAGCTCCACCTCGTCGCCGCGCTGGTCCGCTTCCACGACGAACTCCTCGTCGGAGAGCCCGTACGCGTGCTCGATCGCGTTCGCCGCTGCCTCGTTGACCGCGACCGAGATCTCGTGTGCCTCGACCTCCGACCCGCCGACGCGCACCAGCCAGTCGGTCACCGCGCGCCGCATCCGCGAGAGCTGCCGGGCCTCGGCCGGAATCCGGAGCCGCAGCGCCGCCTCGGGACCGCGGACACCGACACAGAGGAGCGCGACGTCGTCGGCCGGCGCGCCGTCGGCGAGAAGGTCGCGCAGCAAGGTGTCGGCGACGTCCTCGACCGGGCCGGCGGCGATGCGCAGCGACTTGGCCAGGCGTTCCAGCCCGACGTCGAGCGACTCGCCCCGCCGCTCGATCAGCCCGTCCGTGTAGAGCACCAGCATCGAGCCGGCGGGGAGATCGTGCTCAGCTTCGCGGTACTGGGCCTGATCGGTCGCGGACAACGGCATGGAGCGGCCGCCTTCGAGCGCTTCGATCGAGCCGTCCGGCATCCGCAGCATGGCGGGTGGATGACCGGCGTTCGAATAGCGGATGCGGCGGTGAGCGGGGTCGTACTCCGCGACGAACAGCGTCGCCATGTCCGAGTCGACGAGCGAGCAGAAGTACGCGTTGAGGCGTTCGAGCACTTCGGCCGGCGCGAGACCGTCCAGCGCGCTGAACTGCAGGACGTTGCGCAGCTTGCCCATCGAGGCGGCGGCTCGCACGCCGTGCCCGACGACGTCTCCGATGACGAGCATCACGCGCCCGTCGCGGAGCGGCACGGCGTCGTACCAGTCGCCGCCGACCTTGAGCCCCACGCCGCCGGGCACGTACCGGGTCGCGAGATCCGCGTCCTGGAGCTCGGGCAACCGGTCCGGCAACAAGCTGCGCTGCAGTGCCTCTGCGGTCGCGAGCTCACGCTCGAAGCGCATGGCGTCCTCGACGGCGGGCGCGACCCGCCCCGCGATCTCGCGGGCCAGACCGATGTCGTCGCGGCCGTACCGACCGGAACCCGAGTAACCGAAGGCGAGCACCCCGATGGGCTCCTCTGCGGACAGGAGCGGCACCACGAGGATCGAGTGCAGCCCGAGGAGGTGCGCGGGCTCCACCAGACCGCTCGGGACCTCGCTCACGAGCACCGACTCGCGGGTTCGGAACGCGGTGGCGACCGGGCCCGGCCCGGCAAGGTCCGCAATGGGGAGGTCCGAGCAGACACCTTCTGCGTTGAGCGGGCCGTCCGCGACTCGGCACACCACCGGCTCGAGCCCGTTCGCTCCCGCGAGGTACGCGATGCAGGCGTCGCCAAAGGTCGGGAGGATGACGTCGGCGACGGCTTCGAGCCTGGCGCGTGTGTCGAGGCCACCGTCAGCAGCTCGCTCACCTGCGCCAAGAGATTCAGGCGGGCGCGGGCGCGCGCCGCCTGACCAGTGAGGTACGCGCGCTCGAGCACGAGCACGAGTCGGTCGGCGAGAGCTCCGACCAGCTCGACATCGTCAGTTTGGAAGACGCGTCCGGAGAGGCCCGTGTCATCGAGGCACAGCAAGCCGATGACGTCGTCGCCAACGTGCAACGGCGCCACGATCGAAGAGCGTGCGTCCACCCGTTCGACGACCTCGAGGTGCTCAGGCCCATGGACGAACGCCGACCGCAGCTCGGGCGTGATGCGTGCCGCCATCACCGGTCGGCCCTCGCGCAGGTCGGGGACGAGCGTCAGCAGCTTGTGGACGTCGAGGGGCCAACGCCGGTCGGCGTCTCTGAGCAGCCGCTCGATCTCGGGGTCGGCCTGGGCCACGGCGTAGCGACCGGCGACGTCGGTGCGGGGCAGGAGGTAGATCGCGGACGAGTCCGCCAGCTCCGGCACCATGATCGCCGCGGCGCGATCCAGCAGGTCGGTGACGTCGGGGCTCGCGGCGAGCAGCTCGCTGAACGCGCCGGTCAGGCGCGCGGCGCCGCTCCTCGCGCTTCCGCTCGGTGATCTCCACGACGATCGCCCCGACCCCGGCCGGGATCTCGTCGGTGCCGCGCACCGGGTAGTAGCTGGCGAGCCAGTGGCGCTCGACCCCGGGCTGTGCGGGCGTCTGACCGGTGATCTCGACATCCGAGATCGGCGCGCCCTGCTCGAGCACCATGCGCAACATGCGCTCGACCTTCGGACCGACGCCGGGGAGCACCTCCGAGGCCTTCCGACCCAGATGCGCTTCGATCGGCAGGCCGTTGATGTCCGCGAGCGGCTGGTTCAACCGGACGTAGCGCAGGTCACGGTCGTAGAACGCGAACGCGAGCGGAGCGTTCGCGAGCAGGGTATCCAGCCGCCCGACGGTCTCACCCAATCGCGTGTTCGACTCGCGCAGCGCCTCCTCGGTCAGTCGGTGCTCGGTGACGTCGATGCTGACCCCGACCCAGTCGCCGTCGTCGCCGACCTCCCGGCCGCGCGTCTCGATCCAGCGGATCACGCCGTCCGGCCGTCGGATCCTGTACCAGACCGTAAACTCGTCCTTGCGCTGCGCCGCGGCGGTGATCACCTCGCGCATGCTCGGCCCGTCCTCCGGAAGAATCGGCGCGATGAACGAGTCCCAGGTGCCGTCGTAGCTCCCCCGCTCGACGCCGACCAGGTCTTCGAGCTCCGGGGACCAGGTCCCCCGGCCCTCCTTCGAGTTCCAGCGCCACGAGCCCATGTGCCCCGCCCCGAAGGCCAGGCGCGCCTCGAGCTCGTACTCGCGCAGCTCTTGCTCGATGAGCTTGCTCTCGGTGATGTCGATGCCGACACCGATCCAGCTCGCGATCTCCCCGTCCGCGTTGTGCACCGGCGAGCCTCGGCCCTGGAACCATCGCACCTCTCCGTCGGCCATCAGGACGCGGTGCTCCATCGAGAAGTCGCGGCCCGCGGCCGTCGAGCGCGCGAGCTCCGTCGAGATGCGCTCGCGGTCATCCGGGTGGACGTGATCGATGAACGCCTGGAAGGTCCCCGCGAAGGTCCCCGGTTCGATGCCGTAGGCGGCTTCGAGCTCGGGCGACCAGGACACCTCGCTGCTCGCGGTGTCCCAACGCCAGGAGCCCATGCGCCCGGCCGCGAACGCGAGTCGCGCTTCGAGCTCTCGAGCCCGCAGAGCTTCTTCAACGTCGCGCCGGGCGAAGGCCGCGCCGAGCAGGTTTGCGATGCTGCGCGCGAACGTGATGTCGTCGTCGTCGAATCGTCGAAGCTCCACCTCGTAGGCACCGAGCACTCCGAACGGCCGACCGGGCATGCGGATGACGGTGCTCATCACGCTGACGACTTCGTGGGACCGCAAGCCGTCGCCGCCCGTGAAGCGCGTCTCCGTGGACAGATCCGTGCTGACGACGGGGCCGTCGGTCGCCAGCGTGAACCCCGCGAGCGTCGAGCGGTCGGCACTGCACCCGCAGGTCGCCGAGCACGACGGCATCCCATCCGGTGCTGGCTCGGATGTCGAGCCATTCGCCGTCCGGGCTCAGCTCCATGGCGGCGGTGAGAGGCACGCCGAGGCCGTCCGCGAGAAGCTTGACGGCGATGTCCAGGAGCTGCTGCTCGTCCTCCACCTCCAGCGCGAAGCGGCCCAGATCGGCGACGATGCCCTGCTGGCGCTCCCGGAGCCGGAACTCCTCGAGCGTCGTGCGCGTCTCGTGGACGTCAACGCAGAGCCCGGCGTAGCCGAGGAACGTGCCCTCGGCGCGAGCGCCAGGGCACGCCGTGATCGAGGAGCCACCGGAACTCGCCGTCGGCGCGGCGCAGGCGGTACTCCACCGAGAAGGACTCCTGGTCTTCGAACGCCGTCAGGAACACCTCGAGGCACCGGTCGATGTCGTCGGGGTGCACCGCCGCGAGCCAGCCGTGGCCCAGCTCGTCGGCCATCGAGCGCCCGGTGAACTCGAGCCATTGGTCGTTGCACCAGGTGTAGCGACGATCCGGTCCGGAGGCCCAGAGCAACAAGGGCACCCGGTTCGCGGCGGCTTCGAAGCCGGGGTCCGGAAACGCGGAGGCGCCCGATCCACCCGACCCACCGCCCTGCCGATCCTCCATCTGGCCCACGAATCAAGCCCCATACCCTGCCCCGCCCCCGCTGAAACGGTGAAACGAAAAATGTTCGCCTCCATTGGCTGCGGAAGTTCCGCTTCAGCTCGCCATCGACGCGAGCACCTCACCGCGTCCGCGGTAGCCCCGAGCCAGCGCACAGGCAAGGTCCCGGACCTCCAAGACCAACGTCCATCCAACGATGGTGAGGGTCCACATCGAGCTGCGTCTCGACTACGGCATCCGCTGCGGCCGCAAGCGAGTGGCCCGGCTGATGCGTCAGGCCGGGCTCGAGGGCGCCCATCGTCGCCGTCGGCGGGGCCTGACCCGCCGCGACCTCACCGCGCTGCCGGCCGAGGATCTCGTCGAGCGCGACTTCCGTCCGGCCGGACCCGATCGACTGTGGGTCGCTGACATCACCCAGCAATGGACCAGCGAAGGTTGGCTGTATCTCGCCACGGTGATCGACGCGTTCAGCCGCCGCGTCGTCGGCTGGTCGATGGCTTCGCATCTACGCACCGAGCTCGTCCTCGACGTGTTCAACATGGCCGTCTGGAACCGACGCCCCGACCAAGGCCTGGTCCATCACTCCGACCACGGCTGTCAGTACACGAGCCTCGCGTTCGGCCGCCGCCTCCGCGAGGCCGGCATCGTCGGATCGATGGGAACGGTCGGTGACTGCTTCGACAACGCCGCCGCGGAGAGCTTCTTCGCCACACTCAAGACCGAACTGCTCTCACGCCGCTCGTGGGCCACCCGTGCCGAAGCCACCACCGCGATCTTCGACTACATCGAGGGCTTCTACAACCGCCGTCGCCGTCACTCGACCCTCGACTATCTCAGCCCGTCCGACTATGAACACCAACACGCCACGGTGACCGCCGTCGCGTAGCCATCCGGTGTCCACGCAACCGGGTCAACTCCAGTTTCAGGCGCTCGGGACACCTGCTCGCGTGGACTTCATCGTGCGTCTCTTCGCCGTCATCGCCGGAAGCGTGGTGGCGGCGAGGCGCGCGGTGATGCACGGAATCCTCTTCGTCGTGCTCGGCTTGCTCGTCGAGCCCGGGGGCGTCAGTCTCTTCACCTGACCCGGGCCACCGTCCGGCCCGCACGCCGAGGAGAGACAACGTTGAAGCCACTCGAGCTCGAGCATCGTCAGGACAGCAAGGGTCGCGAAGTTCTCGCCGTCCGGGGCGAGATCGACGTCGCGACCTCCCCCGCGTTGCGCGAGGAGCTCGACGCGATCATCGACGGCGGCGCCCGCGAGCTCGTCGTGGACCTCTCCGGGCTCAGGTTCATCGACTCGTCGGGCCTCGGCGTGTTGGTCGCCTCGCTCAAGCACATGCGGGGCCAGGACGGCGAGCTCGTCCTCTCCGGCCTGGCCCAGCCGGCGCTCCGAGTGTTCGAGATCACGGACCTCACCGCGCTCTTCACCATCGAGCCCGCCACTCCGTAAGGCGCGAGCCTGCCCGACTGCAGGATGGGTCAGGATTGGCGTCATGGAATCCTGGGTGACGGTCGGCGACGGGACTCCGACCATCGCGGACTACGCGCTGCTCGGGAACTGCCAGGGCAGCGCGCTCGTGAGTCGCGCCGGATCGATCGACTGGGCGTGCATGCCGAGCCTCGACTCCCCCGCCTTCTTCGCCCGGATCCTGGGGGAGCCGGGCGGCTACTGGTCGATTGCTCCACGCGACGCGACCGAGGTCACCCGCGAGTACGTCGAGGACACGATGGTCCTGCGCACGCGCTTTCGCACGCCAACGGGCACCGTCCTGCTCACCGACTTCATGCCGCTGCATCCCGACGACCGCCACAACGACATCGGTCTGCACTCACCCTCGACGCTCGCGCGCATCGTCGAGTGCACCGACGGTCACGTCGAGATCGACGTCGAGATCGCGGTTCGACCCGAGTACGGGCTCACGACGCCACTCATGACCCGGACCGCCGACGGGTGCTGGCGGACGCGTGGTGGCCCCCTCACCCTGGCGATGTCCACAGATGCCGCGTTCCGCGTCGACGGCGCGGTGCTGTGCGCCGACTTGTCCCTCGACACCGGCGACCAACGCATGTTCGCGCTGCGAACCGGGGACCCGTGGTCTCCACCCGACGCGCCCCTCGAACCCGACGCGATCCGGGCATCGCTCGGGACCACCGTGTCAGGGTGGCGGTCCTGGGCCGAGAAGCTCGTCGGCTACGAAGGCGAGTACCGGGGGCTGCTGCGCCGCAGCGCGGTCGTGTTGCGAGCGCTCAACTACGCGCCGACGGGCGCGATCGTCGCCGCGCCCACCACATCCCTGCCCGAAGAGATCGGAGGTGTGCGCAACTGGGACTACCGCTACACGTGGGTGCGCGACGCGAGCTTCACGATCGGCGCGCTCGCGGCGAGCGGGTGCGGCTTCGAGGCGACCCGCTTCTTCGGGTTCTTCGGCAACGCGACCGCCGGGAGCCTGGCCAGCGGTCAGGGCCTGCAGATCATGTACGGCATCCGCGGTGAGCGCTTCATCCCAGAGCACGAGCTGCACGTGCTCTCGGGTCACCGCGGCAGCCAACCGGTGCGGATCGGCAACGGCGCGTGGGACCAGACCCAGCTCGACGTCTACGGCGAGCTGCTCGACGCCGCGTGGCGGATCTCCGAGCTCGGCATCGAGATCGACTCCGAGTTCGGCGACTTCCTCGCGAACGTCGCGGACCGCGCGGTACTGCGTTGGAAGGACATCGACGAAGGCATCTGGGAGGTACGCGGCGGCGCCGGCCACTTCCTGTATTCGAAGCTCATGAACTGGGTCGCCCTCGACCGCGCGGTCCGGCTGGCCGAGCCGCTCGGCGCGGATCGGGAGCGCGTCAGCCGTTGGACCGAGGAGCGCGACCTGATCCGCGACGCGATCCTCACGGACGGTTGGAGCGAGGAGACCGGCGCGTACACACAGGCCTTCGGCCGCGACGCGCTCGACGCGTCCGTGTTGATGATGCCCATCGTCGAGTTCTTGCCGGCCGACGATCCGCGGATGCGCGCCACGATCGAGGCGATCGCCACGTCGCTCACCGACGACCGCGGGTTCGTCTACCGCTATCTCAGCGAGGACGGGCTCCCGGGCGGCGAGGGCACATTCGGCATCTGCACGTTCTGGCTGGCCGAGTGCCTGGCTCGGTCCGGCGAGGTCGACCGAGCCGAGCAGCTGTTCGCCGTGATGGCCGGTTGTGCGAACGACTTGGGCCTGCTGGCCGAAGAGGTGGACCCGAAGACCGGCGAGCTGCTCGGCAACTTCCCACAGGCGTTCACCCACATCGGGCTGATCCATGCCGCGCTCGGCCATCGAGGCCGCACGACTCCGCGAATGAGCCGAACGGCCTATGAAACCGGCCGTGACGCGGACCTATCGTTGACCATGGCGGAAGTCGGGTTGGCAGGTGTGGTGCTCCCGCCGCGGTGGCGGGGGCGACTGCATCAGGTCGCGTTCGTTCTCGCGATCCCAGCGGGGATCCTGCTCGTCGCGTTGAGCCAGGGCGTCACCGCGCGCGTCGCGTCCGCGCTCTTCGTCTGCTCGCTGCTCGCGCTGTTCGGTGCGAGCGGGACCTACCACATGAAGCACTGGCCGCCGGCGATCAAGGCGCGCCTGCAGCGCCTCGATCACGCGATGATCTTCGTGCTCATCGCGGGCTCGTACACACCAATCACGTTGCTGGCGCTCGACCCCGCGTGGGGCATCACGTTCCTCGTCCTCGCGTGGGGCATCGCCGCGGGCGGCGCGATCCTCGCCCTGTGGCACATCCGCATCATCCACCGCTACGCCGCGTTCTTGTACATCGGGTTTGGATGGCTCCTCGTGCTCGCACTGCCCGCAGTGCTGCGCGGCGCTCGACGCTCCCGAGCTCATCCTGCTCACGGCGGGGGGCATCCTCTACACCGTCGGGGCGATCGGCTTGTGGCTGAAGTTCCCGAACCCGAACCCCAGGATCTTCGGCTACCACGAGGTCTGGCATGCGATGACGCTGATGGCAGCAGGCTGTCACTACGTCCTCGTCCTGCTGCTCGTCCGCGGCTAGACCATCACCGCAGTCCTCGGCGCGCCATCGAGGACGCTGTTCAACGCCGTACCCACGACCACGCGCGCTCCTCAGCAAAATCTCAGACAGGTTGGTCAGACTGCCGCGATGCGGATCCTGGTCGTCGACGACGAGCGTGCGGTACGGGAGGCCATCGAGCGGGCGCTCGGATTCGAGGGGTACCGGGTCGACCACGCGGGTGACGGCGTCGAAGCGCTCGAAGCACTCGCCCGCAATCCCGTGGACGCGGTGGTGCTCGACGTCCTGATGCCCCAAATGGATGGCATCGAGCTCTGCCGGCGCATCCGGGCGTCCGGCAACACCACGCCGATCCTCATGCTCACCGCGCGCGAGACGGTGTCGGACCGAGTCGCCGGACTCGACGCGGGCGCCGACGACTACCTCGTCAAGCCCTTCGCACTCCGCGAGCTCCTGGCGCGACTCCGCGCGCTGCTGCGCCGCACGGCCGACACGACGAACGGCGTGCTCACCCACGCCGACCTCTCGTTGGATCCCGACACCCGCGAGGTGTACCGCGGCGCGCGCCCGATCGACCTCACCCGTACGGAGTTCCTGCTCCTCCAGCTGCTCCTGCGCAATGCGCGCCGCGTCCTGACGCGCGAGGTGATCTTCGAGCAGGTGTGGGGCTACGACATGGATTGGAACTCGAACTCGCTCGAGGTCTACATCGGCTACCTGCGCCGCAAGACCGAGGCGGACGGCGAACCTCGCCTGATCCGCACCGTTCGAGGGGTGGGATACGTGCTGCGTGAGGTCGCGTGAGCCTGCGAATGCGGTTGACGCTCGCGGCCGCGACCGCCGTCGCGGTCGCAGTGGTGCTGGCTGCGGGCTACTCGTACGTCAGCGTGCGCGACCAGCTCCGGCGCCAGGCGGACGAGCGGCTGCAGGACCAGGCCGAACGCATCAGCGGCTCTCGCTTCTTCGGTCGGGTCCTCGGCCCGGTCCCGAGCTCACCGCTCGCGAGCGAGCAGCCGGTCGTACAGCTTGTCGGGGCAGACGGCTCGACGACACGACCCGCCAAGCAACGGGGTCACATCCCGGTTGACGCGACAGACCGAGCGGTCGCGTCGGGCAAGGTCGAGAAGCACATCTTCGACGCGACCGTGCGCGGCGAGCACGTCCGGGTGATCACCCTGCCGGCCGCTCCCGGGGTCGCCGTGCAGCTCACCCGGTCCCTCGCCGAGGTGGACCGCAACCTCGCCGACCTGCGCCTGCGTCTCATCCTCGCCGGGCTCGGCGGCGTGGCGCTCGCGGCCGCGCTCGGACTTCTGGTCGCGCGATCCGCGTTGCGACCGGTGCGCCGGCTGACGGAGGCGGCTGAGCACGTCGCCGAGACCCAGGATCTCTCCGCGTCGATCGAGGTGCAGGGCCGGGACGAGGTCGCGCGCCTCGCGACCAGCTTCAACGAGATGCTGGACGCGCTGAACCTCTCGCGCGTCCAGCAGCGCCAGCTCGTCGCCGACGCCGGTCACGAGCTCCGCACTCCGCTCACGAGCCTGCGCACCAACATCGAAGTGCTCGCCCGCCAGGACCTCATGCCCGCGCGCGATCGGGAGTGCCTGCTCGCAGACGTGGTTGCGCAGCTGGAGGAGCTCACCGTCCTCGTCGGTGACCTGGTGGAGCTGGCGCGCGAGGACCACGTGCCCGGCGAGGACCAGATGACCGATGTGCGCCTCGACGACGTCGTCGAGCGGGCGGTCGACCGCGCCCGCCTCCACGCGCCGGAGCTGCAGATCCGCCTCCGTGAGAACGTTCCGGGAATCACTCACGGGAATCGCGCGCTGCTGGAGCGAGCGGTCGCCAACATCCTGGACAACGCGTGCAAGTGGAGCCCGCCCGCCGGTGAGGTCGACGTGTTCCTCGCCGACGGTCAGCTGAGCGTGCGCGACCACGGCCCGGGCATCGAAGCCGAAGACCTCCCCCATGTCTTCGATCGCTTCTACCGGGCCCCCACCGCACGGGCGATGCCCGGCTCCGGTCTCGGGCTCGCGATGGTTCGCAACGCCGCGGTCGTCCATGGCGGCACCGTCACCGCCGATGCGGCGCCGGGCGGCGGCACGATCATGCGGCTGCGCCTGCCGATCGCGCCGACCCCGGTCGACGACGCCGAGGACAGCGACCCTCTGGTCGACATGGCGCCCGCCGTTCCACCGAGCTGAGCCTGGCTGAGCCGGCGGAGCGAACGTACGTTCGCTATCCTGGTGGAGGTGGAGCCGCTCCAGACCTCTCTGCTCGGCGTCGGTCCTCCGACGGCGGACCCGCAAGCCGTCGTCCGGCGCACCTGGCTCGACGAGCGCTCCTGGGTGGACGTCGCCCGCACCTGGCTGCGCGGGGGCGACACCCTCCTCGTCGAGCTGGTCGAGTCGGTGGCATGGCAGCAGGGCCGCCGCTGGATGTACGACCGGATGGTCGACGACCCCCGGCTCGACGTCGTTCGGGCGACGCTCGAAGCCCGTGACGCACCCGGCGCTCACGGAAGCCCGCGTGGCGCTGGAATCGCGGTACCGAGTGCCGCTGAGCGGGCCCGGGCTCAACTACTACCGCGACGGGCACGACAGCGTCGCGCCCCACAGCGACCGTGAGCTGCGCGAGCTCAACGACACCCTCGTCGCGATCCTCACGCTCGGGGCACGCCGGCCGTTCCTCGTCCGGCCGAAGGCGGGCGGACCGGTCGCGACGACTTCGCACCCTCGTCGGGTGACCTCCTCGTGATGGGCGGGCGGACGCAGCTCGACTGGGAGCACGCGGTGCCGAAGGTCGCCCGGTCCGGACCGCGGGTGTCGGTCTCGTGGCGCTGGGCGACCACGGCCGCACCACCCGACCCGTCACCTGGCACGCTGGGGTCATGACCGATCCGTACGCTGCCTTCCCGAGCCTCAGCTTCGAGCGTCCGGCGCCGGGCGTGCTGCACGTCGTGCTCGACGGACCCGGCCTCAACGCCGTCGGACCCCGACATGCACCGCGAGCTCGCCGACGTGTGGCTCACCGTGGACAGGGATCCCGACGTGCAGCGTCGCGATGATCTCCGGCGCCGGCCGCGCGTTCTCCGCCGGTGGCAGCTTCGAGCTGATCGACGGGATCATCGAACGACTTCGCGGTGCGCACGCGCGTCCTGCGCGAAGCCGCGCGACCTCGTGTTCAACGTCATCGAGTGCTCGAAGCCGATCGTCTCCGCGATGCACGGTCCCGCGGTCGGCGCGGGGCTCGTCGTCGGCCTGCTCGCCGACGTCTCGATCGTCGCGCGATCGGCCCGGATCATCGACGGTCACACCCGGCTCGGCGTCGCGGCCGGTGACCACGCGGCGATCTGCTGGCCGATGCTCTGCGGCATGGCCAAGGCGAAGTACTACCTGCTGACGTGCCGGACGCTGAGCGGCGAGGAAGCGGAGCGGATCGGGCTCGTCTCGCTCTGCGTCGACGACGACGCGCTCGCTCGACGAGGCGCTCGACGATCGCCACGGAGCTGGCCGGCGGCGCGCAGAGCGCGATCCGCTGGACGAAGCACACGCTCAACCACTGGTACCGGATGCTCGGCCCGGTGTTCGACGCGTCGCTGGCGTACGAGTTCTACGGCTTCGGCGGTCCGGATGCCGCCGAGGGTCTCGCCGCGCACCGCGAGAAGCGCCCGCCCCGGTTCACGCGGTCCGACGAGCGAGTGACCCCGACGCTCGCCGGCCAGTCCGGCGGACCCGGCCGGCGGGCCGGCGATCGCCGTCGCGCCAGCGGCAGGCGCACACGGAACGTCGCGCCCTGCGCCGGGCTCGACTCGACGACCTCGACCCGACCCTGGTGCGCCGCGACGATCGCGGCCACCACCGCCAGCCCGAGCCCACTCCCACCGCGACCGCGCGACCGCGAGGCATCCGACCCGGTAGAAGCGCTCGAACACCCGCTCGCGTGTGTTCGGCGTCGAGACCGGGTCCTCGGTCCGTCACCGCGAGCACGACCTGGCCCGGCTCCGTCGACCGATCGACGCAGACCGGACGATCGCGGGCGTGCCCGACGGCGTGTGCGTCCGGACGTTGGCGAGCAGGTTGTCGATGACCTGGCGCAGCGCCATCGGATCGCCGATGACCTCGGCCGGGCGTGGAGCGCTCGACCGTGATCGGCCAGTCCGGGCCGACCGCGCGCGCCGCGTCCACCGCGTCGTCGAGCACCGCGACCAGGTCGACCCGGTCCGGACGCGAGCGGGCGGCCCTCGTCGAGCCGGGCGAGCAACAGGAGATCGTCGATGAGCATCTGCATCCGGGCGGTCTCGACCCGGATGCCGCGCATGACCCGGGCGAGGTCGGCGGGACGTTCGTGCGCGCCGCGCTCGAACAGCTCCGCGTACGCGGAGACCGCGCTCAGCGGGGTGCGCAGCTCGTGCGACGCGTCCGCGACGAACTGGCGGAGCTGCTCCTCGGACTCGGCCCGGCGCGCGAAGGCCTCCTCGATGTGGCCGAGCATCATGTTGAGCGACGAGCCGAGCCGCCCGACCTCGGTGCGGTCGTCCTCGGGGACGCGGCAGGCTGAGGTCGCCGCCGGCGATGCTCGACGCCGTCGCTCTCGATGTCCCGGAGCGGTCTCAGCCCGATGCGCACCAGCCAGAGCCCGAGCAGGATCGCGGCCAGCAGCGCGGCGCCGGTGACGACCAGCTCGATCACGATCAGCTGGTGCAGCGTGCGGTTCACCTCGTCGAGCGGGAGCGCGACCAGGAGCGTGCCGCCGTCCGACAGCTGCTCGGCCCGGACCCGGAAGTCGCGGGCCGCCGTCGCTTCGGCGTCGACGGTGAAGTAGCGGACGTCGTTCGGTTCGCCGAGCCCGGAGACGTGGTCCGGGAGCCGCGGCGTGGCGGTCGCGTACGTCGCCGCGGGTCGACCCGCTCAGGATCGGCTCGCCGTTCCGGCGTCGCGCAGCTCGACGTAGGCGCCCGGCGCCGCCGCGGCGAGCGCCGCCCGGTCGGCGGCGTCGCTCGCCGAAGTCCCGCGGCGAGTTGCGTCTGCTCGATGAGCAGGTTGGTCAGCGGCCGGTTCGCGGATGTCGAGGCTGCTGTCGATCCGGTCGACGAGGAAGGACTTCAGCGCGGCGTAGGTCGCGAGGTCGGCGACGACGAGTCCGACGAGCGCGACGATCGCGACCGCGAGCAGCAGGCGCGCGCGCAGCGAGAAGCGGGCGGCGGTGCGGCGATGGCGACCGCGGCGCTCGGCCATGGCGGTGCGGCGCCGGCGCTCGGTCGGCATCCGACGCGATCAGACCTCGGAGTCGCGCAGCGTGTAGCCGACGAGCCGGATCGTGTGGATCAGCGGCGGTCCGAGACGGTCGAGCTTCTTGCGCAGGTAGCTGACGTAGGTCTCGACGACGTTCGGGTCTCCGTCGAAGTCGTAGCTCCACACGTGGTCGAGGATCTGGGTCTTGGAGAGCACCAGGCGCGGGTTCTCCATGAAGTACCGCAGCAGGTTGAACTCGGTCGCGGTGAGCCGCAGCGGTTCGCCGGCGCGCCAGACCTCGTGGGTGTCGATGCTCATCTCGAGATCGGCGAACTGCAGCCGGCCGCCGTCGCTCGTCGCCGAGCCCGATCGTGCGCCGCAGGATCGCATGCACCCGGGCGATGACCTCGGCCAGCGTGAACGGCTTCGTGACGTAGTCGTCGCCGCCGACCGTGAGCCCTTCGACCTTGTCGGCGGCGTCGTCGCGGGCGGTGAGGAACAGGACCGGGACGTCGATCGCCGTCGCGGCGCAGCCGCTTGGTGATGTCGATGCCGTCCAGGTCCGGGAGCATGACGTCCAGGACCACGAGGTCCGGGCGGAAGTCCTCGACGCGGGCCAGTGCGTCACGCCCGTTCGCCGCGGTCGCCACCTCGAAGCCCTCGTAGCCGAGCGCGGTGGCGACCGCGTCGGTGATCGAGGGCTCGTCGTCCACCACGAGCACCCGCGCCGCCCGAGCTGCGCCGCCACTCATCCCGGCCCGCCACGCTCCTCGCTCCCCGATCTCTCGGCGCTCCTGCAACGACTCGTGTCGCACGACCATCGTCCCACGGTGGCCCAGCCGACCTGAGGACTCCCTGAGAGCCCGGTTCGACGTGTCCGACACCGGCGGCAACTTCCGACCGGCGGGCCGCGGCCGTTAGACTCACCGGGCCCGGTGGGCGAGCGTCCGTAGCTCAGGTGGATAGAGCGGCTGCCTTCTAAGCAGCGGGTCGGGGGTTCGAGTCCTCCCGGGCGCGCCGGCATCGACGGCCTGCCGTCGGGCGCTGCATGGTGGCCGTAGCTCAGTTGGCTAGAGCGCCGGGTTGTGGTCCCGGAGGTCGGGGGTTCGAAACCCCTCGGTCACCCCAAGCGTGTGCGAAAGCTCACGCGCCCTGACCAGCACTTTCGCTTGCCCGGCGCTCGGCGACGTGTCTGCTTCGCGGCCCGGTGGTCACGGATTGGTCACGGATGGGGGTCAAACGCGCCGAGGCCCCGCCGCCGGGCAGGGTGGCGAGGGCCTCAAGACGCTCGCAAGCGGACCTTTCCGTCCGGGAAGGACCGGGGAGGCTCCGCGGCGATAGTGCCAAAGCGTGGTCTCGACCCGGGCGACCCGACCACCATCGCACAGATGCCGCGCCGCGTGCATCATCTTCCCCGCGTGAACGCCCCACCTCGCCGTAGCGGCAGCGCATGGGAGGACTGCTCGACGAAGCAGACCGTATGCCGCCAGAAGCCGTACATTCACGCGGTCGAAACGAGGAGCGCCGCAACTCCGTGCCTCTCGAACTGCTGAACCGCGACGTGTATACCGTCACGTCCGCCGCGCACTTGTTGCAGGTCTCGCCATCAACACTTCGTTGGTGGCTCGGGCGCGTTGCGCATGGTCAGCTCCGTTCCTGACGGGCAGATGATGCTCGCGTCTCCGGCCGAGTCGTTCCTGGACCGCGTCGAGTTCGACGACGCTGGACCAGACTGGGTGAAGCGTGTCCTCCCGCTCGGCAAGAAGTCACCTGTCGTGATCGACCCGGCGGAAGCCTTCGGCTCGGCGACCATCCACGGCATCCGCACCGAAGTGCTCGCCGAGTTGCTCGACGCGGGCGAGCCAATCGACGCCATCTCTGTGGACTACGACATAAGCAAGCAGGATGTCGTAGCGGCCAGCTACTACGAAGCCAGCCTCGCGGTCTACGAAATCACTCGATCGCAGAGCCACAAGATTCTGTGGCCGGGAGCGTCGAGGCCCGGCTCTGGGAAGAGTGGAGAGCGCGATGCCCTCGACGCGGGCTCCGGTGGTCACGGATTGGTCACGAACGATCAGAAACGAGCCAACACCGAAGAACACCGGTTCGGTGCGCGCGAGGCGCTGACCTGCGCCTATCGGATTTCGCAACCCCGGCCGACACCTGACAGCCCCGACCCTGAGCGTTTCGAAACCCCTCGGTCACCCCAAGCACGCGTGCGAGAGCACGCGGCCGGACTCCGATCGAACTCGGGGTGCCCTCCGTCCCCGGGATCAGACGAGCGCGGCCCGGAGCGCGCCCTCCAGCTCGGGTTGCACGAAGGTGAACCCCGTCGCCTCGAGGCGATCGGGAACGACCCGTTGTCCCCCGAGGAGCAGGGCCTCCACGAGCTCGGACCCGTAGAGGAGCTTCAGCGCCGGAACGGGCGTGGGCAGCAACGTCGGCCGCTTCAACACGCGACCCAGCGCCGCGGTCAGCTCGGCGTTGGTGGCCGGAGTCGGCGCGGTCGCGTTCAGCGGGCCCGCGATCTCCGGGGTCGTGATCGCGTGGACGATCGCCGCGAGCTCGTCGTCGATTCCGATCCAGCTCATGTACTGCTTCCCTGAACCGATCCGACCGCCGAGCCCGAGCTTGAACGGCATCGCCATGCGCGGGAGCACTCCACCGTCGCCGGCCAGGACGATTCCGGTTCGCAGATGCACGGTCCGGATCCCGGTGTCCTCGGCCGGCGCCGTCGCGGCCTCCCACTGCCGGCAGACGTCGGCGGCGAAGTCCGGGTGCTCAGGGAACGGACTCGACTCGGTGAGGACCTCCGAGCCCCGGTTGCCGTACCACCCGATCGCGGAGGCCGATACGAGGACCGGCGGTGGGCGATCGAGCCCGGCCAGCGTCTCGGCGAGCAGCGTGGTCGGCTTGGTTCGGCTCTCGAGGACCCGGCGCTTCTGCTCCGGTGTCCAGCGCTTGTCCCCGATGCCGACGCCCGCCAGGTGCACCACGGCGTCGAGCCGCTCGAAGCCCGCGGCATCGATCGCGCCCGCGGCGGGGTCCCAGCGCAGGCTCGGGCCCGGTGCCGTCGCGCCGGGTCGGAGCACCGGGATCGGCTCGTGGCCCTCCCGGCGCAGGGCCCCGATCAACGCCGAGCCGATGAGGCCGCTCGATCCTGTCACTGCGATCTGCATGGTCTGGACCTTTCGCTAGACCCGACGATCCGAGGAACGCGCCGACTACTGTTCCCCTGCGCGCCGCTAGCTCAACTGGCTAGAGCAACAGACTCTTAATCTGTAGGTTCTGGGTTCGAGTCCCAGGCGGCGTACCACGGTGCTCGGCCCCCAACCGACATCTTCATCCGTAGGTTCTGGGTTCGAGTACCAGGCGGCGTACCACGGTCCCATGGACGGTCGCCAGACCTGCACGCGGCCCGGTTGGCTCCCCGCTCCGATTTCATCGGGAGCGGGTCGAGCCGGCGGACGACCCGCGGCATGCCGGACGCACGGGACCGTCCCGTGGATCGGAAAGGGACGCTGCTGTCGGCTTCGACCGCGCTGCGTGCACAACGGAGAAAAACTCGCGGCGAAACGGACGGATCACTCTTTAGGAGAGCACGCTCCGTGACGACAACCCGGTCAATCACTGACTGGGAGCAACAAAAGTGGCAACTCGACGGAAGAACCTCATCATCGGACTGACGGGCCTCCTCGCTGCGTCCCTGCTGGCCGGGTGCTCAGCGGGCTCGCCCATCCCGTTCACGAGCGCGGCACCCTCGCCGGCCACCGAGTCGGCGCAGGCCCCCTCGGTGCGCGCCGCGGCCCCCGGCACCTCCCTCGCCGAGCGGGTCGGCATCAGCGCCGGGAACACCATCCTCTGGGACACCGACGCGGTGGAGAAGCGCAAGCTCCAGACCGTCGCCGACAGCGGCGCCAAGTGGTTCGAGATGGACATCGACTGGAACTCGATCCAGGACGGCGGCCCGAACAGCTACATGTGGACCGCCACGGACCGGGTCGTCACCGACGCCCGGGCCCGCGGCCTCAAGATCCTCGGGATGGTCGGCTACACCCCCGCGTGGGCCCGCCCGAAGAACTGCCCCGCCGGGTCGGACAAGTGCCTGCCCGTGCGCCCGGAGACCTACGCCAGTTTCGCCGCCGCCGTCGCGCAGCGCTACGGCTCGACCAGCACCGTCCCGGGTCTGCGCAACAGCATCTCGGCGTACCAGATCTGGAACGAGCCCAACCACTACCCGTTCGTCCAGCCCACCGTGAACGTCCCGGCGTACACGACGATGCTGAAGCAGGCCTACGTGACGATCAAGGCCGCCGACCCGCTCGCCACGGTCGTCGGGGGCGGCACGTCACCCGCCGGCAACGACCCCAGCGGCCGCGACATGTCCCCGATCCGGTTTCTCACGCAGGTCTACGCGAACGGCGGCAAGAACTCGTTCGATGCCTGGGCCCACCACCCCTACTCCTTCCCGTGCAACCCGCTGACCAAGGCGAGCTGGAACTCCTTCACCCAGACCCGTGACCTCCACACGGTCATGGCGAGGAACAACGACTCCGCAAAGAAGATCTGGGGCACCGAAGCCGGTGCGCCCACCGCGTCGGACATCGGGACGTGCACCGCCGGCAACGTGGGCCGCTCGGTCAGCGAGGCCACCCAGTCCCAGTTCCTCGCCGACTACTTCAAGGGCTGGTACAGCGACTACGCCAGCTTCACCGGCCCGCTGTTCTGGTTCCAGATCCGCGACAACGGCACGAACCCGAACGACGCCGACGACCACTTCGGCCTCGTGCGCTGGGACTTCAGCGCCAAGCCCGCCTACCGCACCCTCCAGCGCCTGATCCGCGGCTAGCTCTCGCTCGCCCGCCTCGGCTCCGGCTCGATTCGTCGGCGGGTCAGACGGTGGCCTTCTCGAGGACGTGGACTGCGCAGGCGGAGCCGAGCCCGATGACGTGGGTGAGCCCGACCGAGGCGCCCTCGATCTGGCGGTCGCCGGCCTCGCCGCGGAGGTGGGTTGCCACCTCGTAGAGGTTCGCCACGCCGGTCGCTCCGAGCGGGTGGCCCTTCGAGATGAGTCCGCCGCTCACGTTGACCGGGATCTTGCCGTCCCGCCACGGGCCCCGCTCGTCGATGAACTTGCCTGCCTCACCCGGCTCGCAGAGCGCGAGGTTGTCGTAGTGGAGCAGCTCGGCAGTCGCGAAGCAGTCGTGCAGCTCGACGAGGTCCAGGTCCTGGGGATCGACGCCCGAGAGCTCGTACGCCTTGGCCGCGGCATCACGGGTGAGCGTGTTGACATCGGGCTGGACCTGGTCCGCGTCGGTCCAGGGATCCGACGTCATCACGGAGGCGCTGATCTTGACGGCCCGCGCCCGCTGCTCGTCCGAGAGCGTGCGAAGCTTCTCCTCGCTCACGAGCACGAGCGCGGCGGCACCGTCGCCGGTCGGGCAGCACATCAGCAGGGTGTTCGGGTACGCCATCATCTCGGCGTCCATGACCTCGTCGAGCGAGAACGCCTTCTGGTACTGAGCCAGCGGGTTCAGCGTCGAATGGGCGTGGTTCTTCTCCGCCACCTTCGCGAACTGCTCGAAGCCGACACCGTCGTTGGTCCCGGCGTACTCCATGCCGGCCTGGGCGAAGACGCCGGGCATCAGCGTCGTGCCGACCCGCCCCTCGACGCTCATCACGGAGCCGTACCGGCCCGACGGCTCGAACACCTTGCGGTCCGAGCGGGCAGACGAGCCGAGGAGCCCGGCCTTGCCCATCTTCTCGAGGCCGACTGCGAGCCCCATCTCCGCTTCGCCGGCGCGGATGGCGAGGTACGCGCAGCGAACCGCGGTGGCACCCGTCGCGCAGGCGTTCGCGACGTTGTAGACCGGGATCCCGGTCTGACCGATCTGCTTTTGGACCCGCTGCCCGATGCCGCTCGCGGCCTCGGCGAGGTTCCCCGCCCCCATGACGTCCATCTCCTGGATGGTGACGCCACCGTCGGCCAGCGCCGCGAGCGCGGCCTCGGCACCGAGGTCGATCAGGTCCTTGTCCTTGTAGCGCTGGAACTTGGTCATCGACGCGCCGAGGATCCAGACGTCACGGTCCATGGTCACCCCTCCTGGTCGTCGGGCTCGTAGGCGAAGGCAATCGCCTCGGTTCCGTCGTCGTCCACGCCGACGCTGTAGGTCGTCATGCGCACCTTCATCCCTACCTGCACGGCCTCGGGCGTGGGGTCGACGTGCACCAGGTTGGCCTTGACCACCCCGCCGCCATCGAGGTTCACGACGACGGAGACGTAGGGCGTCGGGACCCCGGGAGCGGCCCGGTGCACGATCGTGAAGGTCCGCACGACGCCCGTGTCGGCCATCCGCCGGCGCCGGAACCCCGTGGTCCCCGAGCGGGCATCGGCGTTGCGGCGGTCGAAGTACAGCGCTCCGGAGTCCACCGACTCGTGCGCGACCAGGTACGGAGCACCGTCATCGAGCACGAGGTAGTCAACGATCGGGATCGTGTTGGCCATGCCAGGGAAACTACCCGAACCCGGGCGTACCCACCCCTCAAGGGCAACCCCGCGCGGTCCGACACTTGACGTGTGGCAGATGGTGGGCCGTCCCGCGCGGGACCAGTCGAATGATGTCTCGTACTCAGAGCTGCTGCTCCGCCATGCCCACGACGGGATGGCGGTCATCGACCCGGAGGGGACCATCGTCGCCTCCACCCCCAGCCTTGACCGGGTGCTCGGATTCGGTCCGGGCGAGCTGGTCGGCGTCAACGGCCTCTCGCTGATCCATCCGCACGACGTCGAGCATGTCGCGCTCCGCCTCGCCGAGTACGTCGGGGGCGGCAACCAGGGCCCGGACGTCCGCACGCGGATCCGGCGCGCCGACGGCACCTACGCGCACGTCGAGCTCGTCGCTCCGGACTCGACGCCGATCAACGACGAGCTCGGCGGCATCGTCTTGACGGTGCGTGACATCACGCAGAAGCGCGAGGCCGAAGAAGCGCTGCGCGACGTCCGGATCCTGCACGAGGCGGTGGCGTCCGTCGCGGCCCGGTTCGTCGACGCGGACGCATCGTCGGTCGATGCCACGATCACCCAGGCGCTCGAGCTCCTGGGCCAGGCTGCCGCAGTCGACCGCGCGTACGTCTTCTCGGTCACCGACGACCAGATGCTGATGACGAACACGCACGAGTGGTGTGCACCCGGCATCAACCCGGAGATCGGCACCCAGCAGGCCGTCCCGATGGGTGGCCTCCCCCGCTGGCGCGACACCCTCGCGCGCGGACACTCGATCCACATCCGCCGGGTCGCCGAGCTCGAGTCGGACTGGAGCAACGAACGGGCCGAGCTGCAGCGTCAGGGCACCCGATCCGTCGTCGCGGTGCCGTTGATGAACGCGGGCCGGCTGCGGGGGTTCGTCGGCTTCGACAGCGTCCTGCGCGACCGCACCTGGGACGACGACACGATCCGAATGCTGCACACCGTCGTCGGCATCCTCGCGTCGCTCCTCGCCCGCTGTGAGGCTCAGCGCGACGCGCACGTCCACGAGGCGCGCTACCGAGCGCTCGTCAAGCATTCGTCCGACACGATCGTGCTGCTCGACCGCGACGGCCGCTTGATGTTCTCCGCGGGTCGCAGTGCGCCCCTCGGATTCGCACCCGAGTCCATCACCGGGTTGGACGCGATGGACTTCATCCACCCAGACGACCATCAGGTGGCAGGAGACGCCCTCGCTGAGCTCCTGGACGGTTCTTCACACGCGGGTCCCTTCGAGATGCGCCTGCGCAACAACGACGGCGACTGGATCCCGGTGGAGGTCGAGGCGAGCAACCTGCTCGACAACCCGGCCGTCGGCGGAGTCGTGGTCGGCTTCCGGGACATCCGCGAGCGGCTCCGCGCCGAGCACGAGCTGCGCGAGAGCGAAGCGCGCCTGCGCACTCTCGTGAAGAACATCCCTGGCGCGGTCTACCGCTGCCAAGCGACTCCGCCATACCTCGACGAGTTCGTGAGCGACACGGTGTTCGAGCTCACGGGTTATGCCGCGGCCGAATTCCTCGAAGACGACGTGCTCTTCGACCGCCTGATCCTCCCCGGGCACCGCGAGCGCAGCGACCGCGAGCTCGACGACGCGTTGAGCACCCGGCGCCCGTTCGTCATCGAGTATCCGATCCGGCACCGCGACGGCAGCGTCCGCTGGATCGTGGAGCAGGGGCAGCCCGCGTACGACGCCGACGGCAATCCGGAGTGGCTCGACGGTGTCATGTTCGACGTCACCGACCGCAAGCTGCTCGAGGAGCGGCTCGCCCACGATGCTGCGCACGACCCGCTGACCGGCCTGCCGAACCGCACCCTGTTGCTCGAGACGCTCAACCGGGCACTGAAGCGCGCGTCCCGTACCCACATGCACGTGGCCGTGCTCTTCCTCGACCTCGACCGGTTCAAGCTCGTGAACGACGCGCTCGGCCACGCCGCCGGCGACGATCTCCTGATCGCGTTCGCGGCGCGCCTGCAGGGCGTCCTCCGGTCGTCCGACCTCGCGGCCCGGACCGGCGGCGACGAGTTCGTGGTCGTCTGCACCGACATGGAGTCGCCGATCGACGCCGAGCAGCTGGCGCACCGCATCGCGATGACCCTGGGCACGCCGTTCGAGCTGCACGGCCGTGAGGTGTTCGTCACCGCCAGCATCGGCATCGCGGTCGCCGAGGACCACTCCACCGGCGGTGAGCTGGTTCGGTACGCCGACGCCGCGGCCTACCGAGCCAAGGAGCGCGGCCGGAACTGCTACGAGGTCTTCGACGAGGAGCTGCGCGCCGCGACCGCGACCGCACTCGAGACCGAGACGGCGCTGCACCGCGCGCTCGCGGAGAACCAGCTCCTGCTGCACTACCAGCCAATCGTCGCTCTCGACCGCGGCACGACGATCGGACTTGAAGGGCTCATCCGATGGGAGCACCCGCAGCGCGGACTCGTCGGCCCGGACCAGTTCCTCGCCGCGGCCGAGGCGTCCGCACTCATCGTGCCGATCGGCTGTCGGGTCGTCGAGCTCGCGTGCGAAGCACTCAGCTCGATCGCCGCCCCGATGACCGTCGCCGTGAACCTCTCCCCGCGCGAGCTCGCGCAACCCGATCTCGTCGATCGGATCTGCTCCGCGGTGCGCAACGCGGGCGCGGACCCGACCCGGCTGTGCCTCGAGATCACCGAGAGCGCGCTGTTGGAGGACGCCGACCGCGCCTTGGCGACGCTTGGTCAGCTCAAGGACGCCGGGCTGCTGCTCGCCATCGACGACTTCGGCACCGGCTACTCCTCGCTGAACTACCTGCGCCGACTGCCGGTCGACATCGTGAAGATCGACCGCTCCTTCGTCGCCGAGCTCGGTCGCGGCGGCGCGGGCGACACGATCATCGCCGGCATCATCGGTCTGACCCTCGGGCTCGGGCTCGAGGTGGTCGCGGAGGGCATCGAGCTCCCCGAGCAGGCCGCCGCACTCCTCGCGCTCGGATGCACGCACGGCCAGGGGTACCTGTACTCGCCCGCGGTTCCGCTCGCCGACGCCGTTGGGGATACGGGCGCGGCGCCGCTCGGGTCCGCGCCGGCCTGAGTACCCTGAGCCCGAACGCTTCGCACGCGAGCGTGGCGGAACTGGCAGACGCGCCAGGTTTAGGTCCTGGTGCCCTTCGGGGCTTGAGGGTTCGAGTCCCTCCGCTCGCACGCAACCGATCGCGGCACAACCGCATCTGCGTCGAGCACGTCAGCGGACCCCCTGGCACCGATCCGGATGATCAGCGCCCGACGAACGCCACCAGCGCGTCCAGCTCGGCTTGGGTGCCGATGGCGATGATCACGTGACCGCTCCGGATCTCGGTGTCGGGCGGAGGGTTGGTGTGAAAGGTCCCGTCCTCATGGCGCAAGGCCAAGACCAGGGCTCCGGTGTGTTCACGCATCTTGGTCTCGCCCAGTGACTGCCCCGCGATCGGGCGAGCTCGCGGGGACCGCCACCTCCTCGAGACGGAACTCGAGGTTCCGCTCGCGCATCACCACGTCGAGGAACTCGGCGACATGCGGTCGCAGGACGAACGCGGCCATCCGCGGCTCCGCCGATGCTCTGCGGGTTCACGACCCGATCGGCTCCCGCACGCCGCAGCTTCTCGCCGCTGTCCTGGCTCCGGGCACGCGCCACGATGAACAGGTCCGACTTGAGCGCGCGGGCGCTGAGCGTGATGAACGAGTTCGCCGCGTCCCCTTCGACCGCCGCGACGAGCGCGGCAGCTCGCTCGATCCCGGCGGCGCGCAGGACCGAGTCCTCGGTGGCATCGCCCACGACGACCCGGTGCGGTACGCCGTCCAGGACGGTCTCGTCGAGCTCGACGATGACCAGCTCACGGCCGGCCGCGACAACCTCTCCGGCGATCGAGTGGCCGACTCGGCCCCACCCGCAGATGATGACGTGGTCGTGCAGTGACGCGATCGACTGTTCCATGCGGCGTCTCCCGAGCAGTTCGTTGAGGCGGCCTTCGATGAAGGTCTCGACGAGCACGCTGAACGCGTACAGGGCGGCCCCGGCCCCGACGAGGATCAGCACCATGGTGAACACCTGGCCGGTCCGTCGAGAGCGGCTTGACCTCGCGGAAGCCGACGGTCGAGACCGTGGTGACCGTTTGGTACATCGCGTCGAGCAGACCGAAGCCGAGCGGCGAGATAGCCGACCGTCCCGACGACCAACACGAGCAGCAGGGCGATCATCGCTCCGCCCAGTCGGCGCCAGTGGCTCATCGGTCACAGGCTAGGCAGGGGACCGATCGTCGCCCGACCGGCCCCGGCGGGAGGCGAGGTACTCGGCCACCTCGTCGAGGCTCGGAACCGTCGAGTGGGTCGAGCCTGCGAGCGCCACGATCCGCTCATGCAGCGCACGAGGGCTCTCGAGGCCACCGATGGTGCCGAGCTCGTCGAGATCGGCGATGAACTGGGTGACCCACTCGAGCGGGAGGTGCACCGGAGTGGTGGAGTCGAAGAACCACCTCCGCGCGTCCTCGTTGTACCCGACGATGACGGAGTTGCCGTGCTGGTCGCTCAAGACGAAGCGATGGTCGGCCCACGCGAAGCCCTCCCACGTACGGGACCTGATCGTCGCGGTGCGCGCTGCGTCGATCTCCGCCCGCTCACCGATCACCCAGGTCGACCGCCAGCCGTCGATCACGTCACGCGCAGGGTCGTACGGTCGACCATCCCGATCGGGACCCTGGCCGGGATGACGCTGCTCGTACTCGGTGAGGATCGCCACCTTCTCCCGCGCGCGTGCTTGCAGCGCGTCGTCGCCGCTGATCGAGGTCACCTCAGCGCTTCCGCTTGCCCTTCCCTTTGCCTTTGCCCTTGCCCTGGGCCTTGCGCCGGAACACGCCCTTGCTCTTCTTCTTGTCGAACTCGGCGAGGATGTCCGGCGCGGCCGCGTTCACGATGTCCTCGGCGGAGTCCAGCAGCGCCGCGACGTCCGCGCCCTCGGGCTCGGGCTCGGGTGGGGTGGCCGACTTGGCCAAGCTCCCGTACTGCCAGCCGACGTCGAATCGGCGCTGCGCGTAGCTCGGGCAGTCCTCCGGGCAGCGCCACGGGGCCTCCGGAGCGAGATCGAGCCGACATTTCCGTACAATTTCCCCATTGGGGTACGTACGGCTCTCGTAGTGACGGCAGTCGATGCGCATCGGCATTTCGGCATTCTCGCAGAGTCCGCCGGGGTGCAGCCGTCACACCGGGGCACCGGAACCCTTCAACCAGGGCCCGGATCGACCGATAGGAGGAGTCAGGGACCATCCGGCGATGTGGAGGCACGGTGAGCACAGCGGAGAGCGATCGGTATCGCACTCTCGTTGAGCGTTCGGCAGACGTGATCTTCATGCTCGATGAGCACGGGATCGTCACCTACGCCAACCAGACCGCCGAGGAGCGGGTGGGTCTCCCGACCGACGTCCTCGTGGGCCAGAACGCGATGGACCTCATCCACCCGGACGACCGGAGCCGCGCCGTCGAGTCGCTGCACCGCGCGCTGTCGACCGGACCCGGTGCCCAGGAGGCCTTCTTCGTCCGCGTCGCCCACGCGGACGGCCGGTGGCTTCCCGTCGAGCTCGTCGGAAACAACCTGAGCGACGACGAGAGCGTGGGTGGGCACGTCATCACCATGCGCGACATCTCGGACCGCGATCGCGCGGACCGGCTGCTCGCAGAGACCGAAGCGAACTACCGCCGCATCGTCGAGACCGCAGAAGAGGGAGTTTGGACCTTCAATACCCGCATCGAGACGACGTTCGTGAACCGCCGCATGGCCGAGATGCTCGGGACCACCCCCGAGGCGATGATCGGCCATTCGGTCTTCGAATTCATGGACGAGTCCACGCGGGTCATGGCGAGCGAGCTGGTGGCGAAGGGCGCGGATGACCCCGTCGCGCAGCGCAACGAGATCAAGTTCACACACGCCGACGGCCACGACGTCTGGACCCGCTGCAGCGCATCACCGATCCCCGGGCCCGACGGCCGCGTCGAGGGCATCGTCAACCTCGTCACGGACATCACCGAGCAGCGCGAGGTCGCGGAGCAGCTCCGCTACAACGAGGCCCGGCTCACGACGCTGTTCGAGGTCTCCTCGGACATCATGGCGGTCCTCGAGCCCAGTGGTCACTGGCACGCGAGTCCCGCCGGCACCCGCATCCTGGGCTACCCGATCGGCTTCGACCCAGAGGGAGGAATCCTCGAGCTCGTCCATCCCGACGATCTCGAGCTGGCCGGATGCGCTCTCGCCGAGGTGCTGGAGGGAACGCGGGGCAAGCACGAGCCCGTGCGCGTCCGCCTGCGCCACATCGACGGCCACTACCTCTGGTTCGACTGCACCGCCGAGAACCAGATCGACAACCCGACGGTGCGGGGCCTGATCATCATCGCCCGCGACGTCACCGAGCAGAAGGCCGCGGAGGACGCGCAGGCCAAGGCCGAGACCCGATTCCGAGCCGCGTTCGAGCGTTCACCGCTCGGCATCGCGCTCATCACACTCGAGGGGAACGTCATCGACTCGAACGCCGCGTTCACCGCGATGACCGGGCGCACCGAGGACGAGCTCATCGGCGCGAACCTCGAGCTGATGGTGCACCCCGACGACCGCGAGCGGCTGGTCGAGGAGGCCGCCCGGCGGGTCCTCGGAGAGTCCGACGTTCCTCCCGGGCTCGCGCGCTTGCTCCATCCCGACGGCCGAGTCGTGTGGGCCATGGTCGACGTCTCGTTCGTCACCAGCACCGACGGGACCCCGGAGTACACGATCGTGCTGGCCGCGGACGTCACCGAGCGCAAGAAGCTCGAGCAGCGCCTCGAGTACCAGGCGTTCCACGACCCGCTCACGCACCTGGCGAACCGAGCTCGGCTCCGAAACCTCATGGAGACCGCGTGGGAGCGGCGAGGGTCGACCGGTCGGCTCGCCCTGCTGTTCGTCGACCTCGACCGGTTCAAGCAGGTGAACGACACCCGCGGCCACGAGGCCGGCGACGAGCTGCTGCTGCTCGTCGCACGCCGCCTGGAGCGCAGTGTCCGCGCGGGCGACGCGGTGGCGCGCTTCGGCGGCGACGAGTTCGTCGTGATCTGCGAGGAGGTCGCGGGGCGGGACGAGGCGGTCCAGATCGCGGGCCGCATCCGCGAGAGCCTGGCGCGCACCTACCGGCTGAGCTCAGGTGAGGCGAGCGTCGCGGCATCGGTCGGGATCGCCGTGGACGACGGCCAGGAGACGGTCGACGACCTGTTGCGAGACGCTGACATTGCGGCGTACCGCGCCAAGGAGCTGGGTCGGAACCGGATCGAGCTCGCCCACCGTGAGGTGGTCGGGACCGGGGCCTACCCCAGCCAGTCCACCGCGCGTTCGAGCAGGTAGCGGCTCACCACCAGGCACCGGTCGAGCGTCTCGCACGGAACCTCTTCACCGTCGCGGATGCGCAGCAACGACACACGTTGGTGTGCGATGACGCGCAGGCTCGTCTCCGGCGCGTCCGTCGCCGACGGGTACGAGTCGATCGCGGACACCTCGAGCGGCAGCTCCGGTCCGCCGATTGCCGCAAGCTCCGTGGCGAGCACCAGGAGATCCGGCGCCTTCGGCAGGGGCGGCATCGCCCAGGTGAAGCTCAACGGCAGGAAGAACTCGTCGGGCGGGTCCTCGAGCCCGTCGCGCGAGATCACCGCGTCCTCGAAGCCGAGCAGCACGCGCGGATCTACTTCGAGGGAGAGGTACAGGTCCAGTGGGCCCTCGCACCCCTCCTCGGGATGGAGGTCCACCTCCCAGTTCTGGCGCAACGAGTAGCTCTCGACGAAGTGCCGCTCGTCGTGGACGTGAAAACCATGCTCGACTGCGTGGTCCTTGAGGTCGGCGACGAAGCCGGCGAGATCGATGACCGCCACGATCGCCTAGGCCTCACCGAACGCGGTGCGGAGCGCAGCGACGGCGTCGTCGAACGCGACCTTGCCCGCGTCGATGAACGCCACCATGCTGACGAACCCGTGGAACATCCCCGCGTAGGTCTTGGCCTCGACGATCGTGCCCGCGTCACGCATCGCGTCCGCGTAGGCGATCCCCTGGTCGCGCAGCGGGTCGAACTCCGCGGTGATCACGAACGCGGGCGGGAGACCGGCGAGATCCGACGCACGGATCGGTGACACGTGCGGATCGGCGCCCTCCGCGGGATCGTTCAGGTAGTGGCTGTAGAACCATCGCATCGCGTCCCGGGTGAGAAAGTAGCCCTCCGCGTTGTCGTTCATGGACGGGCTGTCGAACTCGTGGTCCGTCACGGGGTAGATCAACAGCTGGAAGCAGACGGCAGGGCCACCGGAGTCGCGGGCGATCTGCGCGACGACCGCGGCCAGGTTTCCCCCGGCGCTGTCTCCGGCGACCGCGATCCGGGTCGGGTCGGCCCCGAGGTCGCCCGCGTGCTCGTGTACCCAGCCGAGCGCGACCCTCGCATCCTCGACCGGTTCCGGGAACCGGTGCTCCGGAGCAAGGCAGTAGTCGACGGAGATCACGACGGCATCGACCGCGTTCGCCAGCGCCCGGCAGCCGTCGTCGTGGGTCTCGAGGCTGCCGATCACCCAGCCACCGCCGTGGTAGTAGACGATCGCCGGCTTCGGGTCCGTGCCTGCGGGCCGGTACACGCGGACCGGGATCTGGCCGGACGGGCCATGGATCACGCGGTCCTCGACCCGGTCGACCGCGATCGTCACCGGCACCGAGAGCGCGGCGTAGAGATCGCGCAGCTCTTGCGGCTCGGTGTCGGGGGTCAGCGTGAATCCCCCGCTGCCGTCGATCAGATCAATCATGGCCTTGGCTTGCGGGTCGAGCGGCATTGCGTCCCCCTACGGTCGTGGGCCAGCCTCGCGCAGACGCAGGGCCAGCGCCCGCAAGGCCCGCCCCCGGTGCGAGATGGCGTGCTTGTGATCGGAAGTGAGCTCGGCGAAGGTGCGTCCGCCCGCGCCAGCAGGCGCGAAGACGGCGTCGTATCCGAACCCACCCGTACCGCGCGCCTCGTCCGCGATCACCCCTTCGACGACTCCCTCGGCGACCAGCTCCGAGCCGTCTGGCCGCGCCAGCACCACCGCGGTTCGGAACCGTGCTGTACGCGAAGCACGATGCACGGCGCCGACCTCCCGCAGCAGCTTCGCCACGTTGTCCGCGTAGCTCGCGTGCTCGCCCGCATACCGAGCGCTGAAGACCCCTGGCGCACCGCCGAGCGCGTCGACTTCGAGGCCGGTGTCCTCGCCGAGCGCGGCGATGCCGGTCGCATCGCGCAGCGCCTCGGCCTTGAGTCGCGCGTTGGCGACGAGGGTGGTGCCGGTCTCCTCGACCTCGGGGACGTCCTCGGGACGCGGCAGCAGCTCGACGTCCGCGCCCGCGCGATCGAGCACCGACCGGATCTCCCGTGCCTTGTCGGCGTTCGCCGTTGCCACGACGAGCCGGAGCTTCACCGCGTTCGCGGCTCGGGCGGAACCGCGATCATCTCGCGCTGGAGCTCGAAGATCCGATCGATGCCGAGGTCGGCGAGCTCGAGCATCCCGTCGAGCTCCGGGCGGCTGAACGCCGCGCCTTCGGCGGTGCCCTGCACCTCGATGTACTTCCCGGCTCCCGTGCGCACGACGTTCATGTCGACCTCGGCGGTGGAGTCCTCGGAGTAGTCCAGATCCAGGCTCGGCAACCCACCGACGATCCCCACGGAGATCGCGGCACACAGGTCCGTGAGGGGGTGCGCGGCCATCTGCTTCGCCGCGACCAGCCGGGAGCACACGTCGTGGAGCGCGAGGTAACCACCGCAGATGGAGGCGGTGCGGGTCCCGCCGTCGGCCTGCAGCGCGTCGCAGTCGACGGTGATCTGGACCTCGCCGAGGACGACGAGATCGGTCACCGCGCGCAAGGACCGACCGATGAGCCGCTGGATCTCCTGGGTGCGACCGCTCTGCTTGCCCTTCGCCGCTTCTCGGTTCACCCGCTCGGGCGTCGACCCCGGAAGCATCGAGTACTCGGCTGTCACCCAGCCGCGACCCTTGCCCCGCAGCCACGGTGGCACCCGCTCCTCGACCGAAGCGGTGCACAGGACCCGGGTGCGGCCGAACTCGACGAGGACGGAGCCCATGGCGAGCTCGGTGTAGTCGCGGGTGAAGCTGAGCGGTCGCAGCTCGTCGGGCTCACGCCCGTCCTTGCGGATCCCCATGGTCTCTCTTCCGGCTCGGTCAGATCTCGGTGACGAGATGCGGGACGGCGAGCGTGACCGACTCGCCGAATGCATCGGATCCTTCCTCGACCGAGGCCTCCGGGTCGACCTGGGGCCAGATGTGGGTGAGCAGGAGTCGGCGCGCCTTGGCTTCGCGTGCCGCCAGACCGGCCTGGTGGGCCGAGAGATGGATGTCGATCGGGATGTTGTCGTGCAGGTAGGTCGCCTCGGAGAGCACGAGATCTGCGCCCGCCCCGAACGCGTCGACGCTCCAGCCCGGGCCGGTGTCGGCGGTGTAGATCAACCGGCGTCCGCCGGCCGTCGCTTCGACCGCGTACGTCGGCGGTGGGTGGTCGGTCCGGGAGAAGCGCAGGTCGACGCTCCCGACCCTTGCCTTGTCGCCCTCTTCGATCGCGTTCCAGTCGAAGGTACCGCCCCAGTTCGCGACGAGTGATCCGAGTCGCCCCTCGGCCCCTTCGGGTGCGAAGACCGACAGCCCCTCCTGCTCCAGGCCGTACCGCAACAGGACGTGCAACCCGTAGATGTCGGCGCAATGGTCCGGATGCTCGTGCGAGATCACCACCGCGCTGAGGTCGCCCGGATCGATGTGCTCCTGGAGCAACGGGAACGTGCCGTTGCCACAGTCCATCCAGATCGCGGTGTCACCGTCGCGCAGCAGGTACCCGCTGCATGCACCGCCAAAGCGCGCGCCGTACGAGCCCGACGCGCCGAGGACTGTCAGCTCCATCGCCACGCCTCCACCTCTTCGACCTCGGGCCCGAGGAATCTCGCGCCAAGATGGCGGAAGGTCTCGACGTCACCAGACGTGACGAAGTCCCGCGCCACGTGACGAGACCTTGGCGTCGTCACATCGCCGAGCATGCCGCGCATCTCGAACGCGGTCTCGTCCGCACTCGACACGAGGACGACCTCGCGGCCCATCACATCGCCGATCGTTCGTGCGAGCATCGGGTAGTGCGTGCACCCGAGCACGAGCGTGTCGATCGCCGCCGCGCGCAGCGGCGCGAGCAGTCGTTCCGCGAGCACCCGGATCTGGTCCGAGTCGACGTCGCCGGCCTCGACGAACTCGACGAAACCCGGGCAGGCTGCGCAGGTCAGCTCGATGCCCGCGGCCTCCGCGGCTCGCTGGTACGCGCCGGACGCGATGGTTCCGACGGTGCCGATCGCCCCGACCCGACCGGTGCGAGTGGTCGAGGCAGCGGCCCGGATGCCGGGCTCCACGACGCCGATGACCGGCACCTCGTACCGATCCTGCAGGGCCTCGAGCGCCACGGACGTCGCGCTGTTGCACGCCACCACGAGCGCCTTGATCCCCCGATCGGCGAGGAGGTCCGCAATCTCGAGTGCGTACTTGAGCACCTCGTCCGCGGGCTTCGGCCCGTACGGGAATCGCCCGGTGTCACCGAAGTAGAGCGTCGACTCGTGCGGGAGGAGGTCGACGAGCGCGCGCAGCACCGTCAGTCCACCGAGGCCGGAGTCGAAGACTCCGATTGGCCGCTCGTCTCGCACTGCTCGATCCGACACCGTTCTGTCCTGCACCCCCACGTACGTCACGCTAGTGGGGCGTCGCGGCGCGTTGGAGCCTGTCCGCAACTGCGCGGCCGATCCCGGTCGTCGTGGGGAGTACCGCGAGCACCACGTCGAGGCCGAGTTCATCGGCCTGGCGCAATGCTGCGTACAGGGCGCGGGCGTACTCGTCCTCGTCGCGGGGTGTGGCCAACGTCACGGTCCCGGCAGGCAGGTCGCGGCCCGGATCGTGCGGCGCGAGCACCCCGACGCACTCCCCCGCGCCAATCAGGTGACCGGCGCGATCAGCAAGTGCGTCGCCGTCGACGACCTCGACCCGGGCGGTCGGCGCGTAGTGGGAAGCCAAGGTCCCCGGCGCACGCGTGGTGCCACCTTCGGGCAGCTCCGTACCGACGATCCCGTGGAGGTCCGCACCGGTGACGCCACCGAGTCGGAGGATTCGCGGCAGTCCGGCGGTGCAGTCGACGATCGTCGACTCCACGCCCACCGCGCTCGGACCCCCGTCGAGGACGAGCGGGACATCCTCACCGAGCTCGGCGCGCACCGACGCCGCGGTCGTCGGGCTCACACGTCCGAACCGGTTGGCTGACGGGGCGGCCAGGCCGCCTCCGAACGCGGTCAGCAGCTCCAGCGCCAGTGGATGCGCGGGCACTCGGAGGCCTACGGAGTCGAGCCCGCCGGTCACCTCGTCCGGCACGCGCGCGTGGCGGCGGACGACCAGGGTCAGCGGTCCGGGCCAGAACGCCGCGGCCAGCTCGCGCGCCGCGGGCGTGAGGTCGATGGCCCACTCGTCGAGCTGGTCCGCCCGCGCCAAGTGCACGATGACCGGATGCTCAGTCGGGCGGAGCTTGACCGCGTAGAGGTGGCGCAGCGCCTCGCGGTTCGTCGCGTCGGCGCCGAGGCCGTAGACCGTCTCGGTCGGGAATGCGACGAGCCCACCGTCGCGCAGGATCGCGACTGCACGCCGCGATCTCAGGCGAGCTCACCAGTAGTTGATGCGCTGCGCGCGTTCCTCGACGACGTCGAGATCGTCGGTCCACGCACCCGACGAGAGGTACTTCCAGCCGCCATCGGGCAACAGCGTGACGATCGTGCCCTCGTCCATCGCGGCGGCGACCTTGGCCGCACCGGCCATCGCCGCGCCGGACGAGATCCCCGCGAAGACCCCGCACTCGTTCAGGAGCCGGCGCGTCCACTCGATCGATTCGCGCGGCCGAACGATGAGCTTCCGGTCCAGCACGTCGGGCGTGAAGATCGGTGGGACGAAGCCGTCGTCGAGGTTGCGCAGCCCCGACACGAGCTCGCCCGCGGGCGGCTCCACCGCGACGACGCGCACGCTCGGCTTCCGCTCCTTGAGGAACCGACCGACGCCCATCAACGTGCCGCTGGTCCCCAGCCCGGCGACGAAGGCGTCGACGTCCGGGCAGTCACGCCAGATCTCGGGGCCGGTCGCCTCGTAGTGCGCCAGCGGGTTCGCGGGGTTGCCGTACTGGTAGAGGAAGACGTACCCGGGTTCGTCTTCGACGATCTGCTGCGCGCGCGACGAATTGCACCGTTGCTGCCCTCGCTCGCAGGGCTCAAGGTGATCTCCGCACCAAAGATCTCGAGCAGCTGGCGCCGTTCGACGCTGACGTTCTCCGGCATCACCACCCGTAGCGCGTAGCCACGGAGCTTCGCCACCAGCGCGAGCCCGATGCCGGTGTTGCCCGACGATGGTTCGAGGATGCTGGCGCCGGGCCGCAGCACGCCGTCGCGCTCGGCGAGATCGACCATCTTGAGCGCGATCCGGTCCTTCGAGGATCCGCCCGGGTTCTGTCCCTCGAGCTTTGCGTAGATGCGGACGTTCGGATTGGGGCTCAGCGCGTGCACCCCAACCAACGGGCGTGTTGCCGATGAGCTCGAGGACCGACTCCATCTTCACGGTCGTGCTCGCGTGGGCGTGGGCAACGAGCCCTAACCGCCGGCGACAGCAGGCAGGATCGAGATCACGTCGCCGTCGGCGAGCTTGGTGTCGAGCTGGTCGAGATATCGGATGTCGTCGTCGTTCACGTACACGTTCACGAACTTGTGCAGCGAACCCGAGTCGTCGACGAGTTGGCCCTTGAGCCCGGGGTGCGCCGTGACGATCTCCGAGAACACCTCGCCGACGGTCGCGCCCGCGGCCGGCAGCGTCGCGGCCCCACCCGTGTGGGTGCGGAGCAGGGTTGGCAGGTGGACTTCGACGGCCATCGCCTCAGCCTATAGCGACGATGACCGGCCCTCGAGAACGACTTGACACTCGGCGACCACTCCATCGCGAAGCCGGTAGGCCCGCAGCATCGGGACCTCGTCGCGGAGCGAGACGATCACGTAGATCCACATGGGATCGACCGCCTGGCGGATGTCAGTCGGCGAGGGGTAGGCGTCTGTGTGGGTGTGGGAGTGCCAGACGCCGATGATCTCGTCCTTGCGGGACTCGGCGTCGCGTGACGCCCGGAGGTAGTCCCGGCCGTCGACGGTGTAGGTGCGCGACGACGCGTCGGCGTTCACCGCCGGGTAGACCTCGGTGACGAGCCCCGTCGCCTCGCCCGCCACCACCGGCCCGGCAAGCAGGCCACACGCCTCGTCGGGAAAGCCGAAGTAGCAGTCCGCGAGGATCCGGCGGTGCTGCTCGACCGTGAGGCGCAGGAGCGGCGGTGCGTGTTCCATTGCGGCAATCTACGGCCCGACGAGGGTGGTGTCGGCACCAGGACCGGCGACCATCGTCACCGCCACCCGATGCAACGCGCCCACCGGCTGCCCGACCGCAACCATGACCTTCGCCACGTCCGGGAGCGTACGCTCGGTGGCCAATGGCGGATGCCCCGGTGGTCATCGAAGCGGCGCTGAACGGCATCACGAGCCGGCGCCACAACGCGCACGTCCCCGTCTCCCCGGAAGAGCTCACGGCCGCGGCAATCGCCTGCATCGATGCGGGTGCGACGGTCGTGCACACCCACTCCCAGGACCCAACCGCGCGTCCCGACGCACGCGCAGAGGAGTATGCACGGTGCTACCACGCGGTGCTCGCCGAGCGGCCCGGAACGATCCTGTACCCGACAACCGGGCTGGGCTCGGCCGTGGCCGAGCGATATGCGCACGTCGGCATGCTCGCGTCGGAGGGACTGATTCGCGCTTCGTTCGTCGATCCCGGTTCAGTCAACCTCGGCGGTGTCGGCCCGGACGGTCTTCCGCCCCAGATCGAGTACGTCTACACGAACACGTTCGCGGACATCCGCTACGCGTTCGACCTCGCGACCCAACATCAGCTCGGCCCCAGCATCGCGGTGTTCGAGCCCGGCTTCCTGCAGGTCGTGCTCGCGTACCACGAGGCGGGCGCCCTCCCGCGGGGGACGCTCGTGAAGCTCTACTTCGCCGCCGGTGGTTACCTCACGCCCGGGCACGCGCTCTGGGGGATACCCCCGATCCCGGAGGGTCTCGACCTCTACCTCGCGATGCTCCGCGACTCCGGCATCCCGTGGGCCGTCGCAGTCATCGGCGGTGACGCGCTCGCCGAGCCTGTCACCCGGCTCGCGCTCGAGCGCGGCGGGCACCTGCGTGTCGGGCTCGAGGACGACCCCGACGAGCCGAGCAACGTGACGCTCGTCGAGCGGGCCGCGGCGTTGTGCGCAGACGTCGGACGCCCGGTCGCGACCCTTGCCGAGGCCGAAGCGATCCTCGGCCTCTGACTCCGTCGCTCAAGCGATCGAGAGCTCGATCCCGTCGCGGGCGAGCAGGCTGACGACCCGGTCGACGCGGAGCCCGGCCCGGGCGGCCAGCGCCTGGTACTCCTCGGCTGTGCGCTCGCGGCCCCGGCCGGTCAGCACGAGCATGAGCAGATCGGCGTACTTCGACGGATGCGCGACCGAGCTCGTCGGCACCACGCTCTCGAGGACCAACGTCCGGGCGCCCGGCGTCATCGCTTCCCGTACACGGCTGAGGATCCGGACCGCGGAATCGTCGTCCCAGTCGTGCACGATCGACTGGAGCAGGTAGAGGTCGCTCCCCGCCGGAACCGTGGCGAAGAAGTCGCCACCGACGACCTCGCACCGATCCGACACACCGCGGGCCACCAGCTCCTTCGGCGCGCCGGCGACCACTTCGGGCAGATCGAACACCACGCCCAGCAGATCCGGGAATGCAGCGAGGATCTCGGCCACGAGCGTCCCCGTGCCACCGCCGACGTCGCACACCCGGGTGCACCCGCCGAACTCGTAGCCCGAAGTGACGAACGGCGCAGTGAACCGAGAGGCCGCGGCCATGGCCGCATCGAACATCGCTCCGGTGTCTGGGCGTCCGGCCATGAGGTCGAAGTACTCCACGCCGAAGGCGGCTTCCGTCCCCGAATCACCGGTACGCACCGAGGTCGGGAGCTCGTTCCAGATCTCCCCCACCCAATCGCTGCCGAAGAAGATCACCCAGGCCCGCATCGATTCCGGATGGTCCTGGCGCAGGAGCTCCGACGTCGCGTTGTTGCGCCAGCGCCCGCCGGGCACGGTCGCGAAGTAGCCGAGTGAGACCAGCAACCGCAGCAGGCGGGCAAGTGCGTCGGGGTTGGCGTCGATCCGGGCCGCGAGCCCGCCGGCCGTCAGCGGTCGCGCGGCGAGCGCGTCGGCGAGCTCGAGCTCGCAGGCGGTCCAGAGCGCCTTCGTCTCGATGAGCCCGAACGACCCTTCGAGCACACGTGCCGCGGTGGGTACCGCGCCACGGTGGGTACGGCCGAGCGCGTGTCGAGCCCGGAGGAGCGAGCCGACCACCCACGCGGGCGGCACGGGTCGCCTCACGTCGGGGTCACGATCCGGTTCTCGATCGCGCCGATGTGGTCGATCTCGACCCGCACCCGATCGCCCGGCTGCAGATAGCTCGGTGGCGTGCGACCGTGGCCGATCCCCGGTGGGGTCCCGGTGTAGATCACGTCGCCCGGCTCGAGCGTGATCGCCTCGGTGATGAAGGCGATGATCTGCGCCACCGGGAACACCATGTTCGCGGTTGTGTCGTCCTGGCGGGTCTCGCCGTTGACCGCACACCGGATGCCGAGCACCTGGGGATCCGGGATCTCGTCGGCGGTGACGATCCACGGCCCCATGGGGGCAAAGGTGTCGAGCGCCTTGCCGCGGGTCCACTGCGTGTCCCCGAACTGCAGGTCGCGGGCCGAGATGTCGTTCCCACACGTGTAGCCGAAGACGTGATCGAGCGCGCGCGACTCGGTGACTCGGTACGCCCTGCTACCGATCACTGCGACGAGCTCGGCTTCGTAGTCGAGTGCGTGGGTGATCGAAGGCAGGATGACGTCGACACCCGGCCCGACGACCGCGTTCGCCCACTTCGAGAACAGCTGGGGCTCGGTCGGCACCGCGGACCCGGTCTCCGCCGCGTGCTCCGCGTAGTTGCGCCCGACGCAAACCACCTTCGCGGGCGCGGGTACCGGGGCGACGAGCGCAACCGATTCCAACGGTCCGATGACCTCGCCGACGGTTGGATCCCATGGCGTGCTCCCGGCGTCGCGCACTGCGTCACCGTCGATGACACCCGCTCGTATCGCGCCGTCGGTACGACAGTACGAGCAGATCTTCACGAGCTCTCCCAGATCAGGGTGTCCACGCGGCAGTCGTCGGCTTCGTTGTCCCCTACGATCGTGTCGGCCGCGCCCTGCTCGACGAGCACCGAGGAATCGCAGCGGTGCGCACAGTTCCCCGCCACGGTGTTCCCCGACCCTCCCTCGACGCACTGGGCGCGCATCGTCCGCTCGACGTGGTTGTCCGAGCTCTCACAGCTCGTGCAGCTGCGGAGGTTGACGCCCCACCACCGGGTCTGCAGATGGTTGGACACGACCGCGCGAATCCGACGCGCCGGTGAGCCGGATGCCACAGAGGTCGTCGCTCACGTCGTTGTCCTCGACGACGTGACCCGAACCGCCGATCAGGTCGAGGCCCACGCCCCACCGCAACCCATGCTGGCGGTTGGAGCGGATCGTGATGTCCGTGCATCCGAACGCCCAGAGGTTCCCGCCCTCGATCTCGTTGCCGACGATCTGGTGGCCATGGCCGCCGCCGAGCTGCAATGACTCGAGCGTGCAGTCACGGATCTCGATGTCGTCGCCACTCGTCGTGACGCAGGTCGGCGGGATCATCATGTAGCCCGACGCGCCTCCGGTGACCGTCAGACCAATGAGTCGCGTGCCACGCGTCAGCTCGATCACGGCCCGACCGGCGCCGTCGAGCACCGCACCCGGCTCGCCTGACAGCGTCACACCCTCCGGTACGCGCACACCCGCCACCTCGTGAATCCCGGCCGGCACGACGACGACGTCGCCCGCAGCCGCGCTCGCGATCGACTCGGCGACCTGCACGCCGGCGGTGACCGGCGGCCCGAGCAGGATCGCGCCGACCGCCTCGCCGTGCGGCCGGATCCGGAACACGCGGGCCAGCGAGCCGGCCGCGCTCGGCTCGGCTCGGACGTGCAGTCCGTCCTCACGTTCGGCCCACTCGAGCGCGTCGTCGACCGCCCCGATCCCGCTCGGTCCCGCGAACACCCGCTCGGTCGCGTTGGTGAGGTCGACCGCGAAAACCGTCCCGTCCGCGCCGACGGTGTACCGAGTCTCTGCGTCGCCCCAGACCGGGAACGGACGGGAACCGTGGATCGCGTCAGCGTTCGCGTTCACCCACGCGCCCGCCTCGCGCAGCACGCGGGTCTGGATCTCCGGGATCGTGCCGTCCGACTTCGGGCCGACGTTCAACAGCAGGTTGCCGCCCTTGGCCACGACTTCGGTGAGCATCGCGACCAGCTGACGGGCATCAAGGTGGTCGTCGTCGCGCTCGGCCCGATTGAAGCAGAACGAGTAGGAGAGACCGCGGCACAGCTCCCATGCGCCCGCGGGCGGCGACTCAGGGACGTCGTACTCATAGACCGCGTAGTCGGCGTGGGTGGCGTTGAGGCGGTCGTTCACGCAGCCCTCGATGCCGGCCGCATCCATCGCGGCGTAGTAGTCCTCGACGATCCGGTCCGCGCGCCACCAGTCGCCGTTGTGACCCCAGTGCCCATCTCCCCAGAGCAGTTGCGGCTGGAACCGTTCGAAGAGATCCGCGAGCTGTGGCCTGAGATAGCCGTCGACGTAACGCTCGCGGTCCGGGTAGTCGGGATGGCCCCAGTCCAGAAGTGAGTGGTAGAGCCCGAACACGAGCTCGCGCGCGCGGCACGCCTCGGCGAGCTCCTCGATGACGTCGCGCCTCGGCCCCTGGCGGACACTCGTGCGCGAGGTGAGGTCCGAGTCCCACCAGCAGAAGCCGTCGTGGTGCTTGGTGACGGGGACGACGTAGCGCATCCCCGCGTCGAGCGCGAGCTGAGCGACCGCGTCGGCGTCCCACTGGTCGAACGTGAGCCCCGGGATGAAGTCGTCGAACTCGCGCACTTCAGGGAAGTGCTCCCGGTGAAACGCGACGACCTCGGGGAGAGGAACCGGCGGGTGCAGGATGATGTCGGGAAGGCCCGGCTCCCAGAAGGCCCGGTACCAGTCCGCGTACTCGTGGACCGGCGCGAATGCCGGCACGGTCGCGATGTTCATGTGAACGAACATCCCGTAACGGCGCTGCGTGAACCACCGCGGGACGGCGTGGGCCGAGATCGTCACGATCGAGAACGCTAGGTCAGCCGGAGGACGACGGCGGTACCCTTGCCTCCTCATGTCCCGGCGTGGCGACAACCTCCTCATCACCAACCGCAAGGCGCGACACAACTACTTCATCCTCGAATCCTGGGAGGCCGGGCTCGTGCTCGAAGGCTCCGAGGTGAAGTCGCTGCGGGAAGGTCACGCCAACCTGCAGGACTCGTACGCGCGCATCGAGGATGGCGAGGCCTGGCTCTATGGGATGCACGTCCTGCCCTACGCCTTCAGCCGCGGCGAGCTCGACCCGGTGCGCCGGCGCAAGCTCCTCCTCCACCAGAAGGAGATCTCCGAGCTCTGGCACAAGACCCAGGAGAAGGGCCTGACGATCGTCCCACTCCGCGTCTACTTCAAGGACGGTCGGGCCAAGGTCGAGATCGGGCTCGCGAAGGGCAAGCGCAACTACGACAAGCGCCAGGTCCTCGCCGAGCGGGACGCCAAGCGCGAGACCGAGCGCGCCATGAAGGGCCGCGGCGAGGACTGACCCGTGGTTCTCGGCCCGCTCGAGCCGCCCTGCGGGCTCAACCGGCCGAAGCCGGATCAGTCGGCGTCGAGGGGTGGCGACAGTGGGAGCGGCGGGACGTCCGCCGGTCGCAGTGCGGAGATGGACAGCGCGCGCTGCAGGTCGTTCTGGGTGACGACGCCGACCAGCTCCCCGCCCGAGAACACGAGCACGTAGGGCAGTCGACCGCTCGCGGGCGCGAGATGAGGTCGACGAGCAGCTCGTCCGGATTCGAGATCGTGACGAGCTCGAGCGGGACTGCGACGTCGAGGACCCGGGTCGTCCGGCGCGCCTCAAGCGGCACCGAACGAAGCGCGTCGAGGGTGACGATCCCGCTGATGCCGCCTTCCCACTGCTCCACGGGGAAGACGTTGTGCCGCGGCGGCTCGATGCGCGCGGCGTCACCGAACGCGTCCACCGTGACCCAGCCGCGGGTGGTCTCGGGCTTCACCGTCATGACGTCTCGCACCCGAAGCCTCCCCAGTGTTCGGCTGAGCTTGGCGTGGCGCTGCTCCGAGCTGGCCGCCGAGACGATGAACCAGCCCAGGAGGGCGGTCCACAACGTCACGAAGGGGAGGGCGAAGAACGTGCCCGCGAGGCCGGCGGCGATCATCCCGAACCCGACAACCTTGCCGGCCTGGGCTGCGGTGATCTCAGCTCGGTGCTGGTCACCATGAATGGCCCAGAGCACGCCGGCAAGGATCCGACCGCCGTCGAGCGGTGCGGCCGGGATCAGGTTGAAGACTGCGAGCACGACGTTCACGAACGCGAGCCAAGCGATCGCGGAGATGACGAGCGACGAGACGAGTCCACTCGCGGCTCCGACGACGGCGAGCAGGAAGAACACCGCGCCCAGCCCGAGGCTGGTAGCCGGCCCGGCGGCCGCGACGCGCAGCTCGGCGCCGGCAGACGGCATCGGACCGCCCAGCTGGGCGACGCCGCCGAGCAGCCACAACGTGATGCCGGTGACCTGCATGCCGTTGCGGCGGGCAATGACCGAGTGCGCGAGCTCGTGGGCCAGCAGTGATCCAAGGAAGAAGACGACGGCGAGGAGCGCGACGATCCACAGCTGCGTGTCGGCAACGCCACCCGTCAGCCCGTACGCGAGCAGCGCGGCGATGACCAGCACCGACCAATGGACCCCGACCTTGATGCCGAAGATCCGACCGAGGCTGACGGTGGGCTTCATCACGACTCCCTCACCCTCCCGACTCGACATCGTCCCTGCACAGCACAACGCTACGGCCCCGGCCCGGCGTTCCCAACCGGGCGAGAAACCCGGGAACGCCGTAAACCCCGGGAATGAAGCTGGCGGGTGGGGCGTACACTGGAGGTGGCTGCTCCCGCACGCATCGGGGCAGCCGTTGACAAGGGGGTGCGTGGCTTCGATTTCGACGTTTGAATCGGGTGAAGCGAGCCGACGTTGCAGAAGCGTCGCTAAAGAGTCTGCACACTGAACATTTGCCGAGGACAACCTCGCACTCGCTGCTTAGAGATAAGTAGCGCGTTCCTCCCGGCCCAGCCTCTCGGTCGGAACCGGAACGTCATCTAGAGGGGCTGACCGCCGGGACGGGCATCGTGGCCCGGCGGGACATCACAGCGGTGCTGGGGTCGACGCAAGCTGCCGGTGGGTGGCGACGACCCGAGATCTTTCCACTGGCTGCGCTCGGAGAAGCCCCGATGACGGCTCGGAAGACGGGGGTTCGACTCCCCCCACCTCCACTGACCAACCGGAACCAAAACCATTCTCGGCACGCTCAAGCACCTTTCGGGTGCTCCAGCGTGCCGAGAATGTTCGTTTGGGACCGCTCCTTGTCGAGCTCGGCGAGCACCTCGCCGATGATCTTGGTCGCCTGGTGCGCGGGAAGTGGCGCAACGCCTCGCCGCCCGCCTGGGGATCGCCGGCGGCTTCGATGGCCGGCTGGACGTCGTGATCCGGTGACTCCGCGACCGCATGCACGAGTGCCATGGCTTCCTCGCGCCCACCGGTGGTCGACACCGCGACCTCGCGGTCGGGATTCTGCTGCAGGTCCCATTCGGCGAGCGCCTCGTCGTAGCCACCCTCGCCGGGGTGCAGCACGCGGTCGTGTCGCCTGCGGGTCCCGGCGTCGACCCACCGTCGTTCTCGTCGACGTCGTGCTGGCGATCGGGCACCACCGGAACCACCAGGGTGCCGTCGTCATTGCGAACGATGTCCATGGTGCTGCGCTCCTCGATCGGGCGACGGCCGTACGATGCTGCGTGCCCACCACGAATCCCGCTGACGCGCCAACCCCGCTGACGATCGCCGAGTACCGGGAGAAGATCCTCACCGCGCGGGTCTACGACATCGCCGAAGAGACTCCACTCGAGCCCGCGGTCGACCTGTCGAAGCGCTGTGACAACGCGGTGCTGCTCAAGCGCGAGGACTATCAGTCCGTCTTCAGCTTCAAGCTGCGCGGCGCGTACAACAAGATGGTCAACCTGAGCGTGGAGCAGCTCGAGCGTGGAGTCATCTGCGCATCGGCAGGCAACCACGCGCAGGGGGTAGCCCTGAGCGCCCGGCGGCTCGGGTGCACAGCGACGATCGTGATGCCGGTCACCACGCCCCGAGTGAAGACCGATGCGGTCACCGCGCTCGGTGCGCAGGTCGTGCTCCACGGCGATAGCTACTCGGACGCGGCGCAGCGCGTGTCCGAGCTGGAAGACGAGCAAGGTTCGACCTTGGTCCATCCGTTCGACGACCCCGATGTGATCGCGGGTCAGGGCACGATTGCGATGGAGATCCTGCGCCAGCAGGAAGGCGCACTCGATGCCGTGTTCATCCCCGTAGGCGGCGGCGGCCTGATCTCCGGGATGGCCGCGTACGTCAAGGCGGTCCGTCCCGACGTCAAGATCATCGGCGTCCAGGCCGAGGACTCGGACGCGATGGCCCGGTCCGTGGCCGTCGGCCACCGGGTCGAGCTCAACGACGTCGGACTCTTCTGCGACGGCACCGCGGTGAAGATGGTCGGCACCGAGACGTTCCGGCTTGCTCGCGATCTGGTCGACAACTTCGTGATCGTCGACACCGACGCGGTCTGTGCGGCGATGAAGGACATCTTCGCGGACACCCGCACGCTGGTGGAGCCGGCTGGCGCGCTCGGGCTCGCCGGCCTCAAGCGCCACGTCGCCGCCCACGGCGTGACCGGCCAGACCCTCGTGGCCGTCGCGAGCGGGGCGAACATGAACTTCGACGTGCTTCGCTTCGTCGCCGAACGCGCTGAGGAACGGGAGGCCCTCTTCGCGGTGACGATCCCGGAGGTGCGGGGCAGCTTCCGGCAGTTCTCCGAGCTCGTCGGCGCCCGGTCGGTCACCGAGTTCAACTACCGGATCTCGGGCACCGACGAAGCACACGTCTTCGTCGGTGTCACCACCGACGACCGACGCGACTCCGGCGCCATCGCCCGCACCTTCATCGACGCGGGGTTCGCGACGATCGACCTCACCCACGACGAGCTGGCCAAAGAGCACGTGCGCCACATGGTCGGCGGTCACAGTCCGCTCGCCCACGACGAACGGCTCTACCGCTTCCTCTTTCCCGAGCGGCCCGGCGCGCTGATGCGCTTCCTCTCTGCGATGCACACCGATTGGAACATCAGCCTCTTCCACTACCGCAACCAGGGTTCCGACTACGGCCGCGTGCTCGTCGGGCTCCAGGTGCCCCACCGCGACGACGACGCGTTCACGACGTTTCTCGAGACGCTCGCGTACCCCTTCGAAGACGAGACCGAGAATCCCGCCTACCGCCTGTTCCTTCGCTGAGCCAGAGTATGCTGACCTGGACTTCTTCTCGGCTTCTGTGCAACTCGGCGAGTGCGAGGAGCTCGACATCCCCACCAAGAACGGTCGCGAGGAGCTGGGCCACGCACGCCGGGTGCCGCGGGCGATGAGCAACCGGGTCGCCCAGTCGTTTGCCATCCTCGAAGCCGTCACGGCGAGCTGAGGCACGGGACGAACCACGGTGATGAACGCGGCCGCCCGGCGGGTCTGGACGCTCGCCGAACCGTTCCACGCACTGACCTACTTCGCGCCTGAGTGTCACGCGGCGTTCGAGGCGGCCGGGCTCCGGGGCTTCTGGCGCGGTTACTTCGCCGGCCGCGCCGCGCCGCTCGGCGTCACCTCTGCGGCGATCGTGACCGCAACGTTCTTCGGGTTCCACCCGGACTTCGTCGGCCGCGCCGTCCCTTCGATCTGGACTCTGATCGAGCCGGGCGAGGCGATTGAGGCGCGCTTGGAGGGGATCGACCGTGCCCTGCGCGACCGCCTTGCCTCGGAGCTCTCGACCGTCGCCGCCGCCGGGCCGCCGACGAGATCCGCGCCGCGGTCGAATCGGTCTCGCTCGCCGGCCGTCCGCTCTTCGCCGCGAACGTCGCGGCTTCGCTGGCCGGACGCACCCCATCTCGCGCTCTGGCACGCCGTCACGTTGCTGCGCGAGCACCGTGGCGACGGGCATGTCAGCGTCCTCACCGCGGCCGGCGTCCACCCATGCGAGGCGCACATGCTGCGCATCGCCGACGACGGGTTGCCTCTGGACTCCATCCGGCCGTACCGGGGCTGGGACGATGAGGACTGGGCCACGGCCGCGCAAGGGCTCCGGACCCGCGGCTGGCTCGACGACGACGGACGGACCACCTTCGCGGGCGCACGGGCGCGAGCGGACATCGAGGCGGACACGGACCGGCTGAGTCGCGAGGTCGTGGATCGGATCGCGAACATCGATGTCATCGTCGCTGCTCTCGGGCCGATCGCCGATCGACTCGAGGCGTCCGCCATGATCCCGTACCCCAATCCCATCGGCGTGCCGCGCACGTGACCGCGCGGTGCCGATCGTGGAGCGCGACGGCCACACCGACGTACGCTGCACCTCGATGAAGACGGACGAGATCGACCTCTACGACCCGGACGGCTACGTCGCCGGCCCTCCCCATGAGGTCTTCGAGCGGCTCCGGGCCGAGGAACCCGTCCACTGGCAGCCGATGCCCGAGGGCACCGGGTACTGGGCGGTGCTGCGCCACGCGGATCTCGTCCAGGTCGCACGGGAGCCGAAGACCTACTCCGCGTCACGTGGTGGGGTCGTGCTGGAGGATCTCTCCCCCGAGACCCTGGCAATGATGCAGGACATGCTCCTGGCGATGGACCCGCCGCGCCACGTCGGGTATCGCCGTAACGTCGCGCCGCAGTTCGTCCCGCGCATCATCAACCAGCTGGAGCCGCGCGTCCGCGCGATCTGTCGCGAGATCATGCGCGACGCCGTCGGCGCGAGCCGACGTCGACTTCGTGCACGACGTCTGCGCCAAGCTCCCGTCACAAGTCGTCGGCGAGCTCGTCGGCATCCCTGAGTCGGACTGGCCGCAGATCCACGCGTGGTCCGAACGAAACTCCGGCGGCCAGGATCCCGAGTTCAGCTCCGGTTACAGCGAGGATGCGTCGAACGCCACCATCGAGATGGCGATGTACGCGATCGAGCTGGCTCAGCGGCGCCGGACCGAGCCGCGCGACGACCTCACGACCTTGATGCTCGCGATGGAGCTCGACGGTGCGCCGATGACTGACGTCCAGTTCGGCAGCTTCTTCGTCCAGCTCGTCACGGCGGGCAACGACACGACCCGCACGATGCTCTCGTCCGGGTTGCTCGCCCTGCTCGATCACCCGGAGCAGCTCGCCGAGCTGCGATCCGATCATGCGCTCATCCCCGGCGCGGTCGAGGAGATCCTGCGGTGGGCGAATCCCCTGCACTACTTCCGGCGCACGGCGACGAAGAACACGCAACTCGCGGGGGTCGAAATCGCCGAAGGCGAGAAGGTCGCGATGATCTACACCTCCGCGAACCGCGACGCGTCCGTGTTCCGCGACCCGCACCGCTTCGATATCCATCGCGACCCAAACCCCCACCTGTCGTTCGGCACCGGCGAGCACTTCTGCCTGGGCGTGCACCTCGCCCGGCTCGAGGGGCGCGTGTTCTTCGAGGAGCTCTTCGACTCGTTCGGCACGATCGAGCAGACCGGCGACGCCACCCGCCAGCGGTCGAACCTCAACAACGCGCTGAAGTCACTCCCGCTCCGACTCACTGCCTGATCAGATCCCGGGCGGTCGATCCGTCAACCGTGATCGCAGGCGGCCGATCATCGGGCCGGCGTCGAACCTCAGGATTTCTCGATGAAGGCGGAGAGGTCGAACGCGAGGTGGTCGGAGACGTTGCCCACCTGCTCCACGTTCATCTCCCGCTCCGCGAAGTGCCACCTGCCCGCCGCGCGTTCGAAGCGATCGCGATACCGGCCGGCGACGATCGGCTGGAGCGGCAGATCTTTCGTCGCCTGCAGCACGAGAAACGAGGACCGAGCGGTCGCGGTGCCCGCGGACTCGTCGATGTTGACGATGACGTTCGTGCAGAGGTGCCGGGTGCGCAGCGTGCCGTCCGCGTGCACCTTGTTCGTGTTCTTGTAGAGGTCGCGAACCGCCTCACGGCCGACGGTCGCGCCGCTCATCCCCTTCTGCGTGATCTGCCCGTGCTCGAACAGCTCACCGATCGCCTCGAAGTCGGCCGCGTCGATGTACTCCGCGTAGCGGTACAGGAGCGTGGTGATGTCGTGATGGCTCTCCCACGTCCCGACGCTCATCGCTACGCGTCGCTCTTCATCGGCTCCGCGTAGAACTGCGAGTACCACTTGCGGAACTTCAGGATGGGGCCGTCGCTGTCCGCCAGCGCAGGGACCGGCAGGAACACCTTGTGCTCCCAGATCGGCGTGTCCTCGCGGATCTGCTTGTTGATCTCCGCGACGAACGCATCGGCCACCGTCGAGGTGAGCGCCTCGTCCTCGAACCTGCGGACGGTGAAGTTGAAACGGACCTCGGTGGTCTCGTCATCTACCGGGACCGTCGTCGCGACGTTGATCGCGTCCACGATGCCTGAGAACCACACCTTCGAGAACCCGGGGCCGTAGGTGTAGACGTCGATGCGGCCGTTCGTAACTCCACGCGGCGTCACGTAGCTCTGCTTCGAGAGCATCGTGGAGATCGGGCCGTCGGTGTCGTAGCTCTCCATCTCGGCGACCTCGTCCGTGCCGTGCACATAGCGGAAGTGGGCTGGGTCCACTCCGTTCTCGGCCATCTCCTGGGGCACCGTGTTGATCAGGTAGCTCGACCGGTAGCTCTCGCTCCACGCGTCGTCGCTCATCTCGGGGATCTCGGGGATCTCCCACTGCGGCTCGATCTCGTCCGGGTGGCGCCACGCCATCACCATGCCGTTGCGCTCGACGACGGGATAGGTGCGGAGGCGAGCCTTGCGGTTCACCTTGTCCGAGTACGGGATCCTGACGCAGCTGCCCTCTCCGTTGAAGGTCCAGCCGTGGAACGGGCACTCGAGGGTCTCGCCGATGACCTTGCCGCCGACCCCGAGGTGCGCGCCGAGATGCGGGCAGTAGGCGTCCTGGAGGTGGAAGGCACCACCTTCGTCGCGCCAGAGCACGAGATCGGTGCTCCAGTACCGCAGCGATGTGGCGGTGCCCGGGGCAACGTCCTCCGGGTAGGCCACCTGGAACCAGCCGAAGGGGTGTGGGAACGGGAAGTGACGGTTCACGCCGAGAGATTCTAGAACGTGTTCTCAGTCCGGCGTCGGGGGGGAGAACAGGTCCTTCCGCGGCTCGTCGGTGTACACGGGCTTGCGCTTGCGGTCGAAGGCCCGGATTGCCTCCGGGAGATTCTCCGTGAAGCCCAGCATCAGCTGGTTCCGGTCCTCGATCTCGATCGCGGCCTGCAGGCTCGGGTTCTCGAGGTTGACCCAGATGATCTCCTTGGTCATCTGCAGCCCGTAGGGGCTGAACTCGCTCATCCGGGCGGCCAGCGCGAGCACTTCGGGCAACAGCTCGTCGTCGGGCAGCACCCGGGAGACGAGACCCATCCGCAGCGCCTCGGCGGCGTCGATCTTGCGCCCCGTGAGCAGCATGTCGTTGGAGTGCGCGGCGCCGACCAGCCGCGGGAGCAGCCAGCTCGCGCCGAGCTCGGTGCTCGTCAGCCCGTTGACGATGCCGGTGGAGTTGAACTCGGCCGACTCCCCCGCGACGCGGAGCTCCGCGGCAAGCGAGAGGCACATCCCACCGCCGTACGCGACTCCGTTGATCGCGGCCAGGACCGGTTGTGGGATCTGGCGCATCGTCATGATCAGCCGCGAGTAGTAGCGCATCGACCGCTGCGCGATGCGGCCGACCTGCAGGCCGTCCATGTTCGGGATGACCCCGTAGTCCTTCAGGTCGAGACCCGAGCAGAATCCGCGGCCGGCCCCGGTGAGGACGACCACGGAGGTGTCGTTGTCGTCGGCCACGCGGCGGAACGCCTCGTCGAGCTCGATGACCAGCTCGATCGACATCGCGTTGAGCCGGTCCGGCCGGTTCAGGGTGATCACGCTCGTGCGGGGCTGGGGCTTCTCCACCCTCACCAGGGGCGTTGCATCAGTCATGCCGGACACGCTTCCCCACCGGGTCGGGCGACGCCAATTCCCCGAGTGTCCCACCTCGGGGGCGGTTCGATGCAACGATCACCCGGTGTCCAAGCGTGCCGTGCCCGTCCTCGTGGCCCTCGTCCTCTCCCTGGTTGCCCTCGGGGCGCTGGCGTGGCTCGGCGCGGGCGGCTCGGACGATCCCGCGAAGGCGACCTCGACCGATCGCGGCACGCCATCGAGCTCCAGCACGTCGACGACCTCGACCACGCTGCCGATCCCGTCGTCGGCCGGTGCGATGTCCCTGTCCCGCACGATCACCGGGGACATCTCACCGAAGTCCGTGGTCGCGTCCGAGCGGGGGCTCGTGTTCGCGCAGAACATGATGTACCGCCACACGGTCACGGTGTACGACCGCAACGGCAACCTCGTGAAGACCATCCCGGACTCGGTGGACCTCGCGGCGTTCGGGATCCCCGGGCACCCGGGCCTGTCGAAGGGCGCGCCGGTCGAAGCCGCGTTCACGCCCGACGGCACCCACGCGTACGTCTCGAACTACTCGATGTACGGACAGGGCTTCGGGCCAGAGGGCAGCGACAGCTGCCCTGCGAACAACAGCACCGACTCGAGCTTCCTGTACCGCATCAGCACCAAGACCCTCGCGATCGACGGCGTCGTTCCGGTCGGCAAGGTCCCGAAGTACGTGGCGGTGACCCCGGACGGCCGCTACGTGCTCGCGACGAACTGGTGCGGCTACGACCTGAGCGTCGTCGACGCATCTACCGGCCACGAGGTCAGCGCGTCGCACTCGGGCCGTACCCGCGTGGGATCGCGATCACGCCCGACTCGAGGACCGCGTACATCGCGGTGATGGGCACGCACGACATCGCACGCGTCGACCTCACGAGCTTCGCGGTCAGCTGGATCCGCAACGTCGGCTCCGGACCACGCCACCTCGTGCTCTCGCCGGACGGAACCGCGCTCTACGCCACGCTGAACGGCGACGGGAAGGTCGCGAAGATCGACCCGGTGAACGGTGTCGTGCAAGACAAGGTCTCGACCGGCAACCAGCCCCGCAGCATGGCCATCTCGACCGATGGCCAGTCGCTCTACGTCGTGAACTACGAGTCGAGCGATGTCACCAAGCTCGCGGCGAGCGATCTCCACACGCTCCAGACCGTCCCGGTCGGCCACCACCCGATCGGCATCACCTACGACCGCAGCACCGGCGCGGTCTGGGTCGCGATCTACGACGGCAGCATCCAGATCTTCTCCAGCGCTGAGCGGCCGAGCGGAGAGCGCGGCGCCGGGGGTCCAGCGAATGCGCCGGTCGACGAGTTCGGCGGCGACGAGAGAGGAAACGATCGACAGAGCCGGTTGCCCGAGCACCGGGGCCCCAACAGGGTTGCCGGCCCAGGGTTGACCGGCGAGGGGGCCTCGATGATTCGCATCGTGAAGAGACGGCACGCACCGAGCCGATCCGAAGGGAAGCAATCGAGCAAATCCGACGAAGCGCTCGCTGCGGCGCCCGACGGCGTCGAGGATCTCTTTCCCGGCGAGCTCATAGCATCGTCCGGCCGATCTTCGGATCCGGCGATGCACTGATCTTCGATCACCTGTGCCTGCACCGGACCGGACGAGACAAGGCCATGACGAACGGCCGCTACGCGATCGAGACCTGGCTGATGGCACCCTCGACCTACTCGGCGATGACGACGGAAGTCGACGAGGGATACCAGCCTGACGATCAGGTGCCTCTCGTCTTCTGAACCGTGGTCTTCCTGCTCCAGGTTCCAGTCGGGGCGAGATGGGTCAGGCGGTGAGGCCGGTGGGGCAGGCCACCCCGGTGCCACCGATGCCGCAGTAGCCGCCGGGGTTCTTGGCCAGATACTGCTGGTGGTAGTCCTCGGCGAAGTAGAACGTCGGCGCCGGGACGATCTCGGTGGTGATCTCGCCGTAGCCGGCCTCGGACAGCGCCTTCTGGTACTCGACCCGCGACTGCTCGGCCGCGGCGAGCTGCTCGTCGCCGAACGCGTAGATCCCGGACCGGTACTGGGTGCCGATGTCGTTGCCCTGACGCATCCCCTGGGTCGGGTCGTGGTTCTCCCAGAACACCTTCAGCAGCTGGTCGTAGCTGACCTGGGCGGGATCGAACACGACGAGGACGACCTCGGCGTGACCGGTCCGGCCGCTGCAGACCTCCTGGTAGGTGGGGTTCGGCGTGAACCCGCCCGCGTAGCCCACCGCGGTCGTGTACACCCCCGGCGTCTCCCAGAACTTGCGCTCGGCCCCCCAGAAGCAGCCCATCCCGAACATCGCCTGCTCGAGGCCCTCGGGGTACGGCGGGGCGAGCTGGTTGCAGTTGACGAAGTGTCGCTCCGGGACGGCCATCGCGTCGTCCCGGCCCGGCAGTGCGCGCGTGGAGTCGACCATCTGCTGCTGCTTCTCCCCAGTAAGGAATCTGAACATGCTCGTCGCAACACCGACGGCCCTCGTATTGTGCCCGTCCCCGGCCATCGCCGACGAGGGAGAATTGCGGCGATCAGGGGTCAGTTGGTGGACGGGTCCTCGGGCGCGGAGGCGAACATCGCGACCCGTCCGCCCTGGCGGCGGAGCACCCGTTGCCAGAGCTTCGACGGGTCCGTCGAGAACGGGTCGTCCGGGCAGCAGGTCGAGCACGAGCCACCCTCCGCCGTCGAGCTCCTGCTCCAGCTGACCCGGCGACCAGCCCGCGTACCCGACGAACACCCGCAGCCCGGACATCGTCGGCGCGTAGTCCGCGGGGTCGAGCTCGAGGTCCAGGGTTCCGAGCCCGTCGAAGAGCGGTTGGAAGACCGGACCGTCGCCGCGCCCGAGCCCGATGACCGCGGTCGGCGCGACCGGGCCCCCGACGAAGAGGCATGCGGGCGCCGTGCTCAGGTCAGCCCACTTCGGGCAGCACCTCGGCGACCGAGAGCTCGAGCGGCCGGTTGAGGACGACGCCGAGCGCGCCGTCGCTGCCGTGCTCGAGCATCAGCACGACCGTGCGCGAGAAGTTCGGGTCGCGCAGATCCGGTGTCGCGACCAGCAGCCGGCCCCGCACCGACTCGCTCATCGGTCAGAACGAGCGGCACTAGGTTCCGAGCATGAGCACACCACACAAGAAAGTCTACGAAGAGGAGCTGGTCCGGCTGCAGGCCGAGCTGGTGAAGATGCAGTACTGGGTCAAGGCCGAGGGCGTCCGCATCGCTGTCGTGTTCGAGGGCCGGGACGCCGCGGGCAAGGGCGGGTCGATCCGGCGCATCCAGGAGTACCTCAACCCCCGCACCTGCCGGGTCGCCGCGCTGCCGAAGCCGACCGAGCGCGAACAGACTGAGTGGTACTTCCAGCGCTACATCTCGCATCTTCCGTCGGCCGGGGAGATCGTGCTGTTCGACCGCAGCTGGTACAACCGCGCCGGCGTCGAGACGGTGATGGGCTTCTGCACCCCAGAGGAGCACGCCCGCTTCCTCCGCCAGACCCCGATCTTCGAGCGCATGCTCGTCGAGGACGGGATCATCCTGCTGAAGTACTGGTTCTCGGTGAGCGACGAGGAGCAGGAGCGCCGGTTCGAGTCCCGCACCGACGACCCGATGCGGCGCTGGAAGCTGAGCCGCGATGGACCTCGCAGTCGCGCGAGCACTGGGTCGAGTTCTCGCGGGCGAAGGACGAGATGTTCGTCTACACGGACATCCCCGAAGCGCGATGGTGGGTCGTCGAGGGCGACAACAAGCGCGCCGCGCGCCTCAACTGCATCCATCACCTCCTGAGCCAGATCCCGTACGAGGACCGTACGCCACCGGTGCTCGAGCTTCCGCCCCGCCAACCCGACCAGGGGTACGTACGGCCGCCGCAGGACATCTACGCGCACGTTCCCGACTACGCGTCGACGCTCGGCTGAGCAGTACCGTCTCGCCCCGTGACGACAGCGCCCGCCGATCGGCAGTACCCACCCGCGCAGCACATCCTGCGCGACCTGCGGCTCACCGTCGAGCACCGACCGGACGGGAGCAGCACCGGCTGGCTGCCGGTCACGCCGCACATCTGCAACCCCTCGGGTTCGCCGCGCGCGGGCGTGCTGGCCATCCTCGTCGACGTCGTCGGCGGTGGACTGGCCGCGATCGCGGCACGTCCGGACTGGATCGCGACCGCGGACCTGACGCCTGCACCTCACGCCCTTCACCGCGACCGGCGACATCGAGGCCCACGGCCACGTCCTGCGCCAGGGGCGCACCACCGTCGTCATCGAGGTGGCGCTCCGCGACGGCACCGGTCGATCGCTCGGCCTCGCCACGATGAGCTTCGCGGTGCTCCCCCGGCGGGCCGAGAACCTGTCCGTCGACCAGGCCGACGGCGTGCTGCGGATGACGATGGCGACCGCCGCATCGGGCCTCGTCGAGCCGTTCCACGAGCGCGTCCAGCTCACCGTCGATCGATGCCGGCGCGGTGCGATCGAGCTGCCACTCACTGACTACGTGGTGAACAGCATGGGCGCGATCCAGGGCGGGATCGTCGCCGCGGCGGCTCGACGCCGCGGCGGAAGCCGCGCTGCGCAGCGCGTGCGGCGGCCCGGTCGAGACGATCGACCTCCAGATCACGTACCTCGCACTGGCGAAGGTCGGCCCGATCCGCACGCGAACGACCGTGCTCACAGCCTCGCCCGAGTTCGGGACCGCACACGTCGAGATCGTCGACACCGGTGCCGACGAGCCGGGTCACGACCCTGGCGCCGAGCCGTCGCCGCGCGCGCATGACGGACTTCACGGACAACGAGACCGGTCGGGCGGTGAACCGCGTCACCCAGCGTTGCGCTGCACGAGGTGGACTACCCAGGCGGCCCGACCGACACCCACGTCGTCGGCGATGTCGTGGACTTGGAACACCTGCGCGGGCCGAGCGGGCAGCGTACGGGCCGGCGCGCTGCTCACCATGGCGGACACCGTCGGCGGGATGTGCGCCGGGCTCGCGGCGCTCCCGGGCTGGGTCGTCTCCACCAACCTGATGCTGCGCACCGTTCCCGCCCGCACGCGGGGCCGCTCGCGCTCGACGCGCGCGTGCTGCGGGCGCGGGCCGAAGGCCGTCGTGACCCAGGTCCAGATCCGTGACTCGGGTGCGGCGACGCGCTGATCGCGGACGGGGTGCTTACCTCCGCGGTCCTCGAGCCCGAGGGCGGACCGCCCGATTTCCCCCGGCCGATGGTGCTGTAGCCGCCGCGAGCCACCGGAACCCGTGCTCCCGCTGCTCGAGTTCTTCGGGATCCGGCCGCACGGAAGACGACGCGGTCGCGCTCGAGATCAACGACCGCGTGCGCAACCCCTGGGGGATCCTGCACGGCGGCGCGACCGCGGTGCTCGTCGACGCGGCTGCGACCCACGCGGTCGGGAACGGCGCGACCACGACCGACGTCGTCCTGCACTTTCTCCGTCCCGGCCGCGTCGGCCCCGCGATCGCGACCGCGACCGATGCTCGGCGAACGGCCGGACGGTCATCTCGTCCGCGTCGAGGTCGTCGACGCAGGAGCCGAGAACCGCGTGATGGCCTGCGGGTCGCCACTGTCCGCACCCACTGACCATGCTCCATCACGGCGGCGGTGCTGCTGCTCCTCGGCGGCGAGGTCGCGGGCCAGGAGAGATGGACGACGGCGGAGCCGGCGGCCGCGAGTCCGAGGAGCCGGGTCCGCTTGGGCAGACCGGGCGTGAGCAGCATGACGAGCGCGTCGACGCCGTCGCAGACCGCCATCATCGAGAGCCAGTCGCCGCCACCCGAGCGCTGCCCGATGGCGATGGATCCGCCCGCGCCGATCACCGCGTCGCGGATCCCCGCGAGCCGGCCGACCGCTCGGGCGCCGGGGTTGTTGGCGCCCGTCCGAACATGACCGCCGAGCTGGGCACCGGGCGCGATCAGGATCGCCAGCCCGAGTCCGACGCGACCACGCGCGATGTAGGTGCCGATCTGTCGCCGGTCCATCACATCCCCCGGACCGGCAGGCCGGCCGCTTCGTAGACTGCGTCGACGACGCGCATGTTGGCGATCGAGTCGGCAGGCGGGGTCAGGACCGGACCACCGTTGCGCACCGCGTTCGTGAACGCCTCGAGCTGGTAGCTGTAGGTCGGCTTCTTCGCGCCTTCGACCTTGACCCGCCGCTTGGTGCCGTTGGTGCGCACCGTCATGCGGTACCCCATCTGCGGTCCGGTCGGGTTGAACACCGTCAGAGGTGCCGAGATCGCCAGTGACCTTCACCCCGATCTTCAGCAGCTGAATCGACAGCAGCGCACACGTCATCGTGCCGCTGAGCCCGTTGGAATACCGGAGCTCGGCGCGCGTCCACCGGTCGAGGTTCGGCTTGATCGTCTTGGCGCTCGCGCTCACGACCCACGGCTCGATCCCCGCGACCAGCCGGTTCATGTGGATCGCGTAGCAACCGACGTCCATGACCGCGCCGCCGGCAAGGTCGTGGCGGTACCTGATGTCGTTGAGCAGCGGCAACGGGATGCACATCGACGTCTCGATCCGGCGGAGCTCCCCGAGCTCACCGGACTGCGCGATCTCGCGCATCTTCTCCGCAACCGGGTGGTACCGGTAGTGGAATGCCTCCATCACGACGAGCGGCGTCTGCGCCGCGATCTCGGCGACGTGCTCCGCTTCCGCGGCGTTCGCAGTGAACGGTTTCTCGCACAGCACGTGCTTCCCCGCGAGCAGCGCTCTTTCGGTCCACTCGGCGTGCAGGCCGTTCGGCAGCGGGTTGTAGATCGCGTCGATGTCGGGATCCGCGATCAGCGCGTCGTAGCTGTCGAGCACCCGCGGAATGCCGTGCTTGCGGGCAAAGTCCTCGGCCCGTGTCCGATCCCGTGCAGCGACCGCGACGAGCTCGACGCCCTCGATCCGGCGCGCCGGACGGACGAGCGCCGCTGGCGTGATGCGCGCCGCGCGCCAAGGGTGCCGATCCGGAGCTGGTCCATCTCTCGGACCCTACCTGGGAGCTCACGGAAAGCGAGAGGTCAGGTGTAGCGGGTGATGTAGCCCCGTTGGCGGAATCGGGTGAGCATGCGCACGACGTACCAAAGCGACAGCGCCGCCAGCACGATGGTGGCCCCCGCGGCGATCCCGAGCTGACCCCAGTCGACGCCGTGGCCGTCGACCAGCTGGCGCAGCGCGATGAACGCGTGCGTCGTCGGGAGCGCGAGTGCGACAGGTTGCAACGCCGCGGGGAGCGCGTCCACCGGGTAGAAGACGCCGGAGAGCGGCATCACGACGAACATGACCCCCCACGCGAGTGCTTCAGCACCCGCCCCGTAGCGCAGCACGATGCCGATCACGAACATCGAGATGCACCACCCCACGGCCAGCAGGACCGCCGCGATCGGGACGAGTCCGAAGCCGAGCGTCCACACACTGAACGAGTAGAAGGCCAGCGCGCCGATCGCCAGCACACCCACGCCGATGACGAGCTTGAGCATCCCGAACAGCGCGACGCCACCGACGTACTCGACTTCGCGGATGGGCGTCACCATCAGGTTCAGGAGGTTGCGCGACCACGTCTCTTCGAGGAATCCGGTGCTCACTGCGATCTGCGACTGGTACACGACGTGCCAGAGGACGATGCCGGAAAGCAGGTACGCCGCGGCGCGATCTCCCGTCGACGTGTTGCCGGTCGAGACGTAGGTAGCGAGCGCGCCGAAGAGCAGCACGTCGACGAGCGGCCAGAGCGTGACGTCGAAGAGGCGGTGTGGGCTGCGCGCGAGCACATACGCGTGCCGGCGCGCGACCGCGCGCATGCGCAGCCACGTGAGCGCGGTGCCGTGCGCGCGCGGCTCGGGCATCGCCCCGACGGGGGAAGTCACAGCATGTGGTCCGTCTGCTGGGCGGACGGAAGCTCCTGTTCAGGCAGGCGCTCCTCGGCGAGGTGGAGGAACACGCCTTCGAGATCGGTTCGTCCGAAGCGCTCGATCACCTGCCGCGGGGTGCCGTCGGCCACGACCCGTCCCTGGGCGAGGAAGACCACCCGGTCGCAGAGCCGCGAGACCTCCGCCATGTCGTGGCTCGTCACGAGCAGCGAGGTGCCGTCCTCCGTGGAGAGCTCGCCGAGACCGGTGCGAACGCGCTTTGCGACGTCGGGATCGAGCGACGCCGTCGGCTCGTCGAGCACGAGAAGTCGCGGCCGGTGCAGCGTCGCCCGCACGATGCCGACCAGGGTGCGCTGCCCGGACGAGAGCTCGGTGCCCATGGCGTCGCCGAGGTGCTCGACGCGGAACCGCGCGAGCCCGGCCTCGATCGCGGCCTCGGGATGTGGGAGGCCGTAGAGGTTGCCGTACAGCCGGAGGTACTCCCGAACCCGCAGGCGTTCCGCAAGCGGCAGGTAGCCGGCCGCGAACCCGACGTTCTCGGCGGCGCGGCTCCGTTGGCCGCCGAGCTTCGTCCCGCAGATCTCGACCGTGCCCTCGTCGGGTGCGATGACACCCAGGAGCATGAGCAGGGTCGTTGTCTTGCCGGCACCGTTCGGGCCCAGCAGCCCGACCCGCTCCCCCTGGTGGATCACGATGTCGACGCCGTCCACCGCGCGGGCCCGGCTGTAGCTCTTGACCAGCCCGTGGGCCTCGAGCACGGTCTCCATGCGCCGATGCTCGCAGTCCGGGGTGCCTCACGGCCAGCGAGTTTTCGGAGCGCCCCGGTACTCGAGCGGTCCCGCGTCGCCTCTAGCCTGGAGACCGTGACGGACTTCGCCGGGGACACCACCACCGAGCTGCAACGCAAGGCGAAGGCGCTGTCCGTCGTCTCACTCATCGAGACGTGCAGCTACATCTTGCTCTTCACCATGTGGCAGGTCGTGAAGAGCGATGTCGGCACCGCGATCGTGGGCTCCCTGCACGGGATGATCTGGCTCGCGTTCTGCGCCATGGTGCTGATGCTGGCGCCGGCGCTGCGCTGGACATGGGGCTACTGCGCGGTCGTGATCATCACCGGGCCGATCGGTGCGGTCATGGTCTGGGCTCGCCTGCGGCGCGAGGGCATTGCCAAGGGGAACCTTCCCGCCGAGCGCCAGCCCACGAGCTGACCTCAGATCGACGGCTGGCCGACCCGCACGATCAGCTTGCCGGAGTGGTCCCCGGTGAACAGGCGGTTGAGCGTGGCGGGCGCGTGCTCCAGCCCCTCGACGATCTCCACCGCGTACTTGATGCGACCATCCGCGACCATCGGGACGAGCTCCATGATCGCTTCGGCGAACCGGTCGAGGTAGTCGAGGATGATGAAGCCCTCCATACGGCCGCGCTGCATGATGAGAGACTTGTAGTTCTTCAGCCCGGGGCTCTGCGCGCGCGTGTACTCAGAGATCGCTCCGCACATCACGATCCGCGCACCGACGTTGATCTGGTTCAAGACCGCGTCGAGAATCTCGCCACCGACGTTGTCGAAGAACACGTCGATCCCGTCGGGACACGTCTCGTGCAGCCGTGCGTCGACGTCCTCCGTCTTGTAGTTGATGCAGGCGTCGAAGCCGAGGTCCTCGATCACCCAACGACACTTCTCGTCGGTACCCGCGATGCCGACCACGCGGCCCGCGTCCTTGATCCGTGCGAGCTGACCAGCCACCGAGCCCACCCCGCCTGCCGCCCCGGAGACCACGACGGTCTCGCCCGGTTGAGGCCGACCGATCTCGAGCAGTCCGAAGTACGCGGTCACACCTGTCGCGCCATAGATGCTCAGCATGTCCTCGGCCGGGATGCCGGACGGCACGACCTGCGCGGCATCCTCGCTCGTGACCGTCCAGTACTCCTGCCATCCCGGCATGCCCATGACGAGGTCGCCAGGGCTGTAGTCCGTCGTGGCGGCTCTCGACGACCTCGCCCAAGCCAGCCGCGCGCACGACGTCACCGATGCGGATCGCCGGGAGGTAGGAATCCTCCTCCCGCATCCAGACTCGGTTGGTGGGATCGACCGAGAGCGCGAGCACCCGCACCAAGACCTCGCCGTCGCCGGGTGGAGCAACCGGCTCCTCGACGCGACTCAAGCAGCTCTCGGAGACGAGCCCGTCGGGCCGGGCGGTGAGGAGGATGCGCCGGTTCACGGTCATCGCCACAATCTGTCACGCCCTCCTAGAGTGCGCACCATGGACCAGCTGACGGGCAAGGTCGCGGTGATCACCGGCGGGGCGAGCGGCATCGGTTTCGGTCTCGCGGCGGCGTTCGCCGCGGAGGGCATGAAGATCGTGCTCGCCGACATCGAGGCCGCAGCGCTGGGTGATGCAGCCCAGAAGCTGCGGGCATTGGGCGCGGACGTCCTCGACGTCGTGACCGACGTCTCCGTCGAGGACCAGATGATCGACCTCGCGACGAACACGTACACGCACTTCGGGACCGCGCACATCGTGTGCAACAACGCGGGCGTCGGCGGTGGCGGCGGCCTGCTCTGGGAGATCCCACAGTCGGGCTGGGACTGGACGTTCGGCGTCAACCTCTGGGGCGTGCTCAACGGCATCCGCGCGTTCACACCCCGCCTGATCGAACAGCAGGAGGGGCACATCATCAACACCGCCTCGATCGCCGGACTCAAGGCGCTGCCGTTCATGAGCCCGTACACCGCCACCAAGCACGCGGTCGTCGGCATCTCCGAGGCGCTCGCGGTCGAGCTCGTGATGACCGGATCGCCAGTGAAAGTGTCGGTGCTGTGCCCCGGCTTCATCCGCACCCGCCTCCACGAGTCCGAGCGCAACTGGCCGAATGCGCTCGGCGACGCCCCGCGGGGCGAGGAATCTCCGCTCGGCGAAATGGTGCGCGGACTGATCGAGGGCGGCATGGAGCCCGCCGACCTCGCACGACGCGTCGTTGCGGCGGTGCGTGCCGAGCAGTTCTTCATTCTGAGCGACGACGCGCACGCCAAGGTCCCCGCCGACCGGGCCGAAGAGGCGAGGACGGGCGCCCAGCCCGGCCTCCCCGACGTCAACCGGATGTAGCCACCACTTTCGGGGTGACTCCGGGCCGTCAGAGCGAACCGAGCTCACCCAAGGCCGTTGGCCCGCGGTTTACGGCAGGCCGGCGCCGGGGATGCCGACGTCAATCGTCTCGATCGCACTCCGCGAGCTACCGGTCAGGGCGGGATCGCTCGCGTCCGCAGTGCAGATGAACAGCGTGCGCCGGTCGGCGCCGCCGAGCATGCAGGCGTAGGCACCGTTGCGATGCACATGCACCTCGTCGGTCACCGCCCCACCCTCCAGCACCCGCAGCACACGACCGGTCAACGGGCACGCCGACCAGATCGCACCCTCGGCATCGAGGCAGATGCCGTCCGGCACCGCGCCAACCAGCTGCGCCCACAGGCGCCGGTTCGAAAGTCCACCGTCCGCGGCGACGTCGAACGCAGTCAGGCAGCCGCCGTAGCTCTCCCCCACGATCAACGTCGTCCCGTCAGGGGTGATCACGGTCCCGTTCGGAAACCGGATCGCGTCGGCTGCAACGTACATCGTCCCGTCGGGATCGACGCGCACGATGACGGCCGGGACCGGGTCGGCGTGACCATCCAGGTCGAAGCCGAAGTTGCCGATGTAGGCGCGCCCGACCGCGTCGACGACCATGTCGTTGCAGTGCCAGGTAGCGAGCGCGGACAGGTCCGCGACCTCGGTCAGCCCGTCCGGGTCCAGGCGCAGGAGTCGCCGGTCCTCCATCGAGACGATCAGCAATCGGCCGTCCGGCAGCCAACCCAGACCAGATGGGCCGTTCGGCACCTCGACGATCGTCTCGACCGCACCGTCGACACTGATCGCGAGGACCCGTCGGTCGTGCTGGTCCGAGCACCACAGACGGCCGTCGTGCCAGCGCGGGCCCTCCGCGAACCGCAGCCCCTCCACCAGCACCGTTGACCGTCGCTTCCCCATCGGGGCCAGAGACTAGGTCCGGGTGCCCTCCCGGGCGATGCCGCCGAAGTGGCCGGCCTGGAAGTCATCGCCGGCGTGTGCGAACACGGTCAGCGCTCCTTCGCCGTCCCTCGAACCCGCCCCCTCGAGCTGGGTGATCGCGGGGTGATCGCGGGGAATGATCGCCTCGACCGCTCGCCGGCGTGACTCCCTCATCCGGTGCTCCTCCGCATCACTCTCACCCCCGACTCCTGCCGACGAAATCGGATTCCCTCGCCTAGATTCCGACGTTGATGGACGCACTGGACTTCTACGGGTTGGAGCGCACGGAGGACCCGAACTTCTGGCGACTGCCCGTGGTGCCCACGTTGTGCTCGGGGCTCGGTGCGCTGTTCGGCGGCTGCGGGCTCGGTGCGTGCGTCGAGGCACTCGAGCAGGTCACCGGCCGGCCCCTCGTGTGGGCAACCGGGCAGTACCTCTCGTACGCGCGCCCGCCATCCGTGATGGACATCCGCATCAAAGAGGTCGTGCGGGGCCACCAGAACTCCCAGGCCCGCGCGGTCGGCTCGGTCGACGGTGACGAGATCCTGACGGTCAACGCCGCGCTGGGCGATCGCGACATCGCCTACTCGGGTGAGTGGGCAGTGCGCCCACAAGTCCCGCCGCCGGAGGCGTGCCCGCCGCGCGAGATCCAGGACCGGCACGAGGGCACGATCATGGATCGCATCGAGATGCGGATCGCCAACGCCCGCGGCTTCGACCAGCTCGACGGCACCCCGGGCAACGGCCGCAGCGCGCTCTGGGTTCGGCTGCCCGGCGTCCTCGAGATGTCGGCGGCCTCCCTGGCCATCGTCGGCGACTACGTGCCGTTCGGGATCTCGCAAGCCCTTGGTCACCGCGCCGGTGGCAACAGCCTCGACAACACCCTCCGCATCGCGAGCCGCCTCCCGACCGACTGGATCCTCGCCGACATCCGGGTCCATGCCGTCGCGCACGGCTTCGGCCATGGTCTGGTGCACCTGTGGGCACGCGACGGAACGCTGCTCGGTACCGCCAGCCAGTCGACGATCGTGCGGGCCTGGCGCGAAGAGCCGAATGCGTAACCCACGACGACCGAGAAGGAAGCCGAGATGACGCAGCAACGCCGGGGCATCACCGTCCCGTTCGCCGGAGTGCCGCTCAGCGATCACAAGGAGTGGTTCGAAGAGCTCGAGGATCTCGGGTACACCGACGTCTGGTCGAGCGAAGCCGGCGCGCACGACGCGTTCACCGTGCTCGCGCTCGCCGCCGCGTGGGCACCGAACCTCCGTCTCGGTCAGGCGGTCGTCCCCGTCTACACCCGCGGTCCCGCGCTGCTCGCGCAGACGGTCGCGAGTCTCATCGAAGCGGCACCCGGTCGCGTCGCAGTCGGCCTCGGGACGTCGTCGAACGTGATCGTCGAACGTTGGAACGGCATCCCGTTCGAGCGTCCATACCACCACGTCCGCGACACCTTGCAGTTTCTGCGGGTCGCGCTCACGGGAGAGAAGGTCACCGAGAGCTACGACTCCTTCGAGGTGAAGGGCTTCCGGCTCGGCGTGCGCGTCGAGCAGCAGCCGCCGATCCTCGTCGGCGCCCTGCAGTCCGGGATGCTCAAGCTCGCGGGCCGCGAGGGCGACGGCGCGATCATCAACTGGCTCGGCGCCGACGACGTCGCGACGGTCGCGCCGATCGTCCACGACGCCGGACCGGGCAAGGAGATCGTCGCCCGAATCTTCGTGTTGCCGAGCGAGGACCGGGACGCGGTCCGCCACCTCGGATGCCGAATGATCGCCGAGTACCTGAACGTCCCGGTGTACGCCGCGTTCCACGACTGGCTCGGCCGGGGCGAGCTCCTCGCACCGATGTGGGACGCCTGGAAGGCCGGCGACCGGGCCGGGGCGACCGAGGCGATCCCCGACGAGGTCCTCGATGCGCTCATCGTCTCCGGCTCGCCCGAGCAGTGCGCCGAGCACGTCCAGCGCTACGTCGAGGCCGGGGTCACCACCCCGATGCCGATGATCCTGGCCGCGCCGGACCGGACCAAAGAGGTCATGCGGGCGTTGGCGCCGAAATAGGCCCGGAGAACAAAGACGAGGCTGCCTCCGGATTGCACCTACGGTGGAGGCGTGCAGGCGACCACCAGCGGGGCAGGAACGAAGGAGCTGATCGTGGTCGTCGCGCGCCGTCGCTTCGCCGATCACGGGTTCTCCGCGACGAGCCTCACCGAGATCGCCGACGAGGTCGGCATCAAGCGACCAAGCCTCCTGCACCACTTCTCGTCGAAGGAAGCGCTCTACGAGGAGGTGCTGCTCGCGGACCTCGCGGACTGGGGCACCCTCGTGCACGACGCGGTCGCGGATCCCACCGAGGGCTGGCCGCAGGTCGAGCGGGTGGTTCGGGCCGCCTTCACGTTCTTCGAGGACCATCCCGAGTTCGTCCGGCTCATTCGCCGCGAGGCGCTCGACGGCGGGCCGATGCTCTCCGAGCAGCTGCGCCTCGTCCTCCGGCCCATGTTCGACCGCGGCGTCGTGTTCCTCCAGGCGCAGATGGATGCGGGGCTGCTCAATCGGTACGACCCCCGCCAGCTCCTGCTCACCGGCTACGGCGCCGCCCTCTCCTACCTGTCGGACGCCCCGCTCATCGACAGCCTGCTCGACGAGGACCCGCTCTCCCCCGAGGCGCTCCACGCCCGCCGCGAGCACGTCCTCGACATCCTCCGCAACGCGCTCCAGCCCCCAGCCGCCGCAGACTCGGGAGGCGTCCGGCGATCGGCCGGCCGGGAACTCGGGGATCGGCTCAGAACCGCATCAGGTTCTGCCAGCGGGCCAGGATGCCGGGATCACCGAAGCCGTCGACGGCCTCGGCCGGGAGCCGACCGAGCAGCACCAGGTACAGATCGGACGCCGAGCCCCTGAGCGCGACGTCGCCCTTCGCGTGCTCCCGACGCACGTCCAGCCCGGTCGGCTCCGAGCGCGCCAGCCACTCGCCCGGGCGATCGGTGCAGTGGAGGTGCAGCGACTCACCCTGCCCCGGTCAGGGCGCCGATGCCAACGACGGCAGGTTGGCCAGGTGCTCGTCGATCCCCTCCACGGCCAGATCACCGTCGATCGGCGAGGCGCACCGCTGACGCCCTGACCGTCCCAGCGGTGCACCGCGGTCTCGAGCGCCATGCGCCGCGCCCAGAAGCGGATGTGGTGGTCGTCGGTCCAGGTCCAACACGCGGCGTCGGGATCCGCGTCCGCCAAGCGTCGTCACCAGCTCGGCCGCGCCGGCTTCGAGCCAGTCGGGAAGAGCCGGACCGGTCCTCGGGGATCTCGAGATCGATCGCCTTGTGCGACAACGGCTCGCGGGTTCGCACTACCCCGTTCGACCATCGCTGCGCGGTGCCGGTGTGGCGAACGAGCTTCGACACGTCCCACTCCGGACACGCGGGCACGCGCACGTCGAGCGTCGTCGCGCGCGCGGCATCCGCGAGTGCGCTCGACTGCGCAGTGATGACAGGAAAGAAGTCCGCGTACTCCATGACCTGCGAGCCTAGGAGAACAACGTGTTGGGTGGTTCGGGCTCGACGGACTCCACGCGATCGACGAGCTCCGGACCGTTGTTCCCGGCGTTGTTCACCGTCGTGCTGACCGGCCACAGCTCGATCGTCTCGTCCGCGGCGCGGAACGAGCAGCGGATCCAACGCGTCACGGTCCGCGACGCGCACGTCGAGCCAGGTAGTCCCACGCACTCTCGGGCAGCATCACCGGCATGCGATCGTGGATCGGTTCCATCGATCGCATTGGCGCGCGTCGTGACGATCGCGCACGACAGCAGCCAGGGTGCGTCCTCCACCGACCGGTCCTTCCAAACCTCCCACAGCCCCGCGAACACGATCGGCTCGCCATCGCGCTGGTGGATGAACATCGGCTGCTTCGGCTCGCCCCTCGATGCGCTGCCACTCGTAGAAGCCGTCGGCCGGCATGATGCAGCGCCGCTTGCGAAAAGCCGTCTTGAATGCGGCTTTTTCGGCCAGGGACTCGGCCCGGGCGTTGATCAGGCGGTCCCCGATCTTCAGGTCCTTCGCCCACGATGGCACCAGGCCCCAGCGCATCTGCTCGAGGACCCGGATGCCTCCCGGCTCGCCGCGTCCGGGTCATCCAGCCCGCGCTGCACGATCGTCAGGACCTCCTTGCGCGGCGCGACGTTGTAGTCGGCTTCCGGCGCTTCGGGGACCGCGATCTCGTCGACGTTGAAGTGCTCCGCGAGCAACGTCGGTGACGACACCTGGATGTACCGACCGCACATGGGTGGTGGTTAGTGCTGGCCGTTCGACGACGGGCGGTCGTTGAGCCGGACGACGAACCGCAGCCCCGACCACGTGTCGTCGATCGCACAGACCTTGTTGTCGACGAGTCCCGACTCGAGCCCGATCTCCTGCACCGGCTCGAACGTCAGGTCCGTCGCGACACCCGATGCCTTCTTCGGCCACGCGACCCACAAGCCGCCACTCGGCAGCAGCGCGCGCGCCATCACAGGAAAGCGGCGCTCCAACTCCCGTCGTCGCGTCGCGAAGAAGAGGATGACATCGAGCTTGCCGCGCGCCTGCGTTCGGATCTCCACTCCGGGAGGGAGCGGCGCAAGCTTGCGGGTGAACCCCTTCGGCGACGCGAGCAACGCGAGACGAGTGCCATCTTTGATGCCGAGCTTCTTCGGCAATGGTGTTCCGGAGTACCCCGCCATGCGGCGCTCATCCGAGCGCATCCGGAGCGTCCAGTCAACTTGTGGACTGCAGCGCCGCGTCACCGCGCTTGTAGCGCGCGAACTCGGGGACGAGGAATGCGAGCAGTCCGACACCCGCGACGCAGAGCACGCCACCGGAGACGACCGAGATGGTCGGGCTGAACACCGCGGCGACGAGGCCCGCCTCCGCGTCGCCGATCCGCGGCCCGCCCGCGACGACGGTGATGTGGATCCCGGAGAGCCGACCGCGCAGATCGTCGGGCACGGTGTCCTGGAGAATCGTGGAACGGAAGACCGCCGACACGACATCAGCCCCGCCGGCCACAGCGAGGCACGAAACGGCCAGGACCAACAGGTCGCCGGACAGCCCGAAAGCCGCGATCGCGACTCCCCAGATCGTGATGGCCACGATGATCGCGAGCCCCTGCCGCCGGACGCGGTGCACCCAGCCGCTCGTGAGCGCGCCGATCAGGCCGCCGACCGAGACCGCGGAGAAGAGGAACCCGACCGTTTCGGCCCCGGCGTGGAACTGCGTGGCGGCGAGGATCGGGAACAGCGATCGGGGCATCCCGAAGATCATCGCGATCAGATCGACGATGAACGTCGACTGGAGCACCCTGCGGCCCTTGAGGAACCGGAAGCCGTCCACGAGGCGCTGCCAGCCCCCGAGCTCGTCGATCACTCCCCTCCGGGGTCTCGAGGGGCGGGTGCGGGACGCATGAGGGCCACTGCGGTGATCGTGGCGGCGAAGCTCAGGACGTCGATGGCGTAGGCCCACCCGAGCCCGGCGCTGGCCACCACGACGCCTCCGATGGCCGGGCCGGCGATCTGGGCGGTCGTCCACATCGCCTGGTTGAGCGCGAGGGCGGACGGGAGCCGGTCCGTCGGCACGAGCGCGGGCGTCATCGCCGAGCGGGTGGCGAGCGAGAACCCGCTCAGACCCGCGATCAGGGCGGCCCCGACGTAGACCAGCGACCACCGGCGTCGGGTGCATGAGCGCCGCGCCGAGCAGGACGGCCGACCCGCAGGCCTGGACGATCTGTCCGATCAGCAACAGCTTGCGCCGATCGTGGCGGTCGATCAGCGGGCCGCCGAAGAGGGCTCCGAGCATGAGCGGGACGAGCTGCACGAGCCCGATCGCCCCGACCGCCGAGCGCAGAGCCCGTCAGCCGGTACACCTGGATGTACACCGCGACGAGCGTGATGTTCGAGCCGATCTCGGAGAGCAGCTCGCCGGTCCAGAGCAGCCGGAAGTCGCGGTGGTGCAGCGGCGTGAGGTCGAGCGCGAACGACTTGAGCCGGCGGCCGAGTCCCGAGCTCACGCGACTCATGCGGGGCGCGCGCCGAACGACGAGAGCCGCTCACATATTCCGACCATTTCACTCGACTTTACGGTCAGGTCGCCCGGTACATTCGATCCGCGCAGCGTACGGTCGACGACCACGCGCCACCGAACACAGCTCCGACCCATCCCGACGCACGAACGAGAGGTACGCCATGACGATCCGACTGGGCGACGACGCCCCGAACTTCACCGCCGAGACCACCGAGGGAACGGTCGACCTCTACGACTACCTCGGCGACAGCTGGGGCGTGCTGTTCTCGCACCCGGCGGACTTCACGCCGGTGTGCACCACCGAGCTCGGGGAGTTCGCCAAGCGCAAGGGCGACTTCGACCAGCGCAACGTGAAGCTCATCGGCCTCAGCGTCGACGACCTCGACTCGCACAAGAAGTGGGCGCCGGACATCGCCGACGTGAAGGGCACCGACCTCAACTACCCGCTCATCGCCGACCCGGACCGCAAGGTCGCCGAGCTCTACGACATGATCCACCCGGCGATGAACGAGAAGGTCACCGTCCGCTCCGTCTTCGTGATCGGCCCGGACAAGAAGATCAAGCTGATCCTCACCTATCCGCAGACCACGGGGCGCAACATCGACGAGATCCTCCGCGTCGTCGACTCGCTCCAGCTCACCGCGGGCTACAGCGTGGCCACCCCGGCGAACTGGCAGCAGGGTGGCGACGTGATCATCGGCGGCTCGGTCAGCGACGAGGCCGCGAAGGAGAAGTTCCCCGAGGGTTGGAAGACCGAGAAGCCGTACCTCCGTTGGGTCGCGCAGCCCGGCAAGTGAGCAGCGGGTCGATCTAGACCTCGAGGAAGCGGCGCAACCCGACGATCGAGCCGATGACGCCGATTGCGGCGCCGAGGAGCAGCACGTAGAAGCCGATGATGTAGGCGTCGCCACTCGTGACGTAGAAGCCGCGCGAGAACTCCGAGTTGCGGGCGATCGCGTTGCCGACGACCTCCTTGAGGCCGTAGACCGCGCCGAAGGCGAACGCGGCGCCGATCACGCCTTGCACCAGCCCTTCGAGCATGAACGGGATGCGGACGAACCAGTTCGATGCGCCGACGAGCTTCATGACCTCGATCTCGCGTCTTCGCGCGAAGGTCGCCAATCTGATCGTGTTCACGATGAGGAACAGCGAGGCTGCGAGCAGCAGGAAGAAGATGACGATGAACGCGGTGCGGATCAGGCTGGTCGCGGAGAGAAGCTTCTTGACCTCCTTCGAGGCCGTCTTCACCTCATCCACGCCCGGTTGGGTCTGATAGCGGTCCGCCACCGTCTGGGTGAGCTCCGCCTTGGCCGGCGCCACCCGGAACGATGACGGCAACGCCGCGGCATCGGTGGTCTGCACGAGATCGGGCTGGTCCCGGAAGAGGCGCTTGAACTCGCGGTACGCGTCCTCCTTCGTGAGGTAGTGCGCGGACTTGACGTCGCGGTCGTGGGCCAGCGCCCGCGTGAGCGATTGGATCTGGTTGTCCGTGGCGTGGATGTTCATGAAGATCTCGAGCTCGACGCCGTTCTTCCACTGCTGGGTGCCGTGGTCCACGAGGCGCGACAGCAGCAACGCACCACCGAGCACGCACAAGGACACCGCGACCGTGATGATCCCGGCGAGGGTCATCAGCAGGTTCCGGCGCAGCGAGACCATCGTCTCGCGCGCGAAGTATCCGATCCGGGTCAGCACCGAAGGCTCAGCTCCCTACGCCGTAGACGCCACGGGCCTGGTCGCGAACGAGCGAACCGCGGTCGAGCTCGATCACCCGGCGGCGCATCATGTCGACGATCCGTGAGTCGTGCGTCGCCATCACGACGGTGGTGCCCGTGCGGTTGATCCGGTCGAGCAGCCGCATGATCCCGGTCGTGGTCGCGGGGTCGAGGTTTCCGGTCGGCTCGTCCGCGAGGAGGATCAGCGGCCGGTTCACGAACGCGCGGGCGATCGAGACCCGCTGCTGCTCGCCACCGGAGAGCTCGTCGGGAAAGTTCTGGGCCTTCTTGCTCAGGCCGACGAGGTCGAGGATCTGGGGGACCTGGGCCTTCGTCACATGGCGTGGGCGCCCGATCACCTCGGATGCGAACGACACGTTCTCGTAGATCGTCTTGTTGGGCAGCAGCTTGTAGTCCTGGAAGATGCAGCCGATGTTGCGGCGCAGCTGCGGGCACCTTCCAGTTGCTGAGCTTCGTGATGTCCCGGCCGGCGACGATGATCCGCCCTGCGCTGGGCATGTCCTCGCGCAACAGCAGGCGCAGGAAGGTGGACTTCCCGGAGCCGGACGGACCGACGAGAAAGACGAACTCGCCCTTCTGCACGTCGATGTCGACGTCGCGGAGCGCGACGACTTCGCCCTTGTAGACCTTGGTGACCTTCTCGAAGCGGATCATGAGACCGATCCAGGGTACCCGCCACCCCACCTCGGAACTGGGCACCGACGCCACCTCGGGTGAACATCGGTGCACGACCTGCGGTGACGCGGGGGTTGTGCCGTCGGGCACCGCGCGCTAATCGGAGCCGGACCGTCTCCACTGGAGGAACGCCTCGATGAACGCGTCGAGGTCGCCGTCGAGCACAGCCTGCACGTTGCCTGTCTCGTACCGGGTGCGTTCGTCCTTCACCAGCTGGTAGGGGTGCAAGGTGTAGGTCCGGATCTGGCTGCCGAACGCGACATCGCGCTTCTCCCCGGAGAGCCGCTCGAGCTCGGCACGCTGCTCCTCGCGGTGGCGCTGCGCGAGCCGCGCCGCGAGGATCTCCATGGCCTTCTGGCGGTTCTGGAGCTGCGACCGCTGGTTCTGGCACGACACCACGATTCCGGTCGGGAGGTGCGTGATGCGCACCGCGGAGTCGGTGACGTTGACGTGCTGGCCACCCGCGCCCGACGACCGGTAGGTGTCGATGCGCAGGTCGTTGGGGTCGATGTCGGGCAGCTCCGCCGCGTCGAGCGCGGGCACGGCATCAAACGCCGCGAATGCGGTCTGGCGACGCGCGTTCCCGTCGAACGGCGAGATGCGGATCAGGCGGTGCACCCCTTTCTCGCCGGTGAGCAGCCCGTAGGCCCAGCGACCGCGGACCGTGAAGGTCGCGGAGCTGAGCCCGGCCTCCGTCCCCTCGTTCACCTCGTCGAGCTCGACCGTGAACCCGCGCCGCTCGGCCCAGCGCGTGAACATGCGCAGGAGCATCTCGGTCCAGTCCTGCGCGTCCGTGCCGCCCGCGCCCGAGCTCACCTGGCAGATCGCGTCGCGCTCGTCGTACTCGCCGGTGAACAGCGCGCGGAGCTCCAACCGATCAAGCTCCCCGCGCACCGCTTCGATCCCGGATTCGATCTCCGGCTCCACCGACTCGTCTGCTTCCTCCCGGCCGAGCTGGTAGAGCGTCTGCACGTCCTCCACCCGCGACTCGATGCCCTCGACGAGCTCGACGTCGTCGCGAACCGAGGAGAGCTCGGTCGTGACTCGGCGCGCCCCGTTCGGGTCGTCCCAGAGATCGGGCCTGCTCGCGTGCAGCTTCGAGCTCGCCGAGTCGCTCGCGCGCCTCGTCGATGTGCAGGTACGCGCACGCGTCCTGGACCCGTTTCGCGAGCTCGGAAAGGTCGACGCTGAAATCACGCATGGAGGCGCCGGCCTGCGCTCACTGCCCCGGGTCGCTCCGACCTCCACACTTCGTGCCCGCTTCGGCCTGCGCTCACTTGCCGTGGCAGAGCTTGTACTTCTTGCCGCTGCCGCAGTAGCAGGGCTCGTTGCGACCCGGGGTCTTCTCGACTCGGACCGGCTCCATCGCCTGCTCCTCGGCCACCGGGACCGGAGCCTGCTCGCCCAGCTCCTCGACCGGACCGGCCAGTGCCGCCGCCGCGAAGCCACCCGAACCCTGGACCGGGTCCTCAGCCGCGGAGTACCGCAGGTTGCGCACCGGGCGCGGCGCGTCATCGTCGGCCACGACCTCGAGGCGGAAGATGTACCGGACGAAGTCGTCCTTGATGCCTTCCATCATCGCCTCGAACATGTCGAAGCCCTCGCGCTGCCACTCGGCGAGCGGATCCTGCTGGCCCATGGCCCGGAGGTTGATGCCCTCGCGGAGGTAGTCCATCTCGTAGAGGTGCTCGCGCCACTTCTGGTCGATGACCGAGAGCATCACGCGCCGTTCGATCTCGCGCAGCGTCTCCTCGCCGATTGCGTCCTCTTTCGCCTCGTACTGCTCGATCGCATCGCCGTACAGGAGCTCGAAGAGCGACTCGGAGCTGGTCAGCTCGCCGAGCTGGTCGCGCGTGACGCGGGTCGGGAAGATGTCCTGGGCCTGGAGCATCAGCTCGTCAAGGTCCCAGTCCTCGGTGAAGTCGCCATCACCACATGTCGCCTTCACGACGTGGTCGATCGCACCTTCGATCGCGTCGATCGACTCTTCGCGGAGGTCGCCACCGTCGATGATCTGCTGGCGGCGCTTGTAGATGACCTTGCGCTGCTCGTTCATCACCTCGTCGTACTTGAGGACGTCCTTGCGGATCTCGAAGTTGCGGTCCTCGACGGTGCGCTGTGCACGCTCGATCGCGCGGGTGACCATCTTCGCTTCGAGGGGCATGTCGTCCGGGAACGTCTTGCCCATCACCCAGTTCATCGCGCCGGTCGCGAAGAGCCGCATGAGCTCGTCCTCGAGCGAGAGGTAGAAGCGGCTCTCACCGGGGTCGCCCTGCCGTCCGGCGCGGCCACGCAGCTGGTCGTCGATGCGCCGGCTCTCGTGGCGCTCGGTGCCGAGCACGTACAGGCCGCCGTTCTCACGGACCTTGGCGCCTTCCTCGGCGCACTGGAGCTTGAACTCTGCGAGCAGCTTCTCGTACTTCTCCGGCGACTCGTCGGGGTGCGTGCCCTCGGCCATCAGCTCGTCGAGCGCGAGGCCCTCGGGGTTCCCGCCGAGCAGGATGTCCACCCCGCGGCCGGCCATGTTCGTGGCCACGGTGACGGCGCCGATGCGCCCGGCCTGGGTGACGATGACCGCCTCACGCTCGTGCGCCTTGGCATTCAGCACCGAGTGGGGGATGCCACGCTTCTCGAGCAGTCGGGACAGCTTCTCGGACTTCTCGACGGAGATCGTGCCGACCAGGACCGGCTGCCCGTTCTTGTACCGCTCCTGGATGTCGTCGGCCGCGGCGTCGAACTTCGCGTCCTCGGACTTGTAGATGAGGTCGGGCTGGTCCGCGCGCACCATGGGCCGGTTGGTCGGGACACTCACGACCTCGAGCCCGTAGGTGTGCGCGAACTCACCGGCCTCGGTCGACGCGGTGCCGGTCATGCCCGACAGCTTCTCGTAGAGCTTGAAGTAGTTCTGCAGGGTGACGGTGGCGAGCGTCTGGTTCTCTTCTTTGATCCGCACGCCTTCCTTCGCCTCGACCGCCTGGTGCAGACCCTCGCTCCAACGACGGCCGTCGAGGATGCGACCGGTGAACTCGTCGACGATCTTCACCTCGCCGTCCTGCACGACGAAGTCCACGTCGCGCTTGAACAGCTCCTTGGCCCGCAACGCGGCTTGCAGCTGGTGGACGAAGTTCTGGTTGACGTGCTCGTAGAGATTCTTGACGTTCAACGCCTGCTCGACCCGGTGGATGCCTTCCTCGGTCGGCACCACCGTGCGCTTCGCTTCGTCGACCTCGTAGTCGCGGTCGCGCTGGAGACCCTTCACGATGCGGGCGAACTGGAAGTACAGCTGCTGCGCGTCGTCCGCGCGGCCGGAGATGATCAGTGGGGTGCGGGCCTCGTCGATGAGGATCGAGTCGACCTCGTCGACGATCGCGTAGAAGTGCCCGCGCGTTGCCTGCTCCTCGGCCGACCCCGCCATGTTGTCGCGCAGGTAGTCGAAGCCGAACTCGTTGTTGGTGCCGTACGTGATGTCCGCGGCGTAGGCCTGGCGCTTCAGCTCGGGGTCGTCGACCTCGGGCAGCACCACCCCGACCGTGAGGCCGAGGAACTCGTGCACCTGGCCCATCCAGGCCGCGTCGCGCCGGGCCAGGTAGTCGTTGGTGGTGACGAGATGCACGCCCTTGCCCGCGAGCGCGTTGAGGTACGCGGGAAGCGTGGAGACGAGGGTCTTGCCCTCACCGGTCTTCATCTCCGCGACCCAACCGAAGTGCAGGCCGGCGCCGCCCATGATCTGCACGTCGAAGTGACGCTGACCGAGCACCCGCCTGGCCGCCTCGCGCACCGTGGCGAAGGCTTCGGGCAACAGCTCGTCGAGGTCTTCGCCGTCCGCGTAGCGCTGGCGGTACTCGTCGGTGAGCGCGCGCAGCTCCGCGTCGGAGCGCGCCTCCATCTCCGGCTCCAGCCGCGCGACCTCCGGAACGATCGACTCGAGCAGCTTGAGCTTGCGCCCCTCGCCGACGTTGAGGATCTTCTTCATGAGGCCCATGACGCCGAGTGTACCGGCGGCTCTGCGCGATCTGGACCCGCTTCCGACGCCGGTTCTCGTACCGAACTCGGCTCAGCCGACCGCCTCGATCAGCCCGAGATGTCCGTCTCGACGCCGGTAGAGCACGGTCGCGTGTCCGGTCTGGGCGTCCTTGAACAGGTAGAAGTCGTGACCGAGGAGATCCATCTGCAACGCGGCCTCTTCGACCGTCATCGGCTTCGACGTGAACTGCTTGGTCCGGATGATCTCGGCCACCTCGGCACCGTCGACCGTACCGTTGCCGTCGCCGCGGTCGGCTGCATCGGACCCGGGGAGTGACCCGGCATCCCAGTCGTCGATCGGAGGCGGTGGCGCCAGGCGTCTCCGCCGCGGCTTGTGCATCCGGTCGACCTTGCGCTCTTTGAGCCGGGTGACCTGGTGCTCCACCTTGTCGACGACGAGGTCGAGCGCGGCGACCTGGTCAGTCGACGCCGCGTGCGCCTTCACGAAGTGCTTCTTGAGGTGGACCGTCACCTCGCACAGCTCGTTGTCGTGGACTCGAGGATTGCGGATCTCGGAGAAGTCGACCTCCACCCGGAAGATCTCCAGACCGAACCGGGTCAGCTTCCCGAGCTTCTCGCGGCTGACCGTCTGCACCTCGGGATCGACCTTCGTGTTCTTGGCGCGAACGACGATCTCCATCAACACTCCACTGTGAGCCGACGCGGCGAGTATGCCCCTGCTAGCAAGCCCACGCCAGGACGCGAGGGTCCGGAGGGAGCCCGATCAGCGACGAGGCGATGATTGCCTCGGCCACCCGTTCGACGGGGGCGTGGTACGACCCGGTGCGCACCGCGAGGCGCACCCGGGCCACCCGCAGCTCGGCCATCGCCGACCGGATGTCGGTCAGGTCGAGCTCGGAGAGCGGCGTGCCGATCATGGATCCCTCGTCGTCGCGCCAGGTTCTTCCCTTGAGCAGAATTCTCACTCTGCGTGGTCGCCGGACGCCGTGAATGCACGGCTCCACCCAGGCGTCCGAGCTGCCGCGAGGCCTACGACGACCGGCGCGCCCCCGCGCCGCAGCGCCGCCCGCGGCGGCCGTCAGCGTGGCCCCGGTCGTGACGATGTCGTCGACCAGCAGGATTCGCAGGCCCCGAGCATCCGGGCGGGCCCGGAACCGTGGTCCGGCCTGGCGTTCGGCCCACCGGGCTCCGGTTTGGGCCGGGCCGGGTCGGCGGGTCAGCAGCGCGCGGACCGGCAGGCCCGCCCGCCGGCGCGACCGCGCGGGCAAGCAGCTCCGCGTGGTCGAACCCGCGGGCCCGGCAGTGCTGAGGTGTGGTGGGTGCCCAGGTGACCACGTCCGCGAGGTCGGCGGCCGGCGAGCCGAGCCGTTCCAGCATCGCCGCCGCGAGCCACGCCATGCCGGCGCGGCGCGTTGCGGTACTTCACGCGGGCGACGAGCTCGCGCGCGACTCCCTCGTACGCGAACGCGACCGCGAGCCGATCGACGCCGGGCGGGGTCGCCAGCGGCGGCGCCGGCAGCAACGTTGCGCGACACGTCGCGCAGATCGGTTCGGCGGGCGCGCCACAACCAGGGCACGACCCGGGGAGCAGCGTCTCGGTGAGGGCTCGGAACATGCGCGGCAACCTACCGGCGCCCTGGGACACCAACCCGCCTCGCCGACCCGCGCCGCCCACGAACCCGTTTCGGTGCGACTCGGTACCCCCGGAGGGGTATCAAGCCGCACCGGAACACAGGGGCGGCTGTTGGTGCTAGTAGCGGTAGTGATCCGGCTTGTACGGGCCCGCGACCGGGATGCCGAGGTAGTCGGCCTGATCCTCGGTGAGCGTGGTGAGCTTCACGCCGAGCTTCTCGAGGTGGAGCCGCGCGACCTCCTCGTCGAGGTGCTTGGGGAGCGTGTACACCTTGCGCTCGTAGAAGTCCGGGTGCTGGAAGATCTCGAGCTGCGCCATCACCTGGTTGGTGAAGCTGTTCGACATCACGAAGCTTGGGTGACCGGTCGCGCAACCGAGGTTGAGCAGGCGGCCCTCCGCCAGGATGATGATCGAGTGCCCCGGCGTATCGTTGGTCGCCGGGAACTTCCACTCGTCGACCTGCGGCTTGATGTTGATCTTCTCGATGCCCGCGGTCTTCGCCAGGCTCGCCATGTCGATCTCGTTGTCGAAGTGGCCGATGTTGCCGACGATCGCGTTGTGCTTCATCTTGCGCCATGTGCGCGGCGGTGATGATGTTCATGTTGCCGGTGGTCGTCACGAAGAGGTCCGCGGTCTCGAGCACGTCCTCGAGCGTGGTGACCTCGAAGCCCTCCATCGCGGCCTGGAGCGCGCAGATCGGGTCGATCTCGGTGATGACCACCCGTGCGCCCTGGCCCCGAAGCGACTGGGCGCAACCCTTGCCGACGTCGCCGTAGCCACAGACGACGGTGACCTTGCCTGCGATCATCACGTCGGTCGCGCGGCAGATGCCGTCGACGAGCGAGTGCCGGCAGCCGTAGAGGTTGTCGAACTTCGACTTCGTCACCGAGTCGTTGACGTTGATGGCCGGGAACAGCAGCGAGCCCGCTTCGGTCATCTGGTAGAGGCGGTGGACACCGGTCGTGGTCTCTTCGGTGACGCCCTTGATCTCGTTCGGCCAAGCGATGCCAGATGCGGTCGTCTTCGGCGTGGATGCGCCCGAGCAGCTTGAGGATGATCTCGAACTCCTCGGAGTCCGCGGTCGACGGGTCCGGAACCTTGCCCGCCTTCTCGAACTCGACGCCCTTGTGCACGACCAGCGTGGCGTCGCCACCGTCGTCGAGGATCATGTTCGGGCCACCACCGTCGGGCCAGCGCAGCGCCTTCTCGGTGCAGTCCCAGTACTCCTCGAGGGTCTCGCCCTTCCAGGCGAACACCGGGATGCCGGACGCGGCGATCGCGGCGGCCGCGTGGTCCTGGGTCGAGAAGATGTTGCAGCTCGCCCAGCGCACCTGCGCGCCGAGCGCAACGAGCGTCTCGATCAGCACCGCGGTCTGGATCGTCATGTGCAACGAGCCGGTGATGCGGGCCCCGGTGAGCGGCTTGGACGCGCCGTACTTGTCCCGGAGGGACATCAGGCCGGGCATCTCGTGCTCGGCGAGCTCGATCTCCTTGCGACCGAAGTCGGCCAGTGACAGATCGGCAACCTTGAAGTCGCCCGCGTCGAGCGACGAGGGAGACGGGATAGTCGTGGTCATTGCGCTACTCCATTGATTGGTCAAGGCCGACGGGAAGTCGAGCCCGCTTCAGATGGAGTCGGCCCGGAACACCGGATGACAGCCCACGACGGGCCCGACCAGGTGATCCAGGCTAGCGCGCCTCGCCCCGGTCGTCGGAACAAGCCCACCGAGGCGTCCGACTGACGCCCGACCTACGCGTCCGACCACCCTCGTCCCGGGCTCGAGCGCACCGCTTCGGTCTCGTCGGGCCGGGCGTAGTCGTCCTCGAGCCGGTGCGTGGTGCCGATCTCCGGCGTCGAGACCTCGAGGATGTCGCAGTCCGTGATGCCGACGAGACGGTGCCGTTGCCCGATCTGACACGAGTAGCCGAGCCCGGGCGCGAGCTCGGTCTCGATCAGCTCGCCGGTGCCGTCGTCCCACACGACCTTGGCCCGGCCGTTCATCAGGAACCACGACTCCGTCTTGGCGTCGTGCACCTGGAGCGAGAGCCGCTTCCCCGCGTCGACGTGCAGCTGCTTGCCGACGTACGGACGGTCGTGCGGCGTCCAGAGGATCTCGTAGCCCCAGGGCTTCTCGACCCGGCGCGCGAAGCCCGTGGTCGAGATGCGCGACGCCTCGATCGGCTCCGTCACGCGATGGCCGCCTTGAGCCCGGTGATCGCGTCGATCGGGCCCGGGTCGACGTCGTTGTCGAGCGCGAGGTAGCAGCTCACCCAGTCGCCCAGGTACATGAGGTCGAGCAGCTGCGCGAGCCGGCCTTCACCTTCGGCCTGGACCTCGAGCACCTGCGCGACGCACTCCTCGATCAGCTCGCGCGAGTACGCGAAGCGGGGCGCAAGCCGCTCGTGCTCGGCGCCGTGGCGCAGCACCACCAGCGTGAACACCTGGCGGGTGACGTCGCCGTGCTGACCGAACCCGCAGATCTCGTTGTGGTCGAGCTCGGGGTGCGTGGCCCAGAACGCGGGCGCCTTCGCGTTCTCGTTGACGTCGCACTTCCACCGCATCGCCGCGACCGCGCCGAGGGCGCCTCCCCCGTGGATGAGCGGGATCGTCCGATCGATCTTGCGCGCGAGCTCGCGTGCGGGGTTCGCATCGCCTTCGACCTCGGGCCGGCACTGGTCGCGCCGGAGCGCGAGCTGCTGCTGCGCTCGCACCAGGAGCGCGTGCGCCTCGGGCATCAGGCCCATCCGGTAGAGGGTGACGAAGATCGGAGCGACCAGCGCTCCCAGCGCGGCACGCGGCATCAGCCCGGGCGGGCACGGGAAGTGCAGCGCGGCGGGCAGCGCCGGCGAGCACCCCGCCGTTCGAGATCGTCACCAGAGTCGCGCCCGCCTCGGACGCGCCGCGGGCCATCGAGAGCGTCTCCTCGGTGTCGCCCGAGTACGACGACCGCGAACGCGAGCGTCCCGGGGCCGACGAAGCGCGGCGTCCGGATCTGCTTCATCACGGTCACCGGCACCGGCAGGGTCCCGCTGGACACCGAGTTGACGCACGTCGCCGGCGATCCCGGAGCCGCCCATGCCGAGCACCACGATGTTGCGAATCGACATCCGCGTCGGGGAGGTCGTGCGACTCGGTCGCCTCCCCCGCCGCCTCGTGCGCGGCCGCGAGCTGCTCGGGCAGCGCCCGCGACCGCGTCGAGGAACCCCAGCGAGTCCGTCATGTCCGCTACGCTACGAGCGAAGGTCGGCTCGACGCCGTCGGCCTCGGCCTTGGCGAGCAGACGCTCGTCCTCCGCGTCGCTGACCGTCTCCGCCTCGTCGATCAGCATGATCGGGATGTCGTCGCGCACGGCGTACCGGCGCTTGAGCCGCGGGTTGTACAGCGAGCCCTCGTCGGCGAAGTACAGCAGCGGCCCTTTGTCCTCAGGGCAGGCCAGGATCTCCAGCAGCTGGGGGTCAAGTGCCACGTCGATGTCTCCTCCGGGTTCCGGGCTCACGCCTCGGATCTGATGAGTTCCAGCACCTCTCGGTGTGAGCATCGCACGCGAGCCGATCCGCCGCCTCCACGTTGAGCCGCAGCAGCGGCTCGGTGTTGCTCGGCCCGCAGGTTGAACCACCAGTCGCCGAGGTCCACCGTCAGGCCGTCGAGGCGGTCCTGCTCGTAGTCGCGGTACGCCTCCGCCACATGCTCGATCACCGCGGGCGGGTCCGAGACGGTGGTGTTGATCTCGCCCGACTGCGCGTAGCGCTCGAACGGCTTGCGCAGCTCCGAGAGCGGCGTCTTGGTCCGGCTCAGCTGCTCGAGCACCATCACCGCCGCGATGATCCCGGAGTCGGCGCGCCAGTTGTCGCGGAAGTAGTAGTGCCCCGAGTGCTCGCCGCCGAAGACCGCGCCGGTCTCGGCCATCACCTGCTTGATGAACGAGTGCCCGACCCGGGAGCGGATCGGCGTGCCGCCCATCTCGTTGATGACCTCGGGCACGGCCTTCGAGCAGATCAGGTTGTAGACGACGGACTCGCCCGGGCCGGTCTTCTCCAGGATCGTCTTGGCCACGATCGCGGTGGTGATCGAGCCCGAGATCGGCTGGGCCTGGTCGTCGACGAGGAAGACCCGGTCAGCGTCGCCGTCGAACGCGAGGCCGACGTCCGCGCCGGCGTCGAGCACGGCCTTCTGCAGCGCCACGAGGTTCTCGGGCTGGATCGGGTCGGCCGGGTGGTTCGGGAAGGTGCCGTCGAGCTCGGCGAACAGGATGTCGACCTCGAACGGGAGGCCCTCGAACACCGCGGGGGCGATGAGGCCGCCCATCCCGTTCGCGGTGTCGGCGACGACCCGCAGCGGGCGCAGCACCGAGGTGTCGACGAACGAGCGGACGTGCTCCGCGAACTCGGCGAGCAGGTCGCGGTGCTCGACCCGGCCCGCCTCCTCGGCCCGCTCGACCAGGCCGGCGGCGACCGCTTCCTTGATCTGGACGAGCCCGGTGGCCTCGCCGATCGGCGCGGCGGAGGCCCGGCACATCTTGATGCCGTTGTACTGCGCCGGGTTGTGGCTGGCCGTGAACATCGCGGCCGGTGCGTCGAGCAGGCCGGAGGCGAAGTACACGAGGTCGGTCGAGGCGAGCCCGACGTCCACCACGTCGGCGCCGGCCAGCGTGGCGCCCTCGACGAACGCCTGCGCTCAGCGGGATCGACGACGGACGCATGTCGTGGCCCACGATGACCGTCGATGCCGCGGTGAACCGGGCGAAGGCGTTGCCGATCTTCTTCGCGACGGACTCATCGATCTCGTCGGGATAGATCCCGCGCACGTCGTACGCCTTGAAGATGGTGTCGAGCGCGTCGGCCACGATGCGGGGGCCTCAAGATCCTCACCGCCGGGGAAGGCGGGACGATCATGGTAGCGCCGTGACCCGCTCTCCCTCGGGTGAGTTGGCAGTCGGGCGTCCTCGTCGCCCGGTATCTGCGGGCAGGACTGCGGTTCCCGGGGTCGGGCCGGCGCCGGGGGTTTCGTCCGGGTCCTGCTCGCCCGCGCCCCCGCTCGGGGATCCTTCGGGCGCCAGACGATCAGGCCGACCAGCCCGGCGACGCCCACGACCGAGAGCGCGATCCCGAGCTTCTCGGGGCCGGAGCGGGCGTAGTGCAGCGTCACGGTGTGCGACGTCGGCACCACGACCATGAAGTTCGGGGTGAGCCGCCACGGGCCCTTCGGCGCCGTCCGCCTCCCAGTTCGGGAAGTACGACGTGCGCACGACCACCGGCACCCCGGTGCGGGAGACGTGGAACGAGACCGTGTCGTCGGTCTTGTGGATGTCCGTCACCTTGACGGCCGGCAGCCGGCGGCGCGGGGCCGACGCGGGCCTGGTCGGCCGGCACCCGGGCCCAGCTCGCGGGCCCACCCGCCGCGAGCGGCCGGTCGAGGGCGGTCGGGTCGTTCCACCAACCGGCGGCCAGGCACTCCCACGGTCCGAGCTCGGGATCCTCCTGCCCCTGCGACCGGCGGCCGGCCGAAGCACTCGGACTGCGTCCCGGCGTGCGGGGTGACGACCACCGGCTCGAACGTCAACGGCGCGACCGTGGCCGCGCCCTTGCACCTCGTAGATGTTCCACCCGAGCGGTGGCGCCTTGTCGCGGTCGGGCACCTGGGCGACCAGCTTGCAGGTTCGGGTTCGCGTCGGCGTGGGACTTCGCCTCGGTCGAGTACGCCATGTAGTAGCGGACGCCCGAGGAGCTGCAGGTACCGGACGCCGAGGTCGAAGTCGTCGATCGTCCGGTAGTCGAGCCCGCGCACCGGGTTCGACGCGTTGCTCGGGCCCGGACAGCGGCGCGACGGCCATGAAGTGGAACGGCGTCGTCGCGGCGGACTCGTAGTAGAGGCCCTCCATCGACGCGATCCGGCCGTGGGTCCAGTACGGCAGGAGCATCAGCGCGAGCGACGTCCCGTAGGCGTCGATCGCCTGGCCGCCCTCCCACATCGCCCGGCCCGCGGGCAGCCGGCCCATCGTGTCCATGAGGTCGCTGGTACTCGCCGTACGGCTTGGGCTTCGTGCTCGACGCCGACGTGTCCTGGTAGCCCGAGTAGTTCCACTCGGCCCAGAAGTCGAGGAAGCCCGCGCTCGCTGTGCGCGTAGACGAGGCCGCCGCCGGCGAGCAGCACGACCAGCGTCAGCGCGATCACGCTCTTCACCAGCCGGAACCGGCGGCCGTCCACGACCGGATCGAGCGCCCAGTCGTCGCCCGGCTCGGGCGGCGCGGCCGAGCCAGACGAGCGCCGACCTGCTGCGCGATGCCGCGGACGATCTCCGCGACGCCCGACGCCGGCGAGCAGGAACAGTCCGAGGTACCAGAACGGCAGGAAGCGCAGGTTCCACGCGTGCAGCTCGGGCCAGACCCGGAACACGACGGCGAACGACGACCGGTGATCGTGAGCAGCGTGAGCACCGCACGGTCGCGGCGCACCAGCCCGATCACCGCGCCGATCGCCGCGAGCGCGACCACCCACCAGAGCTCGCCCGGGAAGAGGTAGTCGAGGTACCAGGTGAGCTTCTCGTACCGCATGTTCGCCGTGTACCCGAACGTCGCGAGGAGCGGGACGCGTCCAGAACGCGGTGAGCAGCCCGCCGACGATCGCCGATCGCAGCCGCGACGCGTGAACGTGCGCACCGGCCGGTGGAAGAGCCAGACGACGAGCGCGCCGAGCACGACGAAGATGCCGACGACGATGTGGCAGAGCACCGTCGCGGCGAGGAGCACCGCGGGGAGCCAGAGCCGGCGGCGGCTCGCGCAGCGAGTACGCGAGCGCGCCGAGGAAGGCGAGCCCGAACGCGAGCGCCAGCGTGAACGAGTACTCCCCCGCCAGCGCGCTGACGATCGGTCCGCCCATGATCCGCTGGTTGAACTGGATCGTCGCGTCGTGGCGTGCCCGGCAGCGGCGCTGACGCCCTTGAAGAAGAGGAACAGCGTCGTCGCGACCGCGAAGAGCTCCGGGCCCGGGCGCCGGACCTTCAGGCCCCGACCCAGCCCGTAGGCGCTCGAGCGGCAGCAGCGACCGGGCCCGAGCGCGGTGACCAGCTTGAACGCGACGTTGTACGGGCAGGACGAAGTCGAGCAGCGACCGACGAGCAGCGCCGGGAGCGGGAAGTAGAACTGGCCGGCCGGGAACCCCGCGAACCAGTCCGGCGACCAGCCGGCGACCCGCCACGACGGCAGCAGGTGGTCCCGCAGGTAGGCGGGAAACCAGACGTGCGCGCCCATGTCGCCGCCGTTGGCGGTCGTGTCGCGCAGCAGCAGCGCCGGGTTGAGCTGCCAGAACACGACGAGCGCAGCACGCGACGACGACCACGACGCCGATCCACCGCCAGGCCAGGCCGAGGTCGCGATCGCGCGGGTGGGAGCACGGCGTCGGCGGCGGCCGGGACCTCCGGGAGCGGCCCGGGATCGGGCGCGAGCGCCTCCGGTGGGAGCTCGCTCACCGACATCCCCTCAGCATGGCAGCCGCAGCCCGCCGAACTCGGATGCAGCCACCGATGGGCTCGCACGGAAGATCGTCCGGCCCGGGTCGTGGCTCCCGGACTGCGACGAGGGCCCGAACGGGCCCTCGTCGCGACGCGATCGATGGTGGGTCTAGCGGGCGACCCGGGCCATCTCGAGCACCCGGGTGCAGCGAGAGCGGACCGTCGATGGTCAGCCAGGTCTTCGCCTCGCAGCGACCGCACTGGCGGAACATGACGTCCTCGCCCGCGATCTTCATCTTGATCTCGACGATCCCGCTGTTGGCACACCGGCTGCACTGCATTCGATCCGCTCCTCCGCTGGAGTGTCTCTCGTAGCTCAGGTGTCGGAGATTGAGCCCGAATTTTCTGGAGGATGATCCAGGGATGACGAGGGATGATCCAGAGGATGACACGACGATTTGCGCAGGTCAGAGGCCTGGCAGAACCCGAATTACGAGGCGATGAGCAGGATCGCCGACGAGCAGGTTGAAGCCGACGTGCAGCAGGATCGATTGCGAGAGGTCGCCGGAGCGAACTGCGCGAATGCCTGATATCGCCGCGAGGAGGAGCAGCGGCGCCATCAGCGGGGCGGTGTTCGGGTCGAGCAGGTGGACCGCGGCGAACACGACCGACGAGATCACGACCGCCGCGACCGGCGAGGTCCTGCGCAGCAGCGACCGCAACAGCAGGCCCCGGAACAGCAGCTCCTCGACCAGCGGGGCGAACAGGGCGACCCCGAGGACCACGAGGACGATCTCGGGGCCCTGGCTGTGCTGAGACCGTGTCCGCCGCCTGCTGCTCGGGCAGCCCGCCCGGGCCAGCTGCCTGCGAGCAGCTCGATCGCCCCGATCGACACGACCTGGAGGAGCACGCCGGCCGCGAGCCACGGCCAGTCCCGCGACCCGGACGGTGAGTCCGAAGTCCCGGCGGAGCGTGCCGATGCCCTTGGTCCTGGCTGACCCCGACCAGCGCCGGCGAGGATGCCCCGTTCTGGGCGAACAGGCCGACCGCGAGGTCGATCCCGTCCGGGTCCAGGCCGCTCGCCCGGCCCCGGATCGCCAGGCGATCGATCCGGCGATGGCCCCGACGACGAGCCCGACGAACCAGACCCAGAGCGACGTCGCCGAGCCCCCAACGCACGCGCCGGCGGGTGGGGACGGGCACGCGGCGCTCACGGCGGGCAGGCTACGGCGTCATGGTTCAGTGACTGTGAATCCAGGTCGATATGGGGAATCCTCGACCGACGTTCGTCGTTGAGCGACGCGAGACCGCCACGGCGGGTGACCCGCCCTACGATGGTGCCCCGACGGGGTCGAGCCCGTCACGAACGAGGAGTCCGACTCCCCTAGTGAGCAGTCGCCCACCTGATCGACCCTCCGGGCCCGGCAAGCCGCCCGGATCTCCCGCTCCCACCTCGCGGCCGTGGCCGCGCTGGCTCCCGCTGGTCGATGCTCGGCGTCGTCGTCGCGATCTTCCTCTTCACGACCGTGCGCACCGACAGCCCGTCCAAGGCGGACCTGACCTACAGCCAGTTCACCAAGGCCGTGAACGAACGGCGACGTGAAGAGCGTCTCCTACGACCCGTCGAACGGCCACATCACCGGCGACTTCAAGACCGCGCAGGACGGCAAGAAGTCCTTCACGTCGTCCGGGCCGAACGACGACCTGCAGCCGACCGAGCTGAAGAACCTCGACGAGCAGGGCGTCAACGTGAAGTACGTGCGCGAGAGCTCGAACCCGCTCCTCGGCATCCTGCTCTGGGTGCTTCCGCTCGTGCTCATCATCGGCTTCTTCGTCTGGATGAACCGCCGCGCGCAGGGCCAGATGGGCGCGGTCATGAACATCGGTCGCAGCCGGGCCAAGGTCTACGACGCCGAGAAGCCGAAGACGACGTTCTCGGACGTCGCCGGCTACGGGCCGGTGAAGCAGGAGATCACCGAGGTCGTCGACTTCCTGAAGAACCCGGGCAAGTTCAAGGAGATCGGCGCGCGCATCCCGCGCGGCGTGCTCCTCGTCGGCCCTCCGGGCACCGGCAAGACGCTGCTCGCACGCGCGGTCGCGGGTGAGGCCGGCGTGCCGTTCGTCGCGATCACCGGCTCGGACTTCATGGAGATGTTCGTCGGAGTCGGCGCGGCGCACGTGCGCGACCTGTTCGCCACCGCGCGCAAGCAGGCGCCCGCGATCATCTTCGTCGACGAGATCGACTCCATCGGCCGCAAGCGCGGCGCCGGCCTCGGCGGCGGCCACGACGAGCGCGAGCAGACGCTCAACCAGATGCTCGCCGAGATGGACGGCTTCGAGACCAGCGTCGGCATCGTGATGATCGCGGCCACCAACCGGCCCGACATCCTCGACTCCGCGCTGCTGCGCCCCGGTCGCTTCGACCGCCAGATCATGGTGCCGCTGCCGACCCAGGAAGAGCGGGTCGAGATCCTCAAGGTCCACTTCCGCGACAAGAAGATCGCGGACGACGTCAACGTCGCGGTCGTCGCACGGGGTACGCCCGGCATGTCCGGCGCCGACCTCGCGAACCTCGTCAACGAGGCCGCGCTGTTCGCGGTCCGCCGCGGCGAGACCGCCGTGCACCGCGAGGACTTCGAGGACGCGCGCGACCGCGTGCTCATGGGCCTCAAGCGACCGACGGTCGTGATGAACGAGGAAGAGAAGGAGCACACCGCGTACCACGAAGGTGGGCACGCGGTCGCGGCCTACGTCCTCGAGCACGCCGACCCGGTGCACAAGGTGACGATCCTGCCGACGGGCATGGCGCTCGGGCATGACCCAGCAGCTCCCTGAGGAGGAGAAGTACTCCCACGACAAGGACTTCCTCGACGACATGCTCTCCGTGTTGCTCGGCGGTCGCGTCGCGGAGCAGCTGATCTTCGAGTCGCAGTCCACGGGCGCGCAGAACGACCTCGTGCGCGGCACCGAGATCGCGCGGCGCATGGTTCGGGAGTGGGGCATGTCGGACCGCATCGGTCCGATGGCCTGGGGCTCGCAGGGCGCGGTGTTCCTCGGTGAGGATCTCGTGCACACCCGCGACTACTCGGACGAGACCGCTCGCGTGATCGACGAAGAGGTCGAGCGCATCCTCCGCTCCCAGGAGGAGCGCACGCTCGAGACCTGCTCACGCGCTACCGGCCCGGGCCTGGAGGCGGTCGCCAAGGCGCTGCTCGAGCACGAGACGCTCGACGGGCTCGAGGTCGAGCGGCTGGTCGACGACGCGATGGGTTACCGCGCCGGCGGTCCGCGCAGGGTCGTGCTCGCCGGACGGCACGTCGAGACGGTCGACGACGAGGGTCAGCCGATCGACGAGGACGGCCGACCCGTCCAAGCCATCTAGCTCGGCGAACCGGCTCAGCTCGATGGCTGGTCGGTGCGGATCTCGGCGACGGCGGCCCAGAGATCGGTCGCGCTCACCGACCCGACGAACGATTTGCGCACGACGCCTTCGGCATCCGCGATGAGCGACCATCGGGCACACCGGAGATCCCGTAGCGCTCGTGAACGTCCCTCGACTGCGGAGAACTCGATGTCGCAGACCGCGACCTCGGACGACCCGAGCACGAGCACCTTCTCGCGCATCGCCGCGCATGAGTCGCAGGTACGCGACGAGAAGAGCACGACGAGCCAGGGAGACTCCGGGTGCGGGAAGTCGGGCCGGTAGAGCTGGCGAGGCACCGGGTAGGTGTCGCGAATTGGCCCTGCCGTCGCCCGCCGGCGCCGCTCGAGCAGCGATCGCGACGACGACCGCGACGACGAGCAGCGCTGCACCGATGCCGATCCGCAGAATCACCGCGCCGACGGTAGCGCCGCACCCGTGCAGCCGCTCAGCGGGCGAGATCGGGCACGGCACCGGCGATCGTGATGCCGGGCATCGCTGCGGACTCACGCTCGACGACGACGGGACCGCTGGACTCCACGGTCACGAACGCGTCCGAGGGCACCTTCAGCACGCCGAGGTCGATCACCTTGCGCTTGCCGGCGGCCAGGGTCACCCTCGCCGTACTCGGTGGCACCGTTGTCTTCTTGGCTCGCGTCACCGAGAGCCGGAACGACAGCGATCCGACCCCAGGGTTGAGGACCACGATCGAGTCCTGCGACGAGCCGTCGCGGGCCGGCACGTCGACCCACCGGCGGGCGAAGCGGCTCGTGCCGATCATCGTGGCGATGCCTTTGAAGACGCTCGGCTTCGGCGCTTGCACCGAGACGAACGACTCGGCGACGAACGGGAGCCGACTGGTGACCGCGACCGAGAAGCCGGCGCCGGGCGGAACTCGCCGGCCGAGGTCGACCGCGACCGCCGTCTGCGCGGGCAGGTTCACGGTCTCGGGCTCGAGCACGCCGCCGTCGAGGCGGGTACGGATGGTCGCGGTTGACGGCACGGTCGCCGGGTTCGCGACCACCATCGTCTCGGTCCGGCCCGCCGATACCGTCGCGCTCGCGAACTCCCAGTGCCGAGCGAGCTGCGGCGTTCCGAGCGACAGCCCGTAGCCCCGCCGCCCGTCGGTGCCGTCCAGCGTCTGGGACTGCTCGGCGACGACCCGGCCGCGCCGGGACCGGACCTCCGTCGACACGAGGTCGGTGCGCCGGGCCTGGTCCTGGACCGGGACCGTGACCCGACTGTGGGCCGGGACGACGAAGCCTTGGAGCTCATCGGGCGCGAGCGGTCCCGAGCTGGTGAGGAAGTCGATGTCGACGATGGCATCGTCCGCGAACGGGTTGAAGAGCGCGAGGAACAGCTGGGCACCCTTGACCGTCGTTCCCGCCGCGAAGTGCCAGACCGGCGACGCATCCCGTGCGCAGGGGCCATAGCCCGAGTCGTTGAAGCCGCCCACCGAGTGGGTCACGATGGCCCGCCCCCCCGCCACCTCGACCAGCACCCCGGGCTCGGCGATCGCCAGGATGTCGGCCACGCGCACAGACGACAGCGACCCGGGCCGACATCGACCGTCTCGACCTTCGCGGCCTGGTCCGGGCCCTGCATGACGGTGATCCGCGCGTGCGAGACCCGGTGGTCGATGTTCGCGATGTAGATCCGCTCGTCGGCACGGCCACCGGCGTTCGACGTCCCCTCGGCGCAGTACCACGCAGTCTCGAGCGCATTCGCGGCGGGCACCGCGGCCCGAGCGCGACGAGCTCGTTCGCACTGGCGCGGGACGAGTCCGAGCCGCGGCGGTCGATGAGCGCGGCCAGCAGCAGGCACCCCACGACCACGGAGATCACGACGAGCCGCGCCCGGCGTCCGCTCAGGGGGCTCATGACGCCACCGGCTCGTCACTCGGGCGGCGTAGCGGGAACGAGAACTCGCGTGTCCACGCCACAGCAGGAAGGCACCGAAGATCAACCCCAGCTCGATCAGGACCGCGGGATACCGCAGCCACTGATCGTCGTAGGAGAACGAGACGGTGCCGCGCGGTTCAGCGTGTAGCCGTTCGCGAAGCCCAACACACGCCGGTGTGGCAACGACGAGCCGTTCAACGACGCGCTCCACACGCGGTCATAGGTCTGACCCCACAGGATCGCGCCCGCCGGCACCCGCTCCCCCTCGTGGATCGGTCGCGCCCGAGTCGTTCCGATCGGTGGGCCGAGCGAATCGGTGGTTCCGGAAGCCACGTCGCACGTCGAGAGCGCCGCGGCGCTCGGGATCCATGCGCTGTTCTGGTCAAGCTCGAGGCCCGGCGGCCCTTCGAGCCTGACGAGGTCGAGCTGGTCCACGAGCGCGACGAGCAGCTGGGCCGGAGCGGGGTCGGTCCGTTCGATACCCGGGTTCGGTCGCTCGGGTACCGCGAGGTAGCGCACACCCATCGGGCCCGGCGGGCGCCGACGCGGTTGCTGCGCCGCTCACGCAGGAGATCCACCGCGCCCGCGAGCCGGGCGTTGCCACCGGCCGGGGGCGGCAGTGCCGTCACGACGTCGCCCGGACCGTTGTTCGTCACGCCGTACCCGACGTTTCCGTGGACGACCGGATCGACGGGGAGCACCGAAGGGTTGCCCAACCAGCAGGACCCGGAACTGCCCGCTCTGGTCTTCGGCCCGCATCCAGGAGAGGTTCTGGTTCCCATCGTGCGCGGGCATGTGCCAGCGCCCTCCCGTGGCATCGAGTCCGAA
>CAWKDX010000019.1:0-79652 GCA_963848485.1 uncultured Acidimicrobiia bacterium
ATTCTCTGCGGACAAGATCAGCCCGGCGGCACCGAATTCGAAGGGCCCAACGGAAAAATCCACGTCAACTCGGAAACAAATTCGCTCAGACCCGCCCGAACTCATCGAGCAAGCGCTGGCCGACAGCGACGTGCATCTGGAGGTCAAGCGACGATCACCACGCCAATTGGCTCGGCGGCAATTCGCTCGCGTAAACTGCCAATCTGCGATGTCGAAATCGGGCATCGCTCGGCAACGGTTTGCCACTCGGCAACATCGCGCTGCGGACCGGCCGTCCAATTCGCTGGGATCCCGAACAAGAAGCCATCCTCGGCGACGACGAAGCCCACGCCATGGTGGCCGGCCCTATCGGGCTCCTTGGAGCTTGGGAACAACTTAACCGTTCAACTTTTTCCCTACTGCAATTCATCTTGAACAGAGACCAAGGCTAACCATGCATCCAACCTGCCGCGTCCTCGGCGCAACCGTCGCCTGTCTGCTGGGAGCAATCATGCATTTGAATCAAAGCGATCTTGCCGCGGCCGCCGAATCGATCGACCAGCGCGCCAAGAGTTCATCGCCGAGCATGAGAGCAAGATCCGCCCGCTCGAAATCGAGGTCGGCAAGCGCTGGTGGATTGCCAACACCTCGGGACGCGACGAGGACTTTGCCCGCAAGCAGGAAATCGAAACGCAACTCGACCTGGCCTTGGCCGACAAGACGCGTTTCGCCGAACTGAAAGCGATTCAGGAGGGGGGCGTCGAAGATCCGCTCTTGGCTCGGCAGATCAAGGTCCTGTATCTGCAATATCTGGGCAAGCAAGTCGATCCGGAACTGCTGGCCAAGATGGTCGCCAAGGCCAACGCCGTCGAGCAGGCCTTTAACGTCTATCGTCCCAAGGTCGACGGCCAGGAGCTCAGCGACAACGACGTGCGGCAGGTGCTGCGCCGCTCGACCGATTCGGCCCGCCGCCGCGCCATCTGGGAGGCGAGCAAAGGCGTCGGGCCCGTCGTGGCCGCCGATCTCCGCGCAGTGGTCGAGCTGCGCAACGAAGCCGCCACGAAGCTCGGCTTCAAGAACTATCACGTGATGCAGCTGTTCCTGGACGAGCAAAGCCAGGAACAGGTGCTCAAGCTGTTCGACGAACTCGACGAGCTGACCCGCGAGCCATTCCGCAAGGCCAAGGCGGAGATCGACGTCCGGCTTGTCGGAGCTGCTGACATTCCGGTCGAGAGCTGCAGCCCTGGCACTATCACGATCCGTTCTTCCAGGAATCGCCGGCGGTCTTCGACGCCGACCTCGACGCCGTGTACGCCGAGGTCGACATCCTCAAGCTCTGCCGCGAGTTTTACGCCGGGATCGGCCTGCCGATCGACGACGTGATCGCCCGCAGCGATCTGTACGAGAGGAAGGGCAAGAGCCCGCACGCCTTCTGCACCGACATCGACCGCGAGGGCGACGTGCGCGTGCTGGCCAACATCACGCCCAACGAATACTGGATGGGCACGATGCTGCACGAGCTGGGCCACTCCGTCTACTCGAGCAAGAACATCCCGCGGACGCTGCCCTACGTGCTGCGCGCCGAGGCGCACATCCTCACCACCGAAGGCGTGGCGATGCAGTTCGAGCGGTTCTCGAAAAGCGCCGACTGGCTGGCAAAGATGGGCGTGAAGGTGCCCGACCCGCAAGCGTTCGACGAGATCGGCGCCAAGCTGCGGCGCAATCAGCTGTTGATCTTCTCGCGCTGGTGCCAGGTGATGCTGCGGTTCGAAAAGGGGATGTACGAGAACCCCGATCAGGATCTGAACGAACTCTGGTGGGCCTGGTCGAGAAGTACCAGCTCGTCAAGCGGCCCGACGGGCCGCAACGCGCCGGACTACGCGGCCAAGATCCACATCGTCAGCGCACCCTGCTACTACCACAACTACATGATGGGCCAGTTGTTCGCCTCGCAGGTGCATCACGCCCTCGCCCGCGAGATTCTCCACAAGCCGCCCAACCAGGCGATCTATATCGGCCGCAAGGAAGTCGGCGAGTTCATGAGCGCAGGTCTTCGAACCGGGGCGAACACTGGACTGGAACGCACTGACCAAGCACGCCACAGGCGAGGAACTGAATCCCGAAGGCGTTCGCGGCGGATTTTCAAGGACTGAGTCGGTGTGAAGCGAAATGCGGTCCGATCTGTCGGCAGATGCATTGGCACAACCAATGGCACGGACCGCAAATTATGTTTGCACCTCTCTCGTTCGCTATTTTCTTTGTGTACTCGCGAGCAGTTCGCAGGTTGCTGTGACCAAAGCACTTAGCGCTCCGACCTGAGATAGTGCCGAGTAGCCTCGCAAACGGTCTTGCCAGTGACCGCGTTATATCATTCCGCGGTTTGAGCCTTTTAGTTACTGGGCAAGCGCGGGCCGATCGCGATTCCGTGGCAGCTGGGGCTGACAGATGGGGACGATCGCAAAGTTTTTTAGCAGTCCGATCGGCTGGCCCACGCACGCGTTGACCGGCTTGGCCGTTGCATCACTGTGCTGGGGCGCTCGCCTTCCCGGCGGCCAGGTGCTGTACGTCGCGATGGGACTGCTTTTGATGGCCTATGTCTCGCTTGTGTGGCTCATTCGAATCGCACTGCGGCTAGCATTCCGAAAAGGGCTGCCCTATGCACGGTCGTCGCGATTGAAGTGGAGAGAATGGGCCCCCTGGTGTGTTGCTCCCGTACTTTTCAGCGTCACCGGATTTGCTGTGTGCTTGACCTGCCATTCCGGCTGTCGTTTCGCATCAGCAGGCCGGCACTTGACCAGCTCGCGCGGCGGGTGCTGATCGACGGAATCGAACGTCACAAACAGTGGGCTGGAGTGATCCCCATCGGCCGGGCTCGTTTGTTGGAGAAACGAATCGAATTGGAATTCGACACGGATGAGTTTCCGTGGGGGAGGCGGGGGCTTTACTTCAGTCCCACGGGGCTCCCCGTTGAGGCACGCGAATACCAGGATCAGCAAGGGATCGAGGACGGCTGGTACAAATGGCACTACAGCGGCTGGTAATGCTCTCTCTCGTCGCGGCCGCGCCCGCGGTATCATGCTTTTCTTCCGTTCCCAACCCTGATATTCGGAGATTTCCTACCGATGAGCTCGCAACATAAGGTTGCCATAGTCACTGGGGCCGGTAGCGGCATCGGCAGGGCCAGCGCGCTTGGCTGTTGCGGGACGGTTATTGCGTGGCCTGGCCGGACGCCGCGCTGAGCGCTATTGCAGACCGCGGCCGAATCCGGCGCGGGCGATCGGCGCTCCCATTTCCACCGACGTCACGAGCCCAGAATCTGTGCGGCGCTATTCGCCGAGACAAAACGCAAGTTCGGACGCTTGGACGTGGCTATTCAACAACGCCGGCGTCAGCGCCCCCGGGATGCTCGAAGATCTTTCCATCGAGCAGTGGAAATCAGTGGTCGATGTGAATCTGACTGGTCCGTTTCTGTGTACGCAGGAGGCCTTCCGGCTGATGAAATCTCAAAATCCGATGGGCGGACGGATCATCAATAACGGTTCGATTTCGGCCGACGCGCCCCGTCCCAATTCTGCCCCTTATACTGCCACCAAACACGCCATCACCGGGCTGACCAAGTCACGTCGCTGGACGGCCGCAAGATACAACATCGCCTGCGGGCAAATCGACATCGGCAATGCGCTGACCGAAATGGCCATGCCGATGACCAAGGGCGTGCCGCAGGCCGATGGCTCGATCAAGGTCGGAGCCGGTGATGGACGTGGCTCACGTCGCCAATATGGTGCTACACATGGCGAACCTCCCGCTGGAAGCCAACGTGCAATTCGTGACCGTCATGGCGACGAAGATGCCGCTGATGGGACGCGGATGACAACAGGTACGCATTCAAGATGTATCCGGACATTGCGGGCGACTTTCCGGCTCAGGCACTACTGCGCCAACTGTTTGACGCCGGGCTTCTGCGAGGCGGCGTCTTTCAAAGGAAACAAATAGCCGCTTTCGCTCTCCCTCACTTCCCGCTCCCAGGCGAGCAGCCATTGCTTCTTGTCGACGCCGCCTGCGTAGCCTGTCAGTTTGCCATCGGCACCGATCACGCGGTGGCAGGGCACGATGATCGAGATTGGGTTGCGGCCGTTGGCGTTGCCCACGGCGCGCGACGGCGGTCGGTTTGCCGACGCGCCGGGCGAGCTCGGCATACGAGATCGTCGTGCCGAAGGGGATCCGCAGCAGCTCCTGCCAGACCTGCTGCTGAAACGGCGTGCCGGCGAGCTTGAGGGGAAGATCAAATTGCGGCGCTCGCCTGCAAAGTATTCGGCGAGTTGCTCGCGGACGGCGGCGAAGGGAGCGTCGGACTGTTGCCAGGAGGCGGCCAGGCTCCGGCCACCCCTTGTGCAGCGGCATGTACAGCCCGGTCACGAACTGGTCGTCGCCTCGGACAAGCATCGTGCCGAGCGGAGCATCGATATAGGTGTAGTAAGTGGTCGAGTTCATCGTCGTAGTTCCTTGTGTGGTTGACTCTCCGGTTGAAGTTGTTCTGAGGCTTTCCCACAGGTGCATGGCCGCGTAGGCCCGCCAGGGACGCCACCGCTCGGCCGCTTTCTCCAAGGCGCGGGCCGACTTCAATCGCGAGGCCTTCATCAATCCCAGGTCGCCGGCAGGAAATGCATCGGGCCAGCGCAAGGCGCGCATGGCGATGTATTCCGCCGTCCACGGTCCAATGCCGGGAAGCTCCATCGAGCTTGGCGACGATCGCGGTCGGGTCGACGCCGGGCTCGAGATCGATTTCGCGGCGAGCGACGACGCGCGCCAAATTCCGCAGGCACTCGGCGCGAGCTATCGGCAAGCCGAGTCCGGCCAGCGTGGCACTGCGAGCGGCGGCGATCGCTTCGGCCGTGGGCGTGATCGATTCAAGCAGGCCAGCGGCGTCTCGATCGGTTCGCCAAACCGCTCGGCAAAGCGGCCGGCCAGCGTCGAGGCGCCGCGCACCGAAACTTGTTGTCCCAGGATGGCCCGCATGCCCAGTTCGAACGAATCGAACGCGCCTGGCACGCGCAGCCCGGGCTGCTGCCTTGACCCACGGCGCGAGCATTGGATCGAGCGCCAGATGGCTCGCGATGACGTCGGGCCGGGCGTCGAGATCGAACAGATTTCGCAGCCGGGCCAGAATCGACGGCAGCGCCGGCGCGAGCGAAGTGGCGAGATCGACCGCCAACAGATTGCGATCGGCGACCGGCGAAACGCTTAGCCAGCCGCGATGTTCGCCAACGCCGACCGTGCGATGGTAGGCGGCGCCGGTCACACACTCGACGCCGGGGATGGCCCGCGCCGCCAGGAAACGCAGCAGCGCCTCCCAATCGAATGGCGGACGATAGGCCAGCACCAACCGCAGGCAATCGCTCGGCGCTGGCTTGCTGTCGACAGTACGCCGCAGCGCGCTGGGCGTCAGCCGGTAGTGGCTGCGAAACAGGCGCATTGAATCGCCGCACGCTTTCGAATCCGGCCGCGAACGCAACCTGCACCATCGGGAGCTGCGTTTCGGCGATCAAGCGTTTGGCCAGCAGCAAGCGATTCGTTTGCGCGAGCTCAACCGGCGAGACGCCCAAGCTCCTTCCGCACGGAGCGGCGCAGCTGACGCGAGCTGAGGCCCAGGCTCGCGGCCAGGTCTTCCAGGCTGCCGCCGTCGCTGAGCGCGCCGGCTTCGATCCGCGCCGCCGCGGCTCGGGCGATCGTCCGGGCACTATCGACCGGGGCATGTCCCGGCGCCAGTTCCGGCCGGCAACGCAAGCAGGGTCGAAAGCCGGCCTGCTCGGCCAGGGCGGCACTCGCGAAAAACCGGCAACGTTCGCGGCCGGGAGTTTTGGCCGTGCAAACCGGCCGGCAATAAATGCCGGTCGTCTTCACGCCGACAAAAAACACGCCGTCAAAGCGGCTGTCGCGGGCGATGAGGGCTCGGTAGCAAACGTCGTCATCAATCGTCATGCCCAATTGTAGCGGTCGCCGGCAGACCGGCTGGCCGTTTTCGGACATGGAAATGGGAACTTAGTGATGTGCGCGGCTTCTAGCCCGTGAACCGTGCGAGAAGAAAAATCGACGAGACAGCCAGCACGATCCCCAGCACCTCTTGCCAGCGTGGCGTCTCGTGCAACACCACCACGCCAATACCGGCCATCAGGACGACCATCGTCGAAGCAAAGACGACCCCGAGCGTGGCGAACTGCGGCCGCCGCATGACAAACACCCAGCCAAAAGCCGTGCAGGCATACATCCCGAAACCGAGGGCAAACCAGACGCGTCAACAACGGCGAAGTTTTGATCGCTGGCCCGTTTGAGGAAATAGTCGGCGGTCGCGGAAAGGACGCAAATGCCAATCGCCGCCAGAATCTCTGCCATGCGGACTCCTTGAATGAATCGACGCGTGGAACCGCCAACCAGAATTCGGAATGCGGGCGATCTTATTGCTAAATGCGCGGTAAATGAACCTCCGACGTATCGAACCACACACGAATCGCCGGGCTCCCGCTGGTCGCCCTGGTCCATTAGCCGCGCGGACCGGAGTAAGGCAAATCGACTTGGGGATACGGCCCGAAGGAGAGCTGACGCCGTGTGGTTCCTGACCTTGTCGAGGCTCTCGGACCCGCCTCCATTTTTCCCCTAAGTGCGCACTCCTTCGTGGGAGGGACCCTAAAAGTGCGCACTTAAGCGACTCCCAATCTCCTTCCCCGCTGAGTGAACATCGATGACCGCGAAGCTTATTCATGGATGCGCGGCTAATGATCCAGGGCGACCATCGGGAGCCCGGTGAACGTTGGACAGAGTTTCGCGCAACGGGCTCATCATCCGCGCATCGAGCAACAATTCATGGATGCGGGCTAATGATCCAGGGCGACCATCGGGAGCCCGGTGAACGTTGGACAGAGTCTCGTGCAACGGGCTCATCATCCGCGCATCAAGCAACAATTCATGGATGTGTGGCCGAAGACCCAGGGCGACCGTCGGGAGCCCGGCGAACGTTGGACAAAGTCTCACGTGACCCGCACATGATCCGCGCATCGAGCAATCAATGGCCCAGTCACCCGATGATGAACCGGGGACAGGTCCCGTGGGCGTCACCTGAATTGGACTTGACCGTGTTTTCACCAGGCAGAACCAAGCCGATCCTGCACGAATGATTACAGGTTGGCAAAAACCTGCAATGCAAGTTTCTGGCCGGCCTCCCGAGCTCGCTTGCTGCGACGGCTGACGTTCGCGGACGTGTCGTCCATCACGTCCGAGGATTCGCTGAGCGCGATTTCCTGTGTGCCACTGGCTACTTGTCGGCCAGTGCGAATCGCTTGACGACACTGCCTGAAGGGCGGCCAGCGGCACCTGAGCGCCACGTGGCACGAACAATGACTCCCGGCCCCATTGCTTCCGAGGTATTGATTATGGGGGAGCGCGTACTTCAGGGCACGGGACGCGCGGACGTAGGAGGCGAGGGCTGGGTTGCGGTGGCTCGCTCCTTGGCTCGTTCAGCTTCCAAATTCATCCAAAGCCGAGTGATTAAGGGAAATGTGATGCAGGGCACACACACTCGACGGATTCGACAATGACCGTAGGCAAGTAGCATCAATGCCCCGACCCCTGCAAGTGCGAGGGTGGATGACTCGGGGACAGCGGAGAGCGATAGAGCGGCTGGCGCAAAGTGATCCGCCCACACGGTGTAGTCCGCGCCGTCAACTTTGCCGTCACCGTTGAAATCGCCAGTGGACCATGCTTGGCCGGTCTGCAAAAAGTTATCCGCCCACACGGTGTAGTCCGCGCCGTCAACCTGGTTGTCGCGGTTTGCATCACCCGGGAGTAACGATAGGTACGCAGTGGTGGTTACGTTATCAAGGCGGTAGGTGAGTGCTCCTCCGGTCCCGAATACCAGCTCGCTGAATGTTGTCAGGCCGGCCGCGTCAAAAACCCCGCCCAGTTCTTGGCCGTCGAGCGTGAGACGTATGAACATTCCCTGCCCCGCTCGTTCAAGCTCTAACTGGATCGAATGCTTGAGGCCGTCTGACAGCGAGCCGGCCGTCGCCAGAAGCTCCGTCAGTCCATCCTGACCTAGGATCAGATCGTCTAACCCATTTGTAGCTTGACCGACCTCCCTTTGCAGCGAGCCTCCATTCGCTGCACCGCTTGAAATAAACGCCGCGTAGCCACGGTCATCTCCAGCCCCAAAATAGTGACCCGCTGCGGCCAGATCGTCGAATCGCGCAGCAATTGTCCCATTGCTATCGTAGACCCCAAATCGAAAGGCATCATTCGCATCCGGGATCGATGCGGGGAGCCTCATGTCAAATGAGAGCACTAGAGATTGTCCGTGCTGGTCAAGATTGACTTCCGAGAAGTTAACCAAGATTCGGCCGTCGCCAGTCGCAGCGTCTTGGATTGCTTTGCCCGTTCCCAGCACTGCATCGGTTTGGAGGCTGAGACTACTACTGCTGGTCGCACGAATCCAAGGCAAGTCGGTCGCTGGGTTCTCTCTCGCTGTAAACGAGTTGTCGGTAAACGTCTCATGGACCACGATAGTTTGCTCCGCGCCTTTCAACGTCCTGTCGAAGAAGTCGCCCACGAGCCAGCGTATATCCCGATAGCTGGAAATTTGGGACAGCCCAAACGAATGCACCGCATCTTTGATCAGGTAGGTTTGCTCGCTATCGCCGATGGACTGCATGACTGATTGCAGCTCAGTTGCTTGGTTTCTATCAACAACGTCGTCTGCGGTCCCCTGTAATAGGAGCACCGGCGGTGAGTCGGGGTGTACTTGATTCACCGGCGACACAAACTGCCAAAGCGCTGGATCGATGTTGCGGCCGACCCCGACAAGCGCCGTCATATTCGGATCAGTTTTGAGATTGCCGATTGGCGTGCCGGTCGGGTCGGGTTGCTGCCAGGTGAGTAGATCCGTGATGCCGTAAAGTGAGGCCACGGCCTGCACCGAAGTCGACACACCAGGGTAGAGGCCGTTTTGGGGCTCGACTGATTTCCCATGCGGATCGATTTCGTCTTGCGTGAGAGCCCGCCATTAACGCCAAGTGCCCACCCGCCGAACCACCGATCGCGCCAATCTCGTTCGCGTCAATGTGGTAAGTACTGGCGTTCGCCCGTAGAAACTGTACCGCAGTTTTCACGTCCCGAAGATCATCGACCCAAGCCGGGTCAGCTGTGACGCCCAGTCGGTAGTTAATACTGGCGACCGCGTAGCCGCGAGCCGCGAGAGCTTTGGCAATATCGGCCTCACGGGAGTCTGCCTTATCGCCAGACGTCCAGCCTCCACCGTGAATCAAGACAATGCCGGGCAGTGTCGTGCCCGGTGGTACATTGGCGGGCGTGTAGAGGTCGAGCTTTTCGGTGCGGTCGGGACCTAAGTAAGCTAGATCCTTGGTGACGGTTACTTGGGCGCGAGCTATCGCGCAAATCCAAAAGTTTGCCGCAAAAACGAAACAGGTCGCCCGCATCTGTGGCCCGTTTACCAAGTGTTCAAAAGTTCCAGATCTGTATGGTTGTTGATGCCTCCTCGTCGTGCAAGAAAAAAGCTCTTGGGGCCTATGCCCACGCCAGTATCGCCACCAGCACGAACCAAGTGCTGAGGTTGAACTGGAACCAGCGGCGGGGTGGGAGGGGCATGGGGAAAATCACTGCTTACGCGCTTGTTTGCTTACGTGGGGCCTAACCTTCCGAGACCGCTGTGGTTGATCGCGTGAAAGTCGTATTCGCGGCGACCGTTCTTTCTCAGGAAAATACTGCTAATCCACGGAAGACCCGATGCGTCGATCTTTGCGATGCGAAGCGGCCGGCCAGGCGAGATGAGTCGGCGATGGACAGTCAAAGTCGAGCGATGGATTTGATAGCCAGGAGCAGAGAATTCAGCAGGCATGGCAACAATGCGAACCTTGTCGCCAACGTGCAGAGTTTTCCAGAGTGGCTTGGGATCGCTCATGCCTTCATCTTACCACCCGCGCAACAAAAAAGCCCCAGCGATGGCGGGGCTAGCAAGGGTTGACTCGCCCCGGCTTTTCGGACGCCGGTTTTGCGTAATGCGGGCGTGGGGGCTATCGATTAGTCCTGTCCGGTTAGCCATCGGGTGATTGGACCATGTATGACATGCGGCCTGGCGTGGGTTTGGTATGTAGGGCTATCAATCACCCACAGCACAAACACGACCAATGCAGCGATTGATAGCCATTCGATCGGTCTGATCTTTCGCAGCCAGTGGGTCAGTCGCCACCTTTGGAAAAAGTATGATGGCGGTATCGGGCCTTTTTCACCGTGTACTGTTTCGGGCCCCTCGGAAGATCGCGACACTGGCTCTGTCAGTACACTGGAAACGAGATCAGTGAAAGAGAGAGCCAACGCTCCTCCCACCACGCCACCAAACGTGATGGCAGCGATAAGCCAGACGACCCTGGGGAACGCTGCCCAGATGCTGACGACCGTTAGCACCACGAACATCGTCCGCAGCCCAAAGCGGAAACTATGTAGGGGGCGGAAGCCTGGTGGCTTCCGCTGGGTAACATCTAATTGCCGTTTCATGATGCCCTTCACCCCTACATAAAGGATCGACGCATGTCCGGAAGCACCGTTGCCTTCCATGACTCCCATTCTACGTCCCGCGCAACAACAAAGCCCGCTGTCAGCTTCCCAACAACGGGCCAGGTTCGCCCAAGCGAACTAGATCGAACGGCGGCGCTTCGCGTAGGCGAGTAGCGCGAATGTCCCGATGCCGGCCAGCGCCGCGGCGGAAGGTTCCGGAACCAAATGAGGCACAATGCCAAATGGACCTTCTATAAGGTAGCCATCGTCGTCGGCGATTAGCGAACGATCGCCCGTCGTGGGATTGATGCGATAGAACTTATCGCTGAATGTGATCAGGCTGCCATCCGGCTCTATACCTAAGACACCGGCTCCGAACAGAGCCGGTCCGGTTCCTTTCACGTCCGCCGACGGATACCAAGTCGAAATCGCCTCGCGATTACCCGTAGCCGGATCGATGCGTAGGACGCTGCCAGGATTCAGTACGTACAACGAGCCTCGATTCTGGTCGAACGTTAAACCAAACAGGAAGGAGAGGTCCGGACCCGTTCCCATCCCTCCGCCAAATGGGCCGAAGTGGCTGCTTGAGACAAGTGAGTGATCGCCGGTATTGGGATTAAGCCGATACACGCCCTCACCGGATTGATCCGCCAAGAATACCTCGCCGTTGCTGGCAGCCGAGAGACCCGCCGGGATTCCCAAAGTGGGGGCGCCATACGTCGCCGCCGGCAACGGAGAGCGATCGCCGGTCATTGAATTAATGCGCACATAACGAATTGGTTCACCTGAAGGGGCTTCTGAAGCAAGTAGCGAACCGTCCGGCAGGGCTTCCAATAAAAAGAGGTAGTCGAGAGGCACGCCGCTGCCGTGTGTCGAGTCAGAAATAATCGTGCGATCGCCGGTGGCCGGATTAATACGGAAGATAGAGTCATTATGGGTAGATACCGAGCCAGCGGCGTATATATTGCCGTCGGCACCGACAGTTGGATTGCTGAAATGAGCGGGCATAAGACCGCTGCCGACACTTTTGCTCGAAATCACAGTTTTGTCGCCGGTCGATGGATCGATTCGCAGCAAAGTCTCTTGCGCTGGTTGGACGTTGAAATCAGTGGCGGTGGCAAGAATATCGCCGAGATGAAGCTCCGCGGCACTCATTTCGCGGGGCGCGACAACCAGAAACACGCAGACGATCGGGGCGAAATACCGCGGAAAAACGCGACAGGAGCATGCGAGACCTCGGATTGGGAGCGAAGTTAAACAAGCAACGAAACCGATTTCAGCCAAATTGAGAATACTGGCGAGGTGGTGGTTTCATTAGCTCCCTAGAATTGGTCCCTGTTCCCGATGGAAATTATTTAGCGCGATAATTACGGCGAGGTCAAGTTTTTTCCCTCAGCCTTCCGCCTCGCACTCGCCGCCCAATCGCCCAAGCAGCCTTCCAGCCGACGAACGCGGCTAGGGCGAGAGCGGGGTAGATGATTGCTGGAGTCGGCGTGATTCCCACCTCCCAAGCGCTGACACGGTTGCCCCACGGATAATGAATGCTCGTGTCAATCGCATGCCGTGGGTCGCCAGGCACGGGATTGTCGAATTCGTGATAGTACTCACCGCTTTTTAGCACCATCATCCCCCAAGCTTCGATTGGACACGCTCGCTTCAACTGGCGACAATAGCCGCCTGGTGTCTGCCTCGTCTATCGAAGTCCAACTAGATAGGAATCTACCATGGGCGACAAAGGCGGCAAGAAAGACAAAGACAAGAGCAAGAAGCAGAAGGCGATCAAGCAGGACTCGGCGAAAGGAAAGAAGCCGTCGAAGTGATCGCAGACTCGTAGCGAAAGGCGCACCTGCGGTTGTTCGTCAGCGCCGCGGGCGTGTCTTCCTGGAGTCCATGCGGAATCAACTGGCCAACCAGCGGGCTACAGGAATCTGATGCAGATATCCCACCTGCTGCTCTCGCCCAGCGCACTTCGAGCAGTCCTCGAAGAATTCGTCTCACGCGACGGCACCGACCATTCCGACGTCGAGCACCGCATCGACAGTGTGCGCCGTCAACTGAATGACGGTCGCGCTGAATTGCATTTCGAACAAGAGACGGCTACCTGCAATATTTTGCTGAAAGGCGACCCACGCCGTTAGGCACTGCCACTCGCAATTCGTTCCTGCGTGAACCTGAATCACCCGGGCTGGTTCACCATCTCCCACAGCGACCCGATCGTCCGCCAGTTCCGCACGGTCATCGGCACGCCGCACGCTTTTTCCATTCCTGCCGCGAATTTTGAAGTCCCAAGGCCCGCCGGGGCGTGCAGATAGACGACGCCATTGCCCACGACAAAGGTTTCGCTGCCACGCGTCTTGGTCAGCAGTTCCTTCAGACGCACTTCATTGGGTTCTCCTTCGCACAACCCCGCGTGAACTGTTTTAGGCTCTTTGGCGGCGAATTTTGCGAACGGATTCTCTTTGCACGATCGTGCCCCATTCCGTCGCAGTCAACACGAGGATCTTTGCAGCGAATCCAAACTCCTTGGCAAACTCGGCGATCGTCTTGCCTGCGATTGATGAACTGGTTCCCTTGGCGGAGAAGATGACATTGCCACTTTGGATATAGCTCTTTACGTGACGATGGCCGAGTCGCTCGTGCATCACGCACAGCGATTCCATTTTGACCGAGTTCTTGCCGCCGACATTGATGCCGCGGTAGAGGGCGACGAACGTGGCCATACATGTGCCTAGTGAATCGAATAAGGAGCCTGGTCGCCGACCTTGCCTACCACAGCGTCCGCCCCCGTCGATCACCAGAATCGAGCCCGTCATATAGCTCGAGGCGTCGCTGGCCAGGTACAGCGCCAAGGCGCCGATCTCGCCGGGCTCTCCCAGCCGTCCCATGGGGATGTCCGACTCGATCTCGATTTGCAGCTCAGGCCGATCAGCGAACCAGCGGCGATTGGCGTCGGTCAGGAATGCGCCGGGGCAATCGCGTTGACGGTCACATTGTACGGAGCCCAATCGGCGGCTACCGACTTGGTAAACATCGAGAGGGCCGCCTTGGAAGTCTCGTACGATCGGCCGCGCATCGATCGGCCCGGAACCTGGGCCGAGATCGACGAAACGTTGATCACCCGGCCGCGCCGGCGGGGAAGCATCGCCCCGCCAATCAGCTTGGTGCAAACGAAGGCCTGCGTCAGGTTGAGATCGATAATCCGCTGCCATTCGGCCAGCGGCATCTCTTCGGTGGGAAAGTTGACGCGGCGGCCGCCGACGTTGTTGATCAACACGTCGATCGGCGAGAGTTGCTCTAAGACGGAACTCGCAAAACCGGGTGGCGCCGGCTGGCGTATTCCAGGTCGGCCACGCGAACGTCGACGCGGGGTGAACCGGCCGCAAGCAGTTCCTGACGGGCTGTCTGGAGGTGCTCTTCGTCACGACTGGCGATCACCAGTTCGGCCACCGCCATGGCCAGGGCGCGGGCCATTTCGAGCCCCAGCCCTCGGCTCCCGCCGGTGATCAAGGCTCGTCGGCCATCCAGACGCAGTGCATCGAAGACATTCATGGTGCGTGTCCACACTCACATTTCTGTCAACGGGGAATTCGCATCAACGATCTTGTGCAGCGACCGGCTCGAACTGCTACCTATTATGACCATGCCCGATCCCGGCCAACAACCGAGTCGGTCGCTCGACGCGGTCGATTGCCTGGGCGATAATCCGTCCTCCGAAGGCTCAATCTTATCAAGAAGCGAAAAGCACCAATGATCACCCTCGAGAGACGATATCGAAGGGGCTGGCGGTTTCTGACGATCCTGCTGCCGATGGCGACTGTCTCCGCGTGTCTGGCGATCGCAAAAGAGAAAACTCAGGACGGAAGGGCCAGGGATCCCCGATGAAATACGTCGAAGCCAGAGAACAATTGATTGTCGAGTTGTACGTTCGCGATGTGAAACAATCGACCGCGTTTTACAAACAACTAGGATTCGCGGTGATCCGCAAAGAGCCGAACTTCGTCGAGTTGGGCTGGGACGATTCGCGGATGTATCTCGAACAAATCCCGGACCAAAAGGAACCGCCCGCTACCCTGGTCGCGAACGTTCGCATCATGGTCAGCGACGTCGATCGCTATTGGAAGCTGTGCCAGGAGATGAAGTTGCCGTGAAACTTGCCATCGGCAACCGCTACTACGGGCTGCGCGATTTCACCGTCGTCTCGCCCGACGGCATCGGACTGAGGTTCGCCTCGAAACTCGGCAAGAAGGCCGCCGAATTGATTCTCGGCAACGCTAGTCGAAGCCCGCAGGTGGCCGCCTTTCTTGCGATGTGCGGCCTCTTGTCATGGATTGTTTCCCAGTCGAAAGTAGTGCGACCAGGCGACATGCGTTTTCGATTCGCCTTCGGCGCGGCTGATCACCAGGGTCGTCGCTGACTTTTCCCGGTTGATGGTGATGACCTGCAACTGAAGCGGTCGTCCTTCGGAATCGGCTTGGGCGGAGACCGACTGGGCGTCGGGATGATCTTGTGCGGCACCACTTTCTGGGGGCCCGAGATGAACTTGTCGGAATAGTACTTGGCCACCTTCTCGACAGGGTCGGCCGTCGTCAGAATCGCCTGGCAATTCACGGATAGCAGCGTGCGGTTTCCCCCATCACTCATGCTGGCCCCGCCGAAATCTGAGCCCGGGATAATTCCACTCCGCCAGGGTGCCCAACAAGGTCACCTCATCCTTGGGTGCGGCCTCGGTCGTTCGAGTCGCAGCCCAGATGGCGCCAATGCGATCAGGGCCAGGCCGAACTTCGTATTCATCGTAGTCCTCCCGAGAGGTCAGGATTTCATGGGTTGCTTTGCTGGGTTGAAAATCGCAAAGGTGTCGCGTCCGCTGAACTGAGACGCTGCGAAATGGCGATAAGTTCCCACAGCGTCGATTCATTTTCCTGTCGAATTAAATCACCGCCGGGCCGCGGCCGGGATCGGTACCGCCGAAGCTCGTCCTGGCCCACAAAACCGATCGACCAGAAGTCGACGTCGCAGCGATCCTCAATCCTCGATGGTAAAACTTACTCGTAGCTGAAGACTTCACAGCTTGTCAGCATCGTACTACCAAAAATATTGCTGCCGCCGATGACTAACACGCTACCGTCGGGCAACAGGGTTGCTCGATGGTTTCGCCTGGGGACTTCCATTGCTGCGGCCGTACGCCAGGTTTTGGTGTGTGGATTGAACAGTTCGGCGGCCTTGAGTTCCAGGCCGCTCTCTGCCACCCCGCCGGCAACCAGTACCTGACCATCCCGTAACAAAGTCGTCGAAAAGCCCGCCGCAGTTTAGCCTGCATCGGAACACCTTCGCTCCAGCGGCCAGTCGTCGGATCAAAGAGGATCGTCGTTGTTAGATACGTCCTTTTGTTGCGACCTCCGGTGTATCCGCCAGCGATCAGCACGTGTCCGTCTTGCAATTTGATGTGTCCGAACCAGGCTCTTGGCTGCGGCAGATCATTCGTCTTTTCCCAACGGCCGGTCGCGGGATCGTAGATTTCAGCGGTTGCGAGCAATTCTTGCCTCCCCCGTAGCCACCCATGACGAGCACGCGGCCATCATCGAGTCGCACTGCGCGATGTTCGAAGCGTGGCGCATTGAGCGAGCCCGTGACTGTCCACCGTCCAGTTACCGGATCGAATGTTTCAGTTTCGGCGTACGCTTTGCCTCCACCGATGTACCAATCGATGCCGCCCGACAAAAGGACCTGGCCATTCGCCAAGAGCGTAGCCGTTGGATCACGCGGTACGCTCAGATTGCCTGCATCGCTCCAGGTACCCCGCTTTGGATCAAACACCTCGGCGCCGCTGATGATGTGCGTGTTATTGTGGCCGCCAGCCAGGAACACGCGTCCGTCGTTCAGTAACGTGGCCATATTCCCGCTGTTGCACGGCTGTCGCAGCGCACGGTGTCACTCCACTTTCCGGACTCGCTGTCGTAAAGCTCCGCGCTGGCGATCGACTTGCCTTCGAGCGGGTGGCCCGAAACAACAAGAACCCGTCCATCCTTGAGTTGAACACCGCCAGGGTATTCGCGGCGTTCGTGCATCGCATCGGTTGAGCGCCATCGTCCTTGTGGAGTCGCCGCTGGCGGATTCGCACGATCATCCTGCGCCGTTGCAAATGAAAGCGGCAAACCTTGAGACGAAATCAGGGCTACGACCAGACCCCAGGCTAAGCGTGAGCATCGCATGGCATTGTCCTCGGATAGCATTGTCCTCGGATGGCTTCGACCGGACCCGAATCTTGAACCGCCGTCGGGCAGCAAATCTCGCGGTAAGTCGTTAATCCGCAGCGTTTAAGCTTTCGAGAAACGTTAGTCGATCCCTGCCCGTGACGTACGAAAGAACGCCGACTTTTGCCTGGCGATTGATCGAATCAGGGACGGTCCAGGTTGGGCCGGATGGAGGCAGCACCGCGCTGAGTCCCGGCGGTGGAGGCAACGCTTGCGTCATAGTATACTCGTTCCCAGCTCTTGGATGGCCCGACTGGCCGAATCCAGAGAGATTCGACTGGCCGACAGATCGCCCTTTTGTGATTGGTAGCTTGTCGAAGTTGCTATCGAGCGACGCCCCGGTCTATCCCGTTCAATACCACACCCAACCCCACAAGCTCAACATGCTCCGACACACACTTCTGACCATCGTCGTTCTCGCGTTCTCGCTACCTCGCATCGCACAAGCCGAACTCAAGGTCGGAGTCGGCAAGGCGATCATCACGCCGGATCCGCTGCTGCCGGTCTCTGGTGGCATTGGACCGGGACGTCCAGTGAAAGCCAAGCAAGGCGACCTCACCGCCCGTGCCATGGTCTTCCAACGTGGCGAAACCACGGTTGCGATCGTGCAGCTCGATTTGCTGGGATTTCCCTCCATCCTCTGCAATCGCGTACACAAGCAGGTCCCGCGGATTCCGGCCGACAACATTTTGATCGGTTCGACGCACACGCATCAGCGCCCCGATTGTTACGGCTTTCCCGGCCTCGACGGCAAAACGTCTGGCAATCTCGAGTTCATGGACTTCGTCTGCAATCAGGCGGCGAAAGCCCTCAACGAGGCCCTCGATCATCTCCAGCCGGCGGAACTAAAGATCGCCACAGGCGAAGCCAAGGGAAAGATTGCCTACAACTACTACGCACCGGAACTCTACGACCCCCGCATGAGCGTCATCCAGGCAATCACGCCTGAAGGCAAGACGATCGGCACGCTCGTCAACTATGCGATCCATCCCGAGGTCTTGGGAAATGGCGTCGGCCTGGTCAGCCCTGACCTGGTCGGGCCGTTGTGTGACAAGCTCGAAGCCGACCTCGGCGGCATGGCGATGTTCATGAACGGTGCGCAAGGGGGCATGATCACCGCCGACAATCGCATCCTCGACCGACCCTCGGAACCGCTCAAAGCCAAATGGCATGACGCCCGAATTTGGGAAGAATGCGTCCGCATCGGCGAGCTGATGGCGTCCGAAGCAGAGCGCATCGTGAAGGACGCCGAGGTCCAAAAAGATCCCGGCCTGGCTTGCTACGCGGAACAAGTGAAATTCCCGGTCGAATCACGCCTGATGTGGGCCGTGATCTTGGCCTCCCCGCTCAAGTATCCGCACAACGAAGATCGGTCGATCACCACGCGAATGAACCTCGTCAACCTGGGGAACGCTCAAATCATCACGATCCCCGGCGAGGCGCTTCCCAACATCGGTTACTACATCAAGCGACATATGAAGGGCAAGAACAACCTGCTCTTCGGCCTCACCAATGACGCCTTCGGCTACATCCTGACCAAGGTCGACTTCAACAGCTTTGATCGCTACGAATACGTCTCCGAGACGTCGCTCGGCGAAATGACGGGCGAGATCCTGATCGAGAACGCTCTGAAGCTGGTCGACCAGGCGGGCGGAGCGGTCGCCCAGGGCGGAAAAAAATAGCTGTAGCGATCCGGCAGTGATCGCGGGCGAGACGATGCCGCATTGGATGCAGCGGTTTGGATTCCGTCGCGCTCTAGGGCGAGGGTCGGCGCGGCACCGGCAACACCAGTGCGCTCGCATGCAGCTTGTCCATCACGATCCCATTTTGCGTGTGGAGACTCTCGGGATCGACGAGCCAATCTCCCTCCGGGCTGATGCCCGTATAGGCTGGCAAATCTTCGCCAGTGTTGGGATTGACTTCGTAGCGAGGCCAATTGCTGCTCGAAATCTGCACTCCAATCCGGTGTCCCTTGTTAAAGATGATGCTCGTGGACCAGCAATCGAGCGTCAACTCGCCAATCGAACCGATTGGCAGCAGGTCGGCCTTCTCGAAGCCCTTGCGAAACTTGACGCGCTGGATGCCGTTCAGAATCGCGATCTCGCGACCGTCGGGATAGATGTCAACCACCTTCGCTGTGAAGTCCGTATCGGGCGCGTCGCTGGTCACAAACAACTTCACGCGTACTGGACCGGTGACCTCAATTGGATCGGCAAGTGGCGCGGTCGCGAACTTCACCACATCCGGACGAGAACTAATTGACCGCTGGTCCAGGGGCAACGGCTTGATGGCGTCGTCGCCGCCAAGTGAAGGACAGGGATTGGACGGATCGAAGCTGAAAACTGCCGTACCTTCTTTGACTTCGCTGCGATCGCTCGCCAAGACACCGTCGCTCGACAAAAAGTAAGTTACTTCGCGCGTGGGAAAGGGAGGCCAATTGTCGGCCGTCCGCCAGCAATTGCCCGGCGCCTGGGGATCGTCACAAGCACCCATCACATAGTAGTGCACGGCAGGCTCGTCCATGATCCCGTTATCATCGCCTTGTAGCCAATGTTTGAAAAAACGCCATGCCAACGCGTCGTAATCGAACTGATTATTGGGAAACTTGAGATCGCCTACCGTGGGCGTGACTGCGTGCTCCCAGGGGCCCATCACGAGTTTTTGATTGCCTCTTGCGCCAGGACCTCCCAAATACTCGCGCGCAGCAAAACCGTTGAGTGTGCCTTGAGGATAAAAGTCGAACCATCCGCCAACATGAACGGCCGGAGCCGTAATGTCGGCGGCGCAGACTATCGGTATCCTGTAGCCGCCAGGCCTCGTCGTACGTCGGATGTTTTCCGTGACGCTCGGCAAACCATTTCTCGTGTCCCATCCGCTTGGCGTAACGCTCGGAAAGCATTTTTTGCGGAACGCCACCTCGCTGAAACACGGGAAACATGCTGGAAGGTGCGACAATAATCATCTGGCAAGCCAGGTCATTGCGCACCGGCGCCAGCAAGACCTGGGTGATCCCCAAGGCGGACGCGCCCCAGGTTCCGACTTTGCCGTTGCACCAGGGCTGGCCCTTGATCCAGGTCACGGTGTCGACGCCGTCTCGCAACTTCTCAGCCCCGTCGGCCGAGAATTGCATCTTCTCTCCCTCGCTCTCGCCGTACCCGCGAGTATCTTGCGAGACGACCGCAATCCCGTTTTGCTTGGCCGTGCGAGCAATACCATCGTACTTGCGACCGTAAACCGTGCGGACCAGCACCACGGGGAAGCAAGGCCCTCCCTCGCTGGGCAAAAGCACTTCCGTCGCCAAACGGGTGCCGTCGCGCATCGGTACCATCACCGTCTCGCGCGAGAGTCAGCAAATTGACAAATCCCAATGACAGCGGCGCTGAAGCACAGCAAACGCCTTCGTGTAGTGACGAAGTCCATGGCACCGTTTCTCTCGAATTATCCTGAACCTGCAGCGCGACAACCGCTTTGATTACAACGACAATCGGTCGCCGTTCAAGACGGTAATTACCAGGATTTCGATCCGATTTACGACGGCTGAGCGGATTGCCCGTTTGGCGATCTGGGCACTGAGGAGGCGGACAATTTCCGCAGATCGAATTCCTGTGGGGGCGGGCAGTCGGGATTGATCCATTGAATTACCACGGCCCAGCCAACGCTCTCTTCGTCGTGTTGCAGATAACCGTGAATCGGCCGGACGACGGTCCAACCATCTTTCAAATGCAGGCTCAGCACCGGATCAAACTGCTCGCCCCTTATCACGGCTTCGACATATTGTTCGACTGTCATGGTCGAGGTGTGCCGGCCATAGCCGGGCAAGCGGCTGGCCCCCACCATCCGCCAGAGTGTTCTCCTCTTGCACCAGGAAGCGAGTCTGATCGGTCAGAGGCGTGCGCGAGCCCATGATGTTGATGGCTGGGATGTACCATGATGTCCGCCCCATAAAGCGTCGGCCATTCGGGTCGTGATCCAGAAACGAACCGCCGGCCGTTAAGACGTCCCAAGGATCGTCGATGTGAAAATCAATCATCCGCAGTCGCAGCGTGAAGTGCACGCCAGCCACGGCATTGCAAGTCGGTCTCGACTGCCACGAACTGGCCCTGGGGAAACACTTGCCGATGATCGTCCAACTCTTCGACGGTATAGGGAGTTTCGGTCGGATAGACGAGCCGGCAGATCTCGACGATCTCCTCGTACTGCGAAGGATCGACGAGGCGAATCTGATAGTTGGCTGGGAGCATGAATGGCACCCGTTTGGAACTCGAAAAAGTGCGCTGCCGGGCAGCTCCATTGCATCCGTTCAGGCAAGCCTTCGCCGGTGCAATCGCCGGCCGACTTTGAACAACTTTAGCACACCGAGCAACCTCCGGGAAAAGTGCCAAAAAACTGGTGATTCCCGCCGCCAACCGAGGGGAAATCCCTCACTCGTTAGGACGCGCGGCGTGCCTGTTGTTAGAATGTCGACCACAACAGGGCTGGAGCCTTCCAGACCACAACACGGATCAACAACATGAGGTGTGAGCTCTTGTCGACATTCACGAGAACCCTCGTAGCAGCCGCTGCCTTCGTACTGTTGCCGCTGCCGGCTTTCTGCCAACAGGTTGACGACCAAATCGCCGTCGATGCCGCCGACTGGCCGTGGTGGCGCGGCCCGCAGCGCAATGGCGTCGCCAACCCCAACCAAGATCCGCCGACCGAGTGGAGCGCGTCCCAAAACGTCGCCTGGAAGAGCCCCGTTCCGGGACGCGGGCACAGTTCGCCAACCGTCGTCGGGCGAGCACGTCTATCTCGCCACCGCCGACGAGCAGCAGGAGACGCAATCGGTGCTTTGCTACGACCGCGAGTCGGGCAAACAGTTGTGGCAAACGGTCGTGCATCGCGGCGGATTGATGCGAAAGAACGAAAAATCCACGGCAGCCTCGAGTACCGTCGCCTGCGACGGCGAGAGCGTGTTTATCTGTTTTGCCAACAGCGGGGCCGTCTACGTCACGGCCCTCAGCCTCGATGGCAAGCAGCGCTGGCAAACGAAGATCAGCGACTACATGATTCACCAGGGCTATGGCGCTTCGCCGGCCATGTATCAGTCGCTGGTGATCGCTGCGGCCGATAGCCACGCCGGCGGCGTCATCGCGGGGCTGGATCGCCAGTCGGGAACGATCGAGTGGAAACACGATCGGCCGAAGGAGCCGAACTACACCTCGCCGATTATCTTGAACGTGGCGGGGCGCGACCAACTGTTCTTGACCGGCTGCAATCTGTTTTCGAGCTTCGATCCGCTCAGCGGGAAAGCCGTTCTGGGAAGTCAAAGGGGCGACCACCGAGTGCGTCACGTCGACCGTCACCGACGGCGAGCGCGTCTTTTGCAGCGGCGGCTATCCCAAGAACCATCTCGCGGCCGTGCTGGCCGACGGATCGGGCAAACTCGTCTGGGAAACCAAGGATCGCGTCTACGTTCCCTCGCTGTTGGCGCGCGACGGACACCTGTTCGGCGTGCTCGATGCGGGCGTGGCCGTTTGTTGGAAAAGCGACACGGGCGAGGAGACGCTGGAAGAAGCGGCTCGGCGGCGAGTTCAGCGCCTCGCCCGTGCTGGTCGGCGACATGATCTATGCGACCAGCGAGACCGGCGAAACGTTCGTCTATCGAGCCGATCCCAGCAAATTCGAGCAGATCGCCGTGAACAAGCTGGGCGACGAAGCCATGGCCAGCCCCACCATTTGCGGCAGCCGCATCTATCTGCACGTCGGTCGAGCAAGTCGACGGCCAGCGGCAAGAAATGCTGTACTGCCTGGCGAATCAGAAGTAATCCCTGGTGGCCTCCAGCCCGCTGACGACTTTTTCAAACTTCAACGGTCACCCGTAAGAAGGTTGCCGGAATGGAGGTGGCTAAAGTCACCTTTCTCCCAGAGGGCCTTGTTGGGATTCATGGGAGTCTCCATTCTATCGTCTGCGGATGAATCGACTGATTCGATTTGACATAGGCTCTCGTCGACTAACGCTGCTCGGCAGAATCCCAGTCGTCGTCATTGGGGCTGCGACGAACAGCGCACGCCGCGGGTCGACGGCACACGAGAACCGACCCTAATTGATTGCGGAGTCGCGTGGTGGAATCTTGCTCCCTCTGGCCGGATTCCCCCTAAATTGTCTTCAGTCGCCACAAACTCGTCGATTTGCGAAGGATTCCCGCGACTTGCGACAATAGGCTCTATGACCATCGCATCGCGTGGATCAAGGGTCGCAAATGGGTGAAGGCGAAACTGACGATCGGGAAGTGTTGCTCCGCGATGCGATCGTCTTGGGGCATGCCTGGGCCTGGACGGAACTTTACGATACTTCGTACGACGCGCTCTGGGGTTACGTCTACTGGCGGACGGGCAGAACACCGGAATGGACTGAGGAAGTGGTGCAGCAAACCTGGCTCGTCGCGATCCGTAAGATTCGCGGATTTGACGCTCGACGCGGCCGGTTCGTCGGGTGGCTGCGAGGGATTGCCGACAAGGTGCTCAAGTCGGAACTCCGACGCTGGTTGCGCGACGAAAAAGCAAAGCAGGCCATGGCGCGGCCATCGGAGACAACTGCCCAGGCGGAAGAGACGGCATTGCGACGCGAGGAGGCGCTCGGCATCGCCCAGGCATTAGCGGCAATCCCACTGGATTACGAAAGTGTGCTACGAGCGAAGTATCTCGACGGGCGGCGAGTGACTGACATCGCCGATGACGAGGGCGTATCAGCCAAGACCATCGAGTCACGGCTGACACGCCGCCGGAAGGCCTTTGCCGAGGCGTATGCAAGTTTTGTCGATTCAGAGGCACGGTTTCCAGCGAAATAATCGTTGCGCGGGATCCAGAGGAGTCTGGCGATGGATGAAGAGATTGACGAGCTATTCGTTGACAGGCTGCTCGAACCGACGCCCCTTTGTCAGAAACAGCAGTGGCGCTCGCGAGCAGTTACGGGCAAGGACCATTGCCCTGGTCGGTCGGCGTCGAGTTCTACGCCAAATAGGCTTAGCTGCCTTGATCCTCATCGCCTTCGGAACTGGATGGGCCACGCGGACATGGATTCAATCGCCGCCAGAAATGCAAACCGCTGGGCGTCCGCCCCAGCCATCGCGTCCGCTGGATGTTGGCGCGATCGAACAAGCGGACGATGTGATCGATCTCTCAGAATTCGTCGCGCAGCGATCGAGGCTTGTGCCTGATGTGAACTCCTATGAGTACTGGCGCAATTCGGGTAATCGTCAACTACTCGACCACGATGATCTCGTCGGCGCCCTGCGGTCGTATCGCCGAGCACTGAATGCAGCCACGGCCGCCGAGTTGCAAGTTGCGGACAAGAAGGATACCTGGCTCATGAGTGAACTGAAACACGATCGACAACGAAATCAGCAAAAGGAGCTTCCCCATGTCAACGAATCGCTGTAGTCGCCTAATGATGCGAACTGCGCAGTCTCATGGACGCTCAGCGCGGTGCTGCTGGCGTCGATCGCTGCGGGCCAACAGCCGCCTCCGGGAGGACAGCCAGTACCATCATCCAACACGCCGCAGCCGCTGAGTAAACTTCCACTCGAGGAACTGTTGGAACGGGCGTGGTCGCAGAATCCGGCAATCCGCAAGGTGCAGGTCGAATTGACCGAGGCGCAGGTCGCCCTCGATCGCACCCGTCAAGAGGTCGCCCGCGACGTAACTGCGGCCAGGATGGCCGTGGAAATGCAACGCCTGCAAATTGAAGCTGGCTAATTCTCGGGTGGAAGAGGCGCAACAATTGTAATGAATCTAGATCGTGCGGGCGCGTACCGGTGCCGACCAAATCGCCGCAGGGAAATTGAAATTGCCCAGTCAATCCAGTCGCGATCAAAGTTGACGGAGGCCAAGGGCGCCTTCCGCTCGAGCTCGCCAAGTTACCCGAATTGGAAAGTCGCCTTCAATATCTCACAGGGGAGCTTGTGGCACCGCGTCTCGACATCGTGTGGGAGACGGGTCGCGCGAACCTGAACATTGTGGCTTCGGGTTCCATCCAGACGCAGGACAAAGACCGGGTCGATCCGTTGACCGACCCGAGCACGGCGGCCATGCGCGAACAGCTGCTGTCAGCTGCGGACAAGACCGTCACACTTGACTTTGTGGAGATGCCCCTCGCCGATGCGATCAGCTATTTATCGGACCTGACAAACATTCGCTTTGTGATCCACCAACCCGCAATCGACGAGATCGGTGAAAAGCTGATTGCCTCGCCCATCACTTTGCGATTGCAAGACATCCCGTTTTCCTCCGCCTTAACCGCGCTGCAGGACCAGGTACCTTGGTTGCGACTCGTCGTGCGACCTTATGGAGTGCTGCTAACGGCCGAGCGGGGTGAGCCAATCGGATCGTTCACCATTGAGCAACTCTATCATCGGCAGAAGCTTGCTCCCGCGGCCGACGCGACCAAGTGAGGTCCGACTCCATCTAGGTTTCGACGAATCGCCAGGCTATCAATTTCTGCCGGACGTCCTCATTCCACGGCCACTCGCTTCAGATGTGCTGCTTTGCCATGGGCCATCTGTCCCGTGTCGCGGGCGACCGTCATGGTATAGACCTCCATGTCGAGGCAGTTTTCGGCGGTGCCGAACGGATCCTCGATCTCGACACTCGCTTCCTCGATGCCGAACAGTCCCAGCGCGATCAGGGCCATCAACAGCGGCGACCACCAGCCGCAAAGATCGCCCGGTTCGTCGACGACGTGATTCGCGCCCGCCAGATCGTGGGTTCCGGGATCCTCGGTGAGCTCATGGTGTTCGAGAACGCCTTCGCCTCCCGCGTCGACATGTCACGGCGCTGGAACGCCGATCCGGCGATATCGGGCGGTGGAGTGCTCATCGACAACGGCACCCACTCCGTCGACATCGTCCGGTACTTCCTGGGCCCCATCGCCGAGGTCATGGCAGTCGAGGGCAAGCGGGTCCAGCATCTGCCGGTCGAGGACACCGCGAGCATGCTGCTGCGCACGCCTGAGGGCGTGCTCGGCACGGTAGACCTTTCCTGGAGCGTCGACCGTGTGACGGACACCTACCTCACCCTGTACGGATCTGAAGGCACGGTGAGCGTTGGTTGGAAGGGCGCGCGCTACCGGCAGGCGTCGAGTCCGGAGTGGGTCACGTTCGGCGACGGCTACGACAAGCACGCGTGCATGGGCGCGCAGGTCGCGAACTTCTCCGCGGCGATCCGGGGCGACGAGCCACTGGCGGTCACCGCGGACGACGCGATCGCGTCTGTGGCCGTGATCGAGGCGGCGTACGTCGCACTCGAGCGCAGCGACTGGATCACCGTGCGTGCTCTTCCTGGCGGCGACCGGCCGCGGGTGAGCAGGTGGCATGACGCCTCCGAGCTCCGGAGCGCGCATCCATCCCACCGCGGAGATCGAAGCCGGGGTCGAGATCGGTGACGGCACCGCGATCTGGTCGGGGGTCCACGTGCGAGGACCGGGCACGCGCATCGGTGAGGAATGCATCGTCGGCGAGCGGACGCACATCGGGTACGGCGTGAGGATCGGCAATCGGGTCAAGCTCAACACGTTCGTCTACGTCTGCACCGGTGTCACGATCGAGGACGGCGTGATGGTCGGCGCAGGTACCATCTTCACGAACGACCGCTACCCGCGGGCGACGACTCCCGACCTCTCGACGTTGCGACCGTCAGAACCGGACGAGCGCACATTGCCCACCCGCGTGGGTGAAGGGGCGTCCATCGGCGCGGGGAGCGTGATCGGCTGCGACCTGACGATCGGTCGGTTCGCGCTGGTGGGCATGGGCGCAGTGGTGACCCGGGCCGCGCCGGCGTTCCATCTGGTCGTGGGTCAGCCCGCTCGCTCGGTGGCGGTGATCTCTCGCGTGGGAGAGCCGATCGTGCGCTTCTCGGGTGCCCGGCCGCCGGATCGGGACGAGGTCGTCTGCCCGGTCAGCGGGCTCCGGTACACGATCCGCGCCGGTGAGGTCATCGAGCTCGATCCCCCGTCGTGACGCGCGGCGAGACCCGAGCGGCCGGTTCCGGTGGGCCCGGAGCAGGAACGATGGGCGGTGGTCGGCGGGGGGATGCTGGGGCTGACGCTCGCGCTGCGGTTGCGTGAGCAGGGCAAGCGGGTCACGGTGTTCGAGCGGGGCGACCGGGTCGGAGGACTCGCGAGTGCGTGGTCGATCGACACCGCGGACGGCCCGGTCACCTGGGATCGGCACTACCACGTCACCTTGTTGTCCGACGCGTCGTTGCGGCGAGTGCTGGCGCAGCTCGGGCTCGACGCAGCGATGCAATGGGTCGAGACGAAGACCGGGTACTACGCGGCCGGCCGCCTCTCCTCGGTGTCGAACTCGGTCGAGTTCCTCCGCCTGCCCGGCCTCCCGATCATCTCGAAGCTGCGCCTGGCGCTGACGATCCTGCACGGGTCGCGCGTGAGGGACTGGGAACGACTCGAGCTCGAGACTGTCGAGGCGTGGCTCACCCGTTGGTCCGGGAAGGCGACGTTCCGGCGCTTCTGGCTGCCACTGCTGCGGGCCAAGCTGGGGGAGAGCTGGAACGACGCGAACGCGGCGTTCATCTGGGCCACGATCCAGCGGCTCTACGCGGCGCGGCGGAGCGGGTTGAAGAAGGAGATGTTCGGCTACGTGCCGGGCGGGTACGCGCATGTGCTCGACCGCTTTGCCGCGCACCTTCGCGACCTCGGGGTCGAGATCCGCTGCTCGGCGACGGTCGAGCAGGTGGCGCGCGGCTCCGAGGGGTTGGACGTTCGCCTCGCCGGCGCCCCGGCGGAGCAGTTCGACCACGTCGTCGTGACGAGCGACACCGAGACGGCGCAACGCCTCTGCCCTGGGCTCACCGAGGTGGAGCTCGCACGGTGGCGCGGCATCTCGTACCAGGGGATCGTGTGCGCATCGCTGGTGCTGCGGGCCCCGCTCAGCGAGTACTACCTGACCTACCTGATGGACGACCTGCCGTTCACCGCCGTCGTCGAGATGACCGCGCTCGTCGACCCGGACCAGCTCGGTGGCCACACGCTGGTGTTCCTCCCCAAATACGTCGGACCGGACGATCCGCTCTTCGAGGTGCCCGACGAGGAGATCGAAGAACGCTTCTTCACCGGCCTGCAGAGGGTCTACCCGGGCCTCGAACGTGCCGATGTCCTCGGGGTGAGGATCTCCCGCGTGCGCCGCGTCTTCCCGATCCCGACCCTGGGATACTCGCGTCGAGTGCCCGCGATGAACACGAGCGTTGCCGGTCTCCACCTCGTGAGCTCGGCCCAGATCGTGAACGGCACGCTGAACGTCAACGAGACCGTCGAGCTCGCGGAGCAGGCCGCCGCCAACGCTCGCGGGGCGCGACGGCACTACCTTGAGCGACAACCTGGAGCGGCGAGCATGAAGTCTTCGCGCAAGCCGACGGGCGAGCCTCTCGCTCGACGCGGACAACCAGTGGTCGTACATGAAGATCCATGGCGACGAGGGCTGGGAGTCGTATCCGTCCTATCTGGACGTCCTCGCGCCGCGCGCGCTCGAGGTTCTCGCGCGCCGCGACCTGCGCATCACGTTCTTCATCGTCGGCCAGGACGCCGCGCTTCCCGAGAACCGTGACGCGCTCGGCGCGCTCGCGGCGGCCGGCCACGAGATCGGCAACCACTCGTTCCGGCACGAACCCTGGTTGCACCGTTACTCGGAAGCGGAGCTCGACGAGGAGCTGCAGCGGGCCGAGGATGCCATCGAAGCCGCGACCGGAATCCACACCGATGGATTCCGCGGGCCGGGGTACAGCCTGTCGGAGACCACGCTGCGGGTGCTGGTGCGACGCGGGTATGCCTACGACGCATCGACGCTGCCGACCTACATCGGGCCGCTCGCCGCCGCGTACTACTTCCGTACCGCAAAGCTCACGGCCGAGCAGCGGGCGGAGCGGGAGCTCTTGTACGGCACGTGGGCCGACGGGCGCCGCGCGGTGCGCCCGTACCGCTGGGCCGTCGACCAGCGCACGCTCCTCGAGCTGCCGGTCACGACGTTGCCCACGCTCAAGGTGCCGATCCACGTCAGCTACCTGCTCATGTTGAGCGCGTACTCGCCGGCGGCGGCCCGCGCGTACTTCGAGACGGCGCTGCGCATCTGTCGCGCGACCGGGGTGGGGCCCTCGATCCTGCTCCACCCGCTGGACCTCATCTCGGGAGACGACGTGAAGGAGCTCGCGTTCTTCCCCGGGATGCAGATCGCACTCGAGGAGAAGCTCGCTCGGGTCGACTCCTACCTCGGCATCTTCCAGCGCCACTTCGACGTGGTGCCGATGGGCGAGCACGCCCGCGCCCTCGCGGCCCGCGAGCTCCCGGTGCGCGCACCCGTGTTCGCGGCTTCGTCGTGACCGGGAGCGACGCGCGGCCGTTCGTCTCCGTCATCGTGCCGGCGTACAACGAGGCCGCGGTCGTGGTGCACACGCTGACCGTGCTCTCCGACTACCTCGCCGCGCTCGAGGACCTGTACCGCTGGGAGATCGTCGTCGTCAACGACGGCAGCACGGACGACACCGGTCCCCTTGCCGACGAGTTCGCGGCAACGCACCCGAACGTGCGCATCCTTCACCACCGGGTGAACTTCCTGCTCGGGCAGGCGCTGCGGTACACGTTCAACTCGACTGACGCGGACTACGTCGCGGTGATGGACTGCGATCTCAGCTACGACGTCGACCACCTCGGCCGCATGCTGTACGCGATCCAGGACTCCAAGGCGCGCATCGTCATCGCTTCGCCGTACGCCAAGGGTGGCGAGACCACGAACATCCCGTTCGGGCGGCGCGTTCTGAGCCGGGGCGCGAACTGGCTGTTGTCCGCGCGGCAGGTGGGGAGCTGACCACCGTCACCGGCATGGTCCGGGTCTACGACGGCCGGTTCCTGCGGAGCCTCGACCTGCGGGCGATGGACACCGAGATCAACACCGAGATCATCTACAAGGCGCAGATCCTCCACGCCCGCATCATCGAGATCCCGGCCCACCTCGACTGGTCGTTCCACAACACCGGGGGCGTCCGCCGCGCCGCGACGAACTTCCGGGTCTCGCGCGGCACGATCTCGTCCCTGTTCTCGTCCTTCTTGTTCCGGCCCTTCCTCTTCTTCATGCTCCCGGGTCTGATCCTGCTCGCGGTCGCGGCGTACTCGTTGGGCTGGTGCACCTGGCACGTCTTCCAGGTCTGGGGCCAGCGCTCGTCGTTCGGGAACTCGGGGCTCACGGGCGCGATCCAGAACGCTTACGCCCGCGCGCCCCACGCGTTCCTCTTCACGGGGGTCACCCTCGTCCTGGCGATCCAGCTCCTCAGCCTCGGGGTCATCGCGGCCCAGGGGAAGCGCTACTTCGAGGAGCTGTTCCACCTCGGGACGTCGATCTACCGGCGGGTGCGGCCCGACGAAGGCGGCACCGCGGACCCCGACGCAGACCCGGAGGACGAACCCCTGCGCAACTAGAGTGCGAGTGAGCCGGTGCACCCCTGCACCGGCGGTTTCGCCCGAGCCCAGGAGACCGACCATGGCCGACGGCTTCGACGCGCTGGAAGCCTCCGACCCCGCGGTTGCCGACATCGTGCGGCGCGAGGTCGAGCGCCAGAACACGACGATCCAGCTGATCGCCTCCGAGAACTTCACGTCCCCGGCAGTGCTCGAGACCCAGGGCACCGTCCTCACGAACAAGTACTCCGAGGGCTATCCGGCAAAGCGCTACTACGGCGGCAACCAGGTCGTGGACGAGGCCGAGGAGCTTGCCGCGTCAACGCGCGTGCGCGCTCTTCGGCGCCGAGCACGCGAACGTCCAGCCGCACTCCGGTGCGAATGCCAACATGGCCGCGTACCTCGCCCTGTTCTCTCCCGGCGACAAGCTCATGGGGATGCGACTCGACCAGGGTGGTCACCTCACCCATGGATCGCCGGTCAACTTCAGCGGTCGGATCTACGACTTCGTCGCCTACGGCGTGGACACCGAGTCCGAGACGCTCGACTACGACGCGATCAGGGACCTCGCGACCGCCGAGCGGCCCAAGGCGATCATCGCCGGGGCCACCGCGTACCCTCGAACGATCGATTTCGAGGCGTTCCGCTCGATCGCCGACGACATCGATGCGCTGCTCATCGTCGATGCCGCGCACATCGCCGGGTTGATCGCCGGTGGCGCGCACCCGTCGCCGGTGCCCTACGCCGACGTCGTCACCTTCACCACCCACAAGACGCTGCGCGGCCCGCACGCCGGCGCGATCCTCTGCCGGGAGCAGTACGCCGCCGCGATCGACAAGGCCGTGTTCCCAGGCCTGCAGGGCGGACCGCTCATGCACGTCGTCGCCGCGAAGGCCGTGGCCTTCCACCTCGCGGCCCAGCCGGAGTTCCGGGAGTACGCGGCGCAGATCGTGCGCAACGCGCGGGCTCTCGCCGACGGTCTCGCGAAGGAAGGCTTCCGCATCGTCTCGGGCGGCACGGACAACCACCTGATGCTCGTGGACCTGCGGCCGTTCGGGGTCACCGGCAAGGTGGCCCAGGAGGCGCTCGACCGGTCGGGCATCACGTGCAACAAGAACGCGATCCCGAACGACCCCGAGAAGCCGTTCGTCACGAGCGGCCTGCGCCTCGGTACCGCCGCCGTCACGACCGCGGGGATGGGCGAGTCCGAGATGACGGAGATCGCGTCGCTGATCGCGACGGTGTTGCGGGCTCCGGATGACCCGACTGTCACCCGGGAGACGATCGACGCGGCGAACCGGCTCTCCGCGAAGTACACCCCGTACCCCGACCTCGCAGCCGGCCGGTAGGGAACCGGCTCATGGGTGGTTACGCGATCGTCTTTGCGGTCGCACTGCTGACCACGCTCGCGGTCACCCCCTTCGTCCGAAAGCTCGCGATCCGCATCGGCGCGATCGTCCCCCCGAACGAGCGGGGGGTGCACACGAAGGCGATGCCGACACTCGGCGGCGCCGCAATGTTCGTCGGCTTCCTCGTGGCGATCGCAGTGGCGTCGCAGATCCCGCAGTTCCACGACATGTTCAACGGCTCGTCGGCGCCCGCCGGGCTGATGCTCGGCGCCGGGGTCATGTTCGCGGTCGGCGCGCTCGACGACCTGCGTGAGGTGTCGCCGCCGGCCAAGCTCGCCGGGATGGTGCTCGCCGGGAGCCTGCTCTCGCTCCTGGGCGTCTCGATGGTGTTCTTCCGGATCCCGTTCGCGGGTCAGGACACGTTGGTGCTCTCGCCGGACCTCGCGCCGCTGGTCACGGTGATCGTGGTCGTGGTGTTCGCGAACGCGATCAACCTCATCGACGGGCTGGACGGGCTCGCGGCGGGCATCGTCATCATCGCCGGCACCGCCCTGTTCCTCTATTCGGACCGGCTGTTCAAAGGCGGCTTCCTCGACGGCGACAACATCGCGCCGCTCGTCGCGGTGATCGCGGTGGGGATCTGCGTCGGCTTCCTGCCGTACAACTTCAACCCCGCGCGCATCTTCATGGGCGACGCCGGGGCCTTGTTCCTTGGGTTGCTGCTCGCGACCACGACGATCACGATCGGCGGGCACGCCGACTACCAGTACCCGGGCACGACCTACTTCTTCTACGCGCCGCTCTTCATCCCGATCGTGATCCTCGGGGTGCCGATCGTGGACACTGCCTTCTCCTTCGTCCGGCGCGCGGTGCGAGGGAAGTCGTTCGCGGGTCGCGGACAAGGACCATCTGCACCATCGCCTGATGCGATTGGGTCACGGCCCCCGCCGCACCGTCGTGATCCTCTGGCTCTGGACCGCGCTCCTCTCGGGGCTCGCTCTGCTGCCCACCTACACGAGCTCGGGCAGCCTGAACGCAATGGTCCCGATCGGGGTGCTCGCGCTCGCGCTCGTGCTCTACGCCATGTTCGGCCCGGGCCGCCGCACCGGTCGCGGTGACGCGGCGGTCGACGGGACCGGGGCCGAGGCGGCGCCCGAAGCGGATCTCGGCGACGTCGTCGACCTCGAGAGCCGGCGCCGCGGAATTCGGTGAGCGGGTCGGCCGAGGGGAGAACGTGGCCGAGGCGGCTTCAGTTTGACCGCGCCTGGGTCGCCGGGTAGTTTGCGAATACATTCACAAGCAGGGCTTCCGCCGCGCGCGAGCGGCGGGCCGGTGGGGGAAGATCGGGGTTGGAACTCCGGAGCAGATGGGCGAGGCCCGGCGGAAGCGGCGGGGCGGACGACGGGTTGAGCCAGGCACTGAGCCTGGTGGTCGGCCCGGTGATCTTCGCCTTTGTCGGCTTCCTGCTGGACCAGGCGCTCGGAACTGGTCCACTGTTCCTCGTGGCCTTCGGGATCCTCGGGTTCCTCGCCGCAGTGCTCGCGCTCTACTTCAGGTACCAGGCCGCAATGGCCAGACAAGATGCCGACAAGCCATGGAATCGCCGCCAGTGGTAGCCGCATCCGAGATCCCCGTGGCTCATGAGAGCCGGATCGCCGATCACCTGGCGCGTCATGCGCTGCTGATCGCACCGGTCGTGATCCTCGCGTGCGGCCTGCTTCGCGGCGTCGACGGTGCGATCAGCGCGGCGATCGGCCTGCTCCTCGTCGCCCTGAACTTCGTCGCCTCGGCGCGCCTCATCGGCTGGGCCGCATCCCGTTCACTCGCCCTGCTCCAGGGTGTCGTGCTCGGCGGCTTCGTCGTCAGGCTCTTCGCCCTCACGCTCATCGTGCTGGGCCTCGAGCAGTTCTCGTTCATCGACCTTCCCGTACTCGTGCTCACGATCGCGATCACCCACATCGCACTGCTGATCTGGGAGACGCGCTCTGTGAGCCTCACTCTCGCCGCGCCCGGCCTCAAGCCGAGTGCCCTCGAGCGTGAGCCCAAGGACAAGGAGTAGCTGGAGTGACGCTCGGGGTCTTCGTCTTCCCGCCGATCGATGAGCTCTTCCGTTGGAAGGACATCGCGTTCAAGGGGCAGTTCTACGCGATCAACAAGACGAGCTTGCTCGTCATTGTCTCGTCACTGCTGATCATCGCCATCTTCGTCGGCGGTAGCCGGCGCATGAAGCTGGTACCGCAGGGGTTTCAGAACGTGCTCGAGATGACCTACGAGTTCGTCGACCGGGGCATCACTCGCGACGTCATCGGCAACGATGCGACGCGATACACACCGTTCCTCGGATCGCTCTTCTTGTTCATCCTCTTCCTGAACATCTGGGAAGTCATACCGTTCATCCAGTTCCCGCCGACCTCGCGGTTCGCGGTTCCGCTGTTCCTGTCGCTGATGGTCTACGTCCTGTACTGGTTCCTGGGCTTCAAGCACCAAGGGATCAAGTACCTCACCGGTCACCTCTTTCCGGCCGGCGTGCCGCTCGCGCTCTACATCCTCGTCACGCCCATCGAGCTCGTGCAGGTCCTGCTCGTCCGGCCCTTCTCGCTGGCGGTTCGACTTCTCGCCAACATGATGGCCGGCCACATCCTGCTCACCGCCCTGGCTCTGCTCACCGCGTACACGCTCACGAACGCGCCGATCATCGCCCTCGGTCCCTTTGCTCTCAACGTCGGCGTCACGGCGTTCGAGATCCTGGTGGGCTTCCTGCAGGCGTACATCTTCACCCTGCTGACCGCCGTCTACATCGCCGATTCACTACACGCCGAGCACTAGGAGAGACTGACATGCACGACCTCGTACTTGCCGTCCAACAGGCCGGAGAGCTGAAGGATGGCCTCCAGTCGATTGGAGCCGGCATCGTCTACGGCGCCGCCGCCATCGGCCCGGGCATCGGCATCGGCATCGTGGTGGGCAACGCCATCACCGCGATGGCCCGCCAGCCCGAGATGGCCGGACCGGTCCGCACCACGATGTTCCTCGGCATCGCGTTCACCGAGGCGCTCGCGCTGTTCGGATTCGTCCTCTTCTTCCTCGCGAAGAGCTAGGCGTCCGTCATGCATCTTGCAGTGCTGCTTGCCGCAGAGAGCGTGAAGGCGAAGAACCCGATCGTCCCGGAGACGAAGGAGATCGTCTGGGCGGTCATCAGCTTCGCCATCGTGTTCGGCCTGCTTGCGTGGAAGGCGTGGCCGGCGATCAAGAAGGCCATCGTGGACCGCGAGGCGCACATCCGCACGGACCTCGAGCGGGCCGAGTCGGCCAAGACCGAGGCCGAGACGTCGCTGGCCGAGTACCAGCAGCAGCTCGCGGAGGCGCGCAACGAGGCGGGAAAGATCATCGAGGAGGCTCGTCTTGCCGCCGACCAGGTGCGCAAGGACCTCATCGCGCGGGCCGAGACCGAAGCCGCGGAGCTGCGGGGACGGGCACAGGACGACATCCGACTGGCGACCGAGCGTGCGCTCTCCGACCTGCAGGGCCGCGTGGCCGAGCTGTCCATCGAGCTCGCCGAGAAGGTCGTCGAGCGGAACCTCGACCGTGACACGCAAATTGCGCTCATCGAGAGCTACATCAACCAGGTGGGGAGCCGGTAACCGATGGCTGAAGCCGACCGCATCGAGGCGTACGCCAAGGCGCTGCTCGAAGTCGCGCGCGCCGAAGGCATGCTCGGCGAGGTGGAGGACGACCTCTTCCGCTTCGCCCGCGTCTTCGAGGGCAACGACGAGCTGCGCATGGCGCTCACAGACCCCTCGCTGCCAACGGACCGTCGGATGGCGGTGGTCGAGGAGCTCATGGGCGGCAAGGCCCTCAACGTCTCCGCGGCGCTTGCATCGTTCGTCGTGGGTATCGGACGCGCGGCGGAGATGCCTGAGATCGTCGACCGGTTCGTGAAGCTCGCGGCGAGCGAGCGCCAGCACGAGGTCGCCGAGGTCCGTAGTGCGGTGCCGCTCGACCAGAGTCAGCGCCAGCGACTCGCGGAAGCGCTCTCCCAAGCCACCGGCAAGCAGGTCGAAGTCAAGGTGATCATCGACGAGAAGGTGCTCGGCGGTCTCGTCGCCCGCATCGGCGACACGGTCATCGACGGCACGATCCGCCATCGCCTCGAGCAGTTGAAGGAAACGATCTGATGGCAACAGCACTCATTGCAACTTCCGGGAGCACCTCACATGGCTGAGCTGACCATCAATGCCGACGAGATCGCAGCCGCGCTGCGCAAGCACGTCGGCACGTTCACGCCGGCCCTGGCCAAGGACCAGGTCGGGCGCATCCTCGAGGTCGGTGACGGCATCGCGCGCGTCTCGGGTCTCCCGGACACCGCGGTCAACGAGCTCCTCGAGTTCGAGGGTGGCACGCTCGGCCTCGCGCTGAACCTCGACGAGGGCTCCATCGGCGCCGTGGTGCTCGGCCAGTCCGACCAGGTCGAAGAGGGTCACACCGCGAAGAACACCGGCCGCATCCTCTCGGTCCCCGTCGGCGACGCGCTGATCGGCCGCGTTGTCAACGCCTTGGGTCAGGCGATCGACGGCAAGGGCCCCGTCACGAGCACACAGGTCCGCCGGCTCGAGGTGCAGGCGCCGGGCATCGTCGCCCGCAAGCCGGTGCACGAGCCCTTGCAGACCGGCATCAAGGCGATCGACTCCATGACCCCGATCGGCCGGGGCCAGCGCGAGCTCATCATCGGCGACCGCAAGACCGGCAAGACCACGATCGCCATCGACACGATCCTCAACCAGCGTGGCCAAGGTGTGAAGTGCATCTACGTCGCCATCGGCCAGAAGGGCTCGACGGTCGCGCAGACCGTCGCCACCCTCGTCGAGCACGGCGCGATGGAGTACACGGTCGTCGTCAACGCCCCGGCGGCGGACGAGGCGGTCTTCAAGTACCTCGCGCCGTACACCGGCTGCGCGATCGGTCAGCACTGGATGGACAACGGCGAAGCCGCGCTGGTTGTGTACGACGACCTCTCGAAGCAGGCCGAGGCCTACCGTCAGCTGTCGCTGCTGCTGCGCCGCCCACCGGGGCGCGAGGCGTACCCAGGTGACGTCTTCTACCTGCACAGCCGCCTGCTCGAGCGCGCGGCGAAGCTCGGCGACGCACTCGGCGCGGGTTCGCTCACCGCACTGCCGGTCATCGAGACGAAGGCGGGCGACGTCTCGGCGTACATCCCGACCAACGTGATCTCGATCACCGACGGCCAGATCTACCTGCAGGACGACCTCTTCAAGTCGGGCGTCCGCCCGGCCGTCGACGTGGGCATCTCCGTGTCCCGAGTCGGTGGCGCCGCGCAGATCAAGGCGATGCGCGCGGTCGCAGGAACGCTGAAGCTCGACCTCGCGCAGTTCCGCGAGCTCGAGGCCTTCGCGACCTTCGGTTCCGAGCTCGACGACGTCTCGGCCGCCCAGCTCGGTCGTGGGTACCGACTGGTGGAGCTGCTGAAGCAGCCGCTCAACTCGCCGATGCCGGTCGAGGAGCAGGTGGTCTCGATCTACTGCGGCACGAACGGCATCCTGGACGACCTTCCGGCCGAGCAGGTGCGGCGGTTCGAGTCGGACCTGCTCGAAGACTTCCGCACCCGTCACGTCGACATTCTCGAGTCGATCAAGTCGACGGGTCAGCTGCCCGAGGACAAGCGGCTCCCGGACGCGATCGCCGACTTCAAGGCTCGCTTCGTCACCACAGTCGGCGGGGAGATCGCGGCGGACAAGGCCGCGGCCCAAGCCGAGAACCCTGAGGACTTCGTCGGAGGCTCTGCCTAGTCATGGCCGGTGGTCAGGAGCGGATTCTCAAGCGTCGGATCCGCACAGTCCAGAGCACGAAGAAGATCACTCGCGCGATGGAGCTCATCGCGGCGAGCCGGATCGTCAAGGCTCAGGCGCGGGTCAAGGCCGCCCGCCCGTACAGCGACCAGATCACCGAGGTGATCCACCACCTGGCCCAGGGCGGAGCCGGTGTGAGCAGCCCGTTGCTCAAGCCCCGCGACGAGATCAAGAAGGTCGCGTACGTCGTCCTGACCGCGGACCGCGGGCTGTGCGGCGCGTACAACTCCTCGGTCATCCGCCAGGCGGAGCGTTCGCTGAAGGTGCAGCAGGAGGCGGGCCGTGACTACTCCCTGATCTTGGTCGGCAAGAAGGCCTTCAGCTACTTCAGCTTCCGCAAGTACCGCATCGACGCGACGTTCACCGGCATGAGCGACCAGCCGTCGTACGAAGACGCGCGCACCGTGGCCCGCGCGGTGCTCGCACCGTTCGAGTCCGGGGAGGTCGACCAGGTGCAGCTCGTCTTCACCAAGTTCATCTCCGCCGGTACGCAGGCGGTCGAGGAAGTCACGCTGATGCCGCTCGATCCGGGTGGGCTCGGCATCGCCGAGGTCAACGTCGACGCGGCCGAGGAGACCGCGGCGCACGACGGGCCCGGTGCGAGCTACGAGTTCGAGCCTGGCGCCGACGAGATCCTCACGCGGCTGCTGCCGCGCTACGTCGAGGCCCGCATCTTCGCGGCGCAGCTCGACGCGTCCGCCTCGGAGCACGCGGCCCGGCAACGGGCGATGAAGGCCGCAACCGACAACGCCGACGAGCTCATCAAGAGCCTCACCCGAGTGATGAACCGGGCCCGCCAGGAGTCGATCACGACCGAGATCATGGAGATCGTCGGAGGCGCCGAAGCCCTGCGCGGCGGTGGCGCACTCGCCTCGGTCGATCTCCTGGCCGACACCATCGAGGCCCGCCACGAAGACCTCTTCCCGACCCACCACGACGCCTGAGCCCAGGAGCGCAACCATGACTGCCACTGCCAATCCCGAGTCGAAGCTCGAGGACTCCGAGCTGAAGGACGGGCGCGTCGTCGCCATCGCGGGTCCGGTCGTCGACGTGGAGTTCCCGCCCGACGCGCTGCCCGAGATCAACTACGCGCTCGAGATGGACGTCCAGCTCGAAGGCGAGACGATCACCATCACGTCCGAGGTGGCCCAGCAGATCGGCGACAACCGGGTCCGGGTCGTCTGCCTGAAGCAGACCGACGGCCTGCGCCGCGGCACCGTCGTGCGCAACCTCGGTCACGGCATCCAGATGCCAGTGGGCGACGGCGTGCTCGGTCACGTGTTCAACGTGATCGGCGAGCCCCTCGACACCGGTGGCGAGCCCATCACGGAGGGCATCGACGACCACTGGGACATCCACCGCCCGGCGCCGAACTTCGACCAGCTCGAGCCCCGCGCGCTGATGTTCGAGACCGGCATCAAGGTCATCGACCTGCTGGAGCCCTACGTGCAGGGCGGCAAGATCGGTCTGTTCGGTGGTGCCGGCGTCGGCAAGACGATCCTCATCATGGAGATGATCAACCGGGTGGCCACCCAGCACGGTGGTGTCTCGGTGTTCGCCGGTGTGGGGGAGCGGACCCGTGAGGGCACCGACCTGTGGATCGAGATGCAGGAGTCCGGCGTCATCGAGAAGGCCGCCCTCGTGTACGGCCAGATGGACGAGCCTCCGGGGGTCCGCCTGCGTGTCGCGCTTTCCGCGCTCACCGTCGCCGAGTACTTCCGGGACGTCAAGAACCAGGACGTGCTGCTGTTCGTCGACAACATCTTCCGGTTCGTGCAGGCCGGCTCCGAGGTCTCCACACTGCTCGGCCGCATGCCGTCCGCAGTGGGATACCAGCCGACCCTGGCCGACGAGATGGGCGAGCTGCAGGAGCGGATCACCTCGACCAAGGGTCGTTCGATCACGTCGCTCCAGGCCGTGTACGTCCCCGCTGACGACTACACCGACCCCGCGCCGTTCACGACCTTCACCCACCTCGACGCGACCACCGAGCTCAGCCGTGACATCGCGGCCCTCGGCATCTACCCGGCCGTGGACCCGCTTTCCTCGACGTCGAACATCCTGGCGCCGGAGATCGTCGGCCAGCGCCACTACGACTGCGCCCGGCGGGTCCAGGAGGTGCTCCAGCGCTACAAGGAGCTCCAGGACATCATCGCCATCCTCGGTCTCGACGAGCTGTCGGAAGAGGACCGCGTGATCGTGGCCCGAGCTCGCAAGATCCAGCGGTTCCTCAGTCAGCCGTTCTTCGTCGGCGAGACCTTCACCGGCCTCAAGGGCATCTACGTACCGGTGTCCGAGACGATCGAGAGCTTCGAGAAGCTGGTCGACGGCGAGCTCGACGACGTCCCGGAGCAGGCGTTCTTCAACGTCGGTGGCGTGGACAGCGTGCTCGAGAAGGCCAAGTCGCTCCAGAGCGAGGCGTAGGTCGCCGTGCCGCTGCACGTCGAGGTCGTCTCACCGGAGAGCATCCTGTACGAGGGTGAAGCCGAGCAGGTCGTCTGCCGCCCGACCGGTGGGGAGATCGCGTTCCTCCCCGGTCACACGCCGTTCGTCGGCGCGCTCGAGACGTATCCGGTGCGGGTGCTGCTTCCAGGCTCGGGCGAGGTCGTCATCGCGGTGCACGGCGGCTTCGTCGAGGTGCGCGAGGACCGGGTGACCGTCCTGTCGGACGTCGCGGAGCTCCCGGACCAGATCGACGTGGTCCGGGCCCGGAGCGCGAAGGAAGTGGCCGAAGCCGCGGTGGCGGCGGACGCGGACGACGCGGCGGCTGCGGCGGCGCTGAAGCGGGCCGAGCTGCGGCTGGCGGTGGCAGGGGCGGGAACACCTGCCGGAGCAGCTCACGGCGGCTGACCGCGCCCAGCCAAGGGTCAATCCGCGCGAACCTGCGCTGATGCCGAAGCGGGTGCCGAGGATCTGGCTCTGGTTCGGCGCGCTCGTCGTGGCCGCGCTGGTGCTCGGGCTCGGGTACGGAGCCACCGCGTCGGCGAGGACCGCGAACCTCCGCCCGTTCCGCGGGCTCGGGACCTGGGTCGACGTCTACGACTACGGACCGAAGTTCCAGGGCAACGCGGGCGCGCTGACCGCGGTCACGCCCGCGTCGGTCGACGATATGGCCCGACTCGGCGTGAAGACGGTGTACCTCCAGGCTTCGCAGGACGACACGCGGTCGGACGGCACGCTCGTCGATCGATCACTGCTCGGGCGGATCCTGCGCCGCGCGCACAGCCGCGGGGTCAAGGTGGTCGCGTGGTACCTGCCGCACTTCGCCGATGTGGACCGGGATCTGCGCCACATCTCGGCGATGTACCGGTTCCGCACGAAAGGCGAGCGCTTCGACGGGATCGCGCTCGACCTCGAGTGGACCAGCGACGTGAAGGACCCGGTGAAGCGCAACCACGCGCTGGTCGAGGTGGCGAAGCGGACGCGGACACTCGTCACCCAGGTGCCACTGGGCGCGATCGTGCTCGAGCCGGTGCTGATCGAGGACATCAACCCGGCGTACTGGCCCAAGTTCCCGTGGAAGCAGCTGAAGGGCTCGTTCGACGTGTGGATGCCGATGAGCTACTGGACCAACCGCACCGAGTCCTCGGGTTGGAGGAGCGGCTTCACGTACACCAGCGCGAACATTCGCCGCGTGCGCGCGCACCTCGGCGACCGCAACGCACCCGTGTCCGTGATCGGCGGAATCGCGGACCAGGCGAGCCCGGGCGACCTCGCCGGCTTCGTGCGCGCCGCCAAGGCGCGCCGGGCGATCGGCTGGTCGGTGTACGACTACGTCACCACGTCGAGCAGCGCCTGGCCCCGCCTCCGCGGCTGACCCAAGCCTGCGCTGATCCAGCCGCTGGAGGGCACGGGTTGGTCGCGGTCCGGAGCTCGCCCTCCAGAGATCTTCGAGAAGGCGTCAGTCGAACTTGACGGCCGAGTAGCGCATCAGCTTCTGCCAGCGGTGCGTGGCCTGGATCTTGCGGATCGTTCCGGTCTTCGAGCGCATCACGAGGCTCTCGGTGCTGGCCCCGTCGCCCCAGTAGCGGACCCCCTTGAGCAGGTCGCCGTTGCTGATGCCCGTGGCCGCGAAGAACACCTCGTCACCCGACACGAGGTCGTCCGTGGTGAGGACGCGGTCGAGGTCGTAGCCCTGCTCGACGGCCGTCCTGCGCTCGTCCTCGTTGCGGGCGAAGAGCCGGCCGAGGATCGCGCCGCCCATGCACTGGATCGCGCAGGCCGCGATCACGCCCTCAGGCGTGCCGCCGATGCCGAAGAGGATGTCCGAGCCGGAGCCGGGCGTCGCCACGTTGATCGCACCGGCGACATCGCCGTCGGGGATCAGCGCGATGCGGGCGCCGGCTTCGCGGCACTGCTTGATGATGCCGCCGTGTCGGTCACGATCGAGGATCACGGCAGTGACGTCCGTGACCTTCTCGCCCTTGGCCTTCGCGACGGCCTCGAGGTTCGCAGCGATCGGGGCGTCGATGTCGACGACGTCCACGGACTCGGGGCCGACGACGAGCTTGTCCATGTAGACGCACGGGCCCGGGTCGAACATGGTGCCCCGCTCGGCCATCGCGATCACGGAGATCGCGTTGTCGCGCCCGAGGGACGTGAGGGTCGTGCCGTCGATCGGGTCCACCGCGATGTCGCACGCGGGACCGCCGCTGCCGATCTCCTCCCCGTTGAAGAGCATGGGCGCTTCGTCCTTCTCGCCCTCGCCGATGACGACGACGCCCTCCATCGGGACGCTGTTGAGGACGAGGCGCATCGCGTCGACTGCCGCGCCGTCGGCGCCGTTCTTGTCACCCCGGCCGAACCAGCGGCCGGCGGCGAGCGCTGCGGCCTCGGTGGCCCGGGCCAGATCCATTGCAAGGTTGCGGTCAGGGGCTTGCGGCTGTGTCTCCATGGCCGCAGGTTACCCGGGGAATCCGGAGCTCGTCGGGGCCGTGACCAGCGCCGATGGACTTCCCCGCGCTCGGGATCGTCGGGTCGCCGACTGTGTCACTGTTCAGCGCACTGCTCACGCACGGACAAGGGGAGGTGCATCGATGGGTCGGCTCGAGGGCAAGGTCGCGATCGTCACGGGTGCGGCGTCGGGAATCGGGGCCGCGACCGCGCGACGGTTCGAGGAGGAAGGCGCGACGACCGTGCGGATGGACATCACGCCCGCCGATGGTGTTTTCGCCCTCGACGTGCGGGACGAGACTGCGGTCGTCGCGGCACTCGGCGCGGTGCGCGCGCAGCACGGTCGCATCGATGTTCTGATGAACGCTGCGGGCGTCGCGGGTGGCGGGCCCGTGCACTCGATGGAGCAGGGCGAGTGGGATCGCGTGGTGGACGTCAACCTGAAGGGGACGTTCCTCACGAACAAGGCGGCCATCGCGCTGATGCTCGAACAGGAGCCGAGCTCGATCGGTCAGCGAGGCTCGATCGTCAATGTCGCGAGCATCGAGGGCATCGAGGGCACGGAGGGCGGGAGCGCTTACAACGCGTCCAAGGGTGGGGTCGTGATCCTGACCAAGAACATGGCGCTCGACTACGGCCGCCGGGGGATCAGGGCGAACTGCATCTGCCCCGGGTTCATCGACACGCCGATGATGGCGGCGGTCTTCGGCATGGAGGGCATGGAGGACGTCCGGAAGTCGTTCGTCGACGCGCACGCGCTCGGGCCGCTGCGGCGAGCCCGAGGAGATCGCGGCCGCGGCACTCTTCCTCGCTTCCGACGACGCCTCGTTCGTGACCGGCAGCGCCCTCGTCGTCGACGGCGGCTACACGTCCGGCCACCAGCACGGCATCGCCGCCATGCTCGGCCTCGGCTGACCACCCCCGTTCCGGCGTCACTGACCCCGCGCATGGACGTAGGGACAGGCGAGTGACGCCGAAAGCGGATCTCGTGGGAGAATGACGCCCATGCCGGAACGGGACTTCACGACGTACTCGGGGATCGAGGTGGACCCGGTCTACGGACCGGCGGACGCCGAGCGGCCCGGCCGGTACCCGTACACCCGTGGGCCGTACCCCGGGATGTACCGCTCCAGGCTCTGGACGATGCGGATGTTCGCGGGCTTCGGCACCCCGGTGGACACCAACCGCCGGTTCAAGGACCTCCTCGCCGCGGGCAGCGACGGGCTTTCGACCGCGTTCGACCTCCCGACGCTCATGGGCCGCGACTCGGACGACGCCCTGGCGCTCGGCGAGGTGGGGAAGTGCGGGGTCTCGATCGACACGCTCGCCGACGTCGAGGACCTCTACCGCGACATCGACCTCGGCATCGTGACCACCTCGATGACGATCAACTCGCCCGCGCCGGTGCTCCTCGCGATGTACGTGGCCGCGGCGGAGCGCTCGGGCGTCGAACGGTCCCGGCTCGGCGGGACGCTCCAGAACGACATCCTCAAGGAGTACCAGGCGCAGAAAGAGTTCGTGTTCCCGGCCCGGCCGAGCATGCGACTCGTGAGCGACGTCATCCGGTTCTGCTCGGCCGAGCTGCCGCGCTGGCACCCCGTGTCGATCTCCGGGTACCACATCCGTGAAGCGGGATCGACGGCCGCGCAGGAGCTCGCCTTCACGGTCGGCAACGGCTTCGCGTACGTCGAGGCGGCGCTCGCGGCTGGGCTCGCGGTCGATGAGTTCGCGCCGCGCCTCTCCTTCTTCTTCAACGCGCACATCGACTTCTTCGAGGAGATCGCGAAGTACCGCGCGGCGCGGCGCATCTGGGCCCGGTGGATGCGCGATCGCTACGGGGCACGGCTCGAACGGTCGCTGCAGCTGCGCTTCCACACGCAGACGGCGGGCGTGTCGCTGACCGCGCAGCAGCCCGAGGTCAACCTTGTGCGCACCGCGATCGAAGCGCTGGCCGGGGTGCTCGGCGGGACGCAGAGCCTGCACACGAACTCCTTCGACGAGGCGCTCGCGCTCCCGTCGGAGAAGGCGGCGCGCCTCGCGATCCGCACCCAGCAGGTGGTGGCCTACGAGACGCGGGCTGCGAACGTGGCGGACCCACTGGGGGGCTCGTGGTTCGTCGAGGAGCTCACCGACGAGATGGAGCGCCAGGCCGAGGCGATCTTCGCCCACGTCGAGCAGCTCGGCGGCGGTTCCATGCTCGAGGGCGCGCTGGTCGGCATCGAGGAGGGCTGGTACCAGGGTGAGATCTCCCGGGCCGCCTACGAGCTCGAGCGCAAGCTGAACGACGGTCGGCACGTGATGGTCGGCGTCACCGACTTCCTCGAAGGCAACGATGAGCCACCTCCGGAGATCCTGCAGATCAGCCGGGAGTGCGAAGAGGACCAGCTGAAGCGGCTCGCCGCGGTAAAGGCCGATCGCGGCGCCGACGCGGTGGACCGAGCGCTGGCCCGCCTTCGCACCGACGCGGCGGAGCCGACCGTCAACCTCATGCCGGCGATCCTCGATGCCGTGAACGTCTACGCGACGGTCGGCGAGATCATGGGCGCGCTCGCCGACGTCTTCGGTCGTCACCGCGAGGTCCCCGTCATCTAGTGGTGTCGATCGGCGTGCTCCACCCGGGCGCGATGGGCGCGGCACTCGGCGCGGCCCTCGTCGCCAACGACCATGAGGTCTTCTGGGCCTCCGCAGGTCGCAGCGACGAGACGCGGGTACGTGCCGAAGCCGCGGGACTCGTCGACGCCGGGCTCGATCGACGCGCTCGCCGCGCGCAGCGAGGTGGTGATCTCGATCTGCCCGCCCGAGCACGCGGTGACGGTGGCGGCGGCCGTGCGCAACTCGGGGTTCGCAGGGACCCTCGTCGACGCGAACGCGATATCACCCGAAACTGCGAAGCGCGTCGCTCCGACGGTCGACGGCGCGGTGATCGGCGGGCCGCCGCGGGTCGCCGGTACGACGCGCCTGTACCTTTCCGGGTCCGGCGCGGCGGACATCGCCGCGCTCTTCGAAGGAAGTGTGCTCGACGCGCGCGTGCTCGACGCGCAGATCGGCACGGCCTCCGCGCTCAAGATGACGTACGCGGCCTACACGAAGGGGCGCTCGGCGCTGTTGCTCGCCCTGCGCGAGACGGCCCGCGCCAATGGCGTCGACCAGCACCTGTTGGACGAGTGGGCGATCTCCCAGCCCGAGCTCGCCGCGGTCTCCGAGCGCGCCGTGCAGAGCTCGGCTCCGAAAGCGTGGCGGTGGATCGCCGAGATGGAGGAGATCGCGTCGACGTTCGCCGCCGCGGGCCAGCCCGATGGGTTCCATCGAGCCGCGGCCGAGGTCTACCGAAGGGTTGCAGCACAGTGACGATGACGGCACATGCGATCGCGGCTGCCCGCGCGACCAAGGGCTTCATGCCCGAGGACGAGGGCCAGGCTCTCCACGAAGCCGGGCTCGACGGCGGCCGGGTCGGACCGTTGCTCGAGATCGGCTCGTACTGCGGCAAGTCCGCGGTGTACCTCGGGTCTGCCGCGGCCGAGCTCGGAACGGTGCTCTTCACCATCGATCACCACCACGGCTCGGAGGAGAACCAGGCCGGTTGGGAGCATCACGATCCGGAGGTCGTGGATCAACGCACGGGCCGCATGGACACCTTGCCGTTCTTCCGCCGCGCGATCGAGGACGCCGGGCTCGAAGGCGCGGTCGTGGCGATGGTGGGCGACTCGCCGACCGTCGGTCGCTTCTGGCAGACCCCGGTCGGCCTGCTCTTCATCGACGGTGGCCATGCGGAAGACGTCGCGATGGCTGACTACGACGGCTGGGCGCGCTACGTCGCGCCCGGCGGCGTGCTGGCCATCCACGACGTGTTCGAGGACCCGGCTGACGGCGGTCAGGCGCCGTACCGGGTCTGGCAGCGCGCGGTGACCGACGACTTCACCCCGATCGCCACCACGGGAAGCCTTCGCACCCTCCGCCGCTGACCGGCGTCAGTCGTTCGGACGGTTGGTGCGGTTCGAGCTGCGCTCGTCCTCGATCGCGACGCCCGCCTGCAGGAGCTCGTCCGGGCTGAGCCCGGCGGGGAGCGCCTCGCCGCGGAACAGGCCCGCGGTCGGGCCGTCGTCACCCAGCGCGTGGGCGGCGAGGACGACGGCGGCGGAGTTCCAGGTGGGATGGTCGGCGGTGAAGTACTCGCCGGGGTGATCGAAGCGCTCGCGCTCGAAGTTCATGCCGCACCAGTACGCACCGTCCGTGTGGCGCAGGAACTGGACCCAGCCGAAGAGGTCGTGCGCGCGCTGGTTCTCGCCGATCGCGTCGAGCGCCATGACGAGCTCGCAGGTCTCCGCGGCGGTGACCCACGGCTGGTCCGAGACGCACCGCACGCCGCGCCCTTCAACGACGAACGTCTCCCAGAAGTGCGCGATGCGCGCCTGGGCGGCCTGGCCCCGCAGCACGCCCCCGAGGATCGGGTAGTACCAGTCCATCGCCCAGCGCTGCTTGTCCAGGAAGCGCTCAGGCCGGTGGGCGATCGCAATGGCGAGCGCACCGAGCGAGAGCTCCCAGTCCGGACGCTCGTGGCCCAGTCGCTCCGCGATCGCGATCGCACAGCGCAGGCTGAGGTGGATGCTCGACGACCCGGTGAGCAGCGCACCGTCGGCCGGGTCGTCGGCGCGCCACGCGATCTCGCCCGTCCCGGTCTGGTACGCCAGCGCGTTGTCGATCGTGCGCTCGACCATCGGCCAGTGCTGACGGAGGAATTCGGTGTCACCGGTGCAGAGGTGGTGATGCCAGATGCCCGTGGCGACGTAGCAGGCGACGTTCGTGTCGAGCGTCGGGTCCTTGATCTCGTTGCCCACGTAGTACGCGTGCCACGAGCCGTCGGGGTTCTGCATCCGGCGGAGCCATGAGTACGCCGCCTCCGCCTCGCCGTGGCGACCGCCGAGGTCCATGGCCATGGCGGCTTCGACCAGGTTCCAGGGATCGGTGTGCCCGCCGGTGATCCAGGGGATGTTGCCGTCCGGCAGCTGCACGCCCGCGATCGCGGTGACGGTGTCGTCGAGCTGCTCCGAAGTGATGACTCCATCGACACCTCTCATGCGCGACCTACGGCACGCTCGCCGTACACGATGAGGCTCTTGCCGATGACGGGGTTGAGCGCGCGGTCGATCGCGGCGAGCCAACCCGGGTTGTCCGTGATCTGCTTGACCAGCAGCTCGTGGTAGTGCCGGGCGAGGAATCGGTCCGGGTTGTTCACGCCCCCTGCGCAGCGGATCCACCAGTACGGCGAGTGCAGCCCGTGCTGGTGGTCGCGGCCGGTGAGCACGAGGCCCGCGCGAACGAGCCGGTCCTCGAGGTCCTTGCGTTTGAAGATGCGCACGTGGCCGCCGGGAACGTCGTGGTAGTTGCGGTCGAGCTTCCAGCAGATGCGCTCGGGGAGCTCGGACGGCACCGTGACCGCGATGCGCCCGCCCGGCCGCAGCACGCGGACGAGCTCGCTCATCGCCCACTCGGTGGCCCACAGGTGCTCGAGTACCTCGGACGCGACGACGATGTCGAACGAGTCGTCCGGGAACGGAAGGTTCAGCGCGTCACCGTTGACCGTGCCCCACTCGGTGCCCACTGGGATCTCGTTTGCCGCGCCCATCGCGCCGATCACGCCCCGCACGTCCTTGAGCTCGCCCTCCGAGTAGTCGAACGCGATGACGGTGGCGCCCCGACGGAGCGCGGCGAAGGCGTGCCGACCGCCCCCACAGCCCATGTCGAGGATGCGGTCGCCCGCCCGGAGGCCGAGGCGGTCGAAGTCGACGGTCAGCATCAGACGTTTCCGAATTCGCGTTCGTCGAGCAGCGCGTACCAGTTCTCGATCATGCCCTCGGCGGACTTCCGCCAGGTGAATCGATCCAGGACCCGGTTCCGGCCCGCCTCACCGATGCGGGCCCGCAGCTCGGGGTCGTCCAGGAGGCGGTCGATCGCGATGGCCAGGGCGGACGGGTCGTTGGTCGGGACCGTGAGCGCCGCTTCACCGTCCGGGCCGACGACCTCGGGGAGCGCGCCGCCGGTGGTGGCGACCAGCGGCACACCACAGGCCATGGCCTCGATCGCCGGCAGCGAGAAGCCCTCGTACAGCGACGGGACGACCGCGACCTCGGCCTCCGCGTAGAGCTCGATGATGCGCTCCTGCGCGACCCCGGAGACGAACTGCACCACATCGACGAGGCCCAGTCGCTCGAGGACCGCGGGGATCTTGCTCTTGTCCTTCTGCTTGCCGATCACGACGAGGTGCGCGTCCGGACGCTCGACGCGCAGCTTCGCGACTGCCTCGAGCAGCGGGACGAGACCCTTCATCGGCACGTCGGCGCTCGCGGTGGTCATGACGCGGCCGGGGACACGCAGCGACGTGGGGGAGCGGACGGAACGTCTGCTGGTCGACGCCGACCGGCACGATGTGGAGGCGATCCTCGGGCACACCCATCTGCGCCACGATGTCGCGTCGCGAGTTCTCGCTCACGGTGACGAGCCTGGGGATCTGCTTCGCGACCTTCATCTGCATCTCGAGGAAGGCGTACCAGCGGCGCAACGTCGCCCGCTTCCACGGTGAGGTCGCGTGCTCCATGTCGAGGTCGCGGTCCACGGTGATCGGGTGGTGGAGCGTGGCCACGACCGGCCAGCCGTCGCCCATCATCCCGAGCAGGCCGGTGCCCAGGCACTGGTTGTCGTGGATGAGGTCGAAGTCGTGGCGCCGCTGGGCCAGCAGGTTCCGGGCCCGGAGGCTGAACGTGTACGGCTCGGGGAAGCCGGCCGCGCACATGATGGCGAACTCCTGGAGGTCGATCCGGTCCCGGAACTCCCACGGCCACGGCACCCGGAAGGGGTTGCCGGGCCGGTAGAGGTCCAGGCTGGGGATCTTCACCAGCTGGGACGGGTCGTCGAGCTCGGGCCAGGGCTGGCCGGAGAGCACTTCGATGTGGTGGCCGAGCTCGCTGACCTCTCTCGCGAGGTACCGGGTGTACACACCCTGCCCTCCACAATGGGGGTTCCCGCGATAGATCAACCAGGCGATTCTGAGGGGGCGTTGGGAGCTCGGCATGAAGGTGGCAGCCTAGCCCCCGAGCCCCGCAGCGCTCCCGGTCGGGACCGGTAGCCTGCCCGGACGTGGACCCTGTGATTTCAGCCTTGGCGGTCGGTCGGACCCGGACCGTCGCCGAGCCCCGATGGTCACCCGACGGGACCCGCATCGGCTGGATCGAGTCCTTCGCGGGGCGCGCCGACGTCCTGGTCGCGCCCGCCGACGGCGAGGAGCCCCCGGCGGTGGTGAGCCCGGACATCGCCGTGACCGGGGTCGGGGCCTACGGCGGCGGTGCGTGGTGCTGGGGCTCGGACACCGAGATCGTCTACTCCGCCGTCGACGGACGCCTCGTCGCCGTCGCCGCGGCCGGCGGGCGCGGCCCACGGGTCCTCGCCTCGCTCGGCCGGGCTTCGGCCCCCTGGGCGGGCGCCGGGGCGGTCTGGTTCTCCGTCGACGAAGGTGACGCATGCCACATCGCCCGGGTCGACCTGGACGGCACCACCTGGCCTGCCCGGGTCTCCTCCGGTGGCGACTTCGCGTGGGACCCGTGCGGGTCGGGCCCGAGCGTGGCGTGGGTCGAGTGGGACCTGCCGTCGATGCCCTTCGACGAGTCCCGCATCCTGCTCGCGTCCACCGTCGGGTCCGGTGAGCCGCGGGTCGTCGCGGGTGGCGGCGCGGTCTCGGTGGGCCAACCCCGGTTCTCGCCCGATGGAAGACGTCTCGCGTACGTCTCGGACGCGACGGGCTGGTGGAACGTCTGGGTTGCGGATGCGGACGGTGCGCATGCGCACCCTGTGCTCGAGGAGCCCCACGACCACGCGCGCCCGACCTGGTCGCCGGGCCAGCGTTCGTTCGCCTGGTCGCCGGACGGGTCGTCGATCGCCATCTGTCGGAACGAGGACGGGTTCGGTCGACTGATCACCGTGCCGGTGCGCGGTCGGAAGGCCCGCGGCGGGCAAGGACGTGCGCGAGCTGGCAAAGGGCTGGCACCACTCTCTGGACTGGGGCCCGAGGGGGATCGTCGCGGCCCGGACCGGCGCGAAGACTCCGCCGGCGATCACCGTCGTCGATCCCCGCAGCGGGTGATCGACGCGTGCTACGCGCGGGGCGCCGGCCGGCATCGAACGCAACGCGGTCGAGCCCGAAGCCGTGACGTGGCGCAGCGCGAACGCGACGGTCCACGGTCTCCTGTATCGACCGTCCGAGTCGGCCCTCGGCTCCGACACGGCGCCGCCGATGCTCGTGCTGGTGCACGGTGGCCCAAGTGATCAGGCGACCGTGGAGTGGCAGCCCGCGGTCGCGTACTTCGTCGACCGGGGCTGGGCGGTGCTGCGGCCGGACCATCGTGGCTCGACCGGGTTCGGGCGCGAGTACGTGCAGGCGTTGCGCGAGCGGTGGGGCGAGCTCGACGTCGTGGACACCGCGTCCGGCATCCGCGCCGCGGCCAAGCGGGGTTGGTGCGATCCGGACCGCGTCGCGATCATGGGCGGGAGCGCCGGGTGGGCTCACGACGCTGCTCGTGTGCGCGCTCCACGGGTCACTGGTGAAGGCCGGCATCGAGCGCGTTCGGCGTGACGAACCTCTTCGACCTGGCGGAGACGACACATCGCTTGGAATCGCGCTACATCGACTGGCTCGTCGGCGCGCTGCCCGGAGTCGGCCGACCGTTATCGCGATCACTCGCCAGTGACCCACGCATCCGCGATCGAGGTGCCGATGATGATGCTGCAGGGAGACGCCGACAACGTCGTGCCGCCTGCGCAGGCCCAGCTCGTCGTGGACGCGATCCGCGCGCGCCGGCGGCACGGTGGACCACCACGTGTACGCAGGCGAGGGCCACGGCTGGTCGCGACCCGAGACGATGACCGACGAGCTGGAGCGCGTCCACGCGTTCCTCGAACGCTGGGTGCTCCGGTACTGATGGCGGATCCGATCGTGCTCGAGACGGAGTACCAGGGCCCGAAGCGCGGCGCCGACCGCGCCGTGCTGCTCGCGCACGGTGCCGGTGCGGACATGCACGCGAAGGCGCTCACCGTCGTGGCCGATGCGCTCGCCGACTCCAAGATCCCGTCGCTGCGCTTCCAGTACCCGTACCGCGCGAACGGGAAGAAGGCGCCGGACCGCCCGCCGGTGCTGTCGGCCGCGACGCGCGCCTCGCCGCGACCCAGCTCTCGTTGCAGGCGAAGCTGCCGCCGGAACGGCTCGTGCTCGGCGGCCGCTCGATGGGCGGGCGCTACTGCTCGCTCATCGCGGCGGACGGCGAAGACCCGCTCGCGTGCCTCGGCCTCCTGCTGCTCGGCTATCCGCTGCATCCCGCGGGCAAGCCGGAGCAGCTGCGCGTCGAACACCTGCCCCGACTCACGATGCCGGTCGCGTTCGTCAGTGGGACGCGTGACGCGCTCGGGAGCCAGGACGGGCTCATCGACGCGGCGGCGACGGTGCCAGGACCGGTGACGTTCCACTGGCTCGAGACCGCGGACCACGGGTTCCGCCCGCTCAAGGCGAGTGGTCTTTCGATCGATGACGTCGTGGCCGATGTCGCCGCGTTCTCGCGTCGACTGGGTAGCCGCGGCTGCCCCGGGTAACCTCGACCGTCCGAGCGCCGACGAGGAGGGATGCTGCGATGGCCGATCTCCGTCATGCCAGAGCCGAAGGATCCCGGGCACGGCGGATGAGCCCCGACACCACGACCGCACCGGCGCCGGTCCAGGCGCCCGTCGACGTTCCGGTCGAGACGCCGTCCCGGCCCGTCACCGACGACGGCGACCACGATCGGTTCGCCCACTACGCGCGCAAGGACGACGTGGCACGCGCCTACGTGACCGGTGAGGCAATCGTCGCGCTGTGCGGCAAGAAGTGGATCCCGACGCGCGACCCGAAGAACTACCCGGTCTGTCCCACCTGCAAGGAGCGCAAGAACGCCGGCTGGAGCATCTGAGCCGCCGTCGACTCAGTCGCCGGTGCGGCCGTCGAGCGCTTCGACGATGAGGTCGAGGTGGCCGGCATGGCACGCGGTCTCCTCGATCATGTGGGTGAGGATCCAGCGGAGGCTGAGGGTGCGACCGTGGTCCTCGAACTCGTCGTCGAGTGCCCGGGTGGCCCAGATCGCATCGGCCGCGGTCGCACTCGTCGCGGTAGAAGTCGATCACGTCTTCGACGGTCTCGTCGTGGTCGAACCGGAGGTCGGCGTCCGGGTCCTGCTCCGTCCACGGCACCGGGTAGTGCTCGCCCAGCACCGCGCGGCGGGACCATCCGCGCTCGACCCACGCGAGGTGGTTCACGATGCCGAGCGCGCTCAACGCCGACGGCACGGCGGGCCGGATCGCCAGCGCTCGTGGGAGGCCTTCGACCTTGCGCACGACGATCGTTCGGTAGAAGCGCAGGAAGTCTCCGAGCATCTCGCGCTCGGGAAGCCGACCCGAGGGGTCATCGGGAAGCGGAGTGCTCATCAGCTCATGGTCGCGCGCCAGACTGGGGCCATGCGCGTTCCGAGAACCTTCGCCTTCGTCGATCTGTCCGGCTTCACCCGCTTCACGGATCTCCACGGTGACGACGAAGCGGTCGCGGTGCTCACCCAGTTCCGGTACTCGGTGCGGTCGATTGCGTCGGACGTCGGGGTGCGGATCGCGAAGTGGCTCGGCGACGGTGCGATGCTCGTCGCGGTCGAAGGGCCGTCCTTGGTGAAGGCGGTGGTCGAGCTGCAGGAGCGGTTCACCGACGACGGCATGCTGCCCGTGCGGGCCGGGCTCGCGTGGGGCCGGGTGATCCTGTTCGAGGGGGACGACTACACCGGTGGCGCGGTCAACCTGGCGTCCCGGCTCTGCGATCTCGCCCAGCCGTTCGAGGTGCTCGCGCACCGCGGAAGTCGCGCACGAGCTGCCGGACGGTGTCGCGGCGCATCCGGTCGGACCCAAGCAGATCCCGGGGTTCGGCGCGCCGATCTCGGTGGTTCGGCTCACCCGGATCCCGGAACCCGATCCGAACATCGACGCAGTTAGCCTTCGACGCGTGAACACACTGCGCCTGGAACGGGATGGTCACGTCGGACGGCTGGTGCTCAACCGCCCCGACAAGCTCAACAGCTTCACCGGCGAGATGTGGGACGAGCTCCGCACCCTCGGCCAAGAGCTGGTCGCGGATCCGGGTGACCTGCGCGCGTTGATCGTGATCGGCGAGGGTCGCGCGTTCTCGAGTGGCATCGACACCTCCGTCTTCACGACCGGCGTCGGGCCTCGACGGTCCCCGACCCGGCGCGCGCGATGCGAACCCGGTGGTCGACATGGTCATGCGCACGCAGGAGTCGTACTCGTGGCTCGAGACGGCACCGTTCGCGACCATCGCCGCGGTCCGCGGCTACGCGCTCGGCGCGGGACTGCAGATCGCGCTCGCGTGTGACCTGCGGATCTTCGCCCGCGGGACGAGCGTCGGGCTGCTCGAGCTGAAGTACGGGATCATGCCCGACCTCGGAGGGACGCAACGGCTTCCCCGGCTCGTCGGTCCGGGCAAGGCCAAGGAGATGATCTTCACCTCGGCGCGCATCGACGCGGGCGAGGCGTACCGCATCGGGCTCTGCGAGCAGCTCGTCTCGAACGAGGAGCTCGAAGAGGCTGCCTTGGTAGCTCGCCGCGACGATTGCCGCGCAGCCGCCGCTCGCGATCAGGGGCGCCAAGCGGGCGGTCAACGCGGCACTCGACGAGCGGACGGTGGATGGGCTCCGCATCGAAGCCGAGGGCCAGGCGGTGTGTCTGCCGTCGGACGACATGAAGGAAGCCATCGCGGCTTTTGTCGAGCAACGGCCGCCGGTCTATCGCAACCGGTGACGCCGGAACCGGGTCCTGGAGCGGCGCGCCGCTAGCCTGGCTCCCCGATGGATGCCGTCGTCGTACGGCCGGGAACGTCGCTCTCGGGCGCGATCAAGATCTCCGGTGCGACGAAGAACTCCGGGCTGAAACAGCTCGCAGCCGCTTTGCTCGCACCGGGCGTCACCGTGGTGCGCAACCTTCCGCCGGTCGCCGATCTCGAAGTGATGATCGCGGTGCTGCGCGCGGTCGGCGCCGAGGTGGAGTGGGCCGGTCCCGAGGAGCTCCACATCGACACGTCGGGGCGGCTCATGCCCGAGGCTCCGTACGATCTGGTCAGCAAGATGCGCGCGTCGATCAACGTCCTCGGGCCACTGCTCGCCCGTTGCGGTGAGGCGCGCGTCGCGCTGCCGGGCGGGGACAACATCGGGAGCCGCAAGCTGGACATGCACTTCCGCGGGCTCACCGCGATGGGCGCGGAGCTCGAGGTCTCGCACGGCTTCGTCGAGGCGCGCTGCCACAAGCTGAACGGCGCGGTGATCGTGCTCGACTTCCCGAGCGTCGGAGCGACCGAGAACCTGCTGACCGCGGCGGTGCTCGCGAAGGGTGAGACGGTCATCGAGAACGCCGCACGTGAGCCGGAGATCCGGGACCTCACCGCGTTCCTCAACCGGATGGGCGCGCACATCCTCGGTTCCGGGACGAGCACCATCCGCATCGAGGGGGTGCAGGAGCTCGTGCCGTGCGAGACCGAGATCATGGGGGACAGGATCGAAGCCGGCACCTTCCTGATGGCGTGCGGGATCGCCGGCGGCGAGATCGAGCTCGAAGGTGTGCGGCTCGAGCACCTCGAGATGGTGGTGATGAAGCTCGGCGAGATGGGCATGCGCGTGTCGCCGACACCCGACGGGATCTGGGCGTCCGCACCGGAGCGGCTGACCGCGGTCGACATCGCGACGCTGCCGTACCCCGGGTTCGCGACGGACTTCATGCCGATGGCGGTCGCACTGCTCGCGGTGAGCGAGGGCACGTCGATCGTCACGGAGAACGTCTTCGACAACCGGTTCTCGTTCGTCGACGAGCTGGTGCGGATGGGTGCCGACGTTCGCACCGAAGGCCGCTACGCCGTCGTGCGGGGCGTCGAGCGGCTCTCGGGTGCACCGGTGCGGGCGTTGGACGTCCGGGCCGGTGCCGCGCTGGCGCTCGCCGGTCTGCGGGCCGAAGGCAGCACCGTCGTGCACGAGTGGCGCCACGTGGAGCGGGCGTACCCCGACTTCGTGGGCGCGCTCACCACGCTCGGCGCCGACATCCACCGCATCTGACCACGAGGCCGCCGGCGGGGACGGGTCCCGGGAAGACGTGGGGTAGGTTGGGAGTTGGACGGTCCAGGAGGTGATCCCCGATGTCCACCGACACCATGGAAACCGGCATCCTCGAGGCGATCGACGCGATCCGGCCCGCACTGCAGGCCGATGGCGGCGACATCGTCTTCAAGGAGGTCGACGGCGGCGGCGTGGTCCATGTCGAGCTGGTGGGCGCGTGCGGGACCTGCCCGGTGTCGACGATGACGCTGAAGGCGGGGGTCCAGCGGATCATCATGGATCGGGTTCCGGGCGTCACCGAAGTCGTCGCCGACTAGCCGAGCGCGTGGCGAAGGCGATCGATCCGGCTCCGCTCGTCGCGCGAGCGATCACCGGGGACCGCGGTGCGGTGGCGAAGCTCATCTCGCTGGTGGAGACCGGCGGTCCGGCCGCGATCGCGGCGTCCGCGCTGCTGTACCCCGAGACCGGGAACGCGTACACGGTCGGCCTCACCGGCGCGCCGGGTGCAGGGAAGTCGAGCCTGACCAACGCAGTGATCCGCCGGCTGCGGGCCGAAGGGACCGAGGTCGGGGTCCTCGCGATCGACCCGACGAGCCCGTTCAGCGGCGGCGCCATCCTCGGTGACCGGGTCCGGATGCAGGACCACGCGATCGACGAGGGCGTGTACATCCGGTCGATGGCGACGCGCGGTCACCTCGGCGGTCTCACGCTCGCGACGCCGCTCGCGGCCCGGGTGCTCGACGCGTCGGGCAAGCCGTGGGTGCTGATCGAGACGGTGGGCGTCGGCCAGGTCGAGGTCGAGATCGCCGGCGCGGCGGACACGACCGTCGTGGTGGTCAACCCCGGGTGGGGTGACGGCGTGCAGGCGAACAAGGCCGGGCTGCTCGAGATCGCCGACCTCTTCGTCGTGAACAAGGCCGACCGCGACGGCGTCGCCGAGACGATCCGCGACCTCGAGATGATGCTCGACCTCACCGGCGAGATGGCGTGGCGTCCGAAGGTGGTGCAGACGGTCGCGACGCGCGGCGAAGGCATCGACGAGCTGTGGAGCGCGATCGAGGAGCACCGCGCGTTCCAGGAGCAGACGGGCCAGCTGGCGCGTCGCCGCGAGGCCCGACTGCGCGACGAGCTCCGCAACATCGTGCTCGCGCGCCTGCGGGAGCAGGCCGACGCCACGTGCACCGGCGAGCGGTTCGACAAGCTCGTCGCCCAGGTGGCCGCCCGGGAGCTCGATCCCTACGCCGCCGCGGCGGAGCTGCTCGGCGGCTGAGCCGCCTGCGCCTTCGGTACGCTCGCCGGCCATGACCGAAGAGCTCGTGTTGACCGACGTCCGCGCCGACGGGGTGGCGACGTTGCGCCTCAACCGTCCGCCGATGAACGCGCTCTCGCAGGCGCTGCTCGGCCAGATCGCCGCGGCCGCGCTCGCGTTCGCGGCCGACGACGACGGTGAAGGCCGTCGTCGTGCTCGGTGGCGAGCGGGCGTTCGCGGCCGGCGCGGACATCAGCGAGTTCGGGGATCAGGCCGCGGCGAAGCACGTCGGCCGCGCGTTCCGCGCCGCGTTCGACGGACTGGCGGCGATCCCGCGTCCGGTGATCGCCGCGATCAACGGCTTCGCGCTCGGCGGTGGGCTCGAGCTCGCGCTGAGCTGCGACCTGCGCATCGCGGGCGACAGGGCGCGCGTCGGTCAGCCGGAGATCCTGCTCGGGATCATCCCGGGCGCGGGCGGCACGCAGCGGCTCACCCGGCTGGTCGGTCCGGCGAAGGCCAAGGAGCTGGTGTGGAGCGGACGCCAGGTCCGCGCCGACGAAGCGCTCGCGATGGGGCTCGTCGACCGCGTCGTGCCCGCCGACGAGCTCGAGGCGCAGGCGCTCGCGTGGGCGGGCGAGCTCGCCGTCCGGCGCGGTCGTCGCGATGGGTCTGGCCAAGCAGGCGATCGACGACGGGCTCGACGGCTCACTCGCGGCCGGCCTCGACGTCGAAGCGGCGGCCTTCGTCGAGGTGTTCGGCACCGAGGACGCGCGCGCCGGCGTCGCGAGCTTCCTCGAGCACGGTCCGGGCAAGGCAACCTTCCGGGGCCGCTGACCCAGCCCGGCCGACCCACATTTTGGCGTCGTCCAGGTGCCCGTATGGCACGCGCACGACGCCAAACGGGTCGAGGGTCGACGCGTTCGGCCTTCGCCCGGAGGCGGGCGAGGTTGGCGCGCCAGAGGTGGGTGAAGATCGGCCGGCTGGTCTGCTCGCCGACGGGTCCGCCCATCCACCACGGGTAGCGCAGCTGCTCGTCCCAGCGCAGCTCGGTCATCCCGCCGGGGAGCGCGTGCAGCGTGAACCGGCCCTCTCCGGTGACGACGCCGCGGTGCTCGATGCCCATCACCACGCCCGGTCGCCACTCGGTGACCGTCATGACGTCCGTGGTCGTGAACGGCCCCACCTTGGTCAGGCACTCGAACTCGGTGCCGACGCCCGTCCGCTGCTCGCTGCGGAACGTGATCGCGACCGCGTCCGCCATCCACTCGGTGTGCGTCTCGAGGTCCTCCATCGCGGCCCAGACCGCGTCCGGCGGGACGCCGATGGTCTCGGACAGCCGGATCTCGATCGTCATGATGCGCTCGCCTCGCGCAGGCGGGCCGCGGCCGAGCTCGGGGGGGACCGTGTTGACGAGGATGCCGGTCCCCTCCTCGAACCCGGCGACGAGCGTGGTGCGCGGCAGCACGTCCGCGTGCCAGTGGAACTCGCCCGCGCGCCGGCCCGGCGGCGCGGTGCGGATCACCACGTTGTACGGGCGCGTCACCGAGCGCGCGCGTGGAGGGGAGCGAGCGCGTCGCGCAACGAGATCGCCACCACGCGGACCTCCGCGTCGGTCGCCTCGTCGAATCGGGCCCGGGTGGATCGATGGGCGACCCGCATGCCGTAGGGCACGAGCGCTGCGAACGGGCTCCACGCCGGGGCCGGGCCGTCGACGACGACCAGTTCGTCGCGGCGCGCGTCGGCGAGCTCGCGGGCGACCAGGTCCGTGGTCGCGAGGCGCTCGACCAAGGCGTCGACCGCGTCCGGCACGAGGTCCAGCGCAACCACCTGCGCGTGGGGATGGGCGATCGAGGCACCGGCCGCCTTGCCGTGGTTCACGAACGCCTGGACGTATGCGTGCCCGGATTCGAGGTGGAGCCGCACCCGATCGCGAATCACCGTCAGGACCTCCGTCGCGGCGTCGTCGTCAGGTTGCCGAACGATTTGTTGTGGTCGGGGGAGAGGACGACGACCTCGTGCGCGCCGGACACGCGCGTGCCGTGCTGCTCGCCGAAGCCGATGGGCTCGTCGCCGGCCGGCTCGGCGGGACCGACGATCGGGAAGAGGTTCGGAACGACGCGGACCCGCCAGCCCTCGGTCTCGGCCGCGCCCGCGCCGGTGCGGTGCACTTCCGGCGGGGTCATCTCCTCCCGCCCCGCGCAGAACGGGCAGTCGTTGGGCTCACCGTCGAGCGTCGGGGTCGTCGGGAAGGTGAAGGGCCGCGCGGCCCGCTCGACCGCCACGATCACGCTGCGTCCGCTGATCGCATCATGACGAAGCTCCGGCATCCGAAGGACGTTAGCGAAGGTCCGGTCACGTACCCTGGTCCGATGGCCACACGTCTCGTGATCATCGGCGGTGGGCCGGGTGGCAACACCGCGGCCACGGTCGCGGCCACCCTCGGGGCCGAGGTCACGCTCATCGAGCGCGACATCATCGGCGGCGCCGCGCACCTCTGGGACTGCATCCCGTCCAAAGCAATGATCGCGACCGGCGGCGAGCTGTCCGAGCTCACCCGGGCCCGGTCGATGGGGCTCGAGGCGCAGGGCCGACTGGATGTCGACGCGGTGCGCGAGCGCGTCGCCTCGATCGAGGCGCACCTGCAGTCGTCGGTGCGCTCGCTGCTCGAGTCCCAGGGCGTTCGCCTGATCCACGGGACGGGCCGGCTGCAAGGTCCCCACGAGGTGATCGCAGAGACGGAGGACGGCCTCGAGCATCTCGACGCGGACTTCGTGATCCTCGCCACCGGCTCGCGACCCCGGATCCCCGACTGGGCCGCCGTCGACGGCGAACGCATCCTCACCACCCGCCAGGCGTACCCGCCCCAGGAGATCCCCGAGCACCTCTGCGTCATCGGCTCGGGCGTCACCGGCGTGGAGTTCACGCACATGTTCAGCGCGCTCGGCTCCAACGTGTCCCTCGTCGTGTCGCGCCAGCAGGTGCTCCCGTTGAAGGACGCCGAGGTTGCGGCGGTGCTCGAGGAAGAGTTCCTCGCCCGCGGGGTGAAGCTCCTCAAGGGCGCGCGGGCCAAGGCGCTGACCCGCGACGGCGATGTCGTGACCGTGGACTGCGACGACGGCCGCTGCGTGAAGGCGTCGCACGTCGTTCTGGCGATCGGCTCGGTACCCAACAACGAGCATCTCGGCCTCGCCGAATCCGGCGTCCAAGTGGACGACGCGGGCTACGTCAAGGTCAACCACAACCTGCTCACGACGGTTGGCAACATCTATGCCGCGGGTGACCTGTCGGGGAAGCTGCCGCTCTCGTCGGTTGCCGCGATGCAGGGCCGCAAGATCGCCGAGCACCTCATGGGTCTGCACGCCCGCGCGCACCGACACCTCGACTACGAGAAGGCATCGTCCGCGATCTTCACCGAACCCGAGATCGCCGACGTGGGTCTGGCCGAGGCCGAGGCGTTCGCCTCGGGTCGCAAGATCCGGGTGACCAAGGTCCCGTTCTCGGCGAACGCCAAGGCACTGATCAAGGGCGATGCCCGAGGCTTCGTGAAGATCATCTCGGACCCGGCAACCGGAGTCGTGCTCGGTGGCTCGATCGTGGGTCGCAACGCGGCGGAGCTCATCTCGGTGATCGCCGTGGCGGTCACGAACGGGCTGAAGGTCGTGGACATCGTCGACTCGTTGCTCGTGCACCCGTCGATGTCGGAGTCCCTCGCCGAAGCTGCCTGGTAAGCACCGTCGTCCCGGTCGGCGCGGATCGCGGCTGAATACAGACGCGTCAGGCGAGGAGCTCGCCGCGGGTGACGGTCACCGCGCGACCGCCGAGCGTCACGCGGTCGCCGTCGAGGCGGCAGCGGACCGTGCCACCGCGCTTCGACGCCTGGTAGCCGACGAGCTCCGGGCGCCCGAGCCGCTCGGCCCAGAACGGAGCGAGCACGCAATGCGCGGCTCCGGTGACCGGATCTTCGTCGATTCCGACCGCGGGCGCGAAGTAGCGCGAGACGAAGTCGATGCCCGGCTCGTCTCCGGCGGCCGTGACGATCACGCCGGTCACGTCGAGCGCCGTGATCGCCGCGAGGTCCGGCTCGAAGGCCCGCACCGTGAGGGCATCGGTGAGCACGAGCACCTTGCCGACCCGGCTGGTCGCCGCGGCCAGGACGTCGATCCCGAGCGCGTCGGTGAGCGCGGCGGGGTCCGAGATCGGCTCGGGTGGGTCGGCCGGGAGGTCCATCTCGATGAGCTGACCGGCGCGAGCGCACGTGAGGAGCCCGCTCGCGGTCTGGAACCGCGCGGACACGTCGAGGGGGAGCCAGCCATCCCAGAGCACGTGCGCGCTCGCGAGGGTGGCGTGCCCGCAGAGCGGGACCTCGACGGTGGGCGTGAACCAACGCAGGCCGAACTCGGCACCTGCGGGCGTCACGAACGCGGTCTCGGACAGGTTCATCTCGGCCGCGACCGACTGCATCCATTCGGGTTCTGCGGGGTCGTCGAGCAGGCAGACCGCGGCGGGGTTGCCGGCGAACGCCGACTCGGTGAACGCGTCGACGACGAAGAGGGGCGCGCCCAAGGAGCCCGCGCTACTCGATGATGACGAGGACGTCACCCGTGGACACGCTCGCCCCGGAGGTGACCCGCACCTCCACGACGGTGCCACCCGACTCGCTGCTGATCTGGTTCTCCATCTTCATCGCCTCGAGCACCAGCAGCGCCTGGCCGGCCTCGACCACGTCGCCGACGTTCACGAGCACCTTCACGATCGTGCCCTGCATCGGCGCGTTGATCGTCCCGTCGCCGCCGCCGCCACTCGATGCCGCGGCCTTGGGTCTCGGCGCGCGCTTGTTGCCGCCAGTCCCCGCGCCCGAGCTCGTGACGACCGGCGGATCGGGCAGCCACAGCTTCACGTTGAATCGCTTGCCGTCGACCTCGACCGGCACGGTGCGCTCGGTGAGCGTCTCGGGCTCGGCCCCGTCGCCCGCCCCCGTCGTCGTCTGAGGCGCGGCTTCGGACGTCAGACCCGAAAGGTCGACCTCGTTCTCGAGCCAGTTGGTCGAGTGGTGACCGGCTGCGAAGTCGGGATGGTTGAGCACGAGCTCGTGCCGCGGGAACCGTGGTGTGGATCCCCTCGACCACGAGCTCCTGCAGCGCACGCAGCATCCGGTGGCGGGCGCGATCACGATCCGGCGCCCACACGATCAGCTTCGCGAGCAGGTTGTCGTAGAACTGCGAGATCGTGTCGCCCTCTTCGTACCCACCGTCCCAGCGCACCCCGGGACCCGACGGGATCCGGAGCTTGGTGACGGGTCCCGGCGACGGCAGGAAGCCCTTTGCTGCGTTCTCCGCGTTGATGCGGACCTCGATCGCGTGGCCGTGCACCGAGACGGAGTCCTGGGTGAACGACAGCGGTTCGCCGCTGGCGACCCGGATCTGCTCGGCGACGAGGTCGAGCGAGGTGACCAGCTCGGTGACGCAATGCTCGACCTGGAGCCGCGTGTTCATCTCGAGGAAGTAGAACTCGCCGTCGTCGGAACCCTCGATCGGTTGGTAGAGCATCTCGACCGTGCCCGCGTTGACGTAGCCACACGCCTTCGCGACCTTCACCGCGGCCTCGCCCATCGCAGTGCGGACCTTCTCGCTCAGGCCCGCGGCCGGCGACTCCTCGATCAGCTTCTGGTGTCGGCGTTGCACCGAGCAGTCGCGCTCGCCGAGCCACACCGCGTTGCCGTGGATGTCGGCGAAGATCTGCATCTCGATGTGACGCGGTCGGGGGAGGTACTTCTCGAGGTACGCCTCGGACCGCCCGAAGTACGCCTGGGCCTCGCGCTGCGCCGAGTCCAGCGCCGATTGCGCGTGGCCGGCATCCTCCACGACCTTCATGCCGCGGCCGCCACCGCCGTACGCGGCCTTGATCGCGACCGGCCACCCGACCTTCTCACCGAACGCGATGACGTCGTCGGCGTTCTCGATCGGATCCAGCGTGCCCGGCACGCTCTCGACGCCACCGCGGTCCGCGGCACGCCGGGCGGAGATCTTGTCGCCCATCACGTCGATCGCGTCGGGCGGGGGACCGATCCACGTCACGCCGCGCTCGCCGATGACCCGGGCAAAGTCCGCGTTCTCGGCGTAGAAGCCGTAGCCGGGGTGGACACCGTCGGCGCCCGACCGCTCGATGACACCCAGGATCGCGTCGGTGTTGAGGTAGCTCTCGGCCGCGCTCTGGCCTCCGAGGGCGTAGGCCTCGTCGGCGTACCGGACGTGGAGCGCATCTCGGTCCAGCTCCGAGTAGACCGCGACCGTGGGGATCCCCAGCTCGCGGCACGTCCGCATGACGCGGACGGCGATCTCGCCGCGGTTGGCGATCAGGATCTTCTGCAGCACGTGCACCTCAGCCAGTGGTGAAGGGTCGCCGTATCCTACGGGCCGTGCCCGATCCCCAGGCCACTCCGCCACGCTTCGGCGACGTCCGGTGGCTCGCCGTTGCCGACTCGACGAACCAGTACCTGCTGGAACGGGCTCGAGCGGGCGCGGCCGACGGTCTCGTCGTGGTCGCCGATCACCAGCGGGCGGGGCGGGGCCGGCTCGGGCGCACCTGGAGCGCACCACCCGGGGCCTCGCTCCTCGTGTCCGTGCTGCTGCGCCCGGAGCTCCCACCTGACGACCGCCACCTGGTGGTCATGGCGGCGGCGGTGGCGATGGCCGACGCGGTGGCGGCGACGACCGGCGTCGCGGCGGAGCTCAAGTGGCCGAACGACCTCCTGGTCGGCGCCCGGAAGCTGGCGGGGATCCTCGCCGAGGCCTCGGGGGACGCGGTCGTGGTGGGGATCGGCGTGAACCTCGACTGGCCCGAGATGCCCGAAGACCTCGCGGAGATCGCGACGGCATGCAACTTGGAGGGCGGCCGCCCGGCGACGCGCGAGGAGCTGCTCGACGCGTTTCTGGCTCGCTACGCCGCGGCACTCGATGACCTCGTCGGGACGCGCCGTGCCTACCGCAGCCGGTTGGCGACGGCCGGTCGGTGGGTGCGGGTCGACCGATCGGACGGCCCGTTGGTCGGCACCGCGACCGGGATCGACGACTCAGGCCGGCTGCTCGTGCAGGTTGACGGCACGACGCACGCGGTCGCGGCAGGCGACGTGGTGCACCTCCGCGACGCCTGACCCAGCGCTCAGGGGTTCAGGTCGCGGGCGACGAGATCGGTGAAGGCGGTGGCGAGGCTGGCGGTGATCGGACCGCACACGGCCGGCAGCGGCTGGCCGTCGACGCGGGCGATGGCCTGGACCTCGCGCGTGGTCGACGAGAGGAAGGCCTCGTCGCACCGGTGTAACGCGTCGAGTGGCAGCGCCGCCTCCTCGATCGGGATGCCGAGCCCCGCCGCGAGCTCGAGGATCAGCGCCGCGGGTGACACCGAGCAGGCAGCCTGCTTCCCCGGGGGGAGTGTGGAGCACGCGCTGGAACACGAGGAAGACGTTGGATCCCGTCGCTTCGCAGAGGTCGCCATGCGAGTTGGGGAACACCGCTTCGATCGCGCCGTGCTCACGCGCGTACGCGAGCGCCCGGACGTTCTCGGCGTACGAGATCGTCTTGAGCCCGGCGATCGCGCTGCGCTCGTTGCGGGACCACGGGACGGTGACGACGTCCGCGTCCGGCGCCGGGGGCGCGAGCTCGCTCGCGGCGACGATCACGGTCGGCTCGGCGTCACCGCGCTCGGAGCCCAGTGGTGACTCGCCCCCGGTGACCGTGATGCGCAGGCGTGCCTCGCGCAGATCGTTCGCCGCGAGCACGGCATCCGCGGCGTGCCGCAGGGACGACGAGCTCGGAACCTCGAGCCCGATGCCGTGCGCGGAGAGCACCAGGCGTTCGTGGTGTCGGCGCCACACGAACGGGACGCCGCCGTAGGCCCGCAACGTCTCGAAGACGCCGTCACCGACGAGGATGCCGTGGTCCAGCGGAGAGATCCGCAGCGCCGAGACGTCGTCGAGCCGGCCGTTGAGCCAGAGCCTCATCGGGCGCTCGCTGCGGCATGGGTCGCGCGGGCTCCGGTGCCGGCGACGGTCAGGAGGCGCGCGGCCTTGAGCTCGCTCTCGTGCCACTCGGCGGCCGGGTCCGAGTCCACGGTGATGCCCGAGCCGACGCCGAGCTGCGTCACGCCGGAGCGGACCGTGAACGTTCGGATCGCGACTGCGAGGTCCGCCCGGTCCCTGACGGTGTCGATCCAACCAACGGCGCCGCAGTAGACGCCGCGCGAGACGGGCTCGAGGTCTTCGATCTCCTGGAGCACGCGCGGCTTGGGCGCGCCGGTGACCGACGCGGGTGGGAACGTCGCACGCAGCAGGCCGCCGAGCCCGACATCGGGCCGCAGCGATCCGCGCACGGTGCTGACGAGGTGGACGAGCCCGGGGTGGGCTTCGAGGTCGCACAACCCCGAAACCTCCACCGAACCGGGTTCGCACACCCGCCCGAGGTCATTGCGCGCGAGGTCGACGATCATCACGTTCTCGGCCCGGTCCTTGGCACTGGCCCGCAGTCGCGCCGGGGACACGGCCGTGCCCTTGATGGGGCGGGTCTCCACCTGGCGGCCGTCGACGCGCAGGAAGCGCTCGGGGGACGCCGAGACGATCGCGAGGTCCTGGCCCAGCACCTCGGAGCCGGCGCGCAGGAACGACGCGTGCGGTGCCGGGTTGCCGGACTCGAGCCCGCACCACAACGCCACCGGATCCGCGGCGCGGGCGCTCGTCAGCTGCCGGGTCAGGTTCACCTGGTAGCAGTCACCGGCCTCGATGTGCGCGACGATCGTCCGCACGCCGGCCTCGAACTCGGCCCGATCGAGGCTCGAGCGCCACCGGTCGAGCCCCGGCCCGGCTGGAACGGGCACGGACCCGGCGGCGTCCAGCGCGGCTTCGAGCCGGCGCCGCGCCGGCCCCCGACCGGAGATCCGGCACCCGGGTCCGCGCCGGTCGATCTCCGCGTACGCCCCGAACCGGACGAACACCGCATCAGGGAGTGGGGCTCCGATTGCCCCCGCCCCGGTCCGATGCGAATCGAGCCGGGGCCGGACCCGTTCGATGGCCCGCCCGAGGTCGAAGGCCAGGAACCCGGCCCACCATCCCCGGCCCAGGCGGTCCAAGCGGTCAAGGGCGGCGCCCCCGTCGAGCGCCTCGACCTCCTCGGCGCCACAGGCCACGACCACGCGATCACCGTCGAGGCCGACCGCGGCCGGGACGTCGATCGGCAGCGCCGCCAGGATCGGCCCGACCTCCATGCCCGCAGGGTATAGGGCGGGCTTCGGCTCCGGTCCCTGCCCGCAATCCCAGGGCGGGTTTCAGTACGATCGCGGGACCGTGGTTGCCTCCCTCCCGCCTTGGCGCGCCTTTGTTCGGCGCTACCTGATCGCCCTCGTCGTCACGTTCGTGCTCGTCACGGGCGGGTTGATCGTGGGCAACCGCGTCGTGGACAACAAGCTCAACGACATCCCGCGGGTCGGCAACCTCACCCTGGCCCCGGGTCCCGGCAAGGCGGGCAACTACCTCATCCTCGGCTCGGACTCCCGCAGCTTCGAGACCAACGCCGCACAAGCCAAGGCCTTCGGCTCGGCCGCCGACCTCGGCAAACCCCGCTCCGACACGTTGATGATCGTGCACATCGATCCGGACGCGAAGACGAGCCTCCTCGTCTCGTTCCCCGCGACCTGCTGGTGAAGACGGCCGACGGCAGCACGGACATGATCAACGCCGCGTTCAACGACGGTCCGCAAGCGGTCATCGACACGATCAAGCGGAACTTCGACGTCGAGATCAACCACTACGTCGAGATCAACTTCGAGGCGTTCATCGGGATCGTCGACGCGGTCGGCAAGATCCCCGTGTACTTCCCGTATCCCGCCCGGGACAAGGAATCGGGGTTGGACATCCCCACCGCCGGTTGCATCTCGCTCAACGGCGACCAGGCGCTCGCGTACCGCGCGGTCCCGGACGCTGCAGTACTACGACTCGAGCAAGGGCGAGTGGGTCGACGCGAGCCCCCGGGCCGACCTCGACCGGATCACGCGCCAGCAGAGCTTCATCCGCCAGCTCGCCGACGTCGCCGCCCGCAAGAGCGCATCCAACCCTCTGACCGCGCTCGACGTCGCCGACTCCATCGTGCCGAAGCTCCACGTCGACACGCAGCTGAGCAAGCAGGACATCTTCCAGCTCGTGAACACGTTCCGGAAGGTCAACCCGAACGACAGCAGCGCGATCCAGATGCAGACGATCCCGGTGCAGGCAGCTCCCCTGGCCAAGGACCGGGGCCGGCTCGTGCTCCAGCAGCCGGAAGCGGACTCCCTGCTCGCTCAGCTCCGAACGTTCGGCGGGGCGAACACGCCCGACTTCACCAAGCTGCACCCGGCGCAGGTCACGGTGAACGTCCTCAACGCTTCCGGGGTCGGCGGCGCGGCCGGCACCGCCCTCGCCGACTTCCAGCGCTACGGCTTTGCGCCGGGCAGCGTGGGCAACACCTCGCTGCTCGGGGGTACGCAGATCCACTACCGCCCCGGCAATGATGCCCGGGCCCTGCTGGTGGCGAGCTACATGAAGGGCGTCGGCCAGGTGGTCGCGGACTCGTCGATCAGCGGCGACCAGGTCGTGGTGATGGTCGCCTCGGACTTCAATGGGGTGGCACCGTCGGGCAAGCACAAGACGGAGACCACCACGACGACGAAGTCCTCCGAGCAGGCGACGACCTCCACCGTGGCGGGCGCCGCCGGCTGCTGAACCGGGCAATCACGGGTTGGCCTCGTCGAACCCCTACAAATTCCCGGGATGTCCCGGGTCTGTGGTGATCGCGCGCGCGTGGACACGAAGAGGTCGGGACGCCGGGGGCACGGAAAGAGGAACGATCGATGAGTGATGTTGCGGTCATCGGAGCCGGCTACGTCGGGCTGACCACGGCAACCTGCCTGGCCCATCTCGGACACCGGGTCACGTGTGCCGACGTCGACGCCGGCCGGGTCGCCTCCCTGTCGAAGGGTGAGATCCCCATCCTCGAGGACGGTTTGCAGGCGCTGCTCGACCAGGGCCTCTCGTCCCAGCGGCTGAAGTTCGTCGTCGGTGCGAAGAACGCGGCGGGCATCGCCGAGTTCGTGTTCCTCTGCGTGCCGACCCCGCAGGGCGACGACGGGTCCGCAGACCTGTCGTTCGTCGAGGACGTCGCACGCGAGATCGCACCCGTGTTGCGCGGCGGGACGGTTGTGATCAACAAGTCGACGATGCCCGTGGGCTCCACCCGGCTCGTGCAACGGATCCTGGCCGAAGCGGGCGCGGCGATCGAGCAGGTCGGGGTGGCGTCGAACCCCGAGTTCCTTCGCGAGGGCTCGTCGGTACGGGACTTCCTCGAGCCCAACCGCGTCGTGATCGGTTGCGACGACCCTGCGGTCGCGGTGCGCGTGAGCGAGCTCTACCGGTCGCTCAATGCGCCGGTGCTCGTCACCGACCCCGCGTCGGCGGAGATGATCAAGTACGCGTCGAACGCGTTCCTCGCCACCAAGATCTCGTTCATGAACGCGATCGCGAACCTTTGTGAGACGGTTGATGCCGATGTGCGCGAGGTCGCGCTCGGCATGGGCTACGACCACCGCATCGGCTTCGAGTTCTTACATCCCGGTCCGGGATACGGCGGCTCCTGCTTCCCGAAGGACACTGCCGCGCTCCTGTACGCCCGCGCACGAGTGGGTACGACTTCTCGTTGCTCGAGGGCGTGGTCGAGGTCAACTTCCGCCAGCACGAGCGAATGGTCGAGAAGCTCCGAGACCTTGTTGGTGGGTCGCTCGCCGACGCAGCGGTCGCGGTCTGGGGTCTCACGTTCAAGGCGAACACTGACGACCTCCGCGACTCTCCCGCGCTGGTCATCGCGCGCCGCCTGCTCGAAGAGGGCGCAACGGTGCGCGCCTACGACCCGGCCGCCGGCGAACGCGCGGCCGCGCTCGTCCCCGGGCTGGAGGTGGTTGCCGACCCGTACGAGGCCTGCGAGGGTGCTCAGGCGCTCGCAGTGCTCACCGAGTGGGACGAATTCCGCTGGCTCGACTTTGATCGCGTCCTCGGTGGCATGGCCTGCCCGGCCGTGCTCGACGCCCGCAACTTGCTCGACCCCGTCGCGCTCCGCCGACGCGGGTTCACCTATGAGGGAGTCGGCCGCTAGTGGAGTCCCTGCCGCGCCGGCGCGCCGGTGACTCCCCGCGCCTCCGAGCGGTGGTGACCGGTTGTGCCGGGTTCCTTGCGTCACACATCTCGGAGCGCCTGATCGAAGACGGATGGGATGTCGTCGGTCTGGACAACATGCTCACGGGGCGCATGGAGAACATGGCGGGCCTGCTCTCGCGGCCCGAGTTCACATTCGAGCGCTACGACGTCACGAACTTCCTGCACGTCACAGGGGCGGTCGACGCGGTGCTGCACTTCGCGAGCCCGGCCAGCCCCCAGGACTACCTCGAGCACCCGATCAAGACGATGAAGGTCGGCGCGCTCGGAACGCACAACACTCTCGGGCTCGCGCTGGCCAAGCACGCGCGGTACCTGCTCGCGTCGACGAGCGAGGTGTACGGCGACCCGCTCGTGCATCCACAGCCCGAGAGCTACTGGGGCAACGTCAACCCGATCGGGCCGCGGGGCGTCTACGACGAGGCGAAGCGGTTTGCGGAGGCATTGGCGCTCGCGTACCACCGGACGCACGACCTCGATGTGCGCATCGTCCGCATCTTCAACACGTACGGCCCTCGGCTCCGACCCGCGGACGGCCGGGTGGTGTCGAACTTCCTGGTGCAGGCGATGGAGGGCGAACCACTGACCATCTACGGCGACGGCCGGCAGACGCGGTCGTTCTGCTACGTCGACGACCTCATCACGGGCATCCTCAATCTGCTCCGCTCCGATGAGACCGGCCCGATGAACATCGGCAACCCGAACGAGTTCACGATCCTCGAGCTCGCGCAGGCCGTCCTCGACGTCACCGGATCGTCGTCGGAGATCGCGTTCGAGCCCCTGCCGATCGACGACCCGACCCAGCGCCAGCCCGACATCACGCTCGCCCGCGCGAAGCTCGGATGGGAGCCGAAGGTCCAGCTGCGCGACGGACTGACCCGCACCTACGAGTGGTACCGGAAGGAGCGCGGTCAGTGAGCGAGGCAGGAGCGGGCACGACGTGCGGGGGCCGGAGCGAACCTCGGTGGTGACCGATGCGAGTGGTGGCCGTGCCGACGCGCCGAAGGAGTACAAGAAGCTCTCGGTGATCGTGCCGGTCTTCAACGAGCGCAACACGGTGGTGGAGATCCTCCGCCGGATGCGCGCGGTGGACCTTCCGATCGACCGCGAGTTCATCGTCGTGGACGACGGGAGTGATGACGGCACCCGCGCGGTGCTCACGCAGCTCGGCGACAGCACGACGAAGATCGTGAGGCACCCGACGAACCAAGGCAAAGGCGCCGCGATCCGGACTGCACTCCAGCACGTGACCGGTGATCTCGTGCTGATCCAGGACGCGGACCTGGAGTACGACCCGGACGACTGGTTGCGCATGCTCCGCCCGGTGCTCAAGGGCAGGGCGGAGGTCGTCTACGGCTCGCGCTTCACCGGCGAGCGCCGCAACATGCTGTTCCTGCACTGGTGCGGCAACAAGGTGCTCTTGCTCGTGACCAACCTGCTCTACAACACAACGCTCTCCGACATGGAGACCTGCTACAAGCTGTTCGACCGCGAGATCCTCCGCAGCATCACGGTGAGATCGGACCACTTCGACTTCGAGCCCGAGATCACCGCGAAGGTGCTGCGCCAGGGCATCCGGATCTACGAGGTACCGATCTCCTACGCCGGCCGCGAGTTCGACGAGGGCAAGAAGATCACCTGGCAGGACGGCTTCGCTGCTCTCTACGCACTTGTGAAGTTCCGGTTCGTCGATTGACGGTGTAGAGCCCATGGCTTCCGACCCGCGCTGGGCTGCCGTCATCGTCAACTACGAGGCTGGTCCGGCGCTCGCGGCCTGTGTCGCGTCGTTGCTCGCCGACGACTCCGCCGGCGGACCGCCCGAGCTCGTTGTGGTGGACAACGGATCGCGCGATCATTCGGTCGCCGAGCTCCGGGCCGCATTTCCGCAGGTCCCGGTGATCGATCCCGATGCGAACCTCGGGTACGGACGGGCCGCGAACCTCGGCATCGCCGCGACCCGGGCTCCGGTGGTCGCGGTGCTGAACCCGGATGCCGAGGTCGCGGCCGGCACGGCCGCCGCGATGATGGCACGCTTCGACGGCGACGACCGGGTCGCGGCGGCCGGTCCACAGCTCCTGAACCCCGATGGCACGCGCTACCCGTCCGCCGCGCTCGGCTCCGTCGCTCGGCGACGCGGTCGGTCACACGCTCCTGGGCAGCATCGTCTCGGACAACCGGTTCACCGAGTCCTACCGCCAGCTCGATGCCGACCCGGAGATCCCGCGCGACGTGGAGTGGATCTCCGGCGCGGCGCTGTGGCTCCGGCGTGCCGCGCTCGACCGGGTCGGTGGTTGGGACGAGCGGTTCTTCCTGTTCTTCGAGGATGTGGACCTGTGCCGGCGGCTCGGCGCCGACGGGTGGACGATCACCTACGAGCCCGGCGGCCACGTCATGCACACGGTCGGGGGCAGCCGGGCCCGGCGCCCGCTGCGCTCGATCTTCGAGCACCATCGGGCCGCGTACCAGTACGCGGCGAAGTGGTGGCACGGTCCGCGCCGGCTCCTGCTCCCCTTCGCGGCCGGGTTCCTGGCCGTGCGGGGGGCGGTCGTCGCGGGCGGCGCGGCCGTCCGGGGGCGGACCGAAATGCCCGTGACCACCGAGTAGCCTCGACCCGGTCATGGCCAAAGCGAGCAAGTACAACCGCGCCCGGATCCGCTCCCGGGTCCGCCGTCCGAAGCGCCGGAGCGGATCGATGGTGTGGACGATCGCGACCGTCGTCGTGGTGGTGCTGGGCGTCCTGCTCGTGACCCTGACCTACGCGGACCGCCAGAACAACGCCGACGCCGCGCCGACCATCGGGGACCACTGGCACGCCTTCCTGGGCTACGACGTCTGTGGGACGTGGCTCCCCAACGCACCTTCGTTCGAGGACCGGGCCAACGAGGCGGGGGTCCGCGCCGGGATCCACTCGCACGGCGACGGGCTGATGCACATCCACCCGTTCGCGAGCGACGAGGCCGGCGACAAGGCCACCCTCGGCCGCTTCCTGAGCTACGGCGGATGGAGCACCTCGGAGTCGTCATTCAAGGTCTGGGACGGCAAGCAACACCAGAACGGCGACACGTGCGGCTCGGGGGCGGACGCGAAGAAGGCCGAGGTCCAGTGGACCGTCGGCCGCTTCGGCAAGAAGTGGACCGGCACACCCCGCACCGGCAACCCGTCCGATTACCACCCGAAGAACGGCGACATCGTTGCGGTCTACCTGCTGCCGAAGGGCGCCGAGCTCCCGGAGCCGCCGACCGCCGAGCAGGCGCTGACGAACATCAGCGACCTCAACGGTGCCCCGGTCTCGGGCACTGCGACCACCGTGCCGGGCGGGTCGACCGACACGACGGTCACGACGGCTACCACCACTCCAACCCCGTGAAAGCGGTCGTTCTCGTCGGGGGCCAGGGCACCCGTCTCCGTCCGCTGACGTTGACGACCCCCAAACCCCTGCTCCCGATCGCGAACGTCCCCTTCCTGGAGCGCCAGCTCAACTGGCTCGGTCGCTTCGGAGTCGACGAGGTCGTGCTGTCGCTCGGCTACCTCCCGGAGATGTTCAGGACGCACTTCGCCGACGACCGGTTCGGCGACATCAAGCTCCGCTCCGTCGTCGAGCACGAGCCGCTCGGTACCGCGGGCGGGATCCGCTTCGCCGCTGACGGCATCGACGAGCGGTTGCTGGTCTGCAACGGCGACGTGCTCACCGACCTCGATCTCGCCGAGCTGGTCCGGTTTCACGACGAGCGCGAGGCGGCGGCGACGATCGCTCTCACCCAGGTCGGTGACCCGTCCGCGTTCGGTGTGGTGCCGACTCGGGCCGACGGCGAGGTGGTCGCGTTCGTCGAGAAGCCGCCGCGAGACCAGGCGCCGACGAACTGGATCAACGCCGGGACCTACGTGCTCGAGCCCGAGGTCGTCGACTCGATCCCGCCCCGGTTCACGGTCTCCATCGAGCGAGAGACGTTTCCCCGCATGCTCGAGGCGCCCGGCCGGCTCTACGCGATGCAGTCCCACGCGTACTGGCTCGACATCGGGACGCCCCAGAAGTACCTGGAGGCGCAGCTCGACGTCGCCTCGGGTCGGCTCGGGCCACCTGTCGACGGCGCGAGCGAGGTCTCGCCGGACGTCTGGGTCGAGCCCGGAGCCGAGATCGACGAGACCGCGGTGATCCTCGGACCGTCGGTCATCGGCGCCGGGGCCCGGGTCGGTGCCGGTGTGCGCGTCGAGGCTTCGGTGCTCGGACCGGGGACGAGGGTCGGCGAGGGGAGTAACTTGCTCCGTTCGGTGGTGCTTCGGGGTGCGACGGTGGCCGCGGGCACGCGAGTGACGGACGAGGTGATCGGCCCCGACGCCGGTCTGCCCTGCGGCTAGGAGATGACGTGAAAGCACTCGTGACCGGTGGTGCCGGGTTCATCGGATCGACCCTCTCGGACCGGCTCCTGGCCGAGGGCTGGGACGTGGATGTCGTCGACGACCTGTCGACCGGCTCGTTGGCGAACCTCTCCGACGCCCGCTCGTTGGGGAGCCGCAAGTTCTCGTTCCACCGGCTCGACGTGCGCTCGCCGGCGATCACCGATCTCATCGCGCACCGCAAGCCCGACGTGGTGTTCCACCTCGCGGCGCAGGCCGACGTGCGCGTCTCCGTCGCGCGCCCGGTGTTCGATGCCGAGGTCAACATCCTCGGCACGCTGAACGTTTGCCAGGGTGCGTTGGCGGCCGGTACCCAGAAGGTCGTGTTCGCGGCATCGGGCGGGACGCTCTACGGCACGCCCGAGCACCTCCCGGTGCGGGAGGGTCACCCGCAGCGGCCCGAGTCACCGTACGGCGTGGCCAAGAAGGCTTCGTGTGACTACCTCCACTACTACCGCGAGATCCACGGGCTCGAGTACAGCGCGCTGGCGTTCGCGAACGTCTACGGGCCGCGCCAGGACCCGCACGGTGAGGCCGGCGTGGTGTCGATTTTCGCGGGCATGATGCTCGACCGGACCCGCCCCACGATCTTCGGCGACGGGAAGCAGACCCGGGACTTCGTGTACGTGGACGACGTCGTCGACGCGCTCGTCCGTGCGTCGGATCGCGGCAGCGGCCTGATCATCAACATCGGCACCGGCGTCGAGACCAGCGTCCAGGCGCTCTACGACTCCATCGCCCGCGCGGTGAACTTCAAGGACGAGCCGAACCACGCACCCGCGCGCCAGGGCGAGCTGCAGCGGTCGGCGCTCGACCCGGGCCGCGCGGAGATCCATCTCGGCTGGAAGCCGTGGACCGACCTGGATGCCGGCGTTGAGCGCACGCTGGACTGGTTCCGCGCCGAGCGGGCCACCGGCCGCTAGCTCGACCCGCTCCTACCGGAACGCGCGGAGCTCTTCGAGCGGGATCTCGGGTCGAGGCCGGCCGACGTACGCGGGATCGGGATGCCCCACGAGGACGAGTGCGTGGGGGAGCCACTCGGCCGGGAGCGCCAGCGTGTCGCGCGCGGCCTCAGGGCAGAAGATCGGCGCCGCAACCCAGCACGACGCGAGCCCGGCGTCCGCCGCGGCGACCATGAGGTTCTCCACGGCGGCGCCGAGCGACAGCAGCGCCATGCCCCACTCGGCCCGCTGGCGGGCGGGGTCGGGGTACCGGTCCAGCCCGTCCCAGGTCAGGCAGGCCAGAATGAGCGCCGGCGCGCGCAGAAGCTTTCGGTGCGACGCCTGGATCAGCTCGTTGATGCGCGCCGGTGCAATGCCATCGGCCCCGAGGTCGGTGCGCCACCGCTCACCCATCCCGGTCGCAAGGTCGCGCTTGGACGCGTCCGTGTCCACGACGACGAACCGCCAGGGTCGCGAGTGGTGCGGCGCGGGCGCGACGCACGCGGCCTCGACCAGCGCATCGAGGGCTTCACGCGGAACCGGCTCTCCGGTGAACGCCCGGATCGAGCGCCGCGCCTCCAGGAACTCCGGCACGCTCATCGGAAGAGGTCGTCGCGGGGGCGCGGATGAGCTCGTTCACGGAACCGTCGCGAAACCAGCCGGCGTCGAGGCCGCGCACGATCGCGACCGGGATCGCCGACGCCTTGCCCATCACCAGCTCGGCCGCGCTCGCGACCTCGTCGGCGACCGCGACCTCCGTGACGTTCAGCTCGCGGCCGAGCGCATCGGCCTGACCGCGCAGGTCGACGACCGCCGCGAGTCCCGAGACCCCGATCGCGACGTCGGTCAATCCGTGGCGCCACGCCCTCCCGAACGTGTCGGAGATCACAACGGCGACCTCGACGCCGGTCGTGATGCGGATCGTGGTGCGGATCCGGTGCGCGGACCGATCGCTGTCGACAGGAAGGAGCGCTGCGTGACCGTCCTCGACGTTGGAAAAGTCGATGCCCGCGTTCGCACACACGAAGCCGTGCGACGTCTCACTGATGATGAGATCGCCGCGGCGGCGCAGGATCCGGACCGATTCACGCTCGATCAGCACCCGTCGCGCGTCGAGATCCTCGTGGTCCAGTGGCACCAGTCGGTTCTCGACCTTCGACACGATCTTCTGCGTGACGACAAGGCAGTCGTGGTCCGTGAGCGGTGTGTTCTGCGCCGACGCGGCTGACGCGATGAGCTCGCCGAGCGCGTCACCCGGCCGGATCTCCGGGATCCCCGTGATCGGGATGATCGTGAGCGGCATCACCGATCAGGCGACGGCGTCGAGCGTGTGCCGCGCGAGCGCGGCGGCGACCCGGGCATCGGTCATCAGCGTGTCGGCCACGACCGCGTGCACCCCGGCGGCCTCGACCTCGCGGGCGCGCGGTTCGTCGCCGGAGTCGATGACGAGCGTGCCGCAAAAGTCCGCGTAGGCGTGGGCTACGCCGACACAGCTGACCTCGATGCCGAGGGGTCCCATCAGCCGGTCCGCCGGGCCCTTGACCGGCGCGCCGGCAATGATCGGGCTCACGCCGACGACCCGGTCGCGTCGGCGGGTCAGCACCTCGCGGACGCCGGGCACGGCCAGGATCGGGCCGATCGAGATCACCGGGTTCGACGGGCAGATGAGGATGGTCTCCGCGGCTTCGAGGGTGGCGAGCACCCCCGGGGCGGGGCGCGCGCTCTCGATGCCGTGGAACTCCACGGCGACGACCGGAGGGTTCGCCCGCTCCCGCACGAACCACTCCTGCATCGCGAGCACCTCGCGGCGAACCGTCCTCGCGGCTCACGGTCACTTGCGTCGCGACCCGTTCGTCGGTCATGGGGAGCAGCTGAGGGACGACACCCCAAGCCGCGGCGATCTCCGCCGATACCTGGGACACGGTCGCGCCATCGGCGAGGCGCTCGGTGCGGTAGATGTGGGTGCCGAGGTCGCGGTCACCGAGCCGGAACCAGGTGTCCTGGCCGTAGCGGTCGAGGGCGTCCATGGTCACGAAGGTCTCGCCGGCGAGGCCCCAACCCTGCTCGGGGTGCTCGGCCCCGGCGAGCGTGTAGGTGACGGTGTCGAGATCCGGGCAGACGTAGAGGCCGTGGAAGACCTCGTCGTCGGCGGTGTTCACGATCACGGTGACCGCTTCGGGCGGCACGACGCGAACGAGACCGCGCAGGAAGCGTGCCGCTCCCACTCCACCAGCCAGCGCTACCAGCATGTTTCGAGCCTAAGCCGTGGACGCCGAGAAGGTCCCCTCCGAGGAGGGGACCTTCTCGGCAACGAAGTGCGGCGGGGGGACACCGCACCCGGCAGAGCTGGAGTCAGGCGTCGCCGTTTACGGCGTGCGGCACCGACGTGGGGGTGCTGCGGCGGCCGACGCGGGCCTTGCCGACCTCGATGGTCTTGGCGAGCTGATCGGGGATCGCGCTCACGTTCGGGAGCGACGGGAGGGAGATCGACGACGGCAACGAGATCGAACGCAGCTGCTCGACGACCGGCTCGACCCGCACCTGGAGGTCGCCGACCACGGGAGCGGCCCACACCCGCGGGTCCGCACTGCGAGCGACGTCGGCACCGGCCTTGACCTGAGTGCCGACCGAGCTGAGGGTGCTCGAGACGGTGCCGCCGACCGTGCCGCTCACCGTGGAGCCGAGGCCGCTGACCGTGCCGGTGACCGTGGAGCCGAGGTCGCTCAGGCTGGCCGCGCAACCGGTCGCCTTGCTCACGAGCGAATCGGTCTGGCTCACCACGGCGCCACGCGCGTCCTGGCGGATCGAGGCAACACGAGCGCTGGCGTCGCGGCGCTTCACCTGCGCCTGCTGGAAGCCGAGCACGCCGACGCCGACGAGCACGTACGCGGTGTCGGTAGCGGTCTTGCGGAGGTTGACGTCCATGGTGATGCTCCTGAGCTTGGAGATTTCGAGGTGCTGGTGGCGAGCCGAACGGCTGCCGTGCAAGCAGCATAACGCAGAGTGCTAACTTCTGCAAGCACCGAAACCGGGTGACGATCGTCACCGTGCCACGGCCGAAGAGTCCCCTGGAAGTACGCTCGACCGGCCCATGGACACCACTCCGACTGCTTCTGACGGGCCGATGCTCGACTCGGACCCCGGGGAGGCATCGGAGCCGCTCGTCGCCCCACCCGTCGTGGCCGTCGTCGTCACGAAGGACCCCGGGCCGTGGCTCGAGGAGAGCCTCCAGGCGCTCGGTGCGTCCGACTACCCGGCGGTCACCGTCCTTGTCCTCGACGCCGGATCGACCGTCGATCCGACCGCCCGCGTGGCCGGCGTCCTGCCCGGTGCCTTCGTCCGGCGGCTCCCGGAGGCCGGCGGCTTCGCCGCCGCCGCCAACGACGTCATCGACGTCGTGAAAGGCGCCACCTTCCTGCTGTTCTGCCACGACGACGTGGTGCTCGACCCGTCGGCGGTGCGGCTCCTGGTCGAGGAGGCCTTCCGCTCGAACGCGGCAATCATCGGCCCCAAGCTGGTCGAGTACGACCACCCCGACGTCCTGCTCGAGGTGGGGATGGCGATCGACCGCTTCGGGGTCCCGCACTCGGGCATCGAGCCGGGGGAGCTGGACCAGGAGCAGCACGACGCGGTGCGCGACATCTTCTTCGTCTCGAGCACGGTGATGCTGGTGCGCGCCGACCTGTTCGAAGAGCTGGGTGGCTTCGACGCCATGACGTTCCCCGGCGCCGAGGACCTCGACCTCTGCTGGAGGGCGCGGATCGCGGGTGCGAGGGTCATGGTGGCGCCCGACGCGCGGGCTCGGCACCGTGAAGCCGATCGGGTGCACGACACGTCCGAAGCAGTCTCGCCCGCAGTCGCGCAACGAAGCCGGCTGCGCGCGATGTTGAAGTCCGCGTCCGGGTGGTCGCTCGCGTACCTGGTCCCGATCGCGCTCCTCCTCGCGGTAGTCGAGGTGGCGCTGTTCGTCCTCTCGCGCCGGCGCGATCGCGCGAAGGCGCTGATCGGCGCATGGGTGTGGAACTTCCGCAACTTCGGCGACCTGCGCAGGGCGCGTCGCGCCGCGCAGGCACTGCGCCGAGTTCCCGATATCGACCTCCGCTCTCTGCAGGTGCGCGGCAGCGCACGCGTGCGCGGCTACGTCGCCGGCTCGTTGCAGGCCGAAGATCGCATCCGAAACATCTCCGAGCGCAGCCGCAGCTTCTCCGACGACGCTTCGGGCCGGCTGCGCGACCCAGCGACGATCGCGGCCCTCGTGTTCGCAGTGTTGGTGCTCGTCGGCTCGCGCGCGCTGCTGTTCGGCCGCGTCCCCGTCGTCGGCCAGCTGCCCGGGTGGCCCGGGGTCAGCGGGCTCCTCGGCTCGTTCACGTCGGCCTGGCGCTTCGCCGATCTCGGGTCCGCATCACCCGCGCCGGCCCAGCTCGGTGTGTTCTCGGTGCTCGGGACGATCCTGCTCGGGGCCACCGGCCTCGCCCGCACGATCGTCGTCGTCGGCGCGCTCCCGTTCGGCGTGCTCGGAGCCTGGCGCCTGGGCCGGCGGATCACCGGACCCGGCCGCGCGGCCGTCGTCGCGGCGCTTGCCTACGGGATCAACCCGTTGCCGCGGAACGCACTGGTCGCCGGACGCTTCGGTCCGCTCATGCTCTACGCGCTCGCGCCCTTGATCCTCTCAAGCCTGTTGCGGGTCGGTGGATACCTGCCGGACAGCACGCCGCGCCGTTGGTGGCGCGCGGTCGTCGCGACCGGCGCGCTCGTCGCGCTGACGACCGCTGCGTGGCCGCCCGCGATCGTGGTTCCGGTCATGGTGGCGCTCGCGTTGACGCTTGCGCAGCCGATCGCGCGCGGTGCCGGCGCGCTGGGCGCGCTGTGGAAGGCCGCGCTGGTGAGCACCGGCATCGGTCTCGTGTTGTTACTGCCGTGGCCGCTCGCGTACCTGCGGGCCGGCGACCGACTCGCCGCGCTCGGGTTCGCGTTCCGCGTGGACCAGAGCTTTTCGGAGGTCCTGCGCTTCCAGACCGGACCGAACGGGTCCGGTCTCTCCGGATGGATCATCGCCGGAGCCGCGCTGCTCGTGCTCGTGCTCGCATCGGGCCCACGCCTCGTTTGGGCGACGCGCGCGTGGGTGCTCGCGCTCCTCTCCTTCGCCTGCGTGTGGCTCCCGCCGCGCTTCTTCCCCGACTTCCCGATGCCGGCGGTCGAAGGCCTCCTCGTCCCCGCGGCGCTCGGCGTGTCGCTCGCGGTCGGTCTCGGCGTGGCCGCGTTCATCGAGGACGTGCGCCAATTCCACTTCGGCTGGCGTCAGGTCGCGGCGGTCGGCGGCGCGATCGCGTTGGCCTTCCCGGTGTTCGCG
>CAWKDX010000020.1:0-46482 GCA_963848485.1 uncultured Acidimicrobiia bacterium
TACTGTTCTGTCGTTCGACGGTTGCGGCGTTGCTCCGCTACCTCGAGCGTCGTCTGTACGCCGCTTCCGAGATTCCACACCGCGCCCGGCTGGTCGAAGCCCGTGCGCGCGCCGCGACGATCCCCTCGACCGCGTCGTCGATCCAGACGAAGTCGCGGCCGTCGCCGGCGGCGAGCGGCGGGGAGCGTCGCCGGCGAGGGCGGCCACGACGAGCCGGGGCATCAGGCGCGTCGGCTCCTCCCACGGCCCGTACACGGAGTACAGCCGAACCGTCGCCGCGGGCAGCCGGTCTTGCGCGCCCAGTGCGAGACGGCGTGGGTCGCCGCGCACTTCGTGATCGCGTACACGCTGTCGGGCACGACGAGCTCGTCCTCCGCGGGCGCATGATCCTTGAGCCCGTACTCCGACGACGAGCCGGTGTGCACGAAACCCTCGCAGCCACCGTCTCGGCGAGCGCCTCCAGGAGGTTGAACGTGCCGAGCGTGTTGACGGCGAGCATGCGGCGGTAGTCGGTCTGATGCGAGTACGCGCCGTGCGCCGCGAGATGGAAGACCCAGTCCGGCCGCACCGAACGCAACGACGGCATCGACGCGCGCGCGTCCGTCGACCGAGCAGACGATGGGTCTCGAGCGGAGCGACGCCCGGCGAGCCGCCAGCTGTCTGCTCTCGTGGACGATCGACGTGCACATCGAGACCGTCGCGCACGAGACGCCGCACGACGTTCGCGCCGATGAAGCCGGCGCCGCCGGTGACGAGCGCCGACTCCGTTCACGGTCGCTCTGCGGCCGCTCGATCGGCCGACAGCCCGCGTCGCGCGAGCTCGCGACGAAGCCCGAACACCTTGGTGTACATGTGCCACGCGGACCGGAGGTTCGTCGTCGATCGTCCCGAGTGCCGCGGCAGCGGCGGAACCGCGAACTCGACGACCTGGTAGTCCCGCGCCGCGCAGATCGCGAGGAACTCGACGTCGATCAGGTCGTCGTCGCGGCGCAGCTCGCGGAGGTCGGTGAACTCGGCGGGGAAGACCTTCGGCGTGCCGTTCACGTCGAACACCGAGAGCTCGAACAGCATCCGACACTCGAGGTTGTAGAGCAGCGATCCTGCTCGGCGCACCGCGCTGTCGCGGACACTGCGATTCGCCTTCACGACCGAGCCGCGGAGAGTCGAAGCGCGAGCGCGACCGCGGTGCGCAACACGCTCGGGAGGCGTCCGGGCGAGGTTCGTGTACGCGAGCAGGTCGCCCGTCGCGGCGCGGAGCCCCGTGCGCACCGCTCGGCCCCACCCGGCTTCGTCGGCGCGCGAGCACGCGAACGCGCGGGTCGGCGGCCCGCAGCGTCCTCGGCGGCTTCGTCGGTGCCGTCGCGTGGACCGTTCACGACGACGATCACCTCGAGCGCGGCGCCGAGCTTCGCCACTTCGTCGATCATCTCGGGGATGATGTCGCGGACCTGATCCGCAGCCCTGTAGGCCGGCAGCACGAGCGAGACCGTAGAGCTCCGCCTCATCGCGACCAGGCGTGCGAAGTCGAAGAGGTCGCGCTCGAGCTGCGGTCGCCGAGAGTCCGTGCAGCTCATGGAGGAACGCTTCGTCGCCGAGCGCGTCGGACATCGAGTGGATCGTCGACGCAACACGCGCAGGAGTGGCACGGGCACGCCAGTGTCGGCGATGGCGTCGGCGACGATCGAACCCAAGCCCCCGCTGCGCACGTGCGCTTCGACGGTCGCAACCCACGGGTGCTCGCGGAGCAGCTCGTGGAGATGGTCGATCGGCGGCGGCGCGAGCGACGCGACGACACCGAAGGAGCACGAGACGCCGCGCGTGCTCAGCGCTTCGACCGCGGCGGCGGCTTCGGCCGCGACGCCACCCGTCGCGAGGACGAGACCGTCGTTGCCGCGGCGCGTCAGGGAGATCCGTTCGGGATCGAACGCACCGTCGAGACCCGGCACCCGCCGGCGGTCGTCCTTGCCGAGCCGGAGGTACACCGGGCCGCGCCGCGTCTGCGCGTAGCGCACGACCGAAGCGCGTCTGACCGGCGTCGGCCGGCGCGACGATCGTCACTCGGGGAAGGAGCCGCATCACACCGATGTCCTCGAGCGCGTGGTGGGTCACGCCGGCCGCGCCGTACTCGAATCCCCCACCCATGCCGACGACCCGCACCGGAAGGTTGTGCCACACGGCTCCGTTGCGGAAGAACTCGAACCCGCGCAGGCTGGCAAAGGTGGCGATCGAGTAGCAGTACGGGGTGAAGCCCGCGTCGGCGAGGCCGGTAGCGAGGCCCATGAGATTCTGTTCGGCCACCCCGACGTTGAAGAAGCGATCCGGGATGCGCTTCGCGAAACGGTTCCAACGCCATGAAGCCCAGATCGCCCGTGAGAAGCACGATCCGCTCGTCCTGCGCGGCGAGCTCGATCAGCGTCTCGACGAAGGCAGCCCTCATGCGGCGTTACAGCTCTGCGATCGCACGTTCGTACTGGGCTTCGTCCATGGGCAGGTAGTGCCACTTCGAGCTGTCGCTCCATGAACGAGACCCCGCGACCGAAGACGGTCTTCGCGAGCACGACGCGGGGCGGACCGTCGCGGTCGTCCACGTCGAGCGCCGCGGCGAGGGCGTTCACGTCGTGCCCGTCGATCTCCTGCGACCTCCCAGCCGAAGGCGGCGAACGCGGCGCCAGGGTCCCGGATCGACGAGGACATCGGCCGTCTTCCCGAACGCCTGCTGCCCGTTGACATCGACGACGGCGACGAGGTTCCGCAGGCGGTGGTGTCCCGCGAACTGTGCCGCCTCCCAGACCGCGCCCTCGTTCAGCTCGGCGTCGCTCATCACTACGAACGCCCGGGACGAGCGGCCCTGCATGCGAGCCGCGAGCGCGGCCCCGGCGCCGATCGACAGGCCCTGGCCCAGCGATCCGGTACCGAAGTCGACTCCGGGGACGCCCGGTTCCGGATGGACGCCGAGCCGCGAACCCGCGTATCCGAACGTGTCGAGCTCAGACGGATCGAGCCGTTCCGTGAGCAGGAGCGCCGCGAAGAGACCGAGCGCCGCATGGCCCTTCGAGAGCACGAGCCGATCGCGGTCGTGCTCGCCGGGACGGCCCCTCATCACCGATCCGTAGAGCGCGGCCAAGATCTCCGCGATCGACAGCGACGAACCGATGTGCCCAACGTGCGCGCGGTACGAATGCTCGATGACGAGCCGCCGGATGCCGGTCGCCAGCGCGCGGGGGACATGTTGGCCGCGGTCTCGGCGAGATCGTGGCTCGTGATCGGCATGTTCGTCTTCAGCGCCATTCTCGAAGCTCCGGCCCGCCGGTGGCCTGGTCGCCGAGCCACTCGGACACGGTCACCAGTGCGGCCGGGGTCGCCGGGAGCGTAGCCGGAGCTTCGGATTCGCCACTACCGGTGGGCGCGGGGCCGGATTTCCGACGCGGACATAGCCTACCGACGTGCAGCCATCTCCGACCTCGCCCATCTTCGTCTCCGCATGGAACGACAGCGGCGGCGGTTTCCTGACCCGGTTGTTCGACGGGCACCCGGATCTCGCCGTCTTTCCGTTCGAGCTGCAGCTGGGCACTGATCTCGCACCCCGCGGCTTCGACGAGTGGTTTCCAGCCAAGTATCGCTGGCCGACGCTTCCACCCGAGCCACGCGACGCATTCGACACGTTCGCGAACGAAGAGCTCCGAGCTGTTCGCGGTACCGAGGATGGGAAGTTCGCGAACTTCATACCTGAGCTCGACGTCGCGGATGGCGCAACGAGTTCGAGCAGGCGGCAGACGGATTGATCGCGACCGGGGCGTCGTCGCGGCCTGGCTCACAGCCTTCTTCGCCTGCGGAATGACGGCCCCTGGGGCCCGACATCGCAGAACGTCGGGTCGTCGGGCATTGCCCGGTGCTCGCACTCGACTGGGAGAGATCCTTCAGGATCTCCCGGACGCGTGCATGGTCCATGTGGTGCGGAGCCCGTTCGCCGGCTTCCCCGACACCAAGCGACGCCGACCGGGGGATGGGGGCGGAGGGCTTCGCCGCGTTGGTCGCTGGTCAACACGGTTGCGCGAGCTCCATGCCGCGGGTCGCTCGCCGGACCGATTTCACATCATCCACTACGAAGACCTCAGCGGCTCCGGGCGCAGCGATGAGAACCTGGCTCACGCGGCTCGATCTGCGATTCCACGAAGCGATGCTGACGCCGACGTGGAACGGCGAGCCCCTGGGCGAGATGGGTCCGTTCGGCGGTGACCCGGTCAACAAGCCGGAGCACGAGGGGTCGAACATCGCCGGGCTGAGACCGGACGAGCACGAGGCGCTCGGCCTCGGAACGGCCGCGGCGCGGACTGCTCGGGATCGGAGCTCCCGACCGCGGCGCCGGCGAGAACTTCCTGACGGCCCCGGCCGACAACCTCTCGTACGCTCGCATCGCCACCAAGGACGTCCCGATGGCGTTGGAGTACGAGACGAGCGGCGACTTCTGGGCCATGCTGGACCAGCTGGGCGTGGCACTGCTCGTGACGCGGGAGTACGAGCACTTCCTGCTGCTCGCTCGGTGGCAACGGCGGTCCGTGGCAATCGGCAATGCCGCTCCCGCATCCGTCGGGCGCCTTCGTGGATCCCGCCGACGGTCGCTCGTCGTCAGCAGCACCCGAACGCCCAACCAGATCATGTGGTTCCGTCCGGTCGGAAGGATGCATGGGACCGGGAGATCGTCCCGCCGATCTCGAGCCGCCGGACGCGACCGTCTACCTCCCAGCGTGACCCGGGTGCTCCCCGGAACGCTGTACATCCACGATGTCGTCATGGTCGACGGCGATCTGTTCGTCACGGCAACCGGCCACAACTTCGTCGCGGAGATCGACCGAAGTCCGGGTGGGAACGGGTCTGGTGGCCCGCAGTGCTCGACCGACCGGAGTGGACGGGTTCCGGGAGAACTGGCTGCAGCTCAACTCCATCGGACTGGGCCCGGGCCTCGCCCTACGCCCACCTGACCGCTTTCGCCGACGAGACCGGTGGACCCAAACCCTGGAAGGAAGGCTACGGGCCGGAAGGTCGAGGTGTGGTGTTCTCCGCCCTCAGCCGCGAAGGTGGCGCTCCGGGGCCTCACCTGTCCGCATTCGGCGACGCGACGTGGCGACGACCTGGCTGTGCAACAGCGGCTTCGGGCGCCGGGCGGGATGGTCGAGGGCCTCGATCAGGGACCTCGCCGGCGCTTTCTCGACGGTCGCGAGCTCCCCGGCTTCACCGGGGGCTCGCGTTCGCCGGTGACCACGCCATCGTGGGCTCTCGAAGGTGATCGACCGGTACGAGCCCTACGCTCGCCGGGGGTAGCCCTCGGAGTCGCGATGCGGGAACGCGATCGTCGAGGCGGACCGGCATCGTTGAAGCCCAGTTCTGGTGGCCGAACGGGTATCCAGGTCTACGAGGTCCAGGCCCTCCGGCGTGCTGGAGGCCTACGCTCCCCGGGCGCGGCCCCGGTGGCGACGAGCCATCTGTACGCGTTCTCGGATAATGTGTCACGCCCCACGGCCGGTGATCACACCGGCGGGGGCTGGGGGGTAGCGCAATGCGGGCCGGGGGGACGCAGAACGACGGGGCAGGGCTCGTGGTTTGCGGACCACGCGGTGGACATGGTGTTCATCCTGCTCGTGCTCGCGGCGTACCTCTACAGCGTGCGGATCACGAACGGCCGGTTCTTCTGGCTCGACGAGTGGCCGCTGATGAAGCAGGGTCGCTCGCTCACCGGGCTCTTCGATCAGTATAACGGTGCCCTGAGCACGATCAGCCTCGGCGTGTACCGGGTGCTCCCGCAGCTGTTCGGGTTCAACTACACGCCGGTCCGGGTCGTCGGCTTCGCGAGCCTGTTTGCCGTACCGCTCGCCTACTACCTGACGAGGACAAGCAACATCAGTGGCGGTCCCGGCGCTGCGGTCCGCGCTACGCCCGGGTGATAGCGCCACGATGAGTGCGACGGTCGAGCGTCCGGGGCCGGAGGCGGAGTCAGCCCGTACCTCGAGGGGGTGTTCGCTCCGGTCGCCGACGAGATCGACGCCGAGTGCGTGGTCGATCGGCGAGCTGCCCGAGCGATCTCGCCGGCGTGTTCGTGCGCAACGGGTCGAACCCGATGTTCGCGCCGAAGGGCCGGTACCACTGGTTCGACGGTGACGGCATGCTGCACGCGCTGCACCTCGAGAACGGTCGCGCGACGCTACCGCAACCGCTACGTGCGCACCGAGGCGCTCGCAGCAGAGCAGGCGGCGGGCGACGCGCTGTGGACCGGCATCAACGAGCGCCCCGACTTCTCGCATCCCGGCGGGCCGTTCAAGGACACCGCGAACACCGACCTCGTGTTCCACGCCGGCCGGCTGCTCGCGCTGTGGTGGCTCGGCGGCCCCTGTTACCAGGTTGCGTTGCCGTCGCTCGAGACCGTCGGGCAGTACGACTTCAACGGCACGCTGACGACTGGCCTCACCGCGCACCCGAAGCTCGACCCGGAGACCGGCGAGCTCATGGTCTTCGACTACAACGTCGCTGCCGCCGTACCTGACGTACAGCGTGATGTCGGCGGACGGCCGGATGGTGCACCACACCGACATCGACCTGCCCGGGCCGCGGCCTGCTGCACGACCTCGCGATCACCGAGCACCACACGATCTTCCTGGACTTCCCGCTGATGTGGGACCCGGAGCTGCTGGCCCGCGGGAAGACGAAGGTGGCGTTCAGCACCGACATGCCGGCGCGCTTCGGCGATCCTCGGTCGCCACGCGGCCGGCGACGCGATCAGGTGGTTCGAAGCCGAGTCCTGCTACATGTACCACACGATCAACGCGTGGGAATCGGGCGACGAGATCGTGCTCGTCGGCTGCCGGATCGACGAACCCGCTCGCCGCGTCGGACGACGACGAAGTCGTTCCCCACATCGACGTGCTGCGGCTCCAGCCGTACCTCCACGAGTGGCGCTTCAACCTCGTGACCGGTGCGGTGCGCGAGCGCCGCGCTGGACGACGTGATGACCGAGTTCCCGCGCATGAACAACGAGCACCTCGGTCGGCGCGACGCGCTACTACGTACAGCCCGCGCATCGCGCCGAGCAGCCGACGCTGCTCTTCGACGGGTTCGTGAAGTACGACACCGACGCCGGTTCGGGCACCGCGCACGGATACGGCGACGGTCGCTTCGGGGGCGAGACGGTGTTCGCGCCGCGACCGGCGCGACCGCCGAGGACGACGGGTACGTGCTCACGTTCGTGACCGAGGCGGGGACCGGCGCGTCGGAAGCGATCATCGTGGACGCGCAGCGGGTGGAGGACGGTCCGGTCGCGCGCATCCAGATCCCGCAACGGGTGCCCATCGGCTATCACGCCTGGTGGGTCGGCGCGTCGGACCTCGACGCACAGCTGCTCCCGTCGTGAGTAGCCCTATGTCAAGCCGCGGCCTCGAGGAGGCGTTGGTGGCCGCCGTGTCGGGCGGGGTCGTAGGGCGTGTGGTCTTGCCAGCAGCGCCAGATGATGTGGGTCCAGCTGCGGGCGAGGATGCGTTCGGCGTGGGGGTGGGTCTTGCCGGCGGCGCGGAGTTGTCGGTAGCGGGCTTCGGCCCAGGCGTTGCCTCGCCAGCTGTCGCCGGCGAAGTCGCAGAGGGCGTCGCGGAGTTTCTTGTCGCTGCTGAAGCGGAAGGTCACGGCTCGGTGGCGTCCGCTGGCGCGTGTCGAGGGAGCGACGCCGGCGAGGCAGACGAGGGACTCGGGGTCGGGGAACCGGGCGCGGCAGTCGCCGATCTCGGCGAGGAGGGTGGCGGCGCGGACGGTGGCGCAGCGGGGCAGCGATCGGAAGATGACGGCGTCGGGGTGAGCGTCGAGGAGTTCGTCGAGGCGGGTGTCGAGCTCGTCGATCTGGGCGCGGAGCGCTCGGAGGATGGCGACGTAGGCGAGGGTGACGGTGCCTCGGGCGTCGCCCTCGTCGCCGACGAGGCCGGTGGGGGCGTCGAGGAGGCGGGCGGTGGAGCTCGGCGGGGGTCTTGCGGCCGCAGTAGCCGTTGGCGCGCAGCCAGGAACCGAGTCGCTTCTCCGACAGCCAGCCGGCTCGGGTGGCGGAGGGGAACCGTTCGAGGAAGCGCAGCGAGATCGGGCTGTCAATGTCTCGGAACAAGCCGACCGCGCCGGGGAACACGATGCGGAGGTGGGCGCGGAACTGGTTGGCGACGGCGACCCGGTTCTCGACGAGGTCCTTGCGGGCCCGGACGTGGCTGCGCAGCGTCACCGTCGCTGGCGTGTCGGGTTCGAGACTGCGCCAACGGTGCCCGTCGGTCCGCAGGCAGTCGGCGAGCACGTAGGCGTCCGATCGGTCCGACTTGTTGCCCGAGGTGCCGTAGCGCTCTCGAAGCGCTTTCACCGACCGGCTCGCCACGACGACGACCTCGAGGCCGGCGTCGAGCATGAGCGTCGACGACGGGGCCGTCAGGACGCTCGATCGCGACGCGATGGGCACCGGCGTGTTCGATCCGTTGGCACAGCTCGTTCGAACCCGGCTGCAGTGTTGGTCGACGTCGAACTCGACGAGCACCTCGCCTCGATCGTTGACGACACACACCGCGTGCGTGTCGGTCGCCCAGTCCACACCGCCGAACGCTGCGGTGGAATCATGCATGTCAGCCTCCTCGCTGTTGCACCAGTGGGGAAGCATCCGGTGGTCGCAGGACGTGTCTGCCGGTCGCTCACTGATCGGCGCTCTGGGGCGCTCAGCCCTATTGCCAGTCGGCACGTCCTGGGCCACCGGACCTCGCAGAACTCACGATGGCAGTCAAGCTGCAAGCGCGCTTGGCGATGGCCCGGTGGGACCCAGGGATGCACCGGAAGCCTGACGGCCCCCGCAACACCAAGGGTGGACCAGTGAGCGCGGGCGCACCCGTCTTCGTGCTCGGCGGCGCGCAGACGGACTTCACCCGGAGCTGGAGCCGTGAGGGCGTCGACCTCGCTTCGATGATCGCCGAGCCGGTGCAGGGTGCGCTGGTGGACGCGGGCGTCGACGCCACGGACATCGAGGTCGGCCACGTCGCGAACTTCGCCGCGGAGATCTACTGCGGTCAGGGCCACCTCGGTGGCCTGCTCGTCGAGGCCGACCCCGCCTTCGCGGGCCTGCCGACGTCGCGGCACGAAGCCGCGTGCGCGTCGGGCAGCGTCGCGGTGCTGGCCGCGATGGCCGACATCGAAGCGGAGCGCTACGACGTCGCGTGCGTGGTGGGCGTCGAGATGATGCGCAACGTGCCGTCGCGCGATGCGGTCTCAAACCTCGGTGCCGCGGCCTGGGTGCCGTACGAGACCGACGGCGTGCCGATGGTCTGGCCCGAGGTGTTCGCCGCGCTCGGTGACGAGTACGAACGTCGCTACGGCCTGGAGGCGGAACACCTCGCGGCGCTCGCGCGCAACAGCTTCGAGAACGCGCGGCGAAACCCGAACGCGCAGACCCGAGGTCTGGGACCTGCCGGCGGGTGCGTTCGAACGCGCACGAGCACGACAACCCGGTCGTCGCCGGCCGGCTGCGCCGGCACGACTGCTCGCAGATCACCGACGGCGGTGCCGCGGTGATCCTGGCGTCGGCCGAGTACGCGACCGAGTGGGCCGCGAGCCACGGCATCGATCTCGACGCCGTCCCACGGATCCTCGGTTGGGGGCACAGCACCGCACGCATGGGCTTCGCCGACAAGCTGCGCGACGAGGGTCCCTACGTCTTCCCCCACGTGCGCGGCGCGATCCTCGACGCGTTCGACCGCGCCGGGTATCGCGGACGTCTCCGAGCTCGACGCGATCGAGTGCCACGACTGCTTCACGACGACCCACTACATGGCGATCGACCACTTCGGGATCACCGCGCCGGGCGAGAGCTGGAAGGCGGTCGAGGACGGCACCGTGCTCGCGGACGGCCCGCTGCCGATCAACCCGAGTGGTGGCCTCATCGGCTGTGGCCACCCGGTCGGCGCCTCCGGGGTGCGGATGCTGCTCGACGTCTCGAAGCAGGTGCAGCTCGCAGGCAGGTGGCTACCAGGTGGACGGCGCGACGACCGCGGCGACGCTGAACATCGGGGGCAGCGCGACCACGACGGTCTCGTTCGTGGTCGGCGCGGCAGGTCCTGAGCCGGGGGCCCGGCGGGGTCCGGAAAGTAGGATGCCCGGTCGTGCCCCCTGTCGCGTTCTTCGGACCTTCCGGCACGTTCACCGAGGAAGCGCTGCTGAGCCAGCCCGATCTCGCGGCCGGTGAGCGGGTCCCGCTCGCGTCGATCCCGGACGTCCTCGCGGCCGTCGAGCGGGGCGACCACGAGCTCGGTGTCGTGCCGATCGAGAACTCCATCGAGGGGTCGGTGTCGGTCACGCTCGACTCGCTCATCTTCGAGCACGACCTCCTGATCCAGCGCGAGGTCGACCTGCCGATCTCGCTGAACCTCTTCGTGAAGCCGGGCACCACCCTGCGCGACGTCACGACCGTCCTCTCGTATCCGCACGCGATCGCGCAGTGCCGGACGTGGCTGAGCAAGAAGCTGCCGAACGCCGAGATCGTCGCCGCGAACTCGACCGCCGAGGCGGCCCAGCGGGTCGCCCGCACGAAGAAGCCCGGCCAGGCCGCGATCGGCAACAACCTCGCGGCCAGCATCTACGGCCTGAAGCGGCTCGCGGCCGAGATCGAGGACCACCCGGAGAACCAGACCCGCTTCGTCGTCGTCGGCTCGGGGATCCCGGCGCCGACGCGGCCACGACAAGACGAGCATCGTCTGCTTCCAGCGCGCCGACCGGCCGGGGTCGCTGCTCGGGATCCTCCAGGAGTTCTCCGCCCGCTCGCTGAACCTGAGCAAGCTCGAGAGCCGCCCGACCAAGCAGAGCCTCGGGCGACTACTGCTTCCTGATCGACTTCGAGGGCCACGTCGCCGACGAGCTCGTGGCCGACTGCCTGCGCACCCTCTCGGCGAAGCAGGCGCACGTGAAGTACCTCGGCTCGTATCCCGTCGCCGGCCAGGCCGCGCACGCGCGGCGCACGAGCGCGGGCAAGGCGTGGCGCGACGCGTCGCGCTGGGTCGAGGAGCTCCGGACGCAGGTGCGGGACGCATGATCGACGTCAAGCGACTGCGCGACGAGCCGGAGTACCGGCGCGGGATCGAACGCAAGCGGGTCCGCGCCGGCCTGATCGACGAGGTGCTCGCGGCCGAAGCGGCCCGCCGCACGTGCCTGACCCGAGGTCGAGGAGCTGCGCACGCGGCAGAACGCGGCGTCGAAGGAGATCGGCAAGTCCGCGCCCGACGAGCGACCCGCGAAGATCGCCGCCGCGGCCGCGCTGAAGGAAGAGCTGGCCGCGCTCGAGCCGGCGCTCGCGGCCGCGGACGCGACGCTGCGCGAGCTCGCGCTGCAGGTGCCGAACCCGGCCGACGCGTCCGTGCCCGACGGCGGCGAGGACGACGGCGAGGTGGTGAGGGTCGTCGGTGAGCCGCCGGCCGGACCACCGCCGTTCGATCACGCGACGCTGGCGGAGCGGCTTCGGGTGGGTCGACGCCGAGCGCGGCGCCGAAGCGAGCGGCTCGCGGTTCGCGTACCTGATGGGCGAGGCGGTGCTGCTCGAGCTCGCGCTCGTCCAGTGGGTGATGGGCCGGCTCGTCGAAGAGGGGTTCACGCCGGTCGTCCCGCCGGTGCTCGTGCGCGAGCACGTGATGGAGGAGGCCGGGTTCTTCCCGACCGACCGCAGCCAGGTCTACGACCTCCCCGACGACGAGCTCTTCCTCGTCGGCACGAGCGAGGTCCCGCTCTCCGCGCTGAACCGCGACGCGCTGCTCGCCGCCGACGCGCTGCCGATCCGGTACGCCGGCTTCTCCACCAACTTCCGGCGCGAGGCGGGCACCTACGGCAAGGACACGCCGCGGCATCTTCCGGGTGCACCAGTTCGACAAGCTCGAGATGTACTCGATCGTCACGCCCGACCGAGTCGTGGGACGAGCACGAGCGAATCCTCGCGATCGAGGAATCTCTGATCGGTGGGCTGGGGTTGCCCTACCGGGTGACGAACATCGCGGCGGGAGACCTCGGCGCCCCCGCGGCCAAGAAGTACGACATCGAGGTCTGGCTCCCCTCGGAAGGCCGGTACCGCGAGCTCACCTCGTGCTCGAACTACCTCGACTTCTCGGCCCGGCGGCTCAAGACCCGGGTCCGAGGCGACTCCGGAACGGAGCTCGTGCACACCCTCAACGGCACGGCCTGTGCGATCAGTCGCACCCTCGTCTTCCTCTTCGAGCACTACCAGCAGCCCGACGGATCCTTCGCCGTTCCGGACGTCCTCGTGCCGCTCACGGGCTTTTCCGCCGTAGAAGCGCGAGGCTGAGGGGCAGATGAGCCTTGGACCGAACGACCGCTGCTGGTGCGGGAGCGAGCTGAAGTACAAGAAGTGCCACCGTCTGCGGGACGAGCCGGTGAAGCGGGGGGCGATCAGCCCGGAGCGCCCGGTGCCCGACGACATCGTCCGGCCGCCGTACATCGCGAACGGGGGGAACCCGCCGACCCGCAGCGAAGCGCTGGTCAAGCCGCCGGACATCGTCACCGCGATGCGCAAGGCCGGGCTCGCCGCGGGCGAGGTGCTCGACGTGGTCGCCGCGGCGATCGCGCCCGGCGTCACGACCGACGAGCTCGACGCGGTCGCGCACGACGCGTACATCGAGCGCGGTGGCTACCCGAGCCCGCTGAACTACCGCGGGTTCCCGAAGTCGGTCTGCACGTCGGTCAACGAGGTGATCTGCCACGGCATCCCGAACGACCAGGTGCTGAAGGACGGCGACATCGTCAACGTCGACGTCACGATCTACCTGGACGGCGTGCACGGCGACACGAACGCGACGTTCGCGGTCGGCGAGATCGACCCGCGCTCGCAGCTGCTCATGGACGTGACCCGCGAGTGCCTCGGCCTCGGCATCGCCGCGGTGAAGCCCGGCGCGGAGACGCGCGAGATCGGTGCCGCGATCCAGAAGCACGCGGAGAGCGAGGGCTTCGGTGTGGTGCGCACGTTCTGCGGTCACGCGATCGGCCGGGAGTTCCACGGCGACCTGAGCATCCCGCACTACGACGAGCCGCGGGCCATCACGATCCTCGAGCCGGGGATGACGTTCACGATCGAGCCGATGATCACGATGGGCTCGTGGCGGGAGCGCATCTGGCCCGACGGCTGGACCGCGGTCACCGCCGACGGCCTGCGCACCGCGCAGTACGAGCACACGCTGGTGGTCACCGACGAAGGCGCCGAGGTCCTGACCCCGTCGGAGTCCCTCCCCGCTTCGCTCTGAAGATCTCCGGAGCGCGATCGCCGGACCTGCGTCGGTCGGTGCGCTCCGGCGGTCCGTGGCTAGCTGGGCGTCCAGGCCGGGTCGCGGCCGGTGAAGGCGACGACCTGGTCGAGCAACGGCGGCGTCGTCGGGCACCTCGACCACCTTGCCGAACGGTGAGCCGGGCGGCGACCTCCTTGCCCGGCTCCTGGAAGTGCCCGAGCACCTCGAGCGAGCCGTCGAGCGAGGCGCTGGTCGCGCGTGTAGTCCTGGCCGCTCGCCCGGGCGATGTCCCAGCCGTGGACCACGAGCTCGTCGAGGCAGATCAGCCCGCAGACCTCGCCCGGGGTGTCGCCGCCGCCGATCCGGGTCATCCCGGTCCACGCCGTCGGCGTCGGCCCACGCGTCGGCCAGCGTCGCCAGGTCGGCGGGATGCTGGTCCGCCAGTCGTCGGGCAGGGCGGCAGGGCGTCGTCGCCGGGCGCGTGCTCGACGAGGTCGCTGCGCTCCTTCTTCGCCGCGGCGGTGAACGCCAGCGACAGGCCGTGGACGTGGTCGAGCAGGTCGCCCACCGTGTAGCTCGGACACGGCGTCGGCGAGGTCGAGCTGGTCGTCGACGGAGACCGGCGACGACGCGGTCATCCGGCGGCGGCAGGGTACAAGATCTCAGTTCCATGCAGTGTGAGACCGTCGGGTCAGCCGGAAACTCATCGGGCCGGGTCGGAGCGAGCGCGCCGGTAACGTCGGGGCCGGAGGGATGCCAGAGCGGCCGAATGGGGTGGTCTTGAAAACCACTGTGGGGCAACTCACCGAGGGTTCGAATCCCTCTCCCTCCGCCATGCTGACGCTCGGTCGCTGCGCTCGACGCGGAGTCGTCGCTGCCGCCGTTCGAGCAGGTGCGGAGCCAGCTGGCGAGCGCGATTGCCCGGTGCGCTCGCGCCCGAAGCCCGACTGCCGCCGATCCGTCAGCTCGCGCGAGCTCGGGCTCGCGGCCAACACCGTCGCCGGTGCGTACCGGGAGCTGGAGGCGGCCGGGCTGGTCGAGACCCGGGGCCGGAACGGCACGTTCGTCGTCGGCACACCGACCGTGGCCGGCAAGCTGCAGCACGCACGCATTCGGATCTCCATCTGCCGAGCTCCGCCGAGCTCGGCATCCACCGCCGAGATCCGCGGCCCTGATCCGTCGTTTCGGCGTGACTTGAACCCGCTCCAGGGGGCGCAGCTCGCACCGAAACGAGGCGACCGTGCGGGCGACGAACTTGACGACGGGGTGCGCCGGGCAGTCGCATAAGGTCCGCAAACGCCGTCGAACGCGGCGAGCGATCAGAGGGAGCACCGCCCATGTACATCGGCCTGACGCCGGAGCTCACCGAGCTGCGCGACGAGCTGCGGGACTACTACGCCAAGCTGCTCACCCCCGAGGTCGAGGCCGAGCTCTCCACCGGTGAGGGCATCGGCCCCGTGCCGCGCAAGATCTGGAAGCAGATGGCCGCCGACGGCTGGGCCGGGATCGGCTGGCCCGAGGAGTACGGCGGCCAGGGTCGCACCGCGATCGAGCAGTTCATCTTCTTCGACGAGTCGATGCGGGTCGGCGCCCCGGTCCCGATGCTCACGATCAACTCGGTCGCGCCGACGATCATGCGGTACGGCAGCCAGGAGCAGAAGGACTTCTTCCTGCCCGAAGATCCTCGCCGGGCGAGATCCACTTCGCCATCGGGTACACCGAGCCCGACGCCGGCACCGACCTCGCGTCGCTCACGACCCGGGCCGACCGCGACGGCGACGAGTACGTCATCAACGGCCAGAAGGTCTTCACCTCGCTCGCGAGCCGACTCGGACTACATCTGGCTCGCGGTGCGCACCGACCAGAACGTGAAGAAGCACAAGGGCATCTCGATCATCATCGTCCCGACCGACACGCCCGGCTTCAAGTACGAGCCGATCAAGAACATGGGTGGCCTCGACACGAACGTCACGTACTACGAGGACGTGCGCGTGCCCGTCGGCAACCTCGTCGGCGGCGAGAACCAGGGCTGGAACCTCATCACCAACCAGCTCAACCACGAGCGCGTCACGCTCTGCGCGAGCGGGGTGGTCGAGCGCCAGCTCGAGGACACGATCGCGTGGGCCGCGGCCACGAAGAACGCCGACGGCACCCGCGTGATCGACCAGGAGTGGGTGCAGATCAACCTGGCCAAGGTGCACGCGAAGCTCGAGTTCCTGCAAGCTCGCGAACTTCAAGGTCGCGGCCGAGGCGACCCAGGGTGCGCCGCTGAACCCGGCCGACGCGTCGGTCATCAAGGTGTTCGGCACCGAGTTCTACCTCGAGGCGTTCCGGCTCCTCATGGAGATCATCGGCCCGTCGGCGCCGGTGAAGTTCGGTTCGCCGGAGGCGGTCCTCAAGGGTCGGCTCGAAGCGCGGCGTGCGCAGCATGCACATCCTCACGTTCGGCGGCGGGACGAACGAGATGCAGCGCGACCTCATCGCCATCTTCGGCCTCAACATGCCCGGCTCACCCCGGTAGGAGACGAACCACCATGGATTTCACGCTCTCAGAAGAGCAGCAGGAGCTCCAGGGCCTGGCGAAGCAGATCCTCGGCGACCGCATGGCGCTGACCCACCTGCGCGAGCTCGACAACAGCGAGGACTGGTTCGACCGCGAGACGTGGGCCGAGTTCGCGAAGGCGAACCTGCTCGGCGTCGCGCTGCCCGAGGACATCGGCGGGCTCGGCTACGGCTTCCTCGAGCTGTGCCTGATCCTCGTGGAGCAGGGCCGCACCGTCGCGCCGCTGCCGCTGATCCACACGCTCGTCTCCGTCGCGCTGCCGATCGCCGAGTTCGGCACCCCGGAGCAGCGCAAGGAGCTGGCCGGCGTCATCAGCGGCGACATGGTCCTCACGTCCGCGCTCAACGAGCTCGGCACGCCGGCCGACGAGCCGCAGACGATCGCCGAGCGCTCCGGCGACGGCTGGCGGATCACCGGCGAGAAGGTCAACGTGCCGCAGGCGCACATCGCGGACGGCATCCTCGTGCCGGCCCGGGTCGGCCAGGACATCGGCCTCTTCCTCGTCTGGCCGAAGGCGGACGGCATCACGCTCGAGCGCCAGGAGACGATGAACCACGAGCCGCAGTTCGTGGTGAAGCTCGACGGCGTCGAGGTGACCGACGCGGCGCGCATCGGCGAGATCGCCGACGGCCGCGAGCACCTGCGCTGGATCCTCGACCGCACCATGACCGGCCATCTGCGCGATCACCGCGGGTGCGTGCCAGGAGGCGCTGCGGATCACCGCCGAGTACACGACGACGCGCAAGCAGTTCGACCGCGCGATCGGCACGTTCCAGGCCGTCGGCCAGCGCATGGCCGACTCCTACATCGACACCGAGGCGATCAACCTCACGATGCTCCAGGCCGCGACGCACCTCGCCCAGGACCAGGCGTCACCGACCGAGGTCGCGACCGCGAAGTACTGGGCGGCCGAGGGTGGCAGCCGGGTCGTGCACGCGGCGCTGCACGTCCACGGCGGCATCAGCATCGACCTCGACTACCCGATCCACCGCTACTTCCTCTGGGTGAAGCAGGCCGAGTTCACGCTCGGTGCGGCGACCCCGTCGTTGCGGGATCTCGGTCGGATGATCGCCGCTTCGGCGTAGTGCGCACGCGAGCGTCGTCGTAGGGCGCGGTCACGCGCTCGACGACGTCCGGCGTCACCGCACACGAGCACGTACTCGAGGTTGCGCAGGTGCGAGACCTCGCCGACGCGCTCGCCCGCGGGGTTGTGCACGCCGATCTGCGCGCCGACGTAGCGCGCGGAGTCGAACGCCAGCGCGACGACGCGCCCGCCGCGTGACGCGCAGAGGTCGAGCAGATCGTCGAGCGCGATCCAGCTCTCGTCGTTGTAGGAGAGGATCAGCACGCGGGCGTCGACGGACTCGACGCACGCTCCGCAGCGCGTCGGGCATCTCGCGCTTGCGGTTGAACGCGCTCTTGGTCTCGTCGTCGCGGGCGTCGACCCGCTTGCACGCGATGCCGTAGTGCTCGGGCTCGTCCCACGCGACCAGCGTCTCCCACACGTGGTAGTTCGTGAAGTAGCGGTGCTGGTTGTACGGCGGGTCGAGGTACGCGAGGTCGAACGGAGCCGAGCGTGCCGGCGAGCTCGACCGCGTCGCCCCGGATCGCGCGTGCCGGTGCCGGCGAGCAGCTCGGGCACCCGCAGCGTCAGCCGGTTGTGCGCCCGCGGCGCCCACTGCTTCAGGTACGCCATCTGCACGCCGACGGTGGAGTCGACCCGGTCGGCCGCCTCGATCAGGCTGGTCAGCAGGATCGGGAAGAGCGGCGAGTCGCGGTGGTCGGCGTCGATCGCGGCGCGGATCGCGTCGACCCGCGCGCCGTTCTCCGGGCCGCAGGTAGCGCGACGACGATGCAGAACGTCTCGGTGAAGTAGCCGGGACGCCCGTCGAGCGCGTCGAGCCGTTCGAGCGCGTCGGTGAGCGCGTCGAGGTCGACCGCGTCGCGGTCGGTCTCGATGTAGCAGCGCGCGAACACCTCGGAGTAGCGGGCGGTGTCGACGCGTCGTGACGACGCCGCCGCGCCGCTTGAACTCCTGCGCGACCCGGGTCGTGCCGGTGAACAGGTCGAGCGCGTGCGGGCGCCGGACGCGGTGAACATCTCGCCGAGCACCGGCACGAGCCGCCGCTTCGACCCGAGGTACTTGATCACGACCGAGACCGTAGAGGGGACCGCGTCGTAGATTGCGCCAATGGCTGAGACGACGTCAATTCCTGGTGGCGCGAGGGCACGCTCTACCAGATCTACCCGCGCTCGTATCAGGACACGAACGGTGACGGGGTCGGCGACCTCCGGGGCATCATCAGCCGGCTGGACCACCTCGCAGTGGCTCGGGATCCGGGGGGTCTGGCTGAGCCCGGTGACCGTGTCGCCGAACGCCGACTTCGGCTACGACGTCGCCGACTTCTACGACGTCGATCCGTCGCTCGGGACGCTGGCCGACCTGGACGAGCTCATCGCCGACGCCGCGTGCGCGCGGCATCAGGATCCTGATGGACCTCGTGCCGAACCACACGAGCATCGACCACCCGTGGTTCCAGGAGTCGCGCTCGTCGCGCGACAACCCGAAGCGCGACTGGTACGTCTGGGCCGATCCCGAGCCGGACGGCTCGCCGCCGAACAACTGGGTCAGCAGCTTCTTCGGCTCGGCGTGGACGCTCGACGACGCTGACCGGCCAGTACTACCTCCAGAACTTCCTGCCCGAGCAGGCCGACCTCAACTGGTGGAGCGAGGAGGTCCGCGACGAGTTCGACCGCATCCTGCGGTTCTGGTTCGACCGCGGCGTCGCCGGGATTCCGCATCGACGTCGCGCACATGGTGATCAAGGACCGCGAGCTGCGGGACAACCCGCCGGCGACGGACGACGATCCGATCCTGGAGCAGATGCGCGGCCAGCGACCCGTCTACAACGAGAACCGGCCCGAGGTGCACGACGTGCACCGCCGGTTCCGGGCCATCGCCGATTCCTACGACCCGCCCCGCATGCTCGTGGGCGAGACGTTCATGCCCGACGATCGACGACGTGATCCCGTTCTACGGCAACGGTGACGAGCTCAACCTGGCCTTCAACATCCCGTTCGTGCAGCTGCCGCTCGAGGCGACGGCGCTGCGGGCGGTGATCGAGCGGACCGAGGAGCTGATGCCCGAGGGCTGCACGCCGGTGTGGACGGGCAGCAACCACGACGTGCCGCGCTTCCCGACCCGCTGGGCGGAGAACGATCCCGCGCGTGCCCGGTGCGCGTTGATGATGCTCCTGACCCTGCGCGGCAGCGTGTTCCTCTACGAGGGCGACGAGATCGGGATGGTCGACACGCCCCTCGAGCAGGCGCAGATGAAGGACCCCGTCTCCATCAGGTACTTCCCGGTGTACGGCCGCGACGGCGCGCGCACGCCGATGCAGTGGTCCGCACGCCCGGGCGGCGGGCTTCACCGAACCCGGCGTCGAGCCGTGGCTCCCGTTCGGCGACCTGTCGGTCAACGTCGAGGACCAGCGGCGCGACCCGGAGTCGTTCCTGTCGCTCGACCCGCGACCTCATCGGGTTGCGCGACGCGTTGCCGGATCTGCGGTCCGGCGCGTACGTGTCGGTGGACGCGCCCGACGGTGTCCTCGCGTACCAGCGCGGCGAGCGGACGCTGATCGCGCTCAACCTCGGCCCCGAGCCCGCGACCGTCGACCGCGTCACCGGGACGATCCGGGTCGCGACGCGTGCGAGCGCGGGACGACGAGCGGGTCGACGGCGCGCTGACCCTCGCGCCCGGCGAAGGCGCGGTCGTCCTCCTCGACGTCCTCCCCGGCTGACCACGACGTTCTCGGCACGCAGGGATGCGTCACGCCGGAACGTCGGTGGCGTGGCGGTCGGCGTGGGTGGCGGTCCAGGCGAGGAGGTCGTCGACGGGCCAGGAGTTCACGATCCGGTCGCGGACCGATGCCGGTCTCGGCGACCCGGGCGCAGCCGTAGGCCTGCCAGGCGAGCTGGCCCGGCGCGTGGGCGTCGGTGTCGATCGAGATCTTGCAGCCCATCTCGTCGACCATCGCGAGCAGCCGCCGGGGCGGGTCGAGCCGCTCGGGCCGGCAGTTCACCTCGACCGCCTTGTCGAGCTGCCGGCACGCCGCGAACACGAGCTCCGCGTCGAACTGGCTCTCGGCGCGGCCCTTGCCGACGATCAGCCGACCGGTGCAGTGCCCGAGGATGTCCATGTGCGGGTTCGCGATCGCGCCGATCATGCGCGCGGTCATCCCGTCGGCGCTCATCTTCAGCTTCGAGTGCACGCTCGCGACGACGACGTCGAGCTCGGCGAGCAGCTCGTCGTCCTGGTCGAGGGTGCCGTCCTCGAGGATGTCGACCTCGATGCCGCGCAGGATCCGCAGCGGCGCGAGCTCCTCGTTCAACGCGTCGACGAGGTCGAGCTGCTCGCGCAGGCGCTCCGGGCTCAGACCGTGCGCGATCGTGAGGCGGGGGGAGTGGTCGGTCATCGCGAGGTACTCGTGGCCGAGCTCGGCCGCGGTGCGGGCCATGCGCTCGACCGGCGAGCCGCCGTCGGACCAGTCCGAGTGCATGTGCAGGTCGCCGCGCAACCACGACCGGACCTCAGCGCCCGGGCCGTCGGGCTCGGCGTCCGTCTCCGGCCGCGTCGAGCTCGAGCCGCTCGAGGTAGGTCGGCGTGCCACCCGCGAACGCCTCGGTGACGACGCGCGCCGTCGTGTCGCCGATGCCGGGCAGCTCGCGCAACGTGGCCCGGTCGGCTCGCTCGCGCAGCTCGGCCGGGTCCAGCTCCCGGATGACGTCGGTCGCGCGCCGGAACGCCTCGACCTTGTAGCTGGGGGCCTGCGACCGTTCGAGCAGGAAGGCGATGCGGTCCAGCGCGTCGAGCGGCTCCATGGCTCCGAAGGTACCCGTTCGCCCCGGGCGATACCGAGGTCCCACGACGCCGGTACCCTGAAACGGAGGGGCTCCGAACCGGAGGAGCGATGCGCCGGATCTACACGTGCCTGCTCGAGCTCGCCGACGCGTCGTCGGCCGCGCCGAGGGTCGCGCGGGCGCTCACGAAGCGCTGGGTCGGCCGGGCGTACGGCGGCTGGCCGGAGCACGCGCCCGAGCGGTGGCAGCCCGAGCCGGGGGTGACGGTGCGGTGGCGGCTGCTCGACCACCCGCACCGGGTCGACGAGGCCTTCGAGCTGGTCTGGACCCGGCCGCACGAGCAGGACCCGACCCTCTGGCGCCGGGCCACCGTGCAGATCACGACGACGGGCGACGCGGGTCGCGGTGCTGATCCTCGAGCAGCTCGAGTCCGCCGACCCGAAGGTGCGAGCCGCGCCCGCGCAGCGCATCCGCCGCCCGCTGCTCGTCCCGGAGATCGTGCGCGAGGTCGAGTGCGTCGACGGCGGCTGGGACGTGACCGCGAGCCCGCACCGCGTCGACGCGGCGCGTGCCGCGGATCTCGACGCGTTCGTCCGCGGTGACCGGCGGCTGCCCGTCGTGCTCGTCGCGCCGAACGCGGCGGGCACGGTGCTCGCCGACGCGGCCCGGTTCGCCGACGATCTCGTCGGCGCTCGCGCACGTCGTCGTGCTCGACGGCCCGGACGCGGTCGCCGCGCTGGACGCCGAGCTCGGTTCCGGTCGCGGCGCGACCGAGGGTGGAGTGCGCCTGCTCTGGCCGTCGTGGCGGTCGTCGGACCCGCCCGGTCACCATCCGCTCGTGGCGCGCCGAGGAGGTGTCGGGACCCGAAGGGCCCCGGCCGCGGGTCGCGGAGATCCTCTCGGACCTCGTGCTCGGCGCCGCGACGTTGCGGGTCGAGGGCGACCCGCTCGTCGAGCTGCTCGCGCGGAGCCAGGACACGGTGGACCTCCAGGAGCGGCGCGTCGAGCTGGAGAGCCTGCGCACCGCGGTGCTCGACGACCGCGCCGCGGCCGAGGAGCTGATCACCGAGTACCAGGCCGAGCTGAGCCGGGCCGACGAGCAGGTGTACCTGCTGGAGGCGGACCTCGAGCGCGAGCGCGAGCTGCGGCTGCGCTTCGAGCAGGGCTACCTGACGCTGGCGACCGGCGGCACCGATCCGGCGTCGGCGCGACGACCGGCCCGACGAACGGCAACCTGGGCGAGGTCGTGCGCCGGGCGAAGGCGACGCGGCCGCACCTCGTGATCCTGCCCGAGGCCGAGCGCTCGGCGTCCGAGTGGCGCTACGACCGGGGGGACCTCGTCGAGCTGGATCTGGCGCGGCTCGACTCGGTCGCGGCGGAGTGGGCGTCGGGCGCGCTGCGCGGCGACTTCGGCACCGCGTGCCGGAACCAGGGCCTCGACTGGGTGCGCGACGTCAGCGCGTCGGCGAAGCAGAAGTACGCCGAGGACTACCTGCGCTCGTACCTGGGCCGGCCGATCATGCTCGGGCCGCACTTCCGGCGCGACGGCCGCCAGCTCGTGCGCGTCTACTGCTTCCTCGACGAGGAGGAGCGCCGGGTCGTCGTCGGCCACGTCGGCCGCCACCTGCGCGACCGCACCACGACCTGACTGCTGATGCGGCGGTCGGACGGTCGACCGGATCCGAGGGTGGGGCGGTCCCGGCGAGCGGCGGTCCAGGCGAGGTCCCTATACTCGGCGCCACTCGGAGGGATGACTGAGCGGCCGAAAGTGCTCGCCTGCTAAGCGAGTAGGGGGTTTTAAGCCTCCTCGAGGGTTCAAATCCCTCTCCCTCCGCCAATCGGAAGCTGGCCGGCGCGAACCGGCGGGTAGGAGTACGGAATGTCCGCCGACGTTGAGGTCACGCACGCACTGCTGGAGCTGGGGGCGGCGACGCTCGGGCGAGAGCGGGGCGCGGGCGATGCGGGCCCGGATCCGCGGCGCGTGGGCCGGCGCCCGGCTCGCGGCGCCGGCGTACCCGGTGCGGTGCACGCCGGGCGACAACCTCGGGATCCACGTCGCGGTCGCCCGGGCCGCAGGCGGGTGACGCGCTCGTCGTCGACGTCGGCGACTTCCGCGAGCTCGGCTACTGGGGTGAGGTGCTCACGACCGGCGCGCAGGCGCGCGGCCTGGCTGGTCTCGTGATCGACGGTGGCGTGCGCGACATCACCGAGATCCAGGCCCACGGGTTCCCGGTGTTCTCGACGATGATCGCGCTGCGCGGCGCGGGCAAGACCAAGAGCGGGACGGTGCGGGCACCGATCCAGTGCGGCGGGGTGCTGGTCGAGCCGGGCGACTGGGTCGTCGGTGACTGCCGACGGCGTGGTGGTCGTGCCGGGGGCGACGCTCGCGGACGTGATCAACGCGGGGCGGGTGCGCGCCGCGAAGGAAGCCGGCATGTTCCGCGCGCTGTGGGAGGGTAAGACGACGGTCGAGCTGCTGGACCTCGACGCGTCCCCGATCCACGAGGGAGACGATGTCGTGACGAACGTCCTGATCGCGACCGACGGTTCGGAGATCGCGACGCTGAGCGCGACAGCGCGCCGGCGAGCTGCTCGGTTCGGTCGACTCGGTGACCGTGCTCTCGATCGTCACCGATCTTCCCGGGCGACGACGCGGGCGGCATCGAAGGTTCGGCGCAGACGCCCGAGGAGGCCCAGCGCATGCTCGAAGGTGAGGAGCATGACGCGAGCGCGGCGATCGACGCGGTCGTCGCGGCGCTCCCGGAATCGTGGCGGCCGCAGGTGAAGCGGCGGGTCGAAGCGGGTGACGCGGGACCGATGATCGTGTGGGTCGCCGAGCACGAGCACTCCGACGTCATCGTCATCGGCTCGCACGGTCACGGGGCGCTTGAAGCGGCTGGTGATGGGCTCGGTCAGCACGCACGTGACGCACCACGCGCCCTGCCCCGTCCTCCTCGTCCGCGCCCCCGCCGCCTGATCCGGCCCTCTCGTACGAACCCCAGCACCCTCCGACCGGTCTAGGAGGTCGCGGTCACGAGGTTCGGCGGACGCTCGCCGGCGAGCACGGCGACGCGCGCCGTCGCTCGCGACGACCGCCATGCGGGTCCGGGTCGCCGTGGTGGCGCTCCCGATGTGCGGGAGCAGCACGGTGCGGGGCGCGGCGAGCAGGCGCGGGTGCACCTCGGGCTCGCGCTCGAACACGTCGAGGCCGGCGGCGAAGATCGTCCCGTCCTCGAGCGCGATCGGCGAGGGCCTCCTCGTCGACGACGGGTCCGCGGGCGGTGTTCACGAGCACCGCGGTCGACCGCATGAGCCCGAGCTCGCGTGCGCCGATCAGGTGACGGGTCGCGTCGGTGAGCGGGACGTGCAGGCTCACGACGTCCGACTCGCGCGAGCAGCCGGTCGAGGTCGCCGGTCCAACCCGGGATGCCGGTGTCGTGACGGGTGTGGTGCAGCACGTTCATCCCGAAGCCGCGTCGGCGCGCCGCGCGACGGCCTGGCCGATGCGCCCGAAGCCGACGAGCCCGAGCGACGCAGCCGTGCACGTCGCGACCGAGGTACTGCATGATCCCCCAGCCGGGCCACCGCCCGTCGCGGAGGTCGGCCTCGGCGTCGTGGGCGAGCCGGGACGCGGCGAGGATCAGGAGGAACGCGAGGTCGGCGGTCGTCTCGTCGAGCACGCCGGGCGTGTTGCACACCGCGATGCCGAGCTCCGCGGCGGTCGCGACGTCGATGTTGTCGTAGCCGACCGCGACGTTCGCCACGACCCGGAGCCGGCCACCCGCGCACCGGCCGCGAGCACCTCGCGGTCGATCCGATCGGTGAGCAGGCACACGATCGCGTCGAACGTCTGCTGCGGCAGCGCACGAGCTCGTCGTGGGTGTACGGAGTGTCGTCGTCGCGCGGCTACGAGCTCGTGGCCCGCGCGCGCGAGCGGCTCCAACCCACCGTCCGGGAGCCGGCGGGTGACGAGGATGCGGGCCACCGGCTAGTGGTCCGTGTAGTCCACGGGCCCGGAGCCGGCGACGCCGACCGCGAAGCAGAAGCAGTGGATCGGTGCGTGGTCGCTGACGGGGCGCAGGCTGTGCACGAGGTTCGGCGGGATGTGCACGAGGTCGCCCTGCACGATCTCGCGCTCCTCGCCGTCGATCATCATGATCCCGCGGCCCGACGGTGACGTAATAGAACTCGTGGGTCGGGTGCGAGTGCGGGTCGACGAGCCCGCCGCCCGCGACCTCGAACTCGCTCACCAGCTCGAGGAAGCCGCCGTCGGTGACGTCCTTCATCTCGCGCGGGTTCACGAGCCACCAGACCGGGACCGTGCCGTTGTGCTCGACGACCGGCGCCATGTCTTCGATCGACCGCACATCCATGGGAGACCTCCGCTTCACGCAGTGCAGACCGGCTCGGCTGCGTCGCGGGCCCGATCGTATCTGACACGAACGTCACGTCACCGGGGCCGAACCCGGGTCCGACGCGGGCCGGTCTCTCATCGTCTGCTCATGGAGGCCCGGGCACTGTCCGCACCCGGCTTATGCTGACGAGCCGGTCCGCGCCAGAGCGACGAGGGGATGCAGAGTGGGAGCGGTGCGCTCGATCGTTCTCGAGGCGAGTCCGCTCACGGCCGAGGCGTGGGAGCCGTTCGGGTGGATCCCGGTGGACGACACGGACCCGCGGGACCAGACCTACACCTACGAGTTCCTCTGGGGGGACGTGCACGTGAACGTGATCAGCCACGCGTACGACGAGGTCGAGCACACCGACCGCGGCGTGCAGTGCGCGGTCATGTACCGCCACGACACCCACAACCAGACGCTGATGCCACTGAACGTCGAGTCCGTCGTCGCGGTCGCACCGGCCGGACGTCGGACTTCTCCGACCCGGCCGACCTCGAGTCGGTCCGGGCCTTCCGGCTCCAGCCGCTCGACCGCCTGACCCTGAGCCGGGGCACCTGGCACTGGGGCCCGTTCCCGCTCGGGTCCGAAGCGGTGCGGATGTTCAACGTCCAGGGCAAGCGCTACGCGGAGGACAACGCCATCGGTCGATCTCGCCGATCGGGCCGGCGCCGTGTTCGAGGTCGTGGCCTGACTCGTCACCCGACCCGCCGAACCGCCGCCGTCCTGGCCGGCATGGTCCTCCTCCTCGTCGTCGGGACCTGGACTGCGCCCGCGGGCGCGACCATGACCGTGCTGGCCGCGCAAGCCGAGTCACGCGCTGTCGCTGGTGCAGGCGATCCTCTTCGGCCTGGTCGAAGGGTTCACCGAGTTCCTCCCGATCAGCTCGACCGGTCACCTGCTCGTGCTCGCACGGGTCCTCGACGTCGGTCAGCACGGGCACGGCCGAGGACGCGATCAAGTCCTACGAGATCGCGATCCAGGCCGGCGCGATCCTCGCGGTCGCTCGGGCTCTACCGGCATCGGTTCGTCACGATGATCGAGGGGGCGACGGGCCGCAGCGTGGAAGGTCGCCGCGTGCTCGATCGGCGTCGTGATCGCGTTCATCCCCGCCGCGATCGTCGGCGTGGCGCTCGAGAGCAAGATCAAGGACGTCCTGTTCGGGGTCGGTCCGGTGATCGCGCGCCTGGGTCGTCGGCGGCGTGCTGATCCTGGTGCTGACCCGGCATGGGCGTCCTCGCGCCACGCGAAGGCCGCCGGCTCGAGCAGCTGACGCCCCGCGACGGGCTCGTCATCGGGCTCGCGCAGGTGATCTCGCTGTGGCCGGGAACGAGCCGCAGCCTCGTGACGATCGTCGCCGCGCTGCTGCTCGGCTACTCGATGGCGGCGGCGGTCGAGTTCAGCTTCCTGCTCGGCTTCGTGACCCTCGGGGCGGCGACGGCGTACCAGGTGCTGAAGGACGGCCAGCTGATGATCGACTCGTTCGGGTTGTGGATCACGCCGCTCGTCGGGTTGGTTGCCGCGTTCATCGGCGCCGCGGTGTCGATCAAGTGGATGGTCGGGTACCTCGAGCGCCACGACCTCTCGATCTTCGGGTGGTACCGGATCGCGATCGCGGCGATCGTCACGGTCGCTGGTGGTCACGAACGCGATCTGATCCACCCCTGACGGCGACCCGAGATCGGCCCGGTAGGGTGGCCAAACGCGACCAGCGGGGCGGCGCGACCACGCTGACTCGGGGTCGCGCTCATGGCCACGCTCGCGCTCGGGTCGATCCTCGACGACGCCTGATCTCGGGCATGATCGCGAGGTGATGTTCGAAGTGGATGCACCGGTGCGGGTCCCGACGTCGCGCTACACGTCGCCGGAGTGGGCGACGCTCGAGGAGCAGCGGCTCTGGCCGCACGTGTGGCAGCTCGCGTGCACTGCGGATCACGTCGCCGCGCCCGGCGACTTCTTCGAGCACCGCGTCGGGCGGCTGTCGGTGCTCATCGTGCGCGGTGACGACGGCGAGCTGCGCGCGTTCCAGAACGTGTGCCGCCACCGTGGCAACCCGCTCTGCGAGGGGTCCGGCCGCGGCCTGACCGAGCTGCGCTGCGGGTTCCACCGCTGGACCTGGGACCTGCACGGCGAGCTGCGCGAGGTGCCGTCGCGCAAGAGGTTCGGCACGATGCGCAACGAGGACGACCCGCTGTTCGCCGCGTCGGTCGACACCTGGGGCCCGTTGGTCTTCGTGAACCTCGACCCCGATGCGGCGCCGCTCGCCGAGTATCTCGAGGGCGTGCCCGAGGACATCGAGTGGGCCGGTCTCGAGGACTTCCGTTGCACGACGTTCGTCGAGGTGCCGGTCGTCGCGAACTGGAAGACCGCGGTCGACGGGTTCAGCGAGACGTACCACCTGCAGGGTCTGCACCGCGAGATGCTCGCGGTGGTGGACGACGTCGACACACCGCAGCGGCTCTGGGACCGGCACGGAAAGTCGATGCAGCGCTACGGCGTGCCGAGCCCCCGCCTCGGCGGCGGGGTGACGGACCAGGAGGTCTGGGACGCGTTCATCCTCGTCATGGGCACGCGCATCGGGGTCCCGACGGACGCGGATCCCGGGCCCGCGCCGACGGTGCCCGAGGGCTCGACGCTCGTCGCGGTGATCGCGCGAGCGCGTGCGCGCGTTCCAGGCGGAGCACGGCGTGGATCTCAGCGGCTTCGACGACGACGAGATCATGAACATCCAGCAGTACAACCTGTTCCCGAACATGACGTTGCTCGTGTACGCGGACCTCGTCCAGGTGCTGCGGGCGCGTCCGGGCGCGACGCCCGACGAAGCGATCCTCGACGGCTTCTTCTTCGAACGCCACGCGGCCGACGATCCAGCGCCGCGAACGAAGCCGATGGACGTGAGGCTCGCGCCCGAGGACGCCGACTTCGGGCTCGTGCTCAACCAGGACTTCGCGCTGCTGCAGCGGGCGCAGCGGGGGCTGCATCAGCCCGGGATGACCCACCTCACGCTGTCCAGCCGAGGAGTGCCGGATCATCAACTTCCACCGCAACCTGGAGCGCACGCTCGAGGTGAACGGAGCCTGAGCCCGCTACATCCGCCCGGCGGCGATGACCCGGCGGAGGAACTCGGCGGTGCGCGGAGTTCGTCGGCGCGGTGAAGATCTGCTCCGGCGGACCTTCCTCGGCGATCACCCCGGCGTCGAGGAAGCAGACGCGGTGGGCGACCTCGCGGGCGAAGCTCATCTCGTGGGTCGCGATGAGCATCGTCATCCCGCCCTCGGCGAGCTCGCGCACGATCTCGAGCACCTCGGCGACCAGCTCGGGGTCGAGCGCGGCGGTGATCTCGTCGAGCAGCATCAGCCTCGGCTGCATCGCCAGCGCGCGGACGATCGCGACCCGCTGCTGCTGGCCGCCGGAGAGCTTGTCGGGGTACGCGTCGCGCTTCTCCCACATGCCGATGCGGGTGAGCAGCGGCTCGGCGCGCGCTGAGCGCCTCGGCCTTCGAGAGCTTCAGCACCTTGCGCGGCGCCGAGCGTGACGTTCTCGAGCACGGTCATGTGCGGGAAGAGGTTGTAGGACTGGAACACGATGCCGACCTGCTCGCCGCAGCAGGTTGAAGCGCGGCGTCGTGCTGGATGACCGAGCCGACCGTCGACGATGACCTCGCCCTGCTGGATCGGCTCGAGCCCGTTGATGCAGCGCAGCAGCGTGGACTTCCCCGAGCCGGACGCGCCGATGAGGCAGACCACCTCGTGCTCGGTGACCTCGAGGTTGATGCCCTTGAGCACGACGTGGTCGCCGAAGCGCTTCTCGACGTCGCGCAGCTCGACGAACGGGTCGGCTCCGTCGCTCACCCGTTGGCCCGCATGCGGCGTTGGTCGCGCTCGACGAGCCAGTCGGTGAACCGGGTCATCGGGATCGTGATCACGACGAAGCAGATCCCGAGCCCGGTGACGGACGAGAGGTTGAAGTGGTTGCCCGGCGTAGATCCGGGCCTGGTTGAAGCCCTCCAGCGCTCCGATGACCGAGACGAGCGCGGTGTCCTTCTGCAGGCCGATGAAGTCGTTCAGCAGCGGCGGCACCACCCGGCGCACGGCCTGGGGCACCACGACGAAGCGCATGGTCTGCCCGTGTGCGAGCCCGAGCGACCGCGCGGCCGCGGTCTGGCTCCAGTGCACGCTCTCGATGCCGGAGCGGAACACCTCGGCGACGTACGCGCCGTAGACGAGCGTCAGCGAGATGACGCCGAGCTGGAACAGCGAGATCTGCTTGCTCCCGAAGAGGAAGTCGTTCACCGGGTTGTCGTTGAAGATGCCGGGCAGCGCCTGGGGAAGACCGAAGCCGACGAGGTAGATGGTGACGATCGCCGGGAGGCCGCGGAAGAGGTCGACGTAGGCGATCGCGAACCACCGCAAGCGGCGTCGCCGCGCGTCCCGGGGTGCTGCGCATGAGCGCGAGGGCGAGCCCCCAGGGGAGCACGAGGATCTCGGCGACGATGAAGATCTGGATGTTCAGCCAGAAGCCCTTGGAGACGGCGTCGAAGCTGTCGCGAGGTGCGAGCCGTTGAAGAGCGTGCGCTGCACGTCGGCGAGGCCGTTCTGGGCGAGGTACCAGAAGAGGAAGATCGCGCCGATGACGCCCAGGTAGATGCCGAGGTTCGCCGCCTTGCGGACCGTCGCGACCCGGCCGAGCTCGTCGGCGAGCTCACCGGTCTCGGCGAGCCGCCGTTCGGCGCGCCGGCACAGGACCAGCGCGACGAGCGCCGGGATGAGGGTGAGCGTGACGCAGCTGACCAGCGACAGGACGAACGCGACCGTGAGCGAGCGCGACGCCTTGGAACGTTCCGACCGCTCGGCCGGGCGCGGCAGCGACCGTCACTCCGTTGGTACCTCGACCGCGGTCAGCTCACGGATCGCGATGTCAGGCCTTGAGGTACGGGATCTTGGTCGGGTCACCCTTGAACACCGGGACCAGGTACTGGGTGTTCGAGCTGCTGCGAGCGTGCCGTCGGACTTCATCGTCGCGAGGTACTTGTTGATGAACCCGAGGTTCTTGGTGCCGGGCTGACAGGATGCCGCCGTAGCTCTCGCCGGTCTTGTACTGGCCGACGACCTCGAGCTGGCCGTTCGACGCGGCGGCCTGTCCGAGCACGATCGCGGTGTCGAGCAGCACCGCGTCGACCTGGCCGGCCTCGAGCGCGGTGAACATCGAGGGCGTGTCCTGGAACACGCTCGGGTCACTGGCCGGCTTGATCTTGTCCTTGAGGAACGTCTGGCCGGTGGTGGAGCCCTGCACGCCCCACTTCAGCTTCTTGGCGTCCGCCTCGGTCGCGACCGTGGTGCCGGTCTTCACCAGCACGCCCTGGTCCGAGCTGAAGTACGGGGAGGTGAAGCAGACGACCTTGGCCCGGTCGGGCGTGATCGTGACCTGGGAGAGCGCGACGTCGTAGTTGCTCGTCTGGCCCGCGACGAGTGCGTCGAACGAGACGTTCTTGACGTCGACGTTCTTCAGGCCGGCCTGCTTCGCCATGTCCTTGGCCATGCCGTACTCGAAGCCGCCCGTGATCGAGTCGGCGGCATCGCCGTTCCAGAACCCCGGCGCGGGCAAGCTCGTCGCGACGGTCAGCGTGTCCGCCTTCACCGGCGTGAACTTGCCGGACGTCGACTTCGAGCACGTCGGGGCCGACGACGTCTTGTTGCCCGAGCTGCTGCTGCTACTGCTGCTCCCGCAGGCGGCGAGTCCGACGGCGAGTCCGATGACGGCGACGGGGGCGAAGAGCTTGCGCACGGGCAGGTCCCTTGTTCGGTGGCGAGGCGGTTCGGACCCTAACCCTGTCGGTGCGCGCCCGCCGAGAAAGATCGTGTCGCGCTCGTGAAATCAAGTGAACATTCGGGGCGAACCGCTCATCATGGTGGCGGTGGGGTGAACAGTCAGCGGTGGCGGCCCGGCGCGACGGCCGGTGGGCCGCAGGAGTCGCGCTCGACGTAGCTCGCCGCGATGACGCCACGACGGGCGGTGCCGGCGCCGGCGATCTCGTCGAGCATGGATGCCGTGAGGTCGTAGCCCTCGGCGTAGGTGTCGCGGCGGACGACGCTGAGCGACGGGTGCGAGGCGCGGGCCCAGTCGGAGTCGCCGTAGACGACGAACGACCGGTCGTCGGGCACGCGCAGGTCGGCGAGGTCGAGCGCCATCAGCATCCACGGCGCGAGGACGTGGTTCGAGCAGACGACCGCAGTCGGCGATCCCTCCAGGGCGGCGAGCACCAGGTCGCTGCGGCACGCGTCGAAGCCACTGGTCGGCGTCGATGAGCGCGACCGAGACGCTCGCCCCCCGCCGCGGCGAGCGTCTTCGTCAGGGTGCCGAGCGCGCCCGGCCGTAGCGCCGGCCCAGCGGACCCGGAGGTGGTGGCGTCGTGACGAATGCGACACGACGGTGGCCGAGCTCGATCAGCCGTCGACCCATCGCCGCGGTCGCCTCGGCCTCGCCGCGGCCCCAGTGCCGGGACAGGTCCGCACCGCCGTCGGTGAGCGATCGGCGCGGTCGGTACGCCGTGGTCGAGGTACAGCCGCAGGCTCTCGACGTCGACCGGGCCGCCGAGCACGAGCCCGTCGACCCCCTGGTCGAAGAAGCGCTCGAGCGCGGTCGATCGTCGGGTCGTGCGACCGCTGGCCGTCGGTGATGAGCACGACGTACCCGCGCTCCTGTGCCGCGTGCTCGACGCCGCGGAGGAAGGGCAGGAACACCGGGTTGGCGAGGTCGGGGATGAGCACGCCGATCGAGCGGGACTCCGAGCGCCGCAGCCCCCGGGCCTGCTGGTTCGGTCGGTAGCCGAGCCGGCTCGCGGCCTCGGCGACCCGCCGGCGCACGTCGGCGCTGCCCCGCCCGTCGTTGAGGGCCTTCGAGACGGTCGACGGCTTGACGCCGGCCGCGTGGGCCACGTCCAGGATCGTGACCCGGCCGGTCGTCTCCCGTCCCATGCCGAAGAATCTAGCCCGGGCAGTGGAAATCGTTATCCGCACCGGGCTAGAGTCAGCGGAAATCGTTGTCCGCCCGACCGTCGTCGTGATCCGTCCTCCGGTGGGGGTGACGGCGCGGCCATTGGGGGTCCCATGCCTCGTTTCCGCATCGCCGTCGTCGTCATGGCCCCACGCCACGCGGTGATGCGGTGACCGGCACCGCACCGGGACCTCGCGCCGAAGCGTCGCGACGCTTGCGGTCGTCGCTCTCCTCGCGGTCGCGTTCGTGTCGGCCTGCTCCGGCGGGTCCGGCGGGTCGGGCGCGCCGGCGACCTCGACGACCGTGGTGCCGGTTCCGGGCGCGACCTGGGAGAAGGTCGCGCCGGCTCAGGTCGGGCTTGAACGCTGCGAAGCTCGAGGAGATCGCGCGACCAGGCCGAGGCCGGGAAGTCGAACTGCCTCGTCGTCGTCGCGTGACGGGAAGATCGCCGGCGAGTGGTACTTCCGCGGCACCGGACCGCACACCGCGCAGGATGTCTTCTCGGTCACGAAGTCGATCTCGAGCACGCTCGTCGGGATCGCGGCCGGACGACGGGGACCTGAGCATCGGCGACCGCGCGTCGACGTGGATCCCCGAGTGGAAGGGGACCGCGGCGAACGCGGTGACCGTGCGCGACCTGCTGAGCAACGACTCCGGGCGCAAGTGGAGCATCGTCACCGACTACGTCCAGCTGCTGAAGGCGAAGGATCGCACCGCGTTCGCGATCGGCTTGCCGCAGACCTCGGCACCGGGCACGGTCTGGGCCTACAACAACTCGGCGATCCAGACGTTGCAGCCAGTGGTGCAACAGGCGACCGGGACCGAGGTCACCGAGTTCGCCGCGCACCGGCTGCTCGACCCGATCGGGATGACGGACTCCGAGATGACGAAGGACTCCTCCGGCCACGCGCAGATGTTCGAAGGGCTGCAGTCGACGTGTCGCGACCTCGCCCGGTTCGGTGAGCTGTTCCTCAACCGTGGCCGGTGGGGCGCGCACCAGATCGTCTCGTCCACGTGGGTGGCCGAGGCGACCGGTCGCGTCTTCGACGAAGCTCAACGCGGCGTACGGCTACCTGTGGTGGCTCAACCGCTCGGGCGTGGTCGCCGGCCCGCTCGCCGCCACCGATCTTGCCGCCGCGGCGAACCCGACGACCACCCACGGCCGGCTCGTGCCCGGAGCCCCGGCGAACATGTTCTGGGCGCTCGGGCTCGGCAACCAGGTGGTGCAGGTCGACCCGGGGACGAAGACGGTGGTGGTGCGGCTCGGGACCGCCGAGACCCAACCGAAGCCGCCGACGTTCGGTCCGAAGGAGGCGGCGCGTGTCGTGACCGAGGCCGTCACCGGCCCGGTGAAGTGAGCGTTCCGACTAGGTGAACAGCGGGAGCGTCGGGTGGTGCGCGCCGAGGACCGCGCCCGGGTCGACGCCGAGGGAGCCGTCGAGCACCGTCGCGTAGAGCGAGCGGAAGTCGACCGGTGACGCGAGGTTGCCGGTGCGGTCGAGGCGGGACAGGTCGTGGGGCTCGCCGTACCGTCCGCCGTGCACCGCCGCGCCGATCACGAAGTGGGTCGACGCGGTGCCGTGGTCGGTGCCGTCGCCGTTCTCGGCCGCACGGCGCCCGAACTCGGACGTCGTCATCAGGGTCACCCGGCTGGCGATCGGCGAACCTTCGATCGCATCGAAGAACCGGCTGATCCCGGTGTCGATGTCGGCCATGAGGAGCGGATGGCGCGTCGCCTGGCCCTGATGGGTGTCGTAGTCGCCGAGGCCCGACACGTAGACGACGCGTGGGGGGTCCTTGCCCCGCAGCACCTGGGCCGCGAGGTCGAGCGCGGCGGTTGCGTTGCCGTACGCGCCGAGCCCGGCCGGATCGGGTTCCGGGTCGGACGAGTCGAGGACCGCGCCGAGCTCGCGCTGGGCCTCGCCGCTCGCGTCGATCGCCCCCCGCACGCGTCCGGCCAGCGTCGTGGTGTCGAGCGTGGCCGGGGCGAAGCCGCGCCACGCGCCGAGGAGCTCCTCCGCTGAGCCGACCCAGTCGGGCACGCCGGGTCGGAGTCCGGTGGAGTCGGCGATCGACGAGCTGAACGACCGGGTGCCGAGCATGGCCGGCGACGGGGTCGGCCCGATGCTGAGGCCGGCGAGCGGATCGTCGAAGCCGACGGTGCCGTCGAGGTAGCGGCCGAGCCAGCCGGCGTTGCCGGCCTCCCCGGCCGCGCTCCACCAGATGGCCATCGACCCGAAGTGCGACAGGTCGTAGGGCTCGTACCCGATGCCCTCGACGACCGCGACGTGGCCGGCGTCGTAGCGCTTCGCGAGCCGTGTGAGCTTCGGGTGGAGCGCGATCTCGTCGTCGAGAGGCAGCGGGTCGGCCACTGCGAGCGTGGGTCGCAGGTCGTGGTACCGACCCGCGCTCGCGCCGATCGGGACGACGGTGCTGAGCGCGTCGTTGCCACCACCGAGCTCGAGGACGACGAGGATGCCGTGGCTCTCCGTGCTCGGGGAGCGACCCGGTGGTCGGGCCCGACGTCGGGGCGGCGTGACCCCCGTCGCGGGTCCACACGGTGAGCCCGTAGGAGCCGGCCGCCGCGGCGCCGAACCCGACGCCGAGGGTCGCGAGGAAGCGGCGGCGGGACATCGTCATGTGAGCACGATCTCCGGTGAAGCGAACGCGAGCGCGAAGCGCCGCGCCGGATCCTGCTCGCGATCGACGACCGCGCGGGTCGTGTCCGAGACGTCGAAGACGCCGAGACGGGCGAAGAGCGGCTCGATGGCGTCGCGGCTCGCCTCAGGTGGCGGACCGGCCGCGGCCGACAGCAGGTCGAAGGCGTGCACGAGCTGGTGGGGCCCGAGCAGACGGGTCCCCTTCGGGTAGCCGCCGACGTTCGGCGGGTTGAACGGGATGTACCCGAGCGCCCGGAGCCCGAGGAGCGCGCCGGCGGCGCCGCCACCCCGCTTGAGCTGGCGCTTCGTGATCGTTCCGGCCGCGGCGGGGGTGCCGGTGGCCTGGAGCAGCGTGATGAGCTTCTCGACCGGTGTGCGCACTCGCGCGCGGACCGCGCCGTCCGAGAGGAACGCGGGCTCCGCGACGATCGCGCGCACCAGGCCGAGGATCTCGTAGTCACGAGCGAACGCCGCCCCGAGCCGAGTCACGGTCGCGCGGTCGGCCTCGAGCCCGATGAGCTCGCGGTAGAGCTTGCCCGCGACGAACTGCGCCGTCGCGGGATGGGCGAGGACCACGTCGAGGGCGGAGTCGAGATCGAAGGTGCCGCTCTGACCGAGCAGCTCCTTGGTGCCGGCGTCGTGAAGCCGTGCAACGAACTGCGCGTCATACGGCGCGCCGGGGAGTCGAGCGAGTCGGGGTCGGGCCGGGACCTTCACCAGCCAGCCGGTCGACGCGCGCGACATCGCCACGACGTCGGCCTGGGTGTAGCCGGCATCCCTGCCCAGCGTGAAGAGCTCCAGGCACTCGCGTCCGAAGTTCTCGTTGACGTTGTGGGCCCGATTCGAGATGCCATCGAGGTAGACGAGCATCGCGGGGTCCTTCGCGATCGCCTTCACGAGGTCGGCGAAGTTGCCCGTCGCGTGCTGCCGCAGCGTCAGGTGCTGGCGGTACATGAGGTACGGCACGCGGACCTTCGAGATCGCGGTGGCAAAGTGGTCGTGCCAAAACCAGACGAGTCGCTCCTCGATGAGACGGGGAGACGTCCGCATCTGCTCGAGCCACCAGACGATCGGCGGGACGATCGCCCGGACGTCCGGCTTCCGGATGTCCGGCGGTTGCGGGACGTCGATGGGCGTGCCGGGTGGGGCCGACAGATCGAGCGCGGCCACCACGGCGGCCGCGGGGTCGGTCACCCGGCTCGCGAGGTCCGGCTGGGGGCCCATCGAGAGTCGCCGCAGGACGTGGGCGGTGCGCTCGCGTTCGGAGACCGCCGGGTTCGATGCCATCGCAACGATGCTCGACCGCCCGTGTGAGGCGATGGTCAGGTGACGGGTAGGGAGACGCGATCTCCGGGTTGGAGTGCAGTCGGGGTGGCCGTGGTTGGAGCATCCGACGATTGCCCGTGCGGCGTGTGACCGCGTAGCCTCACTTCCCGGCCGCAACGGTTGGGGTCGTGGTCGAGCAGGCCACTGCAGGTGACGGGGGTCGCGAGCGTGGACGGAAGTGACACCGACACGACCCGGGTCCTTGCCGGCTACTCGTCGGGGAGGTACGCGGAGGAGTACCTGGGTGAGGATGACGAATTCAAAGCCCGTGCCTTCCTGTCGCTCTTCGATCGGGTGGCGAAGGTGTACGGGCTCCAACCCGATTCGTACATCGACATTGGCTGCCTGGGTGGCGGTGTGGTTGAGGCTGTGGCGAATGGCCTTCGCAGTCGAGGCCACGCTCTGTCGACCGTCAAGGGATACGACGTTTCGCCGAACGTGAAGGAGTTTGTCCGCCCTGGGATCGAGTTCGTGCAGGGAGACTTCACGACGTCAGAGGAACGGGTGGATCTCGTCACATTGTTCGATGTGCTCGAACACGTGCTTCGACCGGTTGAGTTCGTTCGCGCGATTGCCGACCGCTGCAAGTACATCGGAGTGCACATACCGTTGGACGACTCCGTAGCGAACGGGATGTTCAATCGCTTTCGCAGTCGGCTCGACTACCCGGGGCACCTGATCTACTTGAACCCCGCCAGCGCCCTCAGCCTCATGGCCCATTGCGGTCTTCGGGTCGTGGACTACGAGTACACGCATGGTTTTCTGGCCCCGTCCGGTTCCTTGACGCGGAAGCAACGAGCGATCAAGCCCTTTCGATCCGCCGTTGCGAGCGCGAGTCCCTGGATGGCGAGTCGACTCGTCGGTGGCGTGAGCTTGATGGTGCTGTGTGCCACCGAGCGTGGCCTCGGCACCGTTCCCGCCTTCGGCGACCTTGGCTTGGATGTCACGGCGTACTTGAGCGGCCACTAGTCGCCCGCTCGGGGCGGGAGCCCAAGATGCCCGCCCTGTCCATCCGGGATCGACGCTTTGGCGTGCACTTCCGCGTGTCCTGGGAGGCATTTCCAGAGCTCACGCCCGACGCCGCCGGCGCGGCGGACGCGAGGTCCACCCGTGCCCGACCCGCGCGTCTCCTGCGCTTGCCGCCACGGTCGATGCGAGTGGCGCCCCGGGATCGGTGCCGATCGCGAGGGTCTCCTAGACTGGTTGCCTCGCCACTGCGCTCGTAGCTCAACGGATAGAGCATCTGACTACGGATCAGAAGGTTGGGGGTTCGAATCCCTCCGAGCGCGCTGAACGTCTCCGCAGGTCAGGATCGGTTTCGGTTCGCCTGACCACCTGAGCGGAACTCGTTCGGCGGGCTCTCAGGGCTCGATTTGCTAACCAACTTCGTTCGGACCGCGTCGCGTCTCCCGGTCCTCGGTGCGCTTAGGCACTCCGAGGAGGCACGCGATGACGGTGATGCGAAGAGGTCGGAGCTGGTCGTTCGTGGCGTGGGTGCCCGACGGCCCGGGCCGGCGCCAGGTGTGGCGCGGCGGGTACCGAACGAAGGCGGAGGCGGCCGCAGCGGAGCGGCGGTTCCTGGTCGAGCTCGAGGACGAGGCTGCGCAGGTCGCCGACTGGCGGTCCGGGCCGACGGTCGAGGAGTTCCTGACCGATTGGCTCGTGCAGTCGGAGCCGACGCGCCGGCCGACGACGTCGGTCTCGTACGAGCGGTGCGTGCGTGATCACGTGGTGCCGTACCTCGGCGACGTCGTGCTGCGCGAGCTCGCGCCGGATCACGTGCGCGGCGTGGCAGACCGCGCTGCTGCAGAAGCCGCTCCGGTTCCGGGACGGGACGCTGTCGCCGACGACGGTGCGGTACTGCCACCGGCTGCTCCGGCGGGCGCTGCAGGACGCGCTGCGCTGGGAGCTGATCGACCGGAACCCGTGCGACGCGGTGATCGCGCCTCGGCGAGCCGACACGGAGATGAAGGTCTGGTCACCGGAGGAGGCGAAGCAGTTCCTCGCCTACGTCGAGGGCGATCGCCTGGCCGCGATGTGGCGGCTCTTCCTGGCGACCGGGATGCGCCGAGGCGAGGTCGCCGGACTGCGCTGGATCGACGTCGACCTCGAAGCCGGCCGGGTCGCGGTGCGCCACACCCGAGTGCTCGTCTACGACCGGGCGACGGTCTCGGAGCCGAAGACGAGGCGATCGCGCCGGGTCGTCGCGATGGACAGCGGGACGGTGCAGGCATTGACACTTCATCGTCAACGTCAGGACGCCGAGCGCGAGTACGCCGGTGAGGTCTGGACCGAGACCGGCTACGTGTTCGTCCGGGAGGACGGTGAGCCCCTCGATCCAGACCGGATCAGCCACCTGTTCCGGCTGACCGCCGACGCGGCCGGCGTGCCGCGCATCCGCCTGCACGACCTTCGCCACACCGCGGCCGCGCTCGCGCTGGCGACCGGGATGCACCCGAAGGTGATGTCGGACCGGCTCGGCCACTCGTCGATCGCGATCACGCTCGACGTGTACGGCCACCTCGTGCCGGGCTTGCAGGAGGACGCCGCGGCCGCGGTCGGCGCGCTGCTCGACCCTTGACGCTCGTCTGCACCGCCTCCTCGCAGACCTGCACGAGCGTCTGCACCAAGGGTCTGCACGTGGGATTCGATGACGCGTTCGGTCCGTCCGATGCGCATAGCTCCAGGTACTACCGACCCGAAGGAGGACTCATGTCCACGAAGCTCACGTACACCGTCACCGAGGCCGCCGAACTGCTCGGCATCTCACGATCGAGCGCGTACGAGTGCGTACGCCGAGGCGAGATCCCGTCACTCACGCTCGGCCGGCGCGTCGTCGTCCCGCGTCGCGCGACTCGAAGCGTTGCTCGCAATCGAGCCCGACCGCCCGGAGCCCGTTCACGGCGAGGACCGGCGAGTGATCGGGCGTTGTTCGTCACTCGCGCCCGTCTCGTCGCCCGAGAGGCTCGTCGACGAGCTCGTCACGCGCCGATCCGCCTCCGCGTCACGACTCACGTACGCCGACATCGGTACCGCGTTCGGCATCACCGCCCAGTCCGCGCATCACCGCTTCGCGCGTCACGTCTCGCCCCGCACCTGAGTCGTCCTTCGTCACCGCAGTCAAGATCGACACAGACTTGCCGGTTCCGCTTCGCGTAACCGGCCGAAACGCGCCGCGCAACGTGTGCAACGCGCGATGGGGCGACTGACGTGGGCGAGAACCGATGGGCGACACGTGTCGCTCGGGATCTGATCGTCACCGCGCGCGTGCCCGGCGAGAACGACGGCGTCGTCGTTCGCCGGTTGATCGGTGAGACCGTCGACGTCCTGACCGAGCTCGAAGACCGGGCAGAGCAGGAGCGCCTCGAGCTCGAGGAGCTCGTGGACCTCGTTGTTGCGAGGCTCGAGCAGGAAGGCGAGATCGCCCGCCAGCGGATCGCCGCCGCCGAGGCGGTGCTCGAAGCCGAGAAGGCCAGGCGCCGCCTCGAACGACGAGCAAGGAACGCCGAGACGCGAGCCCGCCGAGCGATCGAGGAAGTCGGACCCGAGGGCGTGATCTCCCGGCACGTGCTCGTCGATCCCGGCGCATGGCAGGTCCTCGGCCGAGAGGCGCGCCGCCAGCGGACCACGCTCACGATGCTCGCTGGGCGGATGCTCGCGGCGGAGGCGACTGCCCTCGAAGCCGGAGACGTGACCGGGCCACCCTCCACCCGCCGTCGACGAAGCCCCGGTGAACAGGATCCGGTGCCCCTGACCGTGTTGTCCGGCTGAACCTCGATCCCGACGCTTGGGAGGCCGTGGCTGATGCCGCTGCCACCACGAACATGACCGCGGCGGCTCGCTACGCAGGCGAGGTCATGGAGGCAGCAGCGCACGCACTGGGCTGGCGAGCCAACGGACGGGAGTGACGGATGCGATCTCCGGATGGTGTCCCATCCGTGGGGCAGAATCGGTAGGTTCATCGCGAGTAGCGCGGTGAACTACTATTCCGATCTAAAGCCAGAGCGGGGGCGTGTGGCAGGCAAGCGAGACGAGTCGGGGCCGCTGTTCATCGTCGACAACGCCGACGGCGGCCGGGACGGGCTCGAGTACCTGCGCGAGTGGTGCGAGATCGCGACGCAGCATTCGACATCGCCACCGGCTACTTCGAGATCGGCGCGCTGCTCGCCCTCGACGGCCAGTGGCAGAAGCTCGACAAGATCCGGATCCTCATGGGCGACGAGGTCTCGCACCGGACCAAGAAGGCGCTGCTCGACGCGGTGCAGCAGCGAGCCGAGCAGCGAGCTCGATCGAGAGCCTCGAGCGCGACAAGGACGACGAACCCGTTCCTCGACGGGCGTCGACGCGATCGTCGAGGCGCTGCGCGACGGGCAGATCGAGTGCCGCGTCTACAACCGGGACAAGTTCCACGCCAAGGCGTACATCACCCACGGCAAGCTCGACGTCGTCGGCTCGCAGGCGCTCGTCGGCTCGATCAACTTCACCCGGCCCGGGCCTGACGCAGAACGTCGAGCTCAACATCAAGATCGAGAGCAGCGCCGAGGTCGCGCAGCTCCAGGAGTGGTACGAGCGGCACTGGGACGACGCCGTCGGACGTCACGCCGACGTGCTGCGCACGATCGAGCGGCACACGCGCGACGTACACGCCGTTCGACGTCTACGCGCAGGCGCTGCACGAGCTGTTCGCCGACAGCGAGCCGACCGCGAGCGAGTGGGAGCAGCACCGACTCGAAGATGTTCCCGATGCTCGACCGCTACCAGCAGGAGGCCTACTGGGCGCTGACGAACATCGCCCGCCAGCACGGCGGCGCGTTCCTCTGCGACGGCGTCGGCCTCGGCAAGACGTTCGTCGGCCTGATGCTGATCGAGCGCCTCGTGCTGCACGAGAACAAGCGCGTCGTGCTGTTCGCCCCGAAGGCGGCGAAGGACGCCGTCTGGGAGCCCGAGCTGCAAGCGCTACCTCTCGCACATCGGCGGCGTCGGCGGATCGGCCGACTTCTCGAACCTCACCGTGTTCAGCCACACCGACCTGACGCGCGAGCGGCGACTTCCCGGAGCGCTTCGACGCGGATCGCCGAGCTGGCCGATGCGGTGGTCATCGACGAGGCGCACCACTTCCGCAACCCGGGCAAGCGTGCGCGACCCGGACGATCCCGAGTCGCGGTCGCGCTACTACCGGCTCTTCGACCTCATCGGCGGAGCCCGACGGCGACAAGCCCGTCTTCATGCTCACGGCGACGCCGATCAACAACTCGCTCAACGACTTCCGCCACCTCGTCGAGCTGTTCACGCCGACGCGACGACGCGCTACTTCGCGCGGACGCCTCGGCGTCAACAGCCTCGATGGCCCGCATCGAACGCGATCGACCAAGGACGCTCACGCGAGCAGGTCGGCGACGACGCTCCGTCGCCGAGCCACATCGCCGAGGCCGCAGGAGCTCCTCGCCGGCGACCCGCTGTTCAACGGCCTCGTCGTGCAGCGCAGCCGGGCGTACGCGCGGCGAGAGCCAGATCCAGGAGACGGGCGACGCGGCCGCGTTCCCCGAGCGGTCGGACCCGCAAGGTGGCCGACTACTCGGTCCGCAAGACCTACGGGAAGCTGCTCGACATGGTCGAGACGGCCTTCGAGAAGGAGAAGCCGCTCTTCGCGCTCCCGATCTACTACCCGCTGGCGTACTACCGGGGCCCGACGCCGACGATCGACCCGATCGAGGAGAACCGGCAGGCGCAGGTGGTCGGCCTCATCCGCACCAACTTCCTCAAGCGGTTCGAGAGCTCCGTCTACGCGTTCGAGCGCTCCTGCGACCGGCTGCTGCGCAAGCTCCTCGCCTTCGTCGCGAAGAACAACGCGACACCGCCGAGAGCGAAGCCGCTTCGAGCGCTGGATCGACCAGCACGACGAGCTGCTCGAGTACGCCCAGCATCGCCAGCTCGACGCTCTGGGGCGACGACGACGAGCCGAGGACGACGAAGACGAGGACGTCGTCCCGCCCGAGCTGCTCGAAGCCGCCGAGCTGCTCGACCGCGACGAGTACGACGTGCCCGAGATCTTCGCCGAGACCTACCTCGACCTCGACCAGATCGCCGCGTTCCTCGACGAGGCCCGCACGATTCGAGCCGAAGCACGACGACAAGCTCAAGAAGCTCGTCCGGCTGCTGAAGTCGAAGGAGCTGGCCGGCCGCAAGGTGCTGATCTTCACCGAGTTCGCCGACACCGCGCGGTACCTGCGCACGCAGCTTACGAGAAGCCGGGCATCGACGGCGTCGTCGCAGATCGACAGCGGCACCAAGGCCAACCGCGCCGAGGTCATCCGCCGCTTCTCGCCCTACTACAACGGCTCGTCGTCGGCCGAGCTGGCCGCGACGGGCCAGGACGAGATCCGCGTGCTCGTCGCCACCGACGTCCTGTCCGAGGGCCTGAACCTCCAGGACGCCACGCGGCTCATCAACTACGACATCCACTGGAACCCGGTCCGGCTGATGCAGCGCATCGGCCGCGTCGATCGCCGGCTCAACCCCGACGTCGAAGCAGCGCATCGTCGCCGACCATCCCGAGCTCGCCAAGGAGCGGGGCACAGGTCGCGTACTGGAACTTCCTGCCGCCCGACGAGCTCGACGACCTGCTCGACGCTCTACGGCAAGGTCAGCCACAAGACCCTGCTCATCTCCAAGACCCTCGGCATCGAGGGCAAGAAGCTCCTCACGCCCGAGGACGACTTCGAGGCGCTCAAGGAGTTCAACGCCGCCTACGAGGGCGAGACCACCTGCCAGGAGGAGCTCCACCTCGAGTACCAGCAGCTGCTCGACGAGCACCCGGACCTCGAGGAGCGCTCGACGGCTTCCCCGGCGCGGTCTTCAGCGGCCGAGCGCGCACCGACGGCGCGCCATCGGCGTCTTCTTCTGCTATCGCCTCCCGGCGCTCGACACCGAAGCTCGACGAGTTCACCCTCGAAGCCGGCACCACCCGCTGGTACCTCGTACGCGCTCGACGACGGCGACGATCCTCGAGGACCCGCACGCGATCGCCGAGTGCATCCGATCGACGCCGGAGACCACCGCGCGTCACCGCGATCGACCGCGCTGACCTCGTCGACGCGCGCGACGCGGTGCGTCAAGCACATCAAGAACACCTACCTGAAGCGGGTCGACGCCCCGATCGACGCGCCGAAGCCGAGCTCGTGTGCTGGATGGAGCTCAACGAAGGCTGACGCATGACCGCTCGACCCCGAACGCTGCGCGAGCGTCCGCACCCTCGACGACGTCCTCGAGTTCCTCGCCGACGAGCTCGACTGGCCGATCGGACACCGACGACCTCGAAGAAGCGACCTTCGACTACACGCCCGACGAGCTCGGAATCCCGCCGAGCAGGTGCCGCAGCTCGAGTCTCCGCCAGCTGCGCCCGCTCACCGACGCACCAGCCCTGGGGCATCTTCTTCCTCGAGTTCGCTGGCCCGCGCCTTCCGCTCACGCCGCTGCGCCGCCTGCTGCAGCGCCTCGTCACGAAGAAGCGGCGCTACGGTCGACGGCACCGCGACCTGGGACGCTCGACGACCTGCTCTTCATCATCACGACCGACACCGGCGACAGCGTCGAGCTGCACTTCCTCGCCTTCTTCGACAGCGACGGCCAGGCCGCCGAGATCCGGTCGCTCCCCTGGCGCCCCGACCAGTCGCCGCAGCAGCACCTCGAGCCGCCTCGCCACGGAGCTGCTGCCGCACCTCGCGTGGCCCGACGACCCGACGACGTCGACGACTGGCGCGACGAGTGGCGCGACAGCGTTCAAGCTCCGGCACGGCGAAGCGATCCGCACGTGCTGACGCAGCTCGCCGAGCGCATGGCCGACGGTCGCGCACTGCGCTGCGCGACGAGATCGGCGAGGCGCTGCGACGCGAGCGCGGCGACGGGCCCGTTCACGAGCTTCTCGACGAGGTTCGCGAGCAGCTCGTCGCCGACGTCGACGAGCCGCGGTTCGCCGACATGTGCGCGCAGACGCTCGTCTACGGCACGCTCGTCCAGCCGCGTCACCGACCCGATCGGCATTCGGCGCGTCACCGACGCTCCGGTCGGTTCCGCTCGCGAACCCGTTCCTCGCCGCCTTCTTCGAGCAGGTCCACGACCAGGTCGTCGAGCTCGACCTCGAAGACGCCGGGCTCGAGCAGCTCGTCGCCGACCTCCGCGCCAGCAACGTCGAGGCGATGCTCGACCAGTTCGGCTCCACCGCCAAGGGCGGCGACCCCGTCATCCACTTCTACGAGGAGTTCCTCAAGCGGTACGACGCGCAAGATGCGCGCCGACGCGGGCGCCTTCTACACCCCCCAGCCCGTCGTCGCAGTTCATGGTCCGGCCGTCGACGAGGTCGCTCCGAGACCGCTTCGGGCTCGCTGAGGGGCTCGCCGACCGGGCGCACCTGGGCGAGGTCTGCCGAGCACGATCGGCATTCGAGGTGCCCGCACGGCGTCGATCCCGACGCGCCGTTCCTCTCGCATGATCGACCCTGCCACCGGCACCGGCACGTTCCTCGTCGAGTGGCTTCGCCGCGCACGCACCTCGTTCTCGCGAGCGCAACCCGACGGCGACTGGCCGGCGCGCCTGCGAGACTTCGTCCTCCCGTCGATGCACGCCTTCGAGCTGATGCTCGGCCCCGTACGCCATCGCGCACCTCAAGGTCGCGCTCGAGACCCGCAACCAGGGCGCCGACGATGCACGCGTCGCGATCCACCTCACCGACACGCTGGAGCATCCAGCACACGCAGGCGACGCTTCGACACGATGACGCGATCCGGTCGCCGCCGAGGGCGAGCGCGCAGCGGAGCTCAAGCAGCACGAGCGCTTCACGGTGTGCATCGGCAATCCGCCCTACGACCGCGAGCAGAAGACGCTCGGACGACGGCGGCAAGCGGAAAGGTGGCGTCGTCCGCTACGGCGTCCCGGGCATCGACCCGCTGCTCGACGACGTCATCGAGCCGATGCGCGCCGCGGGCCTCGGCAAGCACGTCAAGAACCTCTACAACGACTACGTCTACTTCTGGCGCTGGGCCACGTGGCAGACCACCGCAGCGCGTCGCCGGGCCCGGCGTCATCGCGTTCATCTCCGCGTCGTCGTACCTCGACGGCGTCTCGATGGGTGGGCTCCGCGCGCACCTCCGCGCACGCGTTCGACGAGCTGTGGATCGTCGACCTCGGCGGCGACAGCCGCGGCGCCCGACCGGAGGAGAACGTCTTCGACATCCGCACACCCGTCGCGATCGCGATCGGCGTCCGCACGACCGGTGGCCGATGAGTGTGCGGTCCGCTACGCGCGCGTGCACGGGGCCGTGCCGAGAAGTTCGGCTGGCTCTCCGGAGGCCCGACTCGACACGATCGCGTGGACGACGTTCCCGGCACCGGACTCGTCCCCTGGTCCCCGGACCGACGAGCGACTACCGGACCTGGCCCGAGATCACGGACCTCCTGCCCGTGGACTTCCCTGGGGTTGACAGCCGGGCGGACATGGGTGATCGCGCCGTCACGAGTCGTGTCTGGAGCGCCGGTGTGCAGGAACTTCTGGACGCGCCCGCAGATCAGGAGCGCAAGCGCTCGTTCAAGGACTCACCAACCGGTCGGAAAGTCGACGACCGCCTTGGCTCGGACCAACATGCCTGGCCGATGGGATGCGCCCGATCGAGAACATGAAGGAACGCCCCGAGTCTCGCCGGTACGGCTATCGGTCCTTCGATCGGCAGTACGTCGTCGCCGACAACCGCGCTTCCTCGATCGTCCAGCGCAGTGCCTGGGGGATCGACGGAGCCGCGCAAGTCTTCCTCACGACGCTGACGTCGACAAAGCTCGGCCGCGGTCCGGCGCGTTACCGCGACGCCATACGTCCCCGACCTCCATCACTTCCGCGGCTCGTACGGCGCCAAGGACGTCATGCCGCTCTACCGTGACGGGGCCGGACGCGAGCCGAACGTCACCAGCGGGCCTGCTCGACGTCCTCACGAAGCGCTTGGCACCGAGGTCACCGCGGAGGACCTCGCCGCCTACGTCTACGGCCTGACCGGCACCGCCGCGTTCGCCGAGCGGTTCGCCGACGAACTCGGCGAAGCCGCCGGTCCCGTGCGGATTCCGATCACCGCGGATCGAGCACTGTTCGAACGAGTATGCCGGCTCGGCCGCGACCTCCTGTGGTGGCACACGTGGGGCGAGCGGTTCGCCCCGATCAGCACACAGAGCTCCCGACAGGAAGAACGAAGGAGCTCGAGCCCGTCCGGTACTACCCGGACTCCTTCTCGTACGACTCGGCTCGACCGAATTCTCAGCGTGGGAACCGGCCGCTTCGGGAAGGTGTCGCCCGACGTGTGGTCGTTCGAGATCTCGGGCCACAAGGCGCTGCAGTCGTGGCTCGGATATCGAATGGCGAAAGGCAAGGGGAAGAA
>CAWKDX010000021.1:0-6780 GCA_963848485.1 uncultured Acidimicrobiia bacterium
TCCCGCTGCTGCGACGGCACTCTCCCGAGACCACCGTCGTGATCAATTCGATCGACGTGCACTTCTTGCGGAACGCACGCCGGTCGTTCGGCCGGGGCGCCGCGCTCGGCAGCTCGTTCGGCGGCGAGGCGACGAAGGAGCTGAACACCTACAACGCCGCGGACGCGGTGATCGCCGTCTCCGACAAGGAGCGGGAGTTCCTGGCCGACTTTCTCGGCGAGAGCAGGGTCTTCACCCTTCCCTTGGCCGAGCGGATAGAGCGGTCGCCTTACCCGCTCGAGCAGCGGCGGGGGATGTACTTCGTCGGGAACTTCCGTCATCTGCCGAATCAGGAGGCCGTCGAGTACCTGTGCGCCGAGGTGCTGCCGCTCCTCGATCGGGACCTGCTCGAGCGTCATCCGTTGACGGTCCTCGGCAACTGGCTCGACCAGATCGATCTGCACGTCGACCCGGCCGCCCCCGGGGTGCGGCTCGTCGGCTGGGTCCCGTCGGTGCAGCCATACGTCGAGCGGTCGCGGCTCGCCGTCGTTCCGCTCCTGCACGGCGCCGGGGTCAAGCAGAAGGTGATCCAGTCGCTCATGGCTGGGACGCCGGTCGTCACCACGCCGATCGGCGCTGAAGGCCTCGAACTGGCCCAGGGCGAGCACACGCTCATCGCGGCGGACTCCGCCGATCTCGCGGCGGGCATCACCCGCCTGCTGACCGAAGATGACTTGTGGCACCGGCTGGCCGTCGCCGGCGCCCTCCACGTCGGAAAGCACCACGGCGTCGATCTGGTCGAGCGGCGATTCGGCGAGATCATCGACGCCGTCATGGCCCGGCGCAGTCGTGCGGCGGCCGCGGGCTCGGGCCGCGGGGAGGAGTGCTCGACCGAGGACGCGATCCGCGGACGGATCCAGACCATCGCTCGCCCCGGAGACGTGATCCTGGTCGCCACCGGCGCGGACGACGACGGGATCGAGGTCCCGTCCCAGGTGTGTTGGCCGTTCCCGCAAGGTCGTGACGGCGGCGTGGCCGGCTACGACCCGGCCGACGGCGCCGCGGCGGTGCACCATCTCGAAGCGCAACGCGCTCGGGCGCGCGGTACTTCGTGCTCCCGAAGCGGGCGTACAGCTGGACCTACCGGTACCCGGAGCTCCTCGATCACCTCGAGACACGAGTACCGGCGAGTGCACAAGGACGAGCACCTCGCCCTCTACGACCTGGCCGACCGAGGTGCGCACGGCGTCCGACTGGACCCGACGCCGGCCGCGCGGGTGCTCGTGCTCGGCCGGTACGCCGCGCACCGGACTGGTCCGCCGCCCGACCTCCGGAGCGCGCTGGGCTCGAGCGGGCCGCTCGTCGTCGAGCAGCGCTGGCTCCCGGACGACAGTGAGGAGCCGGTGGACACCGGTGACGCGGACTATGTCGTCTCCGTGCGCGACGACGCGATACTCCCGTCGCGCTTCCTCGAGACGTTGATCGCGACGCAGGCCACGCTCGACGTGGACCGTCTGCAACCCGCGCACACCAGTGGTCCGGCAGGTGGGCCGCCGATCACGGAACGGCACTTCGGGACGGTTGCGCGCGAGATCGACGACGTCACGTCACTCCCGGTCCTTTCGGTGCGCGCCGGAGCCGACCGACGGGGGCCGGTCACCTTGACCGACGACCTGACGATCGGGCTCCGGCATCCCATTGCGGGGACGGACCGGGACGCCGAGTTCGTTCGGCGCATGTGGGTGCTCGGACCCGACCGTCGTCCCGACGTCCATGTCCGGCCCGAACCCGAGATCACCCCGCGCATCAGCGTGCTGATCGCGACCTACGACCGACCGGATCTGTTGCGCTCGTGCCTGGCCTCGTTCGCGGACCAGACCCTCGATCGAGCCGAGTACGAGGTCGTGGTGGTCGACGACGGCTCGACGACGGATGATTTCGCCCGGGTCATCGACGAGCTGGGCGACCGGTTGCAGGTGACGGGCGTGCGGATCGAGCACGCCGGCCGCAGTGCGGCGAAGAACCACACGGTCCTGCTCGCCCGGGCGCCGATCATCCTGTTCTTCGACGACGACGACCGCGCGGCTCCCGACTACCTGGAGCGCCACCTCGCCGGCCACGCCGATCACCCGGGCGAGGCGGTGGCCATCCTCGGGCACACCGACTGGGCGCCCGAGCTCGAGCTGACGCCGCTCATGCACTACATCACGGACGTCGATCGCCTGATGTTCGCCTACCAGCGGCTCGGCGACGGCCAGGAGCTCGACTGGCGCGGGTTCTGGGAGGGCCGGATCTCGTGCAAGCGGTCGCTGCTGCTCCGCCACGGCCTGCACGACCAACGCCTCATCTACTCGATCGACGTGGAGATGGCCTGGCGTCTCGCCCCGACTGGTCTGCGCGTCATCTACGACTCGTCCGCGCGCAGCTTCATGGCCCGCGCGCTCGACTTCGACGCGTTCTGCATCCGCACCGAGGCCAAGGGTCGTGCGAGTGCAGTCATCGCCGCGCTGCACACCGGCTCGGAGATCGCCGAACGACTTCGGGTCCTGGACGCGGCCAAGGTGTGGGAGGAGGAGCGCGCGGGCGAACCGCGGCTCCGCCAACAGGTGCTCGAGCTCGAAGCGCGCGGCGGGTCGGATCCCCGGTCACTCGACGCGCTGCATGCGGCCTACCGTCAGATGTTCCGATTGATGCACGCCAAGGGTGCTGCGAGCACCGGCGAGGAGCCACGTGAGATGGCCGCACCCCCGACCACGGTGCAACCGTTTCCGAACACCGATCCGGACCTGGTCTACGACGGCACGCCGGCCGATCGTCGGAAGGAGCCGCTGCTCAGCATCACGCTGCCGGTCTGGAGCCGGAGTCCGGCGCTCGCACGGATGGCTCAGAGCACGATCGAACGCATCTGGGAGGTCGCGCAGATCCCCACCGAGGTCGTGGTGGTCGACAACGGGTCGCCGTTCGAGGTTCCCCTGCCGCGCAAAGGTCTACCGGTACCCCGAGAACAAGGGCGTCGCCACCGGGTGGAACACGGGCGTGCGACTCGCGAGCGCGCCCATGGTGGTCGTCCTGAACAGCGACTGCCGGGTCGAGCCGGGGTGGGACGTCGCGCTCTACGAGGCTGCGACCGACGGGCGGAGGGTGGCGTTCCCGTTCACGGATCACTGCGACGGCCTCGGCTTCACGCCTCCTGACCAGGGCGGCACCGCGGGCTGGTGCTTCATGCTCACCAAGGAGCTCTACGACGAGGTCGGGGTGTTCGACGAGTGGTTCAACCCCGCCTTCGGCGAGGACACCGACTACTGGCACCGTGCCTGGGAGATGGGCGTCGAGCTGTCACCGGTGCCTGCCGCCCGGGTCGTCCACGCCCGTCGGACGACGGCCAACATGGATCCGCGCGCTGACATGCTGTTGCAGGGCCACCGGTACAAGTACGGGTGGAAGCACGGCGTGGATCCCCACCGGGCTCCGCCGTACTACGAGCGCGACATCGTCGACTACCAGGGTTCGTACCGCGTGCGCGACGAAGCCCGACCCGCCCGACCGGACCGGCCGCGCGTCTTCGGCATCGGTCTGAACAAGACGGGAACCTCCTCGTTGCACGACGCGTTGACGACGCTGGGCTACGAGAGCCTCCACTGGGGTGGGCCGGCGATCCGTCAGTTCGTGGAGGTGGCACTCGAGGCCGGGGAGCCGCTCCTGTCACGCCTCGATGCTCGCTTCGATGCATTCTCCGACATCCAGGTGCTCTCGAAGCACTTCGATCTGCTCGACCGCCAGTACCCGGGCAGCCGCTTCGTGCTCACCGTCCGGCCGCTCGACGACTGGATCGACAGTCGACGCCGTCACGTCGAGAACAACGTCCGCCGCCAGGCGGACGGTCGGTACGACGGTGGGTTCCTCGAGGCGGACGAGCAGGCCTGGCGCGCGGAATGGGAGGAGCACGTGGAGCGGGTTCGTTGCTACTTCGCGGGTCGGGATGACTTCCTCGAACTCGACCTCACCGTAGGTGCGGGGTGGGCGCCGCTGTGCACCCTCCTCGGGGTACCCGTTCCCGACCGGCCGTTTCCGTGGCGGAACCGCGGCTCGGCGGAGAGCCCCCGGAGGGAGTCCTCGATGACCGCGTATCCTCAGAGCGCTGGCGAACCCCGGGAGACCTGATGCCACGCCGCGATGAGCTCGTCGCGTACTTCGGACACCACAAGTGCGCCACGCAATGGATGCGGCGGGTCGTCGCGGACGTCTGCCCGGCGATCGGCCGCGAGCAGGTGATCTTCAACGGAGTGCAGGACTTCGACAAGGACCTCGGCGCCGCGATCGCGGACCCCGGAGCCACGTTCCTTTGCTACATGAACGCCGACTGCGCGCTTCGTGCGACACCTCGAGCACCTGCGGGGCTTCCACATCGTCCGGGACCCACGCGACGTGGTGGTCTCCGCGTACTTCTCGCACCTCCACAGCCACCCGCTGTTCGGGAAGCTGGGTGAGCACCGCGAGAAGCTGCAGTCGGTCTCGGAGGCGGAAGGGCTCATGCTCGAGCTCGAAGGCCGGGTCCACCAGTTCCGGGGGATGCTCGACTGGAACTACGACGATCCCCGGATCCTCGAGCTCCGCATGGAGGACGTCACCGTGGACGCGGCGACCTACCTGCCGCAGATCTTCGACTTCCTCGGGCTCGGCCCCGAGCAGGGTCTCGACGCGAAGCTCCTCGCGGCGCGTCATCGAGTCACGCGACTTCGCTTCACTCGCCGGACGTCCCCCGGCGAAGAGGACGTCACGAACCACTACCGCAAGGGTGTGGCCGGCGACTGGGTCAACCACTTCGGCCCCGAGCACATCGAGTACTTCAAGGCGCACTACAACGACCTCCTCCTGTTGCTCGGCTACGAGACGCTCGGAGGACTGGGGCTGACGCCTCACCAGCCGCGGGTCGCGATGATCACGACGTCGCGGTTCGCCACCGCGACGGGGAGGTGCGGACGGGTGATGCGCACCGCGAGACCGAGCGGCGCGCGCGCTCGACGAGATCGGCGCCGAAGTCCTGGAAGACGAGCGAGGGACCGTCGGGTGCGTCGTGGTACTGCGGATCGAGCCGATGGGTCACGCCCTGCGGCCGAGCCCCGCCCGGCGCGGTCGCGGACCACACACGACTGACAATCTCGGAAAGCGCTCACCGGGCTCCGGCGCCGTCAATTGGCGTTGGCGTGCGGTCAGCGCGTCAGCCTTTCGGGACCCGCTCGGCGATCAACAGGTGCTGGAGCGGCGGTTCGGGATCGTCGATCCCGATGCAGGCCCAGCCCGTGCCCCGCAGCAGTTCGCGGGCGAAGTCGCGTTCGTACAGCGCCATCCGCAGAGGCTCTTCCGGGAGGAAGTCCTGGAACTGCTCGGTCGTGCCCACGATCTCCTCACCCAGCGACCGGGCGAAGGCATCCAGGGCACCGTGACCACCGGGGGTCAGTTCGTCGAGGAGGACGGTGTAGGCAAGCCGCGTGCTCGGGCCCGCGTGCCGTCGCAACGCTTTCAGCAGTGCCTGGTACCGCTCGGGATCGAGGTGATCGAAGGTCGAGACCGCGCCGATCAGGTCGAAGCGTTTCGTCGCCGATCGGCAGCCCTTCCCCGGTCGTGGCGGGATCGAAGTGGTGGAACGCGAACCGATCGTCGTCGACGTTCTTGCGCAGTTGCTCGATAAGGGCGCCGTCGGCATTCGTCCCGACGTAGCGTTCGACCGGGGACCCGATCGCGGCCTCGACGCTCGCGGCGTCACAGCCGACCATGAGCACCGCCGCGTCGCGCAGCTCAGGTCGATCGATGACGGCGGCGAACCGGGTGAACATCATCGATGCGATGCCGCGGCGGACGGACTTCGGCGTGCCGCTCGATGTCCCGCACCTCGGCGTGACGCGACGCGCGGCGGGTTCGACGGCTTGACGGCAGGCCGGCCCGGTGCGGGCGAGGATCCACGTCGCACCCTCTGCTTCGATGCGGAACCCGTAGTCGGCGGCGAAGCGTTGGACGTTGAGCTGCATCACCAGCTCGCCGTCCTCGTCCCGCCAGTCCCAGTCGTCGCCGCAGAGGATCGCGTCGGGGAACAGCTCGTCCGCGACCCGGAGATCCTCTTCTTCTTTGTACACGTCGATGTAGATCATCTCCGGATAGATGTTGCGTTGCTTCAGGTAGAAGAGCGCCTCGGGCGAACGCCGGCGCAACGGGATGAAGCGGTCCCGCCAGGCGGCGACGTTGTTCAGCGCCGCCCGGTAATTGCCGTATTGCTCGACCGACTCCGCGGTGGCGAGCGGATCCGCCAGCGTCCGGACGGAGCCGTGGTTGCCGCGACCTTCTTCCGGATGTAGCTTCCCCAGTTGTCGTCCCACGGGTCGATGCCTATGACAGTGAGCCCGGGGCTTGACTGGAGCCACTGCCGGGTCGATCCGCACAGGAAGCAACCGACCTCGACCATGAGCGAGACGTTGCGGTCCTGGATGGCATTCGTCACGAGGTGGCGGCCACCGGCATCGAGCGCGAAGTAGAACGGCTGCAACGACGTCGGGCAGCTCGGGGAAGGGGTTGTCGCGCACCAGCTCCGCGCAGTCGCTCGCGGCGAGCACCCCTGGTAGGTGCCGCCGTGGGGAGCCCTTGATCAGCCTGGCGCCGTCTTCCTCGCTTCATCATCGCCATCTGCTCCCCGGGGCCAACGTCGTCGCGGCGAGCGGGCTCAGCTGCAGGGCCGGCTCACCGGCCGCTCGCCTTCGGGCGGGTCGTCGTCTGGTCGGGGTCTGTCCGCTGGTGCTGGGCCCGCGATGT
>CAWKDX010000022.1:0-65706 GCA_963848485.1 uncultured Acidimicrobiia bacterium
GCCACGGTGCTCGACATCTTCTCGCGCAGTGGATACGCCTTCCTGACCCGGTACCTGCACGTCGTGGTCGGCATCTTGCTGGATCGGGTTGCTGTACTACTTCAACTTCGTCCAGGTGCCCGCGTTCGCCGAGATGGAAGCGGCGGCCCGCAACAACGCGGTCGACGACTCGCGTCGCGGGCGCTCTGGTGGTTCCGGTGGGCGGCGGTCGCGACCGTCGTCACTGGCCTCGTGCTCCTCGGGCTGCAGCGCGACAGGCGACGGCAGCTCGCAGCTCACGAACATGGACTACTTCAAGTCCTTGTCCGGCATCAGCATCGCCACCGGCATCCTGCTCGGCCTGACGATGTTCGCGAACGTCTGGGGCATCATCTGGCGCAACCAGAAGATCGTCATCGCCAACGCCCGGAACGTGCAGGCCGGCGGCGAAGCGGACCCGGAGGCTGCCACTGCGGGCCGGAAGGCCCTGATGGCTTCCCGGATGAACACGATCTTCTCGCTGCCTCTCCTCGTCTTCATGGTCGGCACTGCGCACTTCCCGTACAACCAGATCCTGCCGCCCGAGGGAAGCAAGCGGGCCATCTACTGGGGCATCACGCTCGTCATCTGGATCGTGCTCGAGGCTCAGTGCCATCGGCGTGATCGGTGGGACGAAGCCGGGTGGGACGAAAGTCGATCTTCGACACTCACAAGGACGCGATCATCACCGGCTTCGTGCTCGCGGTGGTCTGGCTCTTCCTGTTCTCGCTGGTGCTCGCCCGCTAGCTCGCACTCCCGGGCCTAGAGACCCAACCCGTCCGCGACGAGCTGACGGTGGTGGCCGGGTCCGCCGAACAGGGCAGTGCTCGACTGCACCGGCGCACGTAGAGGTGCATGTCGTGCTCCCACGTGTAGCCGATGCCGCCGTGGATCTGGATGCCTTCCTTGGCGATCCGCTGCGCCGCATCACCCGCAGCGGCCTTGGCCATCGACGTGGAGATCGCGGCTCGCTCGTCGGCCTCGGCGATGGTCAGCGCGGCGAAGTAGCCGAGTGCGCGGGCCCGCTCGAGCAGGATCAGCAGGTCCGCGAGCTTGTGCTTCGTCGCCTGGAACGAGCCGATCGGAACGCCGAACTGCTCGCGCTGCTTCGCGTACTCGACGGAGATGTCGAAGGCCTGCTGCGCGGTGCCGACGGACTCGAGCGCGAGCGCCATCGTCGCTTCCTGTACGACGATGCGTAGGGCATCGGCGGTAGCGGGGCCTGGTGGACCGAGCACCCGGTCGGCTGGCACCTCGAGCGTCGAGCGGCCCACGGTGGCGAGCACGCGGCTCTCGTCCAGCGACGCGATCGGCGTGATGTCCGTCGCGTCGGCGGGGACGACGAACGCGCCGATCCCGTCGTCGCCGACGCTGCCCGGGCGCCCGGGCGACCACCACGATCTCGGCGGCCGTGAGTGCTTCGAAGACGCCGTGCTTCACGCCGGCGAGCCGATAGCCCCGCTCGCCGTCGGGGTCGCGGTTGCGGTGACGTGGTCGGGCTCGAAGCTGCCGGTCGCCTCGGCGATGGCGATCGTCCCCGCCGCGCCTGCGGTGGCGACGGGCTCGAGGAAGCGCACCTGTTGCTCCGCGGTACCGAGCGCCCGCAGCGCGGGGACGAACTGGCTGATCGTCGGCAACAGCGGTCCGGGCGCGAGCGCCCGGCCCAGCTCCTCGACCACGACCGCGAGCTCGACGGCCCCGAGCCCGAGCCCGCCCGCCGCCTCGGGCACCGTCAGCGCGGGCCAGCCCAGCTCGACCATGTGCCCCCAGAGCCCGTCCGCGTTCGCCGGCTTCCCGGCCGTGCGGGACTCGACGAGCTCCCGCACCGCGCGCGGGGGAGCACTCCTGCGCGAGCACGGAACGGACCGTGGCCTGCAGCTCTTCCTGATCGGCGGTGAAGTCCAGCTCCATGCCGGGCGCACGTTACCTGACGTCGCTGTCAGGGAGGAACGGGCGCGGGGACGAATGGCACCGGTGGCCGATCGGCGGCGGCCAGCCACCGGCGGCGCTACGGGGAGACCATGAGCGCCAGCGCGCGGTCGACCTTCTCCATCGGGGTGAGCGGGAGCGCATCGACGATCGCCAGGGCCTCGGGGAGCTTGTAGGCGGCGAGGCGGGCGCGGCGCGAAGTCGCGGAGCTCCTCGAGGGTCGGTGGGCGGGCCGGATCGCGAGGCACCACCGCGGCGACGCCGAGCTCGCCCATCACCGGATCGGGCCGGGGCACCACCGCCACCGCCGTGACGCCGGGATGCCCGGACAGCACCGCCTCGACCTCGACCGGGTAGACGTTGTAGCCGCCGCGCACGTACATCTCCTTGCTCCGGCCGACGAGCCGCAACCGGCCCTGGTCGTCGACCCAGCCGAGGTCTCCGGTGCGCACGAACCCGTCCGCGGTGAACGCGTCCGCGGGTGCCGTCGGGATCGCGCCAGTAGCCCGCCATGGCCGCGGGGGAGCGGAGGCACACCCGACCCACGTCGCCGGGCGGTCACCGCGACGTCGGACTCGTCGAGCACCGCGAGGTCGACTGCCGCGTGCGGGCGCCCGACGCTCAGCACCGCATCCTCATCGGGATCGTCAACGCGGTGCCGAGCCCGATCCCGGCTTCGGTGCACGAGTACCGGGTGGCGAGCGCGGCGCCGAAGCGCGCGCGCGCTTCCTCGGCGAGTCCGGGGGTCACCGGCCCGCCGCCGACGATGAGGTACCGGACGCTCTGAAGATCGAACTCGTCGAAGTCGGGGCGGGCCAGCATGAGCGCGAGCTGGGTCGGTACCCCGGCCATGACCGCCATGCGCTCGCGCTCGACCAGACGCAGCGCGGTCTCGGCGCGCCAGCGGGAAATGATGAAGCTCGTGCCGCCGCGCCTGCAGGTTGCCGGCGAGCTTGGTCATGAATCCGAGGTGCGCGAACGACGTGCCGGTGAAGCTGCGGGTGCCGCCGCCCCACGAGTCGCCGACGTCGGTCTGGGTGATGAACGCGAGCTGGCGGTTCGTGTAGAGCGCGCCCTTGGGCGCGCCGGTCGTGCCCGACGTGAAGATGATCGCGACCGGACGGTCGGGGTCATCGGCCAGCAGAGGCAGGTCCGCCGGGCCGCGGAGGTTCGCGAGCACCGGCGCGTCCGGGTCCTCCTGGCCGACCGCGACGGTCACCACCTCGGCCTCGCCCGGTTCGGGCTCGAGGCCGGGCGCAGCCAGGACGAGCCGGGGCGCGGCCCGGCCCAGGACGACGTCACGCTCGGACGGGGACAGGCGGTCGTTGACGCCCGTCGTGATCGCGCCGAGCTTGGCGGCCGCGAGGTACGAGAAGAGGTACTCGGGGCCGGGCGGGAGGATCAGCGCGACGACGGCGCCGGCGCCGACGCCATGGCGGGCAAGTCCCGCGGCCACTTCGTCCGAGGCCCGGTCGACCTCCGTGTACGAGATCGCACGGCCCTGCTCGGTGACGTAAGCAGTAGCATCGCCGAACCGGCGGGCCGCCTCGCGCGTCGTCTGAGGGAGCATGGGCTCAGGATCGCACAACTCCGCAACACCGAAGCGCGCCCGAGCCGCAGGAACCCCGGCGCGCCAGCGGGAGCTGCGCGCGCAGGGCCGCAAGACCATGCGCCGCCTCTCCGATGCGGGCATCCGCGTGTTCGCCGAGCGGGGGTACCACCAGAGCCGCGTCGATGACATCGTCCGCGCCGCCGCGCACGTCCCACGGGACCTTCTACCTGTACTTCGCGAACAAGGAAGACCTGCTGCGGGCGCTCGCCGTCGACTGCGCCCGCGAGATGGAGTCGCTCGCGACCGAGATCGAGCCGATCGACTCGGGCGAGGACGGCTTCGAGAACCTGCGCGAGTTCCTCGGCCGCTTCGTGACGACCTACCGGCGCTACGGCGTGGTCATCCGGGCATGGATGGAAGACCAGGTCAGTGACCGCGAGGTGGACCGGCTCGGCGTGCGCGCGTTCAGGCACATCGCGAACGCGTTCGGCCAGCGCATGGAGGAGAGCGGCGTCGTGTCGGCGGCGGACTCGACCGCGACGATCGCCGCGCTGATGGCGCTGCTCGAACGGTTCAGCTACGCGATCTCGTCGCCGCGACCTCGGCTTCGACGACGACGAGATGCTCACGTCGCTGACCCGATTGATCCACCGCGGGTTCTTCGGCGCCCGCCGCGCCGCCTGACTCAGTCGAGGCCGAGGAGCAGGGTGGCGGTCGAGGAGAACCAGCCGCCCGTGCCGTTGACGCACGCGATCCGCGCGTCGGGGACCTGGCGGCCCGCCGCGTCGCCCCGGAGCTGCTTCACAGCTTCGACCATGAGGAACATGCCCCGCATCCCGGGATGGCAGGCCGAGAGGCCGCCGCCGTCGGTGTTGGTCGGCAGCGCACCCCCGACCCGGAGCCGGCCGTCCTCGACGAACGCGCCGCCCTCTCCCTTGCCGCAGAAGCCGAGCGCCTCGAGCGAGAGCAGCACCATCGACGTGAACGCGTCGTAGATCTGGCAGGTGTCGACGTCTTCGGGCTTGATGCCTGACCGCTCGAACGCGAGCTTCCCCGAGCGCACGGCGGGGGACTCGGTGAAGTCCTCCCACTCACTCATCGTCGTGTGGCTCGAAGTCTCACCGGAGCCGAGCACCCAGACCGGCTCCCGCTTGAGGTCCTTCGCCCGTTCCTCCGACGTCAGCACGATCGCGCCGCCACCGTCCGAGCGGATGCAGCAGTGCAGCTTGGTGAGCGGGTCGGCGATCATCGCGGACGACTGCACGTCGTCGATCGTGATCGGGTCGCGGTAATAGGCGTCCGGGTTCAGGCCCGCGTTGAAGCGGCTCGAGACGGCGATCTCGGCCAGCTGCTCGATCGTCGTGCCGTACTCGTACATGTGGCGGCGGGTCGCCATCGCGTACTTGGCGATGAGCGCATGCCCGTACGGCGCGTCGAACTGGATCGGGCCTCGGGTGCCGAAGGCGAGGTTCGCCCGCCGCCGCTTCGACTTGAGATCGGCGCGCGTCGTCGACCCGTACGCGAGCACGATGGTCTCGGCGTGGCCGGCCAGGATGGCCTCGACGGCGTGCTCGGCCATCACGACCCAGGTCGCGCCGCCCACGCCGGTGCCGTCGATCCAGGTGGGCCGCAGTCCGAGGTACTCCGCGATCTCGACCGGAGGGAGCAGCCCCATGCCGTTCGATCCGAACCCGTCGACATCGGCCTTCGTGAGGCCGGCGTCGTCGAGCGCGCGCTTGGCGCCCTGGTAGTGGAGCTCGAAGGGGGACTTCGTGTCGACGCGCCCGCAATCAGACAGCGCGGCACCCACGATCGCTACTCGGCCACTCATTCGGTTCCCGCAGCTTCCCGTCGAGGTTTCCGGATGCGAAGGATCAGGCGCGACGCTGGGCGTCGATGCCGGGGTTCATCGTCTTGAAGTGGTAGCGGCCGAGGATGCGCCCGATGTCGGTCGGGTCCCACTGCGTGGGGTTCCCTTCCTTGTCGGTCGCGAAGAACTCCTCGCCCATCTCCCAGGGCTTGTACACGCACAGGGAGTTGCCGACCATGCGCAGGACCTGACCGGTGAGCGGCTTGGAGTCGTCCGACGCCAGGAACACGACCGCGGGGGCCGAGTTGCCGGGGTTCATCGGCGTGAACTCCTGGTACTCGTCGGGCTGCTTGATCTCGATGTCCGGGCGGGCGACACCGACCATGCGGGTGAAGCCGCCGGGGCCGATGCAGTTGGCCCGCACGCCGTAGCGACCGAGCTCCAGGCTGGCGATGATCGTCATGGCCGCGATCCCGGCCTTGGCCGCGCCGTAGTTGATCTGGCTGGCCTGGCCCTGGAGCCCGGCGCTCGAGACCGTGTTGATGATCGAGGCGCTCGGCTGGCGGCCTTCCTTGGACTCGTTGCGCCAGTACTTCGAGGCCGCGGACATCGTGTTGAAGGCGCCGTACATGTGGACCTTGACGACGGCGTCGAAGTCCTCCGGGGACATCGAGAACATCATCTTGTCCCGGAGCACGCCCGCGTTGTTCACCAGGATGTCGAGGCGGCCGAAGCTGTCGATCGCCGTCTTGATGATGGCCGCGGCGCTGTCGGCCTCGGCCACGCTGTCGTAGTTCGCGACCGCCTCACCGCCGTTCTTCTGGATGACCTTGACGACCTCGTCGGCCACCCGGGAGTCCGAGCCCTCACCGCTCAGCGACCCGCCGAGGTCGTTGACGACGACCTTGGCACCGTGGGACGCGAGCATCACGGCCTCGCCCCGGCCGACCCCGTTTCCGGCTCCGGTGACGATCGCGACCTTGCCGTCGAGCATGCCCATTTGCGCGTTCCTTCCCCCACACTGAAAACTGACGTTGGTGTCACGCTAGCGCGGCACGTCACGAAACCGCCAAGACGAACGCACCGGGGGAGCAACGCCACATGACCGTCGACACGAGTGCCATCGGGAAGACGACGGGGGCGTGGAAGGTCACCGTCGAACGGGGTCCGGTCAGCAACTTCGCGGCCGCGCTCCAGGACAACAACCCGATCTACCGGGACGCGGGCGCCGCGCGCGAGGCCGGCTTCGAGCACATCCCCGCGCCGCCGACGTTCACCTTCGCGATGTCGTTCTGGGGCTCGTTCGCGGAGGACCAGCCGCCGGACCCGACCGGTGGGCAGAACCCGATGCACACGATCATGGGCGACCTGTTCGCCAAGGGCGCGCTCGTGCTGCACGGTGAGCAGGAGTTCGAGTACCACCGCCCGGTCGAGGTCGGCGACGTGCTCGTCGGCGAGGGCAGGATCAAGGATCTCTACGAGAAGGAGACCGACGCCGCGCACATGACGTTCGTCGTCATGCAGACGCAGTGGAAGGACGCCGACTCCGGTGCGCCTGTGGTCACCGAGCAGTTCAACTTGATCGCCCGGCTGAAGAAGTAGCTCAGCCGATCCCTGCACCTCGACGGAAACGGAGCACCAGTCACATGGGCCGACTGCAGGACAAGGTCGCGGTCATCACGGGCGCGGGCCAAGGGATCGGGCTCGCGTACGCGCAGCGATTCCTCGCGGAAGGGGCGAAGGTCGTCGTCGCCGAGATCAACGAGGAGCGCGCGGCCTCGGCGATGAAGCAGCTCGAGGGCAAGGGCGAGGCGTCGTTCCAGCTCACCGACATCTCGAACGAGCAGTCGACGTTGGACTGCGCGGCGGCGGCGATCGACCGCTACGGGACGATCGACATCCTGCTGAACAATGCGGCGCTCTACTACGACATCGACAACGACCGCAACGACTACGAGTACCTCCAGAAGGTGTTCTCGGTGAACCTGCACGGCGCCTGGCTGATGGCCAAGGCGTGCGCGCCCGCGATGGTCGAGCAGCGCTGGGGCCGGATCGTGAACCAGTCCTCCGGCGCCGCGTACCTCTACAACATGACGCCGGTCGGCGACTTCCACGGCGTCGGCGCCTTCACGTACAGCCAGACGAAGTGGAGCGTCATCGGCCTGACCAAGTTCCTGGCGAGCCAGCTCGGTCAGTACAACGTGACCGTCAACTGCATCGCACCGGGCGTGACGATGACCGAGGCCACCAAGAAGATCGTGCCCGAGGAGTACGTCGGCATGCTCCCGATGATGAGCGCGATGAAGCGGACGCTCGAGCCGGAGCACATCACTGGCACTGCGGTGTTCTTCGCGTCCGAGGACGCCGACCTCGTCACCGGTCAGACGCTCTGCGTCGACGGCGGCTCCTGCATGCCCGCCTGAGGCAGGTCGAGCTGGTTGAGGACGTTGATCAGCTGGCGTTCGGTGGCGGTGGCGACCTTCTCGAAGACCAGCTTCATGCCGGGGGAGATGAGCTTGGCCGCGCCGTGCAGCTCGAGCTCGGCCCGGTAGCGGATCCGGCTGCCGGTGCCGGACGGCGTGACGCTGATCGTGTCGGTCGAAGTGGCCTTCGCGTTCGTGCCCACGAACACGAGCTGGTCCGGCCCGGTCTGCTCGAGCGTGTACTCGAGCTCGGTCGTGAGCCCCATGATCTTCGACGTGTTGTGCCACGTCGACCCGATGCCGATCGGGCCCGAGTCCATGCGCACGCAGCGCTGCGTTCCCGGATCCCACTCCTCGGTGTTGGAGAAGTCCTGCAGGTAGCTCAGGACCGAGCCTGGTTCGGGGATCACGGCGAATGTGCGCTCGACGGTGGGCAACGGGAGCTCCTGGATGGGCGGTGCGGGTCTGCTCCCGTACTCCGGACCGAACGAGGTTGGCGGATGACCCCGGGCCGGTGCATCGGGCATGATCTGGTCATGTCTGAGAACCTTGCGGTGCTGGGTGCGTACAGCGATGCCATGGCTCGGGGAGATCGCGAGGCGGTCTTCGAGTACTGGTCGCCGGACTTCGAGAGCCACGTCACCGCGCGGGTGAACCCGGCGATGATCGGTGAGGACGTCCGCGGTCAGGAGCTCGAGTGGTGGACTCAGGCGCGGAACGCGTTTCCCGACATGATCTTCACGGTCGACCTGCTCATCGAGTCCGGCGACCTCATCGTCTCGAACTGGAGCGTGCGGGGCACGCACACCGGGACCGCGTTCTATGACGTGGAACCGTCCGGTGAGCCGGTGCACATCAACGGAACCGCGATCCTGCGCATGCGCGACGGCAAGATCGTCGAGCACTGGGGCGGACCGCACTGCCAGAACGGCCTCGGCCTCATCCGCTGAACCTGTTCAACGGGCGGTGCTCACCAGCGCGAGGAAGGTGAGCACGAGACTCACAGCCAGGAGGAGGCCCGCGGGGCGCTGCCAGAGCGAGTCGACCGCGTGCTGGCGGCGCGGAACAGTGCCGAGCCCGAACGCGAGCGTCGCGAACTGCTCCTCGAAGCTCTGCCGGTCGGTGACCGCTCCGGGACCCCGGTGACCGGGATCGGTCAGGTCGATGACCTCGAGCTCGATGACGCTCAGATCGTCGAGGGCGTTTCCACGCACGCCGCGGATGGTACCGCCGGTGCGGGCGGGCCGACAGCACGTGGACCCGGAGCTCGGAACGGAGAGGCCAGCTGGTTCAGGTATCCGGCGGGCATGGGGTCGTCGACCCCGTACGTCGCCGGCCAGTCCCGCTCCGGGAGGTGGAAGGTCCCGAAGATCACGTCGATCCAGGGGAAGAGCCCGGCGAAGTTGCGGTCGCGAGCGTGGGGATCATTGGTGTGGTGCCAGTGATGGAACTGCGGCGACGAGAGCACCCGGCCCAGTGGGCCGGAGCGCAGCCGGACGTTCGTGTGCTGGAAGATCGCGTGGAGCTGGAGCAGGAGGATGGCGCCGCCGAACGTGGCCCGGCCGAAGCCGAGGTAGGCGAGAGGGATCACCGCCAGCAGCCGGCCGAGCGAACCGTCGAACGGATGGAGGTGTGCCGCCGCGAGCCAGTCCATCCGCTCACTGCTGTGGTGCACCCGGTGCAGCCGCCAGAGCGCGGGAACCGTGTGCATCATCCGGTGCGACCAATAGCCGACCAGCTCGACGATGAGGAGCGCTTCGAGGAACTGCACGATCCCGGGCTGCGCAGTGACCGCGTCGCGGATGGCGGTCGGGGTCAGTGCGTTCATCGCGATCACCAACGGCGCGGCGGCCAGCACCAGGCCGATCGTGGTCAGGGCACCCGTGAGGAAGAAGTGGGCGACGTCGGTGCGGAACCCGGGTCGGAAGAAGCGCTGGCCTCGATGCGCGGGCCAGAGCTTCTCCAGCGGAGCGAAGACGACCGCGAGCACCGCGAATCCGAGGAGTGCACGCGCGATCACGGCGCGAAACGTACGCCCCATTCGTGAAGGACGCGTGAGGCGCGTGTTCGTCCTTGACGACGTGCGGGTCACACTGGCGGGCTCAGCTCAGCTGGTTGATGCGGATCAGGTTCCCCGCGGGGTCGCGGACCGCGCAATCGCGGATGCCGTACGGTTGGTCGATCGGCTCCTGCACGATCTCGGCCCCACTGGCTTCCAGCTCCGCGAAGGTGCCGTCGAGGTCGGGGGTGGCCAGGCTGAGCATGGCGTAGGTGCCCTTGGCCATCATCTCGAGGATGGTGCGGCGCTCGGCGTCGGTGACGCCGGGGTCGGCACCGGGTGGGTAGAGGACGATCGACGTGCCGGGCTGGCCCGGGGGGCCGACGGTGATCCAGCGCCGTCCCTCGTACCCGACGTCGTTGCGGACCTCGAAGCCGAGGATGTCGCGGTAGAAGGCGAGCGCGGCGTCCGGATCGTCCTGCGGAAGGAAGCTCGAGAAGATCGTGATGTCCATGCCGGTCAAGCTAACTGCGGCTCGTCGACCGCGCGCTTCTCGATTCCTGATCGGTCTCGTGACCTGCTTGGTCACGCACGACGGCAGTCCGGCCGTCGCGCGCGTCGCCTCGCGCCGATAGACGCTGGGCGGAATTCCCACCAGCTCGGTGAATCGCGTGCTGAACGTGCCGAGCGACGAGCAGCCGACCGCGAAGCAGATGTCGGTGACGCTGAGATCGCCACGACGCAGCAGCGCCATCGCGCGCTCGATGCGCCGGGTCATCAGATAGGAGTAGGGCGACTCACCGTACGCGAGCCGGAACTGGCGGCTCAGGTGCCCGGCCGACATGTGCGCGCCGCGGGCGAGCGCCTCGACGTCGAGCGGCTCGGCGTACTCCCGGTCGATCCGGTCGCGCACGCGGCGCAACCACGCGAGGTCGCGCAGGTGCTGCGTCTCGTCGGCGGCGGAGGTGCGGCTGCTCACACCGCGATCGTGCCACACACGGCGTTCCCCGGAACCCTCGCTCAGCGGCCGAGGTAGGCCGCGAGGTACGCCCCGGTGAGCGTGGAGCCATCGGCGACGAGTTCGGCGGGGGTGCCCTCGAAGATGATCCGGCCACCGTCGTGGCCCGCCCCGGGGCCCAGGTCGATGATCCAGTCCGCGTGGGCCATGACCGCCTGGTGGTGCTCGATGACGATGACCGACTTGCCCGAGTCGACGAGCCGGTCGAGCAGCCCGAGCAGCTGCTCGACGTCGGCGAGGTGGAGCCCGCTGGTCGGCTCGTCCAGGACGTACACACCGCCGCGCTCGGCCAGGTGCGTGGCGAGCTTGAGCCGCTGCCGCTCGCCGCCCGACAGCGTCGGGAGGGGCTGGCCGAGGCTGAGGTAGCCGAGGCCGACGTCGGCGAGCCGGGTGAGGATCTTGTGCACGGCGGGGTTCTCCGCCTTCCCACTCGCGAAGAAGGCCTGTGCCTCGGTGACCGCCAGCGCGAGCACCTCGCTGATGTTCAAACCGGCGAGCTCGTACTCCAGCACCTTCGCCTGGAAGCGCTTGCCCTCGCACTCGTCGCAGTTGGTGGCGACGCCGGCCATCATGGCCAGGTCGGTGTAGATGACGCCCGCGCCGTTGCAGGCGGGGCACGCGCCCTCGGAGTTGGCGCTGAACAACGCCGGCTTCACGTTGTTGGTCTTCGCGAACGCCTTGCGGATCGGCTCCAGCACGCCGGTGTACGTCGCGGGGTTGCTGCGCCGCGAGCCTTTGATCGCGGCCTGGTCGACGGTCACCACACCGTCGCGCCCCGCCACCGACCCGTTGATCAGCGAGCTCTTCCCCGACCCGGCGACGCCGGTCAGCACCACCAGCACCCCGAGCGGGATGTCGACGTCGACGTCCGCCAGGTTGTTCGTGCCGGCCCCACGCACTTCCAGCGCGCCGGTGCGCGTCCGCACCGTCTCCTTGAGGGACGCGCGGTCGTCGAGGTGCTCACCGGTGATGGTGCCACTGGCCCGCAGCCGGTCGACGGTACCTGTGAACACCACCTCGCCACCGCGCCGGCCCGCGCCGGGCCCGAGGTCGACGACGTGGTCGGCGATGTCGATCGCCTCGGGCTTGTGCTCCACGACCAGCACGGTGTTGCCCTTGTCGCGCAGTGCCAGCAGCGTGTCGTTCATGCGTGCGATGTCGTGTGGGTGCAGACCCACCGTCGGCTCGTCGAACACGTAGGTCACATCGGTGAGCGACGATCCGAGCTGGCGGATCATCTTCGTGCGTTGTGCCTCGCCGCCCGACAGCGTGCCCGTCGGCCGGTCGAGCGAGAGGTAGCCGAGCCCGATCTCGACGAACGCGTCCAGCGTCTGACCCAACGACTCCAGCAACGGCGCGACCGACGGCTCGTCCAAGCCGCGCACCCAGCCGGCCAGATCGCTGATCTGCATCGCAGCGGCGTCGGCGATGTTGACCTTCTTGATCCGGGAGGATCGGGCGGCCTCGTTGAGCCGGCTGCCACTGCAGTCGGGACACGTCGTGAACGTGACGACCCGTTCCACGAAGGCGCGGATGTGCGGCTGCATGGACTCGACGTCTTTGGACAGCATCGACTTCTGGATCTTCGGGATCACACCCTCGTAGGTCAGATTGATGCCTTCGACCTTGATCTTGGTCGGCTCCCGGTAGAGCAGGTCGTTCAGCTCCTTCTTCGTGAACTTGCGAATCGGCTTGTCGGGGTCGAAGTAGCCGCAGCCGCGGAAGATGCGGCCGTACCAGCCGTCCATGCTGTAGCCGGGGATGATGAGCGCGCCTTCGTTGAGCGACTTGGTGTCGTCGTACAGCTGCGCCAGGTCGAAGTCGGTCACCGATCCCGTGCCCTCGCAGTGCGGGCACATGCCGCCGATCCGCGTGAACGAGCGCTTCTCCCGCGTCTTCCTCCCGCCCTTCTCGAACGTGACCGCACCGGCTCCACTGATCGTCGCGGTGTTGAACGAGAACGCCTGGGGTGAGCCGATGTGCGGCTGACCGAGCCGGCTGAAGAGGATGCGCAGCAAGGCGTTGGCGTCGGTGGCGGTACCTACCGTCGACCGGGAGTTGGCGCCCATCGGCTCCTGGTCGACGAGGATCGCCGTCGTGAGCCCCTCCATGACGTCGACGTCGGGCCGAGCCAGTGTCGTCATGAATCCCTGCACGAAGGTGCTGTAGGTCTCGTTGATCAGGCGTTGCGACTCCGCGGCAATGGTGCCGAACACGAGCGAGCTCTTGCCCGAGCCCGAGACTCCAGTGAACGCCGTCAGCCGGCGCTTCGGGATCTCGACGCTGACGTCCTTGAGGTTGTTCACCGCGCGCCGACGACGCGGATCAGGTCGTGGCAGTCGGCGACGTCCGCCGCGGGCCGGCGCGCGGCCTTCCTCGTGGCCTTGGTCATCGGGGTCCCGAACCTCCTTCGTGGGCGCGGTCACAGCAGGCCGCGTGCTACTGGTCCGACAGCAGCCCGACCACGTTGCCATCCGGGTCGGTGAACGTGGCCACCCGGCGGCCGCCACCGACATCGTGCGCGGCCTCCTTGACCGTGGCACCCGCCGCGGTCACCTCGGCCAGCTTCGCCTCGATGTCGGGCACCTCCCAGAAGTTCACCGGTGCGGTCATGGCCTGCGGACCACCGCTCGGCACCAGTCCGATGTTCTGGCCGCCGATCTCGAAGCCGACGTAGTACGACTCGTCGGTCTGCGGCGACGCACCGAGCAGGGCGGTGTACACGGCCTTCGCGGCCGTCAGATCGGAGACGGGGTGGAGCACGGTCTTGATTCCTGGGTTGGTCGAGCTGGTCATGGTCCACTCCTCGAGTCGTCGGTCGTGTCACCCGCGGTGGGCGGGTCCGTGACGGTCACGGTACGGGTGGCCCACCGACCGACGCTTCTCGATTCCTGACCGAGCGCGCCCGGTCGAAGCGCGTGGTCGGCCACGGCGCGGCCAACGCCGTCAGTCGAACGCGCCGTCGGCTTCCAGGGTCGCACGCTCGTCGTCGCTCAGGCCGAGCAGCTCCGTGAGCACCCAGTCCTGGTCCTGGCCGAGGGTCGGGCCCGGGCGCGGTCGTAGCCGCCCGGCGCGTCGGAGAGCCGGAAGCCGTTGCGCTCGTAGAGGCCGTCGCCGAGGAACGGGTGGGTCAGCGCGATGAAGTGGTCGCGGTGCGCGACCTGCGGGTCCGAGTGGACGTCGCCGAAGTCCTCGACCGGCACCGCCTCGATCCCCGCGGCCTGCAGCGTCTGGGCGACCTCCAGGCGGGCGCGGGTGCTCGCGTAGCCCGCCGGATCGCCGTCGGTGATCTCCATGAGCCGGGCGAGCTCGCCGTCGGTCCACGCGGCAACCGCGACCCAACGGTCGCCGATCGTCGCGCCGTCCTCGGTCTCGTCGACGCACGCGAGCACGCCGTGGAACCGCGCGCGGTCGTTGCTGTTGCCGGCGCGCGCCCGGGCCACGCCGGTGGACTGGAACGCGAGCAGCCAGGGTGAGAGCGAGTAGATCGCGGCCTCGACCTGGGAGACGTCCAGGTGGACTCCGCGCCCGGTCCGCCGTCGGTAGAGCAGCCCGGCGGCCAGGCCGGTGGCGACGAAGCGCGGCGCGAGCGAGTCGGTGATCGTCGCGTGCGGGCCGACCGGCTCACGGTCGGGCCAGCCGGTGAGGAAGTTGTACCCGGCGAGCGCGGAGCCCTGACCGCCGAAGCCGGGGTAGTCGCGGTGTGGACCGGTCTGCCCGTTCAGGCAGGCGCTCACCATCACGAGATCGGGCTTGTCCGCGGCCAGCGACGCATAGTCGAGCCCGAAGCCGCGCATGGCGCGTGGCGCGAAGTTCTCCGCGACCGCGTCGGCCCACTCGACGATGAGCCGGCGGACGAGCTCGACGGCAGCGAGGGTGCTTCAGGTTGAACGTCACGTCCCGCTTGCCGACGTTCAACCCGTCGAACATCGGCGCGCCCTCGAGACCGTGGGGGTTCTTCGGCCCGAGCGCGTAGACGCGGAGGAAGTCCGGCCGCCCCTTCGACTCCACCCGCAGCACGGTGGCGCCGTGCTCGACGAAGTAGCGGGTGCCGATCGGCCCGGCCGCGCCGGAACCGAACTCGAGGATGTTCGTCCCGGCCCACGCGCCCCCGGGGGAGGGCAACGCCGGGGTGGCGGGCCGGCTCGGCGCGGTCGCGGTGCGGGAGCGCAGCGTCGCGTCGCCGAGCCGGGGCGCGGGCGCCGACGGCCGGGATCGGGCCGCGTGGCCGTCGGCAGACTCGATGGTGACGAAGGATGCAGGGAACTTCTCGTAGCTGCCGAGTGGCCCGAAGAAGTCGGCGCGCCGCGAGCTGCGCGCTGGCGAGGATCTCGCGGGGCGAGTTGATCGGGGCGAGCATGAGGTTCGTCTCGCACGCGATGTCGTAGAGCTCCTGCATCGTGTGCTCGGCGAAGAACGCCGCGACGTCGACCTCGATCGTGCGCAACGTCTCGTCGTCCGCGGTGTTCGGAGAGAATGCCGACCAGTCCATCGCCCGCAGCGCGGGGGTGTCGACGAGCTTGGTGAGCGTCTCGAGGCTCGGCACGCGCGCCTTGCCGCCGCGCAGTCCGAAGCTCACGAAGCCGTCGCTCGTCGGCCAGATCTCGCGGGTGCGGCCGATGTTCGCGCCGCGGCGCGTCCCGCGGAACCCGGTCTGCGGGAAGCGGGCCGGCGTCGCCATGTTCGCGATGAACACGACCTCCTGCATCGAGACGTCCACGCGCTGGGGTCGGCCGCTGGCGAGACCGGTGAGCGCGGCGAACGCAGCTTCGGCACCGACGTGCGCGTAGCCGGACGGCTCGCTGCAACGAACCGGCTCGCGGTCCGGGTCTCCGGTGCAGTACATGTTGCCGCTCGCCGCCATCACCCCGAGGTCCGACGCCCGCCAGCCCGACACGCGGGCCGGTGAGGCCGAACGGGGTCACGCTGACCCACACGGCGCTCGGGGCGAGCGCCGGGATCGAGGTTCCACGAGTCCGGGTAGCCCGGGCGTGTCGATGACGATGTCGGCGGTCCGCAGGAGCTCGAGGAAGGTGCCGTCCGTCGGCGTCGTCGACGACGATCGACTGCTTGCCCGCGGCCCACGCGTCCCAGCGGTCGGCGAGCGCTCGCAGGGGGTGGCCGGACGGCGGTTCGGCGAGGATGACCTCGGCGCCGAGGTCGGCGAGGATCCGACCGGCCATCGCGGCGGGCTCGCCGGCGAGGTCGATCACCCGGACCCCGTCCAGCAGGCGTTCTCCGGGATGTTCGTGCTCCACGACGGGCTCCACTGTTCCTGACGTTGGTGTCAGTCTACGCTGCGCCCAACGCCCGATCAGGAGGGAAGCGGATGTCCGAGCTGCGCATCGTCGACGCCGATTGTCACATCCTCGAGCCGCCGGACATCTGGACCAACTGGCTGCCCGAACGGTACGCCGACAAGGCCCCGAAGCTCGTCAAGGACTCGCAGGGCGGCGACGCGTGGCTGACCGCGGTGGGCGGCGAGCCCGACCCGATCGGCCTCGTCGCGACGCCCGGGATGCCGTTCGACGAGTTCCGGTGGTTCGGGGTGACCTACGAGCAAGCCGCGCACCGGTTGCTACAACGGCGCGGCCCGGCTCGAGGACATGGACACCGACGGCGTCGACGCGGAGCTGATCTACCCGCCGCAGCGCACGATGAGCCACTTCCTCGGCGACGACGACGACGACTTCGTGCTGGCGGGAGTCGAGGCGTACAACAACTTCCTGTTCGAGGAGTTCTGCGCGCCGGACCCGAAGCGCCTCGATCGGGGTCGCGCAGATCCCGTCGTTGGGCATCGACACGTCGATCGACGCGCTGCGCAAGGCGAAGGCGCGCGGCGCAAAGGGCGTGCTCATCTCCAACTGGCCGTCGGGCGGCGGCGAGCCTCTCGACCGAGGACGACCCGTTCTGGGCCGCGGCGGTGGACGAGGGCATGCCCGTCGCGATCCACATCAACATCATCAGCCGGAAGCAGCGCGCGGCGGGGCGCAAGGCCACGGCGAAGCGCGGGAACGCGCTCTACGACATGACGACCGAAGCCGCGCGGGCGAAGGCGATCGGTGGCATGAGCCACGTGTTCTCGATGGCTGCCGGCAACATCACGTCGATGATCTTCACCGGCGTCTACGACCGCTTCCCCGAGCTGCAGGTCGCGTGGATCGAGATCGGCGTCGGCTGGCTGCCGCACTTCATCGAGTGCCTCGACGACCGCTACTGGCGCAACCGCGCCTGGGGTCAGCTGCCGATCAAGCAGCCACCGTCGTTCTACTGGTACCGGAACAACGCGGCGAGCTTCATCAGCGACCGCACCGGGATCGCGCTGCGCCACCAGGCCGGGATCAACAACATCATGTGGTCGAGCGACTACCCGCACCACGGCAACGACTGGCCGTACTCGCGCAAGGTGATCGAGGAGACGATGAACGGGATCCCGGCCGCGGAGAAGGCGCTGATCGTCGGCGGGAACGCGGCGACGGGTCTGGAACCTCGACCTCGGCTGACCGGTCGAGCGGGGACGATGTGCGGGCTCAGGCCCGCTGGTCGCGCTCGATCGCTCCGAGCGTGAGGCGTTGCAGCGTGCGTTGGTGCACGTACTCGACGATGCGGGTGACGAGGGGCAGCAGCTGACCCGCGGCCGACGCGGTGCGGGCCTGGAACGACCTGAGCTCCTCGGGTTGCCACGCGGGTCCGCGCTCGCCCGAGAAGAGGGCGAGCACCTCGACCTGCATCCGCTCGACGCCCTTGACGTAGATCGACACGAGCTCGACGAGCACGTCGTCGGGGAGGCCGAGCCGTTCGAGCTCGACGACCGCCGCGCAGGACGTCGAGGTCCGTGGCGTCGTAGGTGTCGCGACCGAACTCGGCCGGGTCCGGCAGCAGTCCGGCGTCGCGCAGCCGGGCCGCGAGCTCGGCGGAACCCGCCACTGCGCTCGACCAGGTCGGCCAGGGAGTAGGAGAGCGATCCCTCGCCGGAGAAGATGCCGTCGACCAGCTCGGGGCGCTCGGACTCGAGCAGCGCCCGGATCGCCGCGAGCGAGAACCGGCGGGTCTGGAGGTCGCGGATCTGGGCCAGCCGGGCGAGGTGGTCCTGCCCGTAGACCTTGGCCCGACCGGCCCGCTCGGCCGGGGGGAGCAGGCCCTCGCGCTGGTAGAAGCGGATCGTGTCGACGGTCAGCCCGGCCCGGCGGGCCAGCTCGTCGATGCGGATCTCGGTCACCTGCGATTCCTGGCCCTCGCGAGCGCTTGTGACGCTGGGCACAAAGGTTGACAGTGATTACCTTGAGAGTGTTTACTCTCAGTGTCATAACTTCGAGTCTAGAGGAGGTCCCGGTGAGCACAGTCACCACCACCGAGCTGCAGCCGGGCCTCACGGTCCGGTCCGAGGCCAGGGAAGCCAGGACCTGGATCGAGCGTCAGCTCCGCTGGGAGCGCACCCTCGGCACCCTCCGCAACGAGCGGTCCGAGGCGGGCGAGCAGCGCGCCGCCTGACCCAGCGCTCCACCGTGGGATCGCTCCGATCCCACCGCATCGACGCCGTCACTCCGGTCGACTCCCCCCGTCGACCGTCGCAGCGACGGCGTCGCTGCATGTTTGCCGAAGATCTCCTGCGGATGCCGGACCGTCGGTGCGGGCGGCCGCAGGCGCTTCGATCTCCTGCGGCCATGCCGGACCGTCGGTAGGCGGGCGGCCGCAGGCGGTTCTTCCACGCGGTCCGCGGTGGCTCCCTAGGCCCTGAGCCAGCGGGGGAGGGTGACGTCGTCGACCTGGGTGAAGGTGACCGTCACGGGCTCGCCGATCTCGATCGTCGCGGGGTCGATCTCGTTGATCTCGCCGCCCGTCGCGGGCGAGCAGGTTGCCCGACGAAGCGGATCGTCGGCTCTTCCTCGAGCGCCACGATGATCACGTTGTACGGCGCGAGCTCCGCGTACGCCGGCAGCAGCGGGGGATGGGGCACCGCGAAGGACCAGATCGTCCCGCGGCCGCTCGACGCGACCCACTCGTGGTCGAGCGACCGGCAGTACGGGCACATCGGCCGGGGCGGCATCCGGCGCCGTCCGCAGCTCGAGCAGGTCTGCACGAGCAGCTCGCCGCGCGCGGTGCCGGCCCAGAAGGGCGCGGCGGTCTCGTCGTCGAGATCGGGGAGCAGCCAGGTCGCGTCGGTCATCGCCGGAACAGCACCGCGCTCGTCGGGACACCTTCGCCGCTGGTGACGAGGCAGGACTCCGCGCCGTCCACCTGGGCGGTCGACGTGCCCCGGCACTGCCGCACGCCTTCGAGCACGAGGTTGAAGCCGTGCACGTACGCCTCCGACATGCCGCCGCCGGCCGTGTTCGTCGGCAGCCGGCCGTTCGGCCACTCGAGGTTGCCGTCGTCCGTGAACGCGCCGCCCTCACCGCGCGCGCAGAACCCGTAGCCCTCGAGCGAGAGCGGGACGAGCGGGCTGAACGCGTCGTAGAGCTGCGCGACGGGGACGTCGGCGGGCTGGATGTCCGACTTCTCCCACAGCAGCCGGGCGCACGCCCAGGCCGGACCGAGGAGCGGGTCCTCGTTGAAGTAGTTGGTCATCACCTGGTGCTGTTGCGGGATGCTCTGCGCGAACGCGTGGATGTAGGCGGGCGGGTTGGCGGAGGTCGCGGGCGCGCTCGGCGCTCGTGATCACGACCGCGAGCGCGCCGTCGGTCTCGAGGCAGTTGTCGAACAGGCACAGCGGCTCGGAGATCCAGCGCGCCTCCATGTACTGCTCGCGGGTCAGGGGCTTGTGGCCCATGGTCGCGTTGGGGTTGCGCTGCGCGTGCTTGCGGAACGCGAGCGCGACGTTCGCGAGGTGGTCGCGCGTGTAGCCGTACTGGTGCATGGCCCGGCGGGTGAGCATCGCGATCTCGTCGACCGGGCGCAGGAGCCCGAACGGCCGGCTCCACTGCTGATGGCCGGCGAGCCGGTCCGACGACCTGGGCCCACGGGCGGCTCGCCTTGGCCGCGCGCTTGCGGGCCCGCCACGCGACCGCGACCTGGCACTGGCCGGTGGCGACGGCCATCGCGGCCTGGCCGACGACGCCGCAGCCCGCGCCGCCGCCGAAGCCGACCTCCGAGAACCAGGTGACGTCGCCGAGCCCGACGTTGCGGGCGACGTCCACCTCGCGACCGTCCTCCATCGAGTACATCGCGAGTCCGTCGACGTCTCCGGGGGTGAGGCCCGCGTCGTCGATCGCCATCGAGATCGCCTGGCACGCGAGCGACAGCTCGGTGTCCTCCAGACCCTTGGCGAACGAGGTCTGGCCGATGCCGACGACCGCCGTGCGGTCCTTGATCGAGAAGGGTTCGGGCATGGGGTGGTCGACCGGGCGTTGCCGCCGGGCTTGCTACCAGCCCTTCCACTCGGGCGCGCGCTTCTCCATCATCGCGGTCATGCGCTCCTTGCCGTCCGCCGTGCCGAGGTTCAGCTCGATGAAGGCGGCCTCCTCTTCGAGCACGGACGTGCGGGGGAGCTCGGTCGCGTCATGGAGCAGCTTCTTCGACCAGCCCAGCACCTTGGTGGGCTTGGTCGCGAGCTGCTCGGCCCACGCTCGCGTCGCGGTCTCGAGCTCGAGGGGGGCGACGACGCGGTTCACGATGCCGAGCTCCATCGCTTCCTTGGCGCTGAGCTGCTCGCCGAAGAAGACGATCTCCTTGGCCTTGTGCATGCCGACGAGCCGGGGGAGGAGGTAGAGGAACCCACCGTCAGGGATGAGGGCCTGCTTGCCGAACACGTCGACGTAGCGCGCGGTCTCCGACGCGATCACCAGGTCGGCGGCGAGCGCGAGCATCGCCCCGCCACCGGCCGCGGTGCCGTTGAGCGCGACGATCACGGGCTTCTGGCAGTCCTGGATGGACTCCATCAGGCGCTGGAAGCCGGTGCGCATCATGTGGAACGCGGAGCCGACCACCATGTCCGGGGCGCCTTCGGGCTTCTGCGGCCGCGGGCGGGCGGATCCGCAGGTCCGAGCCGGTGCAGAAGTGCCGCTCTCCCGCGCCGGTGAGCACCACGACCCGAACCGCGAGGTCCGAGCTCGCATCCTGGAAGTGCTGGATGAGGCGGTCCCGCACGTAGTACGGGATCGCGTTGCTGGAGTCCGCCCGGTTGATCGTGAGCCACAGCACACCGTTCTCCAGCGTGGCGAGGAGCTCCTCGTCGACGTTCGTCGTATCACTCACTTGCTGCGCACCACCAATGCATCGAGGGCGACCGTGCCGCGAGGCTTGACCACCAGAGGGTTGATGTCGAGCTCGGCGATCTCGTCGGAGAGATCCAGCGCGAGGCGCTGACACCTTCATGATGACGTCGACGAGCGCGTCGACGTCGGCGGGCTTCGCGCCCGCGCACGCCTTCGAGCATCTTGAAGCCCGCGAGCTCGTGGAGCATCCGCTCCGCTTCGTCGCGGCCGAACGGCGGGACCCGGAACGTCACGTCCTCGAGCACCTCGACGAAGATGCCGCCGAGGCCCGCCATGACGACCGGACCGAACAGCGGGTCCTGGGAGACGCCGACGACGGTCTCGACGCCGCCCGTGACCATCTCGCAGACGAGCACACCTTCGATCCTGGCGCGTTCTTGCCGCCGGCCCGCTTCGCCTTGGCCATCAGCTCGGTGAACCCGGCGCGGGCTTCCTTCGCGGACGCCACGCCGACCCGCACGAGCCCGAGGTCGCTCTTGTGGAGCAGGTCGGGCGAGGAGACCTTCATGACGACCGGGTAGCCGATGCTCGCGGCGGCCTTGACTGCGGCGGGCGCGCTCTCGACGAGGATGTCGTGCGACGTCTTGATGCCGTAGGTCGCGAGCAGGCGCTTCGAAGCGTGCTCCGAGAGGGCTTCGCCCGGTGCCGCGGCTTCGATGATGGCGCGGGCCCGCTTCGCCGCCGGCAGCGGCGGTTGTCGGCGCGTCGTCGAACGCGGACGTGTAGCGCGCGGCGAACTTCCAGTAGTCGACGTAGGCGCGGACAGCCTTGGTGACGTTGCCGAACGTGCGGAACACCGCCAGCCCACCGTCGAGCAGCTTCTTGTAGTAGGTGTCGTCGGTGCCCGGAGGCGATCCCCACACGACGAAGATCGGCTTGTCGGTCGTCTTTGCGACCTCGATCAGGTCGCGGGTGAACGGCTCGCTGAACATCGCGACCACGCCGGTGATGGGCACGACGACGATGTCGATCTTGGGGTCGGCCACGATGGCGTCGAGGATCTGGCGACCCCGCGCGTCGGCGACCGGGGGTCCACCGCTGTCGACCGGGTTGCTGACCCGCAGGTAGGCCGGGATCAGCCCGTCGTGCAGGACCCTCTGCGTCTCCCTGGCGAGCGGCGGGAGGCGCAGATCCGCGGCCGCGAGCATGTCGGCCATGTGCGCACCGGTGCCGCCCGAGATCGCGTAGACGCAGACGCCCGGCTCGCCCTTGCGCCTGGCCCAGGCAGGAACGTTCTCCGGCTGTGTGCGGGCGAAGGACGCCGACACCTCGAGGAGCTCGTCGAGGCCGTCGACGCGGGTCACGCCGAGCTGGCGGAACACGGCGTCGGTGATGGCGTCGGAGCCGGTGAGGTGGCCGGTGTGGCTCTGGGCCATGGAGCTACCGGTCTCGGTACGGCCGACCTTGACCATGACGATCGGCTTGTGCAGCTTCGCGGCATGGTCGGCGGCGAGCATCAGCGTGCGGCCGTCCTTGAAGCCCTCGATGTAGCAGGCGACGACCCCGACTTCTTCCTGGTCGGCGAAGTACCGGGTGAAGTCGGCGAACTCGAGGTCGACCTCGTTGCCGGTCGGTGCCCAGTGGGTGAGGCGGATGCCGATCTCCTGGCCCTGGAACACCGGACGGCCCTGGTGGCCGGACTGGGTGACGAGCGCGATCGCCGGGCCCTCGAGGTCGTCGCGGAAGCTCTCGAACACGTTGAGGTTCGTGTTCGGTCCGAGCAGGCGAACGTCGCCGCTCTGGACCAGGTCGTTGAGGCGCGCCTCGAGCTTCTCGCCGTCCTTGCCCGGTCTCGGAGAACCCGGCCGCGAAGATCACCGCGAACTTCGCCTTGCGGGCGAGGACCTCCTCGAACGTGTCGACGGCCTTGCCGGTGAGGATGATCGCGAGGTCGATGTCGCCGGGGATGTCGAAGATCGACGGGTAGACCTTGTGGCCGAGCACCGTCTCGTAGTTCGGGTGCACCGGGTAGAAGGTCGCGCCGTTCGCCTTGGCCCAGGCGTCGAACTTCCTCGTCATCGCGGTGTTGGGCTTGCGCGAGGCCTCGGACGCGCCGATCAGTGCGATGGTCTTCGGGTGGAGGAAGGCGTCGAGGTCGACGTCGCGCAGCTCCAGGGGCGACCGGAGACGTCGATCGGCGGTCGGGGTTCGGTGGTCTTGGCCATGGGCGCGCGGCTCCAGTGGTACGGGTCGACGGGCGGTCCAGTATGACGCCGGAGTCAGGTTCGCATCTGGTCCGGCCGCCGCGCCAGACGCGTAGGGTGCGGCGGTGGTGCCGACCGAACCGACTTCTGCGCGTTCGGCGGTTGGGCTGGGCCGTGACGGTGGTTGGGATCCTGGTCGTGATCGCGGCAGTGGTGATCACCCTGGCGATGCGGGGGAACGACGACTCCCCGTCCGCACCTCGGGGGCGACGAGCAGCCCGTCGGCGCCGCCCGGGCCCGGAGGGTGTGCCGACGGACCGGGTCCCGGTCGGGCCCGGCGCGGTCGAGAGCTCGATCCGCCAGGTCGTGCGGACGCTCGACGGCCGGGTCTACATCGCCGCGCCCGATGACGACGGCTACATCCGCAACGGGCTCTCGACGCCGACGATCCTGCGCATGTACCGGGCGACCACCACGGGGATCCCCACCAAGTTCGCGGTCGCCGACGCGGCGCACTCGCCCCGGGTCGAGCCACCGGGAACGATGTCGGGTGGCGACGCCCGCCTGGACCGGGCCGGGATCATCCACATCGTGTACTACCGGACCGATGCTCACGCGACGCTGTACCAGACGTTCTCCACGATCACGAACACGTGGGGTCCAGCCGTGGTCGTGTCGCACTACGGGTCGCTCACGGGGAACGCGCAGTACGGGTCCCGCGCCGGAGCCGTCAACGCGATCGCGCTCGACCGCGACGGGACGCCGTTCATCTTGTTCGCCGGAGCGACGGGAGTGCGCGGGTTCCGGCTCGCCGGTGGCACCTGGGTCGAGGACGGCGACCTCGGGACGATCTCGTCGCTGCACCCGGCGATCACGTTCGACCGCCAGAACCGATCTGCACGCAGCGTGGCTCGAAGGTGAGCACGACATCCGGTACGCGACGCGCGACGCCGCCGGCCGGTGGAGCGCGCCCGAGACGGTGGCGAGCGGCGACCCCGACGGTGCTCTCGAACGGCGGTGGCGACCAGAGCCCGAGCATCACGGTGGACGCGACCGACGAGCCGATGGTGCTCTACCTCTCCGGTCACGTCGGCGACCCTGACGAGCGGGTCCGGATGAAGGTCAAGACCGCGGCGGGCTGGACCGCGGATGATCCGAACGTCTTCGCGCACGCGCCGGGAAGCTACGCACACGGCGACGGCCGGTGGGCACTGCTCGGCCACGACGTGAACATCCATCCCGCGTACCTCGCCCGGGTCGGGGCGATGCCGGCGTGGAGCCCGGTCATCGTGTTTCCCCCGACGGCGGCGAATACCAGTACGACGGCTCGATGTCGGCGCGCTACGACCCCCAGTTCGAGGTCGACTGCACCGTGATCGACGTGGTGTTCTTCGACGAGGACTCCGATGCCCGCGGCGGCTTCCGGCCCGGACCTCTACTACGGCGCGATCCGCCTGGCCGGAGCGCAGAGTGGCAGCGGGTCGTGCCGGGAGATCACCCCGCCGTGACCGCTCGCTGCGGCGGGCCCGGGCGGTAGGGTCCGCGCACTGCAAAGCGGAAGGGAGTCCTCGTGAAGATCGTGGTCGATTTCGACAAGTGCACGAGCAACGCCGTGTGCATGGGCATCGCGCCGGAAGTGTTCGAGGTGCGCGACGACAACTTCTTGTACATCCTGCAGGAGGAGCCACCCGATGCGCTCCGGCCGAAGATGGAGGAGGCCGTCCGGATGTGCCCGACCGGGGCCATCTCGATCGAGGGCTAGGCCGGTCCTGGATCCCGGCCGGCGAGCGGTGACATGTCCCAATCCGAGATGAAGTCCGTGGTCGTCGTCGGCGCGTCGCTCGCCGGCCTGCGCGCGGTCGAGACGCTGCGACGCGAGGGATACGCCGGGAAGCTCACGCTCGTGGGTGACGAGCCCCACCTGCCGTACGACCGCCCACCGCTGTCGAAGGAGCTGCTGGCGGGGGACTGGGAGCACGACCAGATCGTCCTGCGCAAGGTGCCGTACGAGGACCTGGATCTCGAGCTCCGACTCGGTGTCGCTGCGACCGCGCTCGATGTCGGCGCGCGCACGGTGAAGCTGGCGAGCGGTACGGAGCTGGGCTTCGACGGGCTCGTGATCGCGACGGGCTGCACGCCGCGCACGCTGCCCGGTCAGCCGTCGCTCGACGGGGTGTTCACACTGCGAACGATCGACGACTGCCACGCGATCCGAGACCGGCTCGACGCCGGCGCGCGAGTGTGCGTGATCGGCGCCGGGTTCATCGGCGCGGAGGTTGCTGCAACGTGTCGCAAGCGCGGTCTCGACGTGACGGTGCTCGAGGCCCTGCCCCAGCCGATGGTGCGCGGCCTCGGCATGGAGCTGGGAGCCGTGCTCGCACGCCTGCACCGGGACCACGGCGTCGATCTCCGCTGTGGCGTCACGCTCGAGTCGATCGAAGGAACCGACAAGGTCGAGCACGTCCGGCTCGCGAACGGCGAGCGAGTCGACTGCGATGTCGTGCTTGTCGCGGTGGGCGTCTCCCCGGAGACTCGCTGGCTGGAAGGCTCCGGGCTCGTCCTCGACGACGGGGTCGTGTGCGACGAGACCCTGCTTGCGGCGCCGGGGATCGTGGCTGCCGGAGACGTCGCCCGCTGGCCGAACCCCGCGTTCGACGGCGAGGTCATGCGGGTCGAGCACTGGACCAACGCGGCCGAGCAAGGCGTGTTCGTCGGTCAACGGCTGCTCCAGGACGACCGGCGCCGAAGCGCCCCAGCCGTTCGCGCCGGTGCCATTCGTGTGGTCAGACCAGTACGACGTGAAGATCCAGATCGCGGGGCGCTTCTCGGGCCAGGACCGGATGGAGGTGGTGCACGGATCGCTCGACGACGCCGCGCTTCGTCGCCATCTTCGAGCGTGGAGGCCGGATCTCGGGCGTGCTCGGATTCTCGGAGGCCCGCCGGGTGATGCAGTACCGGCGCATGGTGTCCGAGCGGGCGACGTTCGCCGCCGCGCTCGAATTCGCTGCCGCCGCCTCCGGCTGAGCGCGACCATCCCCCGATGCCGAAGCCACGGGCGCGACTGCTGACGCGCCAATTCCTGACCGTCACCTCGGCGGGCGCGCTCTACTTCCTCTCGCTCGGCATGCTGCTCCCGGTGCTGCCGCAGTTCGTCGAGAACGAGCTCGGCGGCGACACGCTCGGTGTCGGCATCGCGGTCGGGGCGTTCGCGGTCGGCGCCGTGCTGCTCCGCCCGTACGCGGGCCGGCTCGGCGACCGCTACGGGCGGCGCATGCTCGTGATCGTCGGCGCGTTCGTGGTCGCGGCGTCGGCCGCGCTGTACCCGCTGGCGTCCAACCTCGTGACCCTCGTGGCGGTGCGGGTGCTCGGCGGGCTCGGCGAAGCGGCGTTCTTCGTCGGTGCCGGGACGATGATCGCCGACCTCGCGCCGGTCGAACGGCGCGGCGAGGCGATCTCGTACTGGTCGGTCGCGGTGTACAGCGGCCTCGCGTTCGGCCCGTTCATCGGCGAGGTGGTGCTCGACTCGTCGAGCTACGACCCCGTCTGGATCGTCTCGGCACTGCTCGCGTTTGCGGCGGGGCTGCTGGCGTTCTTCATCACGGAGACGCTCACCGCCGAGGCGCGCGCCGCGCACCTCGCGCTGCGAGGAGCGTCAGCCGTTGCTGAACCGCAGCGCGCTCGCGCCCTCGGTCATCCTGTTCCTCGGCCTGTGCGGGCTGGCCGGCTTCACCGAGCTCGTCCCGCTCTACGTGACCGACGTCGGGCTGGACGACTCGCGGCTCGTGTTCCTCCTCTACGGCTGTCTCGATCCTCGTGGTGCGGATCGTCGGGCGCCAAGGTGCCTGACCGGCTCGGGCCCCGGCGGGCGGGGACCCTCGCGTTCATCGGCGGTGCAACCGGGCTCGCGGTGATGGCCGCGTGGGCGTCGGTCGCCGGGCTGATCCTCGGGACGATGCTCTTCGCCGCCGGGATGTCGCTGATGTACCCGGCGATGTTGACGCTGGCGCTCACGGGGATCGACGAATCGCAGCGCGCGTCGGTGGTGGGGACGGTGAGCACCTTCTTCGACCTCTCTCAGGGTCTCGGCGCACTCATCCTCGGGGGTGCGGCGGCGGTCACGAGCGATCAGGGCGGGTTCCTGGCCGGGTCGTTGCTTGCGGTCGTGGGCCTCGCCCTGCTCTGGGCCGGGATCGATCCCCGGGCGCGCCGGCCGCCGGTGGCGGTCCACGCATACGACGAGATGCCCGAGCCCGAGCCGGGAACCTGAACGGCGGACCCGAGCCACCTAGAGTCGACAGCTCGTGCCGTCCCTGCTCGTGACCAACGACTTTCCGCCCAAGTTCGGCGGCATCCAGTCGTATCTGTACGAGCTGTGGCGCCGGCTACCGCCGGGCGAGACGACGGTCCTCACGACGCCCCACGCCGGGGACCGGGCGTGGGACGCGACCCAGCCGTTCCGTGTCGAGCGCACCCGCGAGCCGGTCCTCCTCCCGACGCCGATGCTGGCCGCGCCACATCGACGCGCTCGCCCGCGAGGTCGCGCGCCGACGTCATCTTCCTCGACCCGGCACTCCCGCTCGGCCTGCTCGGCTCGCGGGTCTCGGCCGCGCCATGGGTCGTGGTGCTGCACGGCGCCGAGGTGACCGTCCCGGGTCGCTTGCCCGGAAGCCGGCAGGCGCTGCGCCGGGTGCTGCGGGACGCGGCCGGCGTCGTCGCGGCCGGTGCGTACCCCGCGCGTGAGGCGGTGCGCGCCGCAGGCGCCGAACTTGGCGGTCTGGTGATCCCGCCCGGCGTGGACGTCGAACGGTTCACGCGGCCGGCGTCGCGGGACCAGGTGCGGGCGGAGCGCGTCGCAGCTCGGGCTGGAGCCCGGATCGCCCGACGGTCGTCGCGATCAGCCGGCTCGTGCCGCGCAAGGGGTTCGACGTGCTGCTGGACGCGATTTCGATCCTGGAGGTGGACCTCCAGCTCGCGATCGCGGGTGACGGCCGCGACCGGAAGCGTCTCGAGGCCGCGCGCACCGGCTCGGCCTCGACGATCGCGTCCGGTTCCTCGGCCGGGTGCCCGACGCGACGTTGCCGGCGGTGTACCGGTCCGGCGACGCGTTCGTGATGATGTGCCGAGAGCGGTGGGGTGGGCTCGAGGCGGAAGGGTTCGGCATCGTGTTCCTCGAAGCGGCTGCGTGCGGGGTGCCCGCGATCGCGGGTCGCAGCGGTGGCTCCCACGAGGCGGTGGTCGACGGCGAGACCGGGTTCGTCATCGACCCGGACGACGTGATGCTGCTCTCCCAGACCCTCGAACGACTGCTGATCGATCCGGCGCTGCGGACCCGCATGGGCGCCGCGGCGCGGATGTGGGCCGTCGAGTGCTCCTACGACGCGCGCGTCGCGCGAGCTCGCGCCGTTGGCCGCCGGCGACCTGAGCGTCCTCAGGTCGCTCTGAGCGGCGCGTTGCCGTTCCGTCGGGACCGAGGTTTACGCTCGGGGCGTGCCCGGGGTGCGGATCATTCGGAGCTCGTGGGTCGTCAACGTCATCTTCGCGTTCGTCGGCCGCGCCGTTCGCGCTTGGTGTCGGTGCGTTGGAGCCGCTGGCCGTGGGCACCGCACTCGCACTGTTCGCGGCGTCGATCGTCGTGTGGATCTGGGCCTTCGGCGTCGCCGTCGTCCGCAGCTCGCGGGGTGACGACATCGCGGTCGGCAACCTGTTCCTCTTCGAGGGCCAGACCCCGCCGGGAGTGCGCAAACAGCTCTTCTGGTCCGTCGGGGTGTGCCTCGCGATCACCGCGATCACCGCATCGGCGAACCCCTTCGGGGTTCTGGTCCCTATGCTTCCGGTCGGGCTCATCGGGCTCTGGGGCGCGAAGCACGGACGGTTCAAGATCCGTCCCGGCTTCGAGCCCGAGGTCCGGCCGCTCCGACCCCAGCGGGGTGCGGCGCGGCGACAGCAGCGACCATCAGAGCGCTAGGAGGACGAGTGGCGGAGCAGGCGAGCGAGCGGATCCGGATCGACGCGCCGCGTGAGCAGTGCCTCCAGGTCGTGCTCGACTTCGAGAAGTACCCGGACTGGGCTCGCGACGTGAAGCAGGTCACCATCCTCGAGCGCGACGACGAGGGCCGCGGGTCGAAGGTCGAGTTCCGTGCTGCCGGGCTCGGCAAGAGCTTTCGCTACACGCTGGCGTACGACTACTCGGAGCTGCCGACCGCGTTCTCGTGGGAGCTGGTCGAGGGGGAGGGGCTGCGCCGGCTCGACGGTTCGTACCGGTTCGAGCCCGAAGACGACTCCACGCGCGTCCATTACGAGCTCGTCGTCGACATCGCGATCCCGCTGCCGGGGCTGATCAAGCGCCGCGCGGCCGGGATGATCATGGGCACCGCGCTCGAAGGAGCTCAAGAAGGCCGTCGAGACCCGCGAATCGTAGGCGGGAGGGGCTCCGGGCCTCCGACGCCCGGAGCGGCCCCGAACGGCGCGCAGTAGCCTCGCGTGCTTCATGCGGATCCTGCTCTTCACCGGCAAAGGTGGCGTCGGCAAGACCACCGTCGCCGCGGCGACGGCCGTGCGCGCGAGCCGGCTCGGGCTGCGCACGGTCATCTGCTCGACCGATCCTGCGCACTCGCTCGCGGACGTCTTCTCGGTCCCGCTCGGCGATGCCGTGGTCCCGATCGAGCCGGGCCTCGACGGTGTCCAGCTGGACGCCCGCCGGCGACTCGAGGAGTCCTGGGGCTCGGTGCGCGACTACCTCGTGGCCCTGCTGGACTGGGCCGGGGCCGGGACCGTCGAAGCCGAGGAGCTCGCGGTCATCCCGGGGCTCGACGAGGTGTTCGCACTCGCCGACATCAAGGCGTTCGCCGACTCCGGCCACTATGACCTCATCGTGGTCGACTGCGCGCCGACTGCCGAGACGCTCCGGCTCCTCTCCCTCCCCGACGTGCTCGGGTGGTACATGCAGCGGATCTTCCCTGCGCAGCGCAACGTCACCCGGGCGATCCGTCCACTCCTGGCCCGGGTCGTGAACATGCCCCTCGCCGGAGACGGCGTGTTCGATGCCGTGCGCGAGTTCTACGCCCGGCTCGACGGTGTGCGCGAGCTGCTGACGGACGGCTCGGTCACCAGTGCGCGCCTGGTCGTGAACGCGGAGCGGTTGGTTGTCGCCGAAGCGCGCCGGACCTACACCTACCTCTCGCTGTTCGGTTACCACGTCGACGCGGTCGTCGCGAACCGGCTGCTCCCGCCCGAGGTGGTCGACCCGTGGTTCAAGGGCTGGAAGGAGATCCAGGCCGAGCAGCTCGAAGAGATCGAGGGCGCATTCGCACCCGTGCCGGTGCTGACCGCGGACCTCGCGGCCGAGGAGCTGCTCGGTCCGGATCGCCTCGACGCGTTCGCGACGGTCGTCTACGGCGCCACCGATCCCGCGGCGCGCTTCACCGACACCGAGCCGTTCCGGGTCGACGCCGGCGGGCGCCGTGCTCGTCCTCTCGATGCACCTCCCGTTCACGGAGAAGCACGAGGTCGAGCTCGGCCGTCGCAACGGCGAGCTCCTGGTCGCGGTCGGCCCGCACCGCCGGGCGATCGTGCTGCCCGACAGCCTGCGGCGCCGGGAGGTCGGGTCGGCCCGGCTCGACGGCGACCGACTTCTCGTGGACTTCGTGGAGGTCTGATGGCGATGCGCGATCCCGGAACGCCGGGACGGAACCCGTTCTTCGACCACGGCCCCGACGCGGAGCCGGGCGATCTCCGTGGTGAGCCGGTCGCGCCGGTCGGGGAACCGGGGAGCTCCCAGCCGGGCTTCGAGCTGCCGTTCGGACCCGACGGGCGGCCCAGAGCGGGCGAAGGAAGTGCCGGCGCAGATCCGCTCGGCACGCTCGCGGCACTCGTCGACGCGCTCCAGGGCGCGCAGCCCGAGGCGACGGAGCACCTCATCGCCGCGGCGCACGAGCTCGTGCTCGCGGTGAAGACCGTGGTCGACGCGACCGAAGCCGTGCTCGCGGCTTCGCGAGCCGGCGTGGCCGCGAGACGACGAGCCGGACGAAGACCCGTTCACCGCCTCCGCCGAGTCGCCGGCCGCTCCGGGTTCGGGAGTTCGGAGGATCGATCTCGCGTGAGCACTCCGCGTATCGCCGTCGGTGTCGACATCGGCGGCACGAAAGTTCTCGGCGCGCTCGTTGACGAGACCGGCGCGGTGCTGCGCGAGCACCGCGTCCCGTCGTCGGGCCCGTGGCCCGAGATGCGCGACGAGATCGTCGGCGTGATCGAGGAGCTCCGGCTGGGTGCCGATCGCGTCGACGCGGTCGGCGTGGGTGCGGCCGGCATGGTGGACCTCGACGGCATGATCCACTACGCGCCAAACGTCCCGGGGTTCCGCAAGGTCCCGGTGCAGGCGTCGCTCGCCGAAGCTACGGGGTTGCCGACGATCGTGGACAACGACGCCAACACGGCGGCGTACGCGGAGATCAAGGTTGGCGCGGCGCGTGGGCTGCGCGACGCCCTGGTGATCACGCTCGGAACCGGCATCGGCGGTGGCGTCATCGTCGGCGGTCAAGTCCTGCGCGGCGCCAATGGCTTCGCGGCGGAGATCGGCCACTTCCAGATCGACCCGGCCGGCCCGCGGTGCGCGTGCGGCGAGCTCGGCCACTGGGAGGCGATGGCGTCGGGAAACGCGCTCGGGCGCATGGCGCGCGAGCTCGCGGCCGCGGGCGAAGCGCCGAGCATCCTGAAGCTCGCCGACGGTGACATCGAAGCGATCGGCGGTCACCATGTGAGCGCCGCGGCGCGGGGGGTCAGGTCGACGCGCTCGCGCTCGTGGACCGGTACAGCCTCAACGTTGCCATCGGTCTGGTCGGGTTGGCGAACATCTTCGATCCCGCGCTCATCGCGATCGCCGGTGGGCTCGTGAACGACGGCGAGCTGTTCCTTGCACCGATGCGCGCCCACTTCCTCGGCCACATCGAGGGCTCGACGTACCGACCGACTCCGGAGATCGTTCCGGCCACGACGGGAGAGCGCGCGGGCGTGATCGGCGCCGCGCTGCTCGCGCTCGACCACCTCGAAGCGGCCCCGTCGAGCTGATGCGGCTCGCACTCACACTTCCGTCGTTCGTCCACGATCCGGAGGTCCCGATCGCCGTCGCGCGCGTCGCGGAGGCATCGGGGTTGCACGGCGTCTTCGTCTACGACCACCTCTTCCGCTTGACGAGCGCCGGCAAGATGCGTCCCGCGCTCGAGTGTGCGGCGCTGCTCGGCGCGGTCGCGACGGAGACCCATCGGATCTCGATCGGCCCGCTCGTGGCCCGGGCGACGCTCCGGCCTCCGGCGAGCCTCGCCGCAGCCTTCGACACGGTCCTCCGGATCGCGGGCCCGCGGCTGCTCGTCGGGCTCGGTGCCGGTGACGAGCAGAGCCGCGCCGAGATGGAGACGTTCGGGTTCGCATTCGGGACCGAGGCGGACCGGGTGATGGCGCTGCGCCGCACGACCCGGGCGCTGCGCGACCGCGGGTACCCGATCTGGATCGGCGGTCGGGCCCGGCACGTCGGGCTCGTCGCGGCCGAGGGGGCCGACGGGTGGAACCGCTGGGGGGCGAGCGTGGAGACCTTCGCGCGCGAGGCGGCGGAGGTCCGTTCGCTCGTGGATCGCCTGGGCCGGGACCCGAGCCGGTTCACGCCCTCGTGGGGCGGGCTCGTGCTGTTGGGCCGCGACGAGGCCGGTGCCGAGGCGAAGCGCCGTCGCTTTGAGCCCGGGCCGAACGTGCTGGTGGGAGGCCCGGAACGGGTGGCCGAAGCGCTGACGGCCTACGTGGCCGCCGGTGCGCGCTGGCTCACCGTCGGTCCGATCGACTCGTCCGACCCGGAGAACGCCTCGATCCTCGGCGAGTGCGTCCTCCCGCTCCTCGCCTGAGTCCGGAGCGATGGTTCGAGCGCGGGATCAGTCCAGGAGGAGGTGGGCGGCGAGCGCGAGGTCGGAGGTCATCGCCTCGGCGTCGATCATGCCGCCGACCCACGCGCTCAGGGTCGCGAGCCACACGTAGCCGAGCACGCGCACGATGCCGTCGAGATCCGGGACCTCGGCACCTTCGGTCGCACCACTGATGATGGTGCGGAGGGTGTCGTAGACCTCGCGCTTGGCCGTGGTGGCGTCGGACTCGGGCGCGGAGAGCGCGGTCACCATCGCTGCGCTGACGGCCGGTTCACGGGTGAGGGCGCGCGTCGCCCGGCGCAGCACGTCGGCGACCCGGTCACCGGGTTGGTCGCCCTGGGGCGGGCGCAGCGCGAGCCGAGTGCGCAACGTCCCGGCCTGGTCCGCGAGGGCTGCGAGCAGCAGCTGGTCCTTCGAGGAGTAGTGCCGGTAGAGCGTTCCCAGCGCGACCTGGGCGCGGGCGGCGACGTCGCGCATCTGCACCGCGTCGTAGCCGCCTTCGCTGGCGAGCTCGACCGCGGCCTCGAGCAGCCGGCGCCGGCGCGCCGCGGTCTCGGCGGCGCGCGCGGTCGGAGGTGCCGTCGCCGTCGCCGGCGTCGAGGCGTGCTTCTGGGTCACTCCTGCCCCGCCTGGGTTGGGCCCACGAGCGGTCACCCTAGCCAGGTTGCGGCCCCGCAACGAGAACACGTTCTAGCTAGACTGCGCCCATGCGCACCCCCATCTGTGACCGGTTCGGCATCGAGTTCCCGATCTTCGCCTTCAGCCACTGCCGCGACGTGGTGGCCGCGGTGAGCAAGGCCGGCGGCATGGGGGTGCTGGGCGCTCTGTACTTCACGCCCGAGGAGCTCGAGATCGAGCTCAACTGGATCGATGAGCACGTGGACGGTCGGCCGTACGGGGTGGACCTCGTGATGCCGGCAACCCTCCTCGATGAGGCACGCGGCGCCGACAGCGACCCGGCGGAGCTCGAGCGCCAGCTCGAGGCGATGATCCCGCAGGCGAACCGCGACTTCGTCGAGAAGGTCCTCGCCGAGCACAACGTCGCACCGCTGCCCGAGGAGGCGCACCCGCACCACCTGCTGGGCTGGACGGACACCACGGGGCTCGCGCAGATGGACGTCGCGCTCGAGCATCCGGTGTCGTTGCTCGTCAACGCACTCGGCCCGCCGCCGCCGGAGGTCGTGCAGACCGCGCACGAGCACGGCATCGCGGTCGCGGCGCTCGCGAGCAGCCCCCGTCACACGTTGAAGCACAAGGAGAACGGCGTCGACATCATCGTCGCCCAGGGCACCGAAGCCGGTGGCCACACGGGCGACATCTCGTCCGTCGTGCTGTGGCCCGAGGTGATCGATGCCGTCGGGCCCGACACCCCGGTGCTGGCGGCCGGTGGCATCGGCCGTGGCAGCCAGATCGCCGCCGCGATCGCGATGGGCGCGCAGGGAGCGTGGACCGGCTCGATCTGGTTGACGGTCGCCGAGAGCGACATGGCGCCCCTCGTCACCGAGAAGCTGCTCGCGGCGACGTCCAGGGACACGGTCCGCTCGCGTTCGCTCACCGGCAAGCCGGCCCGCCAGCTACGGACCGCGTGGACCGACGCGTTCGAGCGCGAGGATTCGCCGGGGTACCTGCCGATGCCGCTGCAGTTCATGCTCGTGAGCGACGCGTACGGGCGCATCAACCGGTCCCAGGACCGGGACCTGATCGGCGCGCCCGTCGGCCAGATCGTCGGTCAGATGAACGCGGTGCGGCCCGTGCGCGACGTCATGTTCGACCTCGTCGACGAGTACGTCACCGCGAGCGAGCGGCTCGCGCGGGTCACGAGCGGCTAGCGCGGTCGGATCAGCCCGACGGGAGCGCAGGCGTCCCGCGTGGGCTCAGGATCCGCGGCCGGGCCCCGCGCTGAGCAACTCCCGCCGCTCCATCACGCCGGCGGGCGCCCGTCAGGCCGCGAGCATCGCGAGATGGTCGGCGTGTCGGCCCTGGTCGAGCCTTCGCATCGTCGTCTCGTGGGCCACGCGCACGACCGCGGGGTTGCGTTCGGGATCCATGGCCCTGAGCCCCATGGCCTCCTGGTCGTCGGCACTCGGTTGGAACACGACGACGGGGACACCGTGGCGGCGGAGGCGACGCACCTCCTGTTGCAGGCGGTGGCGGAAGTGCCGGCCGCGCCGGTTGGGCTCGGGTGAGGAGCGGCGCGTTGCGCGACGTCGACATGGGCGAGGAGATGAGGACGAGGTCGAGGTCCTCCTTGCGCAGGACGTCGGCGTTCGTGGGGGAGTGCACACCGCCGTCGACGTAGCGCTCGCCGTCGATCTCGACCGGCCGGAAGTAGCCCGGGACCGCGGCCGACGCTCCGACCGCGGTGGCCACGTCGGTCTTTGGCGCGCCCTCGCGGCCGAACACGATGCGGCGGGCGTCGTCCATCCGGACCGCGCAGATCCAGAGCGGGTCCTCGGGCCAGGCCGCGCCGGTGAGCCCCCGCAGCGCCGCGGTCCAGCTCTCGACCGGGATCCGACCCGGAGGGAACGTCACGCCGAGCACCGCTTCCGGCCGGATCTTGAGCGGGCGGGTGACGGCCCGCGCGAGCGAGACGCGGATGCGGCGGCTTCGGCCAGTTGCGGGGGCCGACCGGCGTGGTCCAGTCCCCGGAGGGCCCGAGCCGGCCGATGAGCTCGGCGCCGGCCTCGGAGAGCGGCTCGGTCGAGATCAGCCTCGAGAGATCGGGCGCGCTCAGCCCGGTCCGGAGGTACGCGCCGACCCCGGCACCCGCCGACGTGCCGACGATGACCGACGCGGCGCGCGGTCCCAGCCGGTGGACTCGCGCAGCGCCGAGAGGACGCCCGCGTGGAATGCCTGGCCCGTGAGGCCCCCGGCGCCCAGCACGAGTCCGATCCGTTTCACCGGTCCATCATCGCGGATGGTCGGTCCCGGAACGCATCGTGGGCTCACGAAGCCCGGCGACGAAGGCCCGGACCGCGTCGGGAGATCGGAGCTGCACGATCTCGGTGGCGGCGGCGTAGGTGCCGAGGATCGCGAGCAGGCGGGGACGGGTGCGGTGTGGGAACTCCCAGATCCATCGGAGGAACTCCGCGTCCACCCGCTGGGGGCATCCCGGCGCCTGCAGGATCGGCGAGCGGAACCGGCGGATGGCGCGGGCGAGGCAGATGTGGCGGGGAAGGTCGAGGAAGACGATCGTGTCGGCGAGCTCGGCGCGCAGCTCGAGCGTTCCGCCGTAATTCCCGTCGACCACCCAGGCGTCACCCGCCAGGAGCTCGCGCTGGTGCACGAACCACTCGGGGTCGGGCATCGGGACCCAGCCCGGCGACCAGTAGTGATGATCGAGGTGGATGACCGGCAGCCCCGCGACCGCGCCGATCTGGCGGGCGAGCATGGACTTGCCCGCGCCACCCGACCCGATCACCGCAACCCGGCGCATCACCCGACCATCGTGCCTTACAGCTCGGCGGTGGGCACCCCGGCGGGCGCGGCCTCACCGGTCGCCTGATCGAAGTAGCGCGCCGCGAGCTCGGGGTTGATCGTGACGAACAGGCCTTCGGCCTCCGCGGTCGTCTCGCCGTCCACCGTGATCCGGCCCTTGGCGACGATCCGCCGTCCCTCGACTCGATCGGTCCACCCTTCGAGATCCACTCGCCGGTGCAGGGGCGTCGGACGCAGGTAGCGGATCTTGAGCGTGCCGGTCATGCCGGGGTGACCGCTCGCGACGTTCGCCATGCCGAGGATCTCGTCGAAGGTCAGGGCGACCCAGCCGCCGTGCACGTAGCCCGGTGGCCCCTCGTACGCGGCGTGGTAGGTGCCATGGCCGACGATCTTGCCGTCGACGAGCTTCCATTCGACCGGCGGTGAGATCGGTGAGATCTCTCCGACCAGCGGGGAGCGGGGGAGGTAGTCGTCGTGGTCGCGCTCGGCACGATCGCGCACCCCGCGCGCCCGGGCGCTTCGGGGGGTGTCGTCGGCGTACGGCTCGCGGCCGAGATGGCGCGCGATGGCTTCGGCCATGTCCGCGGCCGTGCCGAGCTGCTCCTCGGTCGCGTCCTCGACCGTCAGCACCGCGTCGATCAGATGACGAACGGCTTCCGCGAGCCGCTCGCGCTGCTCCGAGACGAACGGGTGGCTCTCCGTCATGTCTGCATCTCTCTGACTCACTTGCCCTTGAACTCGGGCTTGCGCTTCTCGGCGAACGCGCGGGGGCCTTCCTGCGCATCCTCCGACGCGAAGACCTCCCAGCCGATCTTGTCCTGGATGGGCATCGCCTCCGCTTCGGTCATGTACTCGGTCTCACGCCACGCTCGCAGGATCGCCTGCGTGGAGAGTGGGCCACACGCGCCGACCTGCTCCGCGACCGCCAGCGCGGCGTCGAGCGCGGTGCCGTCGGGCACGACGCGACCGATGAGGCCGATCTGCTTCGCCTCGAGCGCGCTGACGGGCTTCGAGCTCAAGAGGATGTCCATCGCGATCGTGTACGGGATCTGGCGGGGGAGCCGGATCGCCGACCCGCCGAGCGGGAACAAACCCCGTTTGCCCTCCCACACGCCGAAGATCGCACCCTCACCCGCGATGCGGATGTCGGTTCCCTGCAGCATCTCGGTGCCGCCGGCAACCGCGTAGCCCTCGACCGCGGCGATGAGCGGCTTCGAGAGCCGGTAGTCGCGCAGCAGTGCCTTCCAGTGCAGGTTCGGGCTCTCGGCCATCCGGTTGCGGACGTGCTCGCTCTCTGACGGCGTGCCCATCGCCTTGAGGTCGGCGCCCGAAGAGAAGTGACCACCCGCGCCGGTGAGGATTGCGCAGCGGATCTCTGGCGTGTCGTCCACGTACTGGTAGCCGTCGGCGAGCCCGACGAGCATGTCGGGGCTCAGTGCGTTGCGGGCTTCGGGGCGGTTCATCGTGAAGATCACGACGTTGCCCTCGCGCTCGACGGTGCAGTGCTTGGTGGTCATGGGCAGGGTCTCGGGCACGGTCGCTCCAGGTCGTTCGGGCCGATTGAGGTCGTGGTCGCGGAAGGTCCGACGCTCGGGCGCGTCGGCTACCCTCGCCAACAGGTTAGAACCTGTTCTACTTCGCTTCCGGGGGGACGCCGTGGCGCGCATCGCCGACATCGATCTCTCGAACCCCGACACCCTCGCCGCCGGGGTTCCGCACGACTACTTCACGCAGCTCCGCAACGAGCAGCCGGTCTTCTGGCACGAGAGCGACTTCTACCCGCCGGGCTTCTGGGTGTGCACGAAGTACCAGGACGTGATCGGCATCGAGCGCGACGCCAAGACGTATTCATCCGCGCGCGGCGGTGCGCTCCTGGACGACCAGGGCGAAGGCACTGAGCTGATGATGCTCAACCAGGATCCGCCGCAGCACACTCGTCTGCGCAACCTGGTAGCGCGCGGCTTCACGCCCAAGGTGATCAAGGGGATGGAGCCGCACATTCGCGAGGCGGCCCGGCTGATCGTCGACCGCGTCGCGACGCGCGACGCGGTGATCGACTTCGTGCCGAACCTCGCGGCCGAGCTCCCGCTCGTCGTCATCGCCGAGCTGCTCGGCATCCCGTACGAGGACCGGCACAAGGTCTTCGAGTGGTCGAACCGGCTCATCGGTGCGAACGACCCCGAGTACGCGGGGCTCGGTGCCGACGCGCCGATGCAGGCGTCGATGGAGCTCTACGCGTACGCCCAGAGCCTCGCCGACGACCGGCGGGCGCGCCCGATGGACGACATCGTCACAACGCTGGTGACCGCGGAGCTCGACGGCGAGAAGCTCTCCGACATCGAGTTCAACGTCTTCGTGCTGTTGCTCTCCGTGGCGGGCAACGAGACGACGCGCAACCTGATCAGCGGCGGGATGCTCGCGTTGATGGAGAACCCGGACCAGCAGGAACGCCTCGTCGCAGACCTCGACGGCCTGCTGCCCACCGCGGTCGACGAGATGCTGCGCTACGTGAGCCCGGTGCAGTACTTCCGGCGCACCGCGACCGAGGACACGGAGCTGCGGGGCACGCCGATCGCGGCGGGCGACAAGGTCACGATCTGGTACGGCGCGGCCAACCGGGACGAGGAGATCTTCGAGGACCCGCAGAGCTTCGACGTCGGCCGCACGCCGAACGAGCACCTCGCCTTCGGCGGTCGGGGCCCGCACTTCTGCCTCGGTTCGAGCCTGGCGAAGATGGAGATCCGGGTGATGTTCGAGGAGATCCTCGGCCGGCTTCCGGACATGACCTTGGCTGGAGCGCCGGAGCGGTTGCGGTCCACGCTCATCGCGGGGATCAAGCACCTGCCGGTCAGGTACACGCCCGAGCGCTGAGCGGCGCGCGGCTTCGGTCAGCGGCGGAGGAGCAGGCGTGCCGCGCGGGCGAGCTGGCTCTTCGCGTCGTCGGCGTCCTGGCGACCGGTGGCGAACGCGATGATCGTCGAGAAGCAGACGTGCTCCAGCACCTCGGTGACCGCGTCGCGCTCGGCCACCTCGTCGTCGCCGATCGCCGCTCCGATCCAGCTCGACATCAGGTGGTGGAAGTCGCCCTGCGCGTCGAGCGGCCCGCGTTCCACGGAGAGGACCGCCTCGACCACCGCCGACGCGAGGAGCAGACGGGAGCCGGCGACGTCGATGACGCGTCCGAGTGCCGCGGCGACGCGATCCGCGGCGTCACCCGCGCGCGGGGGGTCGTCGGTGAGGGACTGGCTGAGCTGGGCGCCCCAGACGAGGAGCACCTCGGTGAGCAGGTGGTCCTTGGACGCGAACCAGCGGTAGATCGTCGCGAGCGCCACGCCCGAGTGGTCGGCGACCTCCTTCATCACCACCGCGTCGTAGCCCCCGGTCTCGGCGAGCTCGGTGGCCGCCGCGACGACGAGATCCCGCCGGCCCGCCTGCTCGTCCGAGAGGACGGTGGGGATCAGAAGCGTCCGGCTGGCCACTGGTGGGTGCTCCCTGCTCGATGTGACGTCGGTCTCAGTATGGCTTCGACGCGGGGTGAGAACCTATTCTAGAATAGATTCTCATAGGGAGGTCGCTTCGGGCTCCCGACCTCACGCCTCCACAGGAGATCGACCATGACCATCGAGAGCCCGGCGGCCCTGGCGGACCTCAACGACCCTGATGTGTTCGTCCGGGGAATCCCGCACGAGACGTTCGCGTACTGGCGCGCGACGGACCCGGTCCACCTGATCAAGCACCCCGAGGGGCACAGCTACTGGTCGGTCACGAACTACGACGACGTCGTCCTCGCAAGCCGCGACGGCCAGCTCTTCTCGAGCGAGCGCGGTGGCGTGTTCATGTTCGAGATGGAAGAGGAGATCTTGGCGCAGCAGAACATGCTGATGCTGATGATGGACCCGCCACGTCACACGCGGTACCGGCTGCTCGTGAGCCGGGCGTTCACGCCGCGCAACATCCGTGCGCTCGAGGAGTACATCGACCGCACGGCGACGGAGATCGTCGACAACGTGATCGAGCGAGGTGAGTGCGACTTCGTCACCGATCTCGCGGCCGAGCTGCCGTTGCAGGTGATCGCCGAGATGATGGGTGTCCCGCGCAGCGACCGGAAGCTCATCTTCGACTGGTCGAACAAGATGATCGGCAACGAGGACCCGGAGTTCGCCCACGAAGAGGGTGACGCGGAGACCGCGATGGGCGAGCTGTTCGCCTACAGCCACGAATTGGTGGAGGAGCGTCGGGCCAACCCACGCGAGGACATCGTCACCGCGCTGACCCAGGCCGAGATCGAGGGTGACGTGCTCTCAGAGCTCGAGATCGACCTCTTCTTCCTCCTGCTGTCGGTGGCCGGGAACGAGACGACCCGCAACCTGACCGCGAACGGCATGCACGCGCTGTTCCAGCACCCGGACCAGTTCGACAAGCTGCGCAACGATCCGTCGCTCATGGACCTCGCGACCGAAGAGATGCTCCGCTACTGCGCGCCGGTCATGTACTTCCGCCGCACCGCGACCGCGGACACCGTGCTCGGCGGCAAGGACATCAAGGCCGGCGACCCGGTCGTGCTGTGGTACATCAGCGCGAACCGCGACGAGACCCACTTCGACGCACCTCAGGAGTTCCGGGTGGACCGCACGCCGAACGAGCACATCGCGTTCGGCGGTCGCGGCCCGCACTTCTGCCTCGGAGCCAACCTCGCCCGCTCCGAGATCAACAAGCTCTTCGTCCAGGTGCTCACTCGGTTGGACAACCTTGCGCTCGCCGGCGACGTGTCCCGCCTCCGCTCCAACTTCATCAACGGCATCAAGCACATGCCGGTCACGTTCACGCCGGCACGCAGATCGGCTCCGTAGCCTGCGGCGCCCTCAGGCTGCCGTGATCACGGCGTGCATCCCGCGCTGGAAGTGGTTGAGGACGGTCCCGTCCGGCAGCGTGGTGTCGATGTTGCAGAACATCACGTAGGTGCCCTCGGAGAGCTCGATGGTCTTGGTGATGGTCTTGCCCTGCTTGACCTCGGCCTCGCCGGGCTTGTCCGACTCCGGAATTGCTTCCTCGTCGACGTCGCCGACCGCGCGCTCGCCCGTGGCGACCTTGACCGTCGGCAGTGCCTCGACGCTGGGGGCGCGAACCAGGACCATCTCGTGGGTCATGGTGCCGGCGTTCTTGATCGTGAACTGGACCTTGCCGGCCTTCACCGTCGTCGGGTGGACGATCATCGTGTACTCCTGGAGCTGCACGGAGATCTTCGGGCTCAGCAGCTCGCCTTCGGCGAGTTGGTTCACCGTGTCCTTCGCGTCGTTGCTCCGTGACCACGCCTGCGCCGCGACGACGATCGCGCCGAAGGCGAAGATCACTGCGAAGAGCGCGAAGACCCAGGCGCCGACGCCCGGGAGCTTGCGATCCGCGTTTGCCTCACTCATGGTTCCTCACTCCTGGTTCCTCCTGCGTCCGTCCAAGGTCGGACGGTCCCGTGACGCCCGCCCCGGGGCGATGGCCCTGATTACCACACTCCCGATCCGACGCCGTGGGATGGTTCGGGCGCGGGGAGCGACTGCCGCCGCCGTGGCCGGCGCCGCCGGATCCTCCTACCCTGGGTGCCGCATGGGTCTGGGGGAGCAGGTCGAGGCCGCGGTCTCGGGCCGGCCTGGGGTGTTCGGGGTCTACGCGCGGAACCTCGGCACCGACGAGACGATCGCGGTGAACGCCGACCGGGTCCTGCCGGCGGAGAGCACGGCGAAGACCTTCGTGCTCGTCTACTACGGCCAGCTCGTCGAGCGCGGTGCGGTGGACCCGATGGCCCGCGTGCGCCTGGACCACGAGAGCCGGTACATCGGCACCGGTGTGCTGCGCTTCCTCGACGACGGACTCAAGCCGACGCTCGACGACCTCGCGTGGTTGATGATCATCGTTTCGGACAACACCGCGACCGCGATGCTGATGCAGGCGATCGGTGGGCCGACGGAGGTCAACGCGGCGATGCAGGCGTTGGGTTACCCGACCGCGCGGCTGAACGAGTCGATCACCCTCGAGAGGGCGATGGAAGGCGAGCCGTTCTCGACGTCGAGCCCCCGCGATTTGGCCGAGGTGTACACGCAGCTCTCCGATGGCGCTCGAGAGATCTTGTTCCGCCAGCAGAACCTCATCGGTCTGCCGCGTCGGTTGCCGCACGTCGCGCACGCAGTCGACGTGGGCTTGACGATGCCGGTGCGCGTCTTCAACAAGACCGGGAACGGCGCCGGGACCTTCATCGACTCGGGACGGTTCGAGACGGATACCGCTGCGTGGATCGTCGCGGCCATGGCCTCGGAGCAGACGGACTTCTCCTGCCGTCCCGACGACGTCGCGCCGGTGGTGTTCGGCGAGATCGGCGAGCTGCTGTACGACGCGTGGGGCGGCTGACCGCGCGTCATTGGCGGTGCATGGCGGAGGCACCTCGTTCCTGCTCGCGGCAAGGACGACGCAGACCCCGGCCGTCCTTCGTCGGGCTTGGGCTTGACACACGAACATACGTTCGGATACGCTGATGGAAGATTCACGACGCTTCCCCCGTCCGTTGAGTTGCTGGACCGTTGGGAGCGCGTGTGTCGGAGGTCGTCGGTGAGCTGGTGGCGCGTGTGCGCCGGATGGTGGGGTCGTTGGATCCCGCGGCGCTCTCGGGTGCGGCCGCGAAGCAGCTCGTCGAGGAGTTCGCGGAGCTGAAGCGACTGGCGGGTGCGGGGGAGATGCTCGCCGCCGGACGAGTCGCACAGACCGGCGCGTGGGTGGGGGAGGACGGCGCGTATCGCGACGTCGGCGCGTGGATGGCGCACGTCGCGGGAACGACCGTCGGCCGGGCGCGCGCGACGATCGAGACAGCCGAGCGACTGGCTGCGTTGCCGGAGACCGAGGTAGCGCTGCGCGCCGGCTCGTTGTCCGAGGTGCAGGTCGATGTGATCGCGTCGGCGGCCACGGCCGATCCAGGTGCGGAAGCGTCGCTGTTGCGGTCGGCCGCGACGGACGGGGTGAAGGGGCTCAAGCGGGCGTGTGCACGGGTCGAGGCGGCCGCGTCGAAGGACCAGGCGGAGCGGTACGAGCGCGCGCGGGTGGGGCGGTACCTCCGGCAGCGGCGCATCTCCGACGTCGAAGGGCTGATCGAGATGCGCGGGCCGATCGACGTGACGGCGCGGGTGATAGCGGCGCTGGGTCCGATCGAGCAGGACCTCTTCGACGACGCCCGAGGCTCGGGTCGGCGCGAGCTGCCCGAGACCCTTGCGTTCGACGCGTTGGCGCGGATGGCGGATGACTCGGCGACCGTGGCCGTGGAGTCGAGCGGGCGGCGCGCACCGGCGACGGTGGTGTACCGGATCGATCACTCGGCGTTCAGTCGTGACACGACGGGGCCGGGTGAGGTCTGCGAGATCGTCGGGATCGGTCCGGTGCCGGTGTTCGTGGTCCAGAAGCTGGCGGCCGACGCGATCCTGAAGGCGCTGATCACCGACGGCACGGATGTGCGGAGCGTGAGCCACCTCGGTCGGACGATCCCGGCCCGCCTGCGGACGGCGCTCGAGGAGCTCCAGCCCGAGTGCGTCATCGCCGGGTGCCACGTCGACCGTCACCTGGAGATCGATCACGACACGCCGGTCTGCGAAGGCGGGCGGACCGAGATCGAGAACCTCAACCGGGTGTGCCATCACCACCACGACCAGAAGCACGCCGAGCACCTGCGGATCGTCGGCGAGGGGACGGCCAAGCGGTTCGTCCCGGCGACGCGGGCACCTCCATGAGCCCGGGCCGGCGGGGTCGGCGCGGGACGGGGAGAGGTGCGCCGTGCCTTGCGAGGCCGCGCGAGAACGTGTTCTACTTCGAGCGTCAGTGCTGACTGAGGGGGAACACCGTATGGCCGGAGGGTTCTGGAACTACGCGCTGGAGGATCCTGACGCTCTTGCCGTGGTCGACCCCGACGGTACGGAGTATTCCGCCGGCGAGGTGGCGAGCCGCAGCCACCGGATGGTGCACGCCCTGCGCTCGCTCGGCCTGGAGGTCGGCGACACCGTCGCGGCGGTGCTGCCCAACGGGATCAACCCGGTCACGGTGTACCTCGGCGCGCTCGAGTCCGGCCTCTATTACGTCCCGATCAACTACCGGCTCTCGGCGCCCGAGGTGGCCTACATCCTCTCGGACAGCGAGGCGAAGGCCTTCATCTCCCACGCGCGGTTCGCCGAACTTGCCGTGGCGGCCGCGAACGAGGCCGGGATCCCGGCCGACGCCCGGTTTGCGGTGGGCGACGTCCCCGGGTTCGGCGACTTCGAGGCGCTGCTCGCGAGCCAGCCGAGCGATGTGCCGTCCGAGCGCACCGCGGGCGCCGCCATGCACTACACGTCTGGAACCACTGGCCGGCCCAAGGGCGTGAAGCGCAAGCTCACCGGGCTCGACGCCGACCTCGCCGCCGAGTTGTTCACCGCGTTCTTCGGCTTGTTCGGCATCCCGCCCCGGGACGACAACGTCCACCTGTGCACGTCGCCGAACTACCACACCGCGGTCACCACCTTCGCGGGCAACGCCCTGAACTCGGGCCACGCAGTCGTCTTCATGGACAAGTGGGACCCCGAGCAGACGCTGGCCAAGATCGAGCGGTACGGCTGCACCCACACCCACATGGTGCCGACGCAGTTCCACCGGATGCTCCAGCTCCCCGACGATGTGCGGCATCGCTACGACGTCTCGTCGATGCGGTGGGCGATCCACGCGGCGGCCCCGTGCCCCGTCGACGTCAAGCGCCAGATGCTCGACTGGTGGGGGCCCGTGATCTGGGAGTATTACGGCGCGACCGAAGGCGGCGGCACGACCGCGACCCCGGAGGACTGGCTGAAGTACCCCGGCACGGTCGGGAACGTCTGGCCGATCTCGGAGCTCAAGATCGTGGGCGACGAGTCCGGCCAGGAGTGCGCTCCGGGCGAGCCCGGGATCGTCTGGATGCGGATGGGCGGCCAGGACTTCGAATACAAGGGCGACCGGTCCAAGACCGACGAGAACCACGACGCCGACGGGTTCTTCACCGTCGGCGACGTCGGGTACCTCAACGAAGACGGTTTCCTGTTCCTCTGTGATCGAAAGAGCGACATGATCATCGCCGGGGGAGTGAACATCTACCCGGCCGAGATCGAGGGCGAGATCCTGGCCCACCCGGCCGTGGCCGACGTCGCCGTGTTCGGGGTGCCGGACAACGACATGGGCGAGCAGATCAAGGCCGTGGTAGAGGTTCGCGAGGGTGTGAGCGCGGACGACGACCTCCGAGCGTCGATCATGGCGCACCTGGCGGGCCGGCTGGCCAAGTTCAAGTGGCCCCGTTCGATCGACTTCATGGACGAGCTGCCCCGGGAGCCCACCGGGAAGCTGCTGAAGCGCACGCTGCGAGACCCGTACTGGGCCGACCGCGAGACCGCGATCTGACCGCAGTGCCCCCGACGCCGAGCGAGAGAGTGGAGACAGATCTGTGACGACCGCACCGCTCGTCGAGCACCACGTCCTCGAATACCCGGGCGGCTACACGCGCTCGATCGGTCCTGCGCTGTCGCGCTACTTCGGCGGCCTGCGCGACGGCAGGATCGTCGGCGTGCGCCTGACCGACGGCCGCGTCATGGTGCCCCCGACCGAGTACGACCCGATCACCGCGGCCGCGCTCGACGACTACCTGGAGGTCGGGCCCGCGGGCACGGTCACGGCCTGGACGTGGGTCGACGAGCCCCGGCCGGGCAAGCACCACCTCACCCGGCCGTTCGCCTTCGCGCTCGTGCAGCCCGACGGCGCCGACACCGCCATGGTGCACGTGGTCGACGCGCCGAAGGACTCGATCTCGACCGGCATGCGGGTCCAGCCGCGGTGGCGGGCCGAGCGGGTCGGCTACATCACGGACCTCGACGCCTGGATCCCGCTCGTCGACGGCGCCGAGCCCGAACCCGCGCCCGCCAACCAGGGCGAGGGCGCGACGGACGAGCCGGTCACCGGCATCAACACGCCCATCCGGCTCGACTACGACATCAATGCCGGGCGGGCGGCGGGCAAGTACCTGCTCGGGCTGGCCGGCCACAAGATCCTCGGTGCCCGCGCGGAGGACTCGGACCAGGTCTACGTGCCGCCCCGAGGCTCGGACCCGACGACGGGGTCGCCAACGCCGATCGAGGTCGAGGTGGCCGACACGGGAACCGTCACGACGTTCTGCGTGGTCAACATCCCGGGTCTGTCGGAGAGCGCGCCGGAGATCCCGTACGTCTGCGCGCAGATCCTCCTCGACGGCGGCAACACACCGTGGTTCGGCTTGATCCAGGGCCTGCCGGCGGACGACGTCCGGATGGGGTTGCGGGTGCACGCCGTCTGGGCCGAGGAACTCAAGGCCGACGCCAGCAACATCAAGTGGTTCGAGCCGACCGGCGAGCCCGACGCCGACTACGACACGTACAAGGCCTACGCATGACCACCGCCGTGATCACGCACGTTCCGGCGAGCACCGCTGCGACCGGAACGCACACCGACAAGCGGCCGCTCGACCAGGGAGCAGAGACCTTCAGGATTGAGGAGCAGGGATCTTGAGAGATGTAGCGGTGATCGGCTTCGCGCAGGAGACCGCGTTCAACGACCGCGAGCGCAACGAGGTCGAGTTCGTGGTCCCCGTGGCTGCGGGAGGCCATCGAGCGCTCGGGCATGAAGCGCCGCGACATCGGCTTCACGATCTCGGGGTCGTGTGACTACCTGGCCGGCGGACCGTTCACGTTCGTCATGGGCCTCGACGGGGTCGGCGCCTGGCCGCCCGTGAAGGAGAGCCACGTCGAGATGGACGCGGCGTGGGCGCTGTACGAGGCGTGGGTCGCGATCCAGACCGGCGACGTCGACAGCGCCATCATCTACGGGTTCGGCAAGGCGTCGCTCGGCGACCTGCACGAGGTCTGGACGCTGCAGACGGATCCGTACACGGTGGCCACGCTCTGGCCGTCCATGGTCGACATGGCCGCGCTGCAGGCGGACGCGTACATGACGGCGTCGGGGCGCACCGAACGGGATCTCGCCGAGGTCGCGTCGCGGAGCCTGCGCAACGCGCAGGGGAACCCGCACGCCGTGGCCGCCGAAGCGGTGAGCGTCGACGACCTGCTCGGGCGCCCCGTCACCCACCGGCCGCTGCGCGACAGCGACATCGCCCCGATCACCGACGGGGCCGCCGCGATCGTGATCGCCGCGTCCGAGGTGGCCACGCAGCACTGCGAGCGCCCGGCCTGGATCCGCGGGATCGAGCACCGGGTCGACCCCCAGCACCTCGGACTGCGGGACCTGGCCACCGCGCCCTCGGCCGCACTCGCGGCCCGGAAGGTCGGAGTGAACGACGGGGCCATCGACGTCGCCGAGATCCACGCCCAGTTCAGCCACGAGGAGCTGATCCTCCGCGACGCCATGGGCATCGGCGACACCGTGGACGTCAACCCCTCGGGCGGCGCACTCACCTCGAACCCGATGATGGCGGCCGGCCTGGTCCGCATCGGCGAGGTCGCGAACCGGATCATCGACGGCCGGGCGGGTCGAGGCGTCGCCCACGCCGCCCAGGGACCGTGCCTGCAACAGAACCTCGTGTGCGTCCTCGAGGGGGGCAAGCCATGAGCGAGCTCAGCACGGGACGCACCAGCCGGCAGACCGCGAGCAGGGCCCGAACGGCCCGGCGCAGCCAGGAGCGGAATTGATGGGTGCCGAGCGCACTGCAGTCATCGGAGTCGGCCAGACCCGGCACGTCTCCGCCCGGCACGACGTCTCGATGGCCGGCCTGGTGCGGGAAGCCGCGCAGGAGGCACTCGAGGACTCCGGACTGGACTGGGGCGACATCGACGCGGTCGTCATCGGGAAGGCGCCGGACATGTTCGAGGGCGTCGTGATGCCCGAGCTCTACCTGGCCGACGCGCTGGGCGCCACGAACAAGCCGATGATCCGCGTCCACACCGCCGGCAGCGTGGGGGGTTCCACTGCGATCGTGGCGGCGAAGCTCGTCATGGCCGGGATCCACGAACGGGTGCTGACCGTCGCGTTCGAGAAGCAGTCCGAGAGCAACGCGACCTGGGGGCTCTCGGTCGCGATGCCGTTCCAGGCGCCGCTCGTCGCGGGTGCAGGCGGCTACTTCGCACCGATCATCCGGGCGTACATCCGCCGTTCCGGAGCGCCGGACTACGTCGGGCACCTGGTGTCGGTGAAGGACCGGCTGAATGCTCTGCGGAACCCGAAGGCCCAGCTGCACCTCCCCGACATCGACCTCAAGACGGTGCAGGAGTCCATGCTCCTGTGGGCGCCGCTGCGGCTGCTCGACGTGTGCCCGAGCTCGGACGGCGCAATGGCGATGGTCATCGGCAGCGAGTCGGCTGCCGCCGCGGCGCCGGGACCGGTGGCCTGGATCCACGGCACCGCGATGCGCAGCGAGCCCACGATGTTCGCCGGCCGCGACCAGGTCAACCCGCAGGCGGGCAAGGACTGCGCGGCCGACGTCTACCAGCAGGCCGGCATCACCAACCCGCGCGAGGACTTCGACTGCGCCGAGGTCTACGTGCCGTTCTCCTGGTACGAGCCGATGTGGCTCGAGAACCTCGGGTTCTGCGCCGAGGGCGACGGTTGGAAGCTGACCGAGGCCGGCGCGACCGCGGCTCGACGGCGACATCCCGTGGAACCCGTCGGGTGGCGTGCTCTCGTCGAACCCGATCGGTGCGTCCGGGATGATCCGCTTCGGCGAGGTCGCCCAGCAGGTGCGGGAGCGGGCCGGCGACTACCAGGTGCCGCTCAAGACCGGGAAGGCGCTGGGCCACGCGTACGGCGGTGGCTCCCAGTTCTTCTCGATGTGGGTCGTCGGCAACACCAAGCCCGACTGACGCGCATCCCGACCCGACGCACGGACGACATCAGCCGCCCGGATCCGGTCGCGGCGTCCCGTGGGGGCGCCCGATGCACCCCGTCGACACCCCATCGCGGCGGCCGGCGACGGGTCTCCTGCTGTCCCGCGCGCCTGCCGGTCGCCTGGTGGGCCCTCAGTGACGTTCGGCGGGTTTCGCGGGAGTAAATCGTCCGATCGGACCATTGTGCCGATTAAGGGTGCTGCGTTACGCTTTGTCCCGGTCAGGACGGGCTTGGCCGGGCAGGGCGGAGATGCACACTTTTTGCGAACGCGCGCAGGCTGGGAAGGTTCACGATGCGTAGCCGGGAGGAGGCGACCAGCGCCTCGGCGAACGAGCTTCGGAGGGCCGGCCTGCGCGTCCACGCGCTCCGCCGGCCCCGTGGGGTCCGTCCGGCCGCGCCCTGCACCCATCCTCGATCTGGACGACGCACCGGTCCTCGAATCGGTTGCCGCACCCGAGCTCTCCAAGGGCGGCACCCGCCTGCGGCGGATCCTCGTCGGCGTCGACGCCGCCGCGGCCGCACTGGGCTGGGTGCTGGCGGTCGGCATCCCGGCGCTGATCGAGGGCGTCGAGCGCGAGGACGGCCGCCGAGCTGGCCATCGTCGTCGGATTCGGCTGGTTGGTCACCATGTTCATGATCGTCTCGCAGGGCCTCTACCGCTCTCGGGTCTGTGCGGTCCGGGCCGTCGAGACGGCCCGGCTCGGGCGCGCCGCGGCGGTCTCGAGCGTGGCCGCGCTGCTCCTGGCGTCGGCTGCGAACCTGGCCTTCGGGCTCGAGGAGGCGATCGCCGCCGCGGTCGTGACCTGGTTCCTGCTCAGCCTGGCCCGGGGCCTCTACACCGCCTGGCTCCGCCGGGCGCGCGCCGCGGACCGGTTCTGCCGGCCGGTGGTCGTGATCGGCACCGGCGACGAGGGCTACGAGCTTCACCGTCTGGTCGACCTTCACCCCGAGCTGGGGCTCCGGGTCACCGGTGTGATCGGCCCCCGTCACTCCCTGGCCCTCTGGGACGGGGACGTGGAATGGCTCGGCGACATCGCCGAGGCCGGCACTGCGGTCCACGACGCGGGCGCCAACGGCGTCATCGTCGCGGTCAGCGACCTCGCGCGCCGAAGAGCTCAATTTCCTCACCCGGGCGCTGCTCGCGGACGGCATCCACGTCCAGCTCTCGAGCGGGCTGCGCGGCGTCGACCAGCGTCGGCTGCGTTCCCAGCCGCTGGCGCACGAGCCGCTCTTCTACCTCGAGCCGGCGTCGCTCTCGCGCTGGCAGCTCATGACCAAGCGGGTCATGGACGTCACCCTCGCCAGCCTGGTCCTCGTCGTCGCGTCGCCCGTGCTCGCCGCCGCGGCGATCGCGGTCAAGCTCGGCGACGGCGGGGCAGTGCTGTTCCGCCAGACCCGGGTCGGTCGGGACGGCCGCGAGTTCCAGCTGTTCAAGCTGCGCACGATGGTCCCCGATGCGGAGTCGCGCCTCATCGACCTCACGTTCGCGAACGAGCGCCAGGACGGCCCCTTGTTCAAGCTCACCCAGGACCCGCGCCGCACCAGGGTCGGCCGGATCCTCGAGCGCACCAGCCTCGACGAGCTGCCCCAGCTGTTCAACGTGCTGCGTGGCGACATGAGCCTCGTCGGGCCCCGACCGGCGCTGCCCCACGAGGTGGAGCAGTTCGACGAGGAGCTGCGCGAGCCGGCACCGCGTGCTGCCCGGCATCACCGGGCTGTGGCAGGTCGAAGGACGCGAGAACCCCGCGTTCGACGTCTACCGAAGGCTCGACCTCTTCTACGTCGACAACTGGTCGGTGGGCTTCGACCTCGCGATCCTGCTCGCGACGCTGCAGAGCGTGTTGCTGCGGTTCGCGTGGCGCTCGAGCTCCTCGACGCCGAAGGCCCGAGCTCGCGCCGACGCTCGAAGTGACCGCGGAGCGCAGCTACAGCTAGCGCCGTGCGACGCGTGCCCTGATGGGCGGCATTCTTTGCGTTGCGACGGTTTCCCCGACGAGTTTCGCCAACGTTCTCGGGCTGGGGCCGCGGTCGTTGCGGTACGCGCGCTTCGGGGGAATTCTTCAGGTACATGACCTAGATCAAGTCTCGTCGGGTAGATGTCGATATCGGAGGTATGCAGCATTCGTTCCTGGAACGTGGCTGCATTCCGTGGGTTCGCCGTCGGCACGTTCACGCGGCACCGCGATGCCCCGACCCCTGCCCTGGAGACTGACTGTGCCGAGGACGTCCCGTTCCTCCTCCCTGAAGTTCCCGCGCTCCCCGAAGTTCCCGCGCCACGCTCGCCTCGTTGCGGTCGCGGCCTCGATCGCGCTGGTGGCCGGCGCGCTGCAGTTCCTCCCGTCCGCGGGTGCGGACACCGTGACGATGAAGCAAGTGGTGAGCAAGGACGACTCCGGCCTCGTCGACCTCGATCGCGACGGTGTGGGCGACTCCGCACGGTACGGGATCACCAACCAAGCTCTCTCGGTGGGCGAGCAGCCCCGGGACGGCAGTGATCTCCGGCTCGTCCTGCCGTTTCGCGTCTCCTCCGACGCGCTCGACGCCGTCCACAACGGCGGCAGCGCCAACGTCTCGATGAAGGTCTGGCGCGCCGACAACCTCGGCGACCGGTCCGTCGTGATCGAGTCCTTCAACCACACCAAGGCTCTGACCAAGGCCTTCTACCGCGGATCGGCACCCGGGTGGCCCGCGTAGTCCCCGTCAAGGGGCGGCTCGCGGTCGACGTCACCGATCAGGTGGACTCGATGACGACGCCGGGCTTCTTCACCCTCCGGCTGCGCCTTGATCGCCCCGCACCCCGGACCGGCGGTCCGCTGACCCAGGTCAACGTCGCGACGGCCAACGCGCGCAACGCGATCAACCGCCCCGTGCTGTCGGTCAGCTCGAACGCGTCCGTGGCCCAGTCCCCGGCGGTCACCGTGCCGACGGCCCCACCGACCACCCAGGCAACGAAGGCCGGGACCACGACGACCACGACCAGCACGCCGCCGGTCACCACCGCCGCGCGACACGACCACGACGGCACCGCCGGTGGCGGTCCCGACCTCCGGCTCGAGCCAGCCCCCCGTCGGCGTCACGGGTGGCGCGACCTGGAAGCCGATCTTCGACGACGACTTCAACGGGTCGAAGGTCGACACGGCGAACTGGAACGTCCAGAACCAGAGCAACTACGGCTCCGGGAACCACGAAGACGAGTGCTACATGGCCGCCAACACCACCGTGGCCAATGGTGCGCTGAACCTCGTCGGCAAGCGTGAGACCGTGAGCAACTGCGGCTCGAACCCCGACGGTGGGAACAACTACTTCTTCACCTCCGGGATGGTCACGACCCGGGCCCAGGGTGGTGGGCTGAAGTTCAAGTTCCGCCAGGGCTACGCCGAGGTGCGGATGCGGATCCCGCGCGGCAACCTCTACTGGCCCGCCTTCTGGCTGGTCGGTGCCGCTGACGGCTCGAGCCCGGGCTGGCCCGACTACGGCGAGATCGATGTCACGGAGATCTACGGCTCGAAGCCCGACATCAGCGAGACCAACTTCCACAAGGCCGACGGCAACATCGGCGCTCAGAACCACAACGTGGCCAACCTGGCGTCGGACAGCAACGGGATCAACATCAACCCGCCGAACGCCTTCGTCGCCGGCGCCACCAACTCGTGGCACACCTACGGCATCAACTGGACCGCCAACCGTCTGGATTGGTACATCGACGGGGTCAAGGTCCGGTCCTACACCGCGAAGTCCGCGGCGGACGTCGCGGCGCTCGGCTACGAGCACAGCATCATCTTGAACCTGGCGATGGGTGGTGCGGGCCCGCGGTACTCGGACCACGGCTACACCGGTGGTGAGTCGGGTGGGGGATACAACAACGGCAACCTCGTGGCTGACCTCCCGGGTGCGATGCAGGTGGACTACGCGAGGGTCTGGCAGCCCTAGCCGGACGGTTGCGAGACGCACGCGCGGGCGGGTCGGCTCTGGCCGATCCGCCCGCCGCGTGCACCCTCATGCCGATCATCGCCGAGCGTGAAGTCGGGCTTGCCCGGCTCAGGGCACGGGTGCGAACCTGGGCCCGGTGGGCATGGCGGAGCGGGCCGTTCGGAGGAGAGCCGGTCGCGGGCGTTCGCCGCGCTCCGGGTGGTCTTCGGGATCGGTTTCGTCGGCGCGGTAGCGGTGCTTCCAGCGGTCAAGGGTGCACCCGCGGCAACCGCCGCGCGGGACGCGCGGCCGGTGACCGATTCGGGGGCGTTGCCGACGAAGTCCGTCACCGTCCGGATCCTGCCGTCGAGCATCGAGCCGGCGACGGTCAACGTGGCCCCCGGGGCCAGTGTCATCTGGGTCAACGACGCCGGTGCGCCGCGCTCGATCCTCGCGAGCGACGCGAGCTTCGACTCCGGTTCGCTCTCGGACGGTGAGCGCTTCCAGTTCGCGTTCACCCAGCCCCGCACGGTCTCGTACTCCGTCGTCCAGGCGCCGGAGATCTCGGGCACCGTGGTGGTCGCAGCTCCGGGCACCACCACCCCGGAGCCCGCGCCGACGCCGTTCGCACCGCCGGCTGCGCCGCCGACCGATCCGCAGCCCGCGGGCTTCGCCTTCACGGGCTCGGCGACCGCGATCAACGGCCTCATCGGTGGGCTCGCGCTGGCGTTGGGCGCCGCGCTCGTGATGACCGCCAGCCGCTCCGGTGTCGCGGCGACGCTGTCGCGGCTGTCCTTCAACTTCGGTGCCGATGACCTGCTGCCGACCCGCCGGCACCGTCGGACCCGCAAGGACCAGGCCCGACGCGGCCGAACCCGCCGCTGAGCGGCGGGTTCGGCAACGAGCTCGGAGGCAACCGGAGCTCGGAAGTTCGGAAAGTCCGGGCGGTCGACGACCGACCCGGCTCCCGTCTAGAAGATGACCTGCGACGAAGCGGTGATCGTTGCGTTCGATGCCGCGTTCCCGGCGATGTCCTGCAGCGCCGTTGCGGGCACGTACTGGAAGGCGCCGCTGGACGGGGCCGTGGCCAGGGCGGTGCAGCTCCCGGCACACGCGCCGGTGACCGTGAACGTCAGCGTCTTGCCGTCCGCGCTGATCGTCTGGGTCCCGGCGTAGGTGACGGTTCGGGTGGAGACGCTGCTCGTCAGGTAGCCGGTGCCACCGGTGGTGCGCAGCCCGTTGGTGATGCCGCTGATCCCGTACGACGTCGTGCTGTTCGACCGGGAGAGCGTGAGTGTCCCGGTGGCCGGGAGCGTCGCCGGGTTCATCGCCTCGTTGAACGTGACCGAGAAGCTGTCACCCCGTCGACCGCGCCGTTCTTGTTCGTCGTGACGAGCCCCGCCGCCGACGTGGTCGGTGCCGCGGTGTCGTAGGCGAACGTTGACGCCGAGTTGGGGGACAGGTTGCCGGCGCCGTCGACGGACCAAGCCGTCACCGTGTAGCTGACGGCATTCGTCAGGTTGCTCGAAGCCAGCGAGGAGTACCACGTGGTCGTCCCGGAGGCCGAGAGGGTGGTTGCCTTCGTGGACCAGGTGTTCCCGGTCCAGTACCGGTTGTCGCTCGAGCGCTGGATGGACAGCTTCACGCTCGAGAGGGCCGAGCCGCCGGCGTCGGCCGCCGTGCCGCAGATGCGGTTCGACGACGAGCAGCCGCTGGCCCAGTCCGAGGCGTTGTACGTTGCGCCGTTGACCGGGAAGGTCATCACGTTCGTCGGCGCCGTGGTGTCGATGCGGATCTGCGTGCCGGCGGTCTTGACAGAAGTTGCATTGCCTGCCGCGTCCACCGTGAAGTACTTGATGGTGTAGGTGCCCGCGGTCGAGAGCACGATCGAGGTGCCCTGCGCCGACGCCGCGGTCGGGGTCGAGCCGTCGGTCGTGGAGTAGGTGGCCGCGATCCCCGAGCCGCCGGCGTCGGCGGGCGTGAGCGTCACCGTCTGTGGCGTGCGCTTCCAGCTGCTGCCGATGGACGACGTGTTGTCCGTCACCGTCGGCAGCGTCTTGTCGATGCGGATCGGGTTCGTCGCCGTTGTGACCGGCTCCGCGTTGCCACTGGCGTCGACCGAGAAGTACTTGATGGTGTAGGTGCCCGCGGCGGTCAGGGCGATGGACGTGCCCTGGGTCGACGCCGTGGTGGGAGTCGTGCCGTTGGTGGTGAAGTAGGTGGCCGAGACGCCGGAGCCCGTGTCGGTGGGCGTGAGCGTGACGTTCACGTTCTGGTTGGTCCAGTTGGCGAACGACGCCGTGTTGTCGGTGGTCACCGGCGGGTTGAGGTCGAACCGCAGCTGCGTCGCGGCAGTCTTGACCGGCTCGGCGTTGCCCACCGTGTCCACCGAGAAGTACTTGACGGTGTAGACGCCGTCGGCCGCGAGGGTGATGGTCGTGCCCTGCGACGACGAGGTGGTCGGCGTGGAGCCGTCGGTGGTGTAGTAGGTCTGGCCGAGACCGGCGGGGCCGATGTCGGCCGGCGTCAGCGTGACCGTGGCGGCCGTGGTGCGCCATCCGCTCCCGATGGACGCCGTGTTGTCGCTCGTGGTCGGCGCGCTGCGTCGATCTGGATGTTCACGGTGCCCGAGCCGATGTTGCCGGCAAGGTCCTGCTGTGACGCAACGGCGGTGTACGCGCCGGTCCCGAGCAGCGTGCTCGTGACCGACCAGGCGCCGGCGGTGCACGGCGTGCTCAGGCTCGCCGAGCCGCTGCCGCTGAGCGCCAGCGTGACGTTGCCTTCACCGGTGGTGCACGTGCCCGAGAAGGTCGGCGTACCGTTGAGGATGGTGCCGCCGATCGGCGAGTCGAGCGAGACCGCCGGGGCGGTGCTGTCCACCGTGAAGTTCGTGGTGGAGCTGGTGCCCGTGAGCGTGCCCGCGGTCTGCGACGCCACGGCGGAGTAACCGCCGTCCGGCAGCGTCGAGCTCGTGGCCCACTCGTTGTTGACGCAGGCCGCGGTGAGGACGGCCGGAGTCGCACCGCTCACGTTGACCGTGACCGTGCCCGCCGACGTGGTGCAGAGACCGGCGAAGCTGGTCGGAGCCTTGACGTTGGCCAGGTTGGCCGGCGTCGACAGCGTGACGACGGGTGCCGCCGAGGTGACGGTTGCCGTCAGCTCGAGGTCGAAGACGCCGCGGGTGTCGGACTTGGAGTCCTGGTGGAGCTCGGCCGCGATCACGTTGTCGCCGGCGACGAGCGCGGTGCCAGGGATCGTGAACTCGTACCAGGTGGTGCCGTCGGCCGCGGTGACCTTGGTGCTCGAGTACGTCGCCGCGGTGAGGGTGCCGGCGGGCAGGTTGTTGCGCTGGACCTCGGTGCCGTTGATGTAGACCGCCGCGCCGTCGTCGCGCTTCAGGCGCAGCGTGAGCGTCTGCAGGGTGGAAGGGTCCGCGACGTTGACGTGGCGCACGAAGTACTGCGTCAGCGTGCCGGTCGGCATCGTGGTGGTCTCGCCGCGGCCGCCCCAACCGAGCTGGCTCGGGCCGGAGGCCCACGACGAGGCGTCGAAGCCCGGCTGGCGCCACCCGGTGCCCGGGTCGGTGTTGGTGGCCAGGTACGACCACCTGTCACCGGACTTCACGACCGTGGTGGTGCCCGTCGTGGTGGCTGCGAGCGAACCGGTTGTGGACGCGTTGCCCGAGGTGTCGATGGCCACGACCTGGTAGCCGTAGGTCGAGTTCCCGTTGAGGCCGCGGTCCGTGAGGCTCGTTCCGGTCGTGTACGCGATCGGCGCACCGTCACGGCGCACGACGTAGCCGAGGATGCCGGCGTCGTCGGTGGAGGCGGTCCAGCTGATGGACAGCGAGCTGTCGGTGCGGCTGGTGAGGCTCACGTTCGGGCGGGTCGGCGGGTTGGTCTCCGCCGGCGTGGACCGGACGAGCTCGAGGTCGAACACGCCGCGGGTGTCGGACTTGGAGTCCTGGTGGAGCTCGGCCGCGATCACGTTGTCGCCGGCGACGAGCAGGTTGCCCGGGACCGTGAACTCGTACCAGGTGGTGCCGTCGGCCGCGGTGACCTTGGTGCTCGAGTACGTGGCCGCAGAGAGCGGGCCGGTGGGCAGGTTGTTGCGCAGCACCTCGATGCCGTTGAGGTAGACGGCCGCGCCGTCGTCGCGCTTCAGGCGCAGCGTCAGCTGCGGGATGGACGAAGGATCGGTCACGTTGACGTGATGGATGAAGTACTGGGTCAGCGTGCCGGTCGGGATCGTGGTGGTCTCGCCGCGGCCGCCCCAGCCGAGCTGGCTCGGGCCGGAGGCCCACGACGAGGCGTTGAAGCCGGGCTGGCGCCACCCGGTGCCCGGGTCGGTGTTGGTGGCCAGGTACGACCACGGGTCACCGGACTTCACGATCGTCGGGTTGCCGACCGTGGTGGCGCCCACCATGCCGGCGGCCGAAGCGTTCCCGGACGTGTCGTAGGCGACGACGTCGTAGCTGTAGTTCGTGGTCGGCGCGAGGCCCGCGTCGGCGAACGAGGTGCCGGCGGTGAACGCCACCGGCGTGCCGTTGCGCCGGATCAGGTAGCCGATGACCGCGGCGTCGTCGCTCGACGGCGACCAGCTCAGGTTGGCCGTGCTGTACGAGACGTTGGTCACCGACGGCGCGGGCGTCGTCGGGGCGTTCGTCTCGGTCGAGGTGCGGGCGACGAGCTCGAGGTCGAAGATCCCGTCGTTGTTGTTCGCGCTCGCCTGGTGCAGCTCGACCGCGATCGTGTTGTCGCCGTTGGCGAAGAGGCTCGCCGGCACCTGGTACTCGTTCCAGGTGCTCTCCTGGTTGCCGGAGATGAAGGAGCTCGCCGGGGTGCTCGCCGTGAGCGTCCCCGCCGGCAGGTTGAACCGCGTCGCCTCGACCCCGTTGATGTAGACGACGGCACCGTCGTCAGCCTTCAGCCGTACCGTGACCGTGCTGTAGATGCTCGGGCTCGGAATGTTGACGTGCTTGACGAAGTAGTCGGTGACCGCCGAGCTGCCGACGGTCGTCGTCTCGCCCTTCGCCCCCCAGCCGAGCTGCGAGGCGCCGGTGGACCACGACGAGGAGTCGAAGCCGGGCTGGCGCCACGCGCGGCCGAGGTCCTGGCCGCTGTCCTGGTACGACCACGTGTCGCCGTGTGACACGAGGGTCGCCGCGGCGGGCGGCGGCGGGGTCACCGAGATGACGGACGTGCTGGCGGAACGGTTGCCGGTGCTGTCCTCGGCCCGCACGAAGTAGCGGGCGGTGCCGGTCACGCCGGGGTCGGTGAAGTTCCGGTCGAAGGTGGTGCCGACGACGACCGTGCCGAACGTCGGGTCGTCCTTGAGGATCTCGTACTGGATCGGTGTCGTCGCGTTGTCGGTCGACGGGGTCCAGCTCAGGGTCACGTTGTTGTCGGCGACCTGGGTCTGAACGTTCGTCGGGGTCGACGGCGGCGTCGTGTCGCGGTCGCAGAACTTCTCGTAGCCGCCGTAGTACGGGTTGGCGGATGCGCCCTGGCGCACCAGGTCGCCACCGGCCCACATGCAGCCGCTGCTGTCGAAGAACAGTGCCCAGGGGCCTTCGCCGCCGGCGCCCTGCAGCTTGAGCTGGGTCGGGTTGAACTCGGGCAGCGCCGAGAGGTTGTTCGTCGTGTCGTAGGCCCCGATCAGGTTGATCGGGTCGACCCGGCTGTAGCCGGTCGGCGTCGTGAAGTTCGTGGTGTCCTGGAACTCGTAGTCGGTCACACAGTGGCAGGACCCGTAGAGGATCCCGTCCTTGTACGCGAGTGACTGGAAGTCACCGCCGGAGTTCTGGGCGATGTAGCCCTTCTCGAACGTGTAGTCGCTGCGGGCGTACGAGTGGAGGTAGTGCTGGGAACCGCCCTGGTAGACGTGATCGCCGACTTCCAGGATCGCGTTGCTCGGCTCGGTGACGCCCGGGGAGGTGGCCACCCAGGGCTTCAGGCCGGGTACGGCCGCACCCGTGGTCGTGTCCATGATCGCGAGGTGGTTCGACGTGATCGCCACGCCGTTGAGGGTGGTCATCGTGCCCACCGCGTAGACGCGGTCGCCCTGGGTGCTGGCGTTGATGTCCATGGGCGCGGTGTCGAGCGCGGGCTCCCAGTTCCAGTCCGGGCGGCCGTCGGTCAGGCGCACACGAGCCATCCGGGACAGCGTGAGCGGGCCGGCGACGTTGAAGCCGGTGCCACCGGTGATGCGGGTGAAGTTGCCGCCGAGGTAGAGCCACGGGCCCTGGATCGACATCGCCCGGATGTCGTAGGAGCCCGTGGGCCTCGACGCGTAGGCGGACCAGCTCGTGCTGGGCACGACCGCGCCCGTCGTGGGATCGAGCGCCGCGAGCGCGGTGGTGCCCGGGGCGCCGTTCACGTTCGTGAACTCGCCGCCGACGAACAGCTTGGTGCCGTCGGGCGATGCCATGATCTTCCACACGGGCGCGTCGATCACCGGGTTGAAGGTCGGGATCCACTCGCCGGTGTTCACGTCGAACGCCGCGAGGTAGGACTGGGTGTAGGTCGGTCCGCCGATGCCGTGCTGGACCTGGAGGAACTTGCCGCCCATGTACACGACGTTGCCGATCTGGGCGAACGTCTTGACGTAGTCGTTCATGTTCGAGATCGCGGTCCCGACGTTGATGCCGGTGACCGCCCACCCCTGCGACACCGGGGTGCGGTCCAGCATCTTGCGGACGGTCGTTGCCGCGGTTCCGCTGTCGGGTGCGTAGGTGACCCCGGATGCCGCGATGTCGGCGTCGGTCGTCTTCGGCCGGATGTACATCTGCGTGAACGGGATCGCGTTGCCCTCGCTGGAGTACTGCCAGAGGTAGGAGGTCGCGTTGTTCTGGCCGGTGGTCGAGTTGCCGCCGAACGAGAAGCCGCCGACGTAGTTGTGGATCGAAAGGGGGTAGCTGGTCACGCGGCGCGTGTCGTTGGCCACCTGCGTGTTGGCGGTGGTGTTGTTCTCGTACGTTGAGTTCGCCACCGAGAAGCTCGTGGTCGTGCTGTCGAACTTGATGGAGCTGAGCTGGAACCCTCCACCGAAGGCCCAGGACCAGGAGGAGAGCGTTCGCAGGTTCATGCGGACCTCCTGCCAGGTCGTGCCCGCGATGTTGGTGGCCCGACGGAGGCGGATCCCGTCCGGCAGCGCATCGGGACGGCCGCCGTTGAGGAGACCATCGACCGTCGGGGTGGCCAGGGTCGCCGGCGCGAACGCCCCGGGGCCGGTGACGGTGTTGCGCAGCGTGGACGCCGAGCCCTCGCCCCAGTAGGGGAAGCTCCAGCCTTCGCGCCCGCGGCCGACGAGGACCCAGCCACCGCCGTCGGTGGTCATGTCGCAGTAGAACTGCTGGGGGGTGACCAGCTTCGGGGTCCAGAGCCAGTAGAGGCCGTCGGCGCTCGCGGGGTAGCTCTGCTTGACGGACCAGCAGCTCGGCGATGCGGTGCCCGAGGTGAGCCCGTCCTTGGCGACCGTGGTCGCACCGGCCGGCGCCGCAGTGGTGGTGACGGCGCTGATGGCGCCGAGTCCGAGCAGGCTCACGACCACCAGCATCGAGACGAGCCTGGTGCTCAACCGGCGCACGCCGCCAGCAGTACGTCCACGAACGCTCACGGTTTCCTCCGCCCTCATCCCCTGCGCGCCGTTGGGGCGATGCGTAGGGGGGTTGCCTCCGATACGGGTCCGAACGACCTTTGGGGTAGCCGTTCAGGGCCCAGTGCGCTCTTGACGATTCGCGCTGGAAGGGCAAGATAACGGTTTACGACCTAAAAAGCCACTAAAGACGGATAAATGGGGCACCCGGCCTACCGGGGCATTCGTGCAAGGACCCTGAAGGGCGCTTCCGACATCTCCCTCGACGGAAGGCGAGGCGCGGCGGAGGTGCAGCTGCAAGCTGGTCTCGGACGTCGATGCCGTGCCACGGCCGTTCGGTCAACAGTTGGAAGGGGTGGGTCAGTCGTCGTCGTGGATCGTGCCGTGGCCGTTGACCCTGGAGATCGACGCGTTCACGCCGTTGCTCAGCGTCACCTTCAGGGACTCGTTGCCCTCGACGATCGAGTCGGCCTTCACCGTGACGTTGATCGTGGCCGCGGTCTGGCCCGCCTTGATCGACACCGTGCCGGAGCCGGGGCCGAAGTCCGTTCCCGACGTGGCGGTGCCGGCGACGATGACGTAGTGCGCCGAGACCGTCTTGGTGGCTTTCTCCGAGAGTGACACCGTGAAGCGCATCGCCCGTGAGCCGGAGTTGCCCTCGAACACGGACGCGTCGCCGATCGCCATCCGGATGCCGGACTTCGGCGGGTCATCGTTATAGATCGTGGCGGTCGCGCCGGCCCGCTCGATCGTTGCGCCTGCGCTCGGGTGCAGGATCTTCAGCGTGAACTTCTCACTCGGCTCGACGGTGCTGTCGCCCTTGACGTTGACGGCGACTCGTCCGGAGGTGGCTCCGGCCGGGATGGTCAGGGTTCCCGACTTGGCGGTGTAGTCGGAGCCGGCTTTCGCGGTGCCGTCGAGGGTCCGGTAGTCGACCTGGGTCGTGGTCGTCGACGGGCGTGAGAGGGCCACGACGAACGACACCGCGCGGCTGGAAGACTTGCCCTCCATCACGCTCACGTTGCCGACCCCGAGCTTCAGGTCCGGCACGGCGTTGGCGAGCGTGGTGGTGCCGACGGTGCCGGCGGCCGAAGCATTGCCGGACGTGTCGTAGGCCACGATGTCGTAGCTGTAGTTCGTGGTGGGTGTGAGGCCGGCGTCGGCGAACGACGTCGAGGTGCTGAACGCCAGCGGCGTGCCGTTGCGACGGATCAGGTAGCCGATGACCGCGGCGTCGTCGGTCGACGGCGACCAGCTCAGGCTGGCGGTGCTGGACGAGACGTTGGTTACCGACGGTGCGGGCGCCGTCGGGGCGTTCGTCTCGGTCGCGGTGTGGGCGACCAGCTCGAGGTCGAAGATCCCGTCGGCGTTGTTCGCGGTCGCCTGGTGGAGCTCGACCGCGATCGTGTTATCGCCGTTTCGGAAGAGGCTGGCGGGGACCTGGTATTCGAACCAGGTCGATTCGGCGGCGCCGGAGACCGACGAGCTCGCGGGGGTGCCGGCGGTGAGGGGACCGGCCGGGAGGTTCTCGCGCACCGCCTCGATGCCGTTGATGGACACGGCGGCGCCGTCGTCTGCTTTCAGCCGGACGGTGATGGTCTGGTAGAGCCCGGCGTTCGGGATGGTGATGTGCTTGACGAAGTAGTCGGTGACGGCCGAGCTGCCGACGGTCGTCGCCTCACCCTTGCCGCCCCAACCGAGCTGCGAGGGGCCGGTGGGCCAGGTCGAGGTGTCGAAGCCGGGCTGGCGCCAGGCGGTGCCGCGGTCCTGGCCGTCGGCTTGGTAGGACCACGCGTCGCCGTGGGCCACGAGCGCGGGCTGGGGGGTCAACGAGATGACGGAGGTGGTCGCCGATCGGTTGCCGGTGGCATCGAGGGCGCGCACGAAGTAGCGGCCGGCACCGGTGACGCCGGGGTCGGTGAAGGTCCGGTCGTAGGTGGTCCCGACCACGATGGTGCCGAACGTCGGGTCGTCCTTGAGGATCTCGTACTGGATCGGTGTGGTCGCGTTGTCGGTCGACTGGGTCCAGGTCAAGGTGACGTCGTTGCCTGCGACCGATGTTTGGACGTTGGTGGGGGTGGACGGAGCCTGCGTGTCACGGCCACAGAACTTCGTGAACCCGCCGTAGTAGGTCGGACTGGTCACCCCGGCGACGGTGGTGATGTCGCCGCCGGCCCACATGCAGCTGTTGGAGTCGAAGAACAGTGCCCAGGGCCCCTCGCCGTCGCTGTTGTTCAGGCGGATGTGGGTCGGATGGAACTCGGGTACGACCTCGAGGTTGTTCGTGGTGTCGTACGAGCCGATCAGGCTGATCGGGTCCACCCGGCTGTAGTTGCTCGGGTCGTAGGTGGTGGTGTCCTCGAACTGGTACTCGTCGCAGTGACACGACGCGTAGAGCTTCTGATCGGTGGGGTTGTACGCGATGGCCTGGAAGTCACCGCCGGGGCTGCGGGCGATGTGAGATCGATCGAGCGTGAAGTCGGAACGCTCGTACTGGTGCAGGAAGTGCTGCGCGCCGCCGACGTACACCTTGTCGCCAACCTCGAGGACCGACGTGTTCTCGTCCGAGTTGACGACGTTCTGGACGTAGGGCTTCAACCCAGGGACCGCGGCACCGGTCGTCGTGTCGACGACGACCAGCTTCGTCGGGCTCAGCGTGGCCCCGTTGAGCTGGTCGAAGGTACCGACGGCGTAGACGCGGTCGCCCTGGTTGCTGGCGTCGAGGTCCCAGACCGCCGAGTTCACCGTCGGGGTCCAGGTCCAGTCGGGACGCCCGTCGCTGAGCCGGACCCGAGCCAGGCGCCCGACGTTGATCGGGCCGACGAAGTCCGTCGCACCGCCGGAGATCCGGGTGAAGCTGCCGCCGAGGTAGAGCCAGTCCCCTTGGATGTCCATGGCCCGGACGTCGTTGCTCCCGTTCGGCCACTGGGTGGAGGCCACCCAGTCGCTCACCGGGGCTCCGGTCGCCGGATCCAGCGCAGCCAACCCGGCGGTGTTCGCGACGCCGTTCACGTTTGTGAACTCACCGCCCACGAACAGCTTGCTGCCGTCCGGGGATGCCTTGAGCTTCCAGACCGGGCCATCGATGACCGGGTGGAACGTCGAAATCCACTCGCCGGTGTCCCTGTCGAACGCGGCGAGGTAGGACTGCGTGACGGGTGGACTGCCGATGCCGTGCTGCACCTGGCGGAACTTTCCGCCCACGTAGACGACGTTGCCGATCTGCGCGAAGGACTTCACGTAGAACGAGACCGTCGGCGCGGACGTCCCGGGGTCGAGGTTGGTGACGGCCCACGGCATGTCGACCTCGCGCGGGTTGAGCATCTTCGAGACCGTCGACGCGGGGATCCCGCCATCGGGTGCGTAGGAGACGCCGGCGGACGTGATGTCCGACTCCGCGATCTGGGGCCGGATGAACACCTGGGTGAAGGGGAGCGCATTGCCTTCGTTGGTGTTCATCCAGATGTACGAGGTCGCGTTGTTCTGTCCGGTGGTGCTGCCGGCGAACGAGAAGCCGGCCTGGTAGGCATGGCTGGCGAGCGGGTAGGTGGTGACGCTGCGCGTGTCGTTCGCGACCTGAACGTTGGCGGTCGTGTTGGTCTGCCACGTCGAGGTCGAGAAGTTGGTCGTCGTGTTGTCGAACCTGATCGAGCTGAGGTAGATCCCGCCGCCGAACGCCCACGACCAGCCGGCGTAGTTCTTCACGTGCATGCGGACCTCCTGCCACGAGCTGCCGGCGATGTTCGTCGCGCGGCGCAGACGGACGCCGTCGGTGAGCCCGTCCATCCGGCCTCCGTTCATGAGGCCTTCGACCGTCGGGGTCGACAGCGTCGCCGGCGCGAATGCATCCGGTCCGGTGATCGTGGTGCGCAGCACCGATGGCGACGCCTGACCTGCGTACGGGAACAGCCAGCCTTCGCGGCCGCGGCCCACGAGCACCCAGCCGCCACCCTCCGTGGTCATATCGCAGTAGAACTGCTGGGGCTGGCGCAGCACGGGGGTCCACAGCCAGTAGATGCCGTCGGTGCTCGCCGGGTAGCTCTGCTTGATGGCCCAGCAGCTCGGCGACGCGCTCGCCGAGCTGCGTCCGTCCTTCGCCACCGTGGTCGCACCGGCAGTGGCCGCAGTGGTGGTGACGGCACTGATGGCGCCGAGCCCGAGCAGGCTCACGACCGTGAGCATCGAGATCACCTTGCGGCTCACGTGACGAAAGCGACAGGAAGTACCGCCACGAACGCTCATGTTCCTCCGCCCCCAATTTGTGCTGTTCAGCCTGGAGACGAAGGTAACGGCCTCGGTGGCAAAAAGCGAACAAAAGCCGAAAAATGGGACACACGGCCTACGGGACACTGTGAGAGGATTCTCATCATGGTTCCCGACATTTCCGTCGTCATCTGCACGCGTGACCGTCCGGTGCTGCTTCGTCGGGCGCTCGAGGCGATTCGCAACCAGGACTTCCAGGGTGTGATCGAGACCGTCGTGGTCTTCGATCGCAGCGAGCCCGACCCTTCACTCGAGGTCGCCGACGGCGACCGGCCGGTCCGGGTGACCCGCAACAACCACACTCCCGGCCTCCCGGGAGGCCGGAACGCCGGGGTGGATCTCGCTTCGGCGCCCATCGTCGCGTTCTGCGACGACGACGACATCTGGTTCGCCGAGAAGGCCCGACTCCAGTACGAGCTCCTCGAGTCTCGACCTCAGGTAGAGGTTGTGGTCTCGGGGGTCCGCATCGAGATGGACGGTGAATCGGTCGATCGGGCGCTGACCCAGTCCGAGGTCTCGTTCACCGACCTGTTGGACGACCGGCTCATGGAGGTCAATTTCTGCACCGCCATGGTCCGGCGCGATGCCTTCCTCGAT
>CAWKDX010000023.1:0-11528 GCA_963848485.1 uncultured Acidimicrobiia bacterium
GTGGTCGTGGACGGCAAGCTCATCACGACCGACAACGTCGTCCAGGAGACCCTGCTCCAGTCCTATCTGGACTACGGGCCGAACGCGCGAGACGGCGACGTGACCCCGAACCTCCAGCGCCGGGAGCGCTCGAGCGCCATCGCCCGGGCCGTGGTCGACCAGCTCGACGCCAAGGGCTGGGACGTCGCGAAGCTGGTCGAGGACCTCCAGCAGTCGGCCCAGGGTCGCCACGTCCTGGCCTGGTCCTCGAAGCCGGCGGAGCAGCGCGGGCTGGGAGGCGGCCGGGGTCTCGGGCAAGCTCCGGCCCGACTCGCTGCTCCTGGCGGTCCAGAACCGGGCCGGCAACAAGCTCGACCAGTTCCTGCGCATCGAGGCCACGTTCGACCACGCGCGCCGCCCACGCCGGGAGCGCGGTCACCGTCCGGATCCACATCGAGAACCAGACCCCGACGACCGGGCTCAACGAGTACGTCGAGGGCCCGTACTCCTCGGAGTTCGTGGCCGGCGAGTACTCGGGGATCCTTTCGGTCAACATCCCCGGTGTGTCCCGGGCGATCGGACTCGAGGGCGGCAGCAAGATCGTCGCCGCCGGCCCGGACGGCCCGACCCGGGTGATCGCCACCCAGATGCAGGTCCTGCGGGGCGAGAGCAAGGACTTCACGCTGACCTTCACGGTCCCGACCGGCTACGAGCACGTGACGATCGAGCCGTCCTCCCGGTACCCGACGGTCACCTGGACCGCAGATGGGAAGACCTGGCAGGACAACAGCGCCCGCACCATCCGCTGGTAGCCGGACAACCCGGCGATTCCGGTCATCGGCCCGGCCCGAGGCGGGTACGCTCTGTCTTCCCCAGGGCCTCCGGGCACCACGTAGGGTGGTCGGGGCCCGACCGGAACGCCGGGCTTGGACGTGGCGATTTGGGCCGAATGGCCCTTGCCTGATTTCGGCCACCTGACTACACTGCGTGAACATTCACCATTCAGAAGTGCCATGCAGGGCTGTGGGAGGAACGTCGTGAAGAAGCATTCGATGGGCGGGCGGGCACTGAAGTTCGCCGCGGCAAGCGGCATCGTGCTCGGTGTGCTCGTGCCGACCACTGCTGCAATGGCTGCGTCCTACCCCGACGGTGGGAGCACCAATCCGCCGTCGGACCCCGGTTCGCAGGTCGCCGCGAGCACCACGACCAAGACCAGCACGCTTGCCCTTCACGGGCTCCGACGTTGCCGGCGTGGCGGTCATCGGTGCCGGTGCGGTCCTCGCCGGTGTGGTCATGGTGCGCCAGTCCAAGAAGCACCGCGCCACCGCCTGAGCGGAAACACTTCACACGAGTACTCGCAGCGTTGCGGCCGGCCATGCCGGCCGCAACGTCGCGTTGGTTAGGGATTGAAGCGACGGAACACCGGGCACGCTGGCCTTCGTGGCGGGCGGCCCGCAGCCACACGACGGGGGAGGTGGCACGTTCGTGGACCCGGGCGAGGTGTTGTTCCTCAACGAGAACCTCGGCGGTCATGCGTCCATGCACCTCTCGTTGCGCGAGGCCCTGCCCGAGGTGCACCCCGGTCTGGCCGCCGAGTTCATCGACGTCCCCAGCTCGGGCACGTTCCGCAAGGTCCTCTCGGCCCAGGTTCCCGTCCTCGGCCGGCTCGACCTCGACCTGCACCCGCTGCGCTTCCAGCTCGCGGAGAGCGAGGTCGCGAGGCGACTGATGCGCGACGCCTGCCGGCCGGACTCCGGGCCCGACGTCCTGCACGTCTACACGCAGAGCATCGCGTTGCGCAGCGTCGACATGCTCCGGGCCATGCCGTCGGTGGTCTCGACCGACGCGACGTTCCTGCAGGGGGCATTCCACCTGCCTCACCGCCGCCCGACCCGCTTCACCGGATCGGCGGTACGGATCGCGCAGCAGTTCGAGCGACGGGTCTACGCCGCTGCGACGCTGCTCGTTGCCCAGTCGCAGTGGGTCGCCGACTCGCTGCAGCGCGCGTACGGAATCGAGCTCGACCGCATCCGCGTCATCCCGTTCGGATTGCACCGCGGTCCGACACCGATGCGGCACCGCCCGGCCGGCCTGCCCGAGGTGACGTTCGTGGGCGCGACACTGGACCGGAAGGGCGGCGACCGCCTGCTGCGCGTCTTCCGCGAACGGCTGCGCGATCGTTGCGTGCTGAACCTCGTCACGCGAGACGCCATCACGCCGGAGCCGGGTGTGCGCGTCTTCTCGGACTTCGACCCCGGCGACCCGCGCCTGCCCGAGCTGCTCGGCCGGACCGCCGTGTTCGCCTTTCCCACCGAGATGGACAATTCGCCCTACTCCGTCCTCGAGGCCATGCGCGCCGGAGTGGCGGTCGTCACCACGAGGGTGGGTGCTTTGCCGGAAATGGTCGAGGACGGGAGGACGGGCCTCTTGACGACGCACGACGACGATGCACTCGCGTCGGCGATCCAGGCGTTGCTCGACGACCCCGAACGGGCCGATGCGATGGGTTCGGCGGGCCGGGATCGCTTCGATGCCGTCTACGACGCCCGGGTCACGACCCGCCAGCTCCTCGACGTCCTGACCGAGGCGCGTGAGCGCCACTCGGTCGCGGTGGCCGCGTGACACGGTCCGTTTCCACGGAAATCGTGCCCGTGGCCCGATGCTAAGTTCGCCGCTTCGGGCGGATCGATCACACCATCGAAGAAGCGGGAATGCCTCAGGTGCCGACGCCCCTCGGTCGAAGAAACGATGTGGCGAACATGACGAGCGGCGGGCATGCGCTCTCGGGTCGATCCGGACGCGATCGGGACGAGCGTCGGCTGGCGGTGGCTCGGTCCGAAGCGGATGACATGATCGTCGAACGTCCGCACGGGATCTACGTGCGCGTGCGTCAAGCCCACCTTCGATCGCGTCGTGGGCTTCTGCATCTTCGTGGTCCTGCTTCCGTTGACCGCGCTCGGTGGCGCTGGCCGTCCGCGTGTCGTTGGGTTCGCCGGTCTTCTTCCGTCAGCGCCGCGTCGGGACGCGCCGACCGCGAGTTCGACGTCTACAAGTTCCGGACCATGGGCCAGGACCGCCGCCGGCGAAGCCGCGCCGGTCACGCAGGACCGGCGCCAGACGCACAAGAGCGACCGGGACCCGCGCCACACGCGAGTCGGTCGCTTCCTGCGGAAGTGGAGCCTCGACGAGCTGCCCCAGTTCTGGAACGTGGTGTGCGGCGACATGAGCCTCGTCGGGCCCGCGCCCCGAGCTCGTCGAGATCGTCTCGCGCTACGAGCCCTGGCAGCACCAGCGCCATCTGGTGAAGCCGGGGCTCACCGGGCTCTGGCAGGTGTCTGGCCGGGGCACGGGGATGATGCACCTCCACACCGAGGTGGACCTCGAGTACATCGATCAGATGGGTCCGATCACCGACCTCAAGATCCTGCTGCTCGACGATCCCCGCCACCCTGCGGCGCAGCGGCAACTAGCGGGCGTCTCCGCCGGGGAGGCGCACGCGCAGCACGGTCGCAGCGGCTCCGAGTCGATGGTGTCGCGCCGGCTCGAGGAACTCGACGCCGGTCATCCCGGGCATCCGCTGGTCCGAGGCGATCAACCCGACCCGTCGGCCCCGAAGCGCGAACTCGGCCCGCACCGTCAGCGCCGCGGCACCGGCCGCGGAGGCACGGAACACTGCGATTTCGCCGCCCGGACCGGCGAGAAGGGTCCGGTTCCGAGGCCCGGGGGCGGGTAACGTGGCCAACGGTTCGAGCCGTGAAGACGCCACCGTCCCGACGCCCGCCCATCCCCGCTTCCGGAGATCGATCTTGAGAGCCAAGCTCGCGGAGTACCTCGACTCTGGGGACCTCACGGTCAATCTGACCCTGCGCGAGCTTCGGAGCCGCTACAAGAAGTCGTTCCTCGGCTGGTCCTGGAGCCTGCTCAACCCGCTGTCGACGGTCATCGTCTACTCGATCGTCTTCTCGTTCTTCCTCAAGATCCAGCCACCCACAGGGTGATCCGAGCGGACTGCACAACTTCGCCGCGTTCCTGCTGTGCGGCCTCCTGCCCTGGAACTACCTGCAGGGCGGCATGACCGGGTCCATGGGCTCGTTGATCGGGAACTCGAACCTGATCAAGAAGGTGTACTTCCCACGCGAGGTCTTCGTGGTCTCCACGATCGGTTCGTTGCTCGTGTCGTTCCTGATCGAGCTCGGGGTGCTCGCCGCGATCCTGCTGTTGATGGGCAACATGGTCCTGCCGTGGATCCCGGTCGTCCTCGTGATCGTGGCCATCCAGTCGTTCTTCGTCCTCGGCGTCGGGTTCCTCCTCAGCGTGCTGAACGTGTACTTCCGTGACGTGCAGCACCTCGTGTCGATCGCGCTTGATGGCGCTCTTCTACTCCGCGCCGATCGTGTACCCGATCTCGGTGGTGCCGAAGACGGCGCACATCGCCGGCGTCGAGATCCCACTGCGCGCGATCTACAACCTCAACCCGCTCGTGCAGCTCATCGGGTGCTACCGCAGCGCGATGTACGACCTGCGGTTCCCGTCCGTGCTCTCACTGCTCTACCTGGTCGCGTGGTCGATCGCGCTGGTCGCGCTCGGTCTCGTGGTCTTCCAGAAGCTCGACCACCGCCTCGCGGAAGAGGTGTGACCGTGGCCTCCGCGATCTCCATCGAAGGCGTCTCGAAGACCTACCGGCTGTACCACGAGCGCAACCAGTCGATCAAAGGCGCGGTCATGCGCCGCGCCCGGGTGAGGTACGAGTCGTTCCCCGCGCTCGACGACGTCTCGATCGAGATGCCGGCCGGCATCACGTTCGGGCTGATCGGCGAGAACGGCTGCGGCAAGAGCACGCTGCTGAAGTGCATCGCGCGGATCCTGAACCCGGATGCCGGCCGCATCCGCACCGAGGGCAAGATCTCCGCGCTGCTCGAGCTCGGCGCCGGGTTCCACCCGGAGCTGTCGGGCCGCGACAACGTGTACCTCAACGGCGCGATCCTCGGGCTTGTCCCGCAAGCAGCTCAACGCTCGCTTCGACGACATCGTCGGCTTCGCCGGGCCTCGAGCACTTCATCGACACCCCGGTGAAGAACTACTCGTCCGGCATGTACGTGCGGCTCGGCTTCTCGGTGGCGATCAACGTCGACCCGGACATCCTGCTGGTCGACGAGGTGCTCGCGGTCGGCGACGAGGAGTTCCAGCGCCGGTGCGCCGAGAAGTTCGCCGAGCTGAAGCACAGCGGCAAGACGATCGTGATCGTCTCGCACGCGCTCGGCTCGGTGCGGAACCTGTGCGACGAGGTCGCGCTGCTCGAGCACGGCAAGCTCCGGGCGATGGGCCCGTCGGGCGAGGTCATCGACGGCTACCTGTCCGGCGTGCACGTCGACCGGGTGGCCGACGGCGAGTACGGGTCGCGCTGGGGATCGGGCGAGGGCAAGATCGAGCCGGTCGAGCTGCTCGGCGCGAACGGTGCCCCGGCCACGACGATCCACACCGGTGACCCACTGACGATCCGGCTCCACTACGCGCTCAGCGAGCCGATCCCACAGCCCGTCTTCGGGCTCGCGATCCAGACGATCGAGGGCTTCACCGTGAGCGGCCCGAACACGCGCCAGGCGGGGGCGGTGCCCGACGAGCTGAGCGGCACGGGCCACGTCGACCTGCGCATCGACCGGCTGATGCTCGTCCCCGGCACGTACGACCTCAGCGCCTCGCTGTACGACTACTCCTGCTCGCACGCCTTCGACTTCCGGCACCGGACGATGCGCTTCGACGTCGAGCGTGGAGTCCCGGCCGAAGAGCACGGGGTGATCGCCCTCGGTGGTTCATGGGAAGGCGCCGTGAAGCCGGCGCACCAATGACCGAGCCCGGCATCGCGCGAGCGCTCACGTCGACTCGCGCCTCGAGCTCCCGTTCGACCAGTACCAGCGCTACCAGGTCACCAGGGAGCTGTTCGAGGGCTTCGCGGTGCCGACCGGGTCGCTCGTCCTCGAGGTCGGTGGTGGCCCGGGCCCGCTCGAGTCGTTCCTCCCCGAGCACGAGCTGATGGTCAGTGACATCTCCGGCGCGCACGTCGGTCGGCTTCCTGCTCGCCGACGGCGCCGCGCTGCCATTCGCAGACGAGACCTTCGCGGTGGTCGTCACGCTCGACACGCTCGAACACGTCCCCGCCCGGTTCCGGGCCGCGTTCCTGTCCGAGCTGTTGCGGGTCAGCTCGGACCTCGTGATGCTCGAGCGCGCCCTTCGCGAGCCCGGAGCTCGAGCTGGCCGAGGAAGCGCTCAACGAGTTCATCCGGGCCCGCTTCCAGGGCGACTTCCCGACGCTGGACGAGCACGCGGAGAACGGCCTGCCGGAGCTGGGGCCGACCATGGCCGCGCTCGGCGCGGCCGGGTTTTCCGCGTCAACGCTGCCGAGCGGATACCTGCCCCGTTGGCTCATGGGCATGCTGGTGCACCACGAGCTGCTCGCTACCGGGCTGCCGCACCTCGGGAAGCTCCACGCCTACTACAACGAAGCCGTGTCGCCGCTCGATTGTCGCGAGCCGTCGTACCGTCACGTGATCGTCGTCGTCCCGGCACCGCCCGCTCGACGAGGTGGAGAAGGTCGTCGACGCGCTCCGCGCGCCCGAGGATGCCGCGTCCGGGCAGGCCGCGCTCAACGCGATCGCGGGCGCGGTCATGGCCCAACGACTGAATGCAGTCGGCGCGCTCGGAGCTGCTCGGCCGGGAGCTCGACCAGTCCCGCCTCCTGGTCGCGGCGCGCGAGCGCGAGATCGCGGACCGCGACGCGCACGTCTTCGAGCTCGAGCGCCGGTTGGTGGACCTGCAGAACCAGTTCGCGAACGAGCGCGCCGATGCCCAGCGCCGCTGGCTGCTCGGCATCCCGTACGCCGCGAAGCGGGTCCGGAACAAGCTCGCGAGCCCCAAGGAGACGTCCCCGTAGTGCGCAAGCCCCTCGTTCCCGGAAGAGTGTCGGTCGTCGTCGTGAACTACCGCGGCGTCGAGGACACGATCGCTTGCCTCGACGGCATGCGCGACCTCGACTACGCCGGAGCTCGAGGTCATCGTCGTCGACAACGCGTCGGATGACGGGAGCGCGGAGGTCCTGACTGCCCGGTTCCCGGACGCGAAGGTGCTCGCGCTGACGGAGAACACCGGGTTTCGCGGGGGGCTGCAACCACGGCGCGGCCCAGGCCACGGGGCAGTACGTCGCGTTCCTCAACAACGACGCGCGTCCCGACCCGAACTGGCTCAAGGCCGCGGTCGCGGAGCTCCACGCGGACACCTCCGTCGCGTGCGTGGCCAGCAAGGTTCTCGACTGGGAAGGCCAGACCGTCGACTTCGTCGACGCCGCGATGTCCTTCTACGGTCACGGCTTCAAGCTGCACGTCGGGCGCGGACGAGACGACGATCCCGGACAAGGCCGCGGACGTGCTGTTCGCGTCCGGTGCCGCGATGGTGATGCCGACCGACGTGTTCGAGCGGGTCGGCGGCTTCGATCCCCGGTACTTCATGTTCTTCGAGGACGTGGACCTCGGGTGGCGGCTCTGGTTGCTCGGCTACCGGGTGCGCTACGTGCCCGAGTCGCTCGTCTACCACCGTCACCACAGCTCGATGGACAGCTACGGCGCCTGGCGAGAGCACTACCTGCTCGAGCGCAACGCGCTCTTCACGATCTACAAGAACTACGACGATGAGAACCTCGCGCGCATCCTGCCCGCAGCGCTCATGCTCTCCATCCGGCGCGGGATCACGCTCGGCGGTTCGGACGCCCACGAGCTGGACCTCGAGCGGGGGAGCGGCGGGGAGCAGGAGCCGGAGGTCAGCACGGCCAAGCAGACGCTCGCGTCCGCGTACGCCATCGACGCGCTGGTCGAGCAGATCGACGGACTGGCCGAGACCCGCGCGCGGCTTGCAGCGGGCCCGGCGCCGGACCGACCAGGAGATCACCCGGCTGTTCCAGATGCCGTTCCATCCGAACATCGGAGACCCGCAGTTCGTCGATGGCTTCAACGCCGTGGTCGACGCGTTCGGGATCAAGGAGGGCTTCACCGAGCGCCGGCGCATCCTGATCGCAACGGGCGACACGCTCGCGCCGCAGATGGCCGGCCCCGCGATCCGCGCCGTGGCAGATCGCGTGCGCGCTGTGCCGTGAGCACGACGTCGAGCTCGTCAGCACGATCGAGTGCCGCGACATCTCGCACCCGGACTTCCACGTGCGAAAGGTCAACGACCCGGAGCTGAACGAGCTCATCCGGTGGGCCGACGTCACGATCTTCCAGGGCTACCTGATGGCCCAGCACCCGGCACTGCGGGACACGCAGAAGGTCGTCGTCGCAGACATCTACGACCCGTTCCACCTCGAGCAGCTCGAACAGGCGCGCGACGCGGGCGAGGCCGGCCGCCGCGTGATCGTGCGCGCCGCGACCGAGGTGCTGAACGAGCAGCTGACCCGGGGAGACCTCTTCCTCTGCGCGAGCCGCAAGCAACGCGACTTCTGGCTCGGTCAGCTCGCCGCGGTCGGCCGAGTCAACCCGGTCACCTACGACGCCAACGAGAGCATGGACGAGCTGGTCAAGGTGGTGCCGTTCGGGGTCAGCGACGACGCGCCCCGTCACACCCGTCCGGTGCTGAAGGGCGTGGTGCCCGGCATCGGCCCGGACGACACGGTGATCCTCTGGGGCGGTGGCATCTACAACTGGTTCGACCCGCTCACACTGCTCCGGGCCGTCGACAAGCTCCGGGCCCGTGCGCCGGGCGTCCGGCTGTTCTTCCTCGGGCTCAAGCACCCCAACCCGAACGTCCCCGAGATGCGGATGGCGGTGGAGACGCGCCGGCTCAGCGACGAGCTCGGCCTCACCGACACCCACGTGTTCTTCAACGAGGGCTGGGTCGCGTACGACGACCGGCAGAACTTCCTGCTCGAGGCGGACATCGGCGTGAGCACGCACCTCGACCACGTCGAGACCGAGTTCTCGTTCCGGACCCGGATCCTCGACTACCTCTGGGCGTCACTCCCGGTGGTCGCCACCGGCGGCGACTCCTTCGGCGACATCATCGACGAGTACGGAGTGGGGCTCACCGTTCCGCCGGGCGACGTCGATGCGCTCGAGGCTGCGCTGTTCCGCCTGATCGACGAGCCGGACTTCGCCGCGGAGCTGCGGCGATGCTTCGGCCCAGTTGTCCGAGGACTACCGCTGGACGAAGGTTCTGCAGCCGCTCATCGAGTTCTGCCGGGCACCGCACCGGGCGCCGGACCTCGTGGACCCGGACATGGCGGCGGCGATCCCGTCGATCAGCGCCGGCGCGGTCGTGGATCCCGGCGGACGTGCTCGCGGTGGCGCGGCTCGTGCGCCACTGGCGACGTCGGCTCGATCGTGCGCAAGACGGGAGGGCGGGTGAAGCGCGCCCTCGCCGCCGGTCGCTGACGCTGATCAGAGGCGGTTCCGCCTAGCTGACGACGCAGGCCCTTGCACCCGAGCAGGGCGTTGCCGCCACCGCCGACGCTGATGCCGTAGGTGCAGACGTTGTGCAGGCCGGGTGCGACACTCCGACGGTGATGTCGTAGCCGTGGCTGTTGCCCCAACCCCGGTACACATTCCCGACGTCGGGACGGTTGGTGTTCGCGGTGCCGATGGCCCGGCCGATCCCGTCGATGTAGACGTGGACCGCGATGGGCGCGGCGCTGTCGGGGTCGAGCGTCCAGCCGCGGGTCGCGCACCGCGCCGCCGCCGTTCGGCCGACCCGCTATGTCGAGCGCACCGACGGGTGTCCCACTCGTCCTGGTGCAGCCGAGCGTGAGGTTCGCTTGCCGCGGGTGCTGATCGCGTACACACAGACGGTTCGGTTCCCGACGACCGGCACCGTGACGTCGAAGCCGTGCGCGTTCCCGTATCCGGGCAGAGCACGGGCGACGTCCGGGCGGGAGACGTTCGCGGTGGTGATCGCGGCGCCGACGCCGTCCACGTACACGTGGATCGGCAGCGAGTTGGCCGTGTCCGGATCGATCGCCCAGCCGTGCAGGCTGACGGTCCCAGGACCGCGGGTGGACGTATCCAGTGACCCGACCGTCTGCCCGAGCACGAACGCGCAGCCGATCTGATGGTTCCCTCCGTTGCCCACGCTGATGCCGTATGCGCACACGACATGGGGGGCCTGGGTCACCGGGATCGTCACGTTGAATCCGTGTCGACTGCCGAGCCACGGGTACTGCCGACCCACGTCCGGCCGGTCGATCGACGCAGTGGTGATCGCAGCACCCCTGCCGTCGATGTAGATGTGCACCTGGATCGGCGAGGTGGTGTCCGGGTCCGCCGACCACCCGGAGACCTGGATGGCATTGGGTTGTCGGCGCGCGACTCCAGGTTGCCCGAGGGGGTAGCCAAAGGCGACGCGTGGTCTCACGTTCGCGAGCAGCCCCGCGAGCATGGCTTCACCGGCGTTCCCGGGACAAGCAGTGCCGTCACCCGAGACTCTTCCGGCGTCGCGATGGCCGATGATCGGGTCGAGGATCGCGCCACGGAACGGGACCTTGACGAACGGGTTGATCTGATGGACCGACATCTTCCAGGCGATCAGGTTCGACAGTGAGTTGACGGTCGCCGCGGTCGGCGGCACCGTGCCGTGGTCACCGATCATCGCGATGCCGGTGGTGCCGGTGTTGAAGTTCGTCGCGTGGGCACCGATGACGCCACGGTCGACGCCGCCGTAGCGACCCTCGAAGATGATGCCGTAGCGGTCGACGAGGAAGTTGTACCCGATGTCGCAGTAGCCGCGGCCCTGGATGTAATAGACGTAGATGCCGCGCACAATCGACGCGGACTGCGCGGGGGAGTACGAGTTCGAGGTCGCCGTGTGGTGCACGACGACCAGCTTCGGTGTCGCGTAGTCCGGTCCCTCGGGGCACGCAGCCTGACGCAGGCTCTCGTCGGCGCCCCACTGCGCGCGGCTCACGTAGCCGGGGTTGGGCGGGAACGGCACGTCACCCGGAGCGGCGGCGTTGGCGCTCGGCACGCCGATGAGCGCGGCGGACGCAACCATGCCGACGATCAGCACGAGCAGCAGCGATCCCTTGCGCGACCGCTTGGTGGAGATCGCGCCGGCCGCGGCGAACGCCATGCCGCCCGCGGCGAGCGGGTTGACGTTGAGCGGGCTGGTGTCCGGCGTCGTGTTCGCGAGCCCCGGCGGCGAGCCGACTGCGACGATGTGGACGTTGCTCACGTTGCCCTTGGTCACGCGCAGGCGAACCTGGGCCGCGTTGTCCGTGACCTGGACCGGCTCACTCGAGAACCCCGCACCGATCCGGCGTGCCACGTTGCGGGCCTCGGCGCTGCCGGGGTCGGCGCCACCGTCAGGCGCGGTGACCGTCCCCTGCGGGTACCACTTGCCGTTCTTGACCCGGGCCTCGACCCGGAACTTCGCGGACTGGTCGCCGGACCACTGGACGCCCACGATGTTGGTGTCCTCGGGGACGGCCGGCGCGGCGGACTCGTCGCCGCGTGCGCGACGTTCACCGCCGTCTTCTGCATGGTCGTCGGAGGGGCAGAGGGCCCGGCTCCGGCGGC
>CAWKDX010000024.1:0-51789 GCA_963848485.1 uncultured Acidimicrobiia bacterium
TCAGAAAGCCCCAGATGCTATAGTTGTTCTCATCGGAAAGCGTGTAGTAGGAGTTTTCCCGATGCATCCGTAGCCCATGCGCCGGCTTTGCTCGGTGATCAGGCCGGCGAAGCGGTACACGCGCTCCTTGCACTTGTTCACGAAATTAGCGACGCCATATTCCTCGATCTGGCGCTTGCTCTTGAGGCCGAGTTCCTTCTCGACCTCGACTTCGACCCACAGGCCCTGGCAATCGAAGCCCTGCTGGTAGCGGAGTTCGTGGCCGGTCATGGCGAAGTAGCGATTGTAGGCGTCCTTGTAGGTGCGGCCCCAGGCGTGGTGAACGCCCATCGGGTTGTTCGCGGTAATCGGCCCATCGAGAAACGACCATTTCGGGCTCGCCGCGCTTCTGCTCGCGCAGCTGGTCGAATGCGCGCGTGCGCTCCCACAGCTTCCAGCGCCGCCGTCTCGAGCGCGGCGTAATCCGGCCGCGCGGGTACATCGTGAAACATTGCCAATCTCCTTTGTTCGTTTTCAGGTCAATCCGTCATCGCGAATAGCGCCAATATCAGCAATGCCAGCGCCGTCCATGGCCGATCACCTTCATGCCAGTTAAAAGTTAAGAATTCAAAGTGCAAAATGAAGCGGTGCTTCGCCGTAACTTTGCACTCTTAACTTGCACTCTTAACTACAACAAAAAACCCCGCCCCCACATACAATAGGGACGAGGCAGAAGCCCCGCGGTACCACCCTGATTCACCCGATTGCAGATTGTAAATTGTAAATTGTAAATTGACCATAAATCAATGTACAATCTGCAATATGCAATGTGCAATCAGCTGCGCTTGGCGAAGGTCGTGTTCAACCTTCCGTCCCTGATAACGGGGGACGAGCCCGGACTCCACTACTGAAGTTAAGAGTTCAAAGTTAAGAGTTCAAAGTTATGCTGGCCACAATCAACTCTTGACTCTTAACTTTGAACTTTGAACTCGTTCGTAGGTCGGCTCAGGAGCGATCTTCGGCGGGGGGCGTGGCGCGCGGCTTTCACCATGTCCGCGCTCGCTGGGGCGCTGCCGGCCCGCGTACTGGTCTCCATCATCGCCTGTGGCTGCACTATACCACAGCGGGCGGCGCATGGGCATCGGTCGTGAGTTGCATTTTTAAGCCGGCGGTTGAAACCGCGCCTGCCGAGCCTTTAGGCTGATCGTCCACCTCCGTGGACGAAAGCGGCGTCCGCGCAGGCGGACGGTCGGCGGAACGCGGCCGGGTACCCCTTGGGTGCCGCGATTTCGATCGCCGGCCAAGAAGACATTGTGGTACACTACAGCACGCAATCTTCCGGTGTGACTCGCGCGGCGAGCTGGAAACGGCAACCACATGCGACGCCGACAAGGCTTCTTGATGTTTTATCTCGGTGCGGCGATTGGCGCGCTGATGCTGCTGGCGGCGAGCTTGCCGCATCTGAGCCTCCGGCCAGGGCGATCCTTCATTCTCAACGGCGGATGACGCGCCCGATGCGGGCAGCGGGCGCTGGCGGTAAGCATGGGCGATCTGGGCTACTGGCGCTTGGTGATCGCCGGGATCGTGCTGGTGGTGCTGGTTTATTTTATCCTCACGCTGATCTTTTCGTCGAAGCTGCGCTGGCAACTGCTCCAGCGGCTCGCGCAGGTGCTGCTGGTGCTGCTGCTGTTTTACCTGATCGTCAGTCGGCTGATCGGCACGCCCGAGCCGTTGCCACCACCCCAGCAGACCGAGGCCCCTCCACCGCTACAAGCGCCGACGGGCGAGCCGCTGCCGCCCTTTGTCGCCCAGCCCTCGCCCTGGCTGGTTGCGCTGATCAGCCTGGTGCTGGCGGCGCTGCTGATCGCCGGGATCTGGTATCTCTGGCGGCGCAGCCGGCCGGTGGCGAACCCAATGACCGAGTTGGCGCAGGCGGCGATCAAGAGCATCCAGGCCGGCGGCGATGTACAGAGCGTGGTGCTGCGCTGCTATCTGGAGATGAGCGAGGTGCTGGGCCAGCAGCGCGGGATTGAGCGCGGCGGCGCGATGACCGCGCGTGAGTTCGCCCAGCACCTGGCCGCCTCGGGCGTGCGCGACAAACACATCCAGCAGTTCACGCGGCTGTTCGAGCATGCGCGCTACGGCGCACAGCAGCCCAGCGCCCAGGATGAGCGTGTGGCGGTCGAATGCCTGACGGCAATTGTTCACGCGTATGGAGGCGCACCATGAGGGCGCGCTTACCGGCGCTTGGGCTGGCGCTGCTGCTGACCATCCTGCTGGCGCTGATCATCAGCGGCACGATTGGCGAAGCACTGGTGGTACCGCTGCTGTTCTTGTGGTGGGCCATGCAGGTGCTGTACGAAAGCATTCCGCAGGCGCTGCTATGGGGCGCGTTTGTGTTACTCGCCGTGCTGTTGGTAGCGAAAAGCTTCCCCCGCAGCAGTGCGTCGCTCCTGCCCGCCAGATCGCAGGCTATCGCGACTGGGCGCGTGGCCGAATGGTCGCGCTGGCTGCGCGATTCAGGCCGCGATGATCATTCGCGCTGGCGGCTGGCGCAGCGGCTGGCGCAGGTGGCAGCGGATCTACTGGCCTTCCGCGAGCAATCCACACCACAGGAGATCAGCCGGCGACTGGAGCAGGGGACGCTGGATGTTCCGCCACAGCTGCGCGCCTATTTGCGCGCCGGCGGCATGCCCTACTGGCCGAAGCCCAGGCCGCGCTTTCGCTTCTTCGAGCGGGCGGCGCAGGATACAGCGCAAGCCGATCCGCTAGCAATTGACCCACAGCTGGTGATTGATTATCTGGAAGAAACGATGCAGCATACGATTGGAGCAGCGTGATGACGGCGGCGAGTGCAGATGTAGCCATCGTGGGCAAGCGGGTTATCGAGCAGGTCGAGCGGGTGGTGGTCGGCAAGCGCCGGCTGCTGGAGCAGATTCTGACCGCTGTGCTGGCGGGCGGCCATGTGCTGCTGGAAGATTACCCCGGCCTGGCCAAGACATTGACAGCCCTGAGCTTTGCCCAGGCGCTGGGGTTGGATTTCAAGCGCATCCAGTTTACGCCCGACCTGCTGCCCAGCGACATCACCGGCAGCGTGATCTATGATCCGCGCAGGGCCAGTTCGAGCTGCGCAAGGGACCGATCTTCGCCAATATCGTGCTGGCCGATGAGATTAATCGCGCCTCGCCGAAGACCCAATCGGCGCTGCTGGAGGCGATGCAGGAAGGCCACGTGACGCTGGAAGGCGAAACCATGGCGCTGCCCGAGCCGTTTATTGTGATCGCCACCCAAAACCCGATCGAGTACGAGGGGACATTTCCGCTGCCGGAAGCCCAGCTCGACCGCTTTTTGATCAAGCTGGGAGTCGGCTACCCGGCATGGACGAGGAGCAGGAGATCTTGCGCCGCCGCCGTGAGCGCCGCAGCGATAGCTTCCAGATCGAGCGTGTGACCGACGCGGCCGAGCTGCTGGCGCTGCGCCAGGTGATCGAAGAAACGCATGTCGACCCCGACATCGAGCGCTATATTGTGCGGCTGGTGGATGCGACGCGGCGCGACAAGCGCGTGGTGGTGGGCGCTAGCCCGCGTGGGTCGCTGGCGCTGCTCAAGCTGGCGCGCGTGCAGGCGGCGCTGGAAGGCCGCGCGTATGTGCTCCCCGATGATGTCAAGTCGTTCGCGCGGGCGGCGCTGATCCACCGGCTGATCCTGACGCCCGATCTGTGGATGCAGCGCCGCGCGGCCGACGGCATCCTGGAGGAGATCCTGCGCTCGGTGGATGTGCCGGTGCGATTAGATCGCCGGTAGATGTTATGATCCACGAAGGTACACGAGGTACTCTGTCAACGAAGTTTCCTCATTTTATTGTCATGTTGAGCGAAGCGAAACATCTCACTGAAAATCGTTGTATTAAGCATCGAGATGCTTCACGAAGTGAGCATGACATGGTATTTCTTTGATTCAACGAATACAAGAAAACTTTGTTGACAAACTACGAAGGGCCACGAAGAACCTCGAATGATGCAATAAATCATTCTCAATTTTCAATTCTCCATTCTCAATTTTAGGGGTGATGATGCAACGCTGGCTGCTCCTAAGTACCTTGATCGCCGGGCTGGTGCTGCTAGGCTTGGGCACGCTGCGCGGCGAAATGCTGGCGCTGGCGATCCCACTGCTGATCTACGCCGGTGCAGCGCTGCTGGATCGGCCCGCGCCGCCGCAGCTGAGCGCGACACGCTCCTTCAGCGCCCAGCGGCTGGCGAACGGCGAGCCGGCGCAGGTCAGCATATCGATCACTAATGTGGGCGCGCGGCCGGTGACCGTGCTGCTGGAGGATCAGCTTCCGCAGCAGTTGGCGCTTGTAGAAGGGCAGCCGCGCCTGCTCACAACCATCGCACCCGGCACAAGCGCCGATCTAGCCTATACCGTGGCCGGCGAGCGCGGACTCTACCAGTTCCCCGGCTTGCAGGCGAATGTGCAAGATCAGCTGGGTTTGTTTCACACAACAATACCCGTTCCGGCACCAGGGCAGATCTTCATCGTGCCCGAGGTAATCCGGCTGCGGAGGATCGAGATCCGGCCGCGGCGCACGAATGTCTACGCCGGGCAGATCCCGGCGCGCCAGGGCGGGGCGGGCGTGGAGTTCTACGGCGTGCGCGAATACCAGCCGGGCGACCCCACGCGCTGGATCAACGCTCGCGCAACCGCGCGCAACCCGCAAATCTGTTCGTCAACCAGTTCGAGCAGGAGCGTGTGGCCGATGTTGGGATCATCCTTGATTCGCGCCGGCAGTGCGATGTGCGCACCCGCGACGGCGCGCTGTTCGAATACGCGATCCAGGCTACCGGTGCGCTGGCCGACACATTTCTGCATCGCGGCAACCGTGTGGGCCTGCTGATGTATGGGCGCTCGCTCGATTGGACGCTGCCCGGCTACGGCAAGCTGCAACGCGAGCGCATTTTGCGCGCGCTGGCCCGCGCCGAGACGGGCGACCTGCCGGTGCTCGAACGGCTGGATTACCTGCCAACTCGGCTGTTCCCGGCCCGCTCGCAGATCGTGCTGATCAGCCCGCTGCTGCCGCACGACCTGGAGATGCTGGCCAGCCTGCGCGCGCGCGGCTATCAGCTGCTGGTGATCAGCCCCGACCCAGTCAGCTTCGAGCAGCGCGGGCTAGCTGAGCAACCCGAGACGGCACCCGCCACGCGGCTCGCGCAGATCGAGCGCGCGCTGCTGCTCCAGCGCTGCCGCCGCAGCGGCGTCACTGTGATCGATTGGCCGACCGAGCTGCCGTTCCAAGAGGTGGCTGAAGCGGCGCTGAGCCGGCCGCCGATAGGGCTGATTTGAAACTCAGGCGGCAGATGACAGCAGGCGGCAGGCGGCAGGCGGCAGGCGGCAGGCAAATGAAAGCATATCATTCTGAACCCTTCGACTGCGCTCAGGGCATGCTCCGTGAAGAATCTAGCGCATGACAACGCTGTATCCGGCGAAAGCCATGTCATTCTGAACGAAGTGAAGAATCTCATCGTGTAACAATGTGATATTCAGTGCAATATTCAGCGAGATGTTTCACTTCGTTCAACATGACAAAGCATTTCGTTGGTTGTGCCACGCCTGCCATGGGACATTTCACTTCGTTCAATATGACAAAGCATTTCGTTGGTTGTGCTACGCCTGTCACTGTATAATCACAAAGAATCACGCTATGCGATCACTCACCCTCATCTCCGCTACCCTGGCAACCTTCGCGCTGGCGCTGGGCTATGGTGGACAGTCACTCTGGGCCGGCGTGGGTATTGTGCTCGTTCTCGGCTTGCTGTGGCTGGCCGGCGATTGGCGCGGCTGGGATTGGGTGGCGGAACCGTGCCTGGTCGGCTGGGTTGTGCTGGCCGCGTTTGGGGTCTGGCTGGGGGTGGTTGCCGGCTGGATGCTGCTGGGCGTGGTCGCGGCGCTGGCGGCATGGGATCTCAGCCACTTCGCTGCGCGCCTGCGCCGTGCCGGCGCGATCACGCCGCCGCCTGGGCTGACCCGCGATCACCTGCGCCGGCTGGCACTTGTGGCGGCGGCAGGCTTGCTGCTTGGCGGTATCGCACTAGGAATCCGCGTTGAGCTGACGTTTGGCTGGGCACTGCTGGCGGCGGCGCTGGCAGTCATCGGCCTGAGCAGCTTGCTGCGCGCGGGCGGGCAACAAGAGGGGTAGCTCAAAGTTCTGAGTTCAAAGTTCAAAGTTTTGAGTTCTCCATCCTGATACGATCCACGAAGACACACGAAGACACACGAAGAAAACAGCTATGTTGTGCCCCTTCGTGTGCCTTCGTGGATTCCCCAATCTGCAATCTGCAATTTGCAATTTCGCTAGCGGCGCTGTGTCAGGCTGAATGTATTGCCCGAGTTGTCGCGAAAGGTCGCCTCGATGCCGTAGGGCTGCTCCTGCGGCGGCGAGCTGAACTCGACCCCTTTCGCCGAAAGCTCGGCATACGTGGCGTGGCAATCGTCGGTGTCGAACACGCCGACACCCAGCGCGCCCTGTTCGAGCAGCGCTCGAAGATGGCCGGCGGCAGCTTCATCGAACATGCCTGGCTTGACTGCGAACAAGACCAGCTCAAAATCAGGCTGCGCCTTCGGCCCGACCGTCAGCCAGCGAAACCCGTTATCCATGCGCATGTCCATCCGCACCTCGAAACCCAGCTTGTTGGCGTAGAAATCCAGCGCCTGCGCCTGATCAAACACATAGATCGTCGCGTGCGACAGCTTTGTGATCATCACATCCTCCTTTAGATTTCGATACCTCGGCACCGCGTAATTCCTAAACAGATATACTCAGGACGTTCGCTCATCGCATTTTTGCCTGCGGCAGCATGGTACTTTATCTTTGTCGTATGTCGTTTTTTGCCCCCGGCGGGGGCAAAAACGACATACAAATCAAAAAATCCGGCTGGTGAGCGAACGTCCTAATACTGTGATCTTAGCGCTTTGATCGCAGAAATGCTTCTCGAAAGTTGCGGGGTTATGCGCTCCACCACGCAGCCTTACGCGGGTGCCTGAATGTTCAGCATCCGCAGAAAACAGGCCGGCACAAAGCGGCGCGGCAGGGAGATCCCCTGAAACACGCGAGCGCGATATTCTTTCGGGCGGGTAGCCGGCACAGCGACGAAACAGCGCGCTGAACGAACCCAAGCTTTGAAAACCAACCGCGAAGCACACCTCGGTAATGCTGCAGATCGCCGGCAGCGAACAGCGACTTGGCGCGCTCAATGCGCTGCTGGACAAGATACTGATGCGGCGTTTGATCGAACGTGGTGCGAAACAGGCGCAGAAAATGATAGCGTGAGAAGCTAGCCTGGCTCGCGATCTGCTCCAGATCGAGCGGCAGATCATAGCATTCGTCGATAAACGCGCGCGCGCGAAGCAGCTGCTGGTGGGTATCGTTCCGGCGTGAGCACATAGGGTGTCGTCTTTCTGTATATTCGAACAAGCGTGCTTTATTTTATCGCACGTGTCAAGCCATATCCTGCTACCGACAGCCGGCTTCTGCGCCATCCTCGAAGTGCGCTATAATCGCCACTAGGCTTTGATGGATTCCAGCCTTCGGCAGAGCGGTACTTTATCTCCTGTTGTGGTTTGGTTTTTGCGCTCGTAGAGCGCAAAAACCAAACCACAGATAAAACGGGAAGTACCCTGCTGCCGCAGGCTAAAAGGCGTTTGTGTGCAACACTACTTAAAGGCTGCTGTAGAAGGCTCGCTTGGAATTGAAGGAGATCCCCATGCGCGTTCTGATTATGACCGATATGGAAGGCGTCAGCGGCATCGTCGTTTGGGATCAGGTCACCGGCGGCAAGCCGATGTACGAAGAATGTCGCAGACTGTACACCGAGGAGATCAACGCCGCTGTGCGCGGCGCGCGGGCCGGCGGCGCAACCGAGATTGTGGTGGTGGATTGCCACGGCGCGGGCGGCGACTGGACGTTTAACTCGCTCATTCCCGAGCTGCTCGACCCCGGCTGCGATTGGGTGGCGCACCACAAATGGTCGCGCTACACCGAGCTGCTGGAGCAGGGCTGCGATGCGTGTTTGCTGGTGGGCATGCACGCGCGCGCCGGCACGCCCGATGGCGTGCTGTGCCATACGATCTCGACCACCACCTGGCGCAATCTGTGGTTCAACGATGATCTGGTGGGCGAAAGCGGGATCAACGCCGCGCTGTGCGGCCACTACAATTGCCCGATCCTACTGGTGACCGGCGACGAGGCGACTGCGCGCGAGACGACCGAGCTGCTGGGCGCGGGGCTGACCACTGTGGCGGTCAAGCGCGGGCTATCGCGCTACTCGGCGCGGCAGATCCCGCCGGTGCGCGCGCGCCAGATGATCGAGGATGGCGCGCGGCGAGCGCTGGGCGATCTCAAGGCCGTCAAGCCCTACGTGCCCGCCAAACCGACGACGATCACCGTCGAGCTGGGCACCGTCGACACCGCCGCGCGCTTCATGGGTCGCCACGGTGTCGAGCTGGTCGAGCCGCTCAAGGTGATCAGCCAGGGGCCAGATTGGATGACCGCGTGGAATCAGATCTGGGATTTTTGAGTTTGAATGGTATAATCAGGTTCGTAAAAATAGAAGTCTTACGCCAACACGGCTTCCTTAATCCTCATGTAGGTTGTTTTTCGCCCTTCGGAGCGAAAACAACCTACATGAAAATGTAACGTACCATGCTGCCGCAAACTCAAGATGCCTTTTGCGTCAGTCTTAATGTATGGGTGACGCGCACACGCCACCCAAACGCGGAAAGCATCGAATGACCCGCACCTGGCGAGATTACAACTATTTCCTGATCGGCTGCGTGATCGTGCTGATCGGCTTCAGCCTGGCGATGGTATATAGCGCGACGCTGAACGATGCCGCGACGCACGGCTACTTCGCGCGCCATTTGGTGAACCTGATCATTGGGGCGGCGGCGATGCTGCTGCTGACAATGCTGGATTACCATGCGCTGCAATCCTGGGCGCGCCCGCTGTATATTGGAACAGTGGCGCTGCTGGGCCTGGTGCTGGTGCTGGGCCATGTGCGCGGCGGAGCGCAGAGCTGGCTTGACCTTGGGCTACGCACGTTTCAGCCATCCGAGGCATGTAAGCTGCTGCTGATCGTCGCGCTGGCGGCCTACTGGGCGCGCTTCGAGGAATCGGCCGGCTCCTGGAACGTGCAGATCGGTGGACTGCTGCTGGCGGGAATCCCGATTGGCCTGGTATTCATCGAACCCGATTTCGGCACTGCGCTGGTCTTCACCACGATCTGGCTGATGATCGCCTGGACGGGCGGGCTGCGCTGGTGGCAGCTCGGCCTGCTGCTGGTCGCCGCTGTGCCGATCGGCTACTATGGCTGGACGCATGTGCTCCAGGATTATCAGAAGGTTCGCGTGCTGATTTTCATCGACCCGCTCCGTTCCATGGGGGAAAAGCCGCAGCTCGCGTTTGCGGAGGTGGGGTGCTCGTGACCCTGCCGTTGATGGCCGCGGGACTGGCCACATGCACCCGCCCGGCCCGCACGGCGGCCACGGCCCCCAGCCGCTCGACCTCGCCCGGCCCCGCATCCTCGGCGCCGGCGCGGACCTCGCCGCGGTCGCGGCGCGCCGGACCGCGAGCCGTACCGGACCGTCTTCACCCGGCTCGTCGACGGAGGCGCCGCGGCTGGAACGGCGTCGCGCTCGACGACGACCCATCGGCGCCGAGCGGACCAAGGCGAAGGCGGCGAAGGACCTCGCGTTCCAGTACGCGATCGACCGGACCGTCGTCGACGGCGTGCCGGCACCGTTCCGCGACGCCGCGGAACGTCAGGCCGCCGGCGACACGGCGCGCACCTGCTGCTCAACATGTACACGCGCAGCCGCCTGGCGGTGCCGGCGCCGCTCGGCGGATACGACCGCGACATCAACACCTCCGAAGAGCTGCTCCAGTACTCGACCGCCTACGACACGCTGCTCGGCGCCCACTACGCGTTCGGCGCGCGACGAGGCCGCCATCCGGACGCGCATCACCGATCTCGCGTCCGAGCTCTACGACGACTACATCAATCCGGACCACGCCGGCGGGCGTACACGTCGTCCTGCCGAACAACCACCGGTCGAAGTCCGCGGCGGCGCTGGGGGTCGCGGCGCTCGCGTTGCTCGACTCCGTCACCGCCGCAGGGCGCACCGCCGGCCGACGTCCGCTCCCCGGCGGCGTGGCTCAACTTCGCGATCGACCAGGTGGACGTCGTCGAGGGGTGGACGTTCGACGACCGCCGACGGCGCGTACGGCGAGGGCCCCTACTACCAGCGGTACGCGGCCCAGAACCTGCTGCCGTTCGCCCGGGCGTGGAACCACGCCGAGCCACGGCCAGCCCTGGGACGTCGGCGGCCGACGTGGTCCCCGATCTCTGGACCAGCCCTCGGTACCGCGAGACCCAGCGGTGGCTGGTCGACATGACGCTGCCCGAACGGGTCGCTCGCGCCGATCGACGACGGCAACGTGGACTTCTCGTACTACTTCGGCGCCGCGCCGACACCCCGCCGATGCGGCGGAGTTCGCGTGGCGGTGGGCCAACGCGCCGACGCCGTACGACACCGACGGCAGCGTCGACCTCGCCGCCGACTCGCTGATCGCGTACGACGACTCGGTCGTCCCCGCGCCCCCGTCCGGATCGCCCACCCGCTTCTACCTGAGGGTGGCGACGCGGTGTTCCGCAGCGACTGGACGCCGGACGCGACCACCGCGGTCGTCCTCGGCGAGCACGGCGCGGCGATGGAGCTCGGCCGTGACCGCGACGGCCTCGGGCAAGATCGCGTCGGCCGCGCACGAGCAGCCCGACACCGGGAGCTTCCTGCTCCACGCGTTCGGCGAGCGGCTCCTGCTCGATCCCGGCTACCTGACCTACGAGGATCGTGGCCTCGTGGGCAAGGCCACCGACCACAACCTGATCCTCGTCGACGGCCACGGTCCGCGCGGATCCGTTCCATCGCGTCGGTCGTGTGGGACAGCGACCTCGCCGGTCCGCCGCCGGTCGACGGGCAGGCCACGATCACCGACACCCGCGACACGCCGTTCCTCGACACCGCGCGCGTGACGACCGCGTACGCGACGGCGAAGGTCGATCGTCGCTTCTTCTTCGTCGACGACCGCTACATCGTCGCCGCGGACACGCTGCAGCGCCGCGCCGGGCCAGACCCCGACATTCTCGTGGCTCCTGCACGGCAACGGCGGCGGGACGAGCGGCGGCACCTACGCCGACCACCCGCGGCCGGCGGCGAGTGGGTGCAGGGTGGCGGCCCGCCTCGACGCGGCCGTCGCGACCGATGCCGGCCCGGTCTCGTTGTCGACCCGCGAGTCGAACCACGAGGGTCCCGGGCGCGGTCCTGCTGACCCACACGGCGCTCGACCGCGAGCAGCACCGCGACCGGACCGACGACGCACGGCCTGGTCGTGGCGTACCCGAGCCGGTCGGGCGAGGCCGCGCCGACGGTGGAGACGCTGCCGCGCATCGCCGGCGACGGCGCCGGCGATTCGCATCACGGACACCGCAGGCGACCGGATCGTCGTGGCGACCGCACCACGCGGACGGGACCGTCTCGATCAGCGACACCCACCTCGACGGCACGCCACGGGTCGACTACTCGGATGCGACCACGACCGTCGGCAACGACCGGCGCGCGACGGTCTCGACCCCGGACGCCGGCCCGTCGGGCCTGCGGGTCGGCCCGAAGAGTGCGGACGTCCTGAGCGCCGGGCCGAGCCGAGTGGGTGCCCGCGGAGCGGCTGCCGTTCATCCCGAGCGGGCGGACGGAGCGTGCCGGGTCGTCCGCTCGGCGGGCAGGCGCTGCTCGTGCAGCCGGGCGGCGACGGCGCGGTGACGTTGCGCGCCGGCCGGGGCGACTCCGCGCCGGCAGCCGACGCCGGAGCCGACCGCGACGGCGTCGCCGTCGGCTCCCAGCTCCGGCTCTCGGGTCGCGGGTGCGACCTCGACCACGACCGGCTCACGTCCGCACTGGGAGCTGGTCGCCGCCCCGCCGGGCAGCGCGTGGTCGCTCACCGAACCCGCAGAGCTGGTCGCCGACGCTCTCGGTCGACGAGCCCGGTCCCTTCCGGGCCCGGCTCACCGTCACCGACGGCCGGGGCGGGACAAGCCGGAGCTCCGTGGTGGAGATCTACGGCGGGCCGCGCTGCACCGGCGACCGCCTGGACTGGAACGACCCCCGCTGCGGCTAGCCGGGAGATGCGCGCGATCGGGGCCCGCCGATAGGGTCTGACGGCCACGTCAGTTTTGTCCGAGGGGGGTCCATGGGTCAGCTCGACGGCAAGGTCGCGATCGTCACGGGTGCGGGTCGCGGGATCGGGCGAGCCGAGGCGCTGCTGCTCGCAGCCGAAGGTGCCGCAGTCGTCGTCAACGACCTCGGCGGTGAGTCGAGCGGTGAGGGCGCGGACCAGCGCCCGGCCCAGCAGGTCGCCGACGAGATCCTCGCGGCAGGTGGGCGGGCCGTCGCCAACTTCGACAACATCGCCTCCTGGGACGGAGGCAAGGCGCTGGTGTCGCAGGCGGTCGACGAGCTCGGTGGGCTGCACGTGCTCATCAACAACGCGGGGATCCTGCGGGACAAGATGAGCTTCAACATGACCGAGGAAGAGTGGGACTCGGTCATCAACGTGCACCTGAAGGGCCACTTCGTCACGAGCCGGTTCGCGGCGTCGTACTGGCGCCAGCAGAGCAAGGACACCGGTGGTCCGGTCGAGGCCGCGATCGTCAACACCGCCTCCGAGTCAGGGCTCTACGGCAACGCCGGCCAGGTGAACTACGCCGCGGCCAAAGCCGGCATCGCGTCCATGACGATCGTGATGGCGCGCGAGCTGGAACGCATCGGCGTGCGGGTGAACGCGATCGCGCCGGTGGCGCGCACGCGCCTCACCGAAGCCGTCGCGGGCGACTTCATGAACGCGAAGGAAGGCGAGTTCGACCGCTTCGCGCCGGAGAACCCTGCGGCGATCGCGGTCTGGCTCGCCTCCCCGCTCGCCGCCGGCATCAGCGGTCAGGTGGTCAAGGTCCAGGGCGGCCAGACCCAGCTCCTGCGTGGCTGGCGGCCGGTCACCGAGGCGACGTCGGACGCGGTGTGGACGCTCGACTCGATCGAAGCCAGCCGCGCCGCATTGATCGGCGACACGGACACGAGCGTGCCGCCGTTCATGCCTGCCGTCGAAGGCTGAGCCGGAGCCGAGCCGAGTGCACCTGGCCTGGGGAGAAGAGGAAGAGGCGTTCCGCGCTGAGCTCCTCACGTTCCTGGAGGAGCACGCGCCACCCGAAGCGCGGGTCCGGCGCGACTTCGCCGGGGACGTGCGTGGCGATGGTGACGGATCTCTCATCCCGCAATGGGCTCGAGACTGGCAGGCCACGCTCTTCGACCACGGATGGATGATCCCGGGCTACCCGCCCGAGCTCGGCGGCCGCAACGCGACCCCGGTCCAGACGCTCGTCTACCTCGAGGAGATGGCTCGCCTGGGCGTGCCGCGCTCGGTGCACTTCCCCGGGTACGCGATCGTCGCACCGACACTGCTCGAGTTCGGCACGCCGGCGCAGCGGGAGCTCGCGCCGGCCGCCATCCGCGGTGACACGGTGTGGTGCATCGGGATGAGCGAGCCGAACGCGGGCTCGGACCTGGCCGGTCTCTCCACTCGCGCGGAGCTCGACGGCGACAACTTCGTGATCAACGGCCAAAAGGTGTGGACGTCCTACGCGATGGACGCACAGCTGTGCTGTTGCTACGTGCGGACCGATCCCGGCGCGGCGAAGCACAAGGGCATCTCGTTGCTGATCGTCGACATGAGCACGCCCGGCATCGAGGTGAGGCCGCTGCGTCACCTCACCGGTGCCGCCGACTTCGCCGAAGTCTTCTTCACCGACGTCGTCGTGCCGCGCGAGAACCTCGTCGGCGACCTGCACGACGGCTGGCGACTGACCCAGGGCTCGCTCGCGCACGAACGGGCCGGGCTCTGGGTCGAGAGCGTCGCCCGGCTCGAGCAGAGCATCGGCGGGTTGATCGCGCTGGCCCGGAAGGTAGGCGCGGCGGACGACCCGGTGATCAGACGCAAGATCGGTGAGGCGGCTCAACGAGCGTCGACGCTGCGGGCTCTGGGCTACAAGGGCTTCACGTCGTTCGCCCAGGGTTCGTCCGCACCCGAGCACTCGTATCTGAAGCTGGCGTCGTCCGAGCTGGGCAAGGCGCTGTTCGAGCTCGGCATGGAGATCCAGGGGCCGTACGGACCGGTGATCGACGAGCTGCGCAGCCCGGACGCCGGCCGATGGGTGCTCGGCATGTTCGTGAGCTTCGCCAACACGATCGCCGGCGGGTCGAGCGAGATCCAGCGCAACATCATCGCCCAACGAGTCCTCGGGCTCCCCCGCGGGTGAAGGACGTGACGTGGACTTCGCGCTGACGACCGAGCAAGAGCTGTTGCGGGACTCGGCGCGCGCGTTGCTCGCGGCCGAGTGCCCGACCACGGTGGTGCGCGGCGCACATGGACTCGTTGGCGGCGGCGAACCCGTTGTGGGCCCACCTCTCGGACTTCAGCGCGCTGGGGATCGGTCCGGCCGTGGACCTCTGCGTGCTGATGGAGGAGCTCGGCTTCGTGTGCGCGCCGACACCGTTCTTCGGTTCGGCGGTGCTCGCGCTCCCGGTGCTGGAAGCACTCGGCTCGGAGCTCGTCACTCCCGTGCTCGGCGGCTCGTCGACCGCCACATTGGCGTTGGCGGGGCCGGAGGGGCACTGGGTCATGAACGACGACCCGTTCAAGAGCTTCGTACCCGACGCCGAGATCGCGGACATCGTCCTCGCGGTCGACGGTTCCGGCGTGGTGTCGCGGCTCGAGGAACCCGAGCTGCACCGGCTCGAGACGATCGACCCCAGCCGACCGCTCTACGACGTGCGGACCGACGGCGCCGCATCCGTGGTCGGCACGTTGTCTCCTGCGGCGTTGGCGGGCGTGATCGCGCGGGCGACGGTCGCGCTCGCCGCCGAACAGGCGGGCACCGCGCGGCGGTTGTTCTCGATGGCACTCGAGTACGCGAAGGGCCGCGTGCAGTTCGGCGTACCCATCGGCTCGTTCCAGGCGATCCAGCACAAGCTCGCGGACATGAGCCTCGACGTCGAGCGCGCCTGGAGCGCGGTGTACTACGCGGCGATGACCCTCGACGCGGACGACGCCGACCAGTGGCGCGCCGTGCACGTGGCCAAGGCCGCGGCCGGGGAAGCCGCGAAGCACTGCGCGAAGGACGGGATCCAGATCCACGGCGGCATCGGATACACCTGGGAGCACGACCTGCACCTGTTCATGCGGCGGGCGTTCGGCACCGAAGCGCTCCTCGGCACCACCGGCTGGCACCACGACCGGCTCGCCGACCTGTTGATGAGCTGAGTCGGCCTCCGTCACGCCGGACGGCTGAGGCGCGGGCGCTCGAAGTCGGTGTTGTCGATGATGATGTCGACGAACGCTCGCGGATCGACCTCGTCGAGGTAGAGCAGCTCCGATGCGAGGTACCGGTCACGGTGGAGCATCTCGGCCGCGTCTCGGCTTCCCTCGCTCTGTGCATCCCGTTCGGCACCACGTCGGACCGAGAGCTCGGCATTGATGTCGACCCACACCCGGAGGTCCCAGTAGGCGTTGATCTCGGGCCGGCACGCGAAGACCCCGTCGACGATGAGCACGCCGTTCGGAGGAACCTGGGTCGTGACTCCGGAGTGGTCGACTTGGGTGAGCGGATCGATGCTGCACAGCGCCGCGCGTCCGTCCGCCGACGGCTCCAACGGGTCCAAGAGCAACCGGCGGACTGCCTCGAGGTCAAACGCGTTCCGGTAGTAGCCCGCTCCCGACACCCGGTCGTACCGATGCGCCTCGCTCCATGGTCGCTTGAAGTCGTCGAGGCTCGCTCGGAAGGTCGGGCGTCGTCGCTGCACCAAACCACGCGCCAGCTCGTGCCCGAGACTGGTCTTGCCCGACGCAGAGTGGCCGTCGATGGCGATGCGGAGGCGTCGCTCGCCGAGTGCGACGATCATCGCGATGACCGCGTCGAGCACGCGGGCGCGCGAAGGCCCGGGTTCCGGCGGCACCGGCTGTTGCCAGGTCGAGACCGAGTACTCGACGCCCTCTGCGGCCATTCGTCCATCATCGCGGTTCGCGCGTGGCGGTCGGCCGCGCCGTCGATACGCTTCGGGAGATGCAGAACTGCCCGATCGAGCTGGTGCTGTTCGATCTCGGCGGCGTGCTGATCGAGTTCGCGGGCGTCGAGTCGATGCGCGGGCTCACCGGCATCGAGAGCGACGACGAGCTGTGGCGTCGCTGGCTCGGCTGCCCGTGGGTGCGGGGTTTCGAGCGCGGCGACTGCTCGGCGGAGGACTTCGCAGCCGGCATCGTCGACGAGTGGCAGCTGACGGTGGCGCCGGCCGCGTTCCTCGAGGCATTCGGAACCTGGCCCCGCGGTCCGTTCCCCGGCGCGGACGCGCTCGTCGCTTCCGTGCGCGAGTCCATCCCTGTGGGCTGCTTGAGCAACACCAACGTGCTGCACTGGGAGCGCAACCTTGGTCGCTGGCCGATCCTGGACGCATTCGACTTCCGGTTCCTGTCGTTCGAGCTCGGCATGCTCAAGCCGGACCAAGAGGTGTTCGATCGCGTCGCGGATCACCTCCGTTCGCCGCGTGACCGCGTCCTGTTCCTGGACGACAACGCGATCAACGTGGACGCCGCGCGCGGCGGGGTTCGCGGCCGCGACCGTCCGGGGAGTCGAAGAGGCGCGCTCGGCGCTCGTGACGCGTGGTGTTCTCAGCGGGTAGCGGCCCGCCGGCAAGAGCGATGCCATGCTGGTGGAGATGCGTGAGCGTCTCGCGTTGTTCGCGGCCATCGGACGGCAGGTCTTGTCGATCCCGGATCGGACCGCGCACGCGTTGCTGGTCCGTGAGCTGAACGTCTGGCTCCGGTTGCAATTCCTCGGCATCGCAGTCCGAACTGGGGTCGCCGCCGCGCTCGCCGCACCTGCCACCATCGGATCCATCGCTCAGCGCGCCCGCATCACGGACCTCGACTTGCTCGAGGCATTCCTGCAACTGGGCGTCGCGCTGCGCGAGGTGCGAGAACGGGACGGCCGCTTTGAGATCGCGGGGCGGCGGCTCCGGGCCGTCGCGGGAAGGTCCGTCGACCTCCGGGGGCTGGTCGAAGAGGTTGTGGCCTACGACAGCCCGATCTACCTGAACCTCGGCGATCACCTCCGTGGCGCGGGCCCGCGCGACTATCTCGACGGCGTCGGCGATGTGATCGCCCAGTCGTCGCGCATTGCCGAACCGTTGCTTGCACCCGCGGTGCGCTCGGTCGTCACCTCCGTCACGCCAAGGCGCATGCTCGACGTGGGTTGCGGCTCCGGACTGTACCTGCAGCACGCGCTCGAGGTCGCGGGCGATGCGACCGCGCTGGGGATCGACCTCGAGGCGGACGCGATCGCCGCGGCCGCGCGGCTTCTCGCGGGATCGGTCGCAGCCGGACGCTGTGAGCTGCGCACCGCGAGCCTCGACGATCTGGCGCTGGGCGATTCCGACGGACCGTTCGATCTCGTCCTCCTGCTGAACAACATCTACTACTGGCCGCCGGAGCAGCGACCAGGTGTCCTGGCCCGGTTGCGCGGCCTGGCGCCGACCGGCACCGTCGTGCTGGCGACGGCGACCGCAACCAACCAGGTGCTCAACCGGCATCTCGACCTCGTGTTGCGAGTGACCCTCGGGAGCTGGCGGCTTCCCACGGGCACGGAGCTCGTCGAGGACCTCCGCAGCGCGGGCTTCTCCTCCGTCGAGATGGCCGAACCCGTCCCCACGCCGGCGTCGTGCTCGCGATCGGGTCGTGACGATTTGAGCGATCGCGCTTGACAGCTCGAACGTACGTTCGATACAGTGTCGTTCTCACCTCCCCCCGCTTCACCGACCTTCCCCCGTCCGAGTTCTCGCTCCGGAGGTGGAGGCGTCGTGTTCGAGGTGCTGCGGGAGTCGATCAAGTCGCTGCGTTCGCTCGTGGCCGTGCTCGATCCCGCCGGACTCGATGGTGAAGAGGCGAAGCAGCTCGTCGTCGATGGCGCAGAGCTCGAGCGGCTCGCGGGTGCCGTTCGCACGCTTGCGGCAGGACGAGTGGCACAGACCGGCGCGTGGGCGAACGATGGGCCCTTCCGTGACGCGGGTGCGTGGATGGCGAGCGTCGCGGGCACGACGGTCGGACGCGCCAGGGCCGCGATCGAGACGGCCGAGCGACTCTCTGCCCTGCCCGATACCGCGGCGGCGTTTCGCGCCGGGTCGCTTTCCGAGGTGCAGGTCGGCGCAATCACGACGGCCGCGGTTGCGGATCCGCGGGCCGAGAAGATGCTGCTGCAGTTCGCATCCACCGAAGGCGTCCGCGGACTGAAGCACGCCTGCGCGCGGGTCGAAGCCGCGGCGTCGAGGGACCAGGACGAGCGCTACGAGACCGCGCGGGTGCGGCGGCACCTGCGACATCGCGCGCTCTCGGATGTCGAAGGGCTCATCGAGATCCGGGGACCGATCGACGAGACCGCGGCGATCATGGCCGCGCTCGAGCCGATCGAGGCCGACCACTTCAAGCGGGCGCGCGCCGCCGAACGCCGCGAGCTCCCGGAGGCGCTCGCGTTCGACGCGATCAAGCAGATGGCCGACGACTCCGCGGCCGCGGCATTCGTCGCCGACGGCCGCCGGGCTCCGGCCACGCTCGTCCTGCGGGTGGACCACACCGCGTTCCTGCGTGGGTGGAGCGAGCCGGGCGAGGTCTGCGAGATCGTGGGCGTCGGACCGGTCCCGGTGCGCGTGGCCCGCCGGCTCTCGAACGACGTGATCCTCAAGGCCCTCATCACGGACGGCACGGATGTCCGGGCGGTGAGCCATCTCGGGCGCACGATTCCGGCCCGGATGCGCACGGCGCTCGAGGAGCTCCAGCCGGAGTGCGTCATCTCCGGATGCCACGTCGACCGGCACCTCGAGATCGACCACAACGAGCCGGTCGAGTTGCGTGGGCCCGACCGCGATCTGGAATCTGAACCGCGTCTGCCATCACCATCACCGGATCAAGACGGTCGAGAACCTCCGGATGGTCGGCGAAGGCACCAACAAGGTGCTGATCCCCGGCCCCGGACCACCTCCGGACCCGTGAGCGCCGAACCGGACCGTCGCGAAGGCGCCCCGTCATCCGTTGGAGGCGACGGTGTAGATTTTCTGTGACACTGGCGTCAGGTTTTGTGCGCCGTGGAAGGGGGGTCAGAGATGACCGACGTAGATCTGGTGCAGCTGGCCGGCAGCCGAGGCCGGCTGAGCGTCGAACCGACGGTGGATCAGGTGACCGCCGAGGTGATCCGGGGCGCGATGGAGACCATCTGCTTCGAGATGGCCGTCTACGTCTCGCGCACCGCCACGACGCCGATCCTGAACCAGAGCAACGAGCGCAACGCGACGATCCTCGACGCGCAGGGCCGGCTGGCCGCGCTGTCGGTCGGCATCCCGCAGTTCATGCTCACCTCCACGCTGCCGGTGCGCTTCGCGCTCCAGCTGCTCGGCCCGGAGGAGTTCCGCGAGGGCGACGTGTTCGTCGCCAACGACCCGTACCACGGCGGCGGCCACCTCCCCGACTACAACGTCTTCGCACCGATCTACGCGGACGACCCTGCCGCTCCCGGCGGGCGGCGCATGGTCCTGATCGCCAGCATCCAGTGCCACCACGGCGACACCGGCGGCGGTGTGCCCGGGGGGTACAACGTCACGGCCGGCGACATCTGGGGCGAGGGCGTCCGGTGGCCGGCGGTGAAGGTCGTGGACCGCGGCGTCGAGCGGCGCGACATCCTCTACGCGCTGCAGGTCAACAACCGCATCCCGAGCTACATCGGCGACCTGCGCGCCCAGATCGGCGCGGCCCAGCTCGCGGCGCAGCGGCTCGGCGACGTGATGGACCGCTACGGCGCGGGCACGGTCGAGGAGTCCGTCGACTACATGATCGACTACGCGGCGCGTCGGTTCCGCGAGGAGGTCACGACCTGGCCGGACGGCGTGTACGAGGCCGACGCGTACGTGGACCACGACCCGCTCGGCAACCCCGACGTGCACCTGCACGTCAAGATCACCGTCGAGGGCGAGCACCTGACGATCGACTACACGGGCAGCGACAGCCGGCCCGAGCTCCAGGCGTGGTCGACGTTCGGCAACACCCGCGGCTACACGGTCGGGCAGATCGCCTCGATGATGGATCCGGAGATCCCGAAGAACGAGGGCTTCTTCGACCAGATCAAGCTGGTCGTGCCCGAGGGCTGCGTGCTCAACCCGCCGCCGGGCAAGCCGGTGAGCGCAGGGACCCACCACCCCGGCGCCGACGTCGGCGAGGTCATCGCGGTCGCGATGCAGCACGTCCTGCCGGACAAGGCGGTGCCCCAGACCTACAAGACCGGCATCCCGACGATCATCGTCGGCGTCGACCCGGTCACGGGTGCGTCGTTCACCGACCACTCGGCCGAGGTCTACGCGGGCTGGTGCAACGCCGGCAAGGGCATGGACGCGTGGGGCGCGCAGAACGCGAGCTTCGGCAACTTGTGGAAGGCGACGGCCGAGATCAACGAGAGCCTCTACCCGCACGTGCAGTGGGACCGGGACTACCGCACCGACTCGGGCGGGCCGGGCCAGTGGCGCGGCCTGTGCGGCAGCCACTACGAGAAGGAAGTGCTCGTCGACGCCAAGGTCTACACGTACGTCGTCGGCATGAAGTACCCGATGCCGGGGATCTGCGGGGGCATGCCGGGCGAGCCCAACCAGATGATCATCCGGTACGGCAGCGACGACCCGTTCGTGGTGAAGCACACCGCGGACTGGGTGCCGATCACCGCCGGGCCAGCGGGTCATGTACAACTACGGCGGCGGCGGCGGTTGGGGCAACCCGCTCGACCGCGACCCACACCTGGTGCTCGACGACGTGCTGGACGAGTACGTGAGCGTCGAGGGCGCAACCCGTGACTACGGCGTCGTGCTGACCGGCTCGCTGGACGACCTGACGCTGGCGGTCGACCACGACGCTACGGCACGGCTGCGCGACGAGCGGCGGGGCGCGAACGCGGAAGCCGGCCGCTGACGTGGGCTACCGGATCGGCGTCGACGTCGGCGGCACGTTCACCGACGTCATCTGCGTCACCCCTGACGGCGAGGTGCTGCTCGAAAAGACCCCGTCCACGCTGGACGACCAGTCGACCGGGGTGATGAACGGGATCGCGCTGATGGCCGAGCGGTTCGGCCTCGGCTTGCACCAGCTCTGCGCGCAGCTCGACATCGTCGTGCACGGCACCACGACCGCGGACAACACGATGATCGAGATGGACGGTGCGGCCACCGGGCTGCTCGTCACCCGCGGTCACCGCGACGAGATCGAGATGCGTCGGGTGCACAAGGAGGAGATCTGGGACCCGACGTACCCGGCTCCGATCCCGATCGCCCGTCGGCGGGCCCGGATCCCCATCCCGGAGCGCATGGATCATCGCGGCGAGGTCATGCTCCCGATGGACGAGGACGCGGTTCGCGAGGGCGTACGGCGGCTGCGCCGGCTCGGCGTCACGTCGATCGCCGTCATGTTCCTGTTCTCGTTCGTGAACCCGGAGCACGAGCGGCGCGCCGCGGAGATCATCCGAGAGGAGTTTCCCGACGTCGAGCACATCTCGCTGTCGCACGAGGTCATGGCGCGGGGGCCGGAGTTCGAACGGGTGTCGACCACGCTCGTCAACGCGTACGTCGCGCCGAGGATCGCTTCCTACGTCGAGCACCTCCAGGAGAAGCTGCGCACGGCCGGATACGCGGGTCAGCTGCTGATCATGCAGGCGACCGGCGGCGTGATGCCGCCGGACTACGTCGCCCGACGCGCGGTCACGCTGCTCGCGAGCGGCCCGACCGGTGGCGTGATGGGCGCCGCGCTCGCGGCCGGCCGCGCCGGTGTGGACGACTTCGTCGCGGTGGACATGGGCGGCACGAGCTTCGACCTGTGCCTGGTGCGCGGCGGCCGGCCCGAGATCAAGACCGACTGGAACTGGCGCTACCGCTACTACATCGGGCTGCCGATGGTGGACGTGCAGAGCGTCGGCGCCGGCGGTGGCTCCATCGCCCGGGTGCGCCAGGGCGCGCTGCTGGTCGGGCCGGAGAGCGCGGGCTCCTCCCCGGGCCCGTCTGCTACGGCCGCGGCGGCGATCGCCCGACCGTGACGGACGCGGACGCGGTGCTCGGCTACCTGCCCGAGGACGGGTTCGCGGGTGGGCGCATGACCCTCGACCTCGCGGCCGCACGCGCCGCGATCGAGCGTGAGGTCAGCGAGCCGCTCGGCATCGACGCCGTCGAAGCGGCCTGGGGCATCGAGCGGATCGTGAACGCGAACATGGCGAACGCGACCCGTCGGGTGCTGGCCGGTCACGGCGCGGACCACCGGCAGCTGTCGCTGATCGCCTACGGCGGCAACGGCGCGGTCCACGCGTGGGCGATCGCTGCCGAGCTCGGCATGGATCGCATCCTGGTGCCGAAGGCCGCACCCGCGTTCTCGGCGCTCGGCGTGCTCGTGGCCGACTACGTCGTGGACCTGGTGCGGGCGTACGTCGTGCCGCTCTCGCAGGTCGATCTCGGTCGGTTGCGCGAGCTCATGCACGAGGTGTCGGACGAGGCGCGCAAGGAGATGGAGCCGACCGGGCTCGTCGAGGCGCAGATCGAGGTCACCCTCTTCACCCAGATGTGCTATCCGGGCCAGAACTTCGACATGAGCGTGCCCGTGCCCGAAGGCGAGCGGCTCGACGAGGTGGGCCTGCTCGACCTCGCCGAGCGGTTCCACGATCAGCACGAGGCCGAGCGCGGCTTCTGCTTCCGCAACCAGCAACCGCTGGTGCGCGGCGTGCGCTTCGTCGCCCGGGGCACCACGCCGAAGCCCGAGCGGTTCGCCGAGCTCGGCCCGGTCACCGATGTCAGCGCAGGCCCGGAAGGGCAACCGGCCGGCGTACTTCGGCGTCGACTTCGTGGACACGCCCGTCTACGACGGTCCCGCGCTCGGCCCGGGCGCGACGCTCGAGGGGCCGGCGCTGATCGAGGAGCCGTTCACGGTCGTCGTCGTCCCGCCGGGCGCACGGGTGCGCCTCGACGACCTCGGCAACTACGACCTGACGCTCTAGACCCCCCTCCCATCCAGAACCTGGTTTCGCCGGTGCGGCCGGCGTGGCATGTTGACTCGCATGGGTGCGCGGATGACCGAGGCGGAGGTGCGGGCGTTCCTGAGCAGTGACCCGCCGCACACCGGGAAGCTGGCCACGACCCGCAAGGACGGCAGCCCGCACGTCGCGCCGGTCTGGTTCGTGCTCGACGACGACGGCAGCATCCTGTTCAACACCGGCGCCGACTCGCTCAAGGGCCGGACGCTGCGGCGGGACCCGCGCGCCTCGATGTGCGTGGACGACGAGCGCCCGCCGTTCTCGTTCGTCATCGTCTCGGGCACCGCGGAGCTGATCGACGACCTCGCCGAGGTCCGGCACTGGGCCGGCGTCATCGGCGGCCGCTACATGGGCGCGGATCAGGCCGAGGCCTACGGTGAGCGCAACGGCGTGCCGGGCGAGCTCCTCGTCCGGCTGCGGCCCGAGCGCATCGTCTCGGAGAAGGACCTCGCCGAGTGAGCCCGGGATCGCGCCGGTCGTCACGCACCTGACACCGGCGTCAGGTGCTCCGCTAGGCTCGCCCCTCGGTGCCTTCCACTCCTCCACCTCCACCCCCGCCTCCGACCGGCTCGCGCCCGAGGTACCTCACGGCCGAGCAGTACGGGGTGCTCGAGGCCGCGTGCGAGCGGCTGATCCCCGCGCGTCGACGGGCACCCGGGGGCGAGCGCGCTCGGCGTCGCCGACTACATCGACGGGCTGCTCGGCGCCTTCCTCGTCGACCCGCCGCGGATCTACGCCGGCGGGCCGTTCTCGGGCCGGTTCGGCGGCGAGGCGCCGCTTCGCCGAGTTCACGCCGCTCGGCCGGCTCGAGGAGCTGGCCTGGCGCACCCGCATCGAAGGGTCCCAGGGCATCGCCGAGCGGGAGTTCAACGGCCCGGTGTCCGGGCTGGCAGGCCGACTACCGCGCCGGGCTCGCCGCGCTGGGCGCGGACTTCGCCACCGTCGACGGCGACGAGCAGGACCGCCGCCTCGACGCGGACCCCGAGTTCAAGGAGCTGCTCTACGGGCACGCGTGCGAGGGCGCGTACGGCGCGCCCGAGTACGGCGGCAACCGCGACGGGCTCGGCTGGGCAGCGATCGAGTTCCCCGGCGACGTCCAGCCCCGCGGCTACACCGACCTGGAGGTGTCCGGCCGTGACTGACTGCGACGCGGTGATCGTCGGCAGCGGCCCGGCGGGCGCGACCGCGGCCGACGTGCTGACCGCGGCCGGGTGGTCGGTGATCATCCTCGAGAAGGGCCGCAACCACCTGCTCGACCTCGAGCCGCCCTTCGCGCCGGCGGGCGAGGTCTCGAACGACGAGATCAAGTTCAGCCGCCGCCACTTCCTCGGCCCCGACCCGCTGCTCGAGCCCCGCACGTACCGGAACCGCGCCGACGAGGGCGATGCGGTCGACGTCGGCGAGGTCAACAACCTGCCGTCGACGGTCGGTGGCGGTGGCTTCCACGCCGACGGCAAGCTGCCGCGCTTCCGCGAGGACGACTTCGCGCCGCTGAGCACCGCCGGGCCCGTCGAGGGCGCGGACCTCGTCGACTGGCCGGTCGACTACGACGAGATGGAGCCGTACTACGCGGCCGCCGAGCAGGCCGTCGGCGTCGCGGGCGAGGCGGGCGCGAACCCCTTCGCCGTCGTGGCGCGCGGACCCGTACCCGATGCCGCCGGGCCCCGACATGTTCTGCGCGGTCCTCACCGGCGAGGCCGCGACCCGGCTCGGGTACCACCCGTACCGCGCGCCGACCGGTGTGAACAGCGTCGAGTTCGACGGCCGGCCCGCGTGCAACAACTGCGGCTTCTGCGGCTACTACGGCTGCCCGATCGACGCGAAGGGCGACCCGGTCGCACCGCTGCGCGACGCGCTGCGCACGGGGCGCTGCGAGATCCGACCCGAGTCCTACGTGACCGACGTGCTGCGCGACGGGTCCGGTCGCGGGCCGCGGCGTGCGCTACCTGGACCACGACCTGGTCGAGCACGAGGTCAGCGCGGACCACGTCATCCTCGCGGCCGGCGCGTTCGAGACACCGCGGCTGCTGCTGCGCACCGAGCTCGGGAACCCGGACATCGTCGGGCGCTTCCTGCAGTACCACTTCCAGACGTTCGTGCTCGGCATCTTCCCGTACCGCCTGCACGGCCACCGCGGCCGCTCGGTGACGCACCTCATGGACGACCCGATCGTGCCCGACGCGCTCGCGCTCGCCGCCGCGCGCGACGCGGGCCTCCCGTTCATCCGGGGCGGCATCGTGGAGCACGGTGCGGCCGGGCCACCCGGTCCAGGAGGCGGTCTACTCGCCGTCCGGGTCCGTGGCACGCGCGGACGATGCTCGACTCACCGATGCGCGACCGCATGGCGGTGTTCACCATGCAGGGCGAGGACCTCCCCCAGGCCACCAACCGCATCGAGCTCGACCCGCACGTGAAGGACGTGTTCGGCACGCCGGCCGGCCGGGTCACCTACTCGCCGCACCGCCACGAGATCGTGTGCGCCGAGCACTGGGCGCCCCGCCTCGAGGCCGTCATGAAGGACGCCGGCGCCGACAACGCGTTCTGGGCCACGTCGCCGCCGATCCCGGGCTCGTTCGGTGACAAGCCCGGCTCGCGCGCCCCGATGTCGCGTCACATCATGGGCGGCGCGCGCATGGGCGACGATCCCGCGACGAGCGTGTTCGACCGGTGGCAGCGGCTCCACGAGATGGAGAACGTGCTCTGCACCGACTCGTCGGTGTTCCCGACGTCGACCGGCTACGGCCCGACGCTCACCATCGTCGCGCTCGCGATCCGCGCGTCACGCGCGCTCGCCGGGCTCGATCCGCTCACGTCGAGCCGGCCCCGACCCGGCCTGACTCCCGCGAGCAGGCCTAGCTGGGCTTGCGGCCGAACGTGTCCTTCACCTTGTCGCTGACCTTGGTCGCCGACGTCTGCGACCTTGTCGCTGACCTTGTCGCCGACGTCGCCGAACGTGACGTTCATCGCCTCGCCCATCGAGTTCAGCGCCTCGGTGAGGTTGTCGCGCACCTCGGGGTCCTTGACCGCGCCGCTGACCGAGTTGACCGCCTGGTTCACGGCCTTGCCCAGCGTGTTGAGCGCGTCGACCACCGCGGCCTGATCGGGACCGTCGCCGGTCGGGCTCTTCGCCGCTTCACCCGCCGCCTTCGCATGGCTCCGGAGCTTGTCGCCCGCGGCCGCGAAGTGCAGCCCGACCTTCATCCACGCTTGCTTGCTGTCGTCGTCCATGCGCCCAGCCTGCCACGCCCAGCCAGCTCCGGACAGCCGGTCTAGACCGGCTCGAGCGCCTTCGTCTCAGCTTCCGCTTCGACGAGGTCCACGGTCGCCGGGCCGCAGGACCCGGGCCGGCGGGGACTTCATGTCCTTCACGATCCCGACCCAGCTCATCGCCTTCAGCACGTAGTACGTCGGGTCGATCTCCCACCAGAAGAACCCCTGGCGGGCGGACGCCTGGTAGTGGTGGTGGTTGTTGTGCCACCCCTCACCGCCGGTGAGCAGCGCGATCACCAGGGAGTTCCGGCTCGTGTCGTCGGTCTCGTAGCGCCGCTTGCCGAACACGTGCGCGGCCGAGTTCACGAGGAACGTGCTGTGCCACAGCAGCACCGTCGACCAGAAGAACCCGACGACGAGCCCGGACCAGCCACCGATGACGAACGCGACCACACCGAAGGTCCACGGCGCGATCCAGTCGTGCTGGTTCAGGAAGCGCAGCTCGGGGTACTTGGCGAAGTCCTTGATGCCGTCGTGGTTCGTCGCCTTGTACTTGTCGGCGAGGATCCAGCCGACGTGGCTCCACCAGAAGCCCTTGCGGGGCGAGTGCAGGTCCTGGTCGGTGTCGGAGTAGCGGTGGTGGTGCCGGTGGTTCGACGCCCACCACAGGACGCCCTTCTGCGCGGTGGCCTCGGCCATGAACGCCCAGACGAACTGCCAGAAGCGGTTGAGCTTGTAGCTCTTGTGCGAGAAGTACCGGTGGTACCCGGCGGTGACGAAGAACGCCCGCCCGAAGAACATCACCGCGAACAGCACCAGGGCCGTCGTGGTGATCCCGGTGAAGATGAAGGCGAAGCACAGGACGTGCACGGCGAAGAACGGGATCGAGTGCGCCCAGTTCACCCGCTCGTCGTCGGCCCGCCGGAGGGAATTGATCGAAGTCGACATCGGACTCAGCCTACCTACCAGTAGGTAGGCTGGCTCGCCGGGGCCGGAAAACCTCGCTGACCTGCGGATCGATGACCGCGTCCGCGACCGCGGTCGCCCCGTACGCTGCCGGACCATGGACGGACCCCGAGGCCGATGAGCGCGACGCAGGCGGTGCTGCTCGACTTCTACGGCACGGTCGCGCGCGCGACGAGCTGGGTCTCCGCGGACGAGGTGCTCGCCGAGCACGGCTACCAGCTCGAGCCCGAGCTGTTCGAGCGCTGGTACAACGACGGCATCGACGGGATCGCCCACGACGAGCACTCCCAGAGCCGCGAGACCTACGTCGCGTGGCAGCGGCAGCGCACGCTCGCGATGCTGGCCGAGACCGACGTGCACCCGGGCGAGTACGAGGAGATCCTCGAGAAGCTCCGGGCCGGGAGCGCGACCCGGACCATCGAGGCCTACGACGAGGCGCCCGAGGTGCTCGACGCGCTGCGTGCCCGCGGGCTGCGGCTCGTCATCTGCTCGAACTGGGACTGGGACCTGCGGGAGGCGATCGACGAGGCCGGGCTCACCGACCACTTCGATGCGGTCGTGTCGTCCGCGTGGGTCGGGGCGCGCAAGCCCCACCCCCGCATCTACGCGCAGGCGCTGGCCGAGGCACGGGTCGAGCGCCGCCGAGGCGCTCTTCGTCGGCGACACCTGGGGTCCCGATGTCGAGGGGCCGCTCGCCGCCGGGATCCCGGCCGTCTACCTCCGCCGCGACGGCCACTGGCCCGACGGCACCCGGCCGGACGACGAGCCCGGTGTGAGCGCGGTCCCCACCCTTCCCGACCTGCGCGGCCTGCTCGACCTCGTCGACGGCGCGGCCGTACCCTAGGGCCATGACGAACCTTGCCGATCCCCGGGTCGACGGCTCCCCCGCCGATCTCGTCAAGCGCCTGCGCGCCACCTTCGACGCCGGCCACACCCGCCCGGTCGAGTGGCGCAAGGCCCAGCTGCGCGCGCTCAAGCGCTGGTCGCCGAAGGCGAGGACGAGCTGCTCGCCGCGCTCGCCGACGACCTCGGGAAGTCCGCGACCGAGGCGTTCTTCACCGAGATCGCCTTCGTTCGAGCGGAGATCGACTACACGCTGCGCCACCTCGACGCCTGGCTGAAGCCGGAGAAGGTGCACGTCCCGATCAAGCAGCAGCCGGGGACCGCGCGCATCCACCGCGACCCGCTCGGGGTCGTGCTCATCATCGGTCCGTGGAACTACCCCGTGCAGCTCGTCCTCGCGCCACTGATCGGCGCGCTCGCGGCCGGCAACGCCGCGGTCATCAAGCCGTCCGAGCTGTCGCCGCGCGTCTCCCGCACGATCGCCACGCTCGTCGCCGCGCCATCTCGACCCCGATGCCGTCGCCGTCGTGGAAGGCGGCGTCCCCGAGACCACCGCGCTGCTCGAGGAGCGCTGGGACCACATCTTCTACACGGGCAACGGCGCGGTCGGTCGGGTCGTGATGGCGGCGGCCGCGAAGCACCTCACGCCGGTCACGCTCGAGCTCGGCGGCAAGAGCCCGACCATCGTCGACCGCAGCGCGAACCTCGACGTCGCGGCACGGCGCATCGTGTGGGGCAAGTACATCAACGCCGGCCAGACGTGCATCGCCCCCGACTACGTCCTGGTGGACCGGAGGGTCGAGGGCCCGCTGATGGCCCGGCTGCGCGACGCCGTGCGCAGTTCTACGGCGACGACCCCCGCACCAGCGACGACTACGGGCGCATCGTGAACGACCGTCACTTCGGGCGGCTCAGCCGTCTGCTCGACGAGGACGGCGCGGGCGAGATCATCTACGGCGGCGAGCGCGACGAAGCCGAGCGCTACTTCGCGCCGACCGCGGTGCGCGGACCGGAGCCGAGCGCGGGCCTGATGCAGGAGGAGATCTTCGGTCCGATCCTCCCGCTCATCGCGGTCGACGACATCGATGCCGCGATCGACTTCGTCAACGCCCGCGAGAAGCCGCTGGCGCTCTACGTGTTCGCCGAGGACGCGGACGTCGCCGACCGGGTGGTGGCGAACACCACCGCCGGCGGCGTGTGCGTCGAACGCGCCGCTCTACCACTTCACCGTGCCCGGCCTGCCGTTCGGCGGGGTCGGCGAGAGCGGGATGGGTGCGTACCACGGGCGAGCCAGCTTCGAGACGTTCAGCCACGCGAAGAGCGTCCTCACCAAGCCGACGTCCATCGATCCGAGCATCGTCTACCCCCCGTACAGGGGGCTCAAGGCGAAGCTCCTCCGGAGGTTGCTGTGAAGCCGGTCGGGATCCACCACGTGAACCTGATGTTCGAGGACATCGACGCCGCGCGGCGAGTTCTACGGCGAGACGCTCGGCTTCGAGGAGCTCGAACGGCCGGACTTCGGCTTCCCCGGGCTCTGGTTCCAGATGGGCGCGCACCAGCTGCACATGCAGCCGGGCACCGCCCCGGTGACGTTCCAGCACTTCGCACTCGAGGTCGAGGACCTCGAAGTCGGTCCTCGAGGAGCTCGCAGAGCAGGGTCTCGACGTCACCGCGAGCCCGACGGTCGACGGCGCCGGGCGGCAGGCGTTCTTCAAGGACCCGACCGGCAACATCATCGAGCTGAACCAACCCGGCTGAGCCGATCCGTGGGCGCGCTCGAGCACGGGTGGAACCGTGAGACCCCCGAGACGGACTCGCTGTTGCGAAGCTACGTCGCCGGGTTCGCCGACCTGCTCACCGGGATCGGCGCGGCGATCGACGGACGGGTGCTCGACGACGACGACGTCGTCGCGCTCGACATCGGGTCGGACTTCTTCCTCGCCAACGGCGCGGTGCTCCGCCGGCCCGTGCGAGACGCCGAGCTCCCGGCGATCGTCGACCGGCTGCACCGCTTCTACGCCGGCGGGGCCCGGCGTCGGCTGGATGCTCCTCTCGGCCTGGCCGATCCCGCCGATCGACGGGATGGGGCTCATCGGGCACCCGCCGTTCATGGTGCGGACGCCCGGTGGCGCCGCACCGCCGCTGCCGCCCGGGCTGACCGTGCGCGAGGCCGCAGACCGAGGCCGACCTCACCGACTTCAGCCGCGCGCTCGAGGGGTATCCGGCACCGGGCGCCGAGGTGTTCGCCGACGCCCGCCTGCTCGACGTCGCCGGCCTGCGGTTCTGGGTCGGCTACCTCGACGGACGTCCGGTCGCGTGCGCCGGCGCGCACGTCACCGAGGGGTGCGTGGACGTCGAGTACGTCGCGACCCACGCCGACGTGCGCGGCCGCGGCTTCGGCGCGGCGGTGACCTGGCACGCGACCCTCGCGGACCCGACGAAGCCCGCGGTGCTGATCGCCAGCGACCCGGGCCGACCCGTCTACGAGCGGATGGGCTACCTGCGCCTGATGCGCATGACGATGTGGGCCGGTGGCCCCGCCCCGTCTCAGCCAGCTGACGAGGCCCGCCCGGTCAGGTGGTGCGTTGGCGCTCGCGGTACGAGCGGGCCTTGTTGCGGTTGCCGCACACCGCCATCACGCACCACTGCGCCGAACGGTTGCGCGAGCGGTCGTAGAACGCCCACTGGCACTCGTCCTCGCGACACGCCTTGAGCCGCGTCCAGGTCCCGTCGGCGACCGCCTGCACGACGACCGCGAGCAGCTGGCCGAGCGCGCCGTCGAAGCCGCCACGATGACCGGTGACGCCGATCGTGCCGGTCGGGTCGAACCGGGCCTCGAGCGGCGCGCCCCCGGCGAAGCCGTTGAGCACGTCGACCGCACCCGGTTCGAGCGGCACCCCGTTGTTCGCGAGCAGCAAGCACCGCAGCGCCTCGCGCAGCTCGACGACGCGGCGCCGCTCCGCCGCCGTGATCCGCGCGCGCCCGTCCAGCAGCCCGTGCTCGACGAACCACGTCTTCACTCCCCGGGCATCGGCGAGCTCGTCCTCGCCGCGTCTCCACGTCGAGCGTGTTGACGAAGTGGCGCACGATCTCCAACGGGTCGGGGGCCGGCGGCCGCGACGGCTCCGCGGCAACGTCGGCGGCGGGGGGAGCCGGGCGGTCGGTGGCCATGGGACCAGGATATCGCGAATCACCAGTCATTGCACTTGACTGGTGATGCAACCAGTGTCATGCTGTTGGTGGTTACACGACGAGAACGCCACCACCGGGAGGTCCCGATGCATCCCTGGATCGCCGGACGCATCATCGAGAACATGCAGCACGAAGCCCGCACCCGCGGCCGACGAGTCCCGCCTCGGCCACGTCGCGGCGCCGCGGCGCCCACCGATGCCGGCCGAAGCCCGCGAACCCCGGGAGCCACGCCGGGAGCGGCTCGGCCTCGCGGTCGCCCGCCTCGGCCTGCGCCTCGCCGGGCGCGACACCACTCCCCTCGCCCCGGCCCCGGCCTACGGCGGGCGCAAGCGGCGACCCGCTCCCGAACGCATGGTCCGCCGCACGGGTATCGCAGGTGCCTCCTTGCTGTCGCCGTCCTGCACCGCGGCGACGGGCCAGCCCGCCGTCAGCAGCTCCTCACGCGAGCGACACACGACCGATATCGAACCGCCCCAACCTCCGCCGGAGACTGCGGGCGTCCCACTCACGGAGGTCAAAGCGATGGCGCTCGAGCTCGGCATCTTCCTGCCGGTCACGAACAACGGATGGATCCTCTCGCCGAGCGCGCCACCCGCGCCGCCGACGTTCGCGCTCAACCGCTCGATCGCCGAGGAAGCCGAACGGCGCGGCTTCCACTTCCTGCTCGCCCAGTCCGTCTGGCGCGGCCACGGCGGCGCGACGGACTTCTGGAACACCAGCCTCGAGGGGTTCACGCTGATGAGCGCGCTCGGGCGCGGTCACCGAGCGGCTCGGTCTGGTCGCCTCGGTCCAGCCGCTCCTGTACCCACCACCGGTCGCGGCGAAGATGGTGGCGACCGCGGACGACGTCAGTGGTGGCCGGTTCGGGATCAACGTCGTTGCGGGCGCCAACCTCACCGAGTTCGAGCAGATGTCCGTGCTCCCACCGAACTGGGCCGACGTGCGCTACGACTACGCGTCGGAGTGGATCGAGACGGTGAAGCGGCTCTGGGGCGACGAGCCGTCGGTCGCGACGGACGGCGACTGGATTCGCCTGGCCGGCACGATCTCGAATCCGAAGCCGCGGCAGGTCCCGCACCCACCGATCGTCTGCGCAGGCTCATCGCCGCGCGGCATGCGCTTCGCGCTCGAGCACGGGACCCACGCCTTCATCGGCGGCACCGATCTCGACGATCTCGCCGCGATCAACGCGCGGTACCGGGCCGGCGCGGCGGAGCTCGGCCGAACCATCAAGACCTACACCGCGGTGCACTACCTCATCGCCGACACCGACGAGGCCGCGGCGGCCGAGGTGCAACGCTACCGCGACGACCCGGACCTCGACGCGATCGCAGATCTCGTCGGCGAGTACTCGCGTGCCGGCGCGGGCGAATCGTTGCGCCGCGCGATCGTCGAAGCGGGTGAGCACGTGTTCTTCGGCGGCATCGTCGCCGGCAGCCCCGAGACGGTCGCCGACCACGTCGCCGGGGTCGAGGCCGCCGGGCTCGACGGCCTGCTCGTCATCTTCACCGACTGGCTCGGCGGGCTGGCCCGCTTCTGCGAAGAGGTGCTGCCGTCACGCCGGGCCTGCTGGCCGGCCGGAGGTCGACTGGGCCCGCCCGGCCCCGGTCAGCGCGGGAGGCCGAGGATGCGGTCGCCGATGATGCTGCGCTGCACCTCGGACGTGCCGCCCGCGATCGACGCGGCCTTCGACCAGAGCCACTGACGGGACCACTTCCCCTCGAGCGGCGACGCCTCCCCCACGACCGCGAGCGCGGTCTCGGCGAGGTGCTGGCTCATGTCGCTCCACGCCAGCTTCGTGACGCTCGACTCCGGCCCGGGCTCGATGCCCTGCGCGAGGCGCGAGAGCGTGTGCCAGTTGTTCAGCCGGAGGATGCGCAGCTCGACGAACGACTGCGCGAGCGCGTCGGAGATCTCGATGTCGTCGAGCACCCCGCGCTGGCCGCCCGCGCGCGTAGAGCTCGTCGAGGAACACCTCGTGCACGACCTGCTCCTTGAACGGGAACGCCGTGCCCCGCTCGTGCGCCAGCGTCGTGCTCGCGACCGCCCAGCCCTCGTGCAGCCCGCCGATCAGGTGGTCCTCGGGAACGAACGTGCCGTCGAAGAAGACCTCGTTGAACTCGGCCTCACCCGTGATCTGCACCAGCGGCCGGATCTCGATCCCCGGCGCCTCCATGTCGACGACGACGTACGAGATCCCCCGGTGCTTCGACGCGTCCGGATCGGTGCGGACGAGCGCGATCCCCCACCGGGCGTACTGCGCGTAGCTCGTCCAGACCTTCTGGCCCTCGAGGTTCCAGCCGCCCGGCGCGGGCACCGCGCGCGGTGCGCAGCGACGCGAGGTCGGAACCGGCCTCGGGCTCGCTGAACAGCTGGCACCAGATCTCGCTCGCGTCGAGGATCGTCGGGAGCCACCGCGCCTTCTGCGCGTCCGTGCCGTGCGTGAGCAGCGTCGGGCCCGGCGAGGTTGATGCCGACCCGGTTCACCGGCTGGAGCGCCCGCGACCGCGAGTACTCCATGTTGTAGATCGCGACCTCGACCGGGCGTCGCGCTGCGGCCGCCGTACTCGGCCGGCCAGTGGATGCCGACCCAGCGGTCGGCGGCGAGCTTCGCCTGCCAGGCCCGGCCCCACGCGATCTGCTCGTCGAGCGAGTCGAAGCCGGGCGGGAGCTCGAGGTTCGCGTCGAGCCAGCCCCGGATCTCCTCGGCGAAGGCCTGCTCGGCTGCGGTGAAGCTCAGGTCCATCAGAGGTCCCAGAACCGCTCGCGGCCGGCGGCGCGGAACGCGGCCTGCAGCTCCCCCTCGTCGTCGGCGGTGAGCTCGCGGTACACGTCCTCGCCCCGGCCCCGCACGAAGATCGCGTCGCCGGCGACCCGGTCGCGGCGGAACTTCTGGTGCACGAGCGTGCGCTTCACGATCTTGTTCGTGCCGGTCGTCGGCGGGTCCCGCAGGAGCCGCAGGTAGCGGGGCCGCCACTTCGGGCCGACGTCGCCGAGCCCGTCCACCCACTTCGCGAACGCGGCCGGATCGAAGCCCGCGCCGTCGCGCAGCACGAGGCTCGCCATCACCTGGTCGCCCGCGTCGGCGTCGGGCACGCCGTAGACCGCGGCGAGGACGAGGTCGGGATGGTGCCGGAGCGCGTCCTCGATCGGGCCGGCCGGGAAGTTCTCGCCGTCGACCCGGATCCAGTCGGCGTTGCGCCCGGCGAAGAAGAGGTAGCCGTCGGCGTCGATGTAGCCGAGGTCGCCCGACCAGTACCAGCCGAAGCGGGTGGTCTTCTCGGTCGCGGCCGCGTTGTTGTAGTAGCCCTCGAACGGACCGACGCCGGCGGTGTTGACGATCTCGCCGACGCACTCGTCCGCGTTCGCGAGCCGACCGGACTCGTCGAAGCGGGCGCGTGGCTTCTCGGTGCCGTCCTCGTCGACCACCTTGACGCCACCGGTGACGAGGCCGAGCGCGCCGGCACGCTCCTCCGCGTCGCGGTTGACCGCCACGCCGCCTTCGGTCGCGCCGTACGCGTCGATGACCTCGACGCCGTACCGCCGCGAGAACTCCTCGACGACCTGCGGCGATCCTTCGTTGCCGAACGCGACCCGCAACGGGTTGTCGGCGTCGTCGGGCCCCTCGGGTTGCGCGAGCAGGTAGCCCAGCGGCTTGCCCGTGTAGTTGAAGTACGTCGCGCCGTAGTGGCGAACGTCGCGCGAGCCAGCCCGACGCGGAGAACTTGCGGGCCAGGCCGACGCTCGCGCCGTAGACGATCGACGGCGCCCAACCGACCTGCACCGCGTTGGAGTGGAACAGCGGCATGCAGACGTAGCCGATGTCGTCCGGGCCGAGGTCCATGATCATGCCCATGCGGTTGCCGGTGACGAGCAGCCGCCGCTGCGAGCAGATCACCGCCTTCGGCGCGTCCGACGTGCCGCTCGTGAAGATCAGCGCCCAGATCGTGTCGACCGGCGGGTCGAGCCCGGGGTCGGTCGTGGGGTGCCCGGCCAGCGCGGGCTCGAGGCTGCGGCCGACCTCGAGAGCCGGCGGGAGCCGGTCCGCGATCGGCGCGAGCAGCTCGGCGTGCTTGGGCTCGGTGATGAGGAGCCCGCAGTCGGTGTGCTCCATGTCGCGCAGGAGGTGCTCGCCCCGGCGGGTGTGGTTCAGCCCGACGATCGCGGCACCCGCGAGCGCCGCGCCACCGAACGCGAACAGGTACTCGGGCACGTTGTCGAGCAGCACGGCGACGTGCGGTGGCCGGCCTGCGGGCAGGCGGTCGCGGAACAGGTTGGCCCACCGGCTCGACTCCGCGACGTACTCGCCGTGGGTCCAGATCCGGTCCTCGAAGCGCACCGCCGGCCGATCCCGGATGGCCGGGTCCGCGGCGTTCCGGCGCAGCAGCGCGGCCGCGTTCGGGGCCGGGAGCGGTGCCTGACCGGGGGCGGGCGCGGCCCGCCGGGACGACGACTTCGAACCTGACATCGGCGTCACTCTACGCAACCGGCCCGGCTACCGTGCTCCGATGCTCGACGCCTCCTCCATCGCGGTCGGATCAGCCTCCGGCCCGTGCCCGTCCCGTGACTCGCCGGCCGGGCCAGGGCGTCTCCCTGTCCGACCGCTACGACCACGCGCTCGCATACGCGCGGCACCTCCACCGGGACCAGCTGCGCAAGGGTGCGGGGACGCCGTACATCTCGCACCTGCTGAGCGTGAGCGCGATGGTCCTCGAGATGGACGGCGACGAGAACGCCGCGATCGCCGCGCTGCTGCACGACTCGGTCGAGGACCAGGAAGCGACGCTTCGAGGGAATCGAGCAGCGGTTCGGCCCCGTCGTGCGCGAGATCGTCGAGCTGGCAACCGACTCGACCGAGCGGCCGAAGGCGGGCTGGCGTCACGCAAGATCGCGTACCTGCGTCGGCCTCGACGAGAAGGCCGACGACGCCGTTCCGCTACGGCGGCTACTTCCGGGTCACGCTGGCCGACAAGCTCCACAACGCGCGCTCGATCCGGCCGACATGTGGAACGACGGCGACGACCGCGTCTTCGACCTCTTCCGCGGCGCGGGCGTCGACCGGGGGCAGCGGCGAGACCGGACGCTCGGCCTACTACTCCGACGCGGTCCGCATCCTCTCCCGCATCGACCTCCCGAGCCCCGGGCTTCCGCTGGTACCGCTCCGAGCTCACCCGCGTCGTCACCGAGATCGGCGGCACCGGACGACCACGTTGCTCGTCTGGGTCGGGTCAGGTGATGGCGCCGGACTCGCGGAGCGCCGCGAGCTTGGCGTCGTCGTAGCCGAGGACGTCGCGCAGGACCGCGTCGGTGTGCTCGCCGACCTCGGGCGCCTTGGTCGGCACCAGTGGCTCCTCGCCCGCGACCTTGACCGGGAACGGCAGCTGGTCGGCGCCGAGCACCTCGGCCGGGAACCAGCTCCAGGCGGTCCTTGAACTGCGGGTCGTCGTGCGCGGTGTGGGGGGTGTTCACCGGGGCGATCGGGACGTCGGTCTCGATCCCGAAGTCCACCCACTCCGCGGTCGTCCGGCCGCGGAAGATCTCGGTGAGCTCGGCCTGCATCTCGGTGTTGCCCGCTGGCGTGGTCGCCGTACTGCGAGCCGGGCCAGCGCTCGAACAGCTCGGGCCGGCCGACCGCCTCGGTGAACTTCTTCCAGAAGTGCTGCTCGCTCGCCATGAACAGGACGTTGCCGTCGGAGGACTCGTAGACCTGGTAGCGGACCCCGCCGCGCATGCCCGCGATCGCCGGCTCGCGGCGCGCGTAGTCGTCGGACTTGTTGCCGGTGACCTCGGACTCGGGGCGCTCGTAGGCGCGGTAGGTCTCGCTGCGGTACCAGTCGAACGCGACCGCGGCATCGGACTGCGCGAGCTCGAGCTCGGCGCCCTGACCGGTCGCGCGGGCCCGGATGATCGCGGCGAGGATGCCCAGCGCACCGAACAGCGGCCCCGCGTTGATGCCGATCGAGACGTGGTCGGGGATGCCCGGGTGGCCGTTGGCGTCGGCCTCGGGCGCGAAGATCCCGGCCCACGCGTCGTAGGCGATGCCGTGGCTGGCGAGGTTCCGGTACGGGCCGGTGGCGCCGTAGCCCGAGATCGTGCACTGGACGATGCGCGGGTTGACCTCCTGCATGCGCTCGAAGGTGAGGCCGCGCCGGCGCGAGCCCACCCGGCCGCATCGCCTCGACCACGACGTCGGACTCGCGCACGAGGTCCAGGAAGAGCGCGACACCTTCTTCGGTGCGCAGGTCGATCACGACGCTGTGCTTGCCCCGGTTCACGTGGAGGTGCATCAGCGAGACGCCCTCGACGATCGGCCACGTCATCTGGCGCACGTAGTCGCCGGCCGGCGTCTCCACCTTGATCACCTCGGCGCCGAGGTCCGCGAGCGCGGTCGTGATCGCGGCGGGTCCGAGCATCGAGACCTCGACGATCCGCACGCCGTCGAGCAATCCGTTCGTCGCCGTCATCTTCACCTCGGTGGTTGCGGAAATCTGGCTCCGGAGACTATCCAGCCCCTGGGCGACGTCACCGGTCGATCATCGAATCACGCCCCCGAGCCCCTGCCCGTAGGATCGGCGCGTGGAAGATCGGACCACCGCGGGGCTGTACCTGGAGATGACCGACGAGCCGATCGCCGCCTACGTCGGCGGCCGGGTTCCGGAGCTGCTGGCGACGAGCGGGCGTGCAGCGGCGCGACCTGGTGGGAGAACTGCGTGCCGGGCCGCACCGACCTCCCCCGCAGGCTCGACGAGTTCTCGCACCTCGGCGTCTACGAGGTCGACGAGACCTTCTCGCCCCCGCCGCACCGCCGAGCGCGCGCCGGGCCACCACTTCGTGCGGACCGGGCGGCCCGGGTCAGGGTCGGCTCACCGGCAAGCCCACCATCGGGCTGTCGCTCGTGCTGATCTCGCCCCGGTCGCCCGACGGCGCCCAGGCGCTCCGGGACTGGGCGGACTTCGTGCACATCCGCCACATCGCCGAGGTGAGCGTGCCCGGGTACTCGATGATCACGCCCTACGAGCACGCGGACGGCGGCGACCCGCGGTTCCTGCACCTCTACGAGATGGACACCGAGGACCCGGAGGCTTCGTTCCAGGCGATGACCCCACTCGTCGCCCAGCTGCTCGGCGAGCCGGGCACGCCGGCGTTCGACCACTGGGCCGACCACCCGGAGCTGCGGATCATGTACGTCAACAGCTTCCGCCGTCTGGGCGAGCAGCGCCCGATGAGCCGGGACTTCTTCGCCGTCGCGCGCGCGCGCAGCGCGCGCACCGGAGCTTCACCGACGACCCGGTCTCCGACGAGCTGGTCGGCCGCGTGCTCGAAGCCGCGACGTACGCGCCGAGCGCGGAGAACCGTCAGCCCTGGGAGTTCGTCGTCGTGCGCGACCCGGAGCTGCGGGAGCGGATCGGCGAGCTCATGCGCGCGGGCCTGGGAGCAGCACGGGCGGGCGCACTCCGAGGGCCGCCTCTCGCCCGCGCTGCTCGCCGACGTCGACCGCGGCGCGACCGGCTCGATCAGCGCGGCGCCGGTGCTGATCGTCGTCGCGGCCGACACCGCGCGCTGCCTCCCGGCGACGGTTCCCTCGTCGATCTTCCCCGCGCTGCAGAACCTGCTGCTCGCCGCCGGCGCGCTCGGGCTCGGCTCCGCGCTCACCACGATCGCCACCGCGTTCGCCGACGAGCTGCCGCGACGTCGGTCGGGCTGCCCGAGTCGGTCGTCCCGGTCGCGGTCGTCCCGCTCGGCGTCCCCGCCAAGCCGCTCGGCCCGTCGCGGCGCGAGCCGTTCGCCGAGCACACCCACCGCGACCGCTACGGCACGCCCTGGGATCAGTAGCCCTCGTCGGGGTCGACGACGTCCTCGAGCGGCTCGCCGGCGATGCGTGCGGCGCAGGTTGGCGGCGAAGAGGTCGACGGTGCTGTCCATGCCGAGGTGCGACGCCCACGAGATGTGCGCGCTGAGCCGCACCTTCGGGTGCTCGTAGAGCCAGTGGCCGGCCGGGAGCGGCTCGGGATCGACGGTGTCGAGCGTCGCCATCGCGACCCGGCCGTCGTCGAGCGCGGTCCGCAGCGCGTCCTGGTCCACCAGCCGGCCCGCGGGCGATGTTCACCAGGTGCACGCCCGGCTTCACCTTCGCGAACGCGTCCGCGTCGAGCAGGTGCTCGGTGCGCGGGGTGAGCGGGACCGCGAGCACGAGATGGTCGGACGCCTCGAGCAGCGCGTCGAGCGTCGAGTGCAGCTCGACCCCCTCGACCGGGCTCGGCGCATCGGTGCGCCGGAACGCGAGCACCCGCATGCCGAACGGCAGCGCGCGCCGCGCGACCGCGACACCGATGCCACCGAGGCCGACGATGCCGAGCGTCCGGCCCGAGAGCCCACCGAGCTTGTCGAAGTTCCAGTGCTCGGGTGGCTCGTGGAGCCAGACGTCCGGGAACCGCTTCTCGAACGCCAGCATCGCGCCGAGCACGAACTCCGAGATCGGCACCGCGCTCGCACCGCCGCGCAGGTCACGATCCGTCCCTCGAGCATCTCGCGCGGCACCTTGTCGACGCCGGTTCCGCTCATCTGGACCCACGGGACCCGCTGGGCGTACTCGAAGCTGTGCGGCGCCCACCCGCCGAACAGCACGTCGCCGGTCAGCCCGTCCGGCGGCGGGTCGGCGCCGATCTCGACCACCTCGACGTCCGGGAACGCGGCTCGGATCTGGTCACCGATCCGGGCGCCGAGCTCGTTGAGGACGCGCACCTACTTCTTGTGCTCCATGCCACTCGGCATCGTCATGCCGACGTGCTGCATGTGCTGGCCGAGGATGCTGTCGAAGTTCTCGACGACCCCGTCGACGTCCCAGCCGCCGTCGCGCCACATGAATCCGATCTGCTTGGGCGTCTGGTAGATCGTGTAGGCGAAGTCCGTGCGCCCGACGATCTGGCCGTTGACGTGCGCCGCGCCCTCGGACGCGAGGAACGTGACGATCGGCGCGTTGAGCGCGGGGTTCGACTCCGGCGGCGGCGCGGTGCCGGTCCGCTCGAACAGGCTCGCGGTCATGCGGGTCGCGCCGGCCGGTGACATCGCGTTCACGGTGATGCCGTACTTGCCGAGCTCGATCGCCCACACGAACGTCATGCCCATGATCGCGGCCTTGGCCGCGCCGTAGTTCGTCTGGCCGAAGTTGCCGCGCAGACCGGCCTGCGACGTCACGTTGATGATCCGGCCGTAGCCCTGCGTCCTTCATGTACGGCGCGGCGTGCCGGGCGCAGTTGAACGTGCCCTTCATGTGCACCGCGACGACCGCGTCGAAGTCCTCTTCGCTCATCTTCACGAGCGAGCGGTCCCGCACGATCCCCGCGTTGTTGACGAGGATGTCGATCTTGCCGAACTCGTTCACCGCGGTGTCGATGATCCGCTTCGCGCCTTCGAAGTCGCTGACCGAGTCGTAGTTCGGCACCGCCCGCGCGCCGAGCGCCTCGATGTCCTTGCAGGTCTGCGCGGCGGGGTCGTCTTCGGTCCCCTGGCCGTCGAGACTCACACCCACGTCGTTGATGACGACGCTCGCACCCTCTTTGGCCATGCTCAGCGCGAACTCGCGCCCGATGCCACGACCCGACCCGGTGACGACCGCCACCCGTCCGTCCAAGATCCCCATCTGAGTTGCTCAGCTCCTCGTTCGACTCGGTTTCTGTGGTGCTACCGGTCGACGGCCGCGGTGGCCGTCCCGGTCAGCTTCTCCTCGCCGTCCTGGTTCTTCGCCGACAGCTCGAGCTCGACCAGGCCACCGTCGCCGGCGGGCTCGACGCCCGTCACCGTCGCGGTGAACGTCAGCGTCTCACCCGGCCAGACCTGCTTGGCGAATCGCACGTTGATCTTCCGGATCGCCTCCGGACCCAGCCAGTCCTTCACGACCCGGGCCATGAGCCCCGCGGTGAGCATCCCGTGGCCGAACACCGACGGGTTCCCGACCTGGGTGGCGATGGTGTCGTCGTGGTGCATCGGGTTGAAGTCACCGCTGGCCCCGGCGTAGCGCACGAAATGGGTGCGGCTGAGGTTCTCGACGACGAGCGGCGGTGCCTCCTGGCCGACCGAGATGTCGGCGAAGCGGGGGCCGGTGGTTGCGGTGGTCGGAGTCACGCGCGTCTCCTCGAGCTGCGGGCGGTCGCGGGCCGGCCGAGACTATCCGAGCCGGCCGGAAAGGTGACACGGGTGTCAACTCCGCCTAGCCTGCCGGGATGCCGCGCCGCCGCCAGACTGCTGCTGCGGCGCCGCGACGGGAGCTCCGGGCACGAGGGCAGCGCACCCGGCAGCGCCTCCTCGACGCCGGCGTCGAGGTGTTCGCCAAGCGGGGATACCACGCCGCCCGGGTGGACGACATCGTGAAGGTCGCCAAGACCTCGCACGGGACGTTCTACCTGTACTTCGCGAACAAGGAAGACCTGTTCCGGGCGCTCGCCGAAGAGGTCGCGACCGAGATGCGGGCGCTCGCCGACTCGCTGCCACCCGTCACCGCCGACGCCGCGGGATCGAACGCGCTGCGGGTCTGGCTCGGAGCGTTCGCCGACGTCTACGAGCACTACGGGCCGGTCATCCGGGCGTGGACCGAGGCGGAGATCGGAGCGAGCGAGTTCGGCCGCATGGGCACCGACGTCCTGACCGAGTTCACCCGGGTCCTGCTCGACCGGGTCCGGCAGGCCGCGCCGGTGGACCTCGATCCGGTCGTCGCGTCGATCGCGCTCGTCGCAATGATCGAGCGCTGCAACTACTACGTGCTCTCGAACCAGGTGCAGATCTCGCGCGAGCAGATGATCGACACCCTCGCGACGGTCACGCACGCGGCGCTGTTCGGCGCGCCGGTCCCCGCCCGGCGTCGCTGAGGCCGCACCGCGCACCTCAGCCCGGCGTCGGGAGCAGCCACTCCGAGAGGTCACCGAGGTCGTCGGTCGGGCCGCGGAACGCGACCGTGCCCTTCGTGAGCACCGCGACCTCGTCGGCGATCTGGAGTGCGTGGCCGACGTACTGCTCGACGAGCAGGAGCGTCGTGCCCGCCTCGCGGATCGCGGCGAGGTTCCGGTAGCACTCGTCGATGATGATCGGCGCGAGCCCGAGCGAGAGCTCGTCGGCGATGAGCAGGCGCGGCGGGTGCACCAGCACGCGCGCGAGCGAGAGCATCCGCTGCTCGCCACCGGAGAGCGTCCCCGCGATCTGCTTGCGCCGCTCCCCCAGCCGCGGGAAGAGCTCGTAGGCCCGGGTGAGCGCGTTGCCCGCCCCACGCCGGCCGAACTCGCGCCGGAACGACAGGACGAGGTTCTCCTCGACGGTCAGCGACGCGAACACCGATCGTCCCTCGGGCGCGTGCACGATCCCGAGCCGGGCGATCCGGTAGGGGCGCAGCTTGTCGATGCGCACGCCCTCGAAGAGGACCTCGCCACTCGTCGGGCGCACGAGCCCCGACGCAACCCGCGCGATCGTCGTCTTGCCCGCGCCGTTCGACCCGAGCAGGGCGAGCACCTTGCCCTCGGGGATCTCGAGCGAGACGTCGAAGATCGCCCGGAACGGGCCGTAGCCCGCGCTGACGTTGCGCAGCTCGAGCAGCGGGGCCGGTGCCCGGTGCTCGGGACGCGGTCACACCATCTCCCCGAGGTAGGCGCGGCGCACCGCGTCGTCGGCGAGCACCTCGGCCGTCGGGCCGGACGCGATCAGGTGGCCGAAGTCGAGCACCGAGAGCCGGGTCGAGAAGCTCCGCACGAACTCGACGTCGTGCTCCACCAGCAGCACCGCGGTCCCCCGCTCGGCCTGCACCGCGCGCAGCGTGTCGGCGAGCGCCTCGGTCTCGTGCCCGTCGAGGCCCGACGACGGCTCGTCGAGCAGCAGCAGCTTCGGCTCGGTCATCAGCGCGCGGCCCGACCTCGACCAGGCGGGCCCGGCCCAGGCTCAGCGCCTCGACCGGGCTGGTGGCGACGTCCTCGAGCCCGAGCAGGGCCAGCGTGCGGTCGGTGCGCTCGTTCTCCTCGGTGGTCGGCCCGGACAGGTTCAGCACGTCCTTCCAGAACCGGCCGGTGCCGAGGCGGGCGCGCTCGGCGACCAGCAGGTGGTCGCGCACGGTCATGCCCGCGAAGAGCTCGATGCGCTGGAACGTCCGCGCGAAGCCGAGCCGGGCCCGGCGGTACACCGGGAGCCGCGTGATGTCGCGGCCCGCGAGCTCGACCGTGCCCGCCTCGGGGCGCAGCAGCCCGAGCAGGCAGTTGAAGAACGTCGTCTTGCCCGCGCCGTTCGGGCCGATGAGCCCGACGGCCTCCCCGTCCTCGACGGTGATCGAGACGTCGTCGAGCGCGGTGATGCCCGAGAACCGCTTCGCGATCCCCGTCGCCTCGAGCAGGCTCACGATTCGACCCCTGCGGGGAGCGGTGCGGTGGACGAGGCGGCGCTGCCGCCGGAGTCGTCCCCGGACGATGACGACTTGGACCGCCGGGCCGAGAGCGGTCGACCTGGCGTTGGAAGAACGCCATCGAGGTGCGCTTCCCGTTCTCGAGCGTGCCCTCCGGGTGGCGCGCGTACTGGATCGCACCGAACCCGAACAGGATGAACGCCCACGTCTGCGAGACGCCGAACCAGTCCGACAGGATGACCGGGAGGACGCACGAAGGCGATGCCCGGCGTTGATCGCGCCTTCCACGGTGCGCGCCGCGGTCGACACGACGACGACCACGAACACGAAGCCGTAGAAGTAGCTGTAGTCGGCCGGCTGCGCGATCCCCTTCTGCATCGCGAGCAGCCCGCCACCGAGCCCCGCGATGCCCGGCCGAGAGCGCGAACGCGACGATCTTCGCCTTCGACGGGTTGATGCCGATCGACTGCGCCGCGGTCTCGCTCCCCCGCAACGCGTCGAGGTAGTGCCCGGTCGTGCCCCGGCGCACGAAGATCACGAGGATCGAGACGATCGCCAGCACGATCATGCAGAAGATGAAGAAGCTCTTGTCGTTCGACAGGTCGAACGGGCCGATCAGCGGGCGCGGCACCCGCACCGGCGTCACGCCGCCGCCGATCCAGCCGATCGGCACGAGGACGTTCTCGAACATGAGCGCGAACGCGAGCGTCGCCAGCGACAGGTAGATCCCGGCGAGCCGCAACGTCGGGATCGCCAGGAGCGCGCCGACGGCCGCCGCGATGACGGCACCGGCGACCATCCCGAGCAGCACGTTCGAGCCCAGCGCGGCGACGAACTGCGCGGTGGTGAACGCGCCGATCCCGGCGAACGTCGCCTGACACAGCGAGATCTGGCCGCCCATGCCGGTGATGACGGTGATCGACAGGAAGATCACCGAGTACACGAGCGTCAGCGTCAGCAGCGACAGCCAGTACGAGTCGGCCCGCTCGAGCGCGACGTAGGTCATGAACGAGCGACGAACACGACGCCCGAGGATGTGGGTGGAGCGGGTGAACGCCGACGCTCCGGGTCGCGGAGGCCAGCGACGGCGGCGGCGGGTCGGCGCCGGACAGCGGGTCCGTGGTCTCCCGCCGGTTGCGCAGCCCCGGCCAGAACAGCAGCAGGAGGAACAGCGCCGCGAACGGCAGCGACGGGCTTCAGGCCCTGGGCGATGATGCTCGCCGGCGGCAGGTACCCGCTGAGCAGCGCCTGCGCGATCCCGAGCAGGATCCCGCCGAGCAGCGCCATCGGGATGTTGTCGAGCCGGGCGAACGCGGCCGCCGCGATCGCCGAGATGAGCAGCGTCGTGAAGTCCCCGACGTTGAGCGACGCCGAGAACGGCGCGAGCAGGACGCCGGCGAGACCCGCCATCGCACTCGAGAGCATCCAGGCGGCGGAGCTCGCCCGGTCGGCGTTGACCCCCGCGAGCTCGGTCAGGCGCGGGCTCTCGACCACGGCGCGCATCTGCAGGCCGATCGCGGTCCACCGGAACAGCGCGACGAGCAGCAGCACGACGACCGCGACGCTCACCAGGATCGCCATCTGCCGGCCGTCGAGCGTGTAGTCGCCGAAGAACCGGTACAGCGCGTTGTCGTCCCACCAGATGCCCTTGATCCCGAAGTGCTGGTTCGGGCCGAGCCAGACGTCGACGATCCGCGGCACCGCGACGAGCAGACCCAGCGCGGAGACGAGCTTGCCGATCGGCGACGCGCCCCGCAGCCACCGGAACACCAGGCGGTCGAGCAGGAACCCGACGAACGGCGAGACGACGAGCACCACGAACACGAACGCGGGGATGATCGGCCAGCCGTGGCGGACGTGGACGTCGTAGTAGACCGCCGCGGCGAGGTACGCCTGCGCCGCGAACGCCAGGTTGAAGACCCCGGAGGTCTTGTACGTGAGCACGAGGCTCACGGCGACCAGACCGAACACGCACCCCACGGGGATGCCGAGGATCACGTACCTGATGAGATCCTGCACTGCAGCTACCTGGACGGGATCGGGGTCGGGAGCAGCGGGTCGGCTACTTGTACGTGGCTGAGGTCGGCAGCGTCGCGGGCTGGTCCGGGATGCACTGGAACGGCTTGCCCGGCCGGTTGAACACCGGCACGAACTTCCCGTTCTCGATCTTCACCCACGCCGTGCACCCGGGCGGGACGTTGTGGGTGATGTCGTGCTCCTTGGTCCAGTTGCGCGGCGGGATGAGACCGTCAGCCGTCAGGTCGGTCATCGTGTTCAGCCCGTCGATGACCTTCTGCCGGGTGAAGTTCGGGCCGGCCGCCTTGAGCCCGGCCACCAGCTGGAACGCCGAGATCCATCCCTGCATGGCGGTCTCGTTCTTCGTGTAGTCGTTCTTGTCCATCCACTTGTTGAACTCGACCATGCCCGGCGGCTGCGGCTTGAACTCGAACGGCGCGAACGAGACGCCGACGTAGTCGCCGTCGAAGAACTCCGCGTTCGCCCCGACGAGCTTCGCGTCGTAGCCGTTCGGCAGGTACTGGATGGCCTTGAGGTCCTGCTTGCGCATCTCCTTGGCCAGGTTGAGCGTCGCGGTGGTGTCCATGCAGGTCATCACCATGTCCACGCCCTTGTCCTTCATCTGCCCGACCTCGACGCTGAAGTCCGTGGTGCCGAACGAGAGGCTCTTGCTGAGGAACACGATCTTGGCGGTCGGGTACTTCTGGAACGACTTGCTGTAGCCGTCGACGCACTGGGCCGAGTTCGAGACGTTGTAGGCGAGCACGCCGATCTTCTTCTTGTGGAGCTCCTTGGCCAGGAACGGCGCATAGGTGCCCACGCAGCCGTTGCAGAGCGCACCGGAGTTGCTCCCGAACATGTTCGGGTGGCCCGTGTACTCGTCGTTGATGTTCCAGCCGAACGTCGGGATGTTCTGGTCGACCAGGGTCTTCGCGCCGCTGAAGGAGAAGATCGTGGCGATCGGCGCCACGGCGAAGACGTTGTCCTGGGCGAGCAGGGCCTGCACCTGCTCCTGGTTGTTCGCCATCTGGTCGTCGCGCTCGGAGACCTCCTCGAGCTTGCGCCCGTAGATCCCGCCCTCGCTGTTGACCATGTCGAAGTACGCCTTGACCCCGTCGAAGGCCGACTTGTACGGGCCGTTGAGCGCGTTCGTCACCGAAGCCACCCCACCGACCCGGATGGTGTCCTTCGTGACTCCCGGCTGATCCACCGCGGTGCTGCCGCCACCGCCCGACGCGGCCTTCGTGGTGCTCGTGTCGGACGACTTGCCGCTGCGACGCGTTGCTGCACGCCATGGCGACCAGTGTCAGCACCGCCAACACCACGATCAGTCGAGCTCGCATCAATGACCCCCCGGTTCGAATGCGACCTGACTCTAACGTCAGGTTTCGGTACCCACCAGACACCCAGATCATGTCCGGCTTTCGGCCGCGATTTCGCGCGGGTAGACATGCGCGCATGCCCGGCACCCTCGTCTCCTTCCACGCGCACCCCGACGACGAGGTGATCACGACCGGTGGTTCGATGGCGCGAGCCGCGGCCGACGGGCACCGGGTCGTCCTCGTGCTCGGCACCGGCGGCGAGCTGGGCGAGGTGGCGGAAGGCTTTCTCGACGACGGCGAGGGGCTCGCGGCGCGCCGGGCGATCGAGGTCGCCGCGGGCCGGAGAGATCCTCGGTGTGTCCCGGATCGTCTTCCTCGGCTACCACGGACTCGGGCATGGCCGGTGAGTCCACGCAACGACGGCGCCCGGGGCGTTCGCGGCGGCGCCGATCGAGGAAGCCGCGGAGAAGCTGGCCGCGATCCTGCGCGAGGAAGACGCGGAGGTGCTGACGATCTACGACGAGAACGGCAACTACGGGCACCCCGACCACATCCAGGTGCACCGGGTCGGCACCCGGGCCGGCGAGCTGGCGGGCACGCCGCGGGTCTACGAGGCGACCCTGAACCGCGACTACATCCTCGAGCTGATGCGGCGGCGGTCCCCCGAGATGGAAGGCATCGCCGATGCCCCGAACCCCGACGAGTTCGACATGGGCATGCCCGCGTCCGTGATCACGACCACGGTGGACGTCCGCGACTACACCGACCGCAAGCGCGCGGCGATGCAGGCCCACGCGAGTCAGATCCCGGAGGACTCCTTCTTCTTGGCCCTCCCACCCGACGCGTTCCGCGAGACGTTCGGCCAGGAGTGGTTCATCCGGCGGGGCGACCGCGGCCCGTACTGATGAGACGTGGTTGTTCGACACCTAGGACACGATCGGCCCGGGGGGAACCGTGACAGACATCACGCAGACTCGGCGCGTTCGTCGCCGTCCTCGCCGCCGTGAGCGCGGTGACCGGCACGTTCGCGGCGCCCGCGGCGGGTGCCGCCATCGAGAAGCCGGTGGCGGTGTTCGCGAAGCACGGCCCGTACGCGGTCGGCGTCAGGACGCTGACGATCGGCGACCGCAAGGCGGAGGTCTGGTACCCGGCCGCGCCGAAGTCGGTGCAGGGCAAGCGCCGCGACGTCTACGAGATCGCGAAATGGTTGCCCCAGGCCCTCCAGGACCTGCTCGCGTCGAAGCACGTGAAGGCGCCGTTCATCACCGACGCGTACCGCGGCGTGCCCGCCGAGCCCGAAGGGCCCGTTCCCGCTCGTGCTGTTCAGCCACGGCTTCGGCGGCTGGCGCGACCAATCGACGTTCCTCACCACCCACCTCGCGTCGTGGGGCTTCGTCGTCGCGTCCCCGGACTTCCTCGAGCGCGGGCTCTCCGCACAGCTCGGCTCGCCGCCCGCGACCCCGCGGACCGAGGACGACATCCTGGGCGCCACGATCACCGCGACCCGCGCCGCGTTCCCCAAGACGGTGCGCAAGGGCAAGATCGCGATCGTCGGCCACTCGGCCGGTGGCGGCACCGCGATCGCGTACTCGCACAACCCGAAGGTGCTCACCTACGTCGCGCTGTCCGCGGCACCGTTCAGCTTCAACGGTGCGCCGCCCGGTCGAGCCGGCGGCGAAGCCGTCGATGTACATCAGCGGCCGCCAGGACGGCGTCGCCGACTTCGACCGGGTGAGCACGGCGTACAAGACCGTGCCACCGCCGAAGCGCTTCGTCGCGATCGACGGTTCCGGCCACCTGAACGGGATGAGCGACATCTGCGAGATCGGCAAGGGCGGTGGCGGCGTCGTCGCGCTCGCGCAGCAGGCCGGCATCCCGGTCCCGGCGAACCTCGTGCGGCTCGGCACGGACGGGTGCTTCCCGCCCGCGCTGCCGTCGAAGCAGATCTGGCCGATCACCGACCACTTCGTCACCGCGCAGCTGCGGTTCGCGTTCAAGCTCGACCGGACGCCGATCGGGCTCCAGCCGAGCGTGGTGAAGGCGTTCCTGCCGGTGAAGGTGACCTACACGCAGACGCTCAAGCAGTAGCGCTGGAGTCGCGGCGCGAGCTTCACGAGCTCGGCGAGCGCCTCGGGGACCTCCGACGCGAGCCGCCAGAGGTCCGGCACAGCTTCGCGGCACGCCATGAAGCCGATGTCCACCCGGTCCTGGTAGCTCAACGCGGTCACGTTGAGCCCGGCGCCGTCGAAGACCGGACCCATCGGGTAGAGGTCCACGATCCGCGCGCCGCCCATGTAGAGCGGGAACTGCGGGCCCGGGCACGTTCGAGACGACGAGGTTGTGGATCGGCGGGTGCCGGTCCGCGAGCCGCAGCTGGCTGTACAGGCGGGCTCCGCGCGCGAGCATCGCCGGCGCCGCGAGCTCGGCCCACTCCTCCAGCGTGTTGCCGCCGATGTCCTCGTGGACCTGCTTGGCGCCGCTCATCGTCGCCTGCACGGCCTGGAGCCGGTCCAGCGGGCTCGTCGAGGTCCGTCGAGAGCTGCGTGAACATCGCGGAGACCCGGTTGCCCAGCTGCTTCTCGTCCAAGGCCCGCACCGAGGTGGGGATCACCGCAACCAGCGGCCGGTCGGGGAGCTCGTCGCGCTCGTCGAGGTAGCGGCGGAACGCGCCGGACAGCACCGCGAGCACGACGTCGTTCACGGTCGCGCCGAACGCGTCCTTCACGGCCTTCACGTCTTCGAGCGACATCCCGCTGAACGCGACCTGGCGGTGCGGCGTGATCATCACGTTCCAGCTGAGCCGCGGCGCGGTGAAGGGCACGCCCGCGTGCACGTCCTCGTTGCGCATGCGCGTGACGAGGCGGGCCAGCGACTTGCCCGAGGTGCACGGTCGCCTTCGCCATCCGGACGGGCTGGCGCGCGATCGAGACCATCGACGCGCCGATCATCTCGACGTCGCTCGGGACGCGGTCGGCTTCCCACGGCCTCGATCGCTCGCCGACGGTCTCGGGCACGGGGGTCGGCTCGAGATCGACGAGCGACGCGAGCACCTCGACGCCCGACGCGCCGTCGACCGCGGCGTGGTGCACCTTGGCGACCAGCGCGACGTGTCCGTGCTCGAGGCCCTCGACGACCCACATCTGCCACAGCGGTCGGTCGCGGTCGAGCGGCCATCCCGCGACCTCGCCGACGAACGCCGCGAGCTCGTGCTCGCCGCCGGGTGCGGGCACCGCGACCTGGCGCACGTGGAAGTCCAGGTCGAAGCCGGGGTCCTCGATCCACAGCGGGTGGTGGAGGCCGAACGGCACGCGCACGATCGCGGCGCCGGAACGGCGGCAACGTGTCGATGCGCTGCTCGATCAGCCGCTTCATCGTGGCGGCGGAGAAGCCGCCGGGCACGTCCGTGGGGTCGAGGACCGCCACCAGGATGAGGTGCATGTGGTTGCTGGGGGTCTCGAGCGAGAGGAAGGCGGCGTCGAGTCCCGTCAGGCGTTCCATCAGCTCGGATCGTACCTCCGCGGACGGGCTGGCAGAATGGAGGCGTGCCCTGGGTCTTCCTCGCCGTCAGCCTGATCGGCGCCTGGTTCACGGTCAACGCGTTCCGGCCGTCGTCACGGTGGCAGTTCATCGGGACGAGCTTCTTCGCCGCGTGGCTCACCGGCGAGCTCGCGGTGTGGAACATCGTGTGGCAGGCGATCGCCACCGCCGTGTTCATCACGCTCGGCGCGCTCGACTCGTGGCCCGGCTGGCTCGGGCTCGTCGATCACCGTCGTGTCCTGGGCCGGCCTCGTCGTCATCGCCATGGTCTCCCGGCGGTCGGGGGGCGTGTTCGAGAACGCGTTGACCGACGGGCTCGGGCTCGGCCCATCCGACCCCCGCACCGCCAAGTGGAGCCAGGCGGTCTTCCCGTTCCTGCTCCACGACCGCCGGGTCGAGCGCACGAAGAACCTCGAGTACGGACCCGCACGGCAAGCGCAACCAGCTCGACATCTACCGGCCACGCGACGTCCGCCGGCCGCCGCTCCCCGGCGCCGGTCCTCTTCCAGATCCACGGCGGCGCGTTGGGTCATCGGCGACAAGAGCCAGCAGGGCCTGCCGTTGATGCTGCAGCTGGCCGCCGAGGGCTGGGTGTGCGTCGCGATCAACTACCGGCTCAGCCCGAAGGCCACCTGGCCCGAGCACCTCATCGACTGCAAGCGCGCGCTGGCCTGGGTGCGCGAGCACATCGCCGAGTACGGCGGCGATCCCGACCTGATCTGCGTCACCGGCGGGTCGGCGGGCGGGCACCTCGCCGCGATGGTCGGGCTCACCGCGAACGAGGCGCGGTACCAGCCGGAGTTCGAGGCCGCCGACACGTCGGTCGCCGCGTGCATCCCCTTCTACGGCGTCTACGACTTCGTCTCGATGTTCGCCGGCGATCGGGCGAAGGACCGCGCGGCACGACTTCTGGCCCGGTGGGTCATGAAGGCGACCCCCGAGGAGGACCCCGCCGCGTTCGCGGACGCGTCTCCCGTCGCACCACGTCCGCGCCGATGCGCCGCCGTTCTTCGTCATCCACGGCACCCATGACAACCTCGCGCCGGTCGGTCAGGCGCGCGAGTTCGTCGAGGCGCTGCGGCCAGGTCTCCGACGAGCCGGTCCTC